>NZ_KE387004.1:0-3045 GCF_000429965.1 Desulfogranum mediterraneum DSM 13871
CCCTGCCTGGGCAGGCACCTTTATCGACCAATGGACCAGGGATGTCATGCGCCACCGCAGCCTTCCTGAACTGAAAAAATTTACGCGCACTATCCGGAAACACAAGCCGCTGATCCTCAACTATTTTCACGCCAAAAAGGAATTTTCCTCGGGCATTGTAGAGGGGTTCAATAACAAAGCTAAACTGACCATCAGAAAATCCTATGGGTTTCGGAGTGATAAATTGCGAGAAGCAGCGCTATATCATTCACTTGGCAATCTGCCTGTTCCTGATTTCACCCATAGATTTGTCTGAAGAGGCACCTTTTACAAAGACAAACTGGCAGGCCATGAATCAAGGAGTACAGGAACTGGAAGCCACGTTTTCTTCACTTCTTGCAACTATGACTGTTGAAGCTGCTCGAAACCATGTGCTCGAAGAAGCCAAAAACAATTCAAACATTTCAAGTGCCACTCTCTCCTCCGGAACCCTTTTCCTTATTTTCAAAGGATTAATTCCTGTTATCGTTGACTTATCCGATCCTAACTCGCCGCCAATGGATTAACAGAGTAGATGATAACTGCATCCCCTTTGGTATTGACCACAAAAGGAGTGAACATGTACCGATATTCCTTCGTGATTCTAGCTGCATCATTAGTATTGCTGATTGCTTTTCCAGCTGCTGCATTTAACCAGCAAGATCTCGACAATTTTTTAGCTACCAATAAATGCAAAGAGTGTGACCTTTCCGGCGCTAACTTAGCAGGAATGGATTTGAAAATGGCAATTGTAATTCGGTCAGATTTACGCAAGGCAGATTTGAGTAATGCTAATCTGGAGTGGGCATTATTATCTGAATGCAATCTCATTGAAGCGAATCTTTCCGGAACAAATTTACGTTACGCAAATTTGAATCGATCCAATTTAACTAGAGTGGACTTGCATAACGTAAAGTACATCGGAGACAGCTTTGAAAATGCCAAATTGTATAAAGCTAACCTGGAAGGACTTGACCTGCACCAGAATATCATGATTCAGGCTGATTTGCGTAACGCCAACTTGAAGAGGACCAATCTTGATTGGGTAAAATTCGAAAAAGCCGATTTACGTGGTGCTGCTTTACAAGGTGCGAGCATGAAAAATACCTTGGTCAATGGCGCAAAGTTTAATGAGTCTGGGTATGAGTATGCAAAAAAACACGGCGCAAACTTTGAGCCAGATGACAGAATGGACACTGACTAAATCGCTTTTAAGGTAAAACGATTCGACCCTGGATTCCCTGTTGTTGCGTAGATTAAGGGAAACGACCTACTCACCTGTTGGCAGCGTGCCAACGTAGCCACAGAAAGAGAGGAGAGCGCATGAATTGGTACCTTGAAGTTCTGAAGAAGTATGCTGTGTTCAACGGTCGGGCACGGCGAAAGGAATACTGGATGTTCTTTCTTTGCAACGTCATCATCGGGTTGATCCTTGGGCTTGTCGAAAGCTTCGCGGGCATTGCTCCCGAGAGCGAGCAAAGCATCCTTGCCAACCTGTATATGTTGGCTGTTCTGCTCCCTGGCTTGGCCGTGGGAGTCAGAAGGCTCCATGACCGCGACCGGAGTGGTTGGTGGTTGCTGATCGCCCTTGTGCCGATCATTGGTGCGGTCGTTCTCTTGGTATTCATGGTTCAGGACAGTCAGCCTGGCGAGAATCAGTACGGCCCAAACCCGAAGGCCGGAATCGCAGCCTAACAAACAGCAGCGGACGGCGGACAACCGGGTTCGGACCAAGCCAACCCTTTAAATGTACAAAAACAAAATACCGCTAAACCCGGCCTGTTTCACGGTTGCGCAGGGACTGGATTCCCGCCTGCGCGGGAATGACGCCCCATGGAGAGGGGAGTTCTTCCTCCCCATCCTGGATTCCCGTCTGTGCGGGGATGAAAGCAAAAAAAGGAGACAGAATTATAAAGTCAAGCTTGCTCCTATATATCTAAAATATAAGCTTAAAGAAGTCACAAGGTGCGCATAGAAGATTCGGATGGCAACAAAATCACCAGTCTCGCAGACTGGTCAAAGCTCTACGGTACTCCGCAAACTTCTCATCAGTGGAAAGAGGGCAGAAGCGCTTACTCAGCAGCCGAGTTCATCATTAATCACGATGGTGGAAAAATTATAGAGAGCCGCGTTGCAGAAGCACTAGGCGAAACCGTAAAGATTGAGCGTGCTATTCCGGAGCATGAAATCCGATTTGATAGATTCGGTCGTGGCCGCATGCACGACATTGCCCTGTTTGGCAGAACCGAAAATGACGCGACCATATTTGTAGGTGCTGAAGCCAAAGTCGACGAAAGCTTTGGCTCGTCGGTTCGCGATAGTTACCTGATGTACAAAGCCAAACAGATAACCGGCACCTCTACAAATGCTCCAGAAAGAATAGAGCGGTTATTAGCTATGTACTTTCACGAACCGGATACATCGATGTTCGATATTCGCTACCAACTGCTCTATGCAACGGTCGCCACCCTGGCGGCAGGAGCTGATATTTCAATACTGTTTGTACTTGTTTTCAAGACTCATCTCTATAACGAAGGCTTAGGACTCAAGAACTACCAAGACTATATCCAATTCATGTCCAAAGTCGGCGCTCATCCTCTTCAGCTGGCGACCAAGGAAGTACAAGGCCATGAATTAATGGTACAGGGAAAACGTCTTATCTGCCTGCATGAGTATTTCGATCTTTAGAGTAAACATACCTCTTATAAAGGTCGACTTCGTCACAGTATCAGCCCCTGCAGCTGTATCCAGCCTGTTCAGATGAGCACACGGAAGCTGCAACTGAGCATGCGCTAAACCCGGCCTGTTCCATGGTTCCGCAAGGACTGGATTCCCGCCTGCGCGGGAATGACGCCCCACGGAGAGGGGAGTTCTTCCTCCCCGCTCTGGATTCCGGTATGTGCGGGGGATGAGAGGGAGATTGCCTTCACAGCTCTCAAGGGAGGCTCCAGTTCGTGAGTTCCCAGCTGTAGGGGATGACAGACCAATAAACTCCTGCAGCAATGATGGGGTTGAGCGATCCGGAGA
>NZ_KE387004.1:3525-412656 GCF_000429965.1 Desulfogranum mediterraneum DSM 13871
AGCCTTAAAAGCTCCTTTGCCGCTAAAAATGCAGGTTTAAGCCCCGAAGTTACGATTGCTCCTAAAATCGACTTCATCAGAAGACAATATCAGCCCCCAGCTGTATCCAGCCTGTTCAGATGAGCACACGGAAGCTGCAACTGAGCATACGCTAAACCCGGCCTGTTCCATGGTTCCGCATGGACTGGATTCCCGCCTGCGCGGGAATGACGCCCCACGGAGAGGGGAGTTCTTCCTCCCTGCCCTGGATTCCGGTCTGTGCGGGGATGAGAGGGAGATTGCCTTCACAGCTGCTCAAGGGAGGCTCCGGTTCGTGAGTTCCCCCTTGTGCGGGGACAAGGGGGACAAAGCTCCTGCAGCAATGATGGGATTGAGCGATCAGGAGCCCACCCCCTATGTCAGGATCTCTCAGCAGGAACGGTGGGCCTCTCGGTCTGCCTGAGTGCCCACAACCGGGGTGTCGCGCTCTGCCGCGCTCCTCCCGGCCAGCCAACCCGTGGAAAAGGCGGCCTGGAGGTTATAGCCGCCGGTGTCGGCCTGGAGATCGAGGAGCTCGCCAACCACATAGAGGCCTGCCACCTTTTTCGAACCCATGGTCCGGGGATCGATCTCCCGGGTGTCCACCCCGCCGGCGGTGACAATGGCCTCGGCCAGGGGTCTGGGCCGGCGGACATCCAGGCGGAAATCCTTGAGCCAGCTGCGAAGGCGTCGTCGCTGTTTGGCAGAGATGGTGAAACCCAGCTGATCTGCGGCAAGCCCTGTTTTTTTGAGGCAGACCGGTACCAGCTCCCTGGGGAGCAGCCCCCGCAACAGACTCTGCAGCTCCTCCTTGCCTCGCCCGGCGATATCTCGCTGGAGCCGGGCCTCCAGCTTCTGCTCATCCAGGGCCGGTTTCAGGTCCAGGGAGAGGCTGACCCCATTTCCCTGGCGCAGCTCGTCCACCACCTGACCACTCAGGGTCAGGGTCACGGGCCCGCTCAACCCGAAGCTCGTGAAGAGCACCTCTCCAAATTCCTGGCGCCGCCTCTTGCCATTCACCAACAGACGCACCCCGATATTGCGCAGGTTGAGATCCGCCAGCTTGGCTGTATCCACGCCGCTGGTCTCCAGGGGAACCAGGGCCTGGCGGGGGGCGATGATGGTATGGCCCACCGCCTCCAGGAGATGGTAGCCGTCACCACTGGAACCGGTGCGAGGGTAGGAAGCACCGCCCGTGGCCACCACCACAGCATCGCATTCCAATTCCTTGCCCTGGGAACGCACCCCGACCACCCGGCCATCCCTGAGCACCAAGCCATCCACCGGCTGTGCGGTCTGGATCCTGGCCCCGCAGGCCGTGCACCAGCTCCGGAGCTGCTCCGCCACCTCGGTTGCCTTACCACTGGCCGGAAAGACCCGCCCTCCCCGCTCGGTAACCAGCTCCAAACCAAGTTCCTCAAAAAAAGCCATCAACTCCTCACTGAAAAAGCGGGCAAAGGCCTGGCGCAGGAACCGCCCTGAGGGACCGAAGCGGTTGATAAAGTCCCTCACCTCGGCCACATTGGTGAGGTTGCAGCGGCCCTTGCCGGTGATCCGCAGCTTGAGCCCGGTACGCTTCATCTTTTCCAGAACCAGGGTCTCGGCCCCGGCAGCAGCTGCCTGACCGGCAGCCATCAGGCCGGCCGGACCGCCGCCTATCACTATCACTTTACGTCCTTGCATGGTCTTCTGATCCACTCCCCTGGTTATAAAAAATATGGCTATATCCGAATTTCCCAAAAGGGCTTAACAGGTACCCTTCCCAGACAACATGGTTGGGAGGTAAGGTCGCCTGTTCAAAGATTCAGAAACTCCTGAACATTTTTTTGTTCCAGACATGCCGCAGTTAATTAATCCCTGCTCAGGCCGGTATAGAGTGTACCCTTCGCTCTGCTCGCTAAGATGGAGACGCTGGGGGTACGTCACGCTTCCTCCAAAACTGGATTCCCGCCTGCGCGGGAATGACGACTACAAAAACACCAAGTAGGTTGCCAGCAGCCTGGACTATCGCCTGCGCGGCAATGACAGCCAAAAAGCGAATGACTGAAAGGCCCCCCTCGCTGCTCAGGACCTTGGGAGATTCGGATAGAACCAAAAAATGCCGCCCACAGCAGGCCAGCTCCCTATACCATGTCTCCTCGGTCCTGTCTCCCGCCGTAAGCAGCAGAGATGCGAGCTTTTCCGAGCCGACTGTTCCATGGCTGCTTGACAGCCGGAGAGAGCAGACTTAAATGTGCATATGCACATTAATATTCTCTTCCCTCCAGCCTCATGGGATGTGGTGACCCCGCTCCCCCGGCTGGCAGAGGGAAAACCTGCTCACAAGGAGACCCCATGTGGCGCCTACTCAAACTCCTCCACGCTCAGCTGATCATTGCCATTCCCCTGATGTTGGCGGCCGGCTTCCTGGTCGGCTCCCTGGCCGGCTCTGCCAGGGTAGCCCCGCTCAAGGCCCTGATCATGCCCCTGACCTTCCTGATGGTCTACCCGATGATGGTCACCCTCAACGTCAATCACCTGCTCCAGGGCTTGAAAAACGTCCGCCTGCAACTCATCAGCCAGCTGATCAACTTTGGGCTGATCCCCTTTATCGCCTATGGCCTGGGCCTGATCTTTTTTCAGGACCAGCCCTACCTGGCCCTGGGCCTGCTGCTGGCCGCCCTGCTGCCCACCAGCGGCATGACCATCTCCTGGACCGGTTTTGCCCACGGTAATACCGGGGCTGCGATCAACATGACCATCATCGGCCTGACCCTGGGCTCCCTGGCCACCCCCTTCTACGTGCTGGCCCTCCTGGGCACCGAGGTGAGCGTCAACATCTCCATGGTGCTGCAACAGATCCTCTTGATCGTCTTCGTTCCCATGATCCTGGGGATACTCACCCGCCAGTACCTCTTGAAGAGATTCTCCCCAGCCACCTTTAAGCAGGAAATCGCCCCCCGCTTCCCCACCCTCTCCACCGTCGGGGTGCTGGGCATCGTCTTTGTGGCCATGGCCCTCAAGGCCGGCACCATCCTCAGCGACCCCTCCCTGCTGCTCCGGATCCTGCTGCCCCTGGTGCTGATCTACCTGCTCAACTTCTCGCTCTCCACCCTGGTCGGCAAGCTGCTGTTCAACCGCGGCGACGCCATCGCCCTGGTCTATGGCACGGTGATGCGCAACCTCTCCATTGCCCTGGCCATTGCCATCAACGCCTTTGGTGAGGCCGGCGCCAACGCGGCCCTGGTGATCGCGGTCTCCTACGTCATCCAGGTCCAGTCTGCCGCCTGGTATGTCAGGTTCACCGATACCCTCTTCGGCCCCTTGAGCGACCAGCTCCAGGGCTGAACTCGAGGCTGAACTCGGGGGTGGAACTGAAGACCGATCTCCAGGCAGATGGGACTGCCGAGAGCGGCCGGCGGCAGCAGGGATTATGCGAACATACTTTATCGGTCACAACTATAAACTTCTCTTTCCATCCGGCCTGTGTTGCTGCTAACATAGTGGAGTCTGACTGTTCATCGCTGAACCGGCACCGCAACCGACACCGCAACCACCACAGTAACCGGTACAACGCTCACCTTAAGGAGGATCCCATGTTCCAGCAGCAAGCCAAAAGCATCGTACCCCTTCTCACCCTGGTCGCCCTGATCGCCCTGGCCGCGCCTGTCCTGGCCGTGGACTACGGCTCCATGTCCACCGAGGAGCTGCACCGGCTCCGGGGCAGCCTTCGCCAGGCTCCGGCACAGCAGCAGGAGGCCTTCCGTGCAGCCTGGCAAGAGCGGGTCAGGACAATGACGCCCCAGGAGCAGAGCCGTTACCTGGGGCCGGCGAATCGTCCTGCCGCTGTCGGTAAAAAGGGCCCGGGACAGGGGCAGGGGCGCGGCCAAGGACGCGGTCAGGGCCAGGGAGCGAAGCGTTCCGGTCAACGACCCTAATCCTGCAACCAGGGAGCAACCATGACACTGGTCACAGCCAGACAGCTGAACAAGACCTACCTCAGCGGCGAGATCCCGGTCCACGCCATCGTCGATGCCGACTTCACCATCGCCTCGGCCTCCTTTGTCTCCTTTGTGGGTCCCTCGGGCAGCGGCAAGTCCACCCTGCTCAACATGATCGGTTGTCTGGATCCGCCCAGCAGCGGGAGCCTCGAGGTGGCTGGCCAGGATCTCACCACCCTCGGCTCCAGGGAGGCGGCTCGATTTCGCGGCAAACAGATCGGCTTTATCTTCCAGGACTTCAACCTGATCCCGGTGTTGACGGTCTTTGAAAATATCGAGTACCCCCTGCAGATGGTTCAGAACTGGCCCAGGGCAGAGCGCCGACAACAGGTAGAGGCCCTGCTGGCGGCGGTGGACATGGCTGACCAGGCCGGGAAGTTCCCCCACCAGATCTCCGGCGGACAGAAACAGCGGGTGGCCATTGCCAGGGCCCTGGTCAGCCGGCCGCAGCTGGTCCTGGCCGACGAGCCCACCGCCAACCTGGACCGGGAGACCGCCCTGAAGATCATCACCCTGATGAAGAGCATGCGCGACGACTCAGGTACCAGCTTTATCTTTTCCACCCATGACCCCAAGATCGTCGACAATGCCGAGACCATCTACACCTTGGAAGACGGCCGGGTCAAGACAGCGCACAGGGAGGCCAAGGATGCGTAATATCATAAAGATAGCCACCCGCAACCTGCTGCGCTACCGCCGCCGCACCATCCTGACCTCCATCCTGATCACCCTGGGGGTGGTGGCGGTGCTGCTCTTTATCTCGGTCTCCGGCTCCTTCAAGTCGATGATGATCTCCCAGATCACCGACTCCATGATCGGTCACCTCCAGATCCATCGTCAGGGCTACCTGGCCTCCATGGACAGTCTGCCGCTCAACCGTAACCTCAAGCCCGGACAGCTGGCCCGGGTGGAGCAGGCCCTGAAAAAGCTGCCCGAGGTGGCCGCCTTTTCGCCCCGGATCAAGCTGGGGGCCATGTTCAGCAACTACGCAGAGACCACCAACATCCGCCTCAACGGGGTGGACCCGGAGAGAGAAGCGGCCACCGTGCCCATGCTGATGAAGCGGATCATTGCAGGCCAAGGGGAAGGCTTGTTGGCAGCGGGTGAGATCCTGGTGCCGGAGCTGATTGCCCGGGGGATGAAGGTGAAGGTGGGCGACGGTATCGTGCTGGTGGCCACCAACAGGGATGGCTCGGTCAATGGTCAGGCCTTCACCGTCCGGGGGATCCTGGAGGGGATCTCCGGGCCTGGCGGCCGGGATGGCTTCATCCACCTCAACGACGCCCGCAGCCTGCTCCGCCTCCAGGACATGGAGGTCAGTGAGATCGCCGTCCGCCTCCACAGCATGGCCCAGCTGGAGGCGGTGACCCAACAGCTCCGCTCCACCCTGGGCAGCCAGCGAAACCAGCAGGACCAACCGCTCTTTGCCGTCCATACCTGGGAAAAACTGACCCCGTTTTTCAATATTGCCCGGATGATCGACCTGATGACCCTGTTCATCAAGATCATGCTGGTGGCCATTGTCCTGGTCTCGATCATGAATGTGATGGTGATGGCGGTCTACGAGCGGATCAACGAGATCGGCACCATCGCGGCCATAGGTACCAGCCCTGCCAGGATCCTCTGGCTCTTCCTCTGCGAAGGCTTGCTCCTGGGGCTGCTGGGTACGACCATCGGCGTGGTGGTCAGTCTGCTCTCGATCCGGGGAATGGCTGCGGCTGAGCTCAGCTTTGATTTCGGTCGGCAGAAGGGGTTGCTGCTCCAGCCGAGCATCGCCCTCTCCGATATCGTCACCGTCAGCCTGATCGTGATCGCCATCGCCGTGATCGGTAGCCTCCAGCCGGCCATCAAGGCCTCCAGGATGGACCCCATCACGGCCCTGCGCCATGTCTGAGTCGAGCCCACGGTGCGCCGCCGCTACAACGCCATCCCCCCTACTCTTCTCCCGAGGAACTCATCGATGAACGACTCGCCCAATCGCCTGCTCCGTCCGCTGCTGCTCCCCCTCTGCGCCCTGCTGCTCATGGTTCCGGCCACGGCCCTGGCCCTGGACGGTGAGCAGATCCTGGCCCAGGTCGACCGCAACCTCCAGCCCCGGAGCTACGAGATGTACCGCAAGCTGATCAATCTGGAGCCCGACGGCAGCCGCCGGGAATTTGTGCTCTACACCCTGAAGAAGGGCGAGGACAAGATGGTGGCCCTCTTTCTGGCCCCGGCCAGCGAAAAGGGACGCGCCACCCTCAGGCTGGGAGAAAACATCTGGCTCTATATCCCCAAGGTGGGTAGGCCCATCCGGATAACCTCCCTGCAGTCGGTGATCGGCGGGGTCTTTAATAACGCGGATATCCTCCGCCTGGATTTCAGCAGCGAGTACCGGGTCGAGCAGCTCAGGGAAGAAGACGCGCACTACCTGCTGACCCTCAAGGCCCGGACCACGGCCGTGGCCTACGACAGTCTGATCATGGAGGTGGAAAAAAAGCGGCTCCTGCCCACCACCATTGCCTGCCACGCGGCCAGCGGCATGCTGATCAAGACCCTGCGCTACAGCGAGATCAAGGATTTCGGCGGAGGTCTGGTCCGCCCGGCCCGGCTGGAGACCGACAGCCCCCTGCACAAGGGCTATCGCTCCATCATGCTCTTTGCCAGGCTCAGGAACAGGAGCGTCAGCGATGAGGTCTTCTCCCTAAACGGCTTTGCCAAGGTAGATGAACTCAGGTAGGGAACCGGTCCGGGATTCTTGCACCCCCAGCCGCTCACCGGGCAGAGCTTGCCCTGCCGTCCTGCGTGCGGCCAGGCGGGCGGCCCTGGCATGTATGACGGCCCTGGCGTGTCTGGCGGCCACGGCAGGCGATGACTTCAGCTTTGAGCCGGAGGAGTTTGCCAAATCGCCACTGACCACGGGCGGCTACCTGGAGGCCAGCTGGGAGCACCTGGATCTCAATCAGGACTCGGCCCTGAGCAGGCTCAGACAGGACCAGGATCTCCCCGCTTCCAGGGACCGCCTGGCGGGCGCAGTCCAGTTGGACGGCTCCTACCTCAAGGGGATCGCCGGCCTCCACTGGCTGCTCAAGGCCGCAGGCCAGCTGGATGATCAGGGCTGGCTGGACCACGCCGATATCTTTGCCTCCTACCTGAGCCTCAGCCCCGGCCCCCAGCTGGAGCTGAGCCTGGGCAAGCAGAGCTATCGCTGGGGTAAGGGCTATGCCTGGAATCCGGTGGGCTTTCTCAACCGCAGCAAGGACCCCAACAACCCGGAGGAGACCCTGGAGGGCTATCTCACGGCCGAGGCCGAATGGATCAGGAGCAGCTCGGCCCTGGTGGAGAATATCGCCCTGACCGGGGTGGTGCTGCCGGTCTGGCAGGGGGTGAACGAGGAGTTCGGCCGCCGGGATCAGCTCAAGCTGGCGGCCAAGCTCTACCTGCTGTTTAGGGATACCGATATCGACCTGCTCTGGTACAGCGGCTCCGACGGCTCCAGCGGCTCCAACCGTTCCAGCAGCTTCGGCCTGGATTTTTCCCGAAACATCACCACCAACTTCGAACTCCACGGGGAGTTGGCCCACTCCCCCGGGCGGGAAAGAATCATCCTGGAGGCCGACAGCACCACCGCCACGGCCAGGGAGTCGCTGACCTCCTGGCTGCTGGGGCTGCGCTACCTCAACCGCTGGAACCTGACCACCATCCTGGAGTACTATCACAACGGCAGCGGCTACTCGACAGAGGAGCTGGACCGCTTCTATCAGCTGGGAGCAGAGGCGGAGCAGGCCCTCTCCCGGGAGCAGAGGGAGCAGCTCCTCAACCAGGCCAGAAAACTCAGCCTCCAGGGCTATGGCCGGCCCAATCCGGGACGAGACTACCTCTACGCCCGCTTCAGCCTCAGGGAGCCGGGGGAGATCCTCTACTTCACCCCTGCCCTGACCACCATCATCAACCTGGAAGACCGGAGCTGCTCCCTGACCCCGGAGCTCCTCTATACCGGCTTGAGCAACTGGGAGATCCGGCTGCGTTTTGCCCTGCTCCTGGGCAGCAGCCAGAGCGAATTCGGAGAAAAACTGAACAGCAACAGGCTGGAACTGCGGTTGCGCGCATTCTTCTGAGCCGAACGGCCAGGTTCAACCGCCCTGCTCCCCCTGGTGAGGGGGAGCCAGGGGCAGACCAAAACGATCCTGGCCCAGGAGATGGATGGCATCGCCTCCAAAGAGATCGAGAAAGCTGCTGTCTGCCAAGGTACAGCGAAATCCCCGGCAGACCCGGGGTCGGTGGTGATAGATCCTGCAGACGTAGCGCTCATTACGCCGCTCCAGGAAGACGCAGCCCTGGTCATCGGGATGGATCATGAACAGACGCCCCCGGGCCCTGGCCGCCTCCACCAGCTCCTCCATGCTCTGCTCACGCAGTTCATTGAGGCCGATATCCACGCCCACATGGCCTCCCATCTTCTTGATAAACTCCACCTCATCCGGGTGAAGGGCAATCTTGCGAAAGGAGCGGCAGCAGGTGCCGCACTGGCGGCACTCGGCAAAGAGGGTCCGCAGTTCAGCCTGCTCAGGTGAGGTCTTGGCGATCACAGCTTGCTCCCTGGGGTAAAAGTGGTACAGGCCCTGGCTTCATCCCCCTGGCTCAACTCAGGAGGTCACAGGGTCCAGTAGTGGTGGAGGGGATGGTCTGCCAGCACCCGGGCAGCCCGCTGGGAATAGACGAAGCCAGGCCTGGCAGCCACCGGCTCCAGGAGGGCGTCAACGGTGGCCAGGACCGAACGCTCCAGCGACTCGGGATTATAGCCCCCTTCCAGAACAAAGAGCAGCCGGTTCTCACAGACCTCACGGGCCAGGACCTTCAAGAGGGTGGTGATGATCCCGTACCATTGGGTTGAGAGCAGCGTCTTGCTGATGGACTCCTCCTGATGGCCGTCATAGCCGGCAGAGACCAGGATCATCTGGGGCAGATACTGTTCCGCCACCGTACCCAAGACCTGTCCCAGCAGAAAGGAATATTCCTGATCGCCGAACTGGCCGAACACCGGCAGGTTGATGGTATAGCCCCGGCCCTGCTCGCTGCCCACCTCGTCGAAGGAGCCGCTAAAGGGAAAGAGACGTTCCTGGTGGATGGACAGGACCAGGACCTGGTCGCTGTCATAAAAAATCGACTGGGTGCCGTTGCAGTGATGAACATCGAAGTCAACGATCAGCAGCCGCTGCAGGCCGTAGACCCGACAGAGGTACTCGGCCACGATGGCCACATTATTCAACACACAGAAGCCCATGCCCCTGCCCGCCTCGGCATGATGCCCTGGCGGTCGGATCAGGGCAAAGCCGTAATCAAGCTCTCCGGAGAGAATGCGGTCGCTCAGCTCCAGACAGCCGCCTGCGGCCAGATGGGCGGTATAGAGGCTCTGCTCCATCAGGTAGGTATCCTGATCATAGGAGTAGGGATCAGCCAGGTTCAGATGCTCCCGCAGCTGATCGAGATAGAAGTCGGAATGTACCGCCGCCACCTCCGAGGCCGTAGCCTCTCTGGGGGTAACAAGGCGCAGCTTCGAGGCATAGGGTGCGGCCTCCAGGACGGTATAGAGCGATTTGACCCGGTCGGCATTCTCCGGGGAAGGACGGTTGATCTTGTGCTGAAAGTACCTGCGGTCAAGCAGGATTCCCGGAGGTTTAGCCATGGACATAGTGGTAGCTCAGCTCCTCGGCAAAATGATCCTGGTCCAAGCGGTAGAGATGGCCGGTCCGCTCGACCTGGTGATCGAGATAGCCCAGGGAATCGATGAGTTCAAAGCCGAGTTTTTTCAGACATCGTTGCTGGGCTGTGTTGTTGATATCAGTATACATCTCGATGGCACGCACGCCCAGGCGGTTAAAGAGAAAGGTGACCATGATCCGCTGGGCCTCGGTGCCATAGCCCTTGGCGCGCTCTCCGGCCACCGCTATCTTCACGGCCATGACAGCGGTCTCCCGCGCCTCGGCCCGCAGCCAGTAGTGCAGGGTACCGATGGCTGCGCCATCTTTCAGCTCGATCACAAAGGTCTTGCTCTGACCGTTCCAGAGGATCCCTGAGCGCAGTTGATGCGCCAGCTGCTCCAGAGAGAGCCGCTCAGGGGTAAGATAGTCACCATAGGCAAGCCCTTGGTTGCTCCAGGAGGCCAGCTGCTCCAAATCCCTCTCCTCGACACGCCTGAGCTGCAGCCGTAACGAGAAAATACGATCACCAAACAGGGTCATGATTGCTCTCCCCTATTTCAAGGTACCCTCAAGGGCGACGGCAGGATCCGCCCCTGCCGCCGCCTGTTTACAGCTACTGGCACATGTTGTTGACGGCACGCTGCAGGGTCCTGCTGGACTCCATCAGCCGTTCCAGAGCCTGCTCGGTATCGCCCACCGAAGACTCCACCCCCTTGACGGTCTGCTCATTCTCCCCCGAAGAGCTGACCACGTTCTGGATGCCGTCCATGACATGCTGACCATGACCGGCAAGCTGACCGGCCCGGTCCTTGACCTCGTCCACCGAGCCTGAGATCGTCAGGATACCGTCTGAGATCTGATCCATGGCATCCAGGGCGGTGTTGATCACCTTGGAGCCGTCATCCAGCATCTTCATCCCCTCCTGCATGGCGTTGATGGTCTGGCGGGAATCATTCTCCACCATCTTGACGATGTTGGAGATGTCCACTGCGGATTTTGAGCTGTTCTCCGCCAGCTTGCGGACCTCATCGGCAACCACTGCAAAGCCGCGGCCCGCATCCCCGGCCCTGGCAGCTTCGATGGCGGCGTTAAAGGCCAGGAGGTTGGTCTGGGAGGCGATCTCCTTGATGATATCGACAAAGCCGCCGATCTTTTCCACCTGGGTGACCAGGGTGGAGACCATGGTATTATTCTCTTCCATGGACTTGTTGATCTCCTGCATCTTGCCGCCGGCCTCGGCTCCCGCCTTACGGCCGT
This sequence comes from Desulfogranum mediterraneum DSM 13871, assembly GCF_000429965.1. Lineage (GTDB taxonomy): Bacteria > Desulfobacterota > Desulfobulbia > Desulfobulbales > Desulfobulbaceae > Desulfogranum > Desulfogranum mediterraneum. The sequence continues at coordinate 14,462 of NZ_KE387004.1, forward strand.
TTTCCGCCTCCCTGGACATATCCGTGGCCAGCTGATTGACCTTCTCGGTCATGGACAGCATCTTGTTGGAGGAGGACAACATCTTGTTGACGGTCTGTTCCGACTGGGCAAGCTCAACCACCTCACGACCCAGGGTCTCACCCATGACCCCCATGTTGGCGGAGACCAGGGCCATCTGCTGCTGTGAGTCTGCAACCAGCTGGGCCACCTCTTCACTGGCCTGACTGACCAGTCGCTCCACCCCGACCTCACTGGTCACGTCCAGGGCAAACTCAAGGGCCCCCTTGATGTTGCCCTTGGCATCCTTGATCGGGGCACCGGTATACTTGATGGGAATCTCCTTGCCCCCCACCTGGGCCACGGTCTTGGCCATCACCACCTGATCGGTCTTCATGGCCAGGCCACAGGCACATTCTGCGGTGTTGCAGTGGCTGGTGTTGAACAGGGAGTAGCACTTACGGCCGATCACCTCGTCGGTGGAGAGGTTGAGCAGACCGGCACCGGCCGGATTTATATAGGTGATGGTGAAGTCGGTATCAATGGAGAAGATCGGGGTGGGGATGGCATTGAGGTTCTCGATCTTCTCATTGGCCTCCTGACGCTGTTTGGCCTCATCGGTGATATCCAGGATAAATTCCAGGGCGCCGGTGATGTTGCCCTTGGCATCCTTGATCGGGGCGCCGGTGTACTTGACAGGAACAATCAAACCATCCCTGGGACGGGCGATGGTCTCCTCGGAGACCACGCTGTCAGACTCCATGGCCCGCCGACAGGCACACTTGCCGGTCTGGCAGTGGGGGGTCTTGAGGAGGTCGTAGCACTTCTTGCCAATGGCCTCGTCCGGGCTCAGCCCGACCGTCTCTCCACCTGCCGGATTGATGTAGGTGATGGTGTAGTCGGTGTCGATGGAGAGGATCGGGGTGGGGATGGCGTTGAGGTTTTCTATCTTGGCATTGGCATCGTGGCGCTGTTTGGCCTCCTCGGTAATATCCAGGATAAACTCCAGGGCGCCCTTGATATTGCCCTTGGCATCCTTGATCGGGGCACCGGTATACTTGATCGGAACAATCACGCCGTCCCGGGGCCGGGCAATGGTCTCCTCGGAGACCACCCTGTCCCCCTGCATGGCCTGCTGGCAGGCACAGCGTTTGGTCTGACAGTGGGCAGTGCGAAAGACCTCGTAACACTTCCGGCCCACCACCTCATCCGGGGTCAGGTCGACCACCGCCGCCCCGGCAGGATTCATATAGGTCACCGTATAGTCGGTATCGATGGCCATGATCGGGGTGGGAATCACATTGAGGTTCTCGATCTTTTCATCGGCCAGCTGCTGCTGCTTGACCTCTTCGGTCACGTCCAGGATATACTCCAGGGCGCCCTTGATGTTGCCCTTGGCATCCTTGATCGGGGCGCCGGTATACTTGATCGGGACGATCACCCCGTCCTGGGGGCGGGCGATGGTCTGTTCGGTGACCACGGCGTCGGTTCGCATGGCCCGGGCGCAGCCACAGCGCTCGGTCTGGCAGTGGGGCGTCTTGAAGAGATCATAGCACTTCCTGCCAATGGCCTCGTCCGGAGTGAGGCCGGCTATGGCGGCACCTGCCCCGTTCATATAGGTGATGGCAAACTCGGTATCTATGGCCATGATCGGAGTGGGAATGGTGTTCAGATTTTCAATCTTCTCCTGGGCAAGCTGCTGCTGCTTCGCCTCCTCGGTCACGTCCAGGATATACTCCAGGGCGCCGACGATATTGCCCTTGGCATCCTTGACCGGGGCGCCGGTATACTTGATGGGCACAATCACCCCATCCCTGGGCCGGGCAATGGTATGTTCGGTGATGACGGAATCGGTCTTCATGGCCCGGCTGCAGGCGCAGCGCTCGGTCTTGCAGTGGGGGGTCTTAAAGAGATCGTAACATTTTCTGCCCAGGGCCTCGTCCGGGGTGAGGCCGGCGACGGCAGCACCGGCTGGGTTCAGATAGGTGATGAAAAACTTGTCATCGATCTCCATGATCGGGGTGGGGATGACGTTAAGGTCGGTTTCCAACTGCCTCAGCTTGGCCTCGACCCCCTTGATGTCGCTGATATCGGTCAGGGTGACCAGGCTCGACGGGGTCGGGCCATCGATCATCCTGGCCACGGACTGAAAGAAACGGATCCCGTTCTCGGAGTGTTGCACGGCTTCACTGGTAACAGGCCTGTTCAGCCGCCTGGTTTTTTCCACTGCGCAGTCCTTGGTCCCGCAGAGATGGAGGCTGCAGACCTCTTCGCAGGCCATCTTGTTGATGACCTCTGCAGGGCTTGTGTTGAAGGTCGTAAAAAAGGGTTCATTGGCCCAGGTGATGACCAGCTGCTCATCGACAATAAAGCCGGGCTCCACCAAAAGGTCCAGGTAGGATATGGTATTTCCGCTCTTGCCTTCTACTGTTGCTCCCATCTCTTCCTCCGTTCTGCCGTTACATAGGAATGTTTCTCCAGGTGCACTCTTCAGGTCGATGCCAGGGTGGGCTCGGCCGGTTCTTCCCCCTGTCGACAGACCTCCTCCTGCTCCGCATTCTCCGGGACGATTCCCAGATGGTTGCGGACAATATTCTTCACGTTCAGCACCAGCACGTGTTCCATCAGGTCTTCTTCGTTGATAAACTCGATCAAGCGGTCCAGGGTATCCTTCTTCTCCTGCAACTCCGGGCGGAGTGAGGGGGTGGCGTGATACTGCTCCTGTTTAAAGATGGTGACAATCTCATCCACCAGCAGGGCAACCTTTCCCGACTCTGCCCCGGCGATGACCAGCTTGCAGGAGTCACCGTGGCTCCGCTCGCCATGGATCGGATAGAACCGGCGCAGATCCATCACCGGCACAATGGTGCCGCGCAGGTTGATGATCCCGCAGATCATCTCACCGGCGGAGTCGGTGTTCAGGTAGGCGTCGGTATCCAGGATCTCCTGCACGTCTCTGAGTTCTATGGCGTAATGTTTGCCGATGGTGAAGATCAGATAACTGTTCTGGGTAATGATATGCCGCGCCGCCCTGCTGATTGCCTGGGGCTCCTCTTGATCTTCGTTGCGGATCTGCCCCATGGCCTTGATCTTATCCAGCTGCGGTTCGATGAGTTCAGGAATATGGAGCAGGATGATATCCTGATCACTCCCCTCTCTGCAGACCCCGGCAAGGAAGGAGAGGTGATCACCGGGAATGGGCAGGATCTCATCTTCTCCGACCATCAGGATCTTATGGACCCCATCCACGATCATGCCGAAAACGGTCTCTTGGGCGCGCATCACCAGGATCCTGGTCTGGCTGTCGGGAACAAAAGGGGTGTTCCGCTCCCTGCGTAAGATGGCCGCGCTGTTGAGTACAGGGATGGTATGGCCCCGCAGTTGGAGCGCCCCTTCGATCTCACCCTGCCTGAACACCGGATCGAGATCGGCAAAGAAACAGATCTCCTGGGTATCTGCCGCCGAGACCCCGTAGCGTTGTCCGCAGCAGGAAAAAATCACCTGACGCTGGTAGCTCCGAATGGCGGGGACCGGGCCAGATTCCGTTTCCTCCTCCTCTGCCGCCTGAAAGGGAAAGAGCAGCTCCAGGTCCAGGAACTCCAGGGTGCGCTCACCGTTCTCCAGAGTAATCAGGTCGGTGATAACCGCCCCCTCGGCCATCAGCTCCTGAGCCAGGGGTTCTATGGCCCCTGCCTCAACCCGGAAGACGTCACGGATGTCCTCAAACAGGAGACCATACCTGCGCTCAGCCATCTGAATGACCGCCACCTTGGCATCCTGACCATACTCGCTTGCAGCCAGCTTGAGCCGCTTCTTGAGGTTGATGATGGGCAGCACCTCCTGACGGAGGGTCATATAGCCTTCCAGAAAGTCCGCACTGCTGGGTACGGCCTGGATTCTGCCGCCAAGGGAGGTCGCCTCGACCACATGATCGGCCCGGAGAGCGATCTCCAGATCGGTTGAACGATCCAGGATAAAGGATGCAATAAGTCGATCTTGATGTTTCATGCCGTTCTCCCTCTCAATGCACGGATGGATGCAGCCGCTGCCCTGGAGTCAGAGACGCTCTTCGAGCTCTCCCCCTGATCCGGGCTGCTCTCTACTTTTTCTGGCCGCGATCCGGGTGAGGACCGCGACCACATCCTGAAAGTCGCTGTCATGATAGGTGATAAAACGGGGACAGAGGGAATGCCCCAGGGCGATGGTCTCTTCCCCTGCATCCGGCAGGACCAGGATAACAAACAGCTGCTCGAGCCGTGAAGCCAGGTTGGTAAAGGCCTGCAACTCTTCCCGGTCCCGGGCCACCAGCACGATGGCCTCGGGCAGTGAGCCAGGTTCACGAAAACAGCGCATCAACCAGCTGAGCTCCCGACATTTCTCCACAGAACAGAGCGCCTCTATTGAAGGCATGTTCTGCTTGAGCCTGGTTTCCAGCTCACCGTGGTCAGAGTTGTAGAGAAGGATATCCATGGGGCGTACTCACAGGTAGACGAGATCTGGCTTGCTCCCTGCCCCTCCAAAGCAAGAATGGCGCCAGCTCTCAAGAACACCCTCTGACCGGGGGGAAGCCCCTGGGGGCACAAGATAATCAAAGAGAGCCCGGAAAGCCCCCTCCCCTCACTGGGCGGTGAAGGTGTACAGAAAAGGTGACACTGTAGCAGAAAGGGCACACCAACTGTGTACAGAGGTTTACTCGGCCTATGGGGTGGAGAGGGAGAGCTGGTACTTCTTGAGCAGTTGATAGAGGCGGGTCCGGGAGAGCCCGGAGACCCTGCCGGCTTCGCTGATATTACCCTGGGTCTGGGCCAGGAGTCTGTGGAGATAGCCCTCTTCAAAACGACTGCGGGCATCTCTCCAGGCCGGAAGTTCACCCTCCCCGGCGTCAACCTGTGGGCAGGGAGGACTCCCCTGCTCCACCCTGGAGCGGGCATAGGCGGTTCTGATATAGAGGGGAAGATGCTGGGTAAAGAGCAGGGGGGAGTGAACCGCCTCGACAAAGGAGGATTCTATGGCATGGGAAAGTTCGCGCACGTTGCCGGGCCAGGGGTAGGCGCTGAGGTGCTCGATAAAATCCGTCAGATACTCCTTTTTTTCCTGACCATACCTGCGCGACAACCGCTCCAGAAAATAATCGCTGAGCAGACGGATGTCCTGGTTCCGCTCCCTCAAGGGGGGCAGCTGGATATGGATGCCCCGAAGCCGATGGAAGAGGTCTTCTCGAAAGAGCCCCTGCTCGGTCATCGCGGCAAGATCACAGTTGGTGGCGGCAATCAAACGGAAATCGCTGGCCTGCTCCTCATAGCTGCCCACCGGGCAGAAGCAACGTTCCTGGAGGACCCGTAAAAAACTCTTCTGCATCGCCAGGGGCAGCTCCCCGATCTCATCCAGAAACAGGGTCCCCCTATCGGCATGACGGACAAGACCGCGATTGGCCCGGTCGGCACCGGTAAAGGCCCCCCTGACATGGCCGAAGAGGACGCTCTCCACCAGCTGCTCGGGCAGGGCTGCACAGTCCACCACCACAAAATTTGCCTGCTTGCGGCGACTGTTGGCGTGAACCGCCCTGGCAAAGGCCTCTTTGCCGGTCCCGGATTCACCGGACAGCAACACATTGGCATCGCTGAATGCGGCCTTACCCAGCAGCTCCAGACTCTGCAGAAAGGCGGGACTCTCCCCCACCAGCTGCTCCCGCTCCACCGCCTTCATGGTAGCCCGCTGGGAGCGCAGGGTCTGCCTGTACTGCAGGACCCTGCTCAGGGTAAGGCTGAGCTCCTCGAGGATGGCCTGTTTTTCAAGATAGCACCAGGCCCCGGAGTGAAGAGCCGACTCGGCCCCATCCGGATCTCCCTGGTCGGCGATGATAATAATCTGGGGCTCAGAGTCAAGGCCGCGAAGCTGCTCGATGGCCTCCAGGCCGTTGCCGTCGGGAAGGCAGACATCCAGCAGGATCAGGTCATAGTCACCCTGCCCGGCCCGCGCAATCCCCTGCCTCAGTGTATGGGCAGATGACGGCACCTGCCCCATGGCAGCCAGGGTATCACAGACGCTCTCTGCAAAGCGATGATCCTTATCAATAATCAGAATTGAAGCCATTGTCTTTCCTTGGTGACGGTGAGGGAACAGGCCCAGGGCGGAACAATGCTGCTTACTTCATGAAATGATAGAAAAATTGTAGCTGAGGACAGATTCATTGTCAACGCCGGATCATCTTTTTTCCGGGACCCGGTTTTTCAGCGGGACCAGTTTGGCAGAGCGCCCCTCTCCGGCTTCCTCGCCGCCGGCTGAGCCAGCTCACCTGCCCCTGGAGACAACGGCCTCTGCCGGGCGCACCTGGGCGCGCCCTGCTCCCCTGGCCAGAGTTTGCCCCCTGGCCCGGGATAGAGCCGCTGATCCCGCTCTTTCCCCTGCTCGCTTGCCGGCGGCCAGGGGGCAGGCCAAAACTGGGTCGTTTCCCCGGAACTCAAGTAAAACGGCAGGAGACCGCGCCCACATCCCCTTGATCTTTCATAAAGATTAGATTGTCCCTGAGCTGATAATCAGGTATATGATTCCCCAGGGGCAGGCCCTGGAGCAGCAGGCGGCCATGCCCTACCCCGCTCGACAGAACAGCTCCGGACTCTTCCCGTTTTTGCCCCCTCCGGGGAGGGGACAAAAAAGAGCAGGCCATGCTGATGGTTCCTGTTTACATCCAGGGATGGAAGGACTATGTTGGCATTTTTTCATGCTCTCCCCACCTATTCCACCGTGGAATCCCTTACGTTGCTGCAGGTCAGCCAGGGGCAGAGGCAGAGTTATCCGTTACCAGCACCACACCCCCCGAAACGCTCCCCTGCAACCACGCTTAACAACATCTATCCCGAATAAATTCATGGCGATTGTACGAAGAAAGCATACTAAAAAGAAACAAGCGCTCCAGTTCACTGCAACCTGTGGATCCGGACTGGAATCCTTGGTCGAGGAAGAGATCATCTCCTTTGGCGGCCGGGAAACAACCACATCGCCGGGCGCCGTCTCCTGGACCGGTACCCTGGAATCCGCCTACCGGGCCTGCCTCTGGTCGCGCTGCGCCTCACGGGTTCTCCTTGAGCTCTCCCGCTTTGATGCCGCAGACCCGGATATCCTCTACCGGCAGGCCGGCAGAATCCTCTGGGATGAACACTTTGATCAGGAGGCCACCTTTGCCGTCTTCACGACCCTGGTTGATGCCAAGATTACCCACAGTCAATACGCCTCACTCCGGGTCAAGGATGCCATTGTCGACCAGTTCCGCAAACGCTTCGGCAAGCGGCCCACCGTTGACACCTATCAACCCGCGGTCCGTTTTCATCTCCACATCAATGGAGTCAAGGCCACCCTCTCCCTGGACCTTTCCGGGGACAGCCTCCATCGGCGCGGATATCGAAACACCGGCGGCGAGGCACCGCTGAAGGAGACCCTGGCCGCAGCCCTGATCCAGCTCTCCGGATTCCTCCCTCAACTGGACCAAAACAGCTACCTGCTTGACCCCATGTGCGGCAGCGGCACCCTCTTGATCGAGGCCGCCTTAAAGCTCAACAACTCTGCCCCGGGCCTGCTCCGCAAGCACTTCGGATTCATGGGCTGGCAGAAGCATGATCCCAGGCTCTGGGATCGGCTGATCAAGGAGGCCCTGGAACTGGAAGAGGGGGGGGTGCCGGAAGAGATGCCCCAGATCATCGGCTATGATGCCGATCCACGGGTGGTGGCGGCGGCCCGCCAGAATGTGATTGCCGCCGGCCTGCGCGGGATGATCACCATCCGCCAGCGTCAGCTGGCCCACCTCCAGTGCCCGGGAGCGCGGGGATTCATCATCACCAACCCACCCTATGGCGACCGGCTTTCGGAGAAGCAGGCGGTCAAGTACCTCTACCGCTTCCTGGGAGAGCGTTTTCGCGCCGAATTCAAGGGCTGGCAGCTGGCCTTCTTTACCGGCAACCCTGATCTGGCCGAGATGCTCAAGCTGCCCTGGCAGGAGCGACACAAGCTGTTTAACGGCCCTATCCGCTGCCAGCTCCTGGTGGGCGGCGCTGATGCGGAGCAGGCGGTGCCGGAAACAGCACCCTTCCCCTGGACCCTGGCCCCTGTAAGCGAAGCCGGCCCGGCAGAGGACTTTGCCAATCGCCTCCGCAAAAATTGCCAGATCCGTCTGCCCTGGGCCGAGGAGGAGGGAATCAGCTGTTTTCGCATCTATGACCGGGACATCCCGGAATACAACCTGAGCGTGGACCTCTATGAAGAGTGGGTGCATGTCCAGGAGTATGCTCCACCGTCCACGGTGAGCGAGGAAAAGGCGGCAGAACGGTTTAACCTGGCCCTCCAGAGCCTGCGCCAGGTCCTGGAGGTCCCCCACAGTCGAATCTTCATCAAGACCCGCAAGAAACAGAAGGGGAAGGAGCAGTATCAGAAGAAGGCAAAGACGACTAAGCAGGAGAAAAAGGCGGCGCCCCTGTTGATCGTCCGGGAAGGGGGGTGTCGATTCCTGGTCAACTTTACCGATTACCTGGATACCGGCCTCTTCCTGGACCACCGGCGCACCCGCGCCTTCATCGGCCGCCAGGCCCAGGGGCTCAGCTTCCTCAACCTCTTTGGCTACACCGGCTCGGCCACCGTCTTTGCCGCCCGTGGCGGCGCCTCGGCCACCACGACGGTGGACATCTCGGACAAGTATCTCCAGCGGGCCCAGGCCAATCTCTCGCTCAACGGCTATGGCGGCCCCCTTCACCAGACCGTGGAGGCCGACTGCCTGGAGTGGTTGCGCAGGGAACGGAGCCGCTACGGCCTGATCTTCGTGGATCCGCCCACCTTTTCCAACGCCCGCCACCGCAAGACCACCTTCGACATCCAGTCTGACCATCAAGACCTGCTGGAGTTGGCCATGCAACGCCTGGCCCGGAAGGGACTGTTGGTCTTTTCCACCAACTTTCGCAAGTTCAAACTGGCCCCGGAACTCAGTGAACAGTTTCTGGTCGAGGAGATCACCGAGACCACCCTGCCCCCTGATTTTGCCAGGAAACCACCAATCCATCGCTGCTGGACCTTCAGACACCCCCTGGAAGAGCAGGAGGAGGCTGAGCAGTTCTGAGGCCAGGCGCTGCCGAGGGGGCCTTCCCCGGCAGCGCCTCTTTTCCCCCCTGGATCGCCCAGATCCAACACAGCAGCCTCCTGCTGCAGTGCCCCCCTGCCCGCCTGCCCGGTCTCAGCTCAGCCTGCCCAGGGCTGAGCCCTACACTCCTGCTCATCTTCACCTGCTGGAGCCGGCTCTCAAGCCTCTGCTTCGCTCCACTCCGGGAGCGGCTACAAAGGCTCTCCCCTTGCCCGCGCCCACAGGCCAAGACAGGAGAGAACAGACCGGGAGGAGAGATGCACGATGGCAGGAAAAGAGCTGAGAGCAGGAGGAAGCGAGGGTTCTGGAGGACCTTCCTGGAGGACCTTCATGGAGGCGTGATGGTGGAGGCGGCTTAAAGGCTTAAGAACTTAAGCTCGGAGCAGCGGACGGATTGCCCGGCATAGACCGGCACGGACCGACATAAGGGAAGAGCCGGGAGCAGACCGCTGCCAGCCCCCGGCCAGCTGGGCAGGGCAAAGCTCAGCAGCCGGGAGCGGCGACGCCTCATCAGGGGGCGTTGGCCTTTGCAGAGACAGGCCTGCCTGTCGTCTAGGGAAGCGGTTAGAGGACGATCAGGGGAGCGGTTGCTGCCAGAGGGTGAAGAGCTCTTCGATGCCCTTCTGGGCCAGGGCAGCCATCCTGGGAAACAGGGCCGGGCTAAAGGGTTGCCCTTCGGCAGTGGACTGGATCTCGATGAAACGGCTATCCCCGCTCATCACGAAGTTGGCATCCACATCTGCACTGGAATCAAGCCCATAGTCCAGATCGAGCACTACCTCGCCAGCCACAACCCCTACACTGACCGCAGCCACGGGCAGGATCTTGGGCAACTCTGCCAGCCGCCCCTGGGCCACCATGGTCTGCAGGGCCTGACGCAGGGCCAGGGCCCCACCGGTGATGGAGGCGCAACGGGTCCCACCGTCGGCGTTAATCACGTCGCAGTCCACCCTGAGGGTATGTTCCCCCAACTGCCGGAGATCAACCATCATCCGCAGCGAACGGCCGATCAGACGTTGAATTTCATAGGTGCGCCCGGATTGGCCGGAAACCGCCTCCCGGCGGCCGCGGGTATGGGTGGCCCTGGGCAGCATCCCGTATTCGGCGGTGATCCAGCCCTTGCCGCTGCCGGAGAGAAAGGGAGGGACCCGATCCTCCACCGAGACTGCGCAGAGCACCTGGGTATGACCCATATGGAGAAAGACCGAGCCTTCGGCCTGGGGTTGGACATTGTAGTCCAGAGAAAAGGGCCGCAGACAGTCCTGGGCCCTGGTGGTGGTATCCATTAGCTTGTTCCTCTTTAGCTGTTGTCTGCCGGCCGCAGCCGACCTTGCCTCTCCGGCCGATCCCCCCTTACAAGACCACCAGGGTCACCCCGGGATTGGCCCGGTTCAGGTCCCGGTGATTGGCCAGAAAGGGAAAACGACGGACCAGCCGGCGAATCCGGCTGGAGTTGCGGGAAAACTCTTCCCCTAAGATCAGGTCATTGATCCGGCCGCCATGGAGGAGAAAGCCCAGGTGGCGACGCACCTCTTCCCTGATCACCCCACCCTTGCCCGAAGAGCCGTAACCATGGATCAGGGTCAGGACCCGGACCCGATGCTGCCGCCCGACCACCAGCTCGCTGCGCAGTCGCTCCAGGGCCTGATGGAGCTGCGGCCGGCCCTGCTCAAGGTTGACCAGTCGGTGCTGGGGCCCGGCTGCGGAAGGCGGGGAGGCGATCCGGCTGGACTGACAGTGGGGGCAGAAGGAGCAGGCCGGGTCCACCTCATTGCCGCAGACCGCACAGATCACCTCGGAGTTCTCCATTCTCCCTTCCTCGGATACGCCCTGCGGCCTAGACCCTGCGGACCTCGATGACCACCGCCATCTGCTGGAGATGCTGCTTGATCAGGCGAAGCTGTTGGAGGTCGGTGACCTCGACCACCACCTTAATCGCAGTGATATTCTCCGCCGTGGTCCGGACGGTCATCTCGACGATATTGGCGTCATCGGTACTGATGGTGCTGCTGATCTCGGCCAGCACATTTTTCTTGTTCTCAGCCCTGATCAGGAGCGCAGAACGATGGCTGGTTTCCACGGTCCCGGACCAGGTCACATCGAGCCAGCGGCAGGGATCGGAGTTGAGCAGGTTGGGACAGTCGGAACGGTGGATGGAGACCCCGGAACCCATGGTGATAAAGCCCATGATGGCATCGCCGGGCACCGGCCGGCAGCACTGGCTGATCTTGACCAGCATGTCATCCACGCCATCGATATCAAAGGCCTCCTTGCCCGGGGCCGGGGGCCGTTGCTCGGCGGCCCTTCTGGCGCGTTCCTCCAGCTCTTCCTGGCGGCGTTTTTCTTCGGCCTCTCGATACTCTTCGGGCTGAAGGGCCCGCATCAGCCTGGGGATGGTGATGGCCCCGGAGCCCACCTTGATCAGGAGGTCGTCCAGGGAGCTGCAGCGCAGATCCTTTAAGAGCAGACGCAGGTGCCCCCCCTTGACCAGGCCGCGAATGGAGACATGGTACTTGCGCAGCTCCCGCTCACAGATCTCCCGACCGAGCTTAAGGGAACGTTCCCTCTCCTCCCGCCGCAACCACTGACGGATGCGGGTCTTGGCCCTGGAGGTCTGGACAATCTGCAGCCAGGCCTGTTTGGGATGCTGTTGTTTCTGGGTAAGGATCTCGACGATATCGCCACTCTGCAGCTCATGCTTGAGCTGCACCATCTGACCGTTGACCTTGGCACCGACACAGGTATCCCCCACCGCCGTATGGATGGCATAGGCAAAATCGATGGGCGTGGATCCCCTGGGCAGTTCCCGGACCTCGCCGGTGGGGGTCAGGGCATAGACATCGGGCTCAAAGAGCTCACCGCGTACCGACTCCATAAACTCTCCCGGATCCTCAACATCCTGGAGATTCTGGACCAGCTGCTTGAGGTCCTGGAAGAGCCGGGCGTCGTTACCGGAGATCTTCTGCCCCTCCTTATAGGCCCAGTGGGCCGCGACCCCCTCCTGGGCAACCTTGTCCATCTCTTCGGTCCGGATCTGGATCTCGATGAAATGCTCATGGGGCCCCACCACGGTGGTGTGGAGCGACTGATAGTTGTTGGATTTGGGGGCAGAGACAAAGTCCTTGATCCGACCCGGTACCGGAGTCCACTCGCCATGGACTGTGCCCAACGCCTCGTAGCACTCCTTGATGCTGCGGACGATGATCCGAAAGGCCACCTTATCGTAGACCCGCGACAGGGGGATCTTCTGGACCACCAGTTTCTTATAGATCGAGTAGATATGTTTGGGCCGGCCGATGATCCGCACGGGCACCACCTGGTTGACCCGCAGCTTCTGATAGAGGATGCCGATGACCTCCTCCACATAGGCCTGCCGCTCCTCCAGGGTGTCCTCCAGGTGGCTGACCAGGTCTTCATATTCGGTGGGAAAGAGGTATTTAAAGGCCAGGTCCTCCAGCTCCCGTTTGAGCCAGTCGATCCCCAGACGACTGGCCAGGGGTGCATAGAGATCCATGGTCTCCCGGGCCTTGTGGCGGCGAACCTCCTCATCCACCACATCCAGGGTCAGCATGTCCTGGAGCCGGTCGGCCAGCTTGACCAGGAGCACCCTGATATCGGCACCGATGGCCAGCAGCAGTTTGCGGATGTTCTCGGCCTGATGGGCCAGCTCGGAGTTGTAGCGGACATGGGTGATCCGGGTGGCACCGTCCACCAGGTGGGCCACATCCCGACCAAAGCGCTCTTCCAGCTCCTTGAGGGAGGCGACCTCCTCCTTGAGGGTCCCATGGAGCAGGCCGGCGATCACCGTGTCCAGGTCCAGCTTCATGGCGGCCAGACTGGAGGCCACCTCCGTCAGATGATCGATATAGAGCTCACCTGAGGCATGGCGTTGACTGGCATGGCGCTCGCAGATAAAGTCATAGGCGCTGCTCAGCCTTGTCAGATCGACATCATGGAGATAGCCTGTGGTCAGGGCCAGGAGATTTTGAAAATCCGACATCTCTATCCTCGTGGGACAAATTCAGGCATGATTTCAGCTCAGGGCCTTGGAGAGCAGGTCATCCACATAGGCCACGGTCTCTGCATAGGGCAGGCTCACGGTCTCGCCGCTCCTGCGCTGACGCAGTTCCACCTCACCGCTCTTCTCATAGGTCTTGCCGATGGTCACCCGCAGGGGGATGCCGATCAGGTCCGCATCCTTGAACTTGGAGCCCGGCCGCTCATCACGGTCATCGTAGAGGACATCGTAGCCCAGCGCCCTCAGTTCCTGGTACAGCCCTTCTGCGGCCTTGCAGGTCTCCTCGTTCTTCAGGTTGAGATTGAGGATGATCACCTGAAAGGGGGCCATGGGAACGGGAAAGATGATGCCGTTCTGGTCGTGGTTCTGCTCAATGGCCGCTGCCACCACCCGGCTGACCCCGATACCGTAGCAACCCATCACAAAGTACTGCCCCACCCCTTCCTGATCCTGGTAGGTGGCATTCATGGCCTCGGAATAGCCGGTACCCAGCTTGAAGATATGGCCGGCCTCGATCCCTTCGGTGAGGGTGAGGTTGCCGCCGCAGAGGGGGCAACGATCCTCCGGGGTGATCTGGCGCAGGTCACCCACCAGCTCAGGCTGGAAGTCGCGGCCAGGGTTGACCCCGGTCAGGTGGGCCCCCTTGGCATTGGCACCACAGACCGCGTTGACCAGGCCCATCACCTCATAATCGGCAACGACCCTCATATCCAGCCCCACCGGTCCCAGATAGCCCACCGGCAGCTGCAGCCTGGGCCAGACCTCTTCCTCGGCCAGGGGTTCAACCTCGGAGGCGCCCAGGAGGTTCTTGAGCTTGACGCCCTGGACCTCACGGTCGCCCCGGACCAGCACCGCCACCACCTGATCGTCGGCCTCAAAGAGCAGGGTCTTGATGATCTCCTTGGCCTCGACCCGGAGAAACTCGGCCACCCGATTCACCTTCTTCATTCCCGGGGTCTCCACCTGCTGCAGTTCTGCCAGGGCGATCCCGCTCTGCGACTCTTCCGGGGGAGGGGCGATGGCGGCCTTCTCCACGTTGGCGGCATAGTCACATCCGCTGCAGATCACCAGGGTATCCTCACCGGTGTCGGCCAGGACCATGAACTCATGGGAAAAGGAACCGCCGATGGCCCCGCTGTCCGCCTCAACGGCCCGGAATTCGAGGCCGCAACGCTGGAAGATCCGGTGATAGGCCTGGCGCATGGTCTCATAGCTGATGCTGGCCGCCTGGTCATCCACATCAAAGGAGTAGGCATCCTTCATCACGAACTCACGGCCCCGCATCAGGCCGAACCTGGGCCTGATCTCATCCCTGAACTTGTTCTGGATCTGGTAGAGGTTGATGGGCAGCTGACGGTAGGAGTGGAGCTCCATCCGGGCGATATCGGTGATCACCTCCTCATGGGTGGGTCCCAGACAGTAATCGCGGTTGTGCCGGTCGCTGAAACGGAGCAGCTCAGGACCATACTTCTGCCAACGCCCGGACTCCTGCCAGAGGTCTCCCGGCTGGACCATGGGCATCAGGATCTCCTGGGCCCCGGCCCGGTTCATCTCCTGGCGGACAATCTCGGTTACCTTCTGGAGGACCAGAAATCCCAGGGGCAGGTAGGTGTACATCCCGGAGGTCAACTTACGGATAAAACCGCCCCTGAGGAGCAGTTGATGACTGATCACCTCGGCCTCGGCAGGGGTTTCCTTGGTGGTGGGCAACAACAGCTGTGAGTAGCGCATGGCTTTTCTCCAAACAGTAAATAAAAAAAAATCGCTTAAATGAGTATCTCTTGCTCGCGGCCTTTCGGCACCGGCCCGGAGCGTAGCGGTTCGCCTGGCTGGGGCTGAGCACTCAGCTTCAGGCGCATCGGGCCGGGAGGGGGAAGAGCCCGCTTCAGGAGAGCCGAAGGCCCCTCAAATCCGCGGACAGAGACAGGCCGGGAGAGCATTCAGGAGGAACGCTTATTCTCCTGCTCCAGCTGTTCCAATTCGGCCAGAAAGACAGGCAGGAGCTGCTCTTCTGCCACCTTTTTAAAGATCTTGCCCTTCTTGAAGATGATCCCCACCCCATGGCCCCCGGCGATACCTATGTCCGCCTCCCTGGCCTCACCCGGACCGTTGACCACGCAGCCCATGACCGCAACCTTGAGCGGACTCTCCATGGTCTGCAGCCGCGCTTCCACCTGTTCGGCCAGGGCAAAGAGATCGATCTTGGTCCTGCCGCAGGTGGGGCAGGAGATCAGCTCCGGGCCACGCTCCCGGATGCGCAGAGAACGCAGCAACTCATAGCCGACCTTGATCTCTTCCACCGGATCCCGGGTGAGCGAGACCCGCAGGGTATCGCCGATGCCCTCGTAGAGGAGAATCCCCAGGGCAACGCTGGACTTGACGGTCCCGGCAATCAGTCCGCCGGCCTCGGTAACGCCGATATGGAGGGGATAGTCACTGACCTGGGCCAGCTGCCGATAGGCCGCAATGGTGGTCAGGGTATCCGAGGACTTGATCGAAATCTTGAGCTCGTGGAAGCCCTGCTCTTCCAGCAGGGCAACGTTACGCAGGGCACTCTCGATCAGGGCATGGGGATGCTCCGGGCTTGGGTAGCCATGTTCCTGGAGCAGATCCTTCTCGATGGAGCCGGAGTTGACCCCGACCCGGATGGGCACCCGGTGCTGCTTGGCCGCAGCCACCACCAGGGCCAGTTTTTCCCGCCCCCCCAGGTTGCCGGGATTGATCCGGATGGCCTGGGCCCCATGTTCCATGGCAGCCACGGCCAACCGGGCATCAAAGTGAATATCAGCGATCAGGGGCAGATCAATCTGGGCCCGGATTTCGGTCAGGGCCCGGGCCGCCTCCAGGTCCGGCACCGCCACCCGGATGAGCTCACAGCCCACCTCCTGGAGCCGATGGATCTGGGCCACGGTGGCCTCCACATCGGCGGTGTCGGTGTTGGTCATGGACTGGATGATCACCGGGGCATCGCCGCCCACGGCAACGTTGCCGATGAAAATCTGTCGGGTCTTCCTGCGTTCAATCATAGCTGCGCTCCTGGAACATCTCTCTCTATCTGGAGGCTGCGTCGGCAGCCTTTTTTTTGGCCAGGTTGATCTCGGCCTCTGAGGCCCGGACATAGAGCGGCGCAAGCCCGGCAGGAGTGCTTTCTGTGCCTGCTGCCAGCAGTTCGGCCCCCAGAAAACCGATCATGGCGGCCCTGGGCTGAATCAGCGCCGGCGACACCAGGGTGATCAGGGGGTTGGCGGCAAATGATTCCTGATAGACCTCAAGCCCTGGGCCCACCATCAGGGTAGGTTCGCTGATAAGGCGGCTCAGTTCCTCGGGAGTACAGCCTAGGATTTCTCCCCGACGCTGTGGATTCCCGCCGGGAGCGGCCGCATCATAGAAGGCTCCATAGACCTGCTCCTTGCGGGCATCGAGCAGGACGCAGAGTTGGCACCCGGCCGGCGGACATTGACAGGCCAGGCCGTCGAGGGAGGTGACACCGAACAGCGGCAGGCCAGCGGCCATGGCGATCCCTTTGGCCGCAGCCATGCCGATGCGCAGGCCGGTAAAGGAACCGGGGCCCAGGCTGACGGCCACCGCGTCCAACTGGTCCCAACCGAGTCGGCTGGCGGTCATGATCTCCCGGACACTGCCCAGGAGTCTGCGGGAGTGGCTGAGATCAGGACGATGGGTATATTCGGCCAGGACCCTCCCCTGCTGGAGCGTACCCCGGGTCAGGGCAACACTGCCGCAGCCGGTGGAGGTCTCTATGGCCAGGATCAGTGAGTCAGCCAACGTTGGACGAGCCGTAAAATATCATTATAAAAGACGAATATCATCAGGGTTCCCAACAGGGCGATGCCGATCCGCTGACTTATGGCCATGGTCTGTTCATTCAGGGGTCTTCTCCGGATCCCCTCCAGGGTGAGGAAGACCAGGTGGCCGCCGTCCAGTACCGGGATGGGCAGCAGGTTGAGGATCCCCAGGTTGACGCTGAGCATGCCCATGAAGGAGATCAGATTAAGCCAGCCTGCCTCCAGCTGCTGGCCGGCAATCTCGGCGATCCGGATGGGACCGCCCAGTTCGCTGGCCGGGATCACCCTCTGGATCATCTTGACTATGGCCATGACCGTCAAGTAGGAGAGGTTCCAGGTCTGCACCAGGGCCGCCTCTCCTGCCTGGAGCAGGGAGACCGGCTGATAGACCAGCTCCTCGGCGCGGACAATGCCCAGAAGGTAGCGCTCACCCACCTCCTCGCCAAAGAGGTTCTTGGTCTTGGACATGGTGGGCCGGGCAATGATATTCAAGAGCTCGCCGTCACGACGGACGCTCAGCTCCACCGGCTCTCCGCCGCTCTCCCGGATCATCCCCGAGACCTCCTGCCAGCTGGTGGTTTCGACCCCGTTGATGGCCAGAATCTCGTCGCCTGACTCGATCCCGGCCTGCTGGGCGGCGGAATCGGCGGCGACCTCACCGATCACGGTGGTATCGATGGCCTCGGGCAGGCCGGTGACGGCAAAGATCATGAAGAAGAGGCCAATGGCAAAGAGCAGATTAAAGAGGGGGCCGCCAAGCACGATCCCGAAACGTTGCCATACCGGCTTATGGGCAAAGGAGCGGTGCTGTTCCTCACCAGCCACCTCATCGCCCTCATGTTCGCCGTACATCTTGACATAGCCGCCCAGGGGAAAGGCACTGAGCAGGTACTCGGTCTCACCCCACTTGCGGCCGACCACCTTGGAGCCGAAGCCCAGGGAAAACTTGAGCACCTTCACCCCAAAGGCCTTGGCAAAGAGGAAATGACCCAGCTCATGGACAAAGATGAGGATACCAAGGACCAGGATAAACGAAAACAGAGAATTCATAGGGGAATGCTCCCTAAAGGAGATGGGCGGACATGATCAGCCGCGGCAAAGCCGCTCGATCTGGTTAGAGGCAATGCCGCGGGCCTGATGATCGGCAGCCAGGATGGCCTCAAGCTCCAGCTCATCACCCTGGGTCACACTGCTCAGGGCCTCTGCCACCACCTGGGTAATCTGGAGAAAAGCGATCCGGCCCTGGAGAAAGGCCTCCACCGCCACCTCATTGGCAGCATTGAGCACCGCCGGGTGTATTCCCCCGGCTTCAAGGGCGTCATAGGCCATCTTCAAGGCCGGAAAACGTACCAGGTCAGGGGCTTCAAAGCAGAGGTCGCCGCACTCCACCAGGCTGAGCCTGGAGAGCCCCAGCTCCAGCCGCTTGGGATAAGAGAGGGCATAGGCGATGGGAATCTGCATGTCAGGGATACCGAGCTGGGCAACCACCGAACCATCCACATACTCCACCAGGGAGTGGACGATGGACTGGGGATGGACCACCACCTCGATCTGGCTGGGCAGGACCGCAAACAACCAGCGCGCCTCGATGACCTCCAGCCCCTTGTTCATCAGGGTGGCGGAATCGATGGAGATCTTACGCCCCATATCCCAGTTGGGATGGGCCAGGGCCTGTTCCGGTGTCACCTCGGCCAGCTCTGCCTGTCCCAGGCTGCGGAATGGGCCTCCCGAGGCGGTGAGGAGGATCTTCTCCACATCCTGGCTCCTGCCGGCTTCCAGGGCCTGGAAGATGGCACTGTGTTCCGAGTCGATGGGAAAGAGCCTGACCCCAGCAGCCTGGACCGCGTCCATGACCAGCCGCCCGGCCATCACCAGGGTCTCCTTGTTGGCCAGGCCGATGTCCTTGCCGGCCTCGATGGCGGCAAGGGCGGGCAGGAGGCCGACACTGCCCACCACGGCGGAGACCACCATCTCGACTTCCGGCAGGGCAGCGGCGAGGCAGTTGCCGTCACTGCCGCTGACGATACGGCTACGCAGAGGCAGGGGCAGCAGTGCTGCCAGGGCATCCACCAACTGCGGATCCCCGATGCTGATCAGCTCGGGCTCGAACTCGCAGGCCTGTTCAGCCAGGAGCGTGACGTTGCTCCCGGCGGTGAGGGCCGCGACCCGGTATTTCTGAGGAAACCTGCGGACAACAGCCAGAACATTGCGGCCGATGGAGCCGGTGGAGCCGAGGAGGGATATGGTCTTCATCGCAGGAGGTTCCAACTGAGCAGAAAGTAGAGGGCAGGTCCGGCCAGGAGCAGACTGTCGATGCGGTCCAACACGCCCCCGTGTCCGCCCAGGAGGGTGCCGGAATCCTTGATGGCAAAGGAGCGCTTCAAGACCGATTCGGCCAGATCACCGATCATGCCGATGAGAATAAGCAGCCCACCGGCCAGGAGCAGTCGACCGGGATGGGGGTTCAAGGGCAGCAGCCAGGAGATCCCCAGGGCCACTGTAAGCCCGCTGACCAGGCCGCCCACGGCACCGGCAACGGTCTTTTTGGGACTGACCGCGGGCAGCAGTTTTCGCCTGCCCCAGGTCTTGCCCACATAGTAGGCGCCGCTATCGGAGCCGGCAATCAGGGCAAGCAGGACCACCATCCAGAGCGGACCGTTGGCCTGGGTGGTCACCAGCCCCAGCAGCGCCAGGGAGGTGGAGATGTAGAGGGCCCCGAAGGCGCAGCAGCAGAGGGTGGTGAAGACATTCTCCAGCCTGGGATAGCGCTGCAGGCAGCTGATGACCGCGGCCAGGAGACTGGCCACCAATCCGGCAAGGACCGCCTCAACCGTGCCAAAGAGGCCGCCGATGGCCGGCAGCAGGCTGACGCCCAGTGCCTGGCCGAGACGGAGGCCGGACAGCGCCGGGGCAATGATCCGAACATACTCCAGCAGACCCAGGACGGCGACCAGCAGCAGCACGCTGCGAATCATGGCACCTGAGCCCAACAGCAGCAGAGCAAGGCAGCCCCCTGCCATCAGGACTCCAGGTATCAGCCGATTCATTTCCCGGCTTCCCCCTGTACCTGGGCTCCGGTACGACCAAACCTGCGCTGGCGCTGATTAAAGACCTGGATGGCCTCCATGAGCTGGGCCTTGCGGAAGTCGGGCCACTTGGTATCGGTAAAATAGAGCTCCGCATAGGAGGCCTGCCAGAGCAGGAAATTGGAGAGTCGATGCTCGCCGCCGGTACGGATGAGCAGGTCCGGGTCTGCCTGGCCGGCGGTGTAGAGGTGATCGCTGATGGTCTGTTCAGAGATCTCCTCCCAGTTGAGTTCACCGCGCTCACAACCGGCCGCGATCCGGCGGATGGCATCACGCAACTCGACCCGGCCGCCGTAGCTCAGGGCCAGGTTCAGGTTCATGGTGCTGCAGCCGGCAGTATCCGCGATGGTCTGCTCCAGCACCTGACGGACCTCCATGGGCAGCCGCTCGGCCTGACCAAGACAGCGCAACCGGATATCGTTGCTGCGCAGGTTCTCCAGTTCGGCCGAGAGATAGGTCTTGAGCAACCCCATCAGGCCGCTGACCTCGCCGCTGGGCCGATTCCAGTTTTCGGTGGAAAAGGCATAGAGGGTGAGATGCTGCACCCCGATTTCCCGGGCTGCCTCAACGATGTCCCGCACCGAATCCACCCCGGCCTTATGACCGAACAGACGGGGACGCTTACGTTCTTCAGCCCACCTGCCGTTGCCATCCATGATGATGGCAATATGGCGGGGGACCAGTTGATCTTCCAGATGATCTATCACAGATGCAATACCGCTGTAGGGGTTAAACTTCCATCACCTCTTTTTCCTTACCGCTGACGATTTCATCGATCTGCTTGATGAAATCGTCCGTGGCCTTCTGGGCGTCTTCCTGGAGGCGAAACATATCGTCTTCGGAGATCTCCTTATCCTTCTTCAACTTCTTCAGGGAGTCGTTGGCCTCACGGCGGACATTACGGATGGCGACCTTGAACTCCTCACCGATCTTCTTGACCTGCTTGACCAGCTCCTTGCGCCGTTCTTCGGTAAGGGGCGGAATGTTGAGACGGATGACATTGCCGTCGTTGGCAGGGGTGAGGCCCAGGTCTGAGGCAAGAATGGCCTTTTCGATGGCCGGCAGCATCTGGGGGTCCCAGGGCTTGATCGCGATCATGCTGGACTCGGGGATGGTCATGGTACCGACCTGATCCATGGGCATCTGTGATCCGTAGGCATCAACCCTGACACCATCGAGCAGGGAAAGAGAGGCCCGACCGGTACGAATCCTTACCAGCTCTTTTTTCAGGGCGTCAATGCTTGAGCTCATTTTCTCGTTTACTTGCACTAGAATATCGTTTGCCATAACATACACTCCTTGGAGGTCATCAGGATCATCGGATGGTTTTCAAGAGACACGGGGATACACCTGAGCGCCGGCTCAACGGGTGGTAATCAGACTCCCTATCCCCTCGACGCCGGCGGCGGCCTTGGCAATGTTGCCCTCCACTTTCATGTTAAAGACCATGATGGGCAGCTCATTGTCCCGGGCAAGGGAGATACCGGCGGCATCCAGGACCCGCAGGTCGTCGCGCAGCACCTTGTTATAGGTGAGGTGGAGGTAACGGTTGGCCTCAGGATTCTTTTCAGGGTCAGAGTCGTAGACCCCGTCCACCCGGGTCGCCTTCATCACCACATCGGCCTTGATTTCCAGCCCCCTGAGTACGGCTGCGGTATCGGTGGTAAAGTAGGGATTACCGGTACCGGCGGCAAAGATCACCACCCTTTTGTTTTCCAGGTGGTCCAGGGCCTTGAGCCGCTCGTAAGGTTCACAGACGTTGAGCATGGTGATGGCGGACATCACCTTACAGGGTATGCCGATGGATTCAAGCCCATCCTGGACGGCCAGGGAGTTCATCACCGTACCCAGCATCCCCATGTTATCCGCCGAGCCGCGATCCATCCCGCTGGCAGCACCGGCAACCCCGCGGAAGATATTGCCCGCTCCAATGACCATGGCCAGCTCGATACCCTGATCATGCACTTTTTTTATCTCCGCAGAGAGATAGCGAATGACATCGGTACTGATACCGTAGTTGTTGTCGCCCATCAGCGCTTCGCCGCTGATCTTCAAGAGGATTCTGTTAAATCTCATGCTGTTGCCCTGCTTTTCTGTTTGCCTGGGAGTTATACTGAATGGATGCTTGTACTGATACTACACGACAGGACCCGAAGGGTCTGTAAAGAAAGGGGCCAGGGGCCGATCATGGAGACGATCGGCCCGGGGTCCGACAAAAAAAGCTAGAGCTTACTCACCGATCTGAAAACGAGCCATTTTCTTGATGGAGATGTTCTCGCCCATCTTGGCGATGAGTTCGTTGAGCTTGTCCTGAACACTGAGATCAGGATCTTTGACAAATTTCTGCTCCAGCAGGCAGATCTCGGAGAGATATTTTTCAATCTTACCGGTAACGATCTTTTCGACGATCTGCTCTGGCTTACCAGATTCCAGGGCCTGGTTGGTGTAGATCTCTTTTTCCCGTTCCACCAGTTCGGCAGGAACCTCGTCACGGCCGATGGAGACGGGATTGACCGCTGCGATATGCATGGCCACGTCTTTGGCAAAGGCGCGGAAATCGTCGGTCTTGGCGACAAAGTCGGTTTCGCAGCCTACCTCGACCATGACGCCGAGTTTACCGCCGCCGTGGATGTAGGTCTCGATGACCCCTTCGCTGGTGGCCCGATCGGCACGCTTGGCAGCAACGGCAAGGCCCTTCTGACGGAGCAGATCCACGGCTTTTTCCATGTCACCCTCGGTATCACCCAGGGCTTTTTTACAATCCATCATTCCTGCGTTGGTCTTGTCACGGAGTTCCTTGACCATTTGGCTTGTAATCTTCACTTTCTTTCTCCTTAGTTCAGGACCCTTGCCCGAGGCGCGTTCCTGGGCATGCCGGTCCTGCATAGCGTAATATACAGCAGGTCAGGGCCCCCAGGACCCTGACCCGGTGGTCGTGTTGTGTGTCTGCCTGTCAGGCAGCAGGTGTGGACGGGGTGGCAGCGGCTGCATCTTCGGAGGCTTCCGGTGCAGTCTCTGCGCCTGCGGCGCTCATTGCTGCCTCCAACTCCTCGTTGTTCACAGCAACCTCTTCTCCACGTCGATCCTTGCCCTCAAAAACCGCCTGGCTGATATTGGTGGCAATCAGTTTGATGGCCCGGATGGCGTCATCGTTACCCGGGATGATGAAGTCAACTCCATCGGGATCACAGTTGGTATCGGTCAGGGCCACAACAGGGATACCGAGTTTCTTGGCCTCACTGACGGCGATGTCTTCCTTGTTGGGATCGATCACAAAGAGCACGTCCGGCAGGGAGCGCATGTTCTTGATACCGCCGATGTTGCGGTCGAGCTTGACCCGCTCTTTTTCCATCTTGAGGATCTCTTTCTTGGGAAAGCGGTTGATGGAACCATCTTCCTGCATGGACTCGATCTTCTTCAGGCGATCAACCGAGTTCTTGATGGTCTGGAAGTTGGTCATCATCCCGCCGAGCCAACGGTGGTTGACAAAGTACATCCCGCAGCGCTTGGCCTCTTCCTTGATGATGGACTGTCCCTGCCGCTTGGTGCAGACAAAGAGGACGGAACCGCCGTCGGCAACGACATCGGAGATGTAGCTGAAGGCCTTGCGGTACATCCGCATGGTGACATCGAGATTGACGATATAGATGCCGTTACGGGGCCCGTAGATATAGGGCTTCATCTTGGGATTCCACCGTCTGGTCTGATGACCGAAATGGAGCCCGGCTTCGAGCATCTGTCGCATGGTTACCTGGGTCATGATACTACTCCTGATTTTATGGTTATTCCTCCATTCCTAAGCCCAATCCCCACAAGGGGACACCAAAGGGCAGGCGGAATGTGTGAGATAGGGCTGCCGGCAAGCCGACAGCCATTTGAAAAACACTGCAAGCTACCACAGTTCAAGGCTGATTTCAAGGAGTCAATCAGCCCGTGGGGTGCAATTGCTCTTCCCCGGCAGAGATCAGCTATCTTCGCCGCAGAGCCGAGGGCCCGCCAAGGTGCTGGCGCAGCCATTGAAAGCCGAATTGGAGCAGGGCCCCGTCGTCCCGTTTGATCCGGTTCCGGCCGGCCTTGTCCACCCCAAACCGTTTGAGCAGTCCATGGGCCTCGGTATAGGCACGAAAGTCGTCGATATTGTAACAGACCATAAAGGCCAGCTGCTGCAGAGGGCCGGCCTTGCCCTCCCCCTGCCAGGGATTGGTGGCAAAAAAGGCATCCACCTCGGCCCAGAGATCGTTGTGGAGGTTGTACTCATGGAGGGCCTGATCGCGCTGCCACTGCTTTAAGGTGTAGCTGCGCTCTTCAAGATGGCCCTTACAGTAGGGATGATGGGTCAGGAAATAGTACTCCTTCATGGCGCCGCCCTTGCCAGTTGAGGACACCCCGCGCTCGAGTGGGTAGGTACGGCAGGCAGAAGGCCGATCAGGATAGACCGTGCAGCCCTGGTCAGAGAGAAACGGACAGGGGAGCCCCTCTGCTGTGCCCAGCTTCAGCAGGACCCCGGGAAAGAAGGGATGGCTCCCCTCACCCAAGAAGGTGTGACGCTGCATGAATTCCCCGGAATGCAGCTTGAGCCGATTCTTGAGCCGGATGATGTCATAGGGGAAGAGGTGAAGACGGACATCGTGGCAACACTTGAGATAACAACTCACCCCCGGATGACAGTGAAAGTTGAACTGGTTGTTTTCCAGGGTGGTACGTCCTTCAGGGATATCAATTTCTTGGGGCAGCTCAGACATGGTTTCCCTCATAAGGGCCCCTTAAACAACTGCTATCTTGCCCAATCTCGGCGTTATGCACGAAAAATCAGCCATGGAATATCAGACCCATACCTGTGGCGTTTTTTCTCGCATGCCTTGATCTTGAACAACATATCTCATTATCCAAGGCAGCCATAAATCCATAAAAAAAAGCCGGTATGATGACTCATACCGGCTTGCTAACAAATCCATGGGGTGCTTCAAGGTGTGCTTAGTCTTCCACCTCTTGGTCGGCCTGGTAGCCTACCAACTCGACGATGGCCATGGGAGCGGCATCGCCACTTCTGAAACCGGTGCGGATGATCCGGGTGTAGCCACCCTGACGATCTGCATACTGTTCAGAGAGCTGATCAAACAGCTTGGCAACCACATCTTTGGAGCGGATGTAGCTCAGGGCCTGGCGCTTGGCATGGAGATCGCCGCGCTTACCCAGAGTGATCATCTTCTCCGCCATCCGACGGGCTTCCTTTGCCTTTGGTACGGTGGTTACGATTCGCTCGTGCTCCAGCAGTGAAGTTACCATGTTGCGAAGCATTGCTTTTCGGTGTGCAGTGGTACGGCCAAGCTTACGGCCGACTTTTCTATGTTGCATGATCCTGTCCTTTCATTAATTATACGGCTATCAGCACTGGATGGTATCTCTCACGAACGCTTCCTACTCGGCAAGTTCTTCCCGCTTATTCGGGGAAACCCATCCTTCGTGTTTCATGCCCAGGGTCAAGTCGTGCTCAGAGAGCAGGGCCTTGATCTCGTTGAGTGACTTACGCCCAAAATTCTTGGTCTTCAGCATTTCAGCATCAGTCTTCTGGACGAGTTGCCCAATATACTGGATCTGGGCATTTTTAAGACAGTTGGCTGATCTGACGGAGAGCTCCAGGTCCTCGACATTCTTGTCCAGGAACGGCGGGTAACTGGAGTTTTCATCGTCATTGTCCTGCTTATCCGGAGCCTTGGCCTGCTCTTCATTAAAGTTAATGAAGATGGTCATCTGCTCCTTGAGGATTTTCGCGGCATAGGCCAGGGCATCCTGGGGAGCAACACTGCCATCGGTTTCGATCTCCATGGTCAGGCGATCGTAATCGGTTTTCTGTCCAACCCGTGCCTGGGTCACCACATACTGGACCCGGACGATGGGGGAGAACAGGGCATCGATGGGAATGACGCCGATGGCCTGATCTTCCTTCTTGTTGAACTCGGCAGGGACATACCCTTTTCCCCACTGGACCTCGAGTTCGGCGCGAAAGGTGGTCTCACTGGTGATGGTGCAGATTACCTGTTCCGGATTCATCACATCCACGTGCGGAGCACCGTTGATGTCTCCGGCGGTAACCGTTCCAGGCCCGTTTTTTTCGATCACAACGGTGTGCCCGACAGGCCCGTTGAGTTTCAAACGGACCTGTTTGAGGTTGAGGATGATCTCAGCCACGTCTTCATGGATACCATTGATGGAGGTAAACTCATGGAGGGCATTGTCGATCTTCACCGAGGTGACGGCAGCCCCTCGGATGGAGGCCAGCATAATCCGCCGCAGTGAGTTGCCGATGGTCGTTGCAAACCCGCGCTCAAATGGCTGACAGACAAACTTGCCATACTGATCGGAGTGGGTTTCATCGTTTACTTCAAGCCGCTCAGGAGTTATGAGATCGTGCCAGTTTTTGTAAAAGGGGTTGGTATCCCTGATTTCCTGTGCCATGATTACCTGATCGCTATGGTTACTTGGAGTAAAGTTCGACGATGAGCTGCTCTTGAATAGGCATGGTAATCTCTTCCCTGTTGGGCAGGGCCTTGACGGTACCTTGCATCTTGGTCTGGTCGATCTCCAACCAACTCGGTACACCACGTCGTACAGCGCCTTCGATATTGTCCTTGATCAGCTCATTCTTACTGCTCTTCTCTTTCACGGTGATCACATCACCGGCAGTGACCTGGTAGGAAGGGATGTTTACCTTCTTGCCGTTCACCAGGAAGTGGCTGTGGCGGACAAACTGTCGAGCCTGGTTCCGTGAGCTGGCAAAACCAGCGCGGTAGAGGGCATTGTCCAGACGACGCTCGAGCAGAATCAGCAGATTCGCACCGGTGACGCCCTTGGCGCGGTCGGCTCGCTCGAAATAGAGCTTGAACTGTGCCTCCAGCATGCCGTAGATCTGCTTGACCTTCTGCTTCTCACGAAGCTGAGTAGCGTAGTCTGAAACTTTGCGGAATCGATTCTGCCCATGCTGACCCGGGGCAAATGAGCGGCGCTCAAATGCACACTTGTCGGAGTAACACCGATCGCCTTTTAAAAACAATTTAAGGCTTTCGCGCCTGCACATCCTGCAGGAAGCCCCTGTA
The DNA here is from genome assembly GCF_000429965.1 of Desulfogranum mediterraneum DSM 13871. Taxonomy (GTDB): domain Bacteria; phylum Desulfobacterota; class Desulfobulbia; order Desulfobulbales; family Desulfobulbaceae; genus Desulfogranum; species Desulfogranum mediterraneum. The sequence continues at coordinate 41,581 of NZ_KE387004.1, forward strand.
TATCTAGCCAAGATTTACCTCCATAATAGGTACTGCGACCTTTCGCCGCAGCTTGCAACCAAGAATTCTTTTATTACACCCTTCTGCGCTTGGGTGGTTTACAACCGTTATGTGGCAGCGGGGTTACATCTACAATGCGACTCACATCAAGCTCAACAGTTGTGAGGGCACGCAGGGCGGCCTCTCGACCGGGCCCAGGCCCTTTGACTCGCACCTCAACCTTTCTCAAGCCATGCTCTTTGGCCTTGGCCACGGCATCACTCAGGGCATTCTGGGCAGCAAAGGGAGTGGATTTCCTGGACCCCTTGAAGCCGATAACACCGGCGGTCGACCAGGCAAAGGCATTGCCCTGTCGGTCGGTGATGGTGATGATTGTGTTATTGAAGGTTGAGTAGATAAAGATTATCCCTTCAGCAATATTCTTCTTTTCACGGCGCTTGGATTTCCCAGCCGCCTTTCCTGCCTTTGCCATAATAACTCCGTAAACTCTTTCGTTAGGGCAACCTGATCACAAATCAGCGCTATTTTTTACGAACAGCAGCGCCTCTTTTCGGTCCCTTACGAGTGCGCGCGTTGGTTTTCGTTCTCTGTCCACGGCAGGGCAACCCTATCCGATGTCTTCTCCCACGATAGGCACCGAGATCCATGAGCCGCTTGATGTCCATGGAAATTTCGCGACGACGGTCACCTTCGACCAGGAAATCGTTTTCGATGATCTTCCGAATGCGGGTTACATCATCACTGCTGAGGTCGTCACTGTTCATCTGATAGGGCAGATCCGCCTTATCAAGAATCTGACGAGCTGAGGTCAAGCCGATGCCATAAATATAGGTCAGCGCTCGATCCATGTGTTTGTTACGTGGTAAATCCACTCCAGCTATACGTGCCAAGACATTTCTCCTGTTTTAAAGTCTCACTCTTGTAGACGAGTTTAACCTTGCCGCTGTTTGTGCTTCTTATTCTTGCAGTTAACTCTGACGACACCTTTTCGCTTGAGAATTTTACAGCTACTGCACATTTTTTTTACTGATGCTCGTACTTTCATACCTGTAACCTGAGATCTATTCTATGGTTATTTTTTAGCTCTGCCGCCTTTTGCCCGAAAAGTGACCCTGCCTCTTGTCAAGTCGTATGGTGACAATTCAACGGTGACCCGGTCGCCAGGTAGGATTTTTATATAGTGCATTCGCATCTTACCGGAGATATGGGCAAGAACCTTGTGCCCATTATCCAACTCGACGCGAAACATTGCGTTGGGCAATGGTTCTATAATAGTACCTTCTACTTCAATGGCCTCTTCTTTTGCCATGTCTCCACCACTCTTTTTTTGTGGCCGAAAAGGTATTGAATATATCGAAGTTGCTTCAATATATCAACTCTTTTCTCGGCTTAATGTTAAAAAATTGTCCCTTTTCTGACTGTTTACTCACTGCCGAGTTGACTGAGGATCAACGGGCCATCCTCGGTCACGGCGACCGAATGTTCGAAATGGGCCGAAGGCAGACGGTCCCTGGTAACCACGGTCCACTGATCGCGCAGGACCTCTACCTTGCTGGTACCCATATTGACCATGGGTTCTATGGCAATAACCATTCCGGCGATGAGTCGGGGGGAGGATTGCCTTTGGACATAGTTGGGCACCTCAGGTGCCTCATGGAGTTCACTGCCGATGCCGTGGCCGACAAACTGGCGAACCACGGAGAAACCGTTGCCCTCGGCGTGGCTCTGCACGGCCCGGGAGATATCGGAGATCCGGTTGCCGACCTGCACCTGTTGGATACCTCGAGCCAGGGACTCCTCGGTAACCTGGAGCAGCCTGCTGATCTCTGCGCTGACCCGCCCTACAGGGATGGTGACAGCAGCGTCACCATAAAACCCCCTGTAGTGGGTGCCGAAATCAACAGAGATGATATCCCCTTCCCTGAGCCTGACTTTCTTGGAGGGGATCCCATGGACGACCTGCTCGTTGACCGATGCACAGAGACTGGCCGGGAAGCCACGGTAGCCCTTAAAGGCGGGGGCTGCTCCATGGTCACGACAGTACTCTTCCGAACGCCGATCCAGATAGTGGGTGCTGACTCCGGGAGCAACCTCCTCTTTGAGCATGGCGAGTACGCCGGCTACAATCTGGTTGGCCTGACGCATGATCGCCAGTTCTTCAGCGTTCTTGACCGTGATGGTCCTCTTCTCGCTTCGATCTCCCACAGTCTTTACCTCAACGTCGTCCCTTAATCCTACCAGCCTTCATAAAGCCGTCATAGTTGCGCATCACCAGATGGGATTCGATCTGGGAGATGGTATCGATTGCTACCCCGACCACAATCAGCAGGGCTGTACCGCCAAAATAAAAGGGTACATTAAATTTACTGATCAGCAGGGTCGGCATCACACAGATCAGACTGAGATAGATCGCCCCCACCACCGTCAGCCGGGTCAAGACCCGATCGATGAACTCGGCGGTTCGTTTCCCTGGCCGGATCCCGGGTATGAAGCCGCCATTCTTCTTCAGATTCTCTGCCACATCATCTGGCTTGAAGGTCACTGCCGTATAAAAGAAGCAGAAGAAGACCACCATGGCCACAAACATGATGTAGTAATAGACGGTTCCCGGGCTCAGGGCCGCAGAGATCCGCTGTACCCAATCGATCTGGATGAAGGAACCGATGGTTGCCGGAAACATCATGATCGAGGAGGCAAAGATGGGCGGAATGACCCCGGAGACATTGATTTTCAACGGCAGGTGGGACGCCTGGCCGCCATAGACCTTTCTGCCCACCACCCGTTTGGCATACTGGATGGGAATCCTTCGCTGGGCGGTCTCGACAAAGATGATAAAGGCCACGATCAAGACCATGGCCACCAGCATTACCGGGATAAAGACCATGGCAAGTTCGCCGGCCTTAACCAGTTGCAGGGTGTTGCCTATGGCTGCGGGCATACGTGCCACGATCCCGGCAAAGATGATCAGGGAGATCCCGTTACCGATGCCCCGCTCGGTCATCTGCTCGCCCAGCCACATGATAAAGGCGGTTCCCGAGGTGAGGGTGAGCACGGTCATCAGTTTGAACTGGAGCCCGGCCTCAATCACGATCGGCACCCCGGAGGGTCCGCTCATCCCCTCGAGTCCGGAGGCAATAAAAAAGCCCTGGATGATCGAGAGCACCACCGTCCCGTAACGGGTATACTGGGTGATCTTTCTCCGCCCGGCCTCCCCCTCCTTGGACAGGGATTCCAGTTGGGGAATGACCACGGTCAGGAGTTGGATGATGATGGAGGCCGAGATATAGGGCATGATCCCCAGGGCGAAGATGGAAAAATTTTCCAAGGCGCCACCGGAGAACATGTTAAACATGCCAAAGAGGGTACTGGCATTTTGCTCGAAAAAGGCAGCTAAGGCCTGCCCGTTAATTCCAGGTGTTGGAATCTGAACACCCATCCTGTATACAAAAAGCATGAAGAGGGTGAACAGCACCCTCTTGCGTAATTCAGGAATTGTGGCAGCACTGGCAAGACCGCTCATGTAATTACTCCTTTACAGTACCACCTGCTTCAGTGATTTTATCCGCTGCACCTTTACTCACCTTGTCGACATCAACGGTGACCGCCTTGGTCAACTGGCCGTTGGCAAGAACCTTCACCGGCTTCTGGCCGTCGATGATCCCGGCCTCGAGCAGGGCCTTGACATCAACCACTGCACCGCTCTCAAAGGTATCAAGCTGGGCGAGTGTGACGATGGCATACTCGGTCTTGAAGATGTTGGTGAAACCACGCTTGGGCAGGCGACGATGCAACGGCATCTGACCGCCCTCGAAACCACCTGCCAGGCTGTAGCCGGAACGTGAGCGGGCACCCTTGTGACCGCGTCCGGAGGTCTTACCATGTCCGGAACCGTGGCCGCGCCCGATACGTTTACGCTGTTTCCTGGCTCCAGCTGCAGGACTGAGATTATTCAACTTAAGCATGATCTACTCCTCCACTCTGACAAGATGCCTGACCTTATTGATCATGCCTCGGATTTCTGGAGTGTCTTTTCTGGTTACAGTTTTGTGCATTTTGGTCAAACCAAGGCCGACCAGGGTCGCCCGGATTTTCTTGGTACTGCCAATGCCGCTCTTGACCTGGGTCAATGTAATAGTATCACTCATGATGGAAAACCTGTATATCGTGATGGGCCTAAGCGACCATCTCTTCAGTTTTAAGACCACGAAGTTTGGCAATCTGCTCAGCAGAACGGAGTTGCCGCAACCCGGCTATAGTCGCCTTGGCAAGATTGTGCGGGTTGTTGGACCCCAGACATTTGGTGAGAATATTATTCACCCCAGCTGCCTCGAGTACCGCCCGGACGGCTCCACCGGCGATCACACCGGTACCGTCTCCGGCGGGCTTCAACATGACGCTGCCGGACTTGAACTTGCCAATGGTTTCATGTGGGATGGAGACATCGGTCATGGCCACGGACTGCATGTCCTTCCGCGCCCTCTCGATTCCCTTGCGGATGGCTTCAGGGACCTGGTTGGCCTTACCCAAGCCATAGCCGACCTTGCCCTTTCCATCACCGACAACAACGATTGCACTGAAGCTGAAGCGACGTCCACCCTTTACAACTTTGGCAACACGGTTGATAAAAACGATCTTTTCTATGAGCTCTTCTTGGTTTCCGTCTTTAGCTCTTTTAAAATCAGCCAAGAAACACCCCCGTAGGATATTGTTGAATTACGAGAAAATAAGTTGTCTTAAAACTTGAGTCCGCCTTCGCGGGCCCCATCGGACAGTGCCTTGACCCGACCATGGTAGATATAGCCACCGCGGTCAAAGACCACCTCTTCTATACCGGCTGCCTTCGCTTTTTCGGCCAGCATCTCACCGACCTTCTTAGCCAGCTCACAACGATCTTTCAGGCCAGATCCGTCAAACTCCTTGCTCTCGGTGGACATGGAGGTGATGGTCTGCTGCTTGAGATCATCGATGAGCTGTACATATATGTGCTTGTTGCTGCGAAATACCCGCATGCGTGGCTTGTCACCGGTGCCACTGATTTTCTTGCGGATCCGTTTGATCCGTTTCATACGGGCAGTAACTTTAGGATGTGTTTTAGCCATGATGTTACTCTTTCAATGATTAATTAACTTGCTGCACCGGCTTTACCGACTTTCCGGACAATATGCTCATCAACATAACGGATGCCTTTGCCCTTGTACGGCTCAGGCTTACGGATGGCCCGGATGCGCGCAGCAGTAAGTCCCACCAGTTCCTTATCGATACCGGTAACGGTAATGTTGTTGTTCTTGTCGACTTCAGAACTGATACCTGCCGGCAGAACAAACTCAACCGGGTTGGAGTATCCAACGTTCAGGGTGAGGGTATCATTGGAGAGGTTGGCTCGATAACCCACACCCTCAACGGTCAGTTTCTTCTCAAATCCGGTGTTCACCCCGACCACCATGTTGTTGACCAGTGACCTGCTCATGCCCCAGAAGGCCATGACTTTCTTGCTGTTGCCCTTGGGGGTAAGGATGAGTTCATTGCCCTCTTCCCTACACTCAATCTCTGGGCGCAGGTCTCTTTCCAGAGTACCCTTGGGCCCGGTCACTGTAATGTGTGTACCTTGTATTTCAACCTTTACCCCAGTGGGTACAGGGATCGGTTGTTTTCCGATTCTGGACATTTTGAACTCCTTGTCGTCAGAAAATGCAGTTACCAGATTTCACAAAGCAACTCACCACCTATCCGGCGTGCACGTGCTTCTCTGTCGCTGATCACACCCTGGGAGGTCGTCAGTATACCAACGCCCAGCCCGGTCATTACCTTGGGGATACGATCGTTCTTTTTATATTGGCGCAATCCTGGTTTACTGACCCGCTTGATGCCGGTGATAACCTGCTCACCATTGGGCCCGTATTTCAGATCAATCTTCAGGATGCCCTGCACCTCTTGCTCAATGACCTGGTAATCGGTGATATACCCTTCATCCTTGAGCACTTTGGCGACATTGACTTTGATTGTTGACAGAGGCATTTCCACGGACTCAAAGCGGGCCTTTACGCCGTTTCTGATTCGGGTCAGCATATCTGCCAGTGGATCACTCATAGACATTGATTTTTTCCTCTTTTAAAAAGCGAATTGCTGGACATTTGCTCAAACAACTTCTTCAAGTCGTCCTCGTCAGGGGCAGCACTGCCTGTTCATCTACCAGCTTGACTTGGTAACCCCGGTCAATTCTCCCTGTGAGGCCAGTTTCCGAAAACACAGCCTGCAAATGCCAAACTTTCTCATATAGGCTCTTGGACGACCACAAAGAGGACATCTGTTGTAAGAGCGTGCTTTAAATTTTGGTTTACGTTTTGCCTTGGCAATGAGTGATTTTTTTGCCACTGCATCCTCCTGAAGAATAGTTGTTATTTGAGACAAAAGAAGTAAGCGGCTTACTTCTTTTTGAATGGCATACCCATAGCTTTCAACAAAGCGCGACCCTGCTCATCGCTATCGGCAGAGGTCACTATGGTAATATTCAGTCCTCGAATTTTGTCGATCTTGTCGTAATCAATCTCCGGGAAAATGATGTGCTCGGTGATCCCCATGGAGAAGTTACCACGCCCGTCAAAGCCTTTGGGGGAAATCCCGCGAAAGTCGCGAACCCGAGGCAGGGCGATGTTGATTAATTTTGATAGAAAGTCATACATCCTTTCACTGCGCAGGGTTACCCGTGCACCGATGGGCATGCCTTCACGCAGTTTAAAGGTGGCAATGGATTTTTTGGCTTTGGTTACAACGGCCTTCTGGCCAGCAATCAGGGTCAGCTCACCAGCAGCCTTATCCACTGATTTAGGATTCTGCACCCCCTCACCGATCCCCATGTTGAGAACGACTTTCTCAATCTTAGGAATCTCCATTACACTTTTGAGGTCAAATTCTTCTTTCAGTTGAGATTTGATCTCGTTATCGTACTGTTCTTTAAGTGTTCCCATCGTGTACTCCGTGGTCAGTGAGAATCCTTACGATTTTGTAGTTTCAAGAGTTGCGTTACAGCCTTTACAGACACGCACCTTTGTACCATCTTCCAGGTTGCTCTTTCCGGTACGTACTGTCTCGGTACATTCAGGGCAGACAATCATTACATTAGAGATATGGATTGAGGCCTCTCTCTCTATGATCTGTCCCGGCTGTGTCGCATCAGTTCCCTTTTGATGTTTCTTAATCATGTTGATTCGTTCGACGACGACACGGTTACGACTGCGGTCCACCTTGAGGATCTTTCCTACCCGACCTTTGTCTTTACCGGCAATGACTTCAACCTGATCATTAACTCTAAGACTTGCTTGTCCCTGACGCATTGTTCTTACCTCGTTTCCCTTCATCTATGGTCTTGCTGTAAGGTCAGGACCTCACAGAACTTCCGGTGCAAGGGATATAATCTTCATAAAACCTAACGATCTGAGTTCGCGGGCAACCGGTCCGAAAATACGCGTACCAATCGGCTCTCCATTTCCACTCAGGAGGACCGCAGCATTCTCATCAAATTTGACAGCTGTATCTTCTGGTCGCTGTATCTCTTTTTTAGTCCGCACGATAACGGCGTCTAAAACATCGCCCTTCTTCACTTTTGCATGGGGAATGGCTTCCTTTACCGTCACGACGATAATATCCCCAATGCTTGCATATCGTTTCCGTGTTCCCCCCAGCACCCTGATGCACAATACTTTCTTAGCACCGGAGTTGTCGGCAACATTTAACATGCTTTCGGTTTGAATCATGGTTCCACCTGAAATGCTTTATTTGCAGCTACTTACAATCATCCACCAGGGTATCTGGTCAAACAGAGCGCTCTATGATTGACCGTACAAGCCAGCGTTTATTCTTAGACAAAGGACGACACTCTTCGATCAGGACAACATCACCGATGTTGCACTCGTTGGCCGAATCATGTGCCATATATTTTACGTTACGACGGATATACTTGCCGTAGAGTTTGTGCCGTACTTTTCTTTCAACAAGAATAACGACACTCTTATCCATCTTGTTGCTTACAACCGTACCCTGGCGGGTCTTTTTGTTTTTTGCTGTCATCGCTCTATTCCTGTGGCTCTTAAGCTCGCTGTTGGTTGGCCTATTGTTTTTCTGCAATCACAGTCTTGATCTGGGCAATGTCTTTCTTCAACTGTCCCAGTCGAGCCGGATTTTCCAGGCGCCTGATTCCATGTTGGAATTTGAGCTTGAAAAGATCTTCTCGAACGTCGTTTTCCTTCTTCTTCAGAGCGTCGAGATCAAGTTCGCGGAGTTCTTTTACCTTCATATCGTCTCCCTCCTGGTGATTACTTTCGTAGGAAAGGGGAGTTTATAACTGGCCAGCTTCAGCGCTTCGAGGGCAAGCTCTTCCGGAACTCCTTTGAGTTCGTAGAGCACCTTGCCGGGTCGGATGGTGGCCACCCAGTACTCAGGAGAACCCTTACCCTTACCCATCCGGGTTTCGGCAGGCTTCTTGGTGATCGGCTTGTCAGGAAAGACCCTGATCCACAGCTTTCCACCACGTTTGATTTTCCTGTTGATGGTAATACGAGCAGCTTCGATATGTTGGGCCGTCATCCGACCACAACCAACAGCCTTCAGCGCGAAGTCACCAAAAGAGATGTCTGATCCGCGTTGGGCCTTCCCGCGCATTCTACCTTTGTGTTGTTTTCTATGTTTTACTTTGCGTGGACTTAACATATTATTATTCCTGCATATGGGGTTATGCTGTCACAAGGAGTAAAGAACAGATGATATCGATTGGCAGGCGGATTACTTCTCCGCTACCATTTCGCTGTCGGAAAGAACTTCTCCTTTGAATATCCATACTTTAACCCCTATAATACCGTAGGTGGTCTTTGCCTCGGCAGTACCATAGTCTATATCGGCACGAAGGGTGTGCAGGGGTACTCGACCCTCTTTGAACCATTCGGTACGTGACATCTCAGCACCACCCAGACGTCCGGAGCAGGAAATCTTGATCCCCTGGACACCAAAACGCAGCGCGGAGTTGATGGACTTTTTCATGGCCCGGCGGAAGGCAATTCGACGCTCGAGCTGCATGGCGATGTTTTCGGCAACAAGCTGGGCATCCGCTTCCGGTCGGCGAACCTCTTGGATATCAATTAAGCAAGATCGCCCGAACTTCTGCTCCAGATCCTTTTTCAAGCTCTCTATCTCTGACCCTTTCTTGCCGATAACGATCCCCGGCCGGGCAGTAAACAGTTTAACTTTAACTTTTTCTCCGGTGCGCTCTATGACAATACGGGCAATTCCGGCATGATATAAACGTTTTTTCAGATACTTCCGAATAAGTTGATCTTGATGCAAGTTATTCGCATAATCTTTATCGGCATACCAGATAGATTCCCATGACCGGGTTATGTTCAACCGCAATCCAATGGGATTTACTTTTTGACCCAAGATAATCCTCCGTTCCCTCTATCTTTAATCTCTAGTGACCACTGTTTTAAGATCAGGTTTCATCGACAACCACGGTGATGTGGCTGGTTCTCTTTAAGATACGGGTCGCTCTGCCTTGGGCTCTCGGACGGAACCTCTTTAACATCGGTCCACCATCAACAAAGATCTCTTTCACGTAGAGTGTATCCACATCGATTGAGTCACTTTGATCGGCGTTGGCAACAGCTGACTCGATTACCTTTCTTAAGATTCGAGCGGCTTTCTTTGGCATAAACCGCAGGGTGGTAATGGCATTTCCGGCGTCCATCCCCCGAACCACGTCTGCAACCAGACGGGCCTTTTGCGGTGAAATTCGTATGTGCTTAGCGACGGCTTTGGTTTCCATCGTTTGACTCCTTAGCGCTTTCTTGAAAAGTCAGCTGTTAGCGTCCCTTTCTATCAGAGGCATGGCCATAGTAGGTACGGGTAGGAGAAAATTCTCCAAGTTTATGACCAACCATATTTTCTGTGACATACACTGGAATGAATTTTTTCCCGTTGTGGACGGCAAATGTCAGTCCTACCATTTCCGGTGTAATATCCGACCGTCTAGACCAGGTCTTAATGACCTTTCGTGAACCACTCTCCTGCGCCTGTTCAACCTTCTTCTGCAGATGGTCGTCGACAAAGGGACCTTTTTTAATGGAACGAGCCATATCCAAATACTCCTGTTTTACTTACGTTTGGTGACGATATCGCGGTCAGAGGCTTTCTTCTTACGGGTCTTAAAGCCTTTGGTCGGTACACCCCAGGGTGAAACCGGGTGCCGTCCACCTGAACTCTTACCTTCGCCGCCACCCATGGGGTGATCGACCGGGTTCATGGCGACACCTCGGACAGAGGGCCGCTTCCCTTTCCAGCGGTTACGCCCGGCCTTGCCAAGCTTCTGGCTGGAGTGCTCGGAGTTACCGACCTGACCGATGCAGGCACGGCAATCCTTGTGGAACCTTCGCACTTCGCCGGAGGGCAGCTTGACCAGCACCTGGTGTCCGTCCTTGGCCATCAGCTGGGCTGAGGCTCCGGCGGAGCGAACCAGCTGCGCCCCCTTGCCGATCTTCATCTCGATGTTATGGATGATGGTACCGAGGGGAATATTGATCAGCGGCAAACAGTTGCCGGGCTTGATATCAGCGTCGGCTCCGGCCATGATGGTATCACCCACCAGGATGCCGTTTGGTGCAAGGATGTAGGTTTTTTCGCCGTCAGCATAGGTCAACAGGGCAATATGGGCAGACCGGTTAGGATCGTATTCTATTGCCGTTACCGTGGCCGGAACCGTGGTTTTGTTTCTCTTCCAGTCAATGACCCGGTACTTCCTCTTATGGCCACCACCCTTATGACGGGAGGTGATGCGACCGTAGGAGTTTCTCCCGCCGGTCTTTTTCAAAGGACGGAGGAGACTCTTTTCAGGTTCTTTATCAGAAAGATACTCCTGTTTCACAGAAACGTAGTGACGTTTTCCGGGTGATGTCGGCTTATGGGTTTTGATTGCCATTGTTATTCCTGTAATAGTATATCTTCAGGTGTAAACCGAGATGTTACACAAGTGGATTAAAGCTCTTCAAGAAAGTTGATCTCGCCCTCGGAGAGGGTGACGTAAGCTTTTTTCCAATCGTTCGTCTTCCCAACTGACTTCAAGCCTACGCGCTTCTTCTTACCGCGCATATTTGCAGTTGCAACATTGGCCACCTTCACATTGAACAGGCTCTCAACGGCCTCTTTGATCTCGATCTTGTTGGCACGGCGATCGACTTTTAACGCGACGGTTCCCTGTGTTTCCTGCAGGATATTACTCTTCTCAGTCAGGCATGGGCCTTTTATGACATTATACATTGCCTTCATACCATTATCCTCTCTTCAAGCTTGGCAACACTGCTTTGGATCAGCATGAGTTTGGGGTACTTAAGGATATCAAAGACATTGACTCCAGCCACCGGCAAAACCTTATACCCTACGGCATTACGCGCTGACTTGCTGAGAACCTCATCATTGTCTGCAGTGACAATCAGGCAGTTCCCAAACTCGAAGTTATTCATCACCTTGACAAAGCCCTTGGTCTTGATTCCCTCAAGGCCGAAGTCATCGATGACCACCACGTTTCCCTCTGCAAAACGGGCACTGAGCGCCATGCGCAGGGCCAGACGTTTCACCTTTTTGGGCATGGAGTAGCTGTAGTCCCTTGGCCTGGGTCCGAAGACGGTCCCACCGCCACGCCAGATGGGTGAGTTTTTGGTACCGGCGCGTGCACGGCCCGTCCCCTTCTGGCGCCAGGGCTTGGCTCCACCGCCGCGGAGTTCACCACGGGTCTTGGTAGAGGCGTTGCCGCTTCTTCTGTTGGCGCGCTGCATGCAAACAATTTCATGCAGAATACTTTCTTTAACTTCTACACCGAACAGGTCGTTATTGAGTTCTATTTCGCTAACTTTTTCTGCCAGGTTATTTACGACATCACAAACTGCCATGAGTATCTCCTTCTGAGCAGCTCCGGTTTACGCTTTTGTGTAAATACTGAGCAAACCGTTTTTTGCTCCGGGCACGGGTCCTTTGACAAGTACGACATTGTCTTCGTCCCGTATATCGATAATCTTATAATTTTTCTGCGTCACCAGCTCGTCACCCATGTGACCGGGAAGCTTCTTCCCCTTGACAACACGGGCTGGCCAGGCGCTACAACCGATTGAACCTGGGGCACGGTGGAATCCGGAACCATGAGAGGCCTTACCACCGGCAAAACCATGTCGCTTCATGACGCCCTGGAAACCATGGCCTTTTGATTTACCGGAGATATCTACCGTATCTCCGATCTTCAGGATCTCACTCACGGTGATCTCCTGACCGAGTTCGTAGGCCTCTGGATCGCTGATCCTAAATTCGCGGATATGGTAAAAACCGGTACCGCCTGATCGTTTTGCATGGCCAGCTTCGGGCTTGTTGAGACGACTGGCCTTCTTTTCAAGAAAACCCACCTGAATGGCATCATACCCTTCTTTGGCAGTGGTTTTTTTCTGGAGAATTTTACAGGGACCAGCTTCAATCACGGTGACGGGAATGGAGCGGCCATGTTCATCATAGACCCTTGTCATTCCCACTTTTCGTCCCAGTATTCCTTTTGTCTTCGGCATTTGTCTACCTGTGTTCTGTTAACTCACTGTGCAGATGAACTTTCCGCCTGTTTACCCTTAGGGGGTGGAGATCAAGGAATCTTGATCTCCACATCAACTCCGGCTGACAGTTCCAATTTCATCAATGCATCGATGGTCTGCTGTGTTGGTTCAAGTATGTCCAGGAGTCTGCGATGGGTTCTCATCTCAAACTGTTCCCGTGATTTTTTATCAACATGGGGTGAACGCAGGACAGTATACTTGTTCTTACTTGTCGGCAATGGAATAGGACCAGCTATGGTAGCGCCTGTTCGCCTTGCAGTTTCAACGATTTCCCGAGTTGAAAGGTCAAGCAATTTATGATCGTAGCCTTTCAGCCTGATACGAATCTTATCTGCCGGGATCATAGTACTCCTCTTATTCGATTATTTCGCTGACAACGCCTGCACCAACGGTGCGCCCACCTTCGCGGATCGCAAAGCGAAGACCGACTTCCATGGCGATCGGAGTGATCAACTCTCCACTGATGTGGATGTTGTCTCCGGGCATTACCATCTCTACGCCTTCCTCAAGGGTAACCACGCCGGTTACATCCGTTGTCCGGAAGTAGAACTGGGGCCGATAACCATTGAAGAACGGGGTATGACGACCACCCTCTTCCTTGGTCAGAATATAGGCTTCCGCCTTGAACTTCTTGTGGGGGGTGATGGAACCGGGCTTGGCCAGTACCTGCCCGCGCACGATCTCTTCACGCTTGACCCCGCGGAGCAGGGCTCCGATGTTGTCCCCTGCCTGTCCTTCATCCAGGAGTTTACGGAACATCTCAACCCCGGTACAGGTGGTCTTCTGGGTATCGCGGATACCGACGATCTCGATCTCGTCACCCACATGAACAATACCGCGCTCAACCCGACCGGTGGCCACGGTGCCGCGTCCGGAGATGGAGAAGACGTCTTCCACAGGCATCAGAAAGGGCTTGTCTACATCACGCTCTGGCTCGGGCACATAGCTGTCAACCGCAGCCATCAGCTCCCAGATGCACTTGGCTTTCTCCTCGTCTTCGGGATTTTCCAGGGCCATCAGGGCAGAGCCACGGACGATGGGGATGTCGTCGCCGGGGAAGTCATACTTGTCCAGCAGCTCCCGCAGTTCCATCTCGACCAGCTCGATCAGTTCCTCGTCGTCGACCATGTCGCACTTGTTGAGGAAGACCACCATGGCAGGAACACCTACCTGGCGTGCCAGGAGGATGTGCTCACGGGTCTGGGGCATGGGACCGTCATCGGCACCAACCACCAGGATCGCGCCGTCCATCTGGGCGGCACCGGTGATCATGTTCTTGATGTAGTCAGCATGGCCGGGACAGTCAACGTGGGCATAGTGCCGAATCTCGGTCTCATACTCAACGTGGGCTGTTGCAATGGTAATACCACGTTCTTTCTCTTCCGGAGCCTTGTCAATATCACTGAAATCGGTGAAGTTGGCCTGGCCTTTGGTGGACAGAACTCGGGTGATTGCAGCGGTCAATGTGGTCTTACCATGATCGATGTGACCAATGGTTCCCACATTAACATGTGGCTTTGTTCGCTCAAATTTTTCCTTTGCCATTGCAGCTACCTCTCAAGCTGTTAGGACTGATTAAACGCCTTTTATCTTTTGTATTATTGCCTCAGCTTTTTTTGCCGGTACTTCGGCAAACGCTGAAAACTGCATCGTAAACGTGGCTCGTCCCTGGGTTGCAGAGCGTAAGTCGGTGGAGTAGCCGAACATCTCCGATAACGCCACCTTAGCCTGGATGGTCTGAATGCCACCCTCTGCATCAACCCCGTTGATCTGCGAGCCTTTCTTGTTCAGGTCATTGATGACATCGCCAAGATAGTCATCAGGGGTAATCACCTCCAGCTCCATGATGGGCTCCAGCAGAACCGGTTCCCCCTGGGCAGCTGCCTGCCTGCAGGCCATGGTCGCCGCAATCCCGAAGGCCATCTCTGTGGAGCGCTCTTCATCAAAAGAGCCTCCGACCAGTACCGCCTCCACATCGGTCAGCGGATAGCCGATCAGCGGCCCGGAGTCGAGACAGCCGAGCACGCCTTTTTCTATGGCCTCCAGATAGATGGTCGGGATCTGCCGCTCATCCACCTGGGAGACGAAGCTGAGCCCTGCGCCCTTCTCGGCCGGCCGGAGTTCCATCTCCACGTGACCGTACTGCTCCTTGCCGGTGGCCTGGGTCTCAAATCGACCCTCTGCCCGGGCTACCACAGTCAGGGCCTCGCGGTAGGAGACCTGGGGCTTACCGACATTGGCGGCAACCTTGAACTCACGGACCAGACGGTCAACGATGATCTCCAGGTGCAACTCGCCCATCCCGGAGATGATCCGCTGACCGGTGTCCTCGTTTACCGACACCTGAAAGCTGGGATCCTCCTTGGAGACCTTGTCCAGACTCTCCATCAGCTTGCCCTCATCGGCCTTGGACTTCGGCTCGATGGCAATCCCGATGACAGGCTCCGGAAAAGACATCTCCTCAAGGACGATGAAGTCTCCGGTGGCACAGAGGGTATCCCCGGTGGTGGTAAACTTAAGCCCGACAATGGCGCCGATATCTCCGGCGGTCAGCTCATCTACCTCTTCACGCTTGTTGGCATGAAGTTTTATCAGTTTCGAGATTTTTTCCGTCTTCCGTTTCAGCGGGTTAAAGACCTTGTCTCCTACCTTGAAACATCCTGAGTACACTCTGATAAAGGAGAGGTTACCCACAAACGGATCGCTCTGCAGTTTGAAAACCAGACCGCAAAACTTTTCGCTTCGCTCTGACTTGCGGATAAGGGGCGCACCGTTCTTATCCGTCCCCTCTACAGGGGGAGTATCGTTGGGTGACGGCAGGTACCAGGTAACAGCATCCAGCAGCGGCTGGACCCCTTTGTTCTTGAAGGCTGATCCGCATAATACCGGGACCAGTTCCAGGGAAAGGGTTGCCTTCCTGATTGCTCTGCGCAAATCACCGGAAGCAATCTCTTGATCGTTTAAATATTGTTCCATGACCTCCTCATCGAAGTCGGCCAACTTCTCGAGGAGCGCCATTCTGGCGGCCGATGAATCTCCTGACAATGCGTCAGGAATGGGTTCCATGGAGACGACTTCTCCCTTGGACCGTTCATCAAATGTGAGCAGTTTCTCTTCGACCAGATCAATGACGCCGCTGAAGGTCTCTTCTCCTCCCACCGGCAGGGTCACCACCAGGGGCTCGGCCCCAAGTCGTTCCCTGATCTGATCGACGCATCGCTCAAAAGAGGCCCCTATGCGGTCCATCTTATTCACAAAGGCGATGCGGGGGATGGCGTACCGATCGGCCTGTCGCCAGACAGTTTCCGACTGGGGCTCAACCCCTCCAACTGCACAAAAGACGGCTACCACTCCGTCCAGCACCCTCAGGCAGCGCTCCACCTCCACGGTGAAATCGACATGCCCCGGGGTGTCGATAATATTTATACTGGTTCCCTGCCACTGGCAGGTGGTAGCAGCGGAGGTGATGGTAATGCCACGCTCCTGCTCCTGCTCCATCCAGTCCATGACGGCGTTGCCGTCATGAACCTCACCTATCTTATGTGACTTGCCCGTATAAAAAAGAATACGTTCAGTAGTGGTGGTCTTTCCTGCGTCGATATGGGCCATTATGCCTATATTGCGCACCTTGGATAACGATTGCGGTCCAGCCACAGCGTACACCTGTATTCTTTGCTATCATTCCAGGCTCGATGGTCCAGAAAAATGAGGTTAATACTTCAGTGGCTGAACTTTGTCAACCACTTTCTTCCCTTTGGTCGATTTACCAGCGATAATGGGCAAAGGCCTTGTTGGCCTCAGCCATCTTGTGGGTATCGTCCTTCTTCTTCACAGAGGCTCCACGACTGTTATAGGCATCGAGCAGTTCAGCAGCGAGCTTCTGGGCCATGGCCTGACCGGAACGCTTCTGGGCGAAACCGATGATCCAGCGAATGGCCAGGGCATTACGACGCTCAGGGCGGACTTCCACCGGCACCTGATAGGTGGCGCCACCGACCCGCCGACTCTTCACCTCGATCCGAGGCCGGACGTTCTCCATGGCCTCCTCAAAGATGGTGAGCGGCTCTTCGTCGGAGACCTTCTCCTCAACGATGTCCATGGCCCCGTAGAAGATGGCCCGGGCAGTGGTCTTCTTTCCGTCCTGCATCAGACCGTTGGTGAACTTGGAGACCAGCACGGAGTTAAACCGGGGATCTGGAGCAACAGGTCGCTTATCGAGTAATTTCTTTCTTGGCATAACTATTCCTACCTTGCTCAGCAGGCGACCTACTTAGGTCGCTTTGCTCCATATTTAGACCGTCCCTGACGACGATCACTCACACCTAAGGTATCCAGGGTACCACGAACGATGTGATAACGAACACCAGGTAAATCCTTTACACGGCCACCGCGAATGAGCACCACAGAGTGCTCCTGCAGATTATGCCCAATGCCAGGGATATAAGAGGTAACCTCTATACCATTGGTCAATCGAACCCTGGCAACCTTCCTCAAAGCTGAGTTGGGCTTCTTCGGTGTGGTCGTATAGACACGTACGCAAACACCTCGCCGCTGCGGACAATTCTGCAGAGCAGGGGTGTTTGACCTCTTGGTAGTTTTTTTACGTCTCTTCCTGACGAGCTGATTTATTGTGGGCATTCAAACCACTCCTTTTATAAATAAAACATCATGCATCATCAACCGTGACTTGAGCACGAAAGGTTGGATATATAAACAATATAGGGAGAAAGGTCAAGCAAAATATCCCTTAATTGTTCCGCTTAAGCTGATAGCGTTCCAGGCCGGTTCCGGCAGAGATCAGGCGGCCCATGATCACGTTCTCCTTTAAGCCGGAGAGGTCGTCGATCTTGCCGGCCATGGCGGCGTTGGTCAGGACCTTGGTGGTCTCCTGGAAGGAGGCCGCGGAGATAAAGGAATCCGTGGACAGGGAGGCCTTGGTGACCCCGAGGAGCAACGGCTCGGCAGAGGCCGGCTGGGTGCCTTCGGCCAGGAGCCGCTCGTTCTCTTCCTGGAACTTCCACCATTCCACCTGCTGGTCCAGCATAAAGATGGAGTCACCGGGATCGGTGATCCGCACCCGCTTCAGCATCTGGCGAACGATGGTTTCGATATGCTTATCATTGATACGAACCCCCTGGAGACGGTAGACTTCCTGGATCTCGTTCACCAGGAACTTGGCAAGCTCCTCGGCTCCCAGGACCCGAAGGATGTCGTTGGGCAGAATCGCTCCCTCCATCAGCTGCTCTCCGGCCTTGACATGGTCACCCTCGTGGACGGTGATGTGCTTGGCCTTCTGCACCAGGTACTCCATGGGCTCCCCGGTTTCAGGGGTAACAATGACCCGCCGTTTCCCCTTGAGATCCTTACCAAAGGAGACCCGACCGTCGATCTCGGTGATCACGGCCTGTTCCTTGGGTTTCCGTACCTCAAAGAGCTCGGCCACCCGAGGCAGACCACCGGTGATATCCTTGGTCTTGGTGGTCTCACGCGGGATCTTTGCGACCACCGTACCAGGGGTGATGATATCACTCTCATCCACGGTGATCACCGAGCCCACCGGCAGCAGATAGCGGGCAGCCAACTCACCATCGGGCAGTTTCAGGGTCCGGCCCCGTTCATCCTTGATGGTGATCCTGGGATTCATCTGTTTGGAGGAGGTGCCCGGAGTGATCACCTTACTGGCCTTACCGGTAATCTGGTCGACGCGCTCCTGCATGGAGTCACCCTCGACCACATCGCCGTACTTGATCTTACCGCCGACCTCTGCCACGATGGGAATGGAAAAGGCGTCCCAGTCGGCGATGATCCTGCCGGGATCAACCACGGATTCTTCCTCGACCCGGAGCACGGCACCGTAGGGTACCGGGAACCGCTCCCGGTCAACGCCCTGATCGTCGAGTACCGATACCTCGGCGTTGCGGTTCATGACCACCAGGTGCCCCTCGGCCGCGCGCACAGAGTGCAGGTTCTTGTACTGTATCCGCCCTCCCCTCTGGGTCCGCACCTCAGCCTGCTCCACCGCCCGGCTGGCCGTACCGCCGATATGGAAGGTCCGCATGGTCAACTGGGTACCTGGCTCACCGATGGACTGGGCAGCGATGATGCCCACGGCCTCACCGATGTTGACCATGTGGCCGCGACCCAGATCCCGGCCGTAACACATGGCGCAGACGCCGCGTTTGGCCTCACAGGTCAGCACCGAGCGAATCATCACCCGATCGATACCGGCGGCCTCGATGGCATCCACCTTGTCCTCGGTGATCTCTTCGTCCATCTCCACCAGCACCTCATCGGTGTGCGGGTCGACGATGTCTTCCAGGGCAACCCGGCCGAGGATACGCTCACCTATACGGACGATCACCTCGCCACCCTCGATCAGGGGCTCGGCCTGGACCCCGCGCATGGTGCCGCAGTCCCGGATCACGATGGTGGAGTCCTGGGCCACGTCGACCAGGCGACGGGTCAGGTATCCGGAGTTGGCGGTCTTCAGCGCCGTATCGGCAAGCCCCTTACGGGCCCCATGGGTGGAGATGAAGTACTCCAGGACGTTCAGGCCTTCCCGGAAGTTGGCCTTAATCGGGGTCTCGATGATCTCGCCCGAAGGCTTGGCCATCAGGCCACGCATTCCGGCCAACTGACGGATCTGATCCTTGGACCCCCTGGCACCGGAATCGGCCATGATATAAACCGCATTGA
The DNA here is from genome assembly GCF_000429965.1 of Desulfogranum mediterraneum DSM 13871. Taxonomy (GTDB): domain Bacteria; phylum Desulfobacterota; class Desulfobulbia; order Desulfobulbales; family Desulfobulbaceae; genus Desulfogranum; species Desulfogranum mediterraneum. The sequence continues at coordinate 60,906 of NZ_KE387004.1, forward strand.
AACTCTTCAGCTCGTTGACCGTTCCAGCTGCATCCGGGATATACTCAACGGCCATCTCGTCCATCATCTCCTTGGTGATCTTGTCCGTGGCCTTGGACCAGATATCGATGATCTTGTTGTACTTCTCACCGTCGGTGATCAGACCGTCGGAGTACTGCTGGTCAACCTCAGCCGCCTCCTTCTCCGCATCCTCGACAAACTCCTCCTTACGAACCGGAATCTTCATGTCATTGATACAGATGGAGATACCGGCACGGGTGGCATACTCATAGCCCATATCCTTGAGCCGGTCGGCCAGGATAACGGTATCCTTGGTGCCGGCGTGACGGTAGGTATAGTCGATCAGAAAGGCGAGCTCTTTCTTGGAAAGCTCCTTGTTGACCAGCGAATAGGGAACCGCCTCGGGCAGGAGATCACCGACGATCAGCCGACCGATGGTGGTCTGGACCATCTTGCCCCTGATCCGGACCTTGACCCGTGACTGGAGATCGGCGGCATCGTGGTCATAGGCCATCCTGGCCTCAACGGCCGAGGAGTAGCAGGCCCCCTCTCCCTTGACTCCGTAGCGCTCCCTGGTCATGTAGTAAAGCCCCAGAACGATATCCTGACTGGGGATGATGATCGGGCCGCCGTTGGCCGGGGAGAGGATGTTGTTGGTTGACATCATCAACACCCGGGCCTCTACCTGGGCCTCGACAGAGAGCGGCACATGGACCGCCATCTGGTCACCGTCAAAATCGGCGTTAAAGGCGGCACAGACCAGGGGGTGGAGCTGAATCGCCTTGCCCTCGATCAGGACCACCTCAAAGGCCTGCATGCCCAGACGGTGGAGGGTGGGTGCTCGGTTGAGGATCACCGGGTATTCGCGGACGATGCCGTCGAGCACGTCCCAGACCTCCTTGGCGCCCTTTTCCACCATCTTCCGGGCACTCTTGATGGTGGTGACAAAGCCCTTCTGTTCCAGCCGATTGTAGATGAAGGGCTTGAACAGCTCCAGGGCCATCTTCTTGGGCAGGCCGCACTGGTGGAGGCGAAGGTGGGGACCGACCACGATAACCGAACGGCCGGAGTAATCGACCCGCTTACCCAGGAGGTTCTGGCGGAAGCGGCCCTGCTTGCCCTTGAGCATATCGGAGAGCGACTTTAAGGGACGCTTGTTGGGTCCGGTGATGGTCCGGCCCCGGCGACCGTTATCAAAGAGGACATCCACGGCCTCCTGGAGCATCCGCTTCTCGTTGCGGATGATGATATCCGGGGCATCGAGTTCCAACAGACGTTTCAAACGGTTATTACGGTTGATGACCCGGCGATAGAGATCGTTCAGGTCTGAGGTGGCAAAGCGGCCGCCTTCCAGGGGGACCAGGGGACGCAGGTCCGGGGGCAGCACCGGGATGACCTCCAGGATCATCCATTCGGGCCGGTTGCCGGAATCACGGAAGGCCTCCACCACGTTGAGTCGCTTGCCGTATTTGGCGCGCTTGGTGGCCGAGCCGGTGGTCTTCATCTCTTCCCGAAGGGTAACCGAGAGTTCCTTGAGTTCAAGGCCCATCAGCATTTCCCGGATAGCCTCGGCCCCGATTCCAACCCGGAACTGGCCGGGGTAATCGGTCAGGGCATCGCGGTACTGCTCTTCGTTGAGCAGCGAGCCCACCGGCAGGCTTTCGACCTCTGAGGTGACCACGGCATAGGATTCAAAGTAGAGAATGCGTTCCAGCTGCTTGAGGGTCATGTCGAGAATGGCACCGATCTTGGACGGCAGACTCTTTAAAAACCAGATATGGGCGACCGGTGCGGCGAGCTCAATATGGCCCAACCGTTCACGGCGAACCTTGGACTGAATAACTTCAACACCGCATTTTTCACAAACCACACCACGGTGCTTCATGCGCTTATACTTGCCGCAGTTACACTCATAGTCTTTCACCGGTCCGAAGATCTTGGCACAGAAGAGGCCATCACGTTCCGGTTTAAAGGTTCGATAGTTTATGGTCTCAGGCTTCTTCACCTCACCGTGGGACCACTCCATAATCTTCTCAGGAGAGGCCAGGGAGATTTTCACCTTATTAAAACTAACGGGTCCTTTCGGTTTTGCAAAGAAGTTGAACAATTCTTCCACGAATTCACCTATATATTTTCAAATAAAATCGACAGGCGGCTCCGGTGGGGGGAGTTCCGGAGCCGCTGTAGCGCTTGTGTGCTCTATCCCTGTAATTCGACGTCCAGACAAAGGCCCTTCAGTTCTTTTACCAGGACATGGAAGGATTCGGGCAGACCGGTTTCAAGGAAGTTGTTGCCCTTGACGATCTTTTCGTACATGGTGGTCCTGCCTTCCACATCATCGGACTTGACGGTGAGAAACTCCTTCAGGGTGTAGGCGGCACCATAGGCCTCCATGGCCCAGACCTCCATCTCACCAAGGCGCTGGCCGCCGAACTGGGCCTTACCACCCAGCGGTTGCTGGGTGACCAGCGAGTAGGGACCGGTGGAACGGGCATGGATCTTGTTGTCGACCAGGTGATGCAGCTTAAGCATGTACATGATTCCAACGGTCACCTGGTTGGCAAAGGGCTCACCGGTGAGTCCATCGTAGAGGGTGGACTGACCGACCTCATCGACTCCGGCCTCAACCAGCACTTCACGGATCTCCTCCTCAGAGGCGCCGTCAAAGACCGGGGTAGCGATATGGAGCCCTTCCCTGGCCCTTCTGGCCAAGGCGAGAAGTTGATCATCATCCAGGTCGGCCATCAGCTCTTCGTACTCCTGGTGGGAGTAGAATCGTTTGAGTTGGGCCTTGATGTCGTCGAGTTCATACTGCTTGGCAAACCTGGCGATCTTCTCACCCAAGCGCTTGGCAGCAAAACCGAGGTGACACTCCAGGACCTGGCCCACGTTCATACGTGAGGGTACGCCCAGGGGGTTGAGCACGATATCCACGGTGGAGCCATCGGCAAAGTAGGGCATGTCCTCTTCAGGCAGCAGCCTGGAGACCACACCCTTGTTGCCGTGGCGACCGGCCATCTTGTCGCCCACCGCAAGCTTACGCTTGGTGGCGACATAGACCTTGACCATCTTGACCACCCCGGGAGGCAGATCATCGCCCTTTTCCATCCGCTCGGCTATGCCCTCGTAGCGGCCTCGGACCAGGGATGCCTGGCTGTTGTAGCGGTTGAAGATGGCCTCGATCTCAGGGGCATAGCTGGAGCGATCGGCAAAATCGATGGTGGAGAGCGAGGAAAAATCGACCTGCTCCACAACCTCGGGGGTCAGCTGTTTACCCAGGCCGAGGATGAGCTCGCCCTCTGAGGAGAGGATATCGCTCTTGGCGGTACGCCCCACAAGCACGGCGGCCAGGGAGTTGCGCACCCCCTTTTTCAAACTCTTGAGCTCAGCCTCCATATCACGATTCAGACGTTCGATCTCCATCTCCTCGATCATCAGAGTCCGCTCGTCCTTGTCCACACCCTTGCGGGAAAAGACCTTGGCATCGATGACCACCCCCTCCACTCCAGGGGGAACCCGCAGCGAGGAGTCCTTGACATCACCGGCCTTTTCGCCGAAGATCGCCCGAAGCAGTTTCTCCTCGGGAGAGAGCATGGATTCACCCTTGGGGGTGACCTTGCCCACCAGCATATCGCCGGGGCCGATCTCTGCACCGATCCGCACGATTCCTGAGTCATCCAGGTTGCGCAGTCCTTCCTCTCCCACATTGGGGATATCCCGGGTGATCTCCTCCTTGCCCAGCTTGGTATCCCGTGCCATGGTCTCGAAGATCTCGATATGGACCGAGGTAAAGGTATCCTCGCGGAGCAGACGCTCGTTGATCAGGATGGAATCCTCAAAGTTGTAGCCGCGCCAGGGCATGAAGGCGATGGTGACATTTTTACCCAGGGCAAGCTCACCGATCTCACAGGAGGGACCATCGGCCAGAACCGTGCCCTTGGTCACCCGTTCACCCGGAAGCACCAGGGGCTTTTGGTTGAAACAGGTGTTCTGATTGGTCTTCTTGTACTTGGAGAGCCGATAGACGCCCACTCCGGTGTCAAAGCCGTCCACATCGGGATCATCATAGCGAACCACGATCCTGCAGGCGTCAACCTCCTCAACCACGCCCTTGCCTCCGGCCAGCAGGCAGGCACCCGAGTCACGGGCCACATACTTTTCCACCCCGGTTCCCACCAGGGGCGAACTGGGTTTGAGCAGGGGCACGGCCTGGCGCTGCATGTTGGAGCCCATCAGGGCCCGGTTGGCATCATCGTTCTCGAGAAAAGGCACCAGGGAGGCGGCCACGGAAACCAGCTGGTTGGGGGCAACGTCCATCATGGTGATCTCGTCGGCGGCGATCATGGCCACCTCACTCTCCTGACGGGCAATCAGGTACTCGCTGGAGATCTGATTGCCTTCCATCTCCACCTTTGCCGGGGCAATCACGTGGACCTCTTCCTGGATGGCGGAGAGGTACTTGTACTCGTCTGAAACCACCCGCTCCTGGACGTAGCGGTACGGTGTCTCGATGAAGCCGTAGGGATTCACCTTGGCATAGGTGGCCAGGGAGACAATCAGACCGATATTCGGCCCCTCAGGCGTTTCCACCGGACAGATCCTGCCATAGTGGGTGGGATGAACGTCACGGACCTCAAAACCTGCGCGCTCACGGGAGAGACCGCCGGGCCCGAGGGCAGAGAGGCGCCGTTTATGGGTGACCTCGGAGAGCGGATTGGTCTGATCCATGAACTGGGAGAGCTGCGAGGTACCAAAAAATTCCTTGATGGCCGAGGTCACCGGTTTGGGGTTGACCAGATCATGGGGCATCAGGGTCTCGATCTCCTGGAGGGTCATCCGTTCCTTGGTGGCACGCTCCATCCGTACCAATCCCATCCGGTATTGATTTTCACAGAGCTCGCCAACGGTGCGCACCCGGCGGTTTCCGAGATGATCGATGTCATCACCATCGCTGAGCTCATCTTTGATCTTCACCAGATGCTTGACCCCCTTGAGGATATCTTCCTTGGTCAGGGTCCTGGTCTCGATGGGGGTATTGACCCCAAGCTTGGTATTGATCTTGTATCGTCCCACCTCGGAAAGGTCATAGGTGGTGGCATTGAAGAAGAGGTTGTCAAAAAACGACTGGGCAATTTCCGGAGTCGGCGGACTGGAAGGACGCAGACGCCGATAGATTTCAATCAAGGCCTCTTCCGAATCCTTGACCTTGTCCACAAACAGGGTCTTGCGAAAGGCTTCACTGACGTTGACGCCGTCTATATAGAGGACCGGGAAGGATTGGACCCCGGCCTCGGCCATGACTGCCAGGGCGGCCTCGGTGACCGGATCATTACATCTGCAGTGTTCCAGGACCTCACCGGTCTGCTCATCGATGACGTCACTGGCAAAAAAACGGTCCAGCAGCCCTTCGACCGGGGCCATCATCTCGGCAATGCCGGCCTCCTGGATGCGTTTGGCCAGGGCCTTGGAGACCTTCCGTCCCTTCTTGCCGAGGATGGAGCCGTCGGTGGGGTTGACCAGGTCGACGTTCAGCCGTTGACCGACAAAGGTCGAGGGCTGGAAGTCGATGGCAAAATTTTCTTCACGAAAGTGGATGGTATCCACATGATAAAATTCGGTGAGGAGTTCCTCCTCGCTGAAGCCAAGCGCCTTGAGCAGGACAGTGACCGGCAGCTTGCGGCGACGGTCGATCCGCACATAGAGGACATCTTTGATATCAAACTCAAAGTCAAGCCAGGAACCGCGCACCGGGATGATCCGGGCAGAGTAGAGCCGTTTGCCCGAGGTGTGGGACTTGCCGTTATCGTGGGTAAAGAAGAGGCCAGGAGAACGCTGAAGCTGGTTGACGATGACCCGCTCGGTCCCGTTAACCACAAAGACCCCGTCCTGGGTCATCAGAGGCAGGGCCCCGAGAAAGATCTCCTGCTCTTTGATGTCGCGGACCGACTGGACTCCGGTTTCCTCATCCACATCAAAGGTAATCAAACGGACGGTGATCTTGACCGGTACCTCGTAGGTCATACCCCGCTCGACACATTCCTCAACGGTATATTTAGACTCGCCAAAGGAGTAGCGTACAAACTCAAGGGAACACAGGCCGTTAAAGTCGGTAATGGGAAATATATCTTGAAAAATTGCCTGTAAGCCGTGACTCTGACGCTGGTCCGGGGCCACATTTTTCTGGAGAAAATGCTCATAGGACTCCCGTTGCATGGCAATCAGATGCGGCGGCTCAACGATGTGACTTGTTTTGGCAAAACTCTTACGTACTCTTTTCATTGCTTTCCTCGAACTTTTCCGCGAAACACAGGCATCAGAGATCTTAATCAATTCCAACTACTTGTTTTACCGACCAAAATCCCCTGTTTCTTTACTGCGCCCCTACAAACGCAACAACGCTACAGGGGTGTGAAGGCCCTGTAGCGTTACTGGCTATGTAAGCTTGGCTGCAGGGTAAATACCCCGTCAGCGCGAATGAATAGGTTTTTATTTTATCTCGACTACGCCTCCAACACCTTCGATCTGAGACTTAATCTCTTCGGCTTCATCCTTGGTTACACCTTCTTTGATGGGCGCAGGAGCACCCTCAACCAGGGCCTTGGCCTCTTTCAAGCCAAGAGAGGTAATTGCGCGTACCTCTTTAATGACTTTGATCTTCTGATCGCCGGCACCGGTAAGAACAGCGTCAAACTCGGTCTTCTCTTCTGCAGCAGCGCCGGCATCGCCAGCACCACCACCTACGGCAGCTACAGCAACAGGAGCTGCAGCAGACACACCAAACTTGTCTTCGAGTTCGGTGATGAGCTCGGAGAGCTCGAGAACGGTCATACTGGAGATGAATTCAATTACGTCTTCTTTGGTTACAGCCATTGTCATTCCTCCTGACAAATATGTTCAATAAAAGTTACGCCGCCCCTGCTGGCAGGGACAGGGTATAATCAATTTTCCTTCTGCTCTTTAATCGCCTGCAATCCGAATACAAGCTTCTGCGGAATAGCGTTAAGTACCCGCACAAAACCGGTGGGTACAGCAGCCATGGTACCAAGCAGCTTGGCAAGCAGTTCATCCTTGCTCGGCAGTTTGGACAGGGCGATAACGTCATCTGCAGTCAACACGCTCCCTTCCAGCACGGCAGAACGAATCTGCAGGGCCTCAAACTCCTTGGCAAAGGCGGTCAGGGCCTTTGCAGGACCGACCGGCTCTTCGAAGCTGAAGACTACGGCAGTGGTACCGGTGAAGGAGTCGGTCAACCCCTCGTACTCGGTACCCTTGACCGCCAGACGGAGCAGGGTGTTTTTTGCAATCTGGAATTGCGTTTCGCTCTCACGCAAAAGGTGGCGCAACTTTTCCAGTTCCGTAACTTTAAGCCCCTTGTAGTCGGTGACTACGGCGAACTTAGCTTTGGAAAAGGTCTCGTTGAGCTCACTGACCAGATCGGTCTTTTGGTTGCGATCCAACGTACATACCTCCTAAAAGTCACGGGAATGTCAAAGTGCAGACAGGAATAATGACAAGACTGTGTAATTGATGTACAATCCAATACGGCCTCGGCAGGCAATCTGTGATCCAGATTATTATACTTCCGTACCTGCTGTCTCTGACCTTCCCAGGGTTACAACAAATGGGATTACTCTGTTTTAAAGGGTTGTCTGTGTTCAGGCCTGCTGCGGTGACAACAACCGCAGCAGGCGATTTGCTCATGCGGCTTTAATCAGACCGCGAACCTGGAGCGGATCCAGCTTATAGCCGGGTCCCATGGTGCTTGAGATACTGATGGTCTTCAGATACACGCCCTTGCTGGAAGAGGGTTTGAGCTGAATGAGTTTATCGATGAAGGCAACGATGTTTTCAGTCAGTTTTTCAACGCCAAAGGATCCCTTTCCCACGGCGGCATGGACTACTCCGGCCTTGTCGACCCGAAAGTCGACCTTACCCATCTTCACTTCCTTGACGACGCGATCGATGTCAAAGGTAACGGTGCCGAGCTTGGCATTGGGCATCAGGTTCCGCGGTCCGAGGACCCGGCCGATCTTACCCACCTCGCCCATCATGTCAGGGGTGGCGATGGTCTTATCGAATTCGAGCCAGCCTTCCTTGATCTTTTCGACCAACTCTCCTGAACCGGCATAGTCGGCGCCGGCGGCAAGGGCCTCTGCTTCTTTTTCGCCCCTGGCAAAAACCAGTACCCGAACCTCTTTACCGGTTCCGTGGGGCAGGATGACACTGGAGCGTACCATCTGGTCGGCGTGACGGGGATCTACCCCCAGTCGAACGGCAATATCGATGGATTCGTCGAACTTGGCAAAACGACCGTCGACGACGCCCTTGACCCCATCTTCGAGGTCATAGAGCTTGGTGTTGTCACGGTTGACAACACTGTTGGTATATTTTTTTCCGCGCTTAGGCATTGTCTCAACCTCGTATCTATTCTCCCTGGCACAGTGCGGCTGTGCAGGTTTAGCGAATCCAGCCCAGGATTACCCTACGACTGTAATACCACAACTTCTTGCGGTTCCCTCAACGATCTTCATGGCCTGTTCAACGGTGAAGGCATTCAGATCGGGCATCTTGATCTCAGCGATCTCCTGGATCTTTTCTCTGCTCAGTTCGGCAACACGCTCACGCTTGGGATTACTTGACCCCTTATCCAGCCCTGCAGCCTTAAGCAGCAGTACCGAGGCAGGAGGCGTCTTGGTGATGAAACTGAAAGAACGGTCTGAGTAAACCGTAATAACCACAGGAATGATGGTGTCGCCGGCACTCTGGGTCTGGGCGTTGAACGCCTTGCAGAAGTCCATGATATTGACTCCGTGCTGTCCCAGTGCAGGCCCAACCGGCGGTGACGGGTTGGCCTTTCCTGCTGGTATCTGTAACTTGATATATGATTGTATCTTCTTTGCCATTATGTACTCCTACACAGAACTCTGTACGCCTTAGTTTTTACTTACCTGAATATATTCAAGCTCGACCGGGGTTGACCTGCCGAAGATGGAGACCATAACCTTTACCCGGCCCTTATCAGGATACACCTCATCGATGACCCCCTGGAAATTGGCAAAGGGACCGTCGACGACCCGCACGGTATCACCCTCTTCAAAGACCACCTTGGGCTTAGGTTTACTGGCACCCTCTTCAATTCGGCCGATAATCTGCTGCGCCTCCTTGTCGGTCAGGGAGGGAATGCGCTTATACAGGTCTTTTCCAGCGATTGTTTGATTGGCATTGACCCCAACAAAGCCGGTGACCCGGGGAGTCTCCTGGACCGTGTGCCAGCTATGTTCGTTCATCTCCATCCGGACCAGGATATAGCCGGGGAAGAACTTCCTCTCCGAGGTCTTTCGCGACCCCTTGACCATCTCCACCACCTGTTCAGTGGGCACCAGTACCTCGCTGAAGAGGTCCTCTTGCTTTGCGTTTCTAATACGCTCCTCAAGAGTGGCCTTCACCTTGTTCTCAAAACCGGTGTGTGTATGGACAATATACCAGTGCTTTGCCATGAAATTCGAAAAAGTAGATTTAATCGAGGAGAGTGGAGACAAATTTACCGAGCAGTAAATCTACTGATCCCAGATAGATAGAAATGACAACCACCAGGATCATCACAAAGCCGGTGAGTCCCGCGGTAACCTTTTTCTGGGGCCAGGCGACCTTATTGAACTCGGCCTGGACCTCATGAATAAAAGTACGGATTCCAGCCGGGCTGAAATAGGATGGACCAGACTTCGTGACCTCAGCTTTGGCGACAGGCTTGGCTTTGGTGTTGCGGGTTTTTTTCTTGGTTGCCATTGTCCCTGTTGGATGAGGTTATTGAATTGCGCCTCGATCAGTGATTCGAGATGGCAGGCCAGGAGGGATTCGAACCCCCAACCCCCGGATTTGGAGTCCGGTGCTCTACCAGTTAGAGCTACTGGCCTGCGCGATCACTTGGTCTCTTTGTGCGGAGTGTGAGCCTTACAGAACGGACAGTACTTCTTCAGCTCGAGTTTGTGAGGAATGGTCCGCTTGTTCTTGGTGGTCGTGTAATTTCTCTGCTTGCAGTCTTGACAGGCAAGCGTGATGATATCTCTCATGATACATTCCGATAGAGTGACTACAGCCGGGACGAGCCCGGCTGTAACATTCACTATGGTAAGCGCGACCCCTTCAAGAGGCCTGCCACCTTATTCGATTATTTCGCTGACTACGCCGGCGCCGACGGTGCGGCCGCCTTCGCGAATGGCGAAGCGAAGTCCAACTTCCATGGCGATGGGGGTGATCAACTCGCCGCTGATGTGAATGTTATCACCGGGCATAACCATCTCTACGCCCTCTTCCAGGGTACAGACCCCGGTCACATCGGTTGTCCGGAAATAAAACTGGGGACGATAGCCGTTGAAAAAAGGAGTATGACGACCGCCCTCTTCCTTGGTCAGAATATAGGCCTCTGCCTTGAACTTCTTGTGCGGGGTAATGGAACCCGGCTTGGCGAGCACCTGACCGCGAACGATCTCCTCGCGCTTGACACCGCGAAGCAAAGCGCCGATGTTGTCTCCGGCCTGGCCTTCATCCAGCAACTTGCGGAACATCTCGACGCCGGTACATGTGGTCTTCTGGGTGTCACGGATACCAACGATCTCGATCTCCTCACCGACCTTGACGATTCCGCGCTCAACCCTACCGGTGGCAACCGTGCCGCGACCGGAAATAGAGAAGACATCTTCAACAGGCATCAGGAAAGGCTTGTCCACATCGCGCTCGGGCTCAGGCACATAGCTGTCGACAGCCTCCATCAGCTCCCAGACACACTTGGCCTTTTCATCATCTTCGGGATTCTCCAGGGCGAGCAGCGCAGAACCGCGAACAATCGGGATGTCGTCACCTGGAAAGTCATACTTGTCCAGCAGCTCGCGAAGCTCCATCTCAACCAGCTCGATGAGCTCCTCATCATCCACCATGTCGCACTTGTTCAAGAAGACGACCATGGCAGGAACACCTACCTGACGGGCAAGGAGGATGTGCTCACGGGTCTGGGGCATGGGGCCGTCATCGGCGCCAACGACCAGGATAGCGCCGTCCATCTGGGCGGCACCGGTGATCATGTTCTTAATATAGTCAGCATGGCCCGGACAGTCGACATGGGCATAGTGCCGACCCTCGGTCTCATACTCAACGTGGGCTGTGGCGATGGTGATTCCACGCTCCTTCTCTTCAGGGGCCTTATCGATATCACTGAAGTCGGTGAAACTCGCCTGACCTTTGGTGGACAATACCCGGGTGATTGCAGCGGTCAACGTGGTCTTACCATGGTCAATGTGGCCGATAGTGCCGACATTGACATGGGGCTTTGTCCGCTCAAATTTTTCCTTTGCCATTTTACGTCTCCTCGGACAAAAGTTCAACTTGACTCAGCCGACCTGATAGCGCAATCGACTGACAATTGGAGCCCACGACCGGACTTGAACCGGTGACTTCCTCCTTACCAAGGAGGTACTCTACCACTGAGTTACGTGGGCCCAAAATCTGAATAACAACATACACAAGAGCGTGTTATCAACGTATTACTGGAGCGGGAAACGAGACTCGAACCCGCAACCCTCAGCTTGGAAGGCTGATGCTCTACCAATTGAGCTATTCCCGCTTTCACTAAACTGATGACAAACACTGTTGTCGTACAAACTATGTGGTGGAGGGGGGAGGATTCGAACCTCCGAAGGCTGAGCCGACAGATTTACAGTCTGTTCCCTTTGGCCACTCGGGAACCCCTCCACATATATTCAGGCGAAAAAGAGGAGATGGGAAAAATGATCGCTATCCCAATCCTTAACTTTATGCTTAACCTGGAGCTGGCGATGGGACTTGAACCCGCAACCCCCTGATTACAAATCAGGTGCTCTACCAGTTGAGCTACGCCAGCACGAACCGTGACATTATACCAGCATTTTTCGCGTTGTCAATCTCTTTCTTCAGCTTGTTCTCTTTTTTTCCAATCATCCCCTGAGCTCCCCCAACCTTTCTGGTGAGAGCCTGTCAGCCGGGCCTGGTGTACGCTGCCCGCTCGTTGACTGGAGCTGATCGCTGAAAGCGGTGTATCTATATACCATACTTCTAAAAAAAGCCAACAAAAAAGCCGAAGGCTGATCGCCTTCGGCTTCTTTTTTTTCCCTTGATAGTTGAACTAAACGCTATCTAGTCGTTTAATGGATCCTTTACATAGGCAGACTCGCGATAGCGCTCAAAGGCCATGGCAAAGGTCCGGTAGACAATATGGGCAAACTTGGTATAGGGCAGGTAGAGAAAGAGCATCATGACCGATACCAGGTGGAGGTAATAGACCACATACCCCAGGGAAGGAATACCCACCAGACGAAGCAGCTCGGCCGCTAAGCCGGTAATACCGACGCCGGCGATCATCCAGATCAAAAACCAATCATAAAAGGTGTTGGTCGCCTTGCCGGCGGCCTCCATCTGGGCACGGTTCATCCAGAGGATGCCGATCCCCACCAGCATGGCAACGGCAGAGACGTTGGCCAGCAGCTTCACCGGATTCCACATGGAGATCGGGCCATGCATGGAGGGGATGAAGATCCCGATCACATCCTGGGTAAAGAGGGAGTAACAGGTAACGATGAACAGGCCGATGAAGGCCAGCATCAGGGGCAGATGGCCCCGTACCCGGTCCTGGTTGACCGTACACTCACGAAAGCGGCCGTGGCCGACAATCTCCTTTAAAGAAGGCCAGAGGAAATCCTTGATAAAGAGGGTTGCCGAAGGCCGGTAGTTCAACTCCCCTACCCCCAGGTTCTCTTCCATCTTACCCCACATGGTGGAGATGGCCTGGTAGAGGGAGTAGACGGCAATACCCAGCGCCGAGAGCATGATGACATCAATGAAGAGGACGTTCTTGGCCAGCAGCCGGAAGTCCCAGTGTCCGAAGAACTGGGTGAAGCCGACGTGGGCAAACTGTTCGCCGCTGGGAATATGCATCCCCCCGGAGATCAGCCAGAGCACAAAGACGGTGACTGCAGGAATGCCGATGAGCATGGGCAGATTCTTCACCGAGGTGCAGAGTTTGGCCAGGCCGCTGGGCCAGCCATAGTGCTCATAGGCATAGGCACGGATGGCACCGAGGACATCACCGGGCTTGGCACCCCGGGGACACATCTCGGTACAGTCACCGCACTGATGGCAAAGGAATACGTTGGGATCGGCGAGGAGCTTATCCTTCATTCCCCACTGGGCCAGGATCATTTCCCGCCTGGGGAAGGGGTCGCCGTCCGAAGAGAGCGGACAGGCTACGGAACATGTGGCACACTGATAACACTGCTTGAGTGTATCGCCTCCGGCCACCTTCATCGCCTTGATGAATTCTAAATCTGGTTGCACGTTCATAGACATTTTATCCTCCTGTCATGAAATATGAAAATTCATATATCAGAATTATCGCAACAGTAGCAAAAAAGTAAAAACTCCTCCGCCCCTGAAATCAGTGGGACGGAGGAGAGCAAAAAAAGAGGATTAGAAGCCCTTGAACGGGTTTGGTCCCATCTCGATGATTTCCTCTACAAACTCATCAATGATAGCTGGAACCTTGTCGTAATCGGAGATCGCGATTTCACGGACACCGCAACGCTCAGGCTCAAGGCCGAGGGATCCAAGGGTTTCACCGATATTTTCCATCCGCTTGGTGGCGATTTCAGAGCCCTTGACAAAGTGACACTGGTAATCGTCGCCATACTTACAGCCCAGCAGCAGCGCACCGTCCATACCAGAGGACATGGCATCCTTGATCCAGACCATGTTGACGCTGCCCAGGCAGCGAACCGGGATGAAACGCACCAGGGTATTCATCTTGTTACGGTGCATACCGGACATATCGAGGGCCGGATAGGCATCGTTCTCACAGACAAAGACCGCGATCCGCAGCTTGTCCTCATCATCATCCGGTACCTCGATGGCCTTGACCATGGAACCGATCATGTCGATGGAGTAATCGGCAAAGTTGATGATCCGCTCTGGACAGGCGCCCATACAGGTACCACAGCGGCGACAGCGGGTCGGATTGGGCAGCGGGGTACCCTTCTCATCATCATCCAGGGCGCCGAAAGGACACTCCTCGGTACACCGCTTACACTGGGTACAGCGGGACATGAAGAAGTCAGGGTAGGTCTGATCACCGGAACGGGGATGGACAGAGACTCCGCGGTTGGCAGACTCGATACACTGGATCGCCTTGAGGGCGGCGCCGGTGGCATCGTCCATGGTCTCTTCCATGGTCTCTGCCTTGCGCACGCCGCCGCAGGTGTAGACACCGGTACGACGGGTCTCGTAGGGGAAACAGATGAAGTGGGAGTCGGCATAACCGTCAAACAGGTCCAGATCCAGGAAGGCCGGTCCCTGACGGTAGGCCAGGTTGATCATCGGCTCTTCGGCGGTGGTGGGCTCCATGCCGGCGGCAAGGACGACCATATCCACATCGATGACCAGGTCCTCACCCAGGAGGCTGTCTTCGGCGGTCACGGCCAGGCCGGAACCGTTGGCCTCGACCTTGGTCACGGCAGCCTTGGTCATGAAGACCCCGTCCTTGGCCTGCATACCCTTGTAGAACAGCTCGGCATTACCCGGGGTACGCATGTGCTGATAGAGGATGAAGGCCTGACCGGTCTCTGGGTTATCCTCCACCACGTAGTTGGCCTGCTTCAGGGCAACCATGGAGGTGACGGAGTTGCAGAAGGGGAAGTCCTTATCGCTCTCCTTGGCACCGGGGCTGAGGACAAAGGCGACCTTTGCAGGAACCTTGCCCTGTTTGGCCAGCCGTTCGAACTCGGCGTTGGTGACCACGTTTTGGACCTGGCCATAGCCCAGGTGCTCAAACTCGGAGACATCGGCGGGTTTCCAGCCGGTGGCCAGGACCACGGCACCGAACATCTGACCGTCGGGGTTGAGCTCGGTGTACTTGATCATCCCTGCGTTGGGATCTTCCAGCTCTCCCTTGTCGATCTTCTCCTGCTCGTCAACGGTGACCTTGGCAGGGGCATCCCACTCAGAGGCCACCCCGGCCTCCTTGATGGTAACGTTGAAGGCACCGGGAGCGCCGGCAACCCGGGCAACCTCGGCACCGGTACGGACGGTGATGTTGGCGTTGGCCTGGACCTCGGCCACCATCTGCTCGATGTTGGGCTCTTCCAGGGCGTTGTAGGGGTAGCTGGTGGGGAACATCTTCCGCCAGCCCAGGGCCTTGCCGCCGAGCACTGCTTCCTTCTCGACGATGGTCACCTTATATCCGGCCTTGGCAGCCTCACCGGCCGCGGTCAGTCCGGCGATACCGCCACCCATGACCAGGATCTCCCTGTGCAGGGTCTCCATCTGGTAGGGCTCAGGCATCTCGGTCTTCTGGGCGCGGGTAACGGCCATGCGGACGTAATCTTCACCCATCTCCTGGATGAACTCATCGGTCTCTTCAGAGGCCTCTTCACCCTCGGCAGGCTCGGCCACGGTCCAGGCCACGTGCTCACGCAGGTTGCCGCGGACGGTGATGGTGGACTCACCGAAGTTGAACTCCTCCTGCATCACCCGCGGAGAACAGGCACAGACCACAACGGTGTTCACCCCGTTATCGGCAATGTCCTGCTCGATAAAGGCACGCCCTGCAGCTCCGCAGAGACAGTCGTGTTCCTTCATCTCGATGCCGGTCTCAGAGGCCGCACCTTTCAGCCCATCCACATCGAGAACATCACCTATGCCACAGCCAGTACAAAGATATGCACCATATACTTTATCCATTGTCTCTCCTCCTAGCGTCCAATCTGAATTGCTTTAAGAGCCGCTGCAGTGGAAGACTGGCCGCTTGAGTAGACATCGACAGCAGCCTTAGCACAACCGGCAGAGATCATACCCTTTTCTGGCTCGGAAACGATAAATCCATTACCATCCACAGTCAGGCCGAGTTGCTCTCCCTGCTCCATGGCAGGCTTCATGCCGGTGGCCAGCACACACATATCAACCTTCTGCTGGATCTTCTTCGCAGAGAGGGTGTCTTCGGCAACGACCGTAACCCCACCGTCGCCCTCGGCGATGATGTCGGCGACCTTACCCTTGATGAAGGTGGTGTTTTCGTCGGCGGTGAACTTCTCGCGGAAGCTCTCGTACTTGCCCGGGGTGCGCAGATCGATATAGAAGACATAGATCTTGGCTTCCGGGTACTGCTCACGGATATAGGAGATCTGCTTGAAGGTGGCCATGCAGCAGATGTAGGAGCAGTGTTCCATGTGATTCTCGTCACGGGAGCCGGCACACTGAACAAAGGCAAAGGACTCGGGTTCCTTATCATCGCCGGGACGGAGGATCTTGCCGGCTGTGGGGCCGTTATCGGCGGCAAGACGCTCCATCATCATGTTGGTGATGATGGCAGGAGAGGAGTTGAACTTCAGGTTGTCGATCTTCTCGGCCTCATAGGGATTCCAGCCGGTGGACCAGATGATGGAGCTGACCTGGAGGGTGAAGGTCTCGGTCTGCATCTCGGTATCGATGGCGTTATACTTACAGGACGCCTTCACCGCTGCCAGACACTCGTCGGAGCAGGCATCTTTGGCCAGGACAAAACGCCTGGGAAAGGCCATCTCATGGGGCAGGTAGGCGGCCTTGATCTTGCGCATACCGAAGTTAAAGGGGTCGTCGATCTCGTCGGTACAGGCTGCTGCACAGTCGCCACAGGCGGTACAGTTGGAGTTGACGAAACGGGGCGCGGTCTCCAGTTCCACCGTGAAGTTGCCTGGGCCGCCGGAGACGGACTTGACCGTGGTCATGCTGTAGCTTCTGATCTTACGGTTGTCCTTGAGCCGTTTGAAGTTGATTTCCAGGCCGCAGGTCGGGGGACAGAGCTTGGGAAAATATTGATTCAGCTGGGCTACCCGACCACCAAAGTACGGGTTTTTATCGATGACAAAAACGTCGTTGCCCACTTCCGCAGCTTCCAGGGCAGCAGTGAGGCCGCTGATCCCTCCGCCGACAACCAGTACTGCACCATTTCCTGCAGTATTACTCATACCAAACCTCCATAACTTCTAATATTAATGAAAGGTGTTTTCTGGTTCAATTGATCCGAAGAGAAGGATTACCCTATCTTCTGTATCAACTCAAACAAAAAAAAATCAGGTGGATATAAAAAATCTCCAGACCCCCTAAGGAGTCTGGAGATTTCTATGTCACACGATCAAGACAGACTTGGAACTAGATCCAGGGATCGGTCTCGATGATGTTGATGCACTCAACCTTCTCACACTTCCACTCCTGGCTCTTAGGATCGTAAGTGGAGTTAACGAAAGCCTTCCAGTTCTCGTCATCACAGGTTGGGAAGTCAGAGCGGTAGTAGAATCCTGGGTAACGGGATTCCTTACGGAACTCAATGTGACGGATGTGGGTCTCTACACACCAGATGCGGTGATAGTTTTCCCAGGCGCGCATCAGTTCATGCAGGTCGCCGGCAGCCATCTTGGCAGCATCTTCACGCAGCATCTCGAGGAGATCCAGGCAGATGTTGAGCAGTTTACCGGAGGTCATGTAGTAGGTAGCAACACCACCACCATACTCATCGGTGGCCTTCATCAGACGCATCATCATACCGGCAGGCTTAACGTAATTGGGGTTAACGTTTTCTGCGGTGGAAGCACCCTGGTGCTCATGATAGAGCTTAACCGGTGCGTAGATCTCGTCAGCCAGCTCCTGAGGAGTCTGGGCGATCTCCGGAGCGAAGTCAGCGTTGTCGCGACAGTACTTGACCATCTGCTTGGCACAGATACGACCCTCTGCATGGGATCCGGAGGAGAACTTATGACCGGAAGCGCCAACACCATCACCAGCGGTGAACAGACCGTTAACGGTGGTCATACGGTTGTAGCCCCACTTGTACTGGTGAGAACGGGGACCATCTACAGTCGGTACCCAATCTTCTTCCGGACCAGAGGTCCAGATACCACAACAACCGGAGTGAGATCCGAGCATGTAGGGTTCGGTCGGCATGATCTCAGAGCCTACCTTCTCAGGCTCAACGTTCATACCAGCCCAGAGGCCGGCCTGGCCAACGGACATATCCAGGAAGTCTTCCCAGGCCTCGGACTCGAGGTGTTTCCAGAACTTCTTAACCGCTTTCTCGTCTTTACCAGCAGCGCGCTGATCATCAAGGAAGGCGTTCAGAGCAACGTCGGTGGCCATGTAGATCGGGCCGCGACCTTCTTTGAGCTCGTTGATCATCAGGTGGTTACGCAGACAGGTAGGAGTAACTGCGGAGGCACCATAAGGCATGAACTTCTCGAGTTCGTCCTTGACTGCATCGGTGTTGGCGTAGAACTCACCCAGGCCGTTCTGTACCTTAGCCTTGAACAGCAGGAACCAAGCACCAACCGGACCGTAACCATCTTTGAAACGGGCAGGGGTGAAACGGTTTTCCATCATGGTCAGGGTGGCACCAACCTGAGCACACATGGTGTAGGTGGAGCCGGCGTTCCATACGGGGTACCAGGCACGACCTTTACCTTCACCGGTGGAGCGGGGACGGAAGATGTTAACAGCGCCACCACAGGCTACCATTGCGGTTTTACAGGTGTAGACGTGAACTTTGTTTTCACGGGTAGAGAAACCTACAGCACCGGCGATGGTGTTCTCTTTGTTTTTGTCCAGCAGCATCTTAACGATGAAGACACGCTCGTGGATGTTGTCTTCGCCCAGGGCCTTCTTGGCAGGCTCAGCAACGATACACTTGTAGGACTCACCGTTGATCATGATCTGCCATTTACCGGTACGTACAGGGGTTCCACCTTCACGCAGGGTCGGGGCAGGCTTGGCACCATCGAGGTTCTCGCCTTCGGCGTTCTTCTTCCAAACGGGCAGGCCCCACTCTTCGAACAGCTTAACAGACTCATCAACGTGACGACCGAGGTCGTAGATGAGGTCCTCACGAACAACGCCCATCAGGTCATTACGTACCATCTTGACGTAATCTTCGATGGCGTTCTCACCGATGTAGGTGTTGATTGCGGACAGACCCTGAGCAACAGCACCGGAGCGCTCCAGGGAGGCCTTATCGACGAGGATGATCTTCAGTCCTTCGGGGGCCCATTTGCCGATTTCAAAAGCGGTACCACAGGCAGCCATACCGCCACCAACGATCAGCACGTCACAGCTGTGTTCTACGATTTCCGGATCTACTACAGCAGCGAGCTCGCCCTGCGGCTTATTTGGTAATGCCATATTCCTATCTCCCAATATTTAATCTAGAATAGAATAATTAGTTAATCCCTAATACCAAGCCTGAACTTAAGCCAGTTTGGTAGGTGTAGGCAGATCGCTCTCGAGCAGCAGACACTCGTCATCGAGGTTTGCACCTGTCTCGCCGGGATATTCGTTGGCAGCACCCTCAGCAGTTGTCCGGATGGGGAACTTGAAGCGCTTGATATTGCCATTACGGAATTTTACAGTCCACATGATGGAGTCAGAAGACCGCATAGGATGAACCTGGCCTCCCAGCGGTACGAAGTCATCGTAACCACGGACAAAGATCGCGCCCTGCGGACAAATCTTAACACAAGAGTAACACTCCCAGCATGCATCGGGCTCCTGATTGTACGCCTTCATCTCCTCAATATTGAGAACCATCAGGTCGTTAGGACAGATGTACATGCAGGCAGTCTTGTCGCCGCCCTTGCAGCCATCACACTTTGAAGGATCTACGTAACTTGGCATTAAACTACCTCCTCACTTGATTTTTCCTTTATGGCGCCCGTTGTGGGTACCAATAACCTCTAGCTTGATATTTCGAAGAAAAACAGATTGGTACTACTTGACGATCATCTATTTTTCACCGCAACCCGCAACCAGCAACATGTTAATTTTACTTCACTATAAAGACGTAATCTCTCTGAGTAAAAAATGAACAGCCACTCATTATGGTGAGATCAACTTTTAATTTGTTGCCTGGTCATTGTCAAGAAAAATCGACAAAACAAGGCTGTCCAGGAAAACTTATAAAAACCATCAGGAGAATGTATATAGGCTCCAGAAGGCTATATTTTGCCTTTCCTCCCTTGAAAACCGTGCCCAAAAAAAAATCTAGCCCGGTGCTGACCACACTCCCTGTCGGCCATAAAGTTGGCCTTCTCCAGAGCTGGGCCGGTCGCGGAAGAGCACCCTCCAATCAGCCCTCGTAGCCCCCCCGAACCAAGACCTCCCTGGGGCGTGATCCGTCTGCCGGACCGACGACCCCCTCCCGTTCCATGGTCTCGATCATCCTGGCGGCCCGGTTATAGCCGACCCGCAGGCGACGCTGGACCATGGAGATGGAAGCCTGGCCGGTCTCTGTGACCACGGCCACGGCCTCATCATACTTCTCATCATGCTCAGCCACCCCATCGCCTCCCTCTTCCGGTTCTTCTTCCACCCCCTGGAGCACCGACTCATCATACTCCGCAGGCCCCTGCTCCTTGAGGAAACTGATGATCCGTTCGGTCTCCTGCTCGGAGATAAAGGCGCCATGGATTCGTTGCAGTTTGGCCGCCCCCGGCGGCAGAAAGAGCATGTCCCCCATGCCGAGGAGATGCTCGGCCCCTGAGCCGTCCAGGACCGTACGGGAATCCACCTTGGAAGATACCTTGAAGGAGATCCTGGTCGGGAAGTTGGCCTTGATCAGGCCGGTGAGCACATCCACCGAGGGCCGCTGGGTTGCCAGGACAATATGCATCCCCGCGGCTCTGGCCATCTGGGCCAGCCGGGCGATGGAGGTCTCGACATCCTTGGAGGCGACCATCATCAGGTCTGCCAGCTCATCGACGATGATGACGATAAAGGGCAACTTCTCTTCAGCCACCTGGTTGTAGGAGGTAAAGGACTTGACCCGTAGCTCTTCGAGCAGGCGGTACCTGCGTTCCATCTCCCGTACCGCCCAGATCAGGGCCCTGGAGGCCACCTTGGCCTCCACCACCACCGGATGGAGCAGATGGGGGATATCATCATAGACCGAGAGCTCGATCCGCTTGGGATCGATCATCAGGAGGCGGACGTCTTCGGGGGCGGCCTTGAAGAGGATGGAGGCGATAAAGGCGTTAATGGCCACCGACTTCCCGGCGCCGGTGGCGCCGGCAATGAGCAGGTGGGGCATCCGGGCCAGATCGGCGATGATGGGCCGGCCGATGACGTCAAAGCCCAGGGCCAGGCTGAGCATGGAGGCCGACTCCCGGTACTCCCTGGAGAGGAGGATGTCCCTGAGAAAGACCATCTTACGCACCGGGTTGGGAATCTCGATGCCGATGGCCGCCTTCCCCGGGATGGAGCCCACCACCCTGACCCGATCCACCTTGAGCACCATGGCCAGGTCATCGGCCAGGGAGACGATCTTATTGATCTTCACCCCAGGGGCCGGGGTATACTCGTAGGTGGTGACCACCGGACCCGGTGAAATCCCGACCACCCCGCCCTCCACTCCAAAGTCTTCGAGTTTGGCAGCCAGGATCTTGCTGGTTTCCAGATAGTGTTCCCGGCTGACCTTGACCTCATCCTGGGTGGATTGATCCAAGAGGTTCAGGTTGGGCAGACGATAGACCCCACGTTTCAATGGTTTTGGACTGAACTGCTCCTCGACCTCCTGCTCAGGTGCCTCCCAGACCACCGGCTCATGCACTGCCGGTGGCGGCAGCACCGGTTTTGGCTCGGGTTCCAGGGCCTGGGGTGGAGCCTTTTTCAGGCCTGGCTCGGCACCAGCCCCCTTGATCACCGGACCCGGTTTAGGCAGACGCCCAAGCAGAACCACCCCCCTCAGCAACCATTGCCAGCTCCAGCCCATGGTGGCCAACAGCGAAAAACGTACCGCCGCCATCATGGCCAGGACCAGCACCATGGTCAGGACCAGGGTGGAACCGATCTTGCCCAGAACGGTGTTCAACACGGTCCAGAGGAAGGCACCGATGTAACCTCCGGGGAGGATGTACTGCCCTGCCACCATGCTGGTGCTCTGTTGCCCCAGAAGCCCTGCAGAGGAGAAGAGGATACCGGTGATGCCGGCAACGATAAAGGGCAGACGCTGGATATCGGCCCGGCCCTGGAAAAAGGCCCAGCCCACATAGATCAGAATCACCACCGGAAAAAAGGCGGCAAGACCGATCAGGGATATGAGGTAGTGCGCAACAAAGAAGCCAAATGCGCCGCACCAGTTGGCCGCAGGTTCCTGCAGGGTTGCGCCCCCCTGATAGAGAGGCAGGAGGTAGCTGAGCAGACAGAGCAGGAGAAAGACCGCCAGAAAGAGTACCAGCAGGGTTACGGTTTCCTTGAGCAGCCAAGGTTCTTTGTTTGTACGACGCGCCATTCCTTCCTGATCCCCTTTTTTCTTAGGACGTCCAAGCCGTCCGATGGCACCGAAGCAAGCGGGCTTCGATGGTTCCTCCCCCCAACAGGCGACAGCTGAGACCAGCAGTGGCCAGGGGGCCTCTGCTGGTTCATCTACACTATTTATCAGTAAAAATCAAAGGGACCCCAGGCAGCCGGCAGTGGGCACTGCCGGCAGAGCCGGTGATTTTACGCAGGAAAGAGAGGGGCAGGAGAAAATGGAGAAAGGGTTTGAAGAGGGATGGCGGAAGCGCTCATCCCCGAGTTGAGAGGCCGGCCTGAACCGAATCGAGGATACCGTTGATAAAGGAAACCGATTCCCGCACAGAGTAGCGCTTGGCTATCTCCAGGGCCTCATTGATGGCCACCTGAACAGGCACATCGTCGCGGTACTGCATCTCATAGACCGCGATCCTGAGCACGTTGCGATCCACCAGGGACATCCGCTCCACCCGCCAGTTGTGAGAGTGCTCGGCCAGGAGCGCATCTATCGCCTCTCGATGCTCACAGAGCCCGAAGACCAGCTCCTCTCCATAGGCGAGGGCCTTCTTGCCGGCATCAAAGGTCTGACAGAAGACCTCCAACTCCCGGGCGACCGGTTCCTGGTCACAGGAGCGTTCCTGAAAGTCGTGACTAAAGAGAAACTGGAGGGCCAATTCCCGTGATTTACGCCGTAATCCCATTGTTCGCTTATACCTGTATGGTTGAATAAAAAAGCAGTGGGGCAGAGATCTTCTCCCTGCCCCACTGCTGTTGCGCCCTCTTGCTCCGCCGGGAGGGCATGGGCCGCCCGGGAAGAGCGGCTCAGCCTACCTGCTCGAGCAGGTTGACCATCTCCAGCGCTGCCACGGCAACATCCGAGCCCTTGTTTCCGGCCTTGGTTCCGGCCCGTTCGATGGCCTGTTCAATGGTCTCGGTGGTCAGGACCCCGAAGAGGATGGGCACCCCGGTATCCAGCATCACCTGGGCCGAGCCCTTGGCCACCTCGCCGGCAACAAAGTCAAAGTGGGGGGTCGCCCCACGGATGACCGCACCGATGCAGATCACGGCATCATACCTGCCGGACTTGGCCATCCTCTGGGTTGCCAGCGGAATCTCAAAGGCGCCGGGTACCCGGGCCACGTCGACGTCATCGCTGTTGACCCCGGAACGCACCAGGCTGTCCAGAGCCCCTTCCAGCAGTTTTTCGCAGATAAATGAGTTGAACCGTGCCACCACAATGCCGATCTTGCGCCCGGTTCCCTGGAGGTTTCCCTCAAAATAATTTGCCATAACTCTTTCCTATCTCTTTGCAATAATGGATATATCGTTGAATTCAGGGCTCATTGGAGACATAACCGATGGGCAGCTCTCCATACAACTCAAGAATGTGGCCCATCTTATCGCGTTTTGTCCGCAAATAGCGCTGATTGTCCTTCTCTCCCGGGATCTCGATGGGCAGACGGTCGCTCACCTTCAGGCCGTAGCCTTCCAGGCCGATAATCTTCTTGGGATTGTTGGTCAAAAGCCGCATCTGGCGGATCCCGAGATCGCGGAGGATCTGGGCACCGACCCCATAGTCACGCAGGTCAGGTTTGAATCCCAGCCTGGTGTTGGCCTCGACCGTGTCCAGGCCGTCACAGTCCTGGAGTTCATAGGCCTTGAGCTTGTTGACCAAGCCGATCCCCCGGCCCTCCTGGCGCATATAGAGCACCACTCCGCGCCCCTCCTGTTCGACCATGCGCATGGCCGCATGGAGCTGGGGGCCACAATCGCAGCGGGCAGAGCCGAAGACATCACCGGTAAGGCACTCGGAATGAACCCGGACCATGACCGGCTCTTCGGTATCCACATCCCCCATGACCAGGGCCACATGCTCAAAACCGTCGACCTGGTTGGTATAGGCGATCACCCGAAACTGACCGGCATGGGTGGTGGGGAGACGCGCCTCTGCGGCACGCTCAACCAGCCGGTCCTTGCGCAGCCGATAGGCGACCAGGTCGGCGATGGTGGCAATCTTGATCCCATGCTCCCGGGCAAAGATCTCCAGATCGGGCATCCGGGCCATGGTCCCGTCTTCATTCATGATCTCACAGATGATCCCGGCGTTGCGCATCCCGGCAATCCGGGCCAGGTCAACCGATCCCTCGGTCTGACCCGTCCGCACCAGCACCCCGCCTTCACGGGCGCGCAGGGGGAAGATATGGCCAGGGCTGATGATATCCCGGGGCGCCGCATTGGGGTCCACCGCCGCCTCAATGGTTCGGGCCCGGTCGGCCGCTGAGATGCCGGTGCTCACCCCGGTCCGGGCTTCGATACTGATGGTGAAGCCGGTACCATAGGGGGACTGGTTGTTGGGGACCATCATGGGCAGGCCGAGCTGCTCGATGATCTCCGGGCTCATCGCCAGACAGATCAGCCCCCGGCCATGGGTGGCCATGAAGTTGATGGCCTCGGGAGTGACCGCCTCTGCGGCCATACACAGGTCACCTTCATTCTCCCGGTCTTCATCATCAACCAGGATCACCATTTTTCCGGCTTTGATATCCTCTACTACTTCTTCTATTGAACTGACAGCCATCTCACACCCTCTTTCGGGAATCAACCT
This sequence comes from Desulfogranum mediterraneum DSM 13871, assembly GCF_000429965.1. Lineage (GTDB taxonomy): Bacteria > Desulfobacterota > Desulfobulbia > Desulfobulbales > Desulfobulbaceae > Desulfogranum > Desulfogranum mediterraneum. The sequence goes on from NZ_KE387004.1 coordinate 85,837, forward strand.
GAGCTTCCCTGTTACTCATCAGATAATGACCGCTGGGGCCACCGCTTGTTTATAAAAATCCATGTTCGGCGAGAAAGGAGGGGCTGATCTTACTGCTCGCCTCCCTGGGCCCGCCATGACCGCCAAGCAGCTTTTCCACATACTTGCCGATGATATCCACCTCGATATTCACCCGATCCCCCTGCTTCAGCTCCCCCAGGGTGGTGACCGCCAGGGTATGGGGAATAATGGAAACAGCGAACCGGTTCTCCTGGCAGCTGTTAACGGTGAGACTGATGCCGTTGATGGTTATGGACCCCTTCTCAATAACATATTTTATTAAACTCGGGTCCAAGGAAAAGTGAAACAGGGTAAAATCTCCGCTTTCCCGACGTTCCTCCACCATGCCCAGGCCGTCGACATGGCCGGAGACGATGTGCCCGCCCAGGCGGTCACTGAGCCGCAGGGCGCGCTCCAGGTTCACCCTGGAACCCAGCTTAAGCCGGCCCAGACCGGTACGGGAGAGGCTCTCCGGCGAGACATCCACCAGAAAACGATTACCTGAAAAGTTGCGGGCGGTAAGACAAACGCCGTTGGTGGCGATGGACTCTCCCTCTTTGGGATCGCTGATGGCAAAGTCAGACTCCAGCCCAAAGACCATGCCCCCGCCGGCGGCACGTTTCTCCACCACCGTCCCTAATCCTTGAATTATGCCGGTAAACATTTAGGCCCCTTTTTCCAGCTCCTCGGCGCGTCGGGCAAACTCTTGGGCCAGACGATCGTGCTTGAAGTTGGCATGGATACTGGAAACGGTTCGGAAGCTGTCTGCGGCCTTCTCAAGGGCACCGCTCTCCTGGTAGACCTCTCCAATGGCCTCCAGCACCTCCACCACACCCCTGGGATTATTCACCACCCGGTAGTGGTCGACCAGATCCATCATCATTTCCAGGGCCTTATCCAACTCGCCCATCTTACGGTAGCTGGTGGCAATCTTCTTGTTCAGGCCGACCACGGAAAAGGTATCATCCTCTTCCTCACAGATGCTGGCCGCCCGCTGGTAGTGGCTGATCGCCATGGAATACTCTTCCCTGGCCACGCAGGTATCACCCAGGCGGTCCGAGGCATTGGCAATGCCCTGGCGATCATTCTTTTCCTCAAAGCCCAGGAGGGCGTTATGAAAGTTGATAATCGCCTGGGTATAGTCCCCTGCGGTGAAATGCTTGCGCCCTGCCATGTAATCCATCTTGGCGGGATCATTAGGGTCCCCGAGGTTTTGCCCCTCACACATCGGCTCGGAGGATTGCATGGGCTGAATGGACTGCATGGGCTGAATGGTATCACTGACCATCTTGTTCTCCCTTATGAATTTCTTCTATCGCTCTTTGCGCCACTGCACCAACCGTGGTTTCCAGGGGTGAGCCCTGATCAAAGATGGTCACCCTGTTCTCATCCTGTTGCAGCGGAAGCAGCTGAAAGCCGGCCTCGCTGGCCCTGATCCGACCGAGCATCCGGGCTACCAGGGCCCGAACCTCTGCCTGTTCGTGGCTGAGCAGGTCAAAGAGTGAATAAAAAGGTGTTTTCCTGATAAGATCCGGCCGGGTAACGGCTATCTCCCCCATGCCCCAGAGTACGGCGGCACAGGTGGCGGGATCGTCTAAATAGTTGTAGAGGTGACGGGTAAAGGCGCCGTAGATATCTGGCCTGCAGGCGATGATGGCACCAATGGCCTCGACCATGCCCCAGGAGGTGGATGCCGAATCGGAACAGGACTCAAAGAGCCGGTGGAGCAGATCAGCCACCGGCGCAGGCTCACGGGTGGAGATCCGGGCACAGACCAGGCCGGTGGTCCAGGCCACCCGGTAACGCATGGCCGTCTCAGGCTCATAGAGCAGGCGCTGGAGGAAGCGGAGGGTGCGTTTATCATCAAAGCAGAGATCTACCAGCGCATCCAGGTCATCCTGGAGCACCAGCTCCTTGACCAGTTTCTTGCTGGCCCGTTTCTTCTCCCGTTTGGGATCACGCTCAGGCTCAATCTCAGGGCCTGCTGCGCCTCCCTGGGCTGCAGCTCCCTCGGAGGGAACCCGTTGCTGTTGATTGTTCTGATACCGCTCTACGATCTCGGCCATCCCCTTGTGGAGACGGACAAAGAAGAGCACCCCCCGCACGGCACGGCCATCCAGGTTTCGCTTGGGGATGACCTGGTGGGTGACGTCATCATAGTCTTCCAGCCGTCCGGTGAGGTAGTCTTCCTCTGGGAGGAGTTCCCAGGCAAGATCCCACTCATCGTGACAGGCGTTGACCAGACACTCCACCATGGCTGCCCCGACGTTGTGACCGGTGGCGTCGGCTACATAGACCGCGCCACACTCACACCGCCCCATGGGAAACTCGGTCATCTTCCGCACCATGGCATCGCTGGGTCGACCGATGTCCATGCCGCAGAAGGGGCACCACGGTTTCAAGGTGGCTTCAGCTTTACTGGCCATGGCGCTTAACCCAACTTTTCGTTCAAGGCATCGATGAAACGCGGATCAACAGAGTAGCCGAGCTCTTTGGCCTTTTCCAGGTTCTGCTTGGATTCGGCGAAATCGCCTTTAAAGTAGAGGGCCACGGCCAGGTTATTACGGGCCATAGCGGAATCAGGCTCCAGGGTGACGGCCTCACGGGCTGCCTCCACGGCCTTGGCATCCTCTTCATTCATGGTGTAGGCAGAGGTGAGATTGATCCAGGCGGTGAGCAGCTTGGGATCAATCTGGATGGCCGTGGAATAGCTCTCGATGGCATCGGCCACCCGATTCTGGTGCTGACGGATCAGGCCGATATTGACATGGGCCTCGGCCATCTTGGGCGAGATCGCCAGGGCCTGCTCGTTGAGTTTGAGCGCCTTCTCGGTATCCCCCAGATCAAAATGAATCGCCCCCAGGTTGATCATGCTCTCCATGGACTGGTCATCCAGCTCAATGGCTTTTTCCAGCTGGGTGATCGCCTCTTCGACCCGACCGGCCTGCCGGTAGACCAACCCCAGGTGATGCCTGGCCACGACGTTATCCGGCTTTTCCTTTACTACCTTTTCCAAGTCGCTGATCACCGTAGGCAGATCAGTGGTTTTCTGCTCATCAGACATAAAAAAACCCTTTGTTATCCAGTTTATATAATCTCTTCAACCAAGATCGATTCGTCTTCTCTATAGTGTGGAACTCCAACAAAACAGCAAATATTATAGGCATAAACCCCAAGGAAGCAAGCAGATCCAGGCCAATATTTTTCCGACCGGCTGCTTCTCTGCCTCTGCCCTGCCCGGGCCGATGGACTCTTGGGGGGATAAACAGTACCCGAGCCCGCCCTCAGTGGGCGGTCCAGGGAGCGGCCCGGGCCGCTCAACGCTGATGGGCAATCAGTTTCTTCTTCCGGGCCTTGGCCAAGACCTTGTGGGCCACGGCTATATCTTTGCCGATCTGACGCACCAGGGCCTCGGGACCGTCAAAGGCAATCTCTGTCCGGAGGTGCCTGAGCAGATCGATCTTCAGTGGCCGGCCATAGATATCGGCATTAAAGTCGAAAATATGGGTTTCAGCGACCAGTTTCTGCATCCCGAAGGTCGGATTATAGCCGATATTGGAGACCCCGCCATACTGTTTGCCGTCATAGCTGACCTGGGTGACATAGACCCCGGTCTTGGGACAGAGGTCCTCCTCTGAGATACAGAGGTTGGCCGTGGGAAACCCCAAGGTCCGCCCCCGTTGCTGCCCGGGCTCGACGATGCCGCGAATCTGATAAAAACGCCCCAGGAGCTTACGCACATCCCGCATCCTCCCGGCCATGACCAACTCCCGAATCCTGGTACTGGAGACGATCTCACCCTCGATAAACTGCGCCTCAACCACCGTCACTGGAAACCCCCTGGCATCACCCTGCTCTTTGAGAAAATCAATATTTCCCTGGCGTCCCTTGCCCAGGGCATAGTCATAACCCACCACCAGATCCTTCATCCCGATCCGGTCCACCAGGACCTGGTTGACAAAATCCAGGGCTGGGGTCGCTGCCACTGCCGGGGTAAAGGGAATGACCACCAGCGCGTCCAGACCGGCCTGGGCAATCAGCTCAATCTTTTGGGGCGTGGTGGAGATCAAACGGATCCCCCCGGGACTGAGCACCTTGAGGGGGTGGGGATCAAAGGTGACGGCAACACTGGTGCCGCCCTGCTCCCGGGCGCGTCGCACCACGGTGTCAAACAGCATCTTATGGCCCAGGTGGACCCCGTCAAAGTTGCCGATGGTCACATGGGCGGCGGGGAATGGGGATCGGATTTCGTTGAGGTCGCTGTAAATGTCCATAGACTCCACCTTCACAGTCATGAAGGGGCTCATCAAAGAAGGGGGCTGGGCTCTTCTGCTGACAGGTGTTTTATTCCGGCCAGGAAGACAAACTGTGTATACAGTAAGATCCCTTCACCCCGGTTGCAATACTCTGGGCAACTCTTTTTCGGCTCCGCTTGAAAAATGCGACACAGAGAAAAAATAGGCTGTTGTACCCCATATCAGCCAAACACGCAATTGGTTCATGTGGCCAGCGTCTCTTCCCGGCTCCGGGGAACCCGCCCAAGGGGTGGAGGCGCCTTGACCTGGATTACTCTCAGGAGCAAGATCCAGAGGGATCAACCACGTACCCCGTTCACTCTCCAGCCGGCATCACTGCTGCCTCCCCCAAAAAAAGCACTCTGCCCGACAAAGAACACTTGACACAAAACGCGTCTTGGTGCATATTGGCCCTCGCATTGCCGAAGTGGCGGAATTGGTAGACGCGCTAGGTTCAGGGTCTAGTGGGCGTACGCTCGTGGGAGTTCGACTCTCCCCTTCGGCACCAGAAACGACAAGGGCTGTAATCGATACGATTACAGCCCTTTTTCGTTGGTTCTTCTCTTCGGCCTCTTGCCTACCCTTTGCCGACCTCTTGCTGCCCCCCTCGCCGGCCCCTTCCCGGCGGCTCTTCCTCTCTGACTGCTCCCGGCAGAGCCCGCCGCTGCAGCCACTCGCTCATAACCAGCCTACGGCTTTTTTTCCTATGAAGGCTTGAACCTGCAAACTTTTCGTTATTCACTGCATCAACACTTGACACAGAGCGCGTCTTGGTGCATATTGGCCCTCGCATTGCCGAAGTGGCGGAATTGGTAGACGCGCTAGGTTCAGGGTCTAGTGGGCGTACGCTCGTGGGAGTTCGACTCTCCCCTTCGGCACCAGAAACGACAAGGGCTGTAATCGATACGATTACAGCCCTTTTTCGTTGGCCCTTCTCACCCGATCTTCAGCCGATCTTCATCATCGGCACCGGGCTCTCCCCCAAGATCCCCTGCCACCGCGCCCACAGGTCAAGACTGCACCTGGCCCGCCGTGGTCGACCGGAAAGAGCTGCACCACTCCAGCCTGTCACCGCAAGATCGAGCCATGCCCTGTCCTCCGGCTCCCCCACAGCCGACCTCACCCCGAACTCAACATCCCGGACACATCTTCAACTGACCACCAGCTTATCCCTGGGGCCCTCTTCCGGCCCGCTCCGCCCTGACAGGGCTGCTCATCAGCAGACTCGTAAGGTTTTCCATTGACATCCTCCCCGATAATCGTGGAAAATTTACTATGATCAAGAGGGGAGGAAAACCCATGGGAACACATCCGGTCATTAAAAATTTCTCCTACTGTTTAGCCCAGGTCCCGGACCTGGTTCGTTACGGCTCTAAACCGCGACGGGACATTGCCCGCGACCAGGGCCTTGAGGAAAAAATCAGCCGATCTCTCCGCTCGTACCCGGAGGCGGTCTGCTATCCCCCCAATCAGACCTTTGTGGGAAACCTTACTCCGGAAGAGTTGGCAAAGATCCCGCGTCCCTGGTTTCAATCCAGGGGCGGCCCTGGAGGAGGTGAACCAGAGGGAATCGGCAGATTTGGGGAGATCGCAGACCAGGAGCTCTTCCTTGCCCTCCTCAACGTCGCCGATGTCCTCAAGCCGCCGCTCTTTCAGCCAGACGAGCTGTACAGGGTACGATTGGAGCAGCGCTTGGCAAGCCATCCGCTCTTTGGTGCCGATACCAGCCCGTCTCCACCGCCCCCCCAGCCTGCACACTCACCTTTGTCCACCCCACACCCCACCTCTCTGCCGATATACCACCGGCAAGAGCGCTACGGCTGGTTTCACCGGGACCAACGAGCCGAAGGAGTGGATGACGAAAATCTGGCCGCTCACCATCTCCTGGAGAATCTCTCCACCAAGGCCTCCGCCGCCCTGGCCCTCAAGTGGTTGCTGCACCGGGAAGATATCAGCGCCAACCAGGTCGATTTTGTGATCAGCTGTGGGGAAGAGGCCTGTGGTGACCGCTATCAGCGGGGGGGAGGGGGCATGGCCAAGGCCATTGGCCAGATGTGCGGCTGTAACCAGGCCTCTGGTCTTGATATCAAAAATTTTTGCGCCGCCCCTGCCTCAGCACTGATCCTGGCAGGCGCCATGGTGCAGTCCGGCCTCCATGAGCGCATCGTCGTGGTAGGCGGTGGCTCTCTGGCCAAACTCGGGATGAAGTTTCAGGCCTTTCTCGCAGAGCAGATGCCCATCCTGGACGACTGCCTTGCCTCTCTGGCCTTTCTGGTCACAGCCGATGACGGGCTCAGTCCCATTATCCGGCTTGAACCAGGGGCAGTGGGCAAGGTTCCCATTGGCGCAAGCGGCTCCGAGGAATCGGTGTATCGCTCCTATCTGCTGGAGCCCCTGAGCAGACTGGGCCTCGATTTCACGGATATCGACAAATTTGCCCCCGAGCTCCAGAATCCCGAGATCATGGAACGTTCAGGATCAGGAGATGTCGCCAAAAAAAATTACCGCAAGATTGCCGCAATGGCCGTGCTCTCCCAGGCCCTTGAAAAAAAAGAGATGAACAGCTGGATCCAGACCATCGGCATGCCCGGCTTTGCGCCCACCCAGGGCCACATCCCCTCTGCGGTTCCCTATCTGGGCCATGCGACCGAGGCCATCCGCGGGGAACGGATCCAGCGGGCGATGTTTCTGGCCAAGGCAAGTATCTTCCTCAACAGATGTACCGACCTCTTTGACGGGGTATCATTTATTATCGAGCGTAATCCGCAGCTCGGCCCCCTGGAGAAACAGAGCAACCGGCAGCTCTAAATACAGCGCAGCTCTGCTGCCCAAGGCAGTGCACCATCCCCCCATAACCAGCAAAGAACAAACGAGGGAACCCCATGTTAACAGGAAAAAAAACCATCGTGTTCGGCGAGCGGGACGAGATCAGCGCCACAGCCACCAGTGCCTGCCTCAAGGCGGCTGGAGCTGAAGTCGTCTACGAGAATACCGCCTGTTTCGTCTGAACTTCGGCAGGCGCTGCAGGTCTTGCAGAACAGGAAGAGGTAAAAAAACTGGTGGAACAGTACGGCACTCGGGATATGATCGTGGTTTTTGGCCTGAATCAGCCCGCCACCGTGGAGATCATGGCCCGCACCTTTCACGATGGCGACCCCAGCTATGCCGGTCCCCTGGCCGGTGTGGCCCTTGGGCTGAAGAGTTATCATATCCTTGAACTCAAGGACCATATACCGGCTCATGTCTGGGAAGAACAGATGGGCATGCACGAACTCGAGATCGAGGATGAGATTTGGGAAAAGATCTGCCAGATCCTGAAGCAGGCCCGTCATGAGTAACCGGGCCGTTTTTTAAAAACAAGCGCTGCCCTTACCTGGAGACCAGGGGGCTTCAACAGGGCTCTACTCAAAGACCGTCTGCCCCCCAATGGGGGTCTCCAAGGCTTGTAGGGCCTTTTCCACAAGGCTCCGCCTCAGCGCCTTTTCCTCCGGGCCAGCGAGATGTGGGTCGCCAAAGGGGTGGGGAATGGCAATGGTCGGGACAATCCTGTTTCCGCCGACCGTTAAGGAAATCGGGACAATGGAACATGCATGCACCACCGTCATACCCGCCCGTTCTATCTCTTTTACCATCGTTGCCCCGCAACGAGTACAGGTTCCTCAGGTGGAGGTGAGGAGTACCGCCTGAACCCCGTCTGCCAGCAATATTTTAGCGATGGCCTGGCCATACCTTTGGGCACTTTCAACCGAGGTGGCATTACCAACCGTCGCATAGTACCAGTCATGGAGCGAGCCAATCGCCCCCTCTGACTCCAACTCGCGGACCGCATCCAGGGGGAGCACCCGATTTGGATCCCCATTGGCACAGGTGGGATCATAGCCCCCATGGACTGTTTGATGGCTCTGGGAGCTCAGCCTCTGCAGATTTTTGATGGGATAGCTGCCAAAACGCTGGGCATTGGCGGCTTCTATCTTATCGGGGTTACCGCGCGGCACGATGCCGCCGGAAGTCACCAGGGCCAGGCGGGCCCGGCGCATATCTGCAACAGGCGGGGCCGGGCGTACCCGATCAAAGACCGGCATGGGATACTCGCTCTCAAAGGGTTCACCCTGTAAGCGTTGCACCAGCATCTCCAGCGCTCGTTGCGCCCCAGTTTTAGCGGCACGGACATTCTTCCGGCGGCCCTGGGCAATATAGTGATCCTCCTCCGGCAGACAGCTCTCCCGGCGCACCAGCTTCAACCCCAGGGGGGTCATCCGCTGGATCGCCTCTGCCATCCCCCTGACGTCGTCACTGGTTTCGGCAATGAAAACGGTTTTTCGATAGAGCGCAACTGCCGGGTTTTCCGGAAACATGGCGGTGACCGCCGGGATACCCCAGCGTTCCTGCACCGCCTGACAGAGTGCCCCACAACCAATGCCGTAACGGCCGGCGTTGAAGGCCGGACCGGCCAGGAGGAGATCCGGTCTGCCGGCGTCATCCCCCTCAAAACAGGGCGCCAGCAGGTTCAGAATCTCCTGGACCGCCTTTTCGGTGTTCTCGGCCAGATAATTATCGCCAAAGATAAGCGTGCTCATCACCCGGAGCCCCGGAACACTGTTTTCAATGAGCAAGCCCGGCCCCTTGGGACCTTGCACCAGGGTAGGGGCGGCGCCTGCCTGCTCCTCTCCCCCCAAGCCACCAAAAAATTGATTGAGACAGTGAACGACCTTGTATGAAGTGGACATGGTTAGACCTCTCTGCAGCGAAGGGTGTGAAAGCCGAGTTGATTCGTCGAACCGATGATCGCCTGGAGTTCCACCTCCAGGCTGCCGTCCTGGTGCAGGCTGTGCGGATAGGCACCGGCCAGGCGGGTCAGATCCTCAAGTGGACCAAGCAGCCGTTCCATGGGAGGCAGGAGAATCCGTTCGTTGGCATTACCCACCGAAATCATGGCCCTGGCCTGGGGCGTCGCGTCTGCCAGGGACTGGGAAGCGCCATTATCACCGGCATATTCATCGGTAATCGACACCGTGAGGACGCCCGCCTCTTCCAGGCCCCGGATCAAGAGCATCTGGTCGGTGTCCGGATTGCCGAACCCCTCTTTACTGATGATGACTGCATCGGCCTTGAGTGTCTTGACCAGCTCAACCGCCTTTCGGGCTGAGGCCTCTTTAGCAGCCAGGCGCACCGGCTCGTTGGTCAGGACCACCCCCGCAAAGTTCAGCTCCTGCAAGTGATGTTGGTAGAGTTCCCGAACAAGCGGATTGTTCTGGTGGTGATAGGTGGTATTTTTATCACATGCGCTCACGCAGTTGCCTGAGGTGATCGCCCCATCCATCAGCAGCGGCAGGGGGATGATACAGGGCAACCCCTCTCGGGCATTGCGGCCCAGGACATAGCTATCATGCAAAAGCCCCTGACTCAGCAGCATGTAGAGATAGGCCACCCGCGGCAGCTTCGGCCCACCCTCCAGGGTATCAAGGCAGTGATAGCGCTCTACCTCGGCGGGCCTGAGCGTCCTGGCGGCCTCTGCCAGCAGGCCAGCTGCCTTCAAGCCCGCATGACGGACAACCTCCTCATGTGCATGGGGCGGCAACTCAGGGGCTACCTCAACCTCCACCACCAGGTTAAGGGTCCGGGAAAAGGGAGAATGCTCGGCACCGGCGCCACTCATGTCGATCAGGCCTTCCTGGAAGCCGACAATCTTGCCGCAGCTCACCACCGCGACATTGCGGAGGATATGGGTTCGGCCCTCGCCGACGCTGTGGCCGTCCACCTTGCAGCGTGGCTCGATAACGTCTTTCACGCAGATAATCCGGGTGGATTGGCCTGGTTTGGCCAAGGCGAGATTCAGGCCTTGAATCCTGTCATCCCCGCTCCTCAAGGCCTCCTTGAAGGCGTCCTGATCGACGACCAGGGTCGAACCGTGGACCCTGGTTTCCTGACCGAAAACGAGGTCTTTGATTTCGATATATCCAAGTTCTAACACCATCGTGTCTTCTCCTCTCCATGGATGACTCGTTTCAGTCAACCCTGTCTGGCGGAGCAAAACCACAGGAAGAACATGGGCTCACAACCTGAGCCACGAGCTTCCCCTCTGCTCGATCATGGCTTTGCCTGGGGAACCCTTAAGGCTATCTTATCACAAACCCTCTCTTTGCTGCAGTCTTTCTCTCTTCCGGCCCCCCTGCGGTTCCCCTTTGTCCGCCCCAGCTACCCCGGGGGCGAGCAGCTCATGCCTGAATCGAGTTCCCGGACAATGATACGGTTCATCGCCAACCAGGCTTGCGAAAGAGAGAATATCGACGCAGTCTGCGGCCTAAACCCTATCCTAAGCCCCATCCTAAGATCCATCCTAAGATCCATACCAAGGCCCATATTAACCTGGTGGGATTCTGGACATGGTGTAGAGTGGGGAAAAACAGACCGTCACCAAAGGACAGAGGAAGGAGCCATGACGAAGAGAGTACGATACAACATTATCTGGCAGGAATGCGGCGCCGACAGCCAGACCGCAGAGCGCTTCTTTGTGCCTGGTTTTGCGGGGCACCTGCCATTCTTTGTGGATGGTGAGGAACTCGAGGCCCTGGAAAGAGAGGAGAAACTGGAACTGCGGGAGGAGCACCTGCTCAAGGGGATCCTCTACGGGCTCTATGACCTGGAGCATCACCCGGAACCCCGGCACCGGCCAGAGGAGCGCGACACCCTCTGCTACCTCCTGGAGGTACTCAGAGACGGCTTCAGGTTTGATAGCCTGGAGACCATGATCCTCGATGTTGCCTGCAGTGTACGGGAGAACAATGGCCACAGGGCAAGCCGCATCATCCTGGAGGTCGGCAACACCCTTGCCGGCCAGTCGGCAAAGATCAAGAGCGACCTCATCTTTGACCTCTGGGCGCTTGCAGCTGAGCCAGCTGAGCACGCGAAAGAGGCGGCACGGTTTGAACAGATCAGCCGCCTGGTCGAACAGATAGACCTGACAGCCATCCAGGCCGCCGGCCGAGAGATTGTTTGCTACTATGGGCTGTGCGCACTGGTGCTGCTCAGGGATCAGGAGGCCGTGGATCGCTACCTGCCCAGATACATCTATCCCAATGTGACCAGCCCCCAACTCGTCCACAACATCAAGGCACTCCTGGAGCGTCCCGAGGCCTTTCGGCCGGCAGAGCTGAAGATAGGCTGACCGGCAGCTCCCCTGGAAAAACGGATCTCCCTTCAGCCAAGACACCACGCCTCCCCTGCTCCAGGGGAGGTTGAGCTGCAGGATATCTCCCCTTCATGATCCACTGCCCTCCAAGCCCCGCCATCCCCCCTTCCCGCCATCTGCCCCCCATCTCCCGATCCTTGCCTGCAATCCCACCAAGACAGCCCTGAGGCAAACCCGTCCCCACCCTTTTTTGCAACAATTCGTGCTGCTCCATATCACCCCCCCGCCCTCCTGTGCTACAATGTAGCCATACAGTCACCACCTGAAAAAGATACGTTTCTTGATCTATGTCAATGAAACCAGCCCCAACCAGGTCCATACTAGCTATCATCCGCGAGCTGCAGCGCCCTGCTGCCCAACAAGAATAGGGACCGACTATGCCTGTTTTCAGCTACCTTGCCACACCCAAGCGTGGTGCCAAAACGACCCTCTGTGTCGACCTGGCAGCGCTGCCCTACTGCGAAGTGATACCTGCCGATAACCAAGATCTGGTCGTCCTCATCACGGACACCCCGGATGAAACAAAGGAAAAAGAACTCCAGAAACGGCTGAAGAGCGTGCAATCTCTGCAGTCTCTCAGCTTGACCTTTGGCTATGACGACCACGAACAACCAGGGAGATAACGAGGTGACCATGAAGCTCAACAGACGACGGTTTATACGACATGCGGCCACCAGCAGTGCCATTGCAACCGCTGGAGCACTCTTCCCGGGAATCAGCTTTGGCAGCTGGCCGCAGCTGGCGAACAACTCAGGGCTCGTTTCCTGGCAAAAGGCTCCCTGTCGTTTCTGCGGCACAGGTTGCGGTGTGCTCATCGGGGTAAGCGATGGCCGTGCAGTCGCGGTCAAGGGTGACCCCAACTGCAGTGTCAACAAGGGGCTCTGCTGCATGAAGGGCTACCACTCGGTCCAGGCCCTCTATGGTAAGGATCGCCTGACCACCGCCCAGGTACGGAAGAACGGCACCCTGGTCGAGGTACCTATCCAGGAGGCCCTTGACCTGATTGCCGACAAACTCAAGACAACCAGAGAACTGCACGGCAAGGACTCGGTTGCCATCTACGGCTCCGGCCAGTGGACCATCCCGGATGGGTACGTGGCCTCCAAGCTCTTTAAAGGCTGTCTCGGCACCAACAACGTGGAAGCCAATGCCAGGCTCTGTATGGCCAGTGCCGTCACCGGCTTCATGACGAGTTTTGGTCTTGATGAACCCATGGGCTGCTATGAGGACATGGACCACGCCAATATCTTCGTCACCTGGGGCAACAACATGGCGGAGATGCATCCTGTGCTCTTTTCGCGGATGCTGGCCAACCGTAAACGCCGCACCAATGTCCGGATCATCGACTTTGCCACCCGCTCCACCAGGACCAGCCAGGCGGCTGACAAGTCCATCCTGTTCAAACCCCAGACCGACCTGGCCGTTGCCAATGCCATCTGTTACGAGATCATCAACAGGGATTGGGTCAACTGGGACTTTGTCAACCAGCACGTCTCCTTCCACAGGGGCAAGACCGACATCGGCTACGGCACCGAGGACCACTTTGCCTTCAAGGACCAGGCCGAGGCCATCAGCTTTGAGGAGTACAGCCGTTTTCTTGAAGACTATACCCCGGAAAAGGTGGAGAAGATCTCCGGTGTAGCGGCAAAGGATATCAAATACCTGGCTGCGCTCTATGGAGATCCGGCCCTCAAGGTGACCTCCTTCTGGTGCATGGGCATGAACCAGCACACCAGAGGCACCTGGATCAACAACCTGGTCTACAACATCCATCTGCTGACGGGGAAAATTTCCACCCCCGGCAACAGCCCCTTCTCGCTCACCGGGCAACCGAGCGCCTGCGGAACCGTTCGCGAGGTGGGCACCCTGACCCACAAGTTGCCCCATGGGGTGGTAATGAACCAGCATCACCGGGAGATGGCCGCCGGGATATGGGATGTGCCGCTGAGCAACATCGATCCCAAACCAAGCTACCATACGGTGGAGATGTTTCGCGCCCTGGACCGCGGCGATATCAAGTTCATCTGGATCCAGGTGACCAACCCCATGGTCACCATGCCCAATCTGCGGCGTTACCGTGACGGCGGCCTGAAGGGAGACCGTTTCGTTGTCGTTTCCGACGTCTACCCCACCCCGACCACCGATATTGCCGACGTGATCCTCCCGGCCGCCATGTGGGTGGAGCAGGAGGGGATGTTTGGCAACTCGGAACGGCGGACCCAACACTTTGCCCAGATCGTCGATCCGCCCGGCGAGGCCATGTCCGACACCTGGCAGATCATCGAGGTGGCCAGGCGACTCGGTTTTGAACAACAGTTCCCCTGGAGCAAAGAAGACTATATCGAAAAAATCTGGGAAGAGTACCGCAGGTTCCACGCCGGGCCAAAGCACGAGATGGCACCCTACTCCGTGCTCCGTGAGCGCTCCGGGGTACAGTGGCCCTATGTCAACGGCAGGGAGACCCGCTGGCGATTCAACCCCAAATATGATCCTGCCTGCAGCAATGGCAAAGACTTCGATTTTTACGGCAAGAAAGACAACCGTGCCTGGATCTGGGCCCGCCCCTACGAGCCGGCTGCGGAATCACCTGACAACACCTATAATTTCTGGCTCAACACCGGCCGGGTGATTGAGCACTGGCACACCGGCTCCATGACCAGACGGATACCGGTGCTCCACAACGCGGTACCCGCTGCCTACGTGGAACTGCACCCCGAAGACGCGGCAGAACTCGGGGTGGTCAACGGTGAAATGGTCAAGATCATCTCCCGCCGGGGGGAGGTCACCATGCCTGCCCAGATCCAGGGCAGAGGCGTGCCGGTGAGAGGGATGGTCTTTGTCCCCTTCTTTGACGAGAGTTACCTGATCAACGAGCTGACACTTGATGCCTTTTGTCCGATTTCCAAGCAGCCTGATTACAAAAAATGTGCAGTGCGACTGGAGAAAGCATGATGAAACAATCAGAAAAGAGGGGCTGGGTGGGGCCCTGTATTGCCGCATGCTGTATTCTCGGCGCTGCCGTCACCATCGGCTCCCCGAAGCACTCGGCAGCCATCGACCTCGGCAACTTCGATCACCAGGGCCAAAAGGTGTTCAGGAGCTATGAGGCGACCCCCGAGACCTACCTGGCTGCCGACTCAGGAGACAGAAACCTTGCCCGCTTCTATGAGCTGCGCCAGTACCCCGGGTCACCGCCACGGATCCCCCATGGGGTTGAAGCAAGTTTCAGCGGCGACGAGTCCAACTGCCTCTCCTGCCACGGCAAAGGCGGCTACAGTCCCGAATTCGGCAAATTTGTGCCTGTCACGCCCCATCCGGAAAACACCCTCTGCTACCAGTGTCATGCCCGGGTGATAACCGAGAAGGCCTTTGGAGAGAGCGATTGGCAATCGATTCGCCCGCCCAGGCTCGGACGCTCCTTTTTAAGCAGCTCGCCGCCGCCCATCCCCCACAGCCTTCAACTGCGGGAAAACTGTATCTCCTGCCACACCGGCCCGGGAGCCGTGGTTGAGATCCGGGTCGAGCACTCTAGCCGGGGTAACTGTCGGCAGTGCCATGTCCCGGCTGTACAGACGGCTCCTGTCAACGAGTTTGTACGGCCGGGACCGTAGGCTCAGCCCGCTGTACGCTACGAAGCCTATCAAGGAAACCACGAGAGCAGCTATGAACAGAGACACCATATTCCAGCTCAACAGAGGAGCCCTCCTTCCCACCCTGCTGGCAGCTCTGCTTTTCTCCAATGCCGGCCTTCTCTCGGCAGGAGAATCATCAGTAATCGAGCGGGTCAAGGCCAGAAAAGAACCCTTTGCCGATCCCCTGAGCAGCCAGCTCGGGCCTGTTCTCGAAAAGACGGTGTGGGCAAAAGAGGGGTATCAGGGAGGGGCCTTTCGAGTTCTGGCCAGAAAACAGGCCATCGCCCGTTTTCCCTGCAGCAGCTGCCACGGGGCCAAACCGGTTCTGGTCCGGCAGGCCTTTGAACTGACCCACGGCAATGTCATCCTCAACCACGGACAAGGTGAACGAGCGCTGAGCTGCAGCGATTGCCATACCCCTGAGAAGCCTCAGCTCCTTGAAGATAACAGGGCCAGAAAAATCGATTTTGACCACAGCTACCAGTTATGCGGCCAGTGCCACTTCCGCCAGAAACGGGATTGGCTTGGCGGCGCCCACGGCAAGAGGGTGAGTCGTTGGGCAGGTGAGCGCGTGGTCTACAGTTGTGCGTCCTGCCATGACCCACATTCGCCACGATTTGAACAACGATTCCCGGCCACCTACTCGGTACCGTTGGACTGACAGGGGTATCCTATGCGTTTGCACAAAAAAGACGATCCGAAACACCTTATCCAGGAGGTCCTGGAAAAACCAAGCAACAGGCGCTCCTTTCTCAAGGGGGTGTCCATAGCCGCAGCCGCCGGGAGTGCCGCCCTGACCGCAGGATGCATTCCCGACGCAGAAGGGACCGGCTTGGAAGAGGCCCGCTTGCGTTGGCAGGAGTTCTTCAAGAAAAATTACCGCTTGATGAGCCAGGAGGAGAAAGAACAGACCGTCAGGCGACTGGAGCGGCTGGCAAGCATCCAGGACCAGGCCCAACTGCAGATCGGCAGTGAGCCTCCGCTGGAAAAGGTCCTCTTTGGCTATGCCTTCAATATCAGCCGTTGTGAAGGGTTCATGGAGTGCGTTACCGCCTGCGTCAAAGAGAACAACCTGGACCGCAAGAGCAACACCCAGTATATCCGGATCTTTGAAATGGAGCCAGGGCAACTCGATCCCGGTACCGGCGATGGACAATTTTACCACAAGGTACCGGTCGACCATAAATTTTACACGGGAACCCAATGTTTTCATTGTGAAAATGCGCCGTGTACCAAGGCATGCCCAACCCGGGCCACCTGGAAGGAACCCGATGGTATTGTGGTGGTCGATTACGACTGGTGCATCGGTTGCCGCTACTGTCAGGCGGCCTGCCCCTATTACGGCAGAAGGTTCAACTGGGGCCAATCAGAAGTGCCCAAAGAAGAGGTCACCCCGAAACAGCATTACCTGGGCAACCGCAAACGGCCCAAGGGAAAGATGGAAAAATGTACCTTCTGTATCCAGCGTACCCGCAAGGGCAGACTGCCTGCCTGTGTGGAGGCCTGTCCCACCGGCTCACGGGTCTTTGGCAACCTGCTTGATCCGGACAGCGAGATCCGCTATGTCCTCAAACACAAGAAGGTCTTCAGGATGAGAGAGGAACTCGGTACAGATCCGAAATTTTGGTATTTCATTGATTGATGGTTCGTGAAAACAACTCAACCATCCCTGATGGCCATCAAGAGCAGCGCTGACTGTTACGAAGGCCATCGTTGATTGCAAGAGGAGCAACATGAGTGCAGCCCAAAAAAACCTCAGAACCTTTCTTGTGGACGCCATACGCTGGAATGTCAGCGGCGGCATAGGATTTCAGATCTTCCGCCTGCTGCTCTTCATCGGCATGGGGGTCGGCATCTATGCCTACTCATTCCAGGCACGGTACGGACTCGCAGTCACCGGCATGAACGATATCGTCAGCTGGGGCTTTTACATCTCCAACTTCACCTTTCTCGTCGGAGTTGCGGCTGCCGCGGTCATGCTGATCCTGCCGGCCTATATCTTTCATGACCCCGATTTCCACCGGGTGGTCATCATCGGGGAAGGGGTTGCGGTCGGCGCCCTGGTGATGTGCCTCTGTTTTATCCTGGTGGACCTGGGAGGACCGCTCCAGGCCTGGCACCTGATCCCAGGCATCGGGATCTTCAACTTTCCCTCCTCCATCCTTGCCTGGGACGTGCTGGTGCTCAACGGCTACCTGCTCCTCAACGCACTGGTCCCGGCCTACATCCTCTACTGCCACTACCGGGGCAAGACAGCGGATGAACGGAAGTATCGCCCCTTTGTCTTCCTCTCTATCTTCTGGGCATTTTCCATCCACATGGTCACAGCCTTTCTCTATCAGGGTCTACCGGCCAGACCCTTCTGGAACAACCCACTCATGGGACCCCGTTTTCTCGCCTCCGCCTTTGCCGCAGGCCCGGCGCTCATTGCCCTGATCCTGGCCGTGATCCACAACAGCAGCAGTTACAAGATTGAGCGCACGGTCTTTAACAAGCTGCGCCTGATCATTGTCGTCTCAGCGATTATCAACCTGATCATGCTCTTCTCTGAGATCTTTAAAGAGTTTTATTTTCCAACCCACCACTCAAGCTCTGCCATCTACCTCTTCTTCGGAATGGATGGGCACAACTCACTGGTCCCCTGGATCTGGAGCTCGGTGGGCGTCAACTTCCTCGCCACCCTGGTGCTCGCCTTTAACCCCGGCAAGAACAATCCCAGGGTACTGCTGCCTGCCTGCGGCTTCCTGTTTGTGGCGATTTGGATGGAAAAAGGTATCGGCCTGATCGTTCCCGGCCTGATCCCCAGTCCGCTGGGAGAGGTGGTCGACTATCTGCCGACCTGGGTTGAACTGGGCGTGACCCTGGGCATTCTCTCCCTGGGGATAACGGTGGTCAGCTGGCTGATCAGAACAGCCCTGATCATCGAACAGGACTATGCACAGCAGCTGCAACAGGAGAGGCTCCCCTGAAAAGACACCCCCAGCACTCAAAAAAAAGGGGGGGGAGAGGCTGCCGAGGCCCTGAGCCAGACCTTCAGCCAGCAGAGAGCCGGCGGACAGCCTGCGGTCCCTGCAGCCACGGCCGCCTCTCCTGCTCAGGACCCTTCCAGCCTGCCCCGGCTGAAAGGCAAGGGTCCAGGTACTTGCTGCACCCTTGCCGGTTACAGCAGGCATCCGGCAAGCCCTGGGGACAGGCCCTAGACCCCGAGGGTCTGGGCGGCTCTATCGTAGTCATCCTCCTTGACATAGATGAGATAGCCGAAACTCCCCTGGCCATCGGTAACTCCGCTGGCAGCATAGACGTTGACGTCCGCCTCAAAGAGTTGCTGATGGAGCTGCGCCAACGCCCCCAGCTCATCGTCCCCCTGAACGAGGAGCGCATGATGAGGCCCGTCAATAACCATTGCAGCCAACCCGGCCTCATGGATCAACTTCAGGGGATCTTCAGGAAAGATTGCCAGCTGGGTCGAATTCGGACCAATGGGTACGGCAGAGAAGGCCAGCTGATTTATCCCCATATCAGCCAACATGTTGAGCAGTTTATAGGCCTCTCCTGGTTGATCTTTGATGGTGGTATAAAAATACTGAACTCTTTGAATGGTAAACGGCATATCTCCTCCTCGACTCATTGCTTGAATGCAGGATCGTGATCACCCGTTAACAATATAATTATAAGGGGTTGCCCTCAAGGGTGTCAATCTTCACCTCTCTTTTTGGCCCTGCCCGAGGCTGATAACAGCTCTGACAGCGAAGAACACCGGTGCGCCGGACGCACATCCAGGCCTTGACCTGAGACGACCGTAAGCAGGCGAGACAGGCCCTTGTTTGCCACTAGCTGTTTCCTTAAAACAGCTGAACTTCCTGGCCGAGATCCCGGCAAACCGCGCTGCCCATCCGGCCAAGGTAAGCGACTGATTCGATGGAGAGAGCACCCTTAAAAGGGGTAAGGGGGCTGAGCTGAAGAAGATCTTTTAGAGGAGGCTTCTCGATCTGAAGTGGACGCCCGGAGCGGATTGGCCTGAACGCACCCAAAAGACTGCTGAAACCACTCTTTCCCCGACAGGAGCGAAGGTTTTTGCACCTTGCACGGACATAGCGACCGCTTGCACCGGCCCCAGGCCTGCATTAGGGTAGTCACCAGGAGTATCAACCAGTCACCCCATTCCCCAGGCCCCCGGATCGATGATACGATACATACTCTTCCTGCTCTTGGCAGTGCCGCTCAGTGGCTGTGAAGATACCAACCTGCTGATGCTGAGCGATGCCGCCAAAGATGGAGTTACCGCCATCAGCCTCTCTGATCACGATGTCACGGCCCTGGCCCGACAGGCGGCGGCGGTATCCGACCGTCAACGGCAACTCGCGCCCGCAGACAGCAGCTATGCCCAGCGCCTGGGGCGCCTCACCAGGGGTAAGGTAAAAAGAGATGGCCACGGCTTCAACTTCAAGGTCTACCTGAGCAGGGAGGTCAACGCCTTTGCCCTGGCCGACGGCAGCATCCGGGTAAACAGCGGCCTGATGGAGCTGATGAGTGATCCGGAACTGCTCTTTGTCATCGGCCACGAGATGGGCCATGTGGTCAACAGCCACTCCCGCAAACAGCTGGTTCTGGCCTATGCGGCCAGTGCCCTGCGCAAGGGAGTGGCCTCCCAGGAGAACGAGATCGGCCTGATGGCCCGCTCGCTGCTGGGTGACCTTGCCCAACGACTCAGCCATGCCCAGTTCTCCCAGCATGAAGAACGACAGGCCGATCACTACGGGGTCGCCTTCCTGGAGGCGGAAGGCCATGACCGCAGCGCTGCGATCTCGGCCCTGGAAAAGCTGGCTCTCCTGGCCAGAGAACACAGCCTGCTCTCCACTCATCCTGATCCTGCAACCAGGGCCAGGCAGCTGGTCCAGGACAGGGAGGAGAATGGTGACGAGCAGGTCTCCATCCTGGTGCGCCTGCTCACCACAGCCAAGCTCGTCCTCCTCTGGACCGTTCGACAGGCCTGGAACCTGGGCCAATGGCTGCTCCAGCGGCTGCTCTCCTGGTGGTGAATTTCTGCCCTCGAGTCCGACCAGCCGGCAGCAGAGCGAGTCATCCCCTCGGCCGGGTCTTCACTCTCCCCTGCCCTGGATTTCTAAAACAGCCGATCCGGGGACAAAGGATACTTTTCCACCAGGCAGAGATCTTCGCCTTGCACAAGCCCCTCCAATGACGTACAAATGACCTGAAGGCAGGGACAGCAGGGCGAACTTAACATCAGGAGATAAATGATGAACATCGTGCGTCGTTTGGTCATAACCATGGTCGTGGCTGCCGCTTTTTTGGGCAGTTGCTGTTCCTTGCTGTATGCCGAGGATTTCAGCAAACCCGATGAGCTGGTGGCGAAATCCACGGCCGTATTCAAGAGTTTCATGGCAGATCCGGAGATGGAATGGTTCAAAAACCATCTGGATCGCGCCAAGGGGGTATTCATCGTGCCCCAGCTACTCAGGGGCGGCTTTTTTATCGGCGGCTCAGGAGGGAGCGGCATCCTGATGGCCCAGGATGCCAAGAGCGGCAAGTGGAGTTATCCGGCCTTCTACACCATGGGCTCCATCTCTTTCGGACTCCAGATCGGAGCAGACGCGAGCGAGGTGATCCTCCTGGTGATGAGCGACAAGGGCTTGGATGCCATGCTCTCCACGGAGTTTAAACTCGGAGCCGATGCCGCGGTCGCCGCCGGTCCGGTGGGAGCCAGCGCCAAGGCCCAGACCGCAGACATCCTTGCCTATGGCCGCTCCAAGGGCGCCTTCATGGGCTTGAGCCTGGAAGGGGCCGTTATCTCGGTGCGCGACTCCTGGAACAGAGAATACTACAAGAAGGCAGTTCGGCCGGTTGAGATTGTCATCCAGCAGAGTGTGGTCAACTCGGGAGCCGATCCCCTCCGGCAGGCCCTCCCCTAGCCCCTCCCCCCCTGCCGGCAAGCTAGCTCTGTACCTCTAAGCCAGAGCCTTCAGCCCTCTGTCCCCGGCCCCAGCAATGCCTGCCCCGGAAGCCAGGAAGACTTCCGGGGCAGGCACCGGCAGACAGGCCGACCCGAGCCGATGCCCAGGGTCCGTCGCAACAGCCTCCCGCCCGGCTCTGCTCCGCACGCTTACTGTAGAGACGGTCCCTGCCGGTCCCCAGGTAGCCCCTCATCAAAACCATAGAAAAAGAACAGACAAGCGATAGTCGCTTTCCCCAGGCCATGAGATCAGGTACACTGGACTGCTCCAGTCCATCCCCCTTTGAAGGAACAACGACCCTTTTTTTACCACTATGAAAATCCGCAGACTGACCCCGGCTGAACACCCTAAGGCCCTTGCCCTCCTTAAGAAGGCATTCCCCGGCAGCAGCCATGAGAACCGCCTCTTTACCAACCTTCACCAGCAGTCCAGGGTCCTGGACGAGTGGATCTGTATCCATCGCCACAGGGCCATCGCCTACATCGCCTACTCCCGCGCCTATCGGCAGGAAGAAATCTGCGGCCTGCACCTGGCCCTGGTAGCGGTGGCACCGGAGCTGCAAAACCAGGGGATCGGCTCGGAGCTGATCCGTTTTTCCCTGCGTCAGCCGGAAATAGAGGCACAGCCGCTCTATGTCCTGGGCGCAGCCGGCTTCTACCAAAAATTCGGCTTTGAGCCCTGCTCCACACCTCTCTCCCCCTTTGCCACCAACAAGCGGCGCCTCCTCACCATCCGCAACCCTGACTCCCAGGCCTTTCAGCTGGGCTATGAGCCGGAGTTCACCTTGGCCAGCCGGCCAAGGCCACGGAGCGGACAACAGCGTCGAGGCTGAACAGAGAGCACAGGGCAAGACCTGAGCAGAGGATCCACACCCCATAAGCGAGCACAAATCCAGGCTCAATCTGCCAGGAAGGGAGAGGAGCCACCTCAAACCTTGAGCCTGCCGCAGCCTTTCTCCCAAGATATATCCAGAACGCCCGCCTGTTCCCCCCTTGGTGCTGGGCAGAGCCGCTGCCGGCAATTTTCTTGCCATCCCCAGCAGCATCCTATATATCGGAACAAGAGCAGGATGACGACGACACCCTCCACAGGAACGGAACATCAGGCACAAGGAACAAGGGAAGCAAGGGGAAACTGCGGTTCACCGAGACTCTTCCCGGTAACGAATCGCCTCTGCTGAAGGTGTTTCCCCAACCCAGGGGCCGGGAGAGAGACTATGCAATGCAGCTGAGATACCGTTATAGCTATTGCCTTATCGGAATGGGCCTGATCCCTCTTCTGGGAAGATTGGCGCTCAGCGGCAGCGGACACAGCGAAGACTGGTACCGCTACCTGATCCCTGCCGCCGTGGGGGCGGCCTCCGGCTTCCTGCTGGGACAGATGAAAGAACAGTGGCTGGCCAAGACAGCGGCCCTGGAGGCGGAAATCCGCCATCGCAGGGACATCGAGCAGGAACTTGTTTCCCAGAAAAACAGCCTGGCGGTCACCTTGGGCAGCATCGGCGATGGGGTGATCACCACCGATATCGATGCCAGGGTCATGTTGATCAACAGGGTGGGCGAACAACTGACGGGCTGGAGCCAGGAGGAGGCGTTCGGCCAACCAGCGGCAGAGGTATTCCCGCTCATCCACGAACAGAGCGGCCGCCCCTGTCCCTCCCCGGTGGAACAGGTTCTAAGCTCAAAGGCAATCTGCTCCGCCACGGTCTCGGCCCTGCTGGTGGCCAAGAACGCCCCCCCCTACCCTGTTGAAGAACGCTGTGCGCCGATATTTGACCAGGGCAGCAGGCTCTTGGGAACGGTACTGGTGTTTCGGGATGTCAGCGAAGAACGGCGAACCGCCGAAGAACTCTTCAAGGTCAGGAAACTGGAATCCCCGGGAGTACTCGCCGGCGGCATTGCCCATGATTTCAACAACATCCTCATGGGCATCCATGGCAACATCGATCTGGCAGGGACCTACCTGGCAGCGGATAGCCGGGCCCGCCCCCTCCTGCACCGGGCACAACAGGCCTCCTTTCGCGCCAGGGACCTGACCAAACAACTGCTCACCTTTTCCAAGGGAGGCGAGCCCATACCAACCACGGCCTCTGTCGCCAAGATCATTACCGACTCTGCCGGGTTCATCCTCCATGGCAGCCCTGTTGCCTGCGAGTACAGCCTTCCCCCGGAACTCTGGCTGGCCGAAATAGACCCCGGTCAAATCAGCCAGGTCATCCAAAACATCGTCCTCAATGCCCGGCAGGCCATGCCCGAAGGAGGCACCATCCGGATCATTGCCGCCAATGTTGCCGACAGTTCCGGTGCAGCGTGCTCTTCTCAGCCCAGGGGGAAGGCTCTGCAGATTACGATCACAGACAGTGGCCCGGGTATCCCGGCAGAGAACCTGGATAAAATATTCGACCCCTACTACACGACCAAGGCAGAGGGCAACGGTCTTGGTCTGGCGATCAGCCATTCCATCATTCAGAAGCATGGCGGCGGCCTCGAGGTGGAGTCACAGCCGAACCAGGGGACCAGCTTTAGGATCTCTCTGCCGGCAGCAAGGGAGCAGACCATTGCCAGACACCGGGAACAGGCGGCCCGAGTGAGCGCCGCAGCAAAGAGAGTCATGGTGATGGATGATGACCCGTTTATCCTGGACCTTTCCCAACAGATGCTGTTACAATTTGGACACGAGCCCGTACTGGCCAAGAGTGGCCATGAGGCCCTGGAACTCTACCAACATCATCACGGCAGCGCCCATCCCATCGATATTCTTATCCTGGATCTTACCCTGCCCGGCTGCATGGGAGGCAGAGAGGTGCTGCAACGGATTTTGGCACTCACCCCGGAAGCCAAGGCCATCGTCACCAGTGGTTACTCCAATGACAGCGTCTTAACCAACTACCGCCAACACGGCTTCAGCGCCACCATCTCCAAGCCCTTTGTGATGGCAGAACTGCAGGCAACCATTGATCAACTCAGCGAACAGCCCCCTGTCGGCAAGGAACCATGAAACGATGCACCTGGGTGACAGCAGACCCACTCTATCAACAGTACCACGACGCTGAATGGGGCGTCCCTGCCCACGACGATCGTCATCTCTTTGAGATGCTCCTCCTGGAAGGCGCCCAGGCAGGACTCAGCTGGCTGACCATCCTCAAGAAACGGGAAAACTATCGCCAGGCCCTGGACGACTTTGACCCTCAGCTCATTGCCGCCTATGGTACGGACCAGGTGGAGCGACTCCTGGCTGACGCCGGCATTATCCGTAACCGTTTAAAGATAGAGGCAATCATAAAAAATGCCCGGGGCACGATCAAACTCCAGGAAGAGTATGGCTCCCTGGACGCCTACCTCTGGCGCTATGTCGATGGCGTCCCTCTCCAGAACCGTTGGCCGTCGGTCGACAAGATACCGACATCGACCGCCCTGTCCCTGCTCATGAGCAAGGACTTGAAGGGTCGCGGCTTCAACTTTGTCGGTCCCACCATCTGCTACTCCCTGATGCAGGCCATTGGCATGGTGAATGATCACACCATCGACTGTTTCCGTCATCAAGAGATCCAACAACTTAGCCGATAACCCCAGCCCTGCCCTTCTCTCAAAAGCCGGCCAGGCTGTTCGGCTGGTTTGCCCGGGCTTCTGCAGGCAGCAATCATGAGGTGCGATAATGAGATCCACTCCTGACTTTTCCAGCCCCCTCAACCAGCCCCTCGATCCCCGCCCCCAGGTCCTGGGGATAGGCGGCAGCCCGAGGAAAAAAAGCAACTCAACCATCCTGCTCCACCGGCTGCTCAAAGGGGTTGAGCAGGCAGGGCTGAGCAGCCAGGCCCTTGAACTCAGAGACTGCCAGTTCCAGGGTTGTATCGGCTGTGAACGCTGCAGAAAGGACCGTATCTGCACCGGACTCCGGGATGGCATGTCGCTGATCTATCCCGACCTGATCCGTTCCCAAGGCCTGGTCCTGGTCTCCCCCACCCATAACTATAATATTACCGCCTGGATGAAGGCCTTCATTGACCGCCTCTACTGTTTCTACACCTTTGACCAGCAATGCCCCAGGGCTTGGTCGAGTCAACTGGCCGGTCAGGGGCGCAAGGCCGTCCTGGGGGCGGTCTGTGAACAGGAAAATCGGGACGACATGGGCTTTACCCTGGAGGCCATGCGCCGCCCCCTCGAGGCCCTGGGATACGAGATTGTAGCTGAGTTACCGATATTTCGTATCTTTGCCGGCGGCAAAATCGCCCAGCAGCCTCAGCTCCTGGACCAGGCCCAGGCCCTTGGGAGCAGACTCGCCGAGTCGCTGGCTCCCTGAGACGCTGAACCGCTCCCTGCCATTGCCAACCAGGCAGCATTGGCAAGAGATACAGTCACCGCCGGTATCGGTCTGACAGATCCCTCCGGGAGAGAGCCTGGTCAGGGAATAAAAACGATCTTCTCCTGGCCGCTCTCTCTCCAACTCCTGCAGCCGCTGCTCTAACTCTTCATAGCTCGGTTTCAAGGCCATTCCCTCTTGTCAGCCATCACCGTTCATAGCAACAGTCGTCTGCTGTTAAAGCAGATCCGCAAACAACAGGCCTACACGACGACCAAGTCCTTAAGCGATGCAGGGGACTCAGGACAGCCGGGAGACAACCTACCTGGATATCAAACCAGGGACTCCACCATTCTTCAATGTGAATCCCTACAGTTCCTTTTTTACTTTTGTCTTTCAATCCGTTATACTATCAAGACAGCAGCTGTTCTGCTATGGAGAGCCACTATTGAGATATCCTGGAGAGCCACTCAAACCAAGCGCAGAGATAGCCCATACCCCAGGTCGCTGCCACCGGGAAGAACCATGAGAACGGCTCTCCCTGGTCGTATCCCTACCCCCCTGTCTCCCTCTTCGACCACCTTCCCCTCAGCAGTCACCACCCCACGATCAGGTCGCAGCTGGAAGCTGCTCCTGCTGACCTGCATCCTCGGCTGGCTGCTGCCGTCAACCGCTGAAACCGCAGCCAACAAGTATCTGGACATGGACCTGACCCAGCTGATGGAGGTGACCATCACCTCGGTTGCCAAGAAGCCACAGCTGCTGGCCGATGCGGCTGCAGCCATCTTCGTGATCAGCCAGGAAGACATTCACCGCTCCGGGGTGACCTCCATTCCCGAGGCCCTGGCCCTGGCCCCGGGGCTCCAGGTCGCCCGAATCAGTTCCAGTAAGTGGTCCGTCTCTGCCCGGGGCTTTGCCGGCTATACCTCCAACAAGCTGTTGGTGATGATCGATGGCCGCTCGGTCTATACTCCCGCCTTTAGCGGCACCTTCTGGGATATGCAACACACCCTGTTGGAAGACATCGACCGAATCGAAGTCATCCGCGGCCCTGGCGGCACGCTCTGGGGAGCCAACGCGGTCAACGGGGTCATCAACATTATCACCAAAAAAGCCCAGGAGACCCAGGGAGGACTCCTCCGGCTGGGCGCAGGCAATCAGGATAAGTTCACGGCAGGAGCCCGTTATGGCACCAAAATCAACGACCACACCTTTGCCCGCCTCTATCTCAGCGCCGATGATCGGGACAGCAATATCCTGGCAGCCAGTCAGGAAGATGGCTATGACGGCTGGCAAAACCTGCAGACAGGCTTCCGGATGGACGGGGAGGAGGAGGCCTCCTCTCAATGGACCCTCCAGGGGGACCTCTTCAAGAACCAGGGGGACCAGATCATCGCCCCCTTCTGGATCGATCGCCCTCCCTATGCCACGGTCAACTACTGTACCCAGTCTGCAGAGGGGGGTAACCTCACCGGCTCCTGGCAGCGCAGCTCAAACAACGGCGATCGGCTCACCTTGAAGAGCTACTATGACTATACCCATAGGGAAGAGTCCACCTATACACAGACCTTCCAGATCCTGGATCTGGACCTGCAGTATGAAACCGAGCTGGGCCCCCGCAACAGCCTGACCATGGGTGCCGGCTTTCGCAGGATTCACGGCAGCTTCTCCACCTCTTTCCAGATTCGGATTCCCGATCAGACCAAGGACCTCTACTCCGTCTTTCTCCAGGACCAGATATCCCTGCTTCCCGAGCGCCTCTGGCTGACCCTGGGGAGCAAGTATGAACATAACGACTACACCGGCAGCGAATGGCAACCCAGCGGCCGACTCCTCTGGAAGCCCGCTGAACAGCACTCCATCTGGGCCTCCCTGGCCCGGGCAGTGCGCACCCCCTCCATGGTCGAATACGGAGGCGCCTTCACCGTAGGCGCCTACCCCACGCCGCTGGGCACCGGCAGGGTCCAGTTCGTCGGCAACCAGGAGATCGGCAGCGAAGAGCTGCTCGCCTACGAGGCCGGCTACCGCTGGCAGGCCACCTCCCAGCTCTTTCTGGACCTGGCCCTCTACTACAACGACTATGATCAGATCTACGGAACCGTCCCCCGCCGGGACCCGCCTGACCTGAACCAGGTCTGGAGCGGCAACCTGGAAGGGGAAGGCTACGGCCTGGAACTCGCCCTCAACTGGCAGGCCAGCCGGGCCCTTGCCCTGACCCTGACCTACGGCTACCAGGAGCTGAACCTGGAGGAAAAGGGCATCCCGGAGGCAGGGGCCGATGGGGTTGATCTCTCTGAGGTCACCACTCCCAGGCACCAGGCCTCCCTCCGCGCCTCCCTGGACCTCAACGAGCAGTGGCAGCTCAACGGCTGGCTCCGTTATCTGGACCAGATCCAGGGCAGCACCTCCCTGGCCCACAACACCCTCTCCCCTATTCCCTCCCACATCCTCCTGGATCTCAACCTGATCTGGAAGCCCAGGGAGGATCTGGAGTTGATGCTGGTGGGACAGAATCTGCTCAATTCCAGTCAGCTGCAGTATATCACAGAGCTGGTGACGCCTCCCACGGAGATCGAACGCAGTGTTTATGCCAAGATCAGCTGGTGCTTCTAGGCAGATAGGGTGATGCAGCAGCGAACCAGAATAGACCCCCTGCGCAGGCTGTTGCTCTGCCTGATGCTGTTCCAGGCACTCCCCCTGGCCGTCTGCTGGGCCGGGCCCTCCCATGAATACCAGCTCAAGGCCGGTTTTCTGGTCAACTTCATCCGTTTTATCAGCTGGCCCCAGCAGGCATTTCCCGAGGGACAGCCGGAGCTTATCCTCTGTGTGGCGGGCAACGACCCCTTTGGCTCGGCCCTGGATGAGCTGAGCCAACGCACCATCGGGGAGCGTCCCCTTCGAGTGCTCACTGTCCCCTCCCTGGAGCAGGTACCCCGCTGCCACCTGCTCTATGTCGGCAGGTCCGAACAAAGGGCCCTGGATCTGCTGGCAGCACTGACAGCCAGCCAGGCCGTAGTCACGGTCAGCGATATCCGGGACTTTGCCCGGGCCGGGGGCGGGATTGAATTTGTCGTCCAGAACGACCGACTCTCCTTTATCATCAACAACACGGTGTTAAAGCAGCAGGGTATCCAGGCGAGGGCCGCCCTGCTTGACCTTGCTGCAGCCGTTTATTAGTCTTCAAGAGGAGTCATCAGGCCATGAGACGCTGGTTTTTCCAACTCCCGATCCGCTTCAAGCTCTACACCATTGTCCTCCTGTCCTGCGCCCTGGCCCTGATCCTGGCGACCTCGGCCTCTTTCCTGATACAGAGGCAGCTGATCCACCGGCAGCTCAGCGATGAAACCCAGACCCTGGCCCAGGTCATTGCCACCAACAGCCGGGCCGGTATCGTCTTTGAAGACCACCAGGCCCTGCAGACCATCCTGGAGTCCCTGGGGGCCAAGGCCTCCATCACCAGCGGCCGCATCTATGATAGCAACATGGCCCTCCTGGCCGAGTACCAGCGCGACAAGCCCGTCCACAGGCAGGCACCACCTGCCGACGCGACCACCGGCAAAGGCCTTTTCTTCGCAGCCAACCAGGCCATCATCGTCCAAGCGATCGTCTTGGCAGAAGAGAAAATCGGCAGCCTGGTCATCCTGACCGACCTGACCAAGACCCGAAAAAACATCCTGATCATCGGCCTGCTCATGAGCACGGTCCTGCTCTTCGGCCTGGCCGTGGCCATGGTCCTCTCCTCGCGCCTGCTCAAGGTGATCATCGATCCCATCGCCGCCCTTTCCCGGCTGACCCAGACCATCAGCCAGGAGCGTGACTACAGGGTCCGGGCCGACGTTGCGGCCCAAGACGAGCTGGGTGTCCTGGCCAAAGGCTTCAACGATATGCTGGAGCAGATCCAGAAACGCGATACCCACCTGGAGAAGCAGGTGGCCCTGCGAACCACGGATCTCCGCCAAAAGAGCGAGGACCTCCAGGTGGCCAAGGACAAAGCAGAGGCGGCAAACCAGGCAAAGAGCCAGTTCCTGGCCAACATGAGTCATGAAATCCGAACCCCGATGAACGCCATCATCGGCATGACCAACCTGGCCATGGAGTTTCCTGACCAAGAAGAACAACAGCACCACTTTCTGACCACGGTAAAGCAGTCGGCAGAGAGCCTCATGGGTATCTTGAATGACATCCTTGATTTTTCCAAGATCGAGGCCGGCCAACTGCAGATTGACACCCACCCCTTCCACCTTGGCCAACTCCTGGATACCATTGTGGCCACCATGGCGGTCCAGGCCCAGGAAAAGGGGCTGCACCTGGACGCTCACCAGGCGCCGAACCTGCCCGAGGTCCTGATCGGCGATGACCTCCGCATCCATCAGATCCTGATCAACCTGGTGGGCAATGCCATCAAATTCACCCACCAGGGTGGGGTCACCATCACCGTCACCTCTGCCGAGCCGGCTGGAGATGGCAACACCGTCACCCTGCTCTTCAGTGTCGCCGACACCGGGATCGGCATAGCTGCGGATAAACTCGAGCAGATCTTCAACAGTTTTGAACAGGAAGACAGCTCGTATAGCCGCCAGTACGGAGGATCCGGACTGGGCCTGTCCATCAGCAAGCAGTTGGTCCAGCTGATGGGTGGAGCGATCTGGGTCGAAAGCAGGCCCGATGACGGCAGCACCTTTCAATTCAGCCTTGCCCTTAAACCGGGCAACCCGCAACAGCAGCCCCTCTCCTCTGCCCCCCTTGCAGCGGACAGACAACAACCGAGGAACCTGGCCATCCTGGTGGTGGATGACAATACGGTCAATCGGGATGTTGCCAGGATGACCCTCCAGCAATACCACCAGGTTACGGCTGCTGAAAACGGCCTCGATGCCCTTGAGATACTGGCAGAAAAAACATTCGATCTGATCCTGATGGATGTACAGATGCCCCTGTTGGATGGATTGACCACCTCGACCATCATCCGCTCCCTGGAGCAGGGCAAAGCCGTGAAACATGACTTGCCCGCCCCACTGCTGG
This sequence comes from Desulfogranum mediterraneum DSM 13871, assembly GCF_000429965.1. Classification (GTDB taxonomy): domain Bacteria; phylum Desulfobacterota; class Desulfobulbia; order Desulfobulbales; family Desulfobulbaceae; genus Desulfogranum; species Desulfogranum mediterraneum. Next base: position 116,285 of record NZ_KE387004.1, read on the forward strand.
CCAGACTCAGACAAGGACTGGCAGGTCGACATCTGCCGATCATCGCCATGACAGCCCATGCCCTCAGCGGTGACCAGGAGATGTGTCTGGCAGCCGGCATGGACCAGTACATCACCAAACCCTTTCAGCCCCAGCAGTTGACCGCCCTCTTGGCCGAACTGGTCGGTGAGGAGCCAGAGCCAGGCAAGAGCAGCACCCTTCAACCAGAGGGGAAGCGCAGGCAGACAGAGAGCGGCAGGGCTGCGGAGAGCGCCTTTGCCGGCGCAGCGACCTTCCTCCAGCAGAGCACCAACCTGCCCGCAGAACAAATCCCCCAGATGATGGAGGCCGCCGTCAAGAGCATCCGGTCCAACCTGGAAAAGGCTGTCCTGGCCGCAGGGATCCTCGACTATCCTGCCTTGGGAATTGCTGCCCACACCCTCAAGGGTACCCTGCTCCAACTGGGCCTGGTTACCCCGGCCAAGCTGGCTGAGGAGATAGACCTGGGCGCCAGGAATAAACAGGATCTGCCCTATGCCGTCCTGGTTGAACAACTCAACAGGGACCTCAGAAATTTCTGCAGCTGCCAAGAGGACCAGGATTGATCCCCGGAAAACAAGCCAAGGCGATCCACCCCGGGACAACCGTCTTTCCAGCACGCCTCCTCTGCCCGAGCAAGCAGTTGCCGTTCTGGAACAGGGGGGTGGGGTAACAACGGGAGAGCCGGGAGCTGCCCGCCTTGATGTAACCGGCGGAATAGCCATCCCAAGCAATGGCCCTGATTACTTTTTTGCTCGTGATTCCGAAGTACCAGGCCAGCGTCACTGCCGAGAATTTGCTTGTCATGGCCCGGGGGTTGAGATTATGGTGACAGGAAGGATTCTCCCTTTTCCCAACGAGAAGATGCAGCAGCGCCCGCCAGGCTCAGCCCCAGGCGGGCCTGCCCGGCTGCACTGCAACCTGCGAGGTAACGATGGCGCTCATTATTGGTATTGATGTAGGCGGTACCCATGCGGACGGGGTACTCCTTGACGGAGACCAGGTCCTGACCAAGAACAAGGTCCCGGTGGATCAGGAAAAACTGAGTGAAGCCATCATCACCCTACTCAGGAGCCTGCTCCCTGAGCCGCCTGCCAAACCTGGGGCCATCCATCTCAGCACCACCCTCTGCACCAACGCCATCGTCAACGATGCCCTGGACGAGGTGGGAATGTTCATCCAGGCCGGTCCGGGGATGAATCCGGAATTTCTCAACTGCGGTGACCATGTCTGCTGGTTGGACGGGGCCATCGATCATCGGGGCAAAGTGGTCAAGAAACCGGACCAGGACCTGATCGACCAGGCCGTGGCCCGCTTTGGCCGCGAGCGGCTCGAGAGTGTGGGGATTGTCACCAAATTCTCCCACCGTAACAACGGCCACGAAGAACTGGTCCACGACCAGGTGAAACCCCACTTTGCCCACAGCAGCATGGGCCACCGGATCTCAGGGCTGCCCAACTTTCCCCGCCGGGTCTACACCACCTGGCTCAACGCTGCCCTGAAATCACGCTTCAGCAGTTTTCAGGAGGCCATGGACCAGGGCCTGGAGCGACTCCAGCTCGACTGCCCCTGCCATATCCTCAAGGCCGACGGCGGCACCATCCCCTTTGCCACGGCCGGCCACTTCCCCTGTGAGAGTGTCCACTCCGGCCCTTCGGCCAGCGTCATGGGCTGCCTGGCCCTGACCCCAAGCCAGGAGGATGCCATCCTCCTGGACATCGGCGGCACCACCACCGACATCGGCATCCTGGCCCACGGCACCCCCCTGCTGGAGCCCTATGGGGTCACCATCAAGGAGCGCCCCACCCTGATCCGCTCCCTGAATACCCGCAGCATCGGCCTGGGCGGTGACAGCGCTGTTGCTCTGGATGTGGCCGGATTTACCATCGGTCCCCACAAGCTTGGGCCGCCCATGGGTTTTGGCGGCCCTGTTCCTACCCCCACGGATGCGATGATCGTTCTGGGTGCCATTGAAGCGGGGTCCAGGCAACAGGCCAGGGCGGCCATGGCCCTGCTGGACCCGGAGCAGCCGGCCGAAGAGGTGGCCGGCCAACTGCTGGCCGCCTTTGCCGAGCAGGTCCGAGAGGCGGTGGCAGAGATGATTGAGGAGCTCTTTGACCGACCGGTCTACACCGTGGCCGCCCTGCTGGAGCGCAAAAAAATCCATCCCCGGGAAGTGATCGTGGTCGGCGGACCGGCCCAGGCCATGGCAGCACCCCTTGGCCAGGTCTTCCAGCTGCCCTGCACGGTGCCGCTCCACTTTGAGGTGGCCAATGCCATCGGTTCGGCCAGAACCAGAGCCACCCTCCAGGTCAGTCTCTATGCCGACACCGCCGACGGCAGCCTCTCCATCCCGGAAACCGGCTGTCGGGAGAAGATCCGCAGCTACTTTGACATGGAGGATGCGGAAAAAAAAGTGATGGAAGTCATCACCGCTCTGGCCGAAGAACGGGGCATCGGCACACTGCCGGAAATCGATTTTCTCGAACGTCAGGAGATGAACACGGTCCGTGGTTTCCGTACCTCTGGAAAAATCATCTCCCTGAAAGCACAGATCCGCCCAGGTCTGGAACAACTATAGGAGTGACACCATGAGCAGATGTATGCCCTCGGCCCCCACCTCCACCGGCCTGGTCCTCTTTCCCGCCTTTGACTGGTGTATCAGCCCCACCCATCCGGAACGGGAGGAGCGGTTGCTCTACACCAAGGACCAGCTCATCGAGGAGGGGCTGGAGGATGTGAACAACATCTCCTTCTTCAACCCGGAGATCGCCGCCCACCACGACATCGACCGGGTCCATCTCTGTGTGCCCTCATCCAGGAAACTGCTCACCGAATCCCACCTGATCTCGGCCGGAGGCGCCATCCGGGCGGCCAGGGCGGTGATGGAGCGGGAGGTGGAGAAGGCCTTTGCAGTGGTCCGCCCACCGGGTCACCATGCCATGCAGACCGTGTTTGGTGATCGCGGCTTCTGTATCGTCAACATCGAGGCCATCATGGTGGAGTATATCCGCCGTCACTACGGTATCCGCAAGATCGCCATCGTCGATACCGACTGCCACCATGGGGACGGGACCCAGGATATCTTCTACAACGATCCCGACACCCTCTTCATCTCGCTGCACCAGGACGGCCGCACCCTCTACCCGGGGAGCGGTTTTCTCCATGAGTCCGGGGGACCTTCGGCACCTGGCTACACCATCAACCTGCCCCTGCCGCCGGAGACCTCGGAAGAGGGCTTTGATATGGCCATGGAACGGGCCATCATGCCCATCCTGGATGCCTTTGAACCGGAGCTGATCATCAACTCTGCAGGCCAGGATAACCACTACACCGACCCCATCACCAACATGAACTTCACTGCCCAGGGCTATGCCCGGCTCAACCGACGGCTCAATCCGGATATCTGTGTCCTGGAGGGCGGCTACTCCATCGAAGGCGCCCTGCCCTATACCAACCTGGGGATCATCCTGGCCATGGCCGGCCTGGACACCTCCCATGTACGGGAACCGGATTACGATCCGGCCAACTTTGTCCAGCCCCCGGAGATGAACAGCTATATCGGCGAGCTCTGTGACCAGGCCGTGGCCCTCTTTGCCGGGCGGGAGCAGCTTCGCCGGGAGCAGGCCGAACAGGGGGTGGTCACCACCGACAAGCGGATCTACTACGATACCACCGGCTTTGATGTCCGGGAGAGCCGTTCCTATCACCTCTGCCCCCACTGCCCGGGCTTCACCGAGATCACCGCCGCCGGCCTGGACCGACAGGTCCACGCCTTTTCCATCCCCTTCAACGCCTGCCCCAGATGTCACACCAGGGCCAAGGATCGGTTCCAGAAGAGCTCGGGCGACGGCCACAGCCAGGTGGTGCTTCAGGATCGGATCGATGATCTCTATGAGCTGAAGTAAGTCTCAGCAGCCGGTCCTGTCCCGGACCGGTACCGGCTGAGCCGGGCTCAGTGATCCTTGCCCGGCTCTTCCCCCTGGTTAAGGAGCCGGTGGACCACGGTGGCGACCTCGGCCAGCCGAAACGGTTTGCTCAGGGCAGCCGCAAAGCCATAGTCCCTGTATTTTGCGAGAATGGGATCATGGGAATAGCCGCTGGTCACCACCACCCGAGCATCGGCTGACAAGGACAGCAGCCGTTGCACCGCCTCCTTACCTCCCATCCCCGAGGGGATGGTCAAATCCATAATCACCAGATCCGGCGGCTTCCCTCCCTTGCGGGCCTGTTCATAGATCCGCAGGGCCTCTGCCCCTTCACGGGCCAGAAGAACATCATACCCCAAAAAATCGAGGATCGATGCCAGGGCATCCAGGACAATCTGCTCGTCATCCATCACCAGGATGGTGCCGCTGCCCCTGGGCGTCTCCTCCTGGCTCGCCTGGGGCAATTCCGCCTCCTCTGCCACGGGCAGATAAAAGGTGAACAGGGCGCCTCCACCGGGGGCCTGCTCCACGTTCAGCACCCCCTGATGTCGGCTGACGATGGAATGACACACCGCCAGGCCCAACCCGTTGCCATCCTGCTTGGTACTGAAGTAGGGGTCAAAGATATGTTTGATGACCGCTGCCGGTATCCCCGGACCGTTATCCCTCACCTGAACCTTGACATACCGCTCGCCCCCCAGCAGGGGCGGCAGTGATACGCTCGCTCGCTCAACATTGACGCAGCTGATGGTGATCTGCCCACCCGGCGCCATGGCCTGCTTGGCATTGATCACCAGGTTCTGCATTACCTGACCGATCTGGTCACCATCCACAGAAACCGGCCAGAGATCCTCGCCAAACCGGTACACACATCTGACATCGCTGCCGGTGAGAGCGAACTGCACCGAGCCGGTGACGAGCTCTGCCAGGTCCATCGCCCGGCAGTGGGGTACCCCACCTTTGGCAAAGGTGAGGAGCTGGTTGGCCAGTCCCCTTGCCCGGAGCGCGGCCCCCTCTGTCCTGGCGACCAGCTCATGTTCGCTGCAGTCCGGAGCAAGGGCGTGGGAGAGCAGGCCCAGGTTAGCCAATATCCCCACCAGAATATTATTGAAATCATGGGCAATACCGCCGGCCAGCACCCCGATGGACATCAACTTGTCGGTCTGAATCATGGCCTCTTCCAGACGAACCCTCTCACTGACATCATCGATCCGGATAACCGCACCTTCCGTACCATTGGCAGCCAGCGGATAGATGGTGATATCTTCATAGAGGGTGTCTGCACCGGCCTGACGACTGTTCTTGAGGGTAGGCTGTACCTGGCGGGTATGGATGGCCCTGCGCACCTCGACCATCACCTCCTCTTTGATATGGGGATAGACGCTGGCCAGGTCCCGGCCCAAGGCATCCTGCTGAAGAATGCCGGTCACCTTCTCCGCCTCCTTATTCCACTGGCTAACCTGGCCGGCGGGATTTACCCCGATGAGCACCGAAGGCATGGAGTCAACGACATTGCCCAACATCCGCCTCAGCCGGAGGGCCTCCTGATTCATCTGATGATGCTCCATGGCCACGGCCGCCAGTTGGGCCATGGTCTCCATCAGACGAGTCTCTGCAGCTTCCGGCTCCCGTAAGGCGCGGTAGTAGAGGGCAAAAGTCCCCACCACCACCCCATTGCTTGCTATGATCGGCTCAGACCAGCAGGACTGCAGCCCGGCCTTGCGAACCTCGAGCACCACCCCCTGCCAAAAGGGGTGGTGCTCAAGATCCACGCTAACCACCCGTTGCCTGCGGTATGCCGCTGTCCCGCAGGCCCCCATCGCCTCTCGAATGGGGGTTCTGTTGATGGCCTGCTGAAAAGAATCAGGCAGACGGGAGGGCACGACCTGCACCAGCCGTTTACCACTCTCATCTACCCTGAGAATGGAGGCAATCATCCCTGCAAACTCGGCTTCAGCGATCTCGATGATCATCGCCAGGATCTGTTCCAGACTGTCCCCCAGGGCCAGCCTCTTGAGCACCCTGTTCATCTGCACTTCATGATGACGAAGGCTATGCACCTCACTGACATCAGAGATAACACCATAGAGTAGACTGCGCCCCTGGTCATCACGGATCAGGGACTTACGGGTAGAGATGGTACGGGTATTTCCCTGGGCATCCTGAATCTGCTCCACATTGGTGTGGGCGGTGCCAGAGGTATAGACCAGCTCATCCATCTCCCAGAAAACATCTGCCTGCTCCTTGGGGAAAAAATCATAATCAGATTTCCCCAACATCTCTTCGGCCCGGTGACCGACCAGACGACAGAGCGCCGGATTGAGATAGAGCCAGCAATGGTCACGGTCCTTGACAAAGACCGGATCCGGGAGTTCATCCAGTAACTGTCGAAAAAATCGGGGAGCTCCCCCTGAGCCCACTGTGCCGGACCAGGCACCCGGCTCTCCGGCTCCTCTGCCGACCGACTCTCCTCCCATGCTCTCCCCTCCTCCCGCTATTATAGGTAGCTGTTTCCGACCTCAGTTGAACCTGGCCCAGAACAGGCCGGATGCCTGCCGTAAACATATTCAGCCGGCCCTGTTTGCAGGGAGAGGCTGTCGTTAGCTTGTTGACAGTGTATATTATGCGTCAAACCAGGGGCAAGGTCAATCCCGTTCCCAGACAAGATCAATGGTCCAACTGCCTGAGGAGACAATTATTCTTGGTAATTTGTCCTTGGCTGCAGTACACTTCAGAAAGATCAGCTGCTCACTGTTCTGTGAGCATTCCCTTATGGTTACTTGCCACCCTCAAGGAGAGCATATGAACCAGCAGACCGCAATAATCGAGCCCAGCAGCGGCTACGCTTCAATCTTCGGAAAAACCAGTGTAGAGCAGTTTAAACAGTGCATCCAGCATCACCTGGTCAGTTTTCAGGGCCGGGACCCACTGATGGCAGGTGATCAGGATGTGTACCGGGCCCTCTCCTATGCCCTGCGTGATGTGTTGATGGAAAAGTGGATCAACACCCAGAAGACCTTTTATGCCCAGAAAAAGAAACGGGTCTACTACCTCTCCCTGGAGTTCCTGGTCGGCCGTTCCCTGGGCAATGCCCTGATCAACATGGGACTCCTGGACAAGGTGAGCGAGGCCCTGCAACAGCTGGGCTACGACCTGGAGGAGCTGCGGGAGTGCGAGGAGGACGCAGCCCTGGGTAACGGCGGCCTGGGCCGACTGGCCTCCTGCTTCATGGATTCCATTGCCACCATGAAGATCCCGGCCTATGGCTACGGCATCCTCTATGACTTCGGCCTGTTCAACCAGAAGATCGTAGACGGTTATCAGGTGGAGACCCCGGACAGCTGGATGCGCCTTGGTTCGCCCTGGCTCTACGAACGCACCTCCTTCATGTATCCGGTGCACTTCTATGGTCGGGTGAGCAGCGGCACCGACCAGGACGGCAACTACCGTTCCCAGTGGGTCGATACCGAGGTGATCATGGCCATGGCCTGCGACCTGCTGGTCCCGGGATTCAACAACGATCATGTGATCAACATGCGGCTGTGGAAGGCCAAGGCCTCAAGGGAACTTGACTTAAGCATCTTCAATGCCGGTGACTACATCAACGCCGTGGAACAGAAGGTACGCTCCGAAACGATCTCCAAGGTACTCTACCCCTCCGATGATATCCGGGAAGGCCAGGAGCTGCGGCTCAAGCAGCAGTACTTCTTCGTGGCCGCCACCTTCCACGATATCCTGCGTCGCTACCGTAAAGAGAACGAGACCTTTGGCGACTTTCCCTCCCAGGTGGCGGTCCAGCTCAACGACACCCACCCGGCCATCGCCATCCCCGAGCTGATGCGGCTGTTGCTGGATGATGAGCGCCTGGGCTGGGTCGAGGCCTGGGACATCTGTACCAAGACCTTTGCCTACACCAACCACACCCTGATGCCCGAGGCCCTGGAGACCTGGACAGTGGAGCTGCTCTCCAGGGTCCTTCCACGTCACATGGAGATCATCTACGAGATCAACCGCAGGTTCCTTGAAGAGGTCAGCGCCCGCTACCCGGGAAACACCCGCAAACTCCGGGAGATGTCGGTGATCGACGAGCAGGAGCCCAGGCGGGTGCGGATGGCCAATCTGGCCATCATCGGCAGCCATTCGGTCAACGGCGTGGCCGCGCTCCACACCCAGCTGCTCAAGGAGGATCTCTTCCGTAACTTTCACGAGATGTATCCCTCCAAGCTCAACTCCAAGACCAACGGCATCACTCCGAGACGCTGGCTGTTGAAGTGCAACCCCGGCCTCTCTGACCTCATCGGCGAGGCCATCGGCTACGACTGGGTCACCGACCTGGAGGCCCTCCACGGGCTGGAGGCATACTGCGACAACCCTGACTTCCAGGCCCGCTGGCAGGCCGTCCAGCACAGCAACAAGGAGCGGCTGGCAGAGATCATCCTCGCCGACTGTGGGGTGGTGGTCAATCCCGAGTCCATGTTCGACATCCAGATCAAACGGATCCACGAGTATAAACGGCAACTGCTCAATGTTCTCCATATCATCGAGTTGTACCAGCGCCTGATCACCCAGCCCGAGCGTGCACTCACCCCCCGGACGGTGATCTTTGCCGGCAAGGCCGCCCCCTCGTACCAGCGGGCCAAGCTGATCATCAAGCTGATCACCTCGGTGGCCGAGGTGGTCAACAAGGACCCCCGGAGCAATGACCTGCTCAAGGTGGCCTTTATCCCCAACTACAACGTCTCCCTGGCCGAGTTGATCATCCCGGCCGCCGACCTTTCCCAACAGATATCCACGGCCGGGACCGAGGCCTCGGGTACCGGCAACATGAAGTTTGCCCTCAACGGGGCCCTGACCATCGGCACCCTGGATGGGGCCAATATCGAAATCCGGGAAGAGGTGGGCGAGGAGAATATCTTTATCTTCGGGATGACGGCCGAGGAGGTGGCCTGTGAAAAGCGGTATAAATCCCGGACCCCCTACAGCATCTATGAACAGAACCAGGTGATACGCAACATTATCGATGCCATTGCCGGCGGGGTCTTCAGTCAGGGGGACACCGAGCTGTTTCGCCCCATTGTCCAGGACCTGCTCAATGAAAACGACCCCTACCTGCTGCTCCTGGATCTGGAATCCTACCTGGACTGCCAGCGAGAGGTGAGCAGCTGTTTTCGGGATCCGGCCGCCTGGAATCGCAAGTCCATCCTCAACGTGGCCAGGATGGGCAAGTTTTCCAGTGACCGGACCATCAGGGAGTATGCCGAGGAGATCTGGGGGGTGAAAGTGGCACGGTAAGCCGGGCCGCAGACGCGCTGCCGGGAGGACGAGGGTTCAGGAGTCGAAAAAGTTCTCCCGGTAGTAGCGCAGCTCCTCGATGGACTCCCGGATATCATCCAGGGCCAGGTGGCAGTGACGCTTCTTGAAGCCGGCAGCCAGCTTCGGTGCCCAACGATGGGCCAGCTCCTTGATGGTGGAGACATCCAGAATCCGATAGTGGAAGAAGGCCTCCAGCTCGGGCATCAGCCGGCTGAGGAAATGACGGTCATGGTGAATGGAGTTGCCGCACATGGGGGAGACCCCCTCAGGGACCCACTGTTTAAGAAAGGCCAGGGTTTCCAACTCTGCCCGACGATAATCGTAGCTGCTGCTGCGGACCCGCTTGATCAGCCCGGAGCGGCCGTGATGATCAGCGTTCCACTCATCCATGGCCGTCAGGATCTCCTCGGGATGGTGGATGGCCAGAACCGGCCCCTCGGCAATGACCTCCAGATCCGGGGCAGTGACAATGGTCGCAACCTCCAGGATGTGATCGGCCAAGGGGTCCAGGCCGGTCATCTCCAGATCAATCCAGACCAGGTTATCATGGGCTTTCTTCATACGCATACTCCGGATGGTGCGTGGTGTGGCCGTGCTCCCTTATTTCAGAATACCTCTCCTCCGCCCAGGCTGCAAGGGCTTAAGGCACCTTTGAAAAATCTACTGTCTTAAAGTAGCCTTGTGAGATTTCCGTCCCCCTGCTAGAGGAGGCAGCTCGCCTGCCCTGTGGCTGCCAAGACACTGGACCAGAGGCGCCCCTTGGGATCGACCTTCTTCCTGGAGGCCGTGGCCAGGGGGATGGGGACGTGGGTAAAGCGGTTATTCCAGTGGCCCACCACCATATTGGTCAAGCCCGCCATCCCGGCATGAACCGCATAATGACCGAGTTGGAGACAGAAGGCGGAATCATAGGCTGAAGCAGGCATGGAACGGATCATATAACTGGGATCAATATACTTGAGCGAAAGCTCCAGCCCCCGCTCATGGAAGTGGCGCCTGATCTCATCACGCAACAGCACTCCGATGTCTCCCAGCTTACGGTTACCCGAGGCATCCTCTCCCAACTCATCGCCAAAGAGATTCTGGCCCGCCCCTTCGCCCACCACGATCACCGCATGCCCCCTGAGGCGGAGGCGATGTTCCAGCTCTCGAAGCAGGCCCACCAGGGTGAAGCCCACCTCAGGGATCAGGCAGAAGTTGACCTCATTGTTGGCCAGGGCGGCTGAGGCCGCAATAAAGCCGGACTCACGGCCCATCAGTTTGACCAGGCCAACACCGTTACGGGCACCGACCGCCTCCACATGGGCGGTATAGGTGGAATGCCTGGACTCTGCCACCGCGGTCTCATAGCCAAAGGAAAAGTCCACGTGGCTGATGTCGTTATCAATGGTTTTGGGGATACCGATGACCGCGATGGGAAGGCCGCGACGCCCGATCTCCTCGGCAATGGCCACGGCCCCGCGCAGGGTACCGTCGCCGCCGATGGTGAAGAGAATACCGATATCCAACTGGACCAGGGTATCCACCATGACCGTGATCTCCTGGGGCCCCCGGGAAGAACCCAGCAGACTGCCCCCCTGTTGGTGGATCCCCCCTACCAGCTCAGGGGTAAGCTCCATGGGGCTATGGTAGTAGGCAGGATTCAAGCCTTCATAACCATAACGAAAGCCCAGTACCTTGCGCACCTTATAGTGGAAGTGGAGGCTGAGAACGATGGCCCTGATCACGTCGTTGACCCCGGGACAGAGGCCGCCGCAGGTGACGATGCCGCAGGAGAGGGTGGAGGGATCAAAATAGATCTCCTCTCTGGGACCGGCGATATCAAAAGAAGGCGGCCGGCTCCCCTGCTCCAGGTAGGGTTCAATATCCTTGAACTGATTATGGTAGAGCACAGATTCAGTGGCAGCGGTAAACTGAACCCCCTCCATGGGCGAGGGGTGGCAGCACTCCCCCAGTCTCTGGATCAGACAATCTTCCGCTTTCATATAACTCTGCTCCCGCTGACGGCTATCGTTTAAAAAAAAGGATCAGCCCCATCCGTCCTGCAGCAAGGCGTCAGCCAGGTCAGACCATGGCTGCCATCTTGGCTCTCACCTACCTCTATGGTATAGTTCCTGCCCCTGATCTGCAATGATTATTCAACAAAGCCGATAACATCCCTCTGAGATAGCCTCAGCTGGGCCAAACCAGGGCGCTGGTGTTCCAGCGCGGCACGAGCTGCAAAGTTTCCAGCCTCCCGGGACAGGCGACCCCAGAGAGAGACGCCAGCGGCCTGGGAGAGCATTTCCGCCATAACCTGCTAAGCCGGGGCCTCGGGAGAAAAGATCTCCCCATGGACGATAGCCTATGGTCAATCCCCGTAAAATATGGCACACTTCAGGCGCTGCAACCGACACCGGCGGAGGGAATGCGCCCTCGGTGCTCGATCCACAGCCCAGGGCAGAGGGCCTGGGCCAACCTTTTTGGCAGGAGTGCGACCCCATGGATAGTGTTTCAGCTGAGAACACCTTTGATGTCATCATCGTCGGCGGAGGACCAGCCGGCCTCTTTGCCGCCTACTATCTCTGCGAACACTCCTCCCTGAAGGTGGTGGTGATCGAGCAGGGCAAACTCCCCCTGCAGCGCAGCTGTCCCATCGGCGACAAGGGCTGCATCAGGTGTCAACCCTGCAACATCCTCTGCGGCGTGGGTGGGGCAGGTCTCTTCTCCGACGGCAAGCTCAACTTCATCCACAAGCTGGGCAAGACCGACCTCACCCAGTTCCTTCCCACCAGCGCAGCCTGTGCCCTGATCGATGAGACGGAGGCCATCTTCAACCGCTTCGGCATGGATGGGCGGGTCTACCCCACCGACACCGAGGCCGCCTATGCCATCCGCAAGGAGGCCAGAAAATCCGGAATCGACCTGCTGGTAATCAAACAAAAGCACCTGGGCAGCGACAACCTCCCCGGCCACATCGACGCCATGCGCCGCTACATTGCCGAGCGCGGGGTGGCCTTTCACTCCTCCGAGCGAGTGGAAGATATCACCGTGAAAGACGATGCAGTGACCGGGGTCATCACCAGCAAGGGGACCTACCGCGCCCCCCATGTCATCCTGGCTCCCGGTCGGGTCGGGGCGGAGTGGGTGGCCGGGGTGGCCAAACGCAATCAGATTAACATCTCCCAACGGGGGATCGAGGTCGGCGTCCGGGTGGAGGTCCACAACGAGATCATGCAGGACCTCTGTTCGATCATCTACGATCCCACCTTCTTCATCCGGACCTCCAAGTACGATGACCAGACCCGCACCTTCTGCACCAACTTCGGCGGTTATGTGGCCCTGGAGAACTATCAGGATTTTGTCTGCGTCAACGGCCACGCCCTGATGGAGAAGAAATCAGACAATGCCAACTTTGCCTTCCTCTCCAAGGTGGTGCTCACCGACCCGGTGGAGGATAACCAGGCCTATGGAGAGTCCATCGGCAAACTGGCCACCCTAATCGGCGGGGGCAAACCGATTCTCCAGCGCTACGGCGATCTGAAACGGGGCCGGCGTTCCACCTGGAACCGGATCAAAAACAGCTATATCGAGCCCACCCTGACCAATGTCACCTGCGGCGACATCGCCATGGCCCTGCCGGAGCGGATCCTCTCCAACCTGGTGGATGGCCTGGAGCAGCTCAACCAGATCGTCCCCGGGGTGGCCAACGACGAGACCCTGCTCTATGCCCCGGAGATCAAGTTCTTTGCCACCCAGGTCGAAAGCGACAACAACCTGGAGACCAGGATCACAGGCCTGTTCATAGCCGGTGACGGCCCTGGGGTGGCCGGTAATATCGTTTCCGCCACAGCCACGGCCCTGATCCCCTCCAAGGAGATTATCCGCAGGGCAACCGACTAAGACCAGGCGTGGCCGCTGGCTGAGGCAAGGCGACCTGGCACGGTCCTGCCCGGCCCGTTCAGCCCCCGCCGTTCCCCACCCCATAACTCACAACCAAGGACGACCATGCAGGTACAAGCAGGCAAGACCGTTAGCATTCATTACACCCTGAGACTGGAAAACGATGTGATCTATGAAACAACCGAGAATGAACCACCCATGAGCTACACCCATGGTGCCGGAGAGATCGTGGCTGGCCTGGAAAAAGGCGTGGAAGGGATGCGGGTTGGTGAACAGAGATCCTTCAAGGTGGAGCCGGAGGAGGGCTACGGTGAGGTCCGATTGGAGGCGCTGATCGAGGTTCCCAGGGAACATGTGCCCCTGGAGGCCAGGCAGGTGGGCGAAAAGATCATCGCCAAGGGCCCGCAGGGACAACAGCTTGAGGGCGTCGTCTATGAGGATAAGCGGGATTATCTGGTGGTGGATTTCAACCATCCTCTGGCAGGGATGGTCCTCCACTTCGAGGTCTCGGTGGTCAACATCGAGGAGTAGAGTAAAGCTGCCTGGCCTGCCGGCCAGCGGCAGCAGGCTGCCGCTGGCCGGTTGACCAGCCCCTAGCTCCGGAGCAAGCCCTTGAACCTCTTAGCGGCGATCATCACCAGAATCCGGACAAAGGTCTTACGGTTGCGGTACTTGACGAACATGGCCTCGCTCCGATTGTAGTAGCTCACCGGGATCTCGATCAACCGTTTACGATCCCGGAGCATCTCCACCGCCATCTCTGCCAAGAGCTCCGGTCCTTTAGCCTCCAGACGATCCTGGAGGTCCTCGTAGCAGCTGCGCCAGATGGCCCGGAAGGTACAGCCCACATCGCTGATCCGGACCTCCCGCTTCCACCAGAGCAGCTCGATGAACTTGGCCAGGACGATGTTGGCCAAGCGGACCAGGCCACGCATGTCAGAGCCCTGCTCGATGAGCTGACGGGTGGTTCTGGTGCCGACCACCATATCCGCCTCTTTGATGTATTCCAACAGCTTGCAGATGTCATGCTCAGGAAAGGTGTAGTCGGCCTCGGCCATGACAATGATGTCTCCGCCGGTCCGTGCCAGGCCGTAGCGGATCTTCTCGCCATAGAGCTCCACCTCCCGGGGACAGAGAATGACCTCTGCTCCACAACCCCGTACCTTATCGGCAATGGTATTGGCCTGGGGCATCACCACCGAGATGGTATCAAGCTGTGGATTACGGCGGTAGCGGTTGATGGTAAAGTCGATGTTCTCCTCCACCCCTTCGGAGTAGAGCAGCAGGGAGATCCTGTTCTCGCTGAAGTGCATTCGCCGTTCGTAGAACCTGGCCAGGTTGAGGCTGTCGCGGTCGTTGATGTTGACGTAGGTGCCCTTGAGTTCGTAGCAGAGCACCCCGGGTTCCACCCCACAGAGCTGATCCAGAAAGGTGACAAACTCCACGTATCCCGAGGGTGCCCGGGCAAAGGCCTCTTCCAGCAGCGGAAAGAAGGCAGGGGTCAACAGAAAGGTGCCCAGGCCAAGCAGGTTGTTCTCCGGAACCTCGGGCTTTTCCACCAGGTTGAGGACCCGGTCCCCCTCCTTATGCACCGAGTAGTTACGCTGAATCAGCTTGGTGTCATCGGCATCCATGACCGTACAGGTAGCCAGGGCATCCTCGTAGGCAAAATCGAGTAAGTCCTGATGGTTGGAGCCAACGTAGCACTCATCGCTGAGCATGACGCAACAGGGCGCTGCCAGCTCCCGCCCGGCCAGGAGGATGGACCAGGCCAGCCCCTTGTCCAACTCGCTGTTATCGATGTAGTGTAAGCGGACCCCCAGCCAGACCCCGTCCCCGAAGTAGGCCTTGATCACCCCGGAAAGGTAGCCCACGGTCATATAGATCTCGTCGATCCCCAGCTGATCCCGCATCAGACAGATGATCCGTTCCAGGTTGGGACGCCCGTCGACCTGGAGCATGCCCTTGGGCACCAGGGTCGTGTATGGCCGGGCACGTACCCCTTTGCCGGCGGCTGGAATCAGCCCTATCAGTTTCGCCATGTCAACGCTTCAGGTAGTAATAACAGGTGAGGTAGAGATACTTCAGGGTTTCGGAGATATGCTGCATCTTGGCCTGGCCGGTATGACGGGGGGTAAAATCGATGGCAATCTCTTCGATGGTCAACTTGCGGCGGGCCATCCTCACCCCAAACTCCAGGACATGCTCAAAGCCCTTGCGCTCAAAACGCACCCCGGCAACCACGGCCCGGTTAAAGGCCTTGCAGCCGGTGTAGAGATCCGTGAGCCGTTGCCGGAAGAGGAGGTTGAACAGGGCGGAGATCAACTGGTTGCCCAAGCGCTTGGGCAGGGGCATAAACTGATTTCTTCCCTCAAGGAAACGGCTGGTATAGACCACGTTGCTGGTGTCCAGCCGTTCTATCAGCTCCGGCAGGGCCTCGGGGGGATACTCACAGTCCGCATCGATGATCACGATCTTATCGTTTTCGGAGTGGGCAATACCATCCAGAATAGAGCCGCCATAGCCTTCATTCTGCTCATGGCGGATCAGGGTGACATCACCGAAGGAGGAGATGATCTCCACCGAGCGATCACTGGAGGCGTTATCCACGTAGATCAGATGCAGGGGAAGATTAAGGGCCGTGATCCGACGATGGAATTCCGGCAGAATCTCCTCCTCGTTATAGACCGGGACAATGACATCGACCGGCTCGACTGGGTGTAAGGTTTCCATGATTTCCTGGTTTGATTAGCAAATGTTCAAGGGAATGCCTCCCGGACCAGACCATCCTCTACGGACATTGCCTGGACAGGGACAGCCCCCTTCCTTATCTTCTTCATGCTCTAACAGATCAGGCTTTGCCGGCGACTCCCCCCAGGGGAGAGGGCCATTCGAAGAGCGCCTGTCGGCCAGCCTCGGGTACTCAGCAGGATTCACTCCGGGCCGGGCCAGGGCCGCTCCGGAGCTGAGCAGCTGTTTCGCCAAAAAAAAGGCTGCACACCATTGTTCTGATGCACAGCCTTGCTGGTCTCAATGACAAGCCGTCAGCTCACGACTCAGCCATTGACCACCTCAATGCCTTCCAGTTTCCAGGCCTCACTGCGAACGGGCCGGGCCCAGGTCCACTTCTCGGCAAACTTCACCGGCTCGGTCATGCTCCCCTCTACCAGGGCGCCGCTCTGCTCGTCTACGGTGTAATCCAGCAGGTTGGCGGTAAAGAGTACGGTGACAAAGTCTTCCCCGTTCTGGCTGCCGCAGTCGGTGATCTCCACCTTACGGATGGCGATGCTCTCCAACTTGTTGAGCTGGCCCTTGGCCTTCATCTCGGCAAAATGCTGCTCATACTCAGCGGCCAGTTTGTCACCCAACAGGTGACGGTAGCTCTGCAGATCCCGCCGCATCCAACCGGCCTGGACCTTGAAGAAAACGTCTGAGGCGATCTCCACAAAGTAGTTTTCGTCAAAGCCCGGATCAGTGGCCCGGATCTCCTTGAAGCCATCCTCAAGGGTAAACGATTCCTGTACAGGAGGAACCGGAGGCGCTGGAGACTGGCCCTGGCCAAAGGGACCTCCGGACAAGTTCTGTTTACCAAGGGGAGGAGGCTGGAATCCGGCGGACGAGGAACTCCGCGGCCGGCCGGCAAATCGCTTGTAGAGAAAATAGCCGACCACGCCCAGGATCAGCAAGGGCAGGATGCCCATGCCGGAGCCGCCTGCTCCAAAGAGGCTTCCAAAGAGCATGCCGCCCAGGGCGCCGCCCAGCAGACCGCCGGCCAGGCCTCGACCAAAGCTCGACTTCTGTCCACTCTTCTGGTTCACCTGGGAAGGGGCCTTGGAGGGGGCCTTTTGGGTGGTGGAACGACTGAAGGAACGACCGCCGCCCCTGGAACGGGCATCGGCATAGTCGGTGACAATTCCTGCCTCAGCAAGCAGCAAGGCAAAAAGAATCAGAAAAAAAGGGGTGCATCTACGTAATTGTGTCATCATAGGGTTTTTCCAGCTTTTTGGTTCCTGTTGTCCGGTGAAAAAAGTTGGGGGGTTGGAGGGTCTCTTGAATAATGGGATATTTTGTTCTAGATCAAGGCATGCGATAAAAATTACCACAGGTATAGATTTGATATTCCAAGGATAATTTTTTGAACATAAGGCCGAGATTGGGCAAAAGAGCAATTATTCAGGGTGCCCTGGAGTCTGAGTGTTTACCTTATCTCCCTGTAAACTGCAATAACCATAATTGTTTTTCACCAAGGGTCAAGGTGTGCAGCCCTCTTCTCTAAAATCTTCTCTAAAAGGTAGTTTGAAAAATGAGACCTTTCGATCAAGATCAAGGCATGGGAAAATGAAGCGCAGGCAGATACAATCGATATTCCGAGGATACATTTTTCACCATAATGCAGAGATTGGAAGAAAAAATAATTTTTCAAGGTGACCTGGAGCACAACTCGCGCTCCTCCCAGGAGGGAGGAGTGCAAGATGAGGCCGAAGGTACCCGTATACCCATGAACCAGGAAGGCCTGGGCTCAGATCTCAGCCCAAGACAACAATCGTTCATGGAATCCCAGCCATCAGCAGCCGAAGCTTCCCGGCCGGTGGTCATAGCCAGCGGCACTCCTGATCAGCTTGCCTCCTCGGCCCTGGTCCTCTTGAGCAAGGACATCGAGCACGAGCTTGACCAATCTAGAGGCGAGCTGCTGGTCTCACCGCAACAGGCCTCCGCAGCCCTCTACCAACTGGAAAGCTACCGGTGCGAGAACAAGGATTGGCCCCCTTGCCCGGATGTTTCCTGGCAGCCCCCCTTCTTCAAGCCCTGGGTCACCCTGACGATCCTGGGGCTGCTGGCCATTTTCTTCGGCCACACCGGCAGCTGGCAGAGCGAGAGCCTCTGGTTCCAGCTCGGAGCCATCAATCGAGACACTATCCTGGTTGACCACCAGTGGTGGCGGCTGGTCACGGCCCTGACCCTCCACGCCGACCTGGTCCACCTCAGCGGCAATCTCCTCATCGGCGGTCACCTCATCCTGCTGCTCAGCCGAACCATGGGCTTTGGCCTCTCTTGGCTGTTGGTTCTGCTCTCCGGCACAGCCGGCAACCTGATCAACATCCTGGTCCGCGACCAGCAGCATCTCTCGGTGGGTTTTTCCACGGCCGTCTTCGCCACCATCGGCATCTTCACCGGACTCAGACTCTGCTCTCCCGGCTCCTCAGCCCTCAGACAGATTCTCCTCCCCCTGGGCGCCGGGCTGGGGCTGCTGGTTTTTCTCGGCTCCGCAGGGGCCAATACCGACATCGGAGCCCATTTTTTCGGCTTTATCTGCGGTATCCTGGTCGGCATGGCTGCCAGGGGCAGCCGAATTATCCTTCGGGCCGCCCGGGCCAGGCGGCAGCTGCTGCTCTTGATCACGGCCCTGCTCTTGCCGATTCTCTGCTGGCTGCTTGCCCTCTACGCCCCACTGATTTCCCCTGCCTGATCCGCCCTGGGTCCCCTATTAATTTTTCCCTCTTTTCTCATGTTCAGGATTGACGGCCAGGGTCAATGTGCATACATTATTTCAGGTTTATATACGATCCAGCAGGGGGGAAACCAAGCGCATACCGCCCCCCTGATCAACCGCCATCAACCCGTGCATGGTACAGCCCTGCGAGCTCCGCCTGACTGTACCGATTGTCTAACCCGAGGTAACTCCATGCCAATGAACGAACAACCACCCTGGGGACAGAAGAAGCGTCCCTCTTCACCAGAGGACTTTCTGGCTGCTCTGATCCGGAAAATCAGGGACTCTTTCAACGAAAAACAGACCCCACCCGGCCCAAACGACAATGAAGAACAGCCAAGCGGTGAAGGTCCTGGAATGTTTGCCGGCTTAGGCAAGGTGGTACTGATTATCTCGGCAGTGTTCCTCTTCCAGGTGATCTACTCCTCCTTCTATACCATCCAACCCGGAGAGGTGGGGGTCTTGCTCCGCTTTGGTCAATACACCCGGACCACCGAGCCTGGACTCCACTTCAAGATCCCCTTTATCGAAGAGCTCAACAAGGTCAATGTGGAGGCGGTCCGTAAAGAGGAGTTTGGCTTCCGCACCAGAAGTCCCGGTAAAAGTCCCAACTACAACCGGCGTGGCTTCGACATGGAGGCCCTGATGTTGACCGGTGACAAAAACGTCATCGAGGTGGCCTGGATCGTCCAGTATATTGTCAGCGATCCGGTAAATTTTCTCTTCAAGGTCCGCAACGTCTCCCAGGCGGTGCGCGACGCCTCTGAGATGGTCACCCGCAGGATCGTCGGCAACATGGATTTTGACTATGTCCTGAGTAACCGTGAAATCCTGGCTGCCGATGCCAAGAAAGAACTCCAGGGCGAACTGAACACCCTGGAATGCGGGGTCAATATCGTCACCCTCCAGCTCCAGGACATCAATCCACCGGAAAAGGTCAAGCCGGCCTTCAACGAAGTCAACGTGGCCGACCAGGACATGAAGCGGCTGGTCAACGAGGCCGAAGAGACCTACAACCGGGTCATTCCCAAGGCACGGGGTAGCGCTAAACAGACCGTGGAAGAGGCCCGCGGCTATGCCATCGAACGGATCAACCGGGCCAAGGGTGAGACCAACCGATTCAGTGCCATCTTAAAAGAGTATCAGGCAGCCGAAGGCGTCACCAGGCAGCGGATGTATCTGGAAGCCATGCAGGATATCCTTCCCCATGTGGACAAGGTCTATGTCATGGACAAGAGCCAGCAGGCGGTTATCCCGTTTCTCGACCTCACCGGTAAAGGACGCAACAGCGCCACCCAAAAAACCCAGTAATAGCGGCAACAACTGTCAACTGCCCCTATCCATAACCAAAAGAGACCCATGAAGAAAACACTTCAACTTATTGGACTAATCATCGTCGTTGCCCTGGCTGTGACGGTTTGGGATGGCTTTTATATTCTCAAAGAGGGCCAGCAGGCCATCATCACCCAATTCGGTGCGCCGGTGGGCGATCCGGTCACCGAGGCGGGCCTGAAACTCAAGATGCCCTTTATCCAGGATATCCGCCTCTTTGAAAAGAAGATCCTCATCTGGGACGGTGAGCCCAACCAGATCCCCACCAATGACAAGACCTTCATCTACCTGGACACCACCGCCCGCTGGCGGATTACCGACGCCCTCCGCTTTCTGGAGGCAGTGGGCAGTGAAAGTCGGGCTCGCTCCCTCCTGGATGACATCCTTGACGGTACCCTGCGTGACCTGGTCAACAAGAACAACCTGATCGAGATCATCCGCAGCTCCGACTGGAGCGAAGAGTACATGATGACCTCAACCAATCAGTCACGCGATATGTTCACCCCGCCCAAACTGGGACGTGACGGAATCAGTGAGTTGGTCCTGGAGAGCGCCTCCAAGGTCACCCCCCAGTACGGTATCGAGCTGATCAACATCATGTTCAAACGGGTCAACTACATCGACTCGGTTCGGGAAAAGGTCTATGACCGGATGATCTCTGAACGGAAACGGATCGCGGCCGAGAAACGCTCCATGGGTGAGGGCCGTAAGGCCGAGATCCTGGGTCGGGTGGACAAGGAACTCAAGGAGATCACCTCCTCGGCCAAACGTGAGGCCGTCGAGCTCCGCGGTGCTGCCGATGCAGAGGCGACCAAGATCTACGCCCAGTCCTACTCCGGCAACCCTGAGTTCTATGCCTTTATGAAGAGCCTGGAGAGCTATCGCCACATTATCACCAACAACACCTCCTTGGTTCTCTCGTCTGACTCAGATCTATTCAAATATCTGGAGAACCTGCAGGTCCAGTAAGGCGCCCCTAGCCTCCTGCCCGTAAACAAAAAAGGCTGTGTCACCTGGTGACACAGCCTTTTTTGCTGGAGCCGGTTCTCTTTCCACCCTGGCTCAGTCCAGGATCACCCCTGTGCCCTCGTCGGCAAAACTCGGCCGCTGTTCCCGGGAATAGGGAATCCGCCCCCGTTCCTCCAGGAGATCCTCAAAGCGGAGCAGTTCTGTTTCGTTGCTGATGGCATCAAGCCCCAGTTGTTCAAAGCGACAATCGCAGTGAATCAACTGGCCCCCGCACCAGGGACAGACCTCCACCGGGCAGCCCAACTCATGGTGCTCACCGGCAAGCGCATGACAGGCCGGACAGATATCCTCATCCACCTGGAGCGGTTCATAGCTGTGCAGCTCGGCTGGAGCTGCACAGAGCCTCCGAAAGGCCTCTTCACTCTCAAACTGGAAAAAATCCAAGAGCTCCTGGGCCAGGAAGCCGTCCGCCAGGCTGCCCTGAAACTCAATACCCTCGCTGGAGACCAGGTAGAGGTACCCTTCCCGGCCCCCGACCATGGCGCTCAACAGGAAGATGCCATGATGCCGGGCCAGGACCATGATCTCCCGCACCCAGGCCTCCCTGGCGTCGGGTAGACTCAGATAAAACTCGTGGAGGAGATCCAGGGCTATCTTGTCGTCATGATAGATATCCAGCAGATCTTCTGCCTTGTCCAGGTAGCCGTCGGGAACGGCATACTCCATGGCCTCTCTGATGGCCTTTCGTAATTCTCGCAAATCCGTCATTCCTCTACCGATGCAATCGTTTATTATAATTCGTAAAGAGTCAGCGATTCCAGTGGTGAAAAAACTTGCCCCCAGAACCGGAAGATCGACTCCGCCGGTCTCCCTGCTTGTATTTTTTTGAGTATCGAGTATACTATTTATGTTTAATATTGATTAACTGAACAGTCCCCAACCGGGAAAAAGCTGCCCCTGCCAGGGTGCACTCTTTCCAGCAACGGAATCGATACCACGCCTCGCCAGTCTACCTGAACCAGGTGGTCGTCGCATCTTTTTTCTGAGGTGTCCTTATAGCCAGGAATTAGCCGAACTGCCTATCCCGCTCTCGTGGGGGCATGCTCTTTATTATTTACCTTTACCACCAGGTACCTTGAACCTATGACAGAGACTGTAAAAAACACTACCCATGCCCAGCTGATCATCGGCGACAAGCAATACCAACTCCCTATTCTCAAAGGATCTCAGGGAGATAAGGCCATAGATATCTCCCGACTCCACAAAGAGACCGGCTTATTCACCTATGATATCGGCTCAAAGAACTCCGCCACCTGCAGTAGTTCCATAACCTACCTGGACGGCAACAAGGGGATCTTGCGCTATCGCGGCTATGACATTGAAGATCTGGCGGAAAAATGTCTCTTTATCGAAGTCGCCTATCTCCTGATCCATAACAAACTGCCCAACCGGGAAGAACTTGAGGACTTCCGGATTCTCCTGGAGGAGTATGCCCTGCTCCATGAGGATATGATCCATTTCTTTGATCATTTCCCGCCCAACGCCTCACCCATGGCCATCCTTTCGGTGATGGTCAACTCTCTGGCCAACTATTATCCGGAGATGGGTGGGGACCCGCTGCTCAACATCAACGATACCGCCGGTCGACTGATCTCCAAGATCCGGACCATTGCCGCCTTTTCCTACAAGAAGTCCATTGGTCATCCCCTGGTATACCCGCGCAATGACCTCTCCTACTGCGGTAACTTTCTCAATATGATGTTTGATACCCCGGTTCGTCCCTATACGGTTCAGCCCGAGGTGGTTGCCGCCATGAACAAGCTGCTCATCCTCCATGCAGACCATGAACAGAACTGCTCGACTTCAGCAGTCCGCCTGGTGGGCAGCGCCGGAGTGAACCTCTATGCCTCCATCTCTGCCGGGATCAATGCCCTCTGGGGCCCCCTGCATGGCGGCGCCAATGAGGCGGTGATCCAGATGCTCGAGGCCATCCACCGCGACGGCAACGACTACAAGAAGTATGTGGCCAAGGCCAAGGACAAGAATGATCCCTTTCGCCTCTCCGGATTCGGCCACAGGGTCTACCGCACCTATGACCCCCGCGGCACCATCATCAAGAAGGCCTGTGACGGTATCCTGGCGGTGATGAACGTCTCTGATCCGCTGCTGGAGATCGCCCAGAACCTGGAGGAGATCGCCCGTAACGATGACTACTTCATCAGCCGCAACCTCTATCCCAACGTGGACTTCTACTCGGGTATCATCTACCGGGCCATCGGCATCCCCACAGATATGTTCACGGTGATGTTTGCCCTGGGCCGCCTGCCCGGCTGGATTGCCCAGTGGAAGGAGATGCGGGAAGATCCGGCCACCAAGATCGTCCGCCCCCGCCAGATATACACCGGTGAACAGGCAAGGATCTTTCAACCCCTGGGTGAGCGATTCTAAAGGGGTCTTGAAAAAGAACACTCAGATCGCTCCCCCAGGAAGAGGCCGGCAGCACCCAGTGGAGGCGGACCACTGTTGCCCCTCAGCCAGATCAAGAGGCGTGGAAAGGCAGCCTAGCTCGCTTGCACCCCGAAGCAAGCTGCTGATTAGAACCCGGGTAAAAACGCTCTGCCCAAGCCTAAAACCGCACCCGTACCCGGAAGCTTAAGTCTACCCTTCCCTTGGCAGGGACGATCAGGTTCCAGGCCAACAGGTTGGCCTCCTCCCTGGCCCCCCTGTGGGAGGAGGCAATCAGTTCCCAGTCACCTGGCACCGGTTCCTCCACCCGGATGGTCACGGCCTCCGGCTTGCCATTTTTCAAGGTCAGTGCATACTCGGACTCCACCACCCGGCGAGTACCCTCCCCTGCGGAGAGCTGTTTAAAGTCGGTCTGTTTTTTCTCCGCAGTCAGATCAAAGGCCTCACCCAATTTCAAACGCACCACCTCCTGGGCCGGTACATGATCGGTCCTGTCTTCGCCGACAAACTGAAGAGATCCCTTTGGATCTCGTTTATAGACCCGGACAATGCCGGCAGGAAGGGGGTCACCCAGGCCTGAAGCGCGCTCATTTTTCAACTCCAGCTCCACCCCGACCTTGGGTGTACGATCAAGCCGGCCTGCCCTGGAGAGAAAATATGAAGACTGACCTTTGAGGAGATAGTGCTTCTCACAGACCACCTCGGCAGCCCGCATCAGGCTCATCTGTTTCTGCTGGTTATCGCCGATGGTGGTCCTTCTTCCCAGGGTGTAGAGGTGATAGTCAAAGATGGACTCTTCCTGCATAACCCCCATCTCCCGCCCCTGGGCCGCCTTCATAAGGTAGGGCCCGGGAGGGTGCACCCCCTGCTTCTGCACCAGATTCACCTCTCCTGCCACCAGCTGCAGCCCGCTATCATGGTAACTGACTCCGCTCTCGTTGCTCAGGGTGACCCACCCTTGAAGCAGGAGCCGATCCTCCTGGTCGTTGAGTTCGGCAATGTAATCCGCCTGCCACGACATTCCCTGGGTCAGGTAGGTAAGCTCCACCGTCCGTTCCCCTGACGCCTCGGCCTCGATGAGCATGGTCAGGGTCGGCCGATCACGCAAATCGGCAGGCAGGTCGGGAAAACGCAGCTGTCCCTTGAAGTCGGTGATGATGCCCTCCTTGGTCCTGAGCACCACTCCGTCTGCGGTGCTGAGCACCCGGGCCGGCTGCAGCCGTTCTGCTCCGCTGACAGGGTTGATGGAGGAGAGCAGGACCTCACGACCGACATACTTCTGCAGCAGGGATTGGGGAGAGAGCAGGTCGTACACAAAGGTCTGCTCAAGGACCTGTAGCCCTTCAGCGCTCAGGAAGGCGGTTTCCGGCTTGATCCGACTGCTCACCTCACGAAAGGCCAGGGTATTGACACCCTCTCCCAGAGTAAGGGACCGCTTATCCCGAACCAGGGCAAGATCATGGTTATAGATGGTAATCTGGAGTTCCTGATGATCCTCAGCCGTTGAAACCACCTCCTGGGCAGGGCAGAGACCGGGAAGGAGGAGGACGATTATCAGGACACGACACAGCAAGGGATGCAACATGGCTCACTCTCCTGTACAGGTAATTACAAAACCGAACTACGATGTTATGACAGGAGTGTACCACACAGGGGGAAAATGGAAAGGCGACCTAGACTCGGCCAATGGAACTTCGGGCAATGAAACGGCGCAAACCCGACTGCTGCTCATGGTTGAGGGTGTCAAAGGCCACCCGCACCTTCTTGGTTTGCAAGACACTGAAAAGGGGAGGAAAAAGGACCGATTCATCCACCTTGCCTACAGGTATTTGCTGGAGATAGGTTTCCTGCTCATAGGAGAGCAGATCTATAAACAGGGGAAAGAGATGTTTCTTGTCTAAAACCACGAATTGGACCGCCATGCCGGCTTCACTGATATCCTCGATGGTACAGGGGATGGACTCCAAAAAGGCGAAGGTCCCCTCTCGTACCTTAAAACGTGGATACCTGCGTCGCTCTTTCCGGCTCAACGCATCTCTCTTCTCCCCCATGGTATCTTCTCTACTTAGATTTCAGGGCCGCCTGATCAGTGGGCCACCCCGTTCAAAGCCGGACAGGCGCTGGCTCCGAGGTATACAGGAAAATGTATCAGGGCCGGCGAAGGAGTCCCAAAGATACCTTTTCCGGATAACGCCGAGGTCACCGCAGCTGCCCATCATGCAGGGTGCTCCTTATAGGCGTTAACCAGTTGACAGTATTCGCAGACCAGTTGCCAACGTTGAGCAGGGCGTAATTGGAAATAAATAGGGCTCAGCATCAAGATTCGGATCGCTTCACGGGGATTCATAACCTTACCTCCCTATTAGGTGAATCTATGCCTTTACTAATGCAAAAGACATTCCACTTGGGATGCGTTATTTAACCCTACTCACCGCTCTATACAACACAATCGGCCCTGAAAAGACAACCTGAAATCCGGAATAACGGAGCTTTTCTCTATTTTTCCAATTCTACGCATAAATGTCTCCCCGTGTCCAGGCTCCTTCTGAGCCGGCCCAGGAGACTGTCGCCCGAAGACAACATCAGCAGCCTACTCCTTGCCAAGATTCTGACCATGATGCAGCTGCACCGTCAAAGGTACGTCCAGCGAGACGGCAGACTCCATCGCATCCTGCAACATCCCGGAAACCCTGTCCAACTCCGGTTCAGGGACCTCAAGTACCAGCTCATCATGGATCTGGAGAATTAAATGTGCCTGGGAGCGCAAGCCCTTCAAGCCTTCATCGACCCGAAGCATGGCCAGCTTCATAATATCTGCTGCAGTCCCCTGAATGGGGGTGTTGATCGCTATACGCTCGGCAAACTCACGCCTGCTTTTGTTTTTACTGTGAATATCCGGGAGAAAACGCCTTCTGCCTGAAAGGGTGGTCACATACCCGTCTTCTCTGGCCTGCTCCACCACCTTGACCATAAATTCTTGAATTCCGGAAAAATGACCAAAGTAGCGATCAATAAAGGTCTGAGCCTCCTTTCGACTCAGGTCAAGCTGGTTGGCCAGGCCGTAACTGGACATCCCGTAGACAATGCCGAAGTTAATGGTCTTGGCCACCCGCCGCATCTCCGAGGTGACCAGCTCCGGGGCCACAGAGAACACCTCTGATGCCGTTTGGCGATGGATATCCCCCCCTCCACGGAAGGCATTGAGCAGTTCCTGGTCCTGGGAATAATGGGCCATCACCCGCAGGTCGACCTGGGAATAGTCACCGGAGAGCAATACCCAGCCAGGCTCCACCGTGAACGAGGAGCGAATGCGCCTCCCCTCTTCGCTGCGGATCGGGATATTCTGCAGATTGGGATTACTGGAACTGAGCCGGCCGGTGGCGGTGCCGCATTGATTGTAGGAGGTATACACCCTGCCACTCTCCGGATTGCGCAGCTCAGAGAGCTTATCCACATAGGTTGATTTCAACTTGGCCAGGTTGCGATAGCTCAGCACCAGGGCCGGCAGTTCGTGCTGGCCGGCCAGCTTCTCCAGGACCTTGACATCGGTGGACCAGCCGGTCTTGGTCTTCCTGCCCTTGGGCAACTGCAGATCTTCAAAGAGGACCTCCCCCAACTGCCGGGGGGACTGAATATTGAAGGTCTTACCGGCTACCCGATAGATGGCCTGCTCACAGTCCTCAAGGCGCAGGCCAAACTCCTCAGCCAGCCCCTCCAGGACCTGGGCATCAACCACAATGCCGGTGTTCTCCATGGCGGCAAGCACCCGGACCAGTGGCCCCTCCACCTCTGCCATCAGGGAGAGGATGCCCCACTGGGACAGGGTCTCCTGCTGGCCAAGATAGAGCCGGTAACTGCCATAGACGTCCTCACAGCTGTAATCCTTGGCAGCCTCAACCGGGACCCGGGTAAAGGCATCATCGCTCTTATCGCCCTGGACCACCTCGCTGAAGGGAGTCAACCGCAGATCGATCTCCGCACAGAGGTCATCCAACTTGTAGGAACGCCTGCCCGGATCGAGCAACCAGGCCCCCACCATGGTATCGTGCAGGGGGCCGCCCAGACGAATAGCGCCGTTCTGGGGAGCGGCCAGAACCGCATAATCATACTTGAGGTTATGGCCGATCTTGGTGGCAGTGGTGTTCTCCAGGATCGGTCTGAGCATCGCCAGCAAACGTTCCCGATCCAGCTGTCCGGGAGCCGGACTGCCGTCTGCCAGCAGGTGCCCGCAGGGCAGATACCAGGCCGCAGTCTCGTCTATGCAGAAGGAGATACCCACCAGCTTCGCCCGGCGGGGATCCAGGGAATCGGTTTCCGTGTCCAGCACCCAGCTGTCGGCAGCTTCCAGTTGGTGACAGAGTTTGGCCAGGGCCTCCTCGTCCTGGATCAGCTGAAAATGCTCAGTCGGCACTGCCGCTGCCCGGACTTCGTTTTTCAAGAGGGTGTGGAACTCCAGCTCGGTAAAGAGGCTGCGCAGCCTATCCTGGTCTGCAGCATCAGAGCCGCCATAGCTGTAGGCAGGCAACGCTTCCTGAACATGGGCCTGGTGGTTGAGCCGGATCAACTCCCTGGAGAGAAAAGCATCCGCCTTATGGGCGATGATCCGCTCGGTCATCTTGGAGGGCTTCAACTCACCAACCGCCCCATAGAGTCCCTCCAGGGTCTGGTAGCTGCTGAGCAGCTTCTGGGCAGTCTTGGGACCGACTCCGGGCACGCCCGGGATGTTGTCGGCACTGTCGCCGGTCAGGGCAAAGTAATCCAGCAGACCGACAGGGCTCACCCCATACTTCTCTGCCACCGCGGCCTCATCCATGGTGCGATTATTCATCGGATCCCACAGCGAGACCTGGGGAGAGACCAGCTGCAACAGGTCCTTGTCCCCGGAGACAATCACCACCCGATGGCCCTGGTCTGTCAGGGCCCTGACCGCAGAGGCGATCAGATCATCGGCCTCCTGCCCCTCTTCAATCAGGCTGAGGATATTGTAGGCAGCAACCAGCTCCCGGATATAGGGGATCTGGGGAACCAGGTCCTCGGGCATGGAGGGTCGGTTGGCCTTGTACTGGGGATAGAGTGCATGCCTGAAGACCGGCCCGCGACTGTCAAAGGCCACGGCCAGGTATTGCGGGTTCTTCTCCTTGATCAGCTTCCGCAGGATGGTGGTAAAGCCGAACACGGCATGGGTTGGCAGGCCGGTGGAGTTGGTCAGGGGCTTAATGGCATGGTAGGCCCTATAGATATAGGCACTTCCATCGATCAGGTAAATTTCAGACATGGAGGGTATCTTTGCAGAGCTAAGTTGAGGATCGAGACCGTAGCAGGGTTGGCAACAGCGCAGACCCGGAAAGAGCAGACAATAAAAAACCCCTGCCCAGGGGCAGGGGTTGATCAACTGGAAAAAAAAACGATCAGGCAGCGGCACTCTTCACCCAGGAGGCCTGGGGTCCCTTGTCGCCCTCTTCAACGAGACACATCACGGCATCCCCTTCGGCCAGATCATCGATGGAGATGTCCTTTAAGGCGCCGGCATGGAAGAAGATCTCCTGGTTATCGCCGGTGACGATAAAACCATACGCCTCCTCGGAAAAGAGTTTTCTGATCACCCCGGTGGCCGGGGCATCGATGCTTGCCCCATGCGGGGCTTTAGCGTTTTTATGGTTCTGCTTCTTGCGCACAATCTCTTTTAACTGCAGACCCAGTACATCAAAAGCTTCAACCAGCAGTGGCCGGACCATCTCTCCCCAACGTTTAACCACGACGGTATCGTTGGGTACAGAGGCGACCAGACGCACCTCATATCCTCCCTCCTTATACCCTGGGGTAGCCTCAATCGTTACGCGCAGATGAAGAACGAAGTTCGCGTAATGTCGGATTAACTTATCGCGTTCTCCTTCGATTTTTTCCTGCCAGCTCTTCCGCATCTCGAGATTTTTGGCTTCGATTTTCAATTCCATATACATCCTCCACTAATGATAGCGTCAGCGACCCCATTGTCGCTCTTCCCTGGTCCATGCCTCTCCTCCGGCCACTTTCATACGCAAAAGGCGCACTACTACCCCGACTATAGCAGGCACGATTTTGACACAGGGGAACGTACAAAAGAGGAGGGATATAAGAAGGGGTGAGACATAACCATACTTCAACTATAGCCACGGATGAGCCCCGAAATCAAGAGCAAGATGAGAGCAGGACTCGAATAATATTTTTTCCCTCACCTTCCGAGGCGAACAATCATGGCGGCGGCGCCGGGCAAGCCCCCCTGGGGTCCTCACTAGAGCCCAGGGCAAAGGACAACAAACAATCCGGCAGAGGAACCTACATTCTCTTGACGCCCTGAGCCTCCCCCGGTTAGAGTCAGATCATGACGACCTCAACAAGGCGGGGAGTGCTCCTCTTAAACCTGGGCGGCCCGGAAAAAATCGAAGATGTTCAACCCTTTCTCTACAAGCTGTTCTCTGATCGGGAGATCATTCGCCTGGGCCCCTGGTTCATGCAAAAACCACTGGCCAGACTGATCGCCAGAAAACGGGCCCCAAAGAGCAGGGCCAACTACCAACAGATCGGCGGAGGCTCACCCCTGCGCAGGATCACCGAACAACAAGCCAGAGCCCTGGAACAGCGCCTGGCCGAGCACGGCAGCTACCTGGTCCGTCCCTGCATGCGCTACTGGCACCCCTATGCCGCGGAGGCGCTCAGGGAACTGCAGGAGGCCCGGATCGATGAACTCATCGCCCTGCCCCTCTATCCCCACTACTCCAGGGCCACCACCGGCTCCTCGTTGAGCGATCTGGAGAGCGCTGCCCGTAAACTCGGGCTGATTATCCCCCTGCATACGATCGATTCCTGGCCCCAACAGAACAACTACATCAGCAGCCTGGTGGAGCGTATCAGGGAGGGTTTGGCAGCCTTCGGCGATGACGAGGTCCAGATCGTCTACAGCGCCCACAGCCTGCCGGTCAGCCTGATCAGGGAGGGTGATCCCTACGTGGAGCACCTCCAGCAGACCATAGACGCCATCGAGCGTCAGACCGGACGCCCGGGACGGCTCTGCTACCAGAGCAGAAGCGGCCCGGTGGAGTGGTTGGGACCATCGACTCCGGAGACCATCGAGAGCCTCTCCGCCTCCGGCTGCCGCAAGCTCCTGATGGTGCCCATCTCCTTTGTCTCCGACCATGTGGAGACCCTCTACGAACTCAACATCCAGTACCGCAAGCTTGCCGAAACAGCGGGACTGGAATACCGGGTCACCGCCGGCCTGAATACCTCGGCCCAGTTCATCGAAGGCCTCTGCCGACTGGTACTCCAGGCCGGTTAAGCAGGCGCTGCCCAGGCGTTCAGGACCACTTTAGCTGACCTGAAAACGGCGCATCCGGATATTCATCATCACCCCGATGGCCACCATGGTGGTGATCAGGGATGAACCGCCATAGCTGAACAGGGGCAGGGGAATGCCCACCACCGGCAGGAAACCCATGATCATGAAGAGGTTGATAACCGCCTGCCAGAAGATCATCATCACCAGGCCATAGGCCAGGAGCACCCCGAATTTATCCCGGGCACCCAGGGCAATATTGAGCCCCCAGATGAGCAGGAAAAAGTAACAGCCCAGAAAGATGAGACAACCGGCAAAACCCCACTCCTCTGCCCAGACCGAGAAGGCAAAATCGGTATGGCGCTCCGGCAGGAAGTTGAGATGCCCCTGGGTCCCCTCCATGAAGCCCTTGCCAAAGGTCTCCCCACTGCCCACCGCGATCTTGGACTGCATGATCTGATAGCCGTGATTCATCGGGTCACCCTCGGGATTGAGGAAGGTTTCGATCCGGCGACGCTGATAGTCCTTGAGCAGATACTTCCAGCCGATCAGGGCAGCCCCCATCCCCATGCCCCCCAGGATAGCGATGGTGGACCAGCGCAGTTTGACAAAGAGGGTCATGGAGACAAAGAGGATCCCCAGCATCAGGGCCGTCCCCAGGTCAGGCTGGATCAGGATGAGGACAAAGGGGATGGCGGTCAGGATACCGGGCCTGAGCAGATCCCTCAAGCGCAACCCGTCCCGGCTCTCTATCTTGGCATAGCTGGAGGCCAAAACCAGGACCAGGATGAACTTGGCCGGCTCCGAGGGTTGGAGGCGAAAGAAGCCGAGGTTGATCCAACGCTGGGTATCGGCGATGGTTGCCACAAAAAAGTTGGTATAGACCAACAGCAACACCACCCCTCCGTACATCAGATAACCAAAGGTGGCCAACTCCCCATAGTCCACCACCACAAAGAGCAGGATCAGGACCAGGGCAGCTACGAACAGATACAGCTGTTTGTAGAATACGGCCGAAGCCGTACCGCTGCCGCTCCAGGTGGAGCTGTAGAGGTTGGCCAGCGCCATCCCGGAGACCAGCACCAGCATCAGCAGCATTACCCAATCAAAGTGGTGCACAAGTCGGCGATCAAATCGTAACATAGCAGATAAACCAAGAGGTTAGGGAATCAATTTGGTCTGCTGCCGGAGCAGACCTCCGGCAAGGCCTTGGCCAAACAAGGGCGCCTGGGCCAGCATGCTGCCGGGCAGGACCACGGTACTGACCTCAGCAGAGGCGAATCGGCCGGCAAAATATTTTTCCAAAACCGCCCTGGCAACAGGAGCGGCCGCACTGCCGCCGTGGAGTCCGTGCTCGATCACCACGGCCACCACGATCTCAGGATTTTCGGCCGGAGCAAAACAGATAAACAGGGCATGATCCCTGTACTTATAGGGGATATCCTTTTCCTTGAGGTGGATGTACTGCTTGAGACGAACCACCTGGGCGGTACCGGTCTTACCGCCGACGATGATCTTTTTATCCGACACCCGGGCGCGTCTGCCGGTTCCCCGCTTGCCGTTCACCGCCTCCACCAGGCCCTCCCGGACCAGCTTCAGGTTGCGCCCCTGGCCGCTCAAGCGCTTCAGCACAGCCGGCTTAAAGGATTCAATCACCCGCCCGTCCGGATCCCTGACCTCTTCGACCAGGGCCGGTTTATAGAGGGTACCGCCGTTGGCCAGGGCCGCAGTCATCAGGGCAAGCTGTACCGGGGTGGCCAGGTTAAAGCCCTGACCAATGGCAATGGAGAGGGTCTCTCCCTCCTGCCAGATCTTGCCAAAGCGCCGTTTTTTCCAGGCTGCCGTGGGTACCAGGCCGGCCTTTTCGTGCTCCATCTCCACCCCGGTCCGGCTGCCCATGCCAAAGAGCTTGGCATACTTGGCGAGCCGGTCAACGCCTAGACGCTGCCCCACCTGATAGAAGTAGACATCACAGGATTCGGCCAGGGCCCGCTTCAGGTTCACCGCGCCATGTCCGCCCCGCTTCCAGCAGCGATAGGTCCGGTTGCCGAAACGATAGTAGCCGGGACAGTAGATCACCGAATCCGGGGTGATGACCCCCTCGGCCAGACCGGCTACGGCGGTTATGGGCTTATAGGTCGAACCGGGCGGATACTGGCCCTGCACCAGCTTGTTGACCAGGGGAGTATGCGGATTAGCCAACATCGCATTCCAGGCCTTGTGGGAAATACCGCCGACAAACTCATCCAGATGCAAGGCCGGGGCACTGGCCAGGACCAAAAGCCGCCCCGAGTTGGCCTCCAGGGCTACCACGGCTCCGGCCCGATCCTCTTGGGCCATGATTTCTTCGGCGGCCTGCTGCAGTTGCATGTCAATGGTCAGGCGCAGGTCATTGCCCGGCAGCGGCTCCAAGCCCTTGAGGTTGCGTTGTTCAAAGCCCAGGGCATTGACCTCCATATAGTTACGCCCCTTCTCTCCCCGCAGATCCTTCTCCCGCAGCCGCTCAAGGCCCATCTTGCCGATCATGTCGCCGCCGCGGTAGAGGCCGTCCTTTGAGGCCTTCAGCTCCTTCTTGTTGATCTCACCGAGATAACCGATAATATGGGAGCCCAGATTTCCCCAGTGGTAGACCCGCAGCGGCACCACCTCGATCTTGATCCCGGGCAGATCCATCCGATTGTTCTCGATCCTGGCCACGGTCTCCCAATCGATGTCTTCGGCCAGGCGCACCGGAATATGGCCTGGGTTATGGGCCATCTTCCGGATCTTGGCCAGCAGCTCCGAGGTTTCCATGCCGAGGATCCGGGTCACCTTTTTCAGCCACTCATCATCGATCTTGTTATCTTCCCGTACCCAGACCACATTAAAGGAGGGTCGATTGGTGACGATCTCCCGCCCATAGCGGTCCAGGATATTCCCCCTGGGCGCCGCCACCTCCAGATAACGCACCCGGTTGGAGTCGGCCAGGTTACGGTAGTACTCACCCCGCTGAATCTGCAGATACCAGAGCCTGCCGATGATCACCGCAAAGAAAAAGAGGAGCACAAAGGCGGCATAGAGGGCCCGCTTCTTGTAAGCATCCAGCTCATGGTCATCCCTGGGGGTCAGCTTGGTCACTCCGCTGTCTTTCTTGCGCTCCGCATCCAGCAGCGGTTCAGGCCGTTTTCGATTTTTGCGTCGTATATTCTTCATCTCGATTCATGCTCCAACGGTCGGCACCCTCAGGCCCGATACCTGTTATCGGTACGAACGCGAAATTTTTTCCAGGAAAATATCCCCTTGGCCAGTCGATACTGGATCCGTTCAAGCAACCAGAAGAGCGGATAGGCACAGAGAACGATCAGGCCGGTGCGGAGCATCATCTTCCACCAGACCCACTCAACCAAACCGCCCGGCACCAGAAAAGAGGTGACCACATAGGCGCACCAGGACATCACCAGGTAGCTCACCCCAATCAGCGGCACCTGGTAGAACGACTCACTCACCGGCATCTTTTGAGCAATAAAACGGAGCAGGAAAAAGGAACTGAAGCAGAACAGCGCGTACATCCCCAGGATAATGCCGGAAAAGACATCGAGAAAACAGCCCAGAAAGAAAAGGACCACCAGACTGCTCATCAGGGGCAGACGATAGGCCAGATAGGCCAGCAAAATATAGTAGAGATCCGGTGCCGCCACCCAGGTGGGATGGAGCATGCAGACCGAGGTCTGAATAACCACCAGCAGGAGGCTGATAATGGTAAAGACAAGAACAATCACAGCTGCCCCTTACTCCCGTTTTCCCGGTTTCCCGGTTTCCTCAGTCCGCGGCAGCTCGGCATCCAGCAACCGACCGCCTGGAACCGCCTTATTGAGGCACCGGCTCCTTGCGCTGAAGGACAAATAAATATTCCAGGGTCTTGTAATCCACGCTAGGCCTGACTTCAATCTCATGAAACATGCCCCTCCGCTTGCGAATCACCTTGGAGACCACACCGACGGGTAAACCGGTGGGAAACATCCCCCCATAGCCGGCAGTGACCACCACATCCCCCTCTTCCACTTCAACGGTTTTCAGGACATACTCAAGGCGGTAGGTCTGGGAACCGGTCCCCTTGAGGATACCACGGACCCTGGATTTCTGCAGCAGCACATCGATGGCACTGGAGGGGGCGATGGCCAGCAGGACCTTGGAGTAGTGGGGAGAGGCGGTGAGCACCTGGCCGACGATCCCTTCACTGTTGGTCACAGGGCTACCCTTGAAAACACCGTCACTGGTACCGCGATCAATGATCAGAGAACGAAACCACATGGAGGGATCCTTACCGATGACGGTTGCCGCGACCATGGGCAGATCCGAACTGTCCTTAAAGGCGAGCAGCTTCCTCAAACGGGCATTGGTGGCCATGGCCTCCCGGCTCTTATGGACCAGCGCCCTGCTCTCCTGCAGCTCCTGCCACAAGCGCTTGTTTTCCTCGCCCACGGCAAGCACATCGAGATACTCCTGCTTAAAAGATCCCAGGTAGTTGACCCCTGAGGCGACCACCTTCTGCACCGGTCCGGCAGCCTCGAGAATCAGTTTATGCAGGCCCCCGAACTTCTGGCTCCCCAGAGTGGAGACGAGAAAGATGCATGCCAGGGTCATGAGCAGACCGGCAAAAAAAAGCAGGCGGAATATTCGAAAACGGCTACTCCGTTTTCGGGTGGACTGTTGTCGCATAGGAAAGGGTAGAGGCTCAACAATGCATGGTATTTGAGGCGAGCAGGCAAGCCCGGGTTTTGGCCCCTGCAGTCCCCCATTGAGACCATGCGAGGAAACAATCTAAAGGGTATCTTGCAGCATGCGTCCCACTCAAGGCAGCCGGGAAGATCTCCCCCCGGGCAGAACTTCCCGGAATAGATCCTCCTCCACAGCGCCGAGCTGCTCAGCGCCGGCAAGGGCTCATGCGGCCCTGGTTCACTCGGGATAGGGCAGGATCTGATCCAGGGTACAGCCCGGGATCAGTCGATGGCGATCTCTCTCAATATTTCAAGGTTGTCCAGGGCCCGGCCAGAACCCAGGACCACCGAAGAGAGGGGGTCTTCGGCAACCAGGATGGGCATCCCTGTTTCATCCTTCAAGAGCGTGTCCAGGTTTTTCAGGAGGGCCCCTCCACCGGTGAGGACAATCCCCTGGTCAACGATATCGGCCGACAACTCCGGAGGAGTGACCTCCAGGGCCACCCGCACCGCGTCCACGATGACCTCGACCTGTTCGGCAATGGCCGACTGGATCTCCTTGGAGCTGATGGTCATGGTTTTAGGAATGCCGGAGACCAGGTCTCTGCCCTTGATCTCCATGGTCTCGTAGGGCTCTTCGGGCAGGACATTGCCGATGGTGGTCTTGATCCGCTCGGCGGTCCGTTCACCAATGGCCAGGTTATGCTTGCGTTTGATATACTGGAGGATCGACTCATCCATCTTGTCTCCGGCCACCCGCACAGACTTGGCATAGACGATCCCGGCAAGGGAAATCACCGCCACCTCGGTGGTCCCGCCGCCGATATCGATAATCATGTTGGCCGTGGGCTCGGTAATGGGCAGGTCGGCCCCGATGGCGGCAGCCATGGGTTCTTCGATCAGATAGACCTCACGGGCCCCGGCAGATTCCGCCGACTCCCGCACCGCCCGTTTCTCCACCTGGGTAATCCCGGAGGGCACAGAGATGATAATCCGGGGATGAACCAGGGTCCTGCGGTTATGAATCTTGTTGATGAAGTAACGGAGCATCGCCTCGGTCACCTCAAAATCGGCAATCACGCCGTCTTTCATGGGGCGGATGGCGGCAATGTTGCCCGGAGTCTTGCCCAGCATCTCCTTTGCCTCCTTGCCGACAGCCAAAACCCGGCTGCCGCGCTGATCTCTCCGTACCGCGACCACCGAAGGCTCACGCAGGACAATGCCCTTTCCCTTAACGTACAGTACGGTATTGGCCGTGCCCAGATCGATCGCCAGGTCATTGGACATCCAGCCAAACAGAAAATTAAACGGAGAAAACATTCCGAATCCACCTCTAAGATGAGAATTATCGCTACCAAAGCCTCAAGCACCGCCTCACACCGGGCTCCGCTTCTGGAGCTGCCTACCAGCTAACACACAAAGCCCTACACATTACCAACTGCTCCCTCTGTTGGCAATGTATATGGAGAAAATCGGAAAAAAGAACCAATAGTTGTTGACAGGCCCCGATCAACCGTGGTAGATGAAGCGCCAGAATCACAGAGGACGTGAGGGGCTATAGCTCAGCTGGGAGAGCGCTTGACTGGCAGTCAAGAGGTCTGCGGTTCGATCCCGCATAGCTCCACCACATATAAAGGATGTATCACCGCACGGTGATACATCCTTTTTTTTTGCTGTTGCCTCAGTTGATACCCCGGATCGACTCCATCAGGGGGGAGCTCCTGCTCACCACTGGCGTGATGGGGCCAGCTGGGAACTGAAACCCTTCCGAAACTCTTCTTTTAGCGCCTCGGCTGCATATCCCTTGCGTGTCCCTTGCGTGTCCCGATAGGGTCCTTTCCCGGATCCTTTCCCGCCATCTCGGCGGCACACTCAAAAAAAACCATCCTCGAAATATCAATCTCTATGTCCAATCTCCACCTCAGCGCTCCTTTTCCCCGACCCTTGCGTTTGAGCCAACCCCCTCATTTATGGGCAGACACCAGCGTTAGGGGCAGAGCACAGCGGCCCTGAACAAGGTCTACCCGACTGGCGGCGCCTCGGAGTAATAGTTGTTGACAGACCCTGATCATTCATGGTAGATGAAGCGCCAGAATCACAAAGGACGTGGGGGGCTATAGCTCAGCTGGGAGAGCGCTTGACTGGCAGTCAAGAGGTCTGCGGTTCGATCCCGCATAGCTCCACCAACCTTTCGGATCCACTGGAAACACATTCATGATTCAGTGGATCCTGCCAGGCCTGTCTTGCACCAATCCTGTCCACCCAGGAAAATGCAGGGCGGGCCTTGCTTGTTCCCATCTTCCGGAATATCTTCACCAATCCCTCAAAAAGACGACTCTTTTTCCAACTCGCCCTTTGCAAGAATTGCCCAAGGAAGGCCGAACCCCGGCAAGGGTGGCCCCAAGTGCCCCCTGGCACGCACCACTCACCGCATATTCTCTCAAGCTAGCCTCATAAGCAGATCCCCCAGGATACCATGAAAAGAGTGACCCCTATCCCGGCTCTCTCCATGCCTCCCTGTTGGCGCATTTGGATTTGGCGAGCTGCTCCCTTGTCCCATCTCGGCCTCAGATACAGCCACCTGTTTTTTTAACCA
Organism: Desulfogranum mediterraneum DSM 13871; assembly: GCF_000429965.1. Taxonomy (GTDB): domain Bacteria; phylum Desulfobacterota; class Desulfobulbia; order Desulfobulbales; family Desulfobulbaceae; genus Desulfogranum; species Desulfogranum mediterraneum. The sequence goes on from NZ_KE387004.1 coordinate 154,290, forward strand.
AAATATCAGCCAGATGCCGACGAGAGAGATTTACACCTGCCTTGACCTTGCTCAAAACAAGGGCTTGGAATCATGGGAGGCGACAGGGACTGTGGGGAGCAGCTGAGCGGATAAGCGACAGAGGGAGGTCAGTGAAAACATGGACCAGTATCTGCCCCGGGAACAGACCTCAAGCCTATCCATCTGAAAAGTGGTCCATACTCAACATTTCCGGTTTAGCGAAAACAATTCCGAACAAGGGGAATTCCGTGTCATTTTACAACACCTTCATTCCTGCAACCAACCGAGAAGAGAGCATTTTATTCAGCGAACATCTGGCCCTATAATTGCTTGCCCCCATATAAGGGAACTCAATTCCTTACCCATTCCCATTCAAGCTAACCATACAGGAGGTTAGAGATGAAAAAGAGATTGGTCGTATCAATGGCAATTTTCGGGTTGGTTTCCTGCCTGGTCAGCACGGCAGGTGCCACCTCAATCGGCGAGATAGAGCCAAACAGCACCCTAGCAACGGCTCAGAGCCTTGACGGGTCATTCTCCTTGGGAGCGAACCCTGATATCTTCATGGCAGGGACCATTCCCTGGGTCTCCATAGGGGCCACTGGTGACGGCACCTACGATTACTACTCGTTCACGGTCGCAGCCGGGGGGGTTACGGGCTACTTTGATATCGATTACGGCATGAATCAGGGCGGCTCCATAGACACCGAGATAGCACTCTTCGACTCCCTGGGCAACGTTCTTTTTGCCCGAGACGATGGCAGTAACTATCAAGCAGTCAATGACCCGGGGACCGTTCATGGTTATGATCCTTCCCAGTCCTACTTCTTCAGCACAGCAGGGACCTATATCATCGGGGTGGCCGAATACTCTGCAACGCCGGTTCTCGGAGGCTGGACCGGGAATATACCGGATGCAGGCGATACCTATACCCTGCAGGTCTCCCTTGAAGGCGCAGACACCTCCTCCCCCGTACCCGAACCCACCACCATGCTCCTCTTCGGTACCGGCATAGCCGGGCTTGCCGCGGTCTCAAGAAGGCGCAGGTAAGGCCAAACCAAGCTAACCAAGCTACCGGCCTATTGCAGGGCAGGGTCTCCCAAGACCCTGCCCTGTTCTTTGCTCCATGCCGCCGGTCTTTGCCGTTCGGCCAGAACCCTTAGCGGCGCTGGCCGGCCTCCAGCCGGCCTTCGATGATCCGGGTCAGCTGCTCCTGAAGCAGCCGACGCATCTCCCCGGCCACCGGCGCCTCGGCCCACGACTCTCCCCCGCAGACCAACTGGAAGAAACGCTCACAGCTCCGCCGCTCCTCCCTGCTCCAGAAGGCGGTGAAACCGGCCTTGCTGCTCCCCTTGGCCAGCCGCTCTCCCTGCTGATAATCGCGCCTGCCATGGGCCCAGTTGACCACCTGGCGGTAAAAAAGGAGGCTGCGGTCCAGGAGGATGTAGAGCAGCTGGATATTGTTCACCGGCCCGACCTGGAGCTGCTCGCCGCCGACCTGCATGCCAAGGAGCTTGATCCCGGAGAGCCACTGCTTCCCCTTGATAGCCGTGCCCGCGGCCCCCAAGAGCCCCCCCAGGGTAGAGAAGACCCCAAAGGAGATCCCGGCGGTCGCAACATCCAGGCCGGCGCCCAGGGCCGCCCCGCCCATGGCCCCGGCCAGGATGATCTGCCGATCGGTGAGTCCCAGAAACTCCCAGGTCTTCCTGCTGAACAGGTCCTGGGCCAGGATGGAGTGCTCCGGCAGCACCAGGTTGAAGCGGTTATGCTTGTAGAGGTTGCGGATGGCCCGATGGGCGGCCTGTTCCCGGGCAGCGACATGGTGCTGATACTCCTGCCAGAGCCGCTCCTGGAGTTGCTCAGAGGCTCCACCGCTAGAGGGGACGCTCTTGCTGTAGGCCAGGGCCTGGCTCAAAAAGTCGAGGATGATATCCACGCTCTGCTCGTTGCGGGCCTGCCAGTCCGCCTGAAAGGCCTGGACCACCCCGCGCAGGGCAGGCTCCCACTGCTGATCAATGGCCTTCAGGTTCTCCAGCAGCTCGATCCGTTGGATATAGGTGGCCCGCGAGGAGTTGAACAGGCGGGTGGCATTAAAGTGTTTCCTGAACTCGGACTGCCACTGGGCCAGGTAGCTGCTCTCTTCGTCTTTGCAGTTGATCACCGCCATCCTGGGGGCACCGCTGAGGCGGAGGATCTCCATCTCGGCCCGATCCATATTCCGAACCGGCCTGGAGCCATCCACCACAAAGATAACCCCGCTGCCGGCTGCCACAGGGGTCAACAGGGCACAGTCATCCCTGAAGGCGGGATCGTCTTCATGGGCCTGGATAAAGGCCTCGATCAGGAGGGCATCCTCCCCCTGATAGCGCTGCAGCCAGCGCAGGGTCTTGCGTGGATTCTGAAAGCCCGGGGTATCGATGAAGCGGATCACCTCCCGGCCATCGACAATCACCGGAAAATCCTGGCAGACCTTGGTCTCACCGGGAACAGGGCTGACCCTGACGGAATCATCTTCCGCCAGGGTGGAAAGAACCGAAGATTTTCCCTCGTTGGGGTGGCCGATAATGGCAAACCTGGGAATCTGATGGGATGATGTGATCACGGCAGTAAACATACCTCTATCTCGGAGTCACCAAGGGTGGCCACCTTCATCTCCCATATCCGAGCGCCGGTCTGCTCGGGCTGGGTCAGGATGGTGTCTGCTCCTGGTTTTCCGATCAAAACTATGGTGATGACCATCCCGGGCCCTGCGGCCCTGCGGAGGGTCTCGAGAAAGGAGAGAAACTCTTCAATGGGCGGTTGCCAGCTCTCCTGGACCACCACCACCCTGGCCACGGCCCCAGCCTTCACCTCCCTGGCCAGGGCCGCAGGCAGCCGGTCCTCGGCCTCCAGTTCATCGTCATAACTGTGGAGGGACAGCGGCGCCTCGCCGAGCCAGCTCTGCAACCCGGCTGCAAACTGCTCCAGGGGGAAATCGAGGGCCAGTTCTTCGGGCACCAACAGCCAGCTGCTCTTCACCGGCAGGGGAGCAGGCACTGAGCCTGCCTCAGCCGTGTCCCCGGGCAGCTCCTGGGCAGGTTCCTCCGCTCTCCCGGCGGGCGGCGGCTGCTCTTTCTTACGGCCGGAACTCTCCACCAGGGGGGTAAGCAGCCTGCGAACAAGCTGACGAACCCCCGGATCCTCCATGGAAGGCAGCTCCGAGAGGAGTCGGCGCTGCCGAAGAAAACCAAAGAGCAACAGCCCCAGCCTGGGGAGCAGCCCATAGCTAAGAACGGCACAGCAGAGGAAGGGCCACCAGGAGACCAGATCCAGGGTGGAGAGGTGATATATTCCATCCTTGAGCACCATCCGGCTGCCGGCTATGGCCTCAAGGCTCGGGTAGGCGAGCTCTTCCGGCAAGAGCCAGCTCCAGGGCAGGGCGATCCAGCGGACCAGCTCGGCAACCAGGGTCTCGGAGACCTGGAGGGTGGATTGCCAGCCAAAGGCAATATCAGAGAACAGGACCTTGGCCAGGGTGGTGCTCAGGATGCCGCCGTTGAAGCCGATGCCCACCAGTTGGAGCAGGAGAAAGGTTGACCAGAGCAACAGGCCGCCATAGGCGCCCGCGGGCCCTGCCCCGCTAAAAAAGGAGGTCCTGGCGGCCTCGCCAGCCGACCGCCGCCTGCTGCGGGCGCGGCGCTCCAGCCTGGCAGCGAGCCTCCAGCCGGCTCGACTGAGCCAGCGAACCAGGAAGGAGGCGGCCGGCTTGCGGCGGCGCAGGCCCCGCCAGGCAAGGGCCAGCAGCTGCGTAGCCAGGAGCAGGAGCTGCACCAGGACCAGGAGGACAAAGTAGGCCGTGACATTCAAGGGCGCCGTCCCGCCATAGGCCAGGAGGGGGGCAGTCACCCCGATGCCGAGCAGGAGGCCGCTGCCCAGGGCGGCAAGGCGCAGCAACAGCAGCAGCTCGCGGTAGACCCTGCCGGGCAGCTCTGCCGCGAGATCCGGCTGAGCCAGATACTCGGCCCGGCGCAGCTCCAGCCAGCGATGCACCAGGGCGCGATCGTTGTCTGTCTGGCCGGCAGCCCCCTGCTCAGGCACGATGGCATCGAGATAGAGGCTACGATCACGCCGGCTCAGACCGCGGTCATCGTCGGCGGATCCGAGCCGATCCTGGCCCAAAAAAAACTCGAGATCGAGCAGTGCCGCAATACTCCACAGGCGTGCCATCAAAAGCCCCCCCCGGAGAGCAGAATGCACAGGGCCAACGAAAAAGAATTGCAGGAGATTTTCATTTTAGCTACAACACCTCTTGGCGTTTTCCCCAGAGGGGCAACGCCCTGATAAAAAAAACGAGTTTGTGCCGACAAACCCAAAGAGCACCTCCCTAGCATATCGAGAAAGATGATGGACAACAAGCCCCAGCAGCCAAAAAAAGATCCCCGCCCGTCGATGCCCCTGCTCCGCCAGGGGGCCGGTGCTGCCTGGCCCATCTGTCTTGGTTATTTTCCCGTTGGCCTGGCCCTGGGGGTCCTGGCCCAGCAGGCCTCCATTCCGGTCTGGGCAGTGGCCATGATGTCCATCCTGGTCTTTGCCGGCAGCGGCCAGTTTATCTGTGTGGCCATGCTGGCCAGCGGGGCCTCCATCCTGGCCATCATCCTGACCGTCTTCGTGGTCAACCTGCGTCATGCCCTGATGAGTTCGGCCCTGGCCATTCACCTCCAGGGAGTCAATCGCTGGTTCCTCTCCCTCTTTGCCTACGGGATCACGGACGAGAGCTTTGCCGTCAACATGACCAGGTTTCGTGACCAGGAGTGGAGCCGCTGGAGCGCCCTGACGGTCAACCAACTCTCCAACCTGGTCTGGATCAGCTCCACGGTGAGCGGTACGGTCATCGGCCAGTTCATCCCCCAGGGAGCCTTTGGTATCGACTATGCCCTCACCGGCATGTTCATCTGCCTGCTGGGCTACCAGCTCCAGGGCAAGATCTTCGTGGCCACGGCCCTCATCGCCGCCGTGATCGCCACCCTCTGGTATGTGGTCATCCCCGGCGACTCCTATATCGTCGCCGCCTCCATGCTGGCGGCGACCATCGGCTTTATCCTCAAACGACGCTGGAGAAAAAAATAATGCGCTTTCTCGACTACCTGCTGCTCTTTGCAGGCATGGGCCTGGTCACCTATATCCCCCGTTGGCTGCCGCTGCTCTACCTGGCCCACCGGCGGCTGCCCCAGTGGCTGATCGACTGGCTCAGCCTGATTCCGGTGGCCATCCTCAGCGCCCTGCTGGCACCGATCCTCTTTACCCAGGCTGCTCCACGGGCCATCGACCTGGGCAAACCGGAACTGCTGATCGCCATCCCCACCTTTGTGGTGGCCTGGAAGACCAAGAGCCTGGGGGGAACGGTGATCGTGGGGATGGCACTCTACTGGCTGGTCGGCATGATATAAAGTGGGCCGAGGAGTGGAGGGGGCGAGCAGGCAGGCCGGGACCGGAGAAGGCCTCAAGGCAGACTCAAGGCAGGCTCAAGCGGCAACAGACTCCTCGGGAGAGCGTGGCCCCAGGAGAAAGGCCATGGCACGGCCCCCCTTGCCTTTCATCTCCACCTGGAGCGGCTTGGAAAAACGATATTCAGCTGCAAGTGTTTCATGCACCTGGGCAGAGACATTGATCTTCATGGGCGCAGAGAGGGACTCCAGCCGGGAGGCCACATTCACGGTATCACCAAAGATATCGTAAAGATACTTGTCCGTGCCCACAATCCCGCCCACCACATCACCGCAGTGCATCCCAATCCGGACCTGCCACTTGTGAGCGGCCCGTTGGTTTCGCTCCTCCATAAAGGCGATGATCGCCAGGGCGGTATCCGCCATCTTGTGGGCGTGACGGGGATCGGCCTCCGGAATACCACAGGTACAGAGGAAGGCATCGCCCACGGTCTTCATCCGTTCACAGCCGTGTTCCCTGGCAATGGCATCAAAGCCGGAGAAGATCTGGTTGAGTTCCTCTATCAGGATGTCCGGTCGAAGCAGGGAGGCGGCAGCGGTAAACTGGACAATATCGATAAAGCAGACCGAGACATTGGTGTAGAGCTGGGGGGAGAAACTGCCGGTGGCAATCAGCTCCTGGGCAACCCGGGCAGGGAGCACATTCAGAAGCAGGCCCTCTGATCGCTGCTTCTCCAACTGCAGCTGCCGGTTCTTCTCCTCCAGCTGCCGCTGGAGACGGCAGAGCTTGAGGTGGGTATGGATCCTGGCCAGAACCTCGGCACTGTGAAAGGGCTTGGTGATGTAATCCACACCCCCGACTTCAAATCCCCGCACCTTGTTGGCGGCTCTATCCAGGGAAGAGATAAAGACCACCGGAATATCCCTGAACTGCTCGTTCTTTTTCAACAGTGTACAGAGGGTGTAGCCATCCATGCCCGGCATCATGATATCAAGAACGATCAGCTCCGGCAGCGTGGTCCGGTTTTGGTGCAGATGGGCAAGGGCCTGGTCGGCATCGCCTGCCAGGCTCACCGCATAGCCCTGCTGGGTCAACAGTCTCTCCAGAATCTTCTGGTTGATAACGGAATCCTCGACCACCAATATCCGCTCTTGATTCGCTGTCATCAAAATCTCACCACCCGATTGCGGTCATCAAGGTCAGGCCAAAGGCTCAACCGCCCTGTCGTGCCCGCTGCTGCAGCGCCAGATCCATCAGCACCAGGGCAGCCATGGATTCGACAATGGGTATGGCCCTGGGTACCACACAGGGGTCATGGCGCCCCTTGGCCGCCAGCTCCACCTGATTGCCGTCAAAGTCGACGGTCTGCTGCACCCTGCCGATGGTGGCCACCGGCTTGAAGGCGACCCGGAAGATGATCGGTTCACCGTTGCTGATCCCCCCCTGGACCCCGCCGGAGTTGTTGCTGCTGGTACCCAAGCCGGCACCCTTCCTGACAAAGGGGTCGTTGTGCTCACTGCCCCGCATCCGGGTGCCGGCAAAGCCTGAACCGATATCAAACCCCTTGGTGGCCGGCAGGGAGAGCATGGCCTGGGCCAGGCAGGCATCGAGCTTGTCAAAGATGGGCTCCCCCAGCCCAACGGGCAGGTTCCGGCAGACACAGGTCAGGATACCGCCGGTGGAGTCCTTGGCCTCCAGGATCTCAGCCACCCGCTGCTCCATCAACTCGGCCGTGGGCCCGTGGGGGCAACGGATCAGGGTGGAGTCCACCTCCTGCCGGCTGATCCGGCCGGGATCGATGGCCGGGGCCTCGATATCGCCCACCGAACTCACCCAGGCGACGATCTCGGTGCCATAGTTCTGCTGCAGCCACTTCTCGGCGATGGCACCAGCCGCCACCCGACCGATGGTCTCGCGGGCACTGGAACGGCCGCCGCCGCTGGAGGCCCGGATGCCGTACTTGAGCTGGTAGGTGAAATCCGCATGGGAGGGTCGGGGAATGGTGCTCATCTCCCCGTAATCTCCCGGGCGCTGATCCTTGTTATGGATCAGCAGCATGATCGGCGTGCCCAGGGTTCGACCGAACTCGGTGCCCGAGTAGATGGTCACCTGATCCGCCTCCTGGCGCGGGGTGGTCAGATCACTCTGTCCGGGCCGCCGCCTGGAGAGTTGCGGCTGGATATCCGCCTCGCTCAGCTCCATCCCCGGAGGACAGCCGTCAACGATGGCCCCCACTCCCTTGCAGTGTGATTCGCCAAAGGTACTTACCTTATAGAGTGTCCCCAGTGTGCTGGACATAACGTCTCCCTTGTCTGATCTTTGCGGGGTATCATCGCTGCCTGCCGACCTGCTCCGAAGAGATCCAGCTCGGCCCCGGCCTCAAACCACCCGCCTTATGGTCTGCCGGTCGGCGGCCCCATCATAGAGCCGTCGACCGGATCTTCCCTCGGCCAAAGAGCGGCCACCTCATTGGCTGAACTTCTCCAGATACCAGCCACTGGCCTTATCCAGCCCCTGGCGCACCGAGTAGGCGGGTGCATAGCCCAGCAGCTGCTCGGCCTTGCTGATATCGGCCAGGGAATGGCGGACATCACCGGCACGGAAGTCACGATAGACCGCCTGGGCAGCCGCCACCTCGGGGCGGCGGACGGCGACCCGTTCCCGGATCAGTTCAAACAGGGTCGTCAACGAGGTCCTGGCGCCGCAGGCCACGTTATAGGTCTGATTCAGTGCCTCCTGGTCGGTGACCGTGGCAGCCAGGATATTGGCCTGGACACAGTTCTCGATAAAACAGAAGTCCCGACTGGTCTCGCCGTCGCCGTTGATAAAGACCTTCTCCCCCTGGAGGAGTCCGCCGAACCACTTGGGAATCACCGCCGCATAGGCACCCTCGGGATCCTGGCGCTGGCCAAAGATATTGAAGTAGCGCAAGCCGATGGTGGCAAAACCATAGGTCCGGGCAAAGACCTGGGCATAGAGTTCGTTGACCAGCTTGGTCACGGCATAGGGGGAGAGCGGGTTGCCGATCTTCTCTTCCACCTTGGGCAGATCCGGATGATCGCCATAGGTGGAGCTGGAGGCGGCATAGACAAAACGGGTGACCCCGGCATCCCGGGCGGCAACCAGCATGTTCAAAAATCCGCTGATATTGTTTTCGTTGGTGGTGATCGGGTCTTCGATGGAGCGGGGCACCGAGCCCAGGGCTGCCTGGTGGAGGACATAGTCCACCCCCTCGCAGGCCGCCTGACACCGTTCCAGCTCACGGATGTCTCCCTCAAGCAGCTGGAAGCGCTGCCACTGGCCGGCGTCTACCCGGGAGCGGACCTCATCCAGGTTATGATGATGACCGGTGGAAAAGTTATCCAGCCCCACCACCCGCTGATCGAGCTTGAGCAAGGTTTCCAGCAGGTTGGAGCCGATAAAGCCGCCCACACCGGTGATCAGCCAGGCCTTGGGCTGCTGCTGGAGGAGTTTTTGTTGTTTTGTATATCTGCTCATAGTATCTTTTTTCTAAGGAACTGTTACCTGATTACCTGGGGAGGAGCCGGGCCTTGGGCCGTGAGCTCGACCGGATGACCGGTCGCCTGCCCTGCAGGCCTTGGACTGAAGATAGCCTACAGGTTCATCACCCGCAGCCATTCACTCTCTAGGAATATCACAGTTATTGATCGATTGAAAGGATCAATCCACAATATGCCCCAGCCACACATGGCCTCTCTGAAAACGCAGTCACCCCTGCAGCAGCGAAAGATCATCCACATCGACATGGATGCCTTCTTTGCCTCCATCGAGCAGCTGGATAATCCCCGGCTCCGCGGCAAGCCGGTGATCGTGGGCGGTGACCCCAGCGGCAGGGGGGTGGTGGCGGCCTGTTCCTATGAGGCCAGAACATTCGGGATCCACTCGGCCATGCCCTGTGCCCATGCCCAGCGGCTCTGTCGCCAGGCGGTGTTTGTCCGCCCGCGCAGGGAACGCTACCTGGAGATCTCCCGCCAGACCATGGCCCTGTTCTCCCGCTACACCGACCTGGTGGAACCCCTCTCCATCGATGAGGCCTTTCTCGATATCACCGTCAATCACCTGGGCAACCCCTCGGCCACCCGAATCGCCCAACTCCTCCGTCGGGAGATCTACGCAGTCACCGGTCTCACCGCCTCTGCCGGGGTCTCCTACAACAAGTTCCTGGCCAAGGTGGCCTCTGATCAGAACAAACCCGACGGCCTGAGCGTGATCCTCCCCCAGGAGGCCGAGGCCTTTATCCGCCGCCTGCCGGTGCGCAAGTTTTATGGGGTGGGCCAGGTGACCGAGAAGAAGATGCACAGACTGGGTATCCGCACAGGTGCGGACCTGGCCCGTTTTTCCAGGGAAGAGCTCAGCGCCGCCTTTGGCAGCAACGGGGCTTTTTTTTACGAGATCGTCCGGGGGATCGACCACCGCCCGGTGCACATCCAGCGGACCCGCAAATCCATCGGCAGCGAGACCACCCTCCAGGAGGATGTGCTTGAGCTGGAGGCGGTACTGGAGGTCATCGAAGAGATCAGCCGCCAGGTGGGCGGGGCCCTTGAGCGGAGGAAGATCGGCGGCCGTACCCTCAGCCTCAAGGTCCGCTACGATGACTTCACCACCATCAGCCGCTCCCAGAGCAGCCCAGGGGGTTTTTTCGACAGCCAGGATATCCGCCCCCAGATCCCGGGGCTGCTGGCCGCCACCGAGGCGGGCCAAAGAAAGATCCGCCTGCTGGGCCTGACGGTCTCCAACCTCATGGACCAGGGACGCTATCGCCAGCTGCCCCTGCCCTTCCCTGCTCCGACCCTGGACTCACCGGGAGCACGGATTGCCCAACTCCGCAGAAGGGAACCGGGATGCACCCCTGGACCTGCCACGCCCTATGTTTGACGTTACCCTGGCCCTGGCCATCCTCCTCACCTGCGGCCTGTTTGCCGCCAAGCTGGTCCAGCTGCTGGGCCTGCCTTCGATCACCGGCTTTGTCCTGGCCGGCCTGGCCCTGGGACCCTCGGGCCTGGCCCTGCTCACCAGCGAGACCGTGGGCCATAACCTGGACCACTTTACCCAGATCGCCCTGATGCTGATCGCCTTTGGCATCGGTGAACATATCGAGTTCCGCCGACTGGGCGCCATTGCCGGCCAGGTGGTTGCCATCTGTCTGGGCCAGGCCCTGGCCTGTTTCGGTTTGGTCTTCCTGAGCACCTGGGCCGTGACCTGGATCATCTCCCCCCACCAGCCCCCCCTGTTCCATGCCATCCTGGCCCTGCTCCTGGCCGCGGTTTCCCTGGCCGGCGCGCCTGCAGGCATCCTCCACCTGGTCCGTGAATTTGACAGCCGCGGACCCCTGACCACCACCCTGCTGGCGGTCATCGCCCTGGGAGACGGCCTGGCCATTGCCGTCTTTGGCACCACCCTCTCCATCATCCACCAGTTCGGCGGCCAGGAACAGCTCTCCCTGCTGAGCAGCGTCCTGGGGCTGATCTCTGAAATCGGCGGCTCCCTGGCCATCGGTGCCGCCACCGGCCTGATCATCGATTTCGTCCTCCACAAGACCCATAAACGGGGCGAGATGCTCACCGCCGGCCTGGGATTCCTCCTCCTCTGCGGTGAAATCACCCGCCTCCTGGAACTCTCGCCCCTGCTGGCCGGGATGGCCGCAGGCTGCATCCTGATCAATCGGGAGGAGCGGGATATCCGGCTCTTCCGGATCCTCAACGGCTTTGAGCCCCCCATCTATGTGCTCTTCTTCACCCTGGCCGGAGTGCACCTGGACCTGAGTATGCTCCAGTTGGCCGGCTGGGCCGGACCAACCTACTTTATCGCCCGGATCCTGGGCAAGTACTGCGGCAGCAGGCTGGGAGCCCTGCTCTCCGCAGCCCCCCAGGTGGTCCGTAACTACCTGGGCTTCGGCCTGATGCCCCAGGCAGGAGTGGCCATCGGCCTGGTCTTCATCATCAGCAGCGATCAGCGCCTCCAGCCCTGGAGCGAGAACCTGAGCGCCATCGTCCTGGCCGGGGTGGTGCTCTCAGAGCTGATCGGCCCCATCATGGCCAAGAAGGGCTTGTTCCTGGCCCGGGAGGTTCCCGGCCACCTGAGCAGCCAGGGCCAGGGAGCCCCCTTGCGCCAACATCTCTTTGCCCGCTCCGATGAACTCTGCCTGGCCCCCTGGCACGGTGAGCCGATCTCCCCGGCAACCCATCCCCAGGGGGTGGTCATCTTCGGTGCAGCCAACTATGCAACGGTCCGCGGCCTGGCCCGGGTCACCACCATCCTGGCCCACTACTTCGACGCCCTGCCCATGTCGGTTCGGGTCATCAACGAAACCACGCCCGAACACCCTGGGAGAAAACAGGCCAACCAGACCCTCTTTCTGCCGGAGATAGACGAGGTCAAGAGCCTGGGCTACCCCCTGCTCACCGCCACCCTCCAGGGCTCGGCAGTGGAGGGGATTCTCCAGGCAGTTGAGCAGCACCGAGCCAAGGCCCTGGTCCTGGGCTACCCCCTGGGACATAATCCCCTTGCCATCCAGAAGATCGTGGATAAGGTAGCCCGCAGGGTCTCCTGTCCCCTGGTGGTGGTCCGCTTCATCGGCACCTTTAACTGCGAGCAGATCCTGGTGCCTGTGCTGGAGCCGGCAGAACTTTCGACCCTCCAGCCCGTCCTGGAGGCCATGGGGACCGCCGGCCAGCCGACCATCACCCTGATGCAGCTCCTGGATGCCGACTGCGGCCGCAGAGATATCCGCCGGGCAGAGGCCGGACTGCAACGGTGGCTGGAGACCAACCTCCTGGAATGCGTTACCCAGGTCCAGGCCATCCCGGCCGGTTCCCGCCTGGAGGCCATCCTGGACGAGGCCCGGCACCACGACCTGGTGATCATCCAGGCGGTCAACCTCCATGGTCTCCAACGCCTCTTTCTGGGCTCCCTGGCCGCGGCCGTGGTAACCAACTGCCGCACCCCGGTAGTTACCGTCTACCCGGGAAAATCGAATTAACCTCAGCTCCCCTGGAGCAGCACAACACCATGTTTCTTCCCACCAGCAAAAAAGAACTCCGCCAACTCGGCTGGTCCCAGCTTGACATCATCCTGGTCAGCGGCGACTCCTATATCGACTCACCCTTTATCGGCGTGGCCGTGATCGGCAGGGTCCTGGCGGCAGCCGGTTTCAAGGTCGGCATCATTGCCCAACCCAGCGTCAACAGTGGCGAGGATCTGACCCGACTGGGCCAGCCCAAGCTGTTCTGGGGGATCAGCGGCGGCTCGGTGGACTCCATGGTGGCCAACTACACGGCCACCGGCCGGCCCCGGAAAAAGGATGACTACACCCCCGGCGGGGTCAACAACCGTCGCCCGGATCGGGCGGTGATCGTCTATGCCAACCTGATCCGCCAGTACTGCAAAGAGAGCGCTCCCATCGTCCTGGGCGGCATCGAGGCCAGCCTCCGCCGGGTGGCCCACTATGACCTCTGGAGCAAAGGGATCAGGCGCTCCCTGCTCTTTGACGCCAAGGCCGACTACCTGCTCTACGGCATGGCCGAGAAGAGCGTGGTGGAGCTGGCCCGGGCCCTGGCCGAGGGCAAACCCCTCCAGGAGATCCAGGCCATCCGCGGTCTCTGCTACAAGGCAGAGAACCCGCCGGAGGAGGCCCTGCTGCTGCCCTCCTTTGCCGAGAGCAAGGCCGACAAGGCGAGCTTTTCCCGGATGTTCCAGCTCTTCTACGAGAACAACGACCCCCTGAGCGCCCGGATCCTGGCCCAGCAGCAGGACAGCCGTTACCTGGTCCAGAACCCGCCCCAGCCCCAGCTGAGCAGCAGCGAACTCGACGCTGTCCACGCTCTACCCTATGAGCGGGAGCTGCACCCCTTTTACGGTCAACACGGCCCGGTGCGGGCCCTGGAGACCATCCGCTTTGCCGTGACCACCCACCGGGGCTGCTACGGAGAGTGTAACTTCTGCGCCATTGCCGTCCACCAGGGACGCACGGTCCAGAACCGCAGCCAGCAGTCCATCATCGACGAGGTCACGGCCTGCAGCCGCCATCCGGCCTTCAAGGGGATCATCGCCGATGTGGGCGGCCCCACAGCCAACATGTATGGGATTGAGTGCAGCAAGAAGCTCAGCCGCGGCTGCTGCCGGGATAAACGCTGCATCTTTCCCACAACCTGCCCCACCCTGCCCATCGACCACGGCCCCCAGATCGAGTTACTGCGGAAGCTGCGGGCCATCGCCGGGATCAAGAGGATCTTTGTGGCCTCGGGCATCCGCTACGACCTGATCCTGGCTGACCGCAAGAATGGCCGCCGCTATCTCCAGGAGCTGCTCAGGCACCATGTCTCCGGCCAGATGAAGATCGCCCCGGAACACTGCAGCCAGGTGGTACTGCAGGCCATGGGCAAGCCGGGCAGCGACACCCTCCTCGACTTTATCAGACTGTTCACTCAGCTGAACAAGAAGCAGCAGCAACAACTCTTTCTGACCTACTACATCATCGCCGCCCATCCCGGCTGCTCCAAGCGGGAGATGACAGAGCTACGCGACTTTGCCAGGCAGGAGCTCAAGGTCATCCCCAGGCAGGTGCAGGTCTTCACCCCAACGCCATCCACCTGGTCCACCACCATCTACTGGACCGGCAAGGACCCCTGGAGCGGGGCCCCCTGTTTTGTGGAAAAGGATCCCCAGGCCAAGGAGCGGCAGAAAGAGATCCTCCTGGGGGCACTGCCTGGCAGGAAAAAGAGCCTTGGCAGCAAAAAAGCGCCGGAACGGGCAGCCACCCCCCGCCGACAGAGCAGGAAAAAGGTCCGGAGGGACAGGTAGGCGGAAAGGGGGAGAGCAGAAAGAGTCGTCCCCTGCTCAAGGAGCAGGGATGAAGACAGAGGAGCTGGCCCGGCTCAGGCCAGCAGACGCCTCAGCCGGGCACCGGTGTGCTTGAAACTGTTGGCCTCGTAGAACCGGACCGTTTCCGGCCAGGCGGCAGGTGCAGGGGTCCCCACCTCCAGCCGCTTCCACTCCAGGGAGCTGGCCTTGTCCGCGGCCGCATCCAACAGCCGCCTGCCGATGCTTCTGGAACGGTGCCCAGGCAGGACATAGAGCTCGGAGATCTCTCCAAAGACCCCGCCGGCATAGATGGCGGCACACTCATTAAGGGTGATCACCCCAACTGCTCGACCACCCTCCCTTGCCAGAAAGGCATGGAGCTTGCCCTCTGCAAAGAGTCGCCTGGCCACCTGCTCACAGGACATGGCCAGAATTTCTTCAGACAAGGCAGGCTCCAGCTCCAGGAGAAGCGCCCGCACCAGGGCAGCCACCTCGGACATATCGTCTAGTCTTGCTTCAACAATTTCCATAGCTCTCTTTGATCAGGGATTACAGCCATCATGGGTCCAACAGTACCACCAGACCAGGGAGTTGCCAACAGCTTTATCCTGGCCCCAATGGAGCCAGCTCTGCACCTGGAGGGAATAGAGGAGAGCAGGAGGGCGCAGCCTAGAAGTAGTAGCTGCCCTTGAAGAGGAGATAGCTGTCCTGCTGATAGAAGCGGAGGGGATCCTGTTCAGCGGTGCGGACGAAGAGGTAGCCGGAAAGACTCAGGTGCAGGGACTCACCGAGCCGTTGCCCGGCCTCAAGGACCATGAAGCAGGAGGGCTGGGCAAGGTCCTGGACCATGCCCAGGAGGAGCTCGCTGCCCTGGGCATCGTTGAGGCCCAGCCGCATCCCCAGCATCAGGTCATTGTCATAGGGCGAATCATCGGCCAGCCGGCGCTGATCACGCACATACTCAGCGATGAACCCCAGATCCAGGTCCAGCTGCCAGGGCCTGACCCAGGTGTATTCAAAACCGCAGGCCACGGCTCCCCGCCCCGGCCCCTGGCCGCTTCGCTGGAGGGCTTCCAGCTTCCACAGCCACTGCCCCTCCACCAGCTGCAGATCCAGCCCGGTCTGGCTGATCTGACTGTAGAAGGGGATCAGCTCTTCCTCCTGCCCGGCCGAAGGGAGGAAGAGCGGCTCCCTTGAAGTGCCGAAGAACTGGTAAAGACCCAAATCAAGGTTGCCGAGGGTGTGGCTGTAGCGGAGGGCAAGATCGGGATGGGTGCGACCTGCCCCGCTCTCATACTCGGCTGCCCCGCTATCGATGACCAGCGGGCCCCGCAAGCGCCCCCGGCTCCCCGGGAAGGTCCGTTCCCTGAACAGGGGCAGCAGATACGCTTCCAGGGTGCCCCACTCTTGTTCCAGGCTCAGGGCCAGCATGGGTTGGCCCAGCTTTTCCTCCTGGTCCGGGGACTCCACCAGGTCGGTCTGGTTGACGATATCCACCAGGTGGACAAATTCGGTCACCCCCCAGAAGACCTTGTCCAGGCCAAAGAGCAGTTGCCAGGAGTCGGCCCCGTAGAGCAGGTTTGCCTCCCGCAGATCCGAGTGGCTCCGCTCGGGATCGCTGGTATCCAGGCGGAGAAAGGGTTTGAGCGAACAGCTCAGCCCCCCCTCCCCTTCCCAGTAGAGTTCCGGCTCCAGCACCAGGGAGGCGTCATAATCCTCCTGGCCCTGATAGGCAGAGGCCTGGGGAAAGAGGCGCCCCTCCAGAGATACGGTTCCCTGAAGCTCCATGCTCAGGCCCACCGTGCAGCAGCCGACCAGCAGGAGCAGGGCCGCAGCTGCCCCAAGCCCCAAGGCCCGCCCGGAAGGGGAGCCGGTAGGCGTCCTAACGGCCACCACCGGTCCTCAGGTTCTTGAGCCGGTTTTTGCGGAAATCCCGATCCGTCAGGCCCACCTGAAACCGGTAGTTTGCAAAGAGCAGATCGGTCTCCTTGCCGTTCTGGTGATTGACCATCTCCAGGCGATGGGCCTTCCAGAGAAACCCCAGATACTGCTGGTACTCCCGGCAAAACAGGGTCTTCAGCAGCCGCTGCTTCTGGTCAAAGTACTCTTCTCGAATCAGCCGGTAGGTCGTGGTATCCAGCCAGGAGATGATCCGGCTGTAGCCGGAGTTTTTACTGTCCAGCGGGATCTGCTCCAGGACAAAGCACTCCCGGCCGTCCAGGGATTCGCTCCCCAGATAACGGTGACCATACTTCTCCAGCTCACGGCTGCCCAGGTCTTCAAAGGCAAATTCACTGCCCATGAAGGCCCCTGACTTGTTGGCTGCACTGATCCGCTTGACCCGCTTCAAGGCCGGGA
Organism: Desulfogranum mediterraneum DSM 13871; assembly: GCF_000429965.1. Classification (GTDB taxonomy): domain Bacteria; phylum Desulfobacterota; class Desulfobulbia; order Desulfobulbales; family Desulfobulbaceae; genus Desulfogranum; species Desulfogranum mediterraneum. The sequence continues at coordinate 170,892 of NZ_KE387004.1, forward strand.
GAAAGAGCCACTGATCATCATCCCCCCTCTTATGACTGAAGGTGAGCAGGATGGTGCCCCGGACATCCCCAGGCGAGTCAAACAGGGTCAGGGACTTATCCCCGTCATCCTCCTGCTCCAGGACCCGGCTGCGCAGCTGGCGACGATTCTCCTGCCCCTCCCGGTTGCGGAGGATCATCACCGTGTCGGCGGTGCAATCGCCGAATCCGGAGCTGCGGCGATCAGCCTCCACCGCGATGGCGTGCCCCTGTTCTTCCGGGGTCTCGGCAAGCGCCTGCAAGGGCGACACCGGCATCAGGGCCAGCAAGAGCAGCAGCATCAGAGAGCGCTTCATCGTACCCCCTCCAAGCTGGCTCTTACCTGGAGATCCTTTTCCCTGGAGGTATAGACCAACGAGAGCAGGGCCGGGGTCAGGAAAAAATCGGTGAGCAGGGCCATGAACAGGGTGGCCGCGATCAGGATGCCGGTATGGATGTTGAGGGTCAGGGAAGAAAACATATTACAGAGAAAGCCGCCCATCAGCACCAGGGTGGTGGTCACCATGGCCCGGCCCACGGTCTTGAGCGATTGGCTGGTGGCCCAGAGCGGGTCCTTGCTCTGATCATAGTACCTGGCATAGTTATGGAGGAAGTGGATGGTATCATCCACGATGATGCCGATGGAGATGGAGCCCACCAGGATGGTGGCAAAATCCAGGGGGATCCCGAGCCAGCCCATCAAGCCCAGGACCATGACAATGGGAAAGAGGTTGGGGATCATGCTCAGCAGGCCCATCCGCACCTTGGCCAGCATCACCACCATCAGGATGGAGATCAGGACCAGGGCAATGGCATAGCTGCGCAGCATGGTGCTCATCACCTTGTTGAGGATCTCCACAAAGAGGGCATTGACCCCGGTGATGGTGATCTCATAGTCCGGGAAACGGCTGCTCAGATCCTGCTCCACCGAGCCGATGAACCGCTTATACAGGTCACTGTCCCTATAGGGAAGGTGCATGGTCATCCTGGTGGTCCGGAACTGCTGATCCACCAGCTCCTCCAGATCATCGGAGCCGCTGAGCTGGAAGAGAAAGAGCTCCTGGGCAATTAGATCGCGCTCTGTCGGCAGATGATAAAACTGCTGCAGATTGTTATGCAGGGCCCGGTTGGTCTCCTTCAGGACCGTGGTCAGGTCGATGATCTTGCCCACATAGAGATCTCCTTCCCGGTAGTGGAGGTACTGCTCGCCAGCCGCCTCCAGGCCGTGAATCAGTTCCGGGTCATAGACCCCGTCCGGTCTGCCGGTGTCGATCACCACATCCAGGGAGACCGTCCCCCGCATGGCCTGGTCGATCAGTTCCGTATCCTGGCGGATCACGCTGTCCTCGGCAAACCACTTCAGGGCGCAGTGGGAAAAACCCAACCTGCTGATCCCGGCCACGCCCACGGCCAGCAAGAGCAGAAACAGCCCGAACACCAGCAGCTGCCGGCTGCAGCTGAACTCCGCCAGCCGGCTGAAGAGACGATCACACCGTTCACCGGACCGCGTCTGGCCCGGCTTCAGCCGTACCGGGAAGATGGCCACCAGGGCAGGAAGGAGCAGGAGGGTGTAGCCCAGGGCCAGCAGCGCCCCGATGGGGGTAACGATGCCCAGATCTGCAATCGGGGCAATATCGGCGGCCACAAAGGACAACAGGCCGCCGGCCGTGGTCAGGGTGGTCATCAGCACGGCCAGGCCGGAATGCTCCATGGCCTCGACCATGGCCTGCCTGCGACTGCCGCAGCGCTGGTAGGCCGGATAAAAGAGGGCCAGGATATGGACCGCATCACTGATGCTGACCACCAGGATAAAGGAGGGCAGGATGGTGGTGATGTTGGTGAGCGGAATCCGGAGCAGGGCCATCAGGCCGATGGCCGACAGGAGGGAGAGGATAAAGATCAAAAGCGGATAGATGATGCCGCTAGCCCGCCTGAAGAGCAGGCCGAGCATCACCATGATCACCAGCAGCATCAGGGGGACAATCAGCCCCATGTCCCGTTCCAGGGCAAGGTTGAGGAAATCGATCACCACCGGCATGCCCGCGACCGCGATGGGCAGCTCGGGGGTGCGATACTGGTCCACCACCAGGTTCAGGGCTGCCATCATCTCCCGGTTCTGGACATTGCTCATGGGCTGGCAGGAGCCCTCGACCTGGAGTTGGACGGTCTCCGGATTGCAGGCCAGGGGCTTGATCACGATCGCGGTGGTCTGCTGGTCCCCGGCGAGCATGTAGTTTTGGTAGAGGCTGTTCTCCCGGGCACGTTGCTCCAGGGTCTCCAGGTCTGCTGCCCCTTTCGGCCAATGCTCGAGAAAGTCCTCGACAATCAGCTCGTCCCCCTGTCCGCGGGTGTTGCGCACATTGAGCAGACTGGTCACCTCATCGAGGTAGGGCACCTCCCGCTCCACGGCCTGGTGCAGCCCCCTGAGCCGCTCTAAAAAATCCAGGCTGAAGACCTCATCAGGCTGGAGGGCAATGACGATGAATTCATCCTTGCCGAACTGGTCTCGAAATGCATTGTAGTCGAGCAGTACCTGGTCGTCGGGTCGAAAGAAGCTCTCGTTACTCATGTCCACCCGCAGCTGGCTCAGCTGGGCCAGGAGAAGGATGTTCACCACCAAAACCAGGGCCAGGGCCAGCCACCTATGCTCAAAGGCCCAGCCGCCGATCCTGCCAAAGATACGCTCACATCGTTTTTTCATAGTCTGCATCGTTTCCTCCGTCGTTTTTTTAAATGAGCACGCTCACATTAACGACCAAAGGAAACCGCGGCAAGAAAAATATGAGCGCGCTCATATTAGCAGACCGAGAGAAACAGCTCCGCCAGGGCTGGAGAACGGGCCAAGGTGGGGAAATGCGGCTCGCTCAGGGGGCGCCCCGGGGCTGCGAAAAAAATTCTATCCGGATCTTCCAAGGTATGGGCAGCGGAGTGCCCTCCCCTCTCAATCCTGCCAGTTTGGCAGTCATTCCCGCGCAGGCGGGAATCCAGTCTTGAAGGCCCCATGAAGCACAGGGAAGTTCCAGGTCACGGTCGATGTCAAGCCCGGCTGGGATATGCGGAGAGAACCAAAAAAACAGAGGGAAGGAGGAGGAACCGAAAAAAGAAGAGGAACAGCGCTAGAGCTCAGGCGAGCCCTCTGAGGAAGAGGCCCCACGCATCTCCTCCAGGTAGAGGCGGCTGTAATCAAAGACGCTGCCCAGCCGATACATCATGGAGCGGTGCCCCAGGATCGCCCTGTTCAGCCAGTTATAAAAGCTGTCTGTACGGCTGTAGCCGAGCACAAGGCTCTCCTTGAAGAGTTCCACCCCTTCAGCCACGTAGGCGCCATCGGCAAAATCAAAGGGCCCCCTGGTGGTAATGGGACTGACCACCCACTGGATCTGGCGAAACATCAGCTCCACCCACTGGGGATCGAGCTCTTCAGGGGAATCGTGGAAGGAGAGCCGGGCCAGGAAGTCACGAAGCTTGTCCTGATCCTGAGAGAACATGGCCTCCTCGCTATCCGCCTGTACCTGCCAGCGCTGGGGAGAAAAACGGCGAAAACAGCCAAAATCCAGGAAGCCCAGGCGGCCGTCAGCCATGAAGATGAAGTTGCCGGGATGCAGGTCCGCATAGACCGTCTTGCAGCGGAAGAAGGAACGGACCAGGGCCAGGGAGATCAGGCGGCCGAAATGGTTGCGCTGCTCCTGGCCGGGATCAGCGCCCAGAAAGGCGGGCAGGTGCTTGCCCGGGAGGTACTCCATGGTCAGCACCCGCTTGGAGCTGTAGTCGGGAAAAGACCTGGGCACCACAATCTCGGTACCCGCAAAGAGCCTCCGGTTCCGCTCCATGTAGGCGGCCTCGGAGAGGTAGTCGAGCTCACGGCTGAAGACCTCCTTGGCATCGAGGATATGGGCAAAGAGGTAGCGGTAGCTCTCCTTGAAGCGGATGGTCTTGAGCAAGAGCCCCAGGGTCTTGAAGTCGCTCTCGATGGTGCGAGCCATATCCGGGTACTGGATCTTGACCGCCACCCGGGTGCCGTCGGCAAGGCGGGCCCGATGCACCTGGCCCAGGGAGGCCGCGGCAAAGGCCTGGCGGTCAAAGGAGGCAAAGAGTTCTTCCGGCTCACGGCCCAGTTCATCGAGAAAGACCTCCCTGATCAGGGAGTAGTGCATGGGGGGCGCCTCGAACTGGAGGGATTCGAAGATCTCGATCAGCTCCCGGTCCATGACCTGGGGCAGGTTGGCCAGCAACTGGCCCACCTTCATCACCGCCCCGCGCAGGTAGCCCATGGTGCCGAAGAGCTGGATGGCGGCCTTGAGTTTGGCGCGACTGGCAGCCAGCTCCTGCTGGTCCTTGGCCAGAAAGTTCTTCTGGATGGCATAGCTGATATAGGTTGCGGCCAGCCGGGCGTTGGTACTGCCCAGACACCAGCTCCGGATCAGGGACGAGGAGGGAATCCGCCGGCAGGAAATCTTGGTCAGGGAGGTATCGAGGACAGGGTGCATAAGAGGCTACACTTCCGGCAGCGAACCGGAGATGGTTACGGCAAAGACCTTCATGGAGTAGTCGAGCAGGCTGAGGGTGGCCTGCTGATGGCTGGAGGTGTCTTTGGACCAGTGGGCCAGGATCCCCAGGTAGAGCGACCAGTAGAGGGTGACGGCGATGGACTCGGGAACCAGCTCATAGTGATGCGCAGCCAGGATGGCGGCCACGGTCTCCAGGTGGGCCCGACGGGCCTGCTCCCCGGCGGGACAGCAGGCCTCCTTGGCAAAGACCGACATCCCGCTCTCCAGGACCGGACCGATGTAGAGCCGGTAGGGCCGCAGTGCCCTGAGCTCCGAGGCCACCAGCAGAAAGAGCTCCTCCACCAGACTCTCCTCCCCTGCCCTGCGCTCGAGATAGCGTTCCCGCCCCTCTTCCATGGCCTCGGCCACCATGGTCATGGCCAGGGTCTCCTTGGAGGGAAAATAGTTGAACAGGGTCCCCTTGGCCATCTTGCAGGCCGTGGAGATATCACGGGTGGTGGTCTTGCCGTAGCCCTGTTCGCTAAAGAGGCTGGCCGCGACCTGGAGGATCCGTTTCCGGTTCTGTTGTTTGGCTTCTTGGGTGATTCGCATGGCAGTATTTTATGACTGCGCCCAGATTAGCATACGGACAGCTCCTGGCAAGGAGAAAAGCCGGGCCATACCAGCCAGGCCCTGCTCCCTGCTGGTCCGAATCCAGCCGCTTTCGGATTCCTGGCTCCAGAGCAGAGACGACCCTAATTCCGGAAAAAAATCGTTCCCAACCTCTTAAGCTGACACTATTCGGGAAAACAATATCGAAAAAGCCCTGATATGCAGCGTCGGTACAATGGGGTCATAGCCCAAGAGGCAGATCCAGAATGCACCCGATGGGGAGAAAACAGGCCTCTCCTACGATTAAGCCTGCCATGCAGACCCCATTTCGTCGCTCATCCGGAGCAATCAATGGGCGTAACATAGCTGCTTTTAAGGTTGCTCCAATCTCAAGCCAGGGGTATAGCTATATTCCTATTCTAAAAATAGACTATTATTCCAGAAAGATAGAAGGAAAATCGTTACCCCAAAACCAGGCGGAGCCATTGCAGGCAAAGAAGAGTTTCTCTTTGCCGGGCTGCCCCCTGCTCCCCTGTGGGCAGGCATTCCCTGGGGAGTCGCCCCAAAAGGCATGGTACGTCTATTAAACGTTAATTGTCCAAAAATACAGTATGTATTTTCTCAAAAATACACCATGGCAGCTTGCTATCGTTTTGTATATTACTTCGGTAATGCTAGGGATATATATAGGTACACCAATTACTGTAAAATATTATCAGTTATCAATACCAAGTGAAACAAATCAACTTTTTACACTACTGGTAACTTATTTTTTCACTATTTATTATCCTTATGTGTTGCCACTACTACAGGATATACGTTTACAAGATCAAGGAAGAACTATTTAATTAAGTTTGGGTATATGGTTGCCTGTATATTGTTAATACCAACAATTTTCTTTAATATTGAGATTTTTAACTATTAAAACTACAAACAATTACTAATTAATAGAAAAAACTATTAATTAGTTTAGACATAGCTTCACTATTGCTTCATTTCGTTTTGATAAATTTACTAAAGTTCGCTGGACAACTAAATATCATATAAAAAAATCTATTCAAGATAATATAACTCATTGCTAAGGATCACGATGAATTCATTACCTAGTTGGCTAAAGACAGAACAAGATATTAAAAGATTCTTCGAACTACTAAACTTCGAAGTCAAAGAGATAAGTATCGAAGGCGCACAAATTGATTTGATTGCGGAAAAATATGATGATATAGGAATTGATAAAAATATATATATTATTGAAATCACCACAGAGTATGTAGGCAAAGACAAGGGCTCAAAAGATTGTCAAAAACTGTTATTAGGAGCAAAAAAATACCATAATGCAAAAATGCTATTAATTTCAACAAAAGGTTTTACCGATGATCAAACAGCAATTCTAAAAGAACTAGATATTCACCCTTTACTTTACTCTGATCTAGAAGCAAGCAAATTACCATTGAGAAAATATGCCCTAAACATGTTAAGCAATATAGATGAAGAGAGCCAATCACGCAAAGATGTTGGCTATATTTCTAGATTCTATGTTGATCCAGAATTTAGCATTGAAGAAAAAACTATATTTTCTCAGGAATGGCTCGATACTTTTTTAAATTCTTCAAAACCAATACTATGGGCTTTATTGGCGGATTTAGGAAGTGGCAAAACAACTGCACTTGAACACTTATTAGAAATTGGCTGCAAAAAGTTTCTTGATGACTCTTCAAATTCTCCTGTACCTCTTTACATTCCACTAGGAAAATACAAACAACATAGTGGTGATCTAGAACAAATGATAATGAACGAGCTCAAGAATAATGGAATAACTGACTATCCGTCAACATTTACAAAGCATTTGATAAAAAAAAGACGCATATTATTACTTCTAGATGGACTAGATGAAGTTCATCCAATCCAAAACAGTGATGACATCCTTGATACAGTTACTAATCTGCTTGAAAATATTGGTAGAGATGCTGTTTCGATTATTAGTTCACGCAAACAATTTTTTGAAACAAATCAAGCTGAATTAGCCATGTTTGGCCCATATACTGCTGAAAAACTAGGTAGCATTCAAATTGGTTTAGAAAAAATTTTTAGGAACCACCCCACTTCTGCAATTGTAAACATTAAACCGTTTGATCGTAAAATGATTGATACATATCTGTTTAAACGATGCAATATGGACAAAGCAGAAATAGATGACCTTTTTGTAAAATATTATGGTTTTGACAAGCTTGCGACCACCCCTGTCCTTCTATCGATGATAGCTACAACTATTGAAGAAAAATTAACAAATTTCTCCGATAAAATTACATTTCCATTAATTGCGCTATACGCAGCATACACAAACAGATGGATAGAAAGAGATGTACAAAGAACTAAATTGAAAAAATCAATAAGACTCAACTTTAGTGAAAAACTTGCAGAGCACATGATTACAAACTCAAAAGATTCAGAAGACTGGAGATACTTAAAAGAACTGTTAATGCAGGATGATGACTGGAGTGAATCACGCCTGAAAGACGAAGAAATTGATCTAGATATAAGAAAATCAGGATTTTTAATTAGAGACTATGATAATAAATATAAATTTATACATAGAAGTATCATGGAATTTTTGGCTGCCAGGAAAGAAATAAAAAACTTACTAAACGGAGACAAAATCAGCTATTTCCGCACGGATGGTTATAAAATGTTTTTAGAGCAATTAGTGGGTTTACATTGGCTTGAAAACAATCAAACACCTTTTCAAGTTCACTCATGGGATGAAGGCAGAGGGAAAGATGCTATAAATTCTCAGATATTATTGCTTTCAGGTGCAAGTCAGCACTTTGATAAAAATGTAAATTTTCTTGTACCTAAAAAGATTACTATAGATACAGCTACAACGTGGAACAGAGTAAATTTTATCAAGTCAAATCTTAAAGTAATTGATGCATTTATCAAATTCAAGAATTGTTCAGTTGACAATTCTCGAATAGTTCTTGATGGTTCTTCTGCATTATACTTTGACAACTCGGTCATCGAGCACAGTAATATTTTTATTGGTGAATCTGTAAATTTAAATGAAACAAGTTTCGATCTCGCTCCACATCAACTCAACCTATTTAATAAAAAATATTTCTGGGATATGGCGTATCTACATGACCAAGGAAACACCATTAATTATAAAAAATCCACTTTTACCCTTTCGTATAAAAAACTGGAAAAACTAGCTCTTTCACTTCACTATTTACGAGATAATATTGAGATAGATAACTATGCCAAAAGCACCAGATCACAAGAACTATTAGAAATAATTCCAATTTTGAAAAAGCACAAAATTGTAGAGATATTTAAAATTGCAAATAAAGAGCGATATAAAATTACAAAAGATGGCCTTTCGTTAAAAACAAACCCAGATACAAACATCGAGAAAATAGAAAAAATCATGAAGGATATGTAAAAATTCACATAATAAATCTCAGGATCCTATAAAAAAATTGAGGATTGCTTTTTGATTGTTCATTTCAAACGTTATGCACGAAAGGTAATTATGGAAACACGAGAGAACATATGCAAAAGTTGGCACGGCGGACACGGGGTCGGACCACGCTATTCGCTTAATACTATACGACAAAAAGAAACACCTCTTCATGTAGCCATTTGCTTTCACCAGAGCGACAAAGCCATTTTGACAACAAAAGAGTTTGTCAGTTGCCTTCATGATTAGAACTTGCGCGGAAATTCCGGGGACAGGATATCTAGCCCAACCGAATTACGTATCCTCTCCCCCGGAACCCCCAGCCAGAAAAAATCTCTATCACCGATAAAGATTGCAGGTGCGAGTTTCTCAAACAAAAAGTGTGTGTAGGGAGGGGGGGTGCGAGGTGACGTCAGAGGTGGCTCCGTTCGTTTCTCGAGCACCTGGGATATACCGCCCTTGACCAGTGGCTTGTGGTGGGAAAGCACCACCACAACCAGGAAATAAACAAAAACGGACGACTGGGCAACATCGAGGACCGCCCCAATGCAGCAGATCTCCTGGCCATTGAAAACAGGGTAAAGGGAATCGTGGACGCATTGAGCGCCTGGACGGCATGATATACTCTTGAACCAGCAGAGGGAGAAAAGACGATGACACAAACAGCGATGAGCACGGAGCAGGCCCTTGGTTACTGGAACCAGAAGGCCCAATTCTTTGCATCCGCAAAGCGAAAGCAGCAAAACAGGCGCATGGCCGACCTCTATGATAAGGGCTGCTGGCGGTATATCGAACCGCTGCTGCCCCCAAGAGACGGGGGCACAATCCTGGAAGCCGGGTGCGGCACAGGAAGGTGGGTGTATCGCCTGGCCCCGATGGGGTATAATCTGGAACTCACGGATTTTTCCGACGAGATGATCCGCCACGCAAAGGCCATGGTCAACCGGCAGGGGCTCGGGGGAAGCGTTACCGGCTACCATGTTCTGGACATCTGTGATATGGCTGCCCTTGGAGACAACTCCTTTGATCTGGTGTTGGCCCTGGGCATGCCCCTCTCCCTGTGCAGGAATCCAAAACAGGCTGTTTCCGAGATGTTCAGGATAACAAAGCCCGGGGGCCATGTGGTATGCGATACCATGAACCGGTTTCGAAAGGCCCTTGACCTGGCCCAAAAAAACGACCTGGCCCAATTTTTCAATGTTCTCAACAAGGGAAAAGTGGTTGCAGAATCCGGGCTGCCCCAGACCTGTTTCAGCCCCGCAGAACTCGAGGCCCTGTTTCGGACACAGGGGTTCAAGCCGTGTAAAACCGCGGCCATCACTCCATTTCTAGAGCTTCCGCCCTCAAAGAAGCAGGTGGAGATGCTGGATGATGACCAGATGTTCAGCCAGATGGACAAGGCTTTTCACACCTTTGCTGAGGAGCCTTGGGTTCTCGGGTTGACAAGCCGACTCCTGTTGGTCGCACAAAGACCAAGCACAGCAAGCCACCGATCATGACCCCTTACAGACACCTGGCCCCAGGACCGCCATGGCCTGGCTGATGCCCCTTAGCGCAGTCGCCACCGCCTTCATGACCAAATCGCCACTCAATCGATATTCCGCGAAATTTCCCAATCCATTACCATGGAGATGGGCCAGGCCCCTTTCGCCTTCAGCATCGCCTCCCTGTTCTACTCTGCAACCTTTTGCTTTATCGCTCCGGTTGCCGATACGGTAGATCTGCCAAGATTGGCCATCGGGCCATCGGGCCATCGGGCCATCGGGCCATCGGAAAATCATCAGGGCTCAGACCACTTTTTTTGTTTAGGGTATCTTGAACAATTAGATTTTTCGATCAAGGTCAAGGCGCGAGATCCAATTTCAGTGGAGGCATACTGCCGAAATCCCGAGACTAAAATTGTGACCGCAACGCTGAGGTTGGAAGAAAAGGCCATTATTCAAGGTAGCCTTCAGCCTTTACCCGCTCCCGTGCTGTGAACATATTGGGAGGTGACAATATCCGCTCCAACAGGCCTTCTTTGAAATGAGGCCACGGGGAAGAGATAGGCCAAGGGAGCAAAGGCTCCTGCCGCCTCTGTCGGTTGGAAAAGATTTCGATATACTCCGTGATTTCCTGTTTCGCCTCTCGACGGCTCAGCCTGCGATCCAGAAAACGCCCAGGATCGTGACGCAACTCAGGACAGTGGTGGCCAGGAGCAGGGCCGAGGCAAGGGAGGCGTCCCCGCCGTAACGGCGCAGGAAGACCACCCCCAACACCGCAGGCGGCATGGCACCAAGCAGAACCAGCACATCCTTCCAGAGTCTTTCAAATCCCATACAATCGGCCACCATGGAGAGCATCAGGGGTTTGAGCAAAAGTTTGATCGCGACCACAATCACCAGCATCCCGAGACACTGCCTGAGATTGGGAACCTTGAACATCAGCCCCACGGCAATGAGCGCCAGGGGCGTCAGGGCCTGGCTGAGGACGTGGCAGACATCAAGCAGGGGTTTCACAAAGGCGTTTTCCCCTCCTGGCAACCCCAGGGGTTGCCAGGCCAAACCAAGGAGCAGGGCAAAGAAGACGGGCGACTTGAAAAACCCCAGCGAGGCGCTGATGTTTTCCCGGAACGAGACGCCGGAACTGCCGAAATAGGCCGCCAGCATTGGGCCGAGAATGAAGATGGGATAGCCCACCCCCACCTCGGAGATGAGCACGGCCTCGGTCATGGCCTGCGGGCTCTGGGGATAGAGCTGCATGATAATCGCGTATCCCAGAAAGGTGGAGGAGCCGAAAGCCGCACAGAAGATCACGGCGCCCTTTTCCAGTCTGGAGAGGCGGAACATTGTCCCCACGCCCCAGGCCAGGGCGATGCAAGAGAGCTCGGCCCCAAGCATTACCAGGGCGGGCTGCAGAGACTTCAGGGAGATGGTGCTGGTGGCGAGGTTCACAAAGACCACGGCCGGCAGGCACAGTTCCGTGACAATACGCGCAAGCGTGAGCGAATGTGCCTCCTCCAGGATGCCGCGGTGCCTCAGATACAGGGCCAGGAGATAGACAACAACCAGGCTGGTAATGGCCTGACTAAGGCTGACAAACAGGTTCATTGGATATCCCGGGAAAGAGGTTCAGGGCACGGTCTGGTCGCGGGCTGGCAGAGGAATCGATGACAGCAGGCCGCTCACTTCTCGAAAAAACGGTGCTCCCGCTCCCGGATCTCCTCGGCACCGATGAAACGGAAATACTCCTCAAAATCCATCATCGATTCCGGGGTGACAAAGCCGGCTGTGGTACCGTGGGTCTTGAGATGGTCGGCCCAACGCTGCAGGGCTCGGGCGGCTGTGAACACAGAGCCGCAGGGGTAGCAGGCGACCGCGTAGCCCGCCTCCTGGAGCTCGCTGGCTGTAAGGAAGGGCGTCTTGCCGCCCTCGATCATGTTGGCCGCGCTGGGCACGGGGACCTCGGCATTGACCCGACGCATCTCCTCGACCGAGGTCACGGCCTCTACGAAGACCATGTCTGCCCCGGCCTCGGCGTAGATCTTTGCCCGGCGTATGGCCTCGTCCAGGCCATGGACGGCCAAGGCGTCGGTACGGGCCATGATTACGAAATCAGGATCCTTGCGGGCCCAGAGCGCGGCGCGCAGTTTGGGCAGATACTCTTCCACCTCGACCACGGACTTGCCGCCCATGTGACCACAACGTTTGGGGTAGGTCTGATCCTCAATAAAGAGTGCAGCCGCGCCCATCTGCTCGACTTGGCGCACCGTGCGGATGACATTGTTGACGTCGCCGAAGCCTGTGTCGATATCAACCATGACCGGCAGCTCAACCCTGGCAATCAGGTTTGCATAGTGGTTGAGCATCTCCGTGGAACTGATCAGGCCGATGTCCGGTTGCCCCAGGACGCTTCCGGCCGAGCCGTAGCCCGCCACGCTGGTGGCCTTGAAACCGGCTTGGGCAACAGCCAGGATAGAAAGCCCGTCGTGGACCACGGGCAGCATGAGAATTTCGGGGGCGTTGATGAGTTGGCGAAACTTGGTCGTTTTGTTCACGGGTCCCTCCCCTGGATGAGTTGCTGACAGCAGCCGGAATAATCAGCTTGAGCCATGACAGAAAGAAGCAAGGCTCAAAGATAGCAGATCTCGATCAAATAGTGGTATGATATTATGCAATAACATCAGGAAACCCTTTATGCCAGGCCTAATGAAATTTAGAAATTTGGCAAATCCTCTCAAGGTGGGCATCAATTGGGAGAGGCTGATCGGGGGAGGCTGAAGCCTGCCTTTGAGCAAACAGGAACAGCTAGCAGCCTCCCTACAAAGGCAGGACCGCTCATCAGGCATCATCTCCTCCCCCTCTGACCCTGACGAAAACCCCGCTGAAAAGCGGCAGAACCCTATCCACTCCACCAAAAGGATCGCATCATGTCTCTAAGACCTCGCCTGTCCCTGACCATTGCCCTAGCTGCTGTCTTCATGCTCTGCACAGCTCCGCTCAATGCCGGAGGCTTGCTTCCCGTTGCCCCCGAAGCGGTCCACGCTACCCTGGCCAAGGTCCACAAACGCTACCAGGCAGACGCATCCGGCAAGGTCGCAGACTATATCCCGGCCCTGGCCAAGGCGGATCCCAACCATTTCGGGCTGGCCATCGTCACTGCCGACGGTCAGACCTTCACGGCAGGTGATACGGATGTGCCCTTTGCCATCGAGTCCATCTCCAAGGTCTTTGCCCTGGCTCTAGCCTTTGAAGATGCGGGGCGACAGGCCATCCTCGACAAGGTGGGAGTGTATCACACCGGGCTGCCGTTCAACTCCGCGATTGCCTCGGACGTCCGACAGGTAAAACAACAGAACCCCTTCGTCAATGTCGGGGCCATCACCACCACCAGCTTCATCAGGGGCAAGGATTCCGCTGATAAGTGGAAACGGGAGAAGGAGAAGTTCAGCCTATTCGCCGGGCAGGAACTGAGCTTGAATCGCATCATCTTCGACTCGGAAGAGGCAACCAACCAGCACAACCGCGCCCTGGCCTGGTTGTTCAAGAGTTTCGGCTATCTCCAGGGAGAGCCGGCCGATGCCGTCAACCGCTATACCCGCGCCTGTTCCCTGGAGGTGAGCTGCCTGGAGTTGGCCGTCATGGGCGCCTGTCTGGCCAACGGCGGCGTGAATCCCATGACAGGCAGACGCGCCGTTAAAGAGGAATTTGTCCGGGATATCCTTTCACTCATGGCCATCACCGGACTGTATGACGCCTCGGGGCCATGGTTTTTCCGTACCGGCCTGCCAGGCAAGAGCGGCGTGGGCGGCGGTATCCTGGCCGTGGTCCCCGGACGATTCGCCATTGCGGCCTACTCACCGCCTTTGGACAGGTTTGGCAACTCGGTTCGGGGGGTAAGGGCTGTCGAGGCACTTTCGGATGAGTGGGGGCTGCATCTGTTGGGGGTGCGATGATGGCCCTAAGCAGATAGTGCAGGCAGCAACAGCCGGACGGCACCGATCCAATGATCAGATCGAAAAATCTCATTTTTCAAGGTACCCTTAAGAGGCTTTATCTCCGGCATGCTCTCTTATTACCCCTGGTGAATTGTCTCTTTATATCGGCCCAGAGGGTTTCTGGTCCAGATCCTCGGCCTGGCAAGGCGTGAAAAACCCGAGATCCTACCATCGATCCAGCCGGAAGATCTTGCCTTTGAGCCGGGAGAAACGGCCTCTTTCTATATCGTGAGGGCCGCCAAAGAGGAGCGCTACCGGATCGCAGAGGCACCAGCAGACAAACACCTGAAGGCGTATTTTAGCGTAGTAGCCGGAGAAGGGGCAATCGACGGACCAGGTTCCATCTGTTTACCGCGGTGCGCCACCTTCACTGGACAGGCCCTGTCTATTTCAACCTCATTCGTCCGTTTCATCATTTCCTTATCTGCTCCATGATGAGAGCCGGGAGCAGACGATGAGACGGAAGTTCAGCCAGGACCAAACACTTGCCTGACGATCCCTCATTGGCTACAGTGAGCGGCACAACTCATCAGCCACCGGCGGCGCACCCATCCGGGGCCGGGCAAGGCACCATGCTCAAAGGATACTCCATGGCTAAGGATCTGGATACATTAACAAAGGATGAACTGGGACAGCTCTTTCCCATCATCATCTCTGAATCTCAAAAGGAGTGGGCCGAGCTCTTCCTTGGGGAACAAAACAGGATCATTGCATTGCTCGGTAAAAATAGAGCCTTACGGATTGAACATATCGGCAGTACGGCTGTACCAGGTCTTCCTGCCAAGCCGACCATTGACATCCTGGTTGAAATCCCCAAAGGCGAGCAGGTTGAACGAGAAATCGTTGAGATCATGAGCGCAGAGGGATACCACCAGATCCGTGATCAACGGGAGCATCTCATGCTCGTCAAGGGCTATACCCCGGAAGGATTTGCCGGCCAATGCTATCATCTCCACCTGGCCCCCAGAGACCAGACAGCGCTTTGGGACAGAATCTATTTCAGAGACTACCTCAAGGCGCATCCCCGGGCGGCCCGGGAATATGCAGCACTGAAGCAGAGACTGGCCAGGAGACACACCTTTGATCGAGAGGCATATACAGCGGCAAAAAACAGCTTCATTGAACAGGCAACCGCCAGGGCAAAAAACCGCCTGAAATAGCCTCTAACCGGGAGAGGAAGATCCACGCTTTCTCCCCCGGGTACACCGATCAGCTGTAGATTGGCGGGAATCAGTTTCAGGGTTGGGAGGAGTTGGGAAGCCGCTGAGGCAGCGATTACCAATCACCACCAGAAGTGAGGAACCTACTCAAGATGGAATTCAAGTTGATGCAGCCAGGACAGGAAGAAGAGGTCATTGCTCTTGTCAGAGAAGTTTTCACTGAAATCGTTGCCCCGGGATACTCGGAGCAAGGCCTGAGCGAATTCTATCACTATGCAAACAGCGAGAGCCTGATTGGACGATCAAAAAACGATCATTTTACCGTTCTTGCGCTGGAGGACGAGACGATCTACGGCGCAATCGAAATCAGAGCAGCTCATCATGTTTCCATGTTCTTTGTTCGTTCACAGCACCACAATCATGGCATCGGCAGGGCCCTGCTGGCTGACGCCATCACACGCATCGCAACGATGGACAGCGACATCAGGCAGCTCACTGTCAACGCATCTATAAACGCAGTAGCTGCCTATAAGAATTTTGGCTTCACCGTCGGTTCAGAAGAACAGTGCCGTAACGGTATCCGCTATGTACCGATGGAGCTGAGGCTCCATGAAGAGCGTCCCGCTTAAGCACTCAGCAGCCATGGCCGCAACGAACCAGCCGCTGCCCCGCCTGGCACCAGGCTGGTTCCAGCCCAACGGTTTCCGTCTCATTGGGGATAGACACAAAAAGCAATGCAAGATATCATTCAGACGGCAGAGTCCATCCAGCAGAAGGCCTGGCAGGTAATCAGAGATACCCAGGTTATGGAGATATGGTCTTCCATCGGGGCAAGGATTCATCTGGTCGGATCCCTTGGGATGGGCCTCTTGATCAACAAGCGGGATATCGATTTTCATATCTACACAAGCCCGTTTAGGCTCTCAGACAGCTTTGCAGCCATCTCCAGACTTGCAGCCAACAAAGATATTACCACCATCAACTATGCCAACCTGCTGGAAACAGAAGAGCAATGCATCGAATGGCATGCCTTCTACCAGGATCAGGAGGGGCAGCCCTGGCAACTCGACATGATTCACATCCTGGACGAGTCTCCCTATGCCGGCCATTTTGAGAAGGTTGCCCAAGGCGTGTGCAAGGTTCTAACACCGGAGATGCGGGCCGACATTCTCAGGATCAAGAGTTCGATCCCTCCTGGAGAGAGGGTAATGGCTATCCAGATATACAAGGCTGTGATCGAAGCCGGAGTTCGCGACCTGGAGTCTTTCCGGCAATGGCAAGAACACCATCCAGATGAGAATCTTCTAGACTGGATCCCCTAAACACCGGTGCCCCGGCACCCCTCGAGTGAACCATGAACGACCAACAACACAACCAGCAGACCTACGAAGCCTTTGCCCTACAGTATCACCAGAAGCGCAGCCATGAGGAGAGCAACCTCTGGAATCTCTATCTGGACAGGCCCATGATGGAGAAGCTGATCGGCAGCACTACCAGCGGAACAAGGGTGCTGGACCTTGGCTGCGGCAGCGGCCTGCTGAGCCGCTGGCTCAAAGATCGCGGCCTGGAGCCACGCGGTGTCGATTTTTCCCAGGGCATGATCTCCATTGCCGCAGAGGAGAATCCGGATATTGAGTTCACGGTCGCAGATATCGGTGCCACCTCCTACGCGGATGCGAGCTTTGAGCTGGTTGTAAGCGGGCTGGTGATGCACTATGTGCAGGATCTGGGTCCGGTATTTGCTGAAGTGTCGCGCCTTCTCAGCACCGACGGGATCTTTGTCTTCACCATCCATCACCCCGTTGACGAGGTGACAGAGGTCCGCTGGAACGGCAGCGGGTACCAGGCCGAGATGAAGCCCTACTTTCACAACCGGCAGTACCAGTGGACGATGCTGAAAGGGATGGAGCTTCTCTCCTATCACCATACCTTTGAAGAGATCGCTGAAAGCCT
Organism: Desulfogranum mediterraneum DSM 13871; assembly: GCF_000429965.1. Classification (GTDB taxonomy): domain Bacteria; phylum Desulfobacterota; class Desulfobulbia; order Desulfobulbales; family Desulfobulbaceae; genus Desulfogranum; species Desulfogranum mediterraneum. The sequence continues at coordinate 188,054 of NZ_KE387004.1, forward strand.
CTACCGGCAAGGATTTGTAATCGAACGGATCATGGAGTCCCGGGCCGATGATGCGCTGCGAGAGAGGTATGAACGATTTCATGCACGGATGAACAGCTATCCTTCATTTTGCGGATTCAGGGCGAGAAAGGTCAGCTGAAAGAGTCGCACCTCTCCGCAGGCTCGGCTTTTGGGCTCTTTCCGAATTCCCCAAGAGGGCTTAACAGACCCTCCCCTCTGTTTCATGGGCGCTGCCAAGGCTGGATTCCCGCCTGCGCGGGAATGACGACTACAAAGCACCGAGCATGTTTCCTGTGTCCTTGATTTCTGCCTGCGCGGCAATGACAGCCAAAAAGGAATGGAGGGGGGAGCCCCGCAGTTCATGGCTCGGGAGATCCGGACAGGCTCAGCCTTTCTCCTCCTTCTTCGCCTGGCCCCCCTGCGCTTTTTTGCAGAAGGCCTCAACCCGTTTCCGGGCATCGCTGGTAACAAGGGGACGTAGCTGGAAGAAGAGCTGTTCACACTGGGCCAGGGAGAGGGTGTTGACCAGCTGGTGGACCTCCTGTTCGTCCCGCAGATGGGGAAACCGCGCTGCCGACTCCCGGCTTTCCTCCTTGCTGATAATCTTGGAGTAAATTAGGGAACGTGCTGCCAGCAGCTCCTGCCGGGGACGGGAGAGCGGCTGGCCAAAGAGAAAGGCCAGGGTAAGCTCATCTCCCGGGCCGTAGACACTGCCCTTGATGCCCAGCTGCTGCAGGATCAACTCCTCCACCGAGACGGTCTCCATGGCCCAGGCAGGTGGCAGCCTCTGCTCCAGGAGATGACGGAGATAGAGGTGCATGGGACCGGCCTCGATGTAGATGGAGCGCTGTTCCGGCAGGAGGTCAAGGATACTCTGGGCCCTGAGCTGGTCGCGCAGCCTGAAGCGCGCGGCATCTGCCCTGGCAAAACGGATGACGCTGTCCACGGTCTCGCTGAAGCTCCCTCTCCGAAAGGCCTGGTAAAATGCAAGCAGCCGCCTGGTGGCCTCCTTTTCCGCGCAGTAGACTCTGTAGCGTTGGGATGAGCTGTCCAGCTCCTCTGGGCCATGGTTATCTGCAAAGAAGAGATGGATGGCCAGGAGCTGATCGAGAAAGGGCTCAACCTGGTAGAAGCGTTTCCCCTGATCATGGAGCAGTTGGAGGCGCTGATAGAGTTGCAGGGAAAAATCCGGGTAAGCCGGATCCTGTTCGAGCAGATACTCCTCTATGCCGAGACGCTGCTCCAGCATCGAGGTGAATGCCGGATGCACGGGTTCCTCAAGCAGGATCGCCTCATGACGTGCCATGATCGCGGCGCTGATGGCAATGGCCTCAGTGCGATGGTTGGAGTAGATGAGACTTACAGTATTGACCATAGCTCTATCATAAGCACTCCTGCGACAGAAGGCCAAACGGGAAAAGAGGACCGGGCCGAGAACCTCTTGTAGATGAGAGAATGGTGGCCGCTTACGAATAGAGGTGACAGGGAAAGAGGTCTCAGGGTATGGGATACTGTGTAAAATGGAATTTTTCGATCTAGATCAAGGCATGGGTACAACCTTACCGCAGCCATATAAGGGACATGCCGAGGATAAAATTTTGAGCGCAAGGCCAAGGTTGGAAGAAAAGGCAACTTTTCAGGCTACCCTGTAACCAAGCTCTATCCGGCTCCTTTGAGCCACTACAATCGAGATGAAGGCAATCGAGATGAAGGCAATCGAACAGTACCTCATTGAAGTTTCGTTAAAACGAGAACAGGTCCCTTCTTTCGACGAGTACCCCTTTTGCCTCGATGCCGTGCGGAACCTCTCCAAAATCAAGCTTCATCCTAAAGTCACCTTTCTTGTCGGCGAAAACGGTACAGGAAAATCGACCCTGTTGGAGGCCATAGCAATCTCTTTGGGCTTTAATCCTGAAGGGGGCACCAGAAACTTCTGCTTCAACACCTACAAGGCCCATTCAGCCCTGCATGATTATATCCGCCTGTCACGCGGAGTAAAACGTCCCCAAGATGGCTTTTTCTTAAGGGCTGAAAGTTTCTTTAACCTGGCTTCTGAAATTCAACGACTGGACGCCGAACCTTCATTTGGACCACCAATCATTGACGCATATGGGGGAAAGTCTCTCCATGAACAGTCACATGGGGAATCATTTATGGCCTTGCTCCTCAACCGGTTCGGCGGCAAGGGCCTCTACATCCTGGACGAACCCGAGGCAGCACTCTCCCCCACCCGCCAGATGGCAATGATCTCCAGAGTGCATCAGCTTGTTCAGGCAAAATCTCAGTTTATTATAGCGACCCACTCTCCTCTTATCCTCTCCTACCCCTATGCCCGCATCTACCAACTGGAGGAGGGTGGCATAAACAGCATCGGGTATAAAGAGACAGACCATTATCAGCTGACACGAGACTTTCTCAACCGGCCGGAAAAGATGCTGGAGATCCTGCTCGATATGAGCTCCGGTGAGCTTACAGACTGATAGGTACTTTGAAAAATAGGTTTTTCGATCAAGATCACAGCCTGGGGTACATGTTAGCGCAGGCATATAGGGGATACGCCGAGACTGGAAGAGGCAGCCATCCAGGTCAAGGTGCTTCACGATTCCTCCAAGACTGGATTTGCACCTGCGCGGGAATGACAGCCAAAAAGTGAATGACTGAAAGGGAAAGCCCCCGCTGCTGATGTGCTGGGAGATTCAGATAGACCCATAAATTCTCTTGACAGCTCGCCCACCCTCTCCTAGTATGACCCATACTACAATAGCCCTCAAACGGAATCACCCTATGTCTGCTGTCAACCTGGTCATCCTCGGCCTGCTGAAGAAGAATCCTGCCAGTGCCTATGAACTGGCCCTCCATGTGGAGCAGAGCCGCATCCGCAAGATCATCAAGATCGGTTCCCCCACCATCTATCAGAACATCAAGAAGATGGCCAGTAGGGGCTACCTCTCCACCACCAAGGTCCGGGAGGGAGAGATGCCAGAAAAGACCATCTACCGCCTCACCGAGAGCGGGGAGGCCTACTTTCTTGAGCTGATGCACAAGTTCTCTGCCAACCCGGGACGGATGTTCTTTCCCTTCAACAGCTTCATCAAAAACCTCACCCTGGTGGACCAGGAGACCGGCCTGCAGATGCTCAGGGACCTGAAACTCTTCTTCTATGAGACCCGGGAGGATCTGAACAACGACATCTCTGCTATCGACTCCCCGCCCTTTGCGGTGGAGGTGATCATGCGGCAGTATCAGATCATGCTCAAGGGGATGATTGAGTGGGTCGATGAGGTGATCGAGCTGTACAGGGAGCGCGCCGAGAGACCAGGCAGCCTTGAATAGTTGCCCTTTGGCCCAATCTCGGCTTATGGCCAAAAATATATCCTCGGAGTTGGGCGTAGACTCCGATATCATCTCTATAGCTGTGATACTTTTTATCGCCTGCCTCGGAGGCTGCGCTTACCTGACCTTGAACAAGGTATCTCGTTTTCAAGACAGCCACCAGGCTTGATCTTTTAAGGGTAGAGCCTGCTTGAGCTCGCCTCTGCCGCCGAGCCAGGCGAGTTTGACGGCCTGATAGCCTTGCTCCGCAGCCGGGAGCCAGCCTGACCTTTCTGAGCACGGCCAACGCTCTGCACGCTGTACGCTGCAACTATACATTATGAACCATAGTAATATTGTTAACACTAAAACACCTGATCCCAAAACAAGGAGCCGCTATGACACCCCGCAACAAGATTTCCTTTGCCTGTTTCCTGCTCATTGCCTCAGGAGAGTTCCTCATCGCCGGCCGCTTCCTGAGCGCCAGCCAGATCATGGATTATCACCTTACAGCCATGGGCAGCAGCTGGGAGCAGCTCTCGCCCGGTATCCAGGTGATGTCCCTCAACTTCCTGAGGTCGGCCGGTCTCGGCTTCCTGCTCGCAGGCAGCGCCATCAGCGCCATTCTGCTCTCCCCCTTTCGAAAGGGAGAAGCCTGGGCAAGATGGACCCTGCTCTTTATCTGCACCATCCAGGCACTGGTGATGATCTTCATCGTCTCCCAGGTCCGCGCCGCCACCCCGGCCGTGCCTCCCATGGGACCATTTGCGATGTCGCTAACACTCACGGTCGTGGGTTTCTTCACCTTTCAGGCGCCTGCAGGCAAAACTGCGGAGGATACCCCTTGAAAAAGATATCTCTGGTCACCGGTGCCAACGGGCACCTGGGTAACAACCTGGTAAGAGCGCTGGCTGCACAGGGTGAAACGGTGCGGGCCGGGATGCGGAATCTCGCCAAGCGACACAGCCTGGAGGGGGTGAAGTGCGAGATCGTCCAGGCAGATGTTCTCGATAAGGCGAGCATGGTGCGGGCCCTGCAGGGAGTGGACACCCTCTATCAGGTCGCCGCCGTGTTTAAGCACTGGGCAGCGGACCCACACAGGGAGATCCTCCTGCCCAACATCATGGGTACAGAGTACACCCTGGAGGCCGCAGCCCTGCAGGGGGTCAACAAGGTCATCCATGTCAGTTCCATCACCACCCTGGACCGCAGGCAGCAGCACATGGATGGGACCGCTTGGAATCTTTCGCCAACTGATGGCTATGAAGCATCCAAGGTTGAGGCAGAGAAACGCGCCTTGCGGATCGCCAGAGAGCTGGACCTATTTATGGTCAGGGTGCTGCCGGCGGCCATGATCGGCCCCCAATGCATCGGCCACCTCACTCCGAGCATGGAAATCCTTCAAGCCATCATGGATGGCCGGCGGCCGGTGGATCCATCCTTTCATCTTCCCCTTGTCTCGGTGGAGGATGTGGCCCGGGCCATGGTCGCGGCCGGGACCCATGGCCAGAATGGAGGACGCTACATTCTGGGCTGCGAAAAACCAGTGAGCACCACCGATCTCTTTGCCATAGCCCGGACCATCGACCCTGGCATCAAGAAACCACTCCGGCTTCCCGGGCCCATCATCCATGCGCTCGCCCATATCTTAAGCCTGGTTGGCACCATCAAGGGCCGGGAACCCGATCTCTCCCCGGAGATGGTGCGACTCTACCATCGGGACAAGCACAGCTTGAACCTGACCGATTCCATCCGGGATCTGGGCTTTGCCCCGGAAGCCCCCCTTGCGGTGGCCCGAAGGACCATGGAGGCCATGACAAGACCGACCCCTATCACCACGGAGGCACCATGAACTGCAAACATCTGCTCCTGATCACAACCCTCGCCCTCTCCACCCTCAACCCGACTGGAGGCTCGGTAGCAGCGGAGATCAGCGCCATCAGAGAGCCCTCCACGGCCCATGCCCTGTTCACCCGGGCCATGAATGAAAGAAATCTGGAACAGCTCTGCGCTCTCTACGCCGATCAGGCGGTGATGGTGCTTCGCTCGGGAAAGGAGGTCAGGGGAAGGGAGGCGGTACAGGAGGTCTTTTCCCGTATGGTCCAGGCCATTGAGAGCCTGGAACTAGAGACGGTCTACATGCTGCGATCAGACAAGAGCGCCCTCTTTCGCTCACACTACACCGCCACCTTCCGCAACGGGGAAGGCGAACTTGAAACCCACACCAACAGCGGTATAGAGATGCTAGAGAAGCAACCGGACGGGAGCTGGCTCTTTGTCATCGACCACCAGGTCGGGGCCGACAGGATACCCAGGGGCAAGCCCGATGGGGCAAATCATGGAGAATAAAAGAAGCACCACGGGCTAGCCGGCCACAGGGCTTCAGCCTGACGAGGCGCAACCTCTCCTGAACGCTCCCTCTTCTTCCGGATGGGGCCCTAAAACCCCGGAGCCGCTTGACAAGGGGGAAGGTGAAAAAAACTCCTTACCGGCTCAAAAGAACCGGCAGGGAGCTGGGAAGGCGGTTTGCTACAGGGAGAGCTTCTGCTCTGCCTCTTCCATGTTAAAGCCGTAGGTCTCGGTGACGAACTCCAGATCCTTATCACCACGGCCGCTGAGGTTGACCAGGATGGAACCGTGTTCCATCTCCTTGGCCAGCTTGGTGGCATGGGCCACGGCATGGGCGCTTTCCAGGGCCGGGATGATGCCTTCAATCCGGCTCAGCTGGTAAAAGGCGTCCAGGGTCTCGCGGTCGTCGGCAATCCCGTAGCTGACCCGTTCCTCATCCTTGAGCTGGCTGTGCTCGGGTCCGACCCCGGGGTAGTCCAGGCCCGAGGCAATGGAGTAGACCGGGGCCGGCTCACCCTGCTCGTCCTGGAGGAGGTAACACTTGAAGCCGTGGATCAGGCCGGGCTTGCCAAAGGCGGCGGTAGCCGCGTGGTCGCCGAGATTGAGGGAGCGACCGCCGGGCTCGACCCCGACCAGCCGGACCGGATCGTTGAGAAAGGCGGAGAAGATCCCCATGGCATTACTGCCGCCGCCCACGCAGGCGCAGACCACATCGGGCAGTTCACCGGTCATCTCCAGGAACTGCTCCCTGGACTCGATGCCGACAACGGCCTGGAAGTCACGCACCATCATGGGAAAGGGGTGGGGACCGACCACGGAACCGATACAGTAGATCGAGTTGACCGGATCCTTGAGGTAGGCCTGGAAGGCGGAGTCCACCGCCTCCTTGAGGGTCTTGAGGCCAAAGGAGACCGGCACCACCGTGGCCCCCAGGAGCTTCATCCGGATCACGTTGGGTGCCTCCTTCTCGATATCCACCTCACCCATATGGATCTCGCACTCCAGGCCGAAGTAGGCGGCTGCAGTGGCCAGGGCCACCCCATGCTGACCGGCACCGGTCTCGGCGATCAGCTTTTTCTTGCCCATGAATTTGGCCAGCAAGCCCTCACCCATGCAGTGATTGAGCTTATGGGCACCGGTGTGGTTGAGGTCTTCGCGCTTGAGGTAGATCTGGGCACCGCCGACGAGCTCGGAGAGACGATCGGCGTGGAACACCGGCGTGGGCCGTCCCTGGTAGTGGGTGCGGATGGAGCGCAGCTCTTCGATGAAACGCTGGGTCTTGCTGATGGTCAGGTAGGCCTTGGTGATCTTGTCCATCTCCACCTGCAGTTCCGGTGGGATATAGGAGCCTCCGAACTCGCCGAAATGACCGGTGGCATCGGGATACTGATGGGGGTAACGAGAGTAATCTTTGCTCATGATAAATTCCTTCCTGGTTCGTGATAGAGGGGGCAGGGACGTCGATTCCACATACCATACCTTTGAGGATGCAACAGGAGGGCGGTGGCGGTTCAGGTGATGCCTGTGCTCTGCAAGCCGACACCTCCCCCAAAAGGGGGTTACCACGCCAAAGCTGCCCACCTCGGTGAAGACCGTTTCGTCCCGCCTCCGAAGCCTTCACACAACTCGGTCCTGGACTCCTCGAACCGACGGGGAGCCATCCTGGAGACAAGGGGGGATCAGGCCATGATAATCGGACGCGTAACCCCCATTCAAACCATCGTCGCGCTAAAAATGCAAAATAATATCACCCGAGCCTGCTAATTATTCCGGTACCACAGGGTGGACAGGCCAATCAACCCCGTGCTATCCGTCATAGCTCCGGCCCCTCCAAAACGAGACAGTATCAGGATTTCAAAGAGTTACAGCCAGGATCCGGGCAAAGAGGGTGGGGCGGAAGACTTCCGAGCAGCAAAGGCGGCCCTCCCGGCCCACCTGCTTACCGGCTCTTCCGCAATCAGGCAGACTCTCCCAAAGACTCTGCTGCCACCACAAAGAGATGGAGCTCCCTGGGTCCATGGGCCCCGTGGACCATGATCAGCTCGATATCCCCGGTCTTGCTGGGACCCGAGACCAGAGAGAGACAGTTCGTCAGTCCCTGGGCGCGCTCGTCCGGATCCCACTTGAGCAGGGTATAGAGTTCCTCCAGGCTGGCCAGCAGCTGTTCCTCCCGGATCACCGCCACATGGATGGAGGGCACCAGGGAGGTGGAGCGGGCCTGGCCCGGCCGACTGCGCATGGCCAGGGTGGCCGTGGCTGCCACACAGTAGTCGGCCGAGGTGATGCCGATGAAGGAGGCCTGGGTCCGGGAACGGAGCTGCCGGCGCTGCCCTGCCGCCACCCCGTCCTCCGCTGCAGGGGAATCGACGGCCGTACGGTGGATAGGCACCTGCTTCAACTCGGGCAGGGCTTCCAGCTCCAAGCCATTGATCAGGGGATGGTCCCAGCGGACCACGCTCTTGGCAGGCCCCCATTCGGGCTCCTTTTCCAGGATCAGGCGGGCGATGGTGCGGCCGGCTGAGGCCAGCGAGGGCTCCTGATAGAGATCGATATGCAGGGGCCCGGCCACCTCGGCAAGCCCCTGCAGCAGTTGACGCCGCTCATCCGGCGTTCTGGTCCGGACACGCTCCAGGACCGCCTCCTGGGCCGGATCAGGGCTGGCGGTAAAGAGGTCTGCAGGGGGCGCTGTGCCCTGGTCGCGGCCCAGGGCCCTGCGGATCGTATCCATGAACGGTTGACGCTCGGTCATCATCTCCTCCCCTCCCCTTGCTGTTGCTCTCTCTCCTGCCAGCGCTGCATAAAGGTCTTGGCAGCCAGGGGCTGGACATCCCGGCTGCGGCTCCAGCCGCTGAAGGGATAGGGCAGCCAGCGGATCATCCCCTGCCTGGCAGGCAGGAGTTTCTGGCCAAGCCTGGCCACGCGGAGAAAACCCTCGTAGAGCCTGCGGCTGCGGTTGAGCCTTTGCCACAGCCCGAACAGGCGGGTCTCCATCTTCCGCTGCGGCTCCACCTGCCACTCCGGGTCCCCTGCCGAGAGCTTGCCCCGCAGGGCCAACAGCATCCTGGGCAGGTTGATCTCCAGGGGACAGGCCTGACGGCAGGCGCCGCAGAGGGTCTCGCCGGTGCAGAGGTCGGCATGGTTATTGATACCAAAGAGCAGCGGCGTGACCACTGCCCCCACCGGACCGGTGTAGGCCGAGCCATAGGCATGGCCGCCGATCTTGCCGTAGACCGGACAGACGTTGAGGCAGGCGCCGCAGCGGATGCAGCAGAGCATCTCCCTAAACTCCGGATCTGCCAGGATCTTTGAACGGCCGTTGTCCACCACGATCAGGTGAAAGGCCTGGGGCCCGTCGCCGTGATCTGCTGCGGCCGGGCCGCCGATATAACTCACATAGCCGCCGATCTGCTGGGCAGCCGCGCCCATGGACATCAGCCTGAGGATCGGCTGCTGCTCCTCCAGGTTGGCCACGATCCGCTCCATGCCCATGAAGGCCACATGGACCCTGGGCAGGGTGGTGGCCATCCTGATATTGCCCTCGTTGGAGACCGTGGTGATGTGACCGGTCTCGGCACAGGCCAGGTTACAGCCGGAGATGCCCATATCGGCGCTGAGAAACTTTTCCCGCAGGGCCTTGCGGGCATCCCAGGTCAGGGTGGGCGGATCCTCGCTGTAGGGGGTGCCCAGCTTCTCGCTAAAGAGCGCGCCCACCTGTTGACGGGTCTTGTGGATGGCCGGGGCAACGATATGGGTGGGCCGCTCTCCGGCCAGTTGGATGATATATTCGCCCAGATCGGTCTCCGCCACCTCGATCCCGGCCCCCTCCAGGGCCTGGTTGAGGCCGATCTCCTCGGTGACCATGGACTTGCCCTTGACCACCGAGCGAACCTGATGCTCCCGGGCGATCTCCAGGCAGATGGCCACCGCCTCCTGGTCGGTGCGGGCAAAGTGGACCTGGCCGCCGTTCTCGCTCACCCTGTCGGCCAGGGTCTCCAGCATGATGTCCAGGTTATCCACGGCCTTGCGGCGAAGCCCGTGGGCCAGGCTGCGCAGCTCCTGCCCCTCGGGCAGCTGCTGGTAGAGCCCCTGGGTGGCCGGGCCTAAACGCTGCTGGAGCCCCCCCAGGGCGGACTGGAGGACCGGATCGTTGATGGCGGTATGGGCACCCTCTCTGTAGGCGCTCTGGCTCGCCGCGCCCTGCTGATGGTCGCTTTGATGCTGTTCACTCATGGTCATTTACCGGCAAGAAGTTGGGCAATATGGATCACCTTGACCAGGGCGTTCTTGCGACTGAGCATGCCCTGGATGTTCATCAGGCAGCCCATGTCGCAACCGGTGACCAGGTCGGCACCGGAGTCGATGATATGGTCCACCTTTTCCTCGAGAATGGCCTCGGAGATTTCGCCGTACTTGACGCTGAAGGTACCGCCAAAGCCGCAACAGCGGTCCGCCCCGGCCAGCTCCACCAACTGGAGCCCCTCGATGTTGGCCAGCAGGGCCCTGGGCTGACGATCGATCCCCAGAAAACGGTTGAGGTGACAGGAGGAGTGGTAGGTGACCCTGGCCGGATAGCGGGCCCCCAGCTCTTCCACCTGGAGCACATCCACCAGGTATTCGCTGAACTCATAGGTGCGCTCGCCAATCCGCCGGGCACGGGCCAGCATCTCCGGGTCATCGGCAAAGAGCTCCGGATAGTGGTTGCGGACCATGTTCACGCAGGAGCCCGAGGGCGAGACGATCACCTCGGCCGGCTCAAAGAGCTGGATAAACTTCTCCGCAGCCGAGCGGGCGGCTCCACGGTGACCGGCATTAAAGGCCGGCTGCCCGCAGCAGGTCTGCTCGGTGGGGCATTCCAGGGACAGTCCAAGATCTTCAAGAACCCGGACCATGGCCTCGGCCACCTCAGGATAGACGCTGTCAACGATACATTGAATAAAGAGGGTAACGGCTGGTTGGGTCTTCATGGCAATACTCTCCTAGCCGACAAAATGGTTGGGAAGCCAGGTGATGATTTCCGGAAAAAGGATCAGCAGCAGGATGGCAAAGACCTGCAGCCCCACAAAGGGCATCACTCCCCGGTAGATATCTGCGGTTTCCACCTCCGGGGGGGCGATCCCCTTGAGGTAGAAGATGGAATAGGCAAAGGGCGGGGTCAGAAAGGAAATCTGGAGGTTGACCATCACCAGCACCGCAAACCAGACCGGGTCAAAACCCAGTTCCGCGGCAATGGGGGTGATCAGGGGCACGATGATGAAGAGGATCCCCATCCAGTCGATGAACATCCCGCAGAAGACCAAGAGCAGCATGATGGTAGCGAGGATGCCCCACTTGCCCATGGGCAGGTTGATGAACATGCCGGTGATCACCTCGTCGCCGCCCAGGGCCACAAAGACCGTGGAGAAGAAGGTGGCGCCGACGGCGATCATCATGATCATGGCGGTGATGGTCAGGGTCTGCTCACAGGCCTCTCTGAGCACCGCAAAGTTGAGCCGCCGGTAGGAGGCGGCCAGGGCCATACTGGCCACCGCACCCACGGCAGCCGCCTCGGTGACCGCCGCGATCCCGAAGAAGATACTGCCCAGGACCGAGAGGATAATCAGGGCCGGCGGCAGCACCGAGGTCAGCAGGATGCGGAACTTTTCCCTGACGCTGCCCTGCCGTTCCTCCGGGGGCAGGGGCGGCCCGTCTGCGGAATTGAGGTAACAGCGGATGCCGATATAGGCCATGTAGAGCAGGGTCAGGAGGATACCGGGCAGGAGGCAGCCGAGAAAGAGCTTGCCCACCGAGATCCGGGCAATTGGGCCGTAGACGATGATCATCACGCTGGGCGGGATCAGGATACCCAGGGTTCCGCCGGCACAGATGGCACCGCAGGCCATGGACCTGTTGTATTTCTTGGCCAGCATCACCGGCAGGGCCATCAGGCCGATGGTGATCTCCGAGGCACCGACCACCCCGGTTGCTGCGGCAAAGACGGCGGAAATGGCGATGGTGGAGATCCCCAGGCCGCCGCGGAAACGTCCCCAGAGGATGTGCATGGCATTGAAGAGCCGCTCGGCCATCCCCGACTTCTCCATGAACACCCCCATGAAGAGGAAGAGGGGCACGGCCAGCAGGGTGTAATTCTTCATCAGACCGAAGAGGCGGGCAATGAAGAGGCCATAGATATCGGGCCCCATGATATTGGCCCCAAAGAGAAAGGCCACGCCGCCCAGGACAAAGGCCGTGGGAAAGCCCAGGAAGATCCCGGAAAAGAGAACCACAAACATCAAGACCACAGAGAGTTCCGGACTCATCGGACCTCACCTCCACCGCAGACCAGGATCAGGTTGCGCAGAAACTCGGCCACTCCCTGGAGCAGCAGCATCGCCACCCCGATGGGCATCACCGTTTTAAAGGGATAGATAATCGGCTGCCAGTAGCCCTGCATGGAGCGCTCCCCCATTTCCCAGGAAAAGGCCACATAGGGGATCAGGGTATAGAGGATACCGCCCCAGAGGGGAAAGAAAAAAACCAGGTACAGGCAGATGTCGATCATGGCGCGGGTTCGCTTGGAAAAACGGCTGTAGAGGATGTCTATCCGCACATGCTGCCGCTTTTTCAGGGTCCAGGCCTCACCGAGGAGAAAGAAGGTGCCCCCGATCATGTAACTGAGGTCAAAGGCCCACTTGGTGGGTTGGTTGAGGAGGTAGCGGGAAAAAATTTCATAGCCGATCACCGCGGTGAGCAGCATCACCAGCCAGATGATGACCTTGCCCGTGGCCTCGCTGACGGCATCGATGGTCTTGATCAGACCCCGTAGTATGTTCATGGCATAACAACCTGTAGCTAAAAACCAACAAAGGAGCTGCCTGGTCAAAAAACCAGCAACTCCTCTGCAGTCCGACCTAAGAATAGTTACTTAAAGGAGGGGGTCATCAGGGCCTTGTAGTCGTCATAGTCGGCCCGGAAGCGCTGCTGCGATTCCCACACCTTTTTGAAGAAGGGATCCTTTGCCCCCTTCTCCTCCATCAGGGCCACGGTCTTTGCTGCCAGGGCCTTCTGGATCTTGGGATCGAGGTACTGGATCTTGACCCCACGTTTCTTGAAGAACTCGATGGCCGGCACGTCCCTGCTGATGCAGCGGGTGAGCAGCTCCATGGTGGAGGCCTTGGCCGCAACCCGGACGATCTCCCTGAGATCTTCGGGCAGCTTGTTCCAGGAACGCTTGTTGACCCTCAGGTCCATGATGGTGCTGGTCTGGTGAATACCCGGCACCAGCAGGTAGTCGGCGATCTCGTAGAAGGCCAGGTCCTTATCGATGTTGGGCACACTGAACTCACCGGCATCGATCACCTTACGCTGCAGGGCCTCGTAGACCTCACCGGCAGGCAGCATCATCACCGAGGCACCGGCGGCGCTGAGGATTTCCCCCCAGTAACCGGAGGTCCGAAACTTCATGCCCTTGAAATCTTCCATGGAGGTGATGGCCTTGTTGGACCAGGCCAGGTTCTCGCTGGGCAGGATTCCGCAGGGGGCCACATAACCGTAATCATACCTCTTGTAGAGCTCCTTGAAGAGCTCATAACCCTCGCCATCATACATCCAGGTCAGGTAGGGGATGGCTTCCATCCCAAAGGGGATATAACCGAACAGGGGAGCGGCCGGCAGCTGACCGACCACATAGCCAGGAGAGCTGTGGGACGCATCGATCACCCCCATACGTACCGAATCGGTGACCTCCAGGGCCCCCATCAGCACGCCCGCAGGATAGCTCTTGATGGTCAGGCGACCGTTGCTCATCTTGGTGACCTGGGCGGCAAAGTTGTCGGCAGCCTCCTGCAGGATGGTACCTTCGGGCCAGGAACTGGCCATCTTCCAGGTAATGGTATCAGCACCGAGCACCGTGGCCGTGGTCGCAACGATGGAAAAGAGCCCCGCCGCCGCTGTCATCAGTAATTTTTTGAGTCGCATGACCGTCCCCTTGCAGCTAAATTTTATTGATTAATATTAGTTGATGTAACATTAGAAAAACGGGAATTAACTAACCGCCGCAGAACCAAATTGTCAATATTTTTGTAGGGGAGCACCAGGGAACCAGCCAGCCAATCGGCCACGCAATCTCAGGAAGATCAGCTGATTTCAGCGGAGCCACCTGCCCCTGGAACGGACCTGGAGGCAGAGGAAAGCAAACCAGTCGGCCTCGACTATCCATCGGCACGGGGCGAACTTACCAACATTAAGCTCAACTTAAATAATCAGCCATTCTTCAGGACGAGGGGTCAGGGACAGGGAAACCAGGGGCCCCCATTTTTCATGGTCTGCAGGTTCTTTTTTTTTAAGGAGGGAGGCAGAGGAGAGAGCGGCCGCAGGGCCTTGCAGCCATTGGCTGATTCTGAAACAGGGGGACAAGCCGCTGGGCCGGAGGAGGGCCTTTGGGAAGGACAAACCGTGCTGAGCGGCTCCGGCTGAGCAGCTCAGCCGGAGCATCGGGGGTGGGCTCAGGGGAGCGGGAGGATCCGGCTCAGAGAAGATCCCTGGGGATCACCCTGTCCCAGTTTTCCGAGTAGACCCGTTTATCCCCCTCATAGGCATCGAGTTCCGCCCTGAGATAGAAATGGTCTGCCGAAGAGGTCAGCACCGTCCGGGTTACGGTCCGTACCGACCAGCTTCCCCGGCTGAAGCTCCTCTCCCAGAGGGTTTCGCCTCTGACCGAGTTGAAGTCATCGCCCTGGTAGGTGTACCACTCCTTGGCCGTGCGGCCGATGGCGAGGTCGATCTCCTTGATATAGTGGCGGCCGCTGTCGTTGACCACCTCCAGGGTAGAGACATCGGCGGCAAGGTCCCTGATCACCCGCCAGTTGTGGTGCTCAGGGCTGAGCACCTCCATCCTCAGGGGAGGTGCCGCCTCCGGCGGCTCAAAGGGGCGCAGGCCAAGGTCTGCGCTCCGTGGTTTCCGGGTGGGCAGGAGCAGTCGGCTGTTCTTGGTATAGAGCATGAGACCGACCGGTGTGGGTGCCGGCCAGGCCATGGGCCAGTAGGAGGTCGAAACCGCCACCCGAAGCCGGTGACCTGCAGGAATGACCTGGGCCACATGGTTAAGCACCACCTTGACCAGGTAGCGTCTCCCGGGTTCCAGTGGTTGGGGATGCTCGTGACTGTCACGATGGGTGAGATTCAAGAGGCCGTAGCTGATCCGGGTCGCCTTATCCTCTCCATCGATATCGGAGAGCCGCACCGCGACCATGGCAACAGCCTGATCTGCCTCCAACTCCAGTTCCACCACCGGGGCCCCCAGGATCTCCAGGGCCTCGCTCAGGGGTCCCGAATCATAGACCCGGGCGCCCCCGTCTTCCTGACGTTGATCATGGGGCAGGTCCGGGGCAGCGGCGTACGAACACCACTTTCCGGCAAAGAGGCCCAGGCCCAGGGGCGACTGGAGGTGACAGCACTCCTCTCCCAGCCGCTGCTCATGGGGAGCAAGCAGCATCCGGGCCGGCGCCATGGCATACTCCCGGGTGGTGATACGGGCAGAGGGCCAGCTGGGTTCCGCCACCCATCTCCCGGGCCGGCAGGCGTAGCTGGTGGTCGGCGGCACACTCTCCTGCATCCAGACCCGCAGCATGGGCTCTGCCATCACCCCGGTATCGCGATCCTTGAGCCAGGTATCCCACCAGCGGAGCGCCTCCTGGAGAAAACCGATGGCAGGGCCTGGAACCCCCACATGGGGATACTTATGCCCCCAGGGGCCGATCAGGCCCTTGCGGGGAGAGGAGAGGCCTGCAAGCAGGCGAAATACCGCGTTGGAATAGCCGTCTGCCCAGCCGGAGACCGCCAGCACCGGGCACTGGATGGCCGCATAATCTTCACAGACAGAGCCATGCTGCCAGTAGGCGTCCCGCCTCTGGTGACGCAACCACTGCTCCAGCCAGAGGCCGCTGCCCCGCAAGCGTTCAAACCAGAGCTCGCGCCACTGCTCTCCGACCGTTGCCGGATCCGGCGGACAGGAGTTGTAGCTGAACATGGTCGAGGCCCAGGAGAGGTTGTCCCCCAGAAGGCAGCCTCCCATCTGATGGACATCGTCTGCAAAACGGTCGTCGGTTGA
Source organism: Desulfogranum mediterraneum DSM 13871 (assembly GCF_000429965.1). Lineage (GTDB taxonomy): Bacteria > Desulfobacterota > Desulfobulbia > Desulfobulbales > Desulfobulbaceae > Desulfogranum > Desulfogranum mediterraneum. The sequence continues at coordinate 203,799 of NZ_KE387004.1, forward strand.
GGAGGCGGTGATGATGGCCTGGAGTTGGGGCGGACGCAGGGCGGCAAGCTGCAGGCCGTTAAAGCCGCCCCAGGAGATCCCCATGATCCCCACCCTGCCGTTGCACCAGGGCTGTTGCTCAAGCCACTGGAGGATGGCCAGGCCATCGTCGAGCTCCTGCTGGAGATACTCATCCCTGAGCACCCCTTCCGAATCACCGCTGCCGCGCAGGTCCACCCGCAGCCCGGCATAGCCGTTGCCTGCAAAATAGGTGTAGATCTGGGTATCGCGGCTGCGGGTGGAATCCCGCTTGCGATAGGGAATGTACTCCAGGATAGCGGGAACCGGGTCCTGCTCAGCCCCGGCCGGCAGCCAGAGCCGTGCGGCAAGCCGGACCCCGTCGGCCATGGGGATCCAGAGATGTTCATGCTCCACGACCTCATGCTTAAATGTTCTGACAATTTTCATGCGGTCCCTCCCCTCTCCTCAATCTCAAAGGGCAAGAGCGAGAGGGCCGCCTGGTAGCGCTGCTCCAGTTGCCGAGGCCCCGCAGCCCCGATGAACAGATCTGCAAGCTCGTAGCTGTAGCTGTCCTGATCCAGCAGCTCGGACAGACGGATGCCCGGACAGACGTTGAGGAGCAGCTCGCTGCCGGGAAAGGTCTGCTTGAGCTCTTCGATCTGGGCCCTGTCAGGCACCCTGACAACCCTGCCGTCCCGGTGGCGACGGAGCATGAATTTTGCTGCCAGCGCGAACTCTCCCTGGCGATGGGGAAAGCTCGGCTCCCGGCCAAGCGCCAGGTCGATCATCACCTGGTGATGATACTCGCCGTCCACCATCTTGAACAGCGAACAGTGGGATTTGGATATCCTGGTGTTGATCTCCAGCAGGTGGATGGAGTCCTGCTCCTCATCCCAGTAAAATTCGATGTTAAAGGGGGCCTGGTCATAGCCTGTACGGAGCAGCACCTTGGCGGTTGCCTCGATCATCCGCTGCTGCACCTCGGGAGGGAGGCTGGAGGGATACTGATAGCGGGAGAAACTGGAGCAGTGGCGGCCCTCACGCAAGGAGTCAATCACGCCGTAGACCTGGACCCTCCCCTTGCAGACATAACCCTCCAGGGTACACTGGCGGCCCCGGGAGATCAGCCCCTCGGCAATACAGTAATAGCCATCCACCCTTTCAATCTCTGCAGGAAGCTCTGCATGGTTCAGGATGAGATTGAAGGGTTCTGCGTAGCGGCCGATATGGCTGCGGATCTTCTCCAGACTTTGCTCAAACTCTTCGCGGTTGCGAACCAGGAAACCCAGGTGGGAGAGCACCGACTTAACCGGTTTTATCCAGAAGGGATAGTCCAGGCTGCACTGGGTAGGGGCCTCTGCTGCAAAGGGGTTGATCTTCTGGAAAGGCGGGATCAGTTCCGGGACCACCTCCTCTTGGATCAGGCGGCTCCAGTACTTGTGTTCACATTTGAGCACCGCAACCAGGCTGGGTCCGCCCAGGCCGACCTGGCGACGGATGATCGGCAGGACCGTGCTCACCGGAAAATCCCAGTAGCCGATGACCGCATCAACGGTGCCATCAAAAGCCGTCAGGGTCTGCGCCGTATGTTCAAGGAGTTCGCGTACAGGAAAATCGGATCCACACTTGATTTCCCGGTAGGAGATCAGGGAGTGAAAACGATAGTTATCTGCACCCTCTACTGCCTCCAGTTGGGCAAGGTGAAAATCATCCAGGCCGACGACAAAGATATTCTTCATCTGTGGACTCCTCACGATACATTGATTCATGACGCCTCTTAAGAAACGAAAAAACGCTCAAGAAGCTGGCTGCACCTTAGAGGATACAACCTGGGAAATACAATGCTACGGGAACGGCTCAAGCTGAAAATGCGCTGAATGTATAGCTGAAGTTTAGCAGGAGTGCTGAAGAGAAACAAGGCAAAGCCGGGAAAGAAAGCTGCTGCTACTCACCCTAGACCCGGCAGCGGTGACAGGAAAACAGAACGATCGGGGGGGGACCCTTACCGGCTGCCCCTTCTGAAATCGAGCCTTGCCGACAACACAGCGATAGTGATACCCCTTTTTTCACTCCTACCTAGGAGTCGATTGCGCCGCCTCAGGTAAAGCCGGCACCCGCGGTACAACCGTAACAGTGATCAGCGCTGATGATCGGAATCCCCTTGCCAATGGTATCCACCTCGCTGAGGTGCAACCGGCGACCGCTGTGGTAGAGGCCGGCGGCAAGGTTGAAATCGCAATCGTAGAGAAAACCGTCCCAGGAGACGCTGATCAGGCTCCTGCACATCAAGCCTGCAACGGTGGCAGGGTTAAAACCGGCCGCCAGCTTGGCCATATAGGGCTGAAGATTACCGCTTCTCTCCAGCCAGGCGCGAAAACGGCCAAGGGGCATGTTGGCAAAGGTGTAGAGATTGGTGAATGCAATCCCCCACTTCGCAGCCAGCTCACTCTTGTAGCGCTGCTCTGCCCGGGATTGCTCCACCGGCAGAAAGGCCCCGGCTGGGTTGGCCACAAGAAAGAGCTCCAGCCCGGTTCCCGCTTTGCCATAGCCAAGCCGGTTAAGTTCTTTCAGTGCCTTTACGCTTGACTCCCAGACCCCGCTGCCGCGCTGGGCATCTGCCTGTTTTTTATTGGTTGAAGGAAAAGACGCCGCTATAGCCACCTTGCCTGCAACAAGTTGCTCCAAGAGAGCAGCGTATTCGCCCCTGGTCAGCAAGGTCAGGTTGGACCTGAAAAGAACCCGCTCCACCTGCAGGGACAATCCGTCGAGCAGATACGCGATATCAGGAACCAGCTCAGGGGCTCCGCCGGTTATGTCGGCAAGCTTGAAGCTATTTCTCCGGACAAAGGAAAGAACCTCCTCCATGGTGGCTCGGGTCATGACCTCCTGGCGTGCCGGGCCGGCATCGAGATGGCAGTGCTTACAGGCCAGGTTGCACCGAAAGCCGGTATTGATCTGCAGGGTAGAGGTTACTTCCCGGACCAAGTGCAGGCCATGGTGATGGAGCGTATCCTGAAAGGAGCGCATAGCAAAGGCAAAGGCAGAGGTTGGCGGGAGGGCGGACTACATGGAGACCTTCTTACACCTATTCATCATCTGTACCCCATGAACCAGGGAGGCCCCTCCGCGGATAGCACAGGCAACATGGACGGCTTCGGTCATCTCCGCCTGGTTGGAACCCTTTTCCAGACAGGCCGTTGTATAGGCATCAATACAGTATGGGCACTGCACGCTATGGGCCACAGCCAAGGCGATGAGGGCCTTCTCTCGTTCGCTGAGTTCGCCCTCGGCAAAGACCGTCCCGTAATAGTCAAAAAACTTTTTGGCCATTTCCGGGGCCTCCTCAGCTATCTCTCCAAATTTAGCAAGGTCAGACGGATTGTAATAGCTCTCCATTCTCATCTCCTCTTTTTTTGCACAAAGGGCTGCGTAACAAGACGGTTATCAAGGGATAATACAATAATTATCATCAAAATACGCTGATAAGTCAACAGCCAGGGCCAGGGGAACCATCACAGTGGAGGAGCACTGGGCAGGTGCAGTCCCGGTGCTTATGGTTTGTTGTAGAAGTAATCTCAGCATGGAGGCAAAGAGATGAACAACCACTCCTCCTTGATACAGCGCATCGGTCTCTGGCTGGTGATCGGCCTGCGGATGATCGTCGGCCTGGTGGTGATGAAGGCGGGTTACGATCTTGCCGCAGGCAGGCTGCGCTACGATATTTCCCTGGAAAACGACCCGATCACGCCCCTGTTCATCATCCTGATGGGTGCCTACTTCTGCTTTTCCAGCCTGTTTCGTTGGCTGTTCTCTGACTCGGATGAACAGGAAACCGAAACCAGGGAGTAGAGCAGCAATCCTCTGCACCACGCCCCTGCCCTGCAACGCGAGTCCATGGACCGGGTATCTGACCCCAGCGCCCTTGACTCCGGGCCCCGAGAGAAAGACACTCCTAATTCCCCAGACTTGGGGTGCTCTCCAAGAACTCAGCCAGCTCCTGGATGTCCTCGGCAGCGAGGTTGAGCAGCCTGGCCTCTGCTGTGGCCGGCAGCTCCAGTTCCCCGTCACGCACCAGGCCGATGCCCAGCTGATGGCAGACCAGATTGGCCATCCGCACCAGCAGCAGCAGATAGTTGTCAGGATTGGGTTCTTGCTGGTGATGGTCACGGGCGATGTTACAGGAGGCCTCGGGCAGCCCCAGCTGCTGCATCAACCTGTACCCCTGTTCCGGATGCATCAGCTCCATTGCCTGGAGCAGCAGGTCGTTATCGATCTTGATCGTCTTATTCTTCTTGCGCTTCTGTTCGATCACCACCAGGATCAGGAGCTTGCCCACATCATGAAACAGGCCGGAGAAGAAGGCCTCGTTCTGCATCACTCCGAAATCCAGACGCTTGGAAAGCCAACCCGCGGCAAAGGCGCAGCCCACCGAGTGCTGCCAGAGCCTGCGCATCATCACCCTGACCTTGGGATCCTTGCTCTGGTAATTCTTGCGGTTCATATCCATGAGCACGATGTTGCCGATCTCGGTCATGCCCAGGCGGACGATTGCCGAGCGAACGGTGGTGGTCTTGACCAGACCGCCGAAGCGTGAGGAGTTGGCCACCTTGAGGATATTGCTGGAAAGGGACTGATCCGCGATGATAATCCTCTCCACTGTGCGGAGATCAGGATCTTTTTTTATCAGTTCGAGCTGCACCCGCATGGCCACCGGATCAAAGATGGGCAGGGTCAGCCGCTCGGACTCGATATACTCGCTGAGGGTATCGACAAAGGCTCTGGACTTGGTCATGATCGCTGCTCGCTTAAAACGATAATTGAGCTAATAGACTTTCTTTACCCTACCACACTCCCGCTGAGCTGGACAGCAGCTTTTCAGCCCCGAAACCAAGCCTGGCGAGGCCCAACCGGCGGGCAGAAAGCAGCAGATGGCCCAGCCCGGCCGAACCTGACAACAACAACGAAACATCAGACAACTAGCCCACATAAAGACAAACAATCACTTTCATCATTAAAAATGATTACTGCAAATTTTCTTGACGAAAAAGGCTGTTACAGGTAAAAACTGAATGAGTACTCAGTCAAAAAAACGTCTCTAAAGCTGCCCATGTCACGATCTTCACCGAAAAAGAGTGCTATTCTTCGCGAGGCAACCAAGCTGTTTTCCGAGCATGGGTTCTGGGATACCTCCATCAATGACATCTCCCGGGCCACCGGGGTTGCCGACGGCACCATCTTCTACCACTTCCACAGCAAGGAAGAACTCTTTATTGCGGTGCTGCACAACTTCAAGCAAGAGCTGATCAGCTCCTTTGCCACCTACCTGGAAAAACGCAAGCACAGTACCGGTCTGGAGATGTTGGAAGATGTGCTTTCGTTCTACATCAGCCAGACCCGTAAGATGGAGGAGCGTTTCCTCCTGCTCCATCGCCATCACTACTACCAGCTGGCCGGGGACAACCCCGACTGCCGGCAACAACTCAAAGAAATCTATTCCAGCCTGATCAGTATCTTTGAACAGGCCATCATCCGCGGCCAGGAGGACCACTCCATCCGGCCGGTGGATGCCCCCAAGAAAGCCCTGCTCATCTTCACCCTGGTGGACGGTCTTGTCAGACTTAACGCATATAAGCTGTACCGGGCAGACGCCTGCCACGACGAGCTGATCGACTCGTGTCGGCGCATGCTGCAACCAACAACTTTTTAACCAAAGACTACGGACAACTCGACTATGCTACTCACGAAAATCTTTCCCTTTCTCGGCTGGTTTAAAGGCTACAATGCCAAAAGCCTGCAGATCGACCTCCTGGCCGGTCTGACAGTGGCCCTGGTACTGATCCCCCAATCCATGGCCTATGCCCAGCTCGCCGGACTCCCTGCCTACTACGGCCTCTACGCGGCCTTCCTTCCACCCATGGTTGCCTCCCTGTTCGGCTCCAGCCGTCAGCTGGCAACCGGTCCGGTGGCCGTGGTCTCCCTGATGTCGGCGGCCTCCCTGGAGCCACTGGCCACGGCCGGCAGCCCTGAGTTCATTGCCTACTCCGTTGTCCTGGCCCTGGTGGTCGGTATCTTCCAGTTTTCCCTTGGTGTGCTCCGCCTGGGCCTGGTGGTCAACTTCCTCTCCCACCCGGTGGTCAACGGCTTTACCAATGCCGCGGCCATCATCATCGCCTCTTCCCAGTTCTCCAAGTTCTTCGGCGTCTATGTGGACAAGGCCCCCCACCACTACGAGACCATGATCAGGGTCGCCCAGGCCGCCTTTGACTACACCCACTTCCCCACCCTCGCCTTTGGCGTTGCAGCGGTGGTGATCATGGTCTTCCTGAAGAAGATCAACCCCAGGATCCCCAACGTCCTGGTGGCGGTGGTCATCACCACCCTGATCTCCTACTTCATCGGCTTTAACAAGGATGCCCATGTAGCGGTAGACACCATCCAGGTAGCCGGTCTTGAGCAGACCATCGAAGACTTCAACCATGCCGTGGCCGAGATCAAGCAGCTGGGTGACGAACGTGCCTCCATCGGTAAAGAGATCGATGCCCTCACCAAGGAGGCCGAAGGCCATGGCCCCTTCCTGGATATCATTGCCCTCCAGAACCAGGTGACCATCCTGACCGCCAAGATCAGCCAGGCCAAGCAGCACGGCCATGAGCTCCGTACCCAGTTACGTGCCCTCAAGTTCGAGGCGGTCAGCAACGGCGACCAGTACACCTTCTACCCCAAAGACGACCTCCCTGCAGGCATTGCCACCGACGGCGCCACCTGGAGGATCAAGGTCTCCAACTCTCCTTTGAAGGCAGAGGACCTGCTGCTCATGGGCGGCGGCGCCATTGTCGGCAAGATCCCCGAAGGTCTGCCCACCCTGACCGTGCCCCAGCTGAATGTGAACTCCTTTCTTAAACTGCTGCCCACCGCGATCATCATCTCCCTGCTTGGCTTCATGGAGGCCATCGCCATTGCCAAGGCCATGGCCGCCAAGACCGGTCAGAAGCTCGATCCCAACCAGGAACTGATAGGTCAGGGTCTGGCCAACATCCTGGGCTCCGTGGGCTCCTCCTACGCGGTCTCCGGTTCCTTTTCCCGCTCTGCGGTCAATCTGCAGGCCGGCGCTGTCTCCGGGGTCTCCAGTGTGGTCACCAGTATCATGGTGATCATCACCCTGCTCTTCCTCACCCCCCTGCTCTACCACCTGCCCCAGGCCGTGCTTGCTGCAGTCATCATGATGGCCGTGATCGGCCTGGTCAACACCAAGGGTTTTGTCCATGCCTGGCACGCCCAGAAGCATGACGGCATCATCTCCATCATCACCTTTATCGTCACCCTGGCCTATGCCCCCCACCTGGACAAGGGCATCATGGTCGGTGTGGCCCTGTCCATGGCGGTCTTCCTCTATCGCTCCATGCGGCCGGTGGTTGCCAAGCTCTCCATGTACAAGGATGCCTCCCTGCAGAGCTCTGAGCACTACCGCCTGCGCGGCTGCCGCCATATCGCGGTGGTTCGCTTTGACGGCGCCCTCTTCTTTGCCAATGCCAGCTACCTGGATGAACAGATCATCAAGTTCCGGACCGAGATGCCAGATCTGCGCTACATCCTGCTGGATGCCAGCGGCATCAACGACATCGATGCCTCCGGTGAAGAGGAACTGGCCCTGATCGTGGACCGGATGCATGCCGCCGGCCTGGGATTTGCCGTCTGTAATGCCAAGGGCCCGATCCTGGCGGTGCTTGATCGCACCCACCTCTTTGACAAGATCGGCGACAAGAACTTCTACCCCACCACCCAGGACGCGGTCAAAGACATCATGACCAAGGTGCATGACAACACCGACCTGCCTTCCGAGGGGTGTAAGAACTGCCCGTTGACCCAGTATATTCCAAACTAGGAAACGGCCAAAAACAGGTTAAGGGCAGTCCTTCTCCTGCCCTCAAACCTGCAACGGGTACACCGGGACGCATGTCCTGGTGTACCCGTTTTTTTTTAGAGGGCCGGTGCCTTGTCCCGCTCGACCAGGCAGCCTGGCCGGCCGCTGGAAAAAATCCAAGCATTTGTCTGCTGATTATCGTATGATACTCAGGTTCTTTATCTGGAACTGCGTATATGGCCCTCACCTTCCCGCAACACTTGCAAGCATACACGACCACCATGAGCCACTCCCAAGGAGAGACGCCGATCGAGGTGTCTGCAGACAACTGGTTTCCTGAAAACCTGGAGCAGATTCACAGCACTGTCCAGGGTCTGCTCCCTGAGCACTGCCAGCAGCCGGTCGCAGTCTTCGACTTTGACAACACCTGTATCTTCAGAGACATTGGCCAGGCGGTCTTCCGCTACCAGCTCTTTACCCTGCGCTACCGCCTGAGCCCCGCCACCTTCAGCTCCCTGCTTCCCCGGGAAAAGCAGACCCTGGCCGGGCGCCCCATGGGCCAGGTCACGGCCACCCTGGTGGAACTCTACAGCCAACTCTACCCGCTGATCAAAGCGGAGCACTACCAACAGGCAAGGGAGTTGCCGAGCTATCCCCTGTTCACCACCCTGCTGCTCTGGTTTGTCGAGCAGGCCAGAAAGGATCCGGAGTTGGGGCCCAGATATGTGCTGCCCCTCCTGGCCAAACTGCTGGCCGGCTTTACCACCGTGGAACTGGACAGACTGACCTCGGAGGTGATCGCAGCACTCGGCAAAGAGGAGTTGACCACCAGGAAGGTCAGCGCCACCCTGGCGCCACCCATCGGCACCATCAGCAGCTCCTACAAACAGGGGATCCAGCCCTTTGCTGAGATGCGCAGCTTGATCCGGTGGTTAAGCGACCTGGGGGTTGACTGTTACGTGATCTCGGCCAGTACCGAGTGGCTGGTGCAGACAGCGGTGCGGCTGTTCGATTTTCCGGTACCGCTGGCGCAGATTTTCGGCATTCGGGTAGAACTTGCCCCGGACGATCGGTTGACCGTTGAGGAACAGGCCGGCTACCCCATCACCTTCAGGGAGGGCAAGGTCGCGGTCATAGAAGAGGAGATCAAGAAGAGGCCACTGATGGTGGCCGGTGATGCGGACACGGATTTTGAGATGCTGACCCTGGCCCAGGTGCCGCTTCGGCTGATCATCAACCACAATCAGGAGGGGCTGATCAGCACCCTCTATCAGGCTCAAGACACCCTGCTCCAGGGAATCGATATCAGTCGGGGCAGGTTTCGCCCCTTCCGGGAAAGCGTCGCCTCCTAGCAGGCAGGAGGCGACGGCAGAGGCCTTACTCCTTCACTTACTTCTTCAAGGTCTTGGCAAAATCCAACATCCGCTGGATGGGCAGCTTGGCCCGTGCAGCCAGCTCGGCTGAGACCTGAACCTCGTTTTCACCGCTCTTCAATACCCAGGCCAACTTCTCCAGGGAATTCATTCCCATCCAGGGACATCTGGCACAGGACTGACAGGTGGCGCCCTCGCCGCTGGTGGGGGCCTCAATCAGGACCTTGTCAGGAGCCAGCTGCTTCATCTTGTTAAAGATTCCCAGATCGGTGGCCACGATAAACTCCCTGTTGTCCATGGACTCGACGGCCTTGATCAGGGCCGTGGTGGAGCCCACCACGTCGGCCTGGGCGACCACGGACTGGGGGGACTCGGGATGGACCAGGACCGCGGCCCCGGGATGGAGTTTGCGTGCCCGTTCCAGGGCCACGGACTTGAACTCCTCGTGGACCACACAGGCACCAGGCCAGAAGACCATCTCCACTCCGGTGAGTTGCTGGACATATCTGCCCAGGTGTTTATCCGGTCCCCAGAGAATCTTCTCGCCCCGAGCGGCCAAATGCTCGACAATGGAGAGGGCAATCCCTGAGGTGACGACCCAGTCCGAGCGGGCCTTGACCTCGGCGCTGGTGTTGGCATAGACCACCACGGTGTGATCGGGATACTGGTCACAGAATGCACTGAACAGGTCTGCCGGGCAGCCCTCATCCAGGGAACAGGTGGCCTCAAGATCAGGCATCAGTACCCGTTTTTCATTGTTAAGGATCTTGGAGGTCTCCCCCATGAACCGCACCCCGGAGACCACCAGGGTCGAGGCCGGGTGTTCGGTACCGAAACGGGCCATCTCCAAAGAGTCGGCCACGCAGCCGCCGGTCTCCTCGGCCAGATCCTGCAGTTCACCGTCGGTGTAATAGTGGGCAACAAGAACGGCGTTCTCCTGCCGCAACTTCGCCTTGATCTCTTCCTTGAGCGCCGCCTTCTCCTGCGCAGACATCTCCTTGACAGCAGGATGATCAGGAACATGGACGGTGGGGATGGCAACATCTGCCTCTGTGTTACGTACTGGGCTTTCCATAATATGCTATTTCGCTGGGATAACTAAACTGGATGGCTTGAACAGTGGGATTTTTTCGATCAGGTCAAGGTGGGTGTACGATGCGCCTCCCCTTAAGGGGGCCATCATCCAGCGCACACGGAGATTGGTAGAAAAAAAACTTCTTCAAGAGGGCCTACAGCCGCTGATCCCCTTCCCTCAGCCCCTACACCGAAGGTGGCAGCAGTGACCACAAACAAGGCCCCAGGGTGGTTGGCGTCCACCCTATCTCCTGGGAAACAGGGAAAACAATAACCACAGAATCGATCTAGTACAGCAATTTCACCAGAAAAACAATGCATTTCCTCTGCCCCGGCTATATACTACTGAAAACATAGCGTTTTACGCAAAGCTCTTCTTGCCCTGCCACAGGACCTTCAGGGGAGAACCGCTCCTCCCTGGACCCAGCCAGGAGCCAGGACCGCTCTCCGCACCGCAAACCATCACCCCCAAGACGCCCATGCGAACCCGAATCAACGTCCTCACCCTTTGGCTGCTGCTCATCCCAGCACTCGTCTGCTCCAGCGAACCTACTTCAACAGTCCCTGCCCCGGCGACAGCTCAGGAACAGGGCCAAACGGTCGACCAGAACCAGGTCCAGCAGACCAGAGAGACCACCGAGATGCTGGCCTCCCTTTTGGAGCTGCAGCACAGCCTCAGGGAACAGATCAGCATCAGCCAGAAAAAGCTGAAAAACAGCAGCTCAGCCGCAGAGAAGGCTGAGCTGGAAGAGGAGATCGCCCACCTGGACAAGCAGCTCTCCGAGTCGGACAACGACTTTGAGCGGATCGCCACCGGAGTGGAGCCGGCCATCTTCGCAGAAAAGAAACCAGAGACCTTCAGCTGGAAGGCGGAGATGGCCAGCCTGGCAGAACCGGCCATCAAGGAGCTGAAGCGCTTCACCATCAAGGCCCGCCAGAAATCCCGACTCAAAGATACCATTGCCGAACTCAAAAATTTGTCCTCTGCAGCCAACGAGGCGGTCAGCCAGCTGCAGCAGGTCAGCAAGGAGAGCAGTGATCCCAAGGTACGTGAAGAGGCGACAGCACTGCTGCCGGAGTGGATAAATATCCAAAAACGACTGGCCAACAAGCTGGAGCTGACCGAGCTGGAGCTCCTCCAGCTCAGGGAGGATGAAGAGTCCCTGGTGGAGAGCTCCCGACAGTCGATGCGAGACTTCTTCAAGAACCGAGGATTCTACCTGATCATCGCCCTGGCCACCTTTGGGGGCATCCTGATCGCCTGCAAGCTCCTCTATCGGCTCATCCGACTGCTCCTGGGCAAGCTTCAAGCCAAGGAGGGCAGGCGCTCATTCCAGGTACGCTTACTGGACATCACCTTCCGCTTTGCCTCGCTGATCCTGGCGGTGATCGGCCTGTTCTATATCCTCTACCTGGCCGAGGACTGGTTCCTCTTAAGCATGGCCATCATCTTCTTCATCGGCATCATCTGGGCCGTTCGCCAGGGGCTGCCCCGGATGTGGCAGCAGGGTCGGCTGATGCTCAATGTCGGTTCGGTACGGGAGGGGGAACGCTTGACCCTCCACGGAGTGCCCTGGCGGGTCGCCTCCCTCAACGTCTTCTGTCGCCTGGAAAACCCCGCCATGGAGCTCTCCCTCCGGGTCCCAATCGAGGACCTGGTGGGGATGAGTTCTCGTCCCTATCACCAGGAAGAGCCCTGGTTCCCCTGTCAGAAGGGCGACTGGGTGGTGGTGGGCAGTTCCTCCCGGGCCCGGGTGGTCAGCCTCTCCCATGAACAGGTGGAGTTGGTCCAGCGGGGCGGCAAACGGATCATCTATCCCACCGCTGATTTCCTCTCCGCCTGCCCGATCAACCTCTCACGCAACTTCCGGCTGCGGGTCCCCTTTGGGGTAAGTTACGACCTCCAGGACCAGGTCACCACCACCATCCCGGCCACCCTCAAGGCTTATCTTGAAGAGCGGCTGGAAGAGGAAGGATACGACAGCCACTGCCTCAATCTCCTGGTGGAGTTCTTCCAGGCCGGCCCCTCTTCCCTGGATCTGCTGATCATAGCCGACTTCAAGGGTCAGGCGGCCGATATCAGCTCACGCCTGCAACGGGCGCTGCAGCGCTGGTCCGTCGACTGCTGCACCCTCAACAACTGGGAGATCCCCTTCCCCCAGCTCACGGTGCATACCCCGGATAGCTGCACCCCGGGACCTGAATCGGGACCGACTGCAACAAACTGATTTTTCCTCCGTAAAGAGACAATCGACACCCAGGGATTCCTCCCCTGGGTGTCGCACCCCTGCCCCGGCCGAGGGGCAAGGCCAGGCCCCATGCCGCTTTCCCTTCTCATTCTCCCTGGATATGCTATACTCTCCCCATCATTTTAGCCGGCCCCTGGCAGGCAGCGGACCAGCCCACCGCTGCTGTACGCCACGGTCCCCTGTCAGCGAGGTACAGCATGCATGTCTATCCATCTGAACTGGTCCCCCTGATCATGGAAAAATGGGAGGGGGCCCAGTCCGGCAAAGAGCCGCCGCTCCCCCAGCCGGCCCATGGGCTGCTGCCTGACCAGAAGGCCATGGAAGACATGTTCTCCACCTGTTACCAGGTCAGCATGATGCGGGAAGAAGACCGCCCGGTCAATATCCGCCTGATCATCCTCCCTCCCGAGGCCTTTCCAGCCGGTAAGGGACCGCCAAGCGGCTTCCAACGGCTGGTGTTCTCCTCTCCCAGGCCCTTTAACGAATACGAACTCAGACGCCTCTCGCCGGCCCTGGATTTTGAGCGTTCCCTGATCGGAGTAGAGTATAACGAGCAGTCTGAATTCCAGATCTGGGGCATTATCAACTCCGGGATCCGCTGGCTCCAGGGGGAACGGGGCGGCGCCAAAAAACCCAACCAGCTTCCCGACTCCCTGGTGGTGCAGGTGAACGGTCCCGGCATGCTGACCGTCTGCCGCGGCATCCGTCCCCTGGCCGTACTCAGCGGCGGCAGGATTGTGGATTCCTCGGCCAATGTCTTCCAGTCACTCTGGATGAAAAAACTCTTTGCCGATACCCGTGAAGAGCTGCTGGCCGCCCATGAAAGCTTCCGCCGGGAGGCGGACTATCCGGTGGCCAGAATCGATGAAGAGTTCATCGGCATCCTCCAGTTCGAGATCCTCAAGCGGCTGATCAGCGTCACCAAGATGGCCCAGCATGGAGGGACCTTTATCATCTTTCCCGAAGATGTACCGGCCAGCTTCTACGATGACAATCCCCACATCCAGCTCAAGTACCGTTTTCTCGAGGACCAGGCCATCACCCGTCAGCTGAGCCTGCTCCAGAAAACCATTGCCACCGCCACAACCCTGCTGGCCGACGCCGACGACCCGGACCTGCTGATCAGCTGGTCCGATTACGTGGGCCTGCGCCACCAGTCCACCGATGACCTGGAGGAGGCCTTTTACGAGCAGGTACAGTTTGTGGCCAGCCTGGCTGCGGTGGACGGGGCAGTGGTGGTCACCAAGAGTGGAGCCGTGGGATTTGGCGGGATGATTGTGGGTTCGCTGGATCAGCTGACCGAGGTGGCCATTGCCAATGACATCGAGGGCAAGATGGTTACCCTGGAAAAGATCGAAGGCTCCGGCTCCAGGCATCGCTCTGCCTACCACCTCTGCAATGCCCTCCATCAGGTGATGGCCATCGTGGTCTCCCAGGACGGCAGCGTCCAACTGGCCAAGTGGAGAAACGGGATCGTCACCTGCTGGGATCTGACCTCATCGAGTTTCACCGAGGAGATCGAACTGGTCCTGTAGCACGACCAGGGCAGAGGGGGAAAATCGACTCTTTTCCCCCTCTGCCTTTCATCCCAGGCGATATGCCGGGCACCATGGGCAGGGTCCCTTATGCTTGGAGATACAACCAGCGGCAGGGCTGGCTTCTCCCCAACAGGCAGCCCTGCCGACCCATGTTCGGGGGGCAAGTGAGCTGCCGCCACTGCTGAACTGTTTCAGCCTCAGTTTAATTGCCCCAGGACCAGGGAGATGCCTATGGCCAAAACAGCCCAGAACACCAGCTTGAACGCGCTGCGGGCCGTGTCTTCCCCGGGGCGCATCTTTTCTTGGCCGCTGGTGTCTTCAGGGAGCAGCAGGAAGGCCAGCTCCTTCAGCCCCCTCTTCACCAGCTCACGGACCGCCCGGGGAATGGAAAAATCGAGACCATACCAATAATATGCGTACTGCTTTGATTCCAGCATAAACACCTCCTCTTGACCTGGGTTGATTCTCTGATCTTGCAATTATAGAGGTAAGGCAATAATAAGTATAATTATATAAAAATAACCTTAGCTGAAGTTATACTTATGCTTGAAAATCTGGATCGCCTCAAAGTTTTTTATCATGTTGTGACCCAGGGGAGTGTGGTTGCTGCGGCAGAGGCCTTACACGTCAGTCAATCTGCCGTGAGTCAGGCCATCCGGAAGCTGGAGAGGGAGGTGGGCAGTCCGCTGTTCATCCGTCTCCATAAGCAACTCATCCCAACCGCAGCAGGCGACGGGCTCTACCAAATCGTCCAGCCCTTTATCCTGAATGTAGGGAGCTACCTGAAAGACCTTGAGCTGGGTAAAGATCATCCTGCCGGCGAGCTTCGCCTCGGTGCCCCCCAGGAATTCGGAAAAGCCTATCTCCCGCCAACGGTGGCAGGGTTCAGGGAACAGCATCAGGCTGTAACCTTCACGCTCCAATTTGGAACTCCGGAGACGCTGTTGCCTCTGCTGCGCAAAGGACAACTTGATTTTGCCTTTGTGGACGTATTTCTCACCAAAAGCACCCATGTCGGCAGCCTCGATATGTACCATCTTGAGCCCATTGTCGAAGAGGAGGTCATCCTGGCCTGCTCAAAACACTATTATGAACAATTCCTCCAGGCAGACCTCTCCTATACCTCTTTGTCGCAACAGAACTTCATCAGCTACAGCAAAGACCTGCAAACCGGCAGACAGTGGTTCAAGCACCACTTTTCCAAAGCCAACATCCGCCTTCGAGAGGTGCTGACCGTAGACAGCCATGAGGCCGTCATTTCTGCCATTAAACATCATGTCGGCATGGGTGTTGTCGCCTCGCATCTTATCACCCCTGAACTTCGTAGCGGTCAGATTGTCCAGATAAAATCCTCGAGGTCAGAGATTATTAACTCGATAGCCCTTGTTCATCTCCAGGATAAGATCCCCACCTTTACAGAAAAAATCTTTGTGAGGTACCTGGTCGACACCATCAAAGAGATGATCGCTCAGGATCATCTGGGGAATGAGGGATTTGCGCCGGTGATTACCCTGACGCCTTAAAGGTACTTTGAACGCTTCGAGTTTTCGATCAAGATCAAGGCACATGGAGGAAACAACGAATGTTGACAGCTCTTGGTATCCTAGGCTGGGTTCTTATTCTTCTTTTCCTTCTTTTCCTTGCAGGACCAAGGGTTGAGATCGATACCACCATCCGACCGATTACCCTGCCGGAAGACCTTGATGCCTACTTGAAGGACTCGGAAAGCGCCTTCGCGGACATCGTTCCCGGGGCCGAAAAGACGATTATCTGGGCAGGAGAAGCCGGGGTCAAGACCGCCTACTCGGTGGTGTACCTGCACGGCTTTTCCGCCTGCCGCCAGGAGTCGGCCCCCCTCTCTGAAATCGTGGCAGCAACCTTGGGGGCCAACCTTTTTTATACCCGTTTGAGCGGGCATGGACGCAGCAGCGAAGCCATGCTGGAAGGTACGGTCAACGCCTGGCTGAACGATATCTATCAGGCAGTAGAGCTTGGCCGACGCCTGGGCGAAAAAGTGATTATTATCGGGCTTTCCACGGGTGGGACCGCGGCGACCTGGCTTGCAAGCCAGGCAATGGCCGAAGAGCTCACCGGCTTTGTCCTGATTTCACCTAATTTTGCACCTGCCGATAGACGCTCCCCAATCCTTACCTGGCCATGGGGGGAACAGTTGGCTGAACTCATCATCGGACCGGAGTATAGTTGGGAACCGTGCAATCCGCGTCATCGCCGATACTGGACCCACCGTTTTCCCACCCGAGCCCTCCTGGCCATGATGGGATTGGTTCGCCTGACCAACTCTTCACCACTGGCTTCTATTGAAAAACCGATGCTGGTTCTTTATTCACCGGCTGACCAGTTGGTCAGTGCAAAGGCGATTGAAAGGACCTTTGCACGGATCGGCTCGAAAAGAAAAAAACTCATCTCCTACACTGATACAGCGGCACCGAATCAACATGTCTTAGCCGGCGATATCCTTGCTCCAGGTGCAACCGGGCCGCTTGCGGAAATGATCGTTGATTTCGTCTCCTCAACTGAAGAGCAGAGCTGATCGCCTAAGGAGCCAGACGCGAGCCCTGCCTCCCTGGCCCACGGAATGCGCTGCACCGCTGGCCAACGATCCACCTTGCCTGGCAAAATCGCCCTGGACAGCAGTCCCTGTAATCCGACCGCCTCAGCACAAATATACGATTGTGCCATTGCGGTTCTGTCCGTTGCTCTTATTTTTTTTAGGTATCAGATCAGAACAGGCGACCAGGTCCTTTGCAGGGAAAATGACCGCAACCATGAAAAGGAGGCCGGCAATATGACCACACAACACTCTTTTACAAAGTTTGAGAAGGAAGTGCTGCCCAAGTTCCGCAGAGACATGAACCTTGCCGAATCCACCGAGGATGTAAAAAAATTCTTCAGCTATGCCATGCAGGAGTTGCTCGCCCAGGTATTTTCAGGCAAGTACACCCCCAGGTATGAAGATATCTGCCTGCAGGCCGGCCAGGACGCACCCTTTCTCTTAAGTGAGGCGGTACGACAGCTTGATGACTATCCATCGATCTGGGACAACTCTGATCTGGAAGAGATCATCCTACGCTTTGCCAACATGGCCAGCCATCGCTATCATCACCTGGCAAAGAAACCGGAGAAGACCGAATCAAAGATCAGGATGTAGTCGCTCTGCAGCCTGCAGGTCCCTCTGTTGAAAAGTGTTGAACGGAAAAGGCAGATTTTCCTGCAGGCTCTCCCCCCCCCTTATCGCAACCAAGCGCAACCAAGCAGTCGATGATCCGGGCCCTGCCTTACCTCTCAGCGCCAGGAGGATCCCTCCTTTCCGGGATGAAGCTATTAATGAGATCAAGCGGCAGCGGGAAAATAATGGTGGTTGCGTTTTCATTGGAGATGTCGTTGAGGGTCTGCAGGTATCGAAGCTGCAAGGCCTGCGGATTTTGCGAGATAACCTTGGCCGCGGCCAGTAATTTCTCCGAGGCCTGCAGTTCCCCCTGGGCATGGATGACCTTGGCCCGTCGTTCCCGCTCTGCCTCTGCCTGTTTGGCAATGGCCCGCACCATGTTCTCATTGAGGTCAACATGTTTGATCTCGACGTTGGTGACCTTGATCCCCCAGGCATCGGACTGTTGATCAATGATCTCCTGCAGGTCGGCATTCATCCGTTCACGTTCCGTCAACATTTCGTCCAATTCATGTTGGCCCAGCACCGAGCGCAGGGTGGTCTGGGCCAGCTGGCTGGTGGCCTTGTAATAATCCTCGACCTGGATAATGGCCTTTTCCGGTTCAACGACCCGAAAGTAGAGCACGGCATTCACCTGCACGGTGACATTATCTCTGGAGATCACATCCTGACTGGGCACATCCATTGTGATCACCCGCAGATCAACCCGTACGGCCTGCTGGATACCGGGCAGGACGATCCGCAGTCCCGGCTTCTTTACCACCTGAAAGCGTCCCAGGAAAAAGACGACCAGCCGTTGGTATTCCGGAACAATTTTAAGAGAAAGAAAGAGAAAACCAAGGATCAGCATAACAGAGAACAGATAGGGTGTTGCATAGGCGGGAATCATATCGTCTCCTCCTCTACCATTTTGACCTCTAACAGCAGCCCGTCCTGGGCGACGACCAGGACCTTCTGCCCCTTCTTCAACGGGGTCGAAGAGGCGGCGCTCCAGGACTCGCCCCTGATCCATATCCGCCCCTCACCGCTAAAATCCATCATCACCTGGCCGATACTGCCAACCATCTCCTCCTTGCCTGTTCGCACCTTTTTCCTGCTGATAGCAAGAACCCGCCCCAGGACCCAGAGGGTACCGCCCAGAGAGGCCAGGGCGATGGTGGAGATCAGGACCAGAGAGATGCGCATCCCCTCTTCATCCATCAGGATAATGGAGCCGACCACAAAGGCGACCGTACCGCCGATCCCCAGCGCACCGAAACTCGGGGCAAAGGCCTCTGCAACCATGAAGGATATGCCGAGCACGATCAGGCCAAGCCCGGCGTAATTGATGGGTAGGATCTGAAAGGTATAGAGTGCCAGCAGCAGGCAGATGCCCCCCACTACCCCGGGCAGAACAAAACCGGGGTTGGCCAGTTCGTATATCAGGCCATAGATACCGAGCAGCAGCAGGATATAGGCAACATTGGGATCTGTGAGCACGGCCAGAACTTTGGTGCGCCAGTCAGGGGGGTAGGCCACAATCTGCAGCTCACTGGTGGAGAGGGTGACCCTCGCCCCCCCTTCCATGGTCACCACTCGGCCATGGGCCTGCTCGAGCAGTTCTTCCCGGCTTGTGGCCACCAGGTCGATGACCCCCATGGCCAGGGCCTCTTGGGCGGTCAGGCTCACCGCCTCACGCACGGCCTGCTCTGCCCACTCGACGTTTCGGCCATGCCTGAGAGCCAAGGCCCGGATATAGGCCACGGCATCGTTGACCATCTTGCGCTGGAGCGTATCTTTGGGGACCGTCTCCTGTTCCTGCTCCTGCTCTTTATCTGACCCGGGCTCCTCTTCCGGCATACCCGGCAGGCCGCCGACGCGAATGGGGGTCGCTGCACCGAGGTTGGTGGTGGGCGCCATCACGGCGAGGTGACTGGCATAGAGGATATAGGTACCTGCACTTGCCGCCCGTGAACCACCGGGAGCTATGTAGGTGATGACCGGAATCGGGGAGTTGAGAATCTGCTTGATGATCAGACGCATGGAATGGTCAAAACCACCGGGGGTATCCAGCTGGAGGATGACCAGCTCAGCCTTGGCCTCTTGGGCCTTGCTGAGGGACTGCTCGAAATAATCGGCAACCGCCGGAGCAATGGCACCCCTGACCTCGACCAGAACAGCCGTCCCTGGGCTGCTGTCAGCAAGAACAGGGTGGCCGAAAATAAGTATAGAGAACAGCACGAACAGGAAGATGGAGCGATTGCAGGGGCCGGGTTGACCCGAATTTTGGAGAGGAAGGTCTTGACCGGTGTGCACGTATCGCCCTCCGTTCAGCTACCGAGACAGCTCTCTGGAGGCCCATACCCTTTTCTGTCTTCTCTGGCATCATCCCTGCCCCTTCCATCCCAGGGGCTTTACCACCAAGAGATACCGGAATACTATCGAGATATCGGCCAATCCCGGAGCTGCTCAACTGAGTCTTCTTGTTCCATCCATCAGAGATGTACTGTAGTAGCAACTATAAGCATCCGGAGCTTAATTTCCACAGATTAGGGAAGCGCCCGGCCGGGTTGCCATCAATTCACCGCCTTTGCCCTGCGCAGAAAACCGGTGCAGCCGAACCAGAGCAAGAGGGCGGTCAGCACCGGGACCACGCTCATCAGGCTCAGGGTCAACAGTTTATCTCCCCAGTCCAGGGAAAAGAGCCACATGGCCAGGGAACCGGTGATGAAAAAGGCAAAGACCATGAAGGAGGAGGCAGCCCCTGCATCCTGATCGATCTGTTCCAGGATAAGGTTACTGCCCCCTGGGCGGCAGAACGAGAAGCAGAAGGTCACAAAAAACATGGGCAGGGTCAGGCGCCAGGGCATGGGAATGGCCGAGCAGAGGAGAAACAGGGCAGAGCAGAACATCCCGCAAAAGGCAAAGGGCAGCAGCCGCTGGGTGGAATAGAGGCGGGCCAGCCGGGAAAAGGTCAGGGGTGCCAGGATAAAGGCCATGGCATTGAAGGCGAAGAAGTAGCCGAATTGCCGTTCATCATAGCCCAGCCGGGTGATATAGAGGTCCGAGGAACCGGCGATAAAGGCAAACACCGGGATATCGATGATGGAGAGGATACAGACCAGGACCATATAACGACCGTTCATCAACAGCCTGAGGTAGCTGACAAAGGATTGCAGCACCCGGGCCTGATTCTTCTCCCGGAGTGGTTCCTCCATCCGCCAGACCCCAGCCAGGGCAATCAGGGCCATGACCACCTGGAGCAGAAATACCCAGCGCCAGGAAAAGAGGGCGATCATCCAGCCGCCGATAACCGGGGCTATCACCGGAGCAGCCGCGACAATCACCCCGATCTGAATAAAGACCCGCTGTCTGGCCACCCCGCCATAGAGATCCTTGCTGATGGCAAAGACGATGGCCGAGGCAGCGGCGGCCCCAGCCCCCTGGAGTGCCCTGGCAAGGATCATCACCTCCACCCCCTGGGAGGCCGCGCAGGCCAGGCAGGCCACGATGTAGACCAGGATCCCGGCCAGCAGCGGCGGTCTGCGTCCATACTTATCCGAGAGCGGCCCATAGACCAGGAGAAAACCGCAGTAGGTGATAAAGAAGGCGACCAGGGTCAGATTGACCATCACCAGGGGCTGGTTCCACTGCTCCATGAGCAGGGGAATGGCAGCCAGGTACATATCCGTTGACAGCGGGGGGAAGGCGGCCAACAGGGAGAGCAACAGAATCTGGGGGGAAATATGTTTCAAAAAAATACCTCAAGGGGCTGTGACGCGAACAGATGGTGCCCCCGCTACAGGCACAGAACAGGAGTAATATCGCAAACAGAATCAAGAGGGCAGAGCGGGGGTCACCGTTGAGCTCACCAGCCAAGCACGCTCTGCCCGGTATAGGTGCCGCCGGAGTATACCCCGCTCCCACCACCAGGTCATGAAAAATCAGACGCCAGGCAGCACCCCCCGGTTGAAGCCACACTTTTTCCGGCCAGGCTGCGTACAGGCCAGTCATCCCACGGCTGGGCTCAGCCTGCCCCAGTTGACCGATGTCACACAATCACAAGGGCTCAGCCACAACCTCCACCGCCGCCGACACAGCTCCCTTCGCTGCAGGGATTGCGCCTTCCCTTAAGACGGCTGGTATCCTTATGGTGATAGATCGACTCCAGCCCCTCTTCAATAAAGCCCGAGGCCTCCACAGCTTTAATCCCGCTGGCGCTCAAGACGGCAGACGGCGTCTCGCCCACCCCGCTGACCAGGACGGCACGGCAGTCGCCGAGAATACGGGCAAGCTGATGCCAGCGCTTGATGCCGCCACTGGCCTCAGCTGCCGGGCGCTCTTCGAGCTGACGATAGCCCTCTGCTGTAGCCTCCCAGACCTGAAAGCTCCGGGCCTCGCCAAGATGCTGATTGACCAGGACACCTTCAAGGCTGGCCACCGCCACATAGGGGCGCTGGACGGCAGACATGGGCTTGAGCGCGGAGCAGGCCGAGAGACAACTTCTGAACTCAGCGGTTCTATCCTCATCCAAGAGGCCCACGGCGTCTGCGCGACAACGGGTGCAGTGGCGCATCTGGGGGAGATACTGCTCTGCCATGGTGCGAATCTCCTCCATGGTCTCGGCAGCAGGCTGGCCCAGATGACCAAAGGGGGTGTTGATGTTGGGAAACATGGCAATACAGTTGAAGAGGTCCACCCCCAAGCCCTGCATGGTACGGGCAATCTCTTCCAGGTGGTGATCGTTGACTCCGGGAATGACGATGCAGTTCACCTTTACTGTGATCTGATGTTCCTTTAACCGCCTGATCGCTGTCAGCTGTCTTGAGAGGAGCAGTTCCGCTGCCTGCAGACCATGATAGACCACCTTGCCGTCCTTGACCCAGGAGTAGATCTCCCTGCCCACCTCCGGATCAACCGCACAGACCGTGATGGTTACATGGGAGACCTCAACCTCGGCCAGTTCCTCGATATATGGGCCGATATTCAACCCGTTGGAGGAGAGGCAGAGCAACTGCTCCGGGTGGATCTTCTTGATAAGCCGCATGGTCGCCAGGGTCTCTTCAGGATTGGCAAAGGGATCTCCGGGACCGGCAATCCCGGTCACCGTTATCCGCGGCTCTTTTTCCAGCACCCGCTGCATATAGACCCCGGCCTGTTCCGGAGAGAGCACCTGACTGGTGACCCCGGGACGCGATTCATTGACACAGTCATACTTACGATCACAGAAGTTACACTTGATATTACACTTGGGTGCAACCGGCAAATGGACCCGGCCAAACATCCCCTTGGCTTCAGCGTTGAAACAGGGATGCCGGAGATAGTCTTTGGATCTTGAATTGTTCATATTCCCTCCTTTACGGATAACCGCCTTGCGGCCTACATATAGCTATAGCCAACCGCTGAATCACCTTGTTTCTTGGCAATAAGAGCATTGGTGATGGTATCAAAAAGCAGCTGTGCACCGTGATATCCCAGGTGGAGAATCCGCTGACCGCCAACCCGGTCATGGATGGGAAAACCAACCCGGATAAGAGGAATATCCATCCTCCGGGCAAAGGCGTAGCCCTTGGAGTGGCCAACCACCAGGTCCACCTCCAACTCCTGGGCAAGCTGCTCAATATCAAAAAAATCAACATCCTCCCTGACCAGAGGCAACCCGCAGTCGATCCCCTCCAGGGCAGCGTTCACCCCCTGCTCAAATTTGCCGCTATGACCGCCTGAGGCGCAGAGCACCGGCCTGATACCAATCTCTGCGAGAAAGGAGGTCAACCCTACCACCAGGTCTTCTTCTCCAAAAACCACCGCTCGCTTGCCAGAGATATATTTATGGCCATCCACCATGGCATCGATCAAACGCCCCCGTGCCGAGCTATACCTCTCAGCAACAGGATTGCCGCTGAGGGTGACCAGCAACTCAACAAAGGCATCGGTGGCTCGAATGCCGATGGGCAGAGCGGTCCTATGCAGTCTGGTCTGGTACCTTTGCTCAAGGAGCGTGCCCGCCGAATGATCGGGCAGGGTAGCCCCAAGCTCAATGGTGGCCCGGGCGCCACCCATGGTACGGATCGCAGCCAGGGGCGTACCGCCCTCGGGAATCAGGGGGTAATCATTTAAGGCCTGACCATCCAAGCTTGCGGAATAGTCGGGCAGGATCGTGGTCTTCAGCTCAAAATCCTGGCAGACTTCCTGCAAATAGCGAATATCAGCCGTAGAGATAAAACCGCTCAAGAGATTGATGGCGTCATGTTTGACCGCCGGTCTGGTCAACTGGTCCACAAGCGCTGTGGTTGCCGCATGGAACCCTTCCATATGGGTCCCGGTATAGCTTGGGGTGGAGACATGGACCACCTGGGGTGCGTCTTCTCCGCCAAACTCCGCCTGATAGGCATCAAGAATCATGGGCACATTATCGCCGATGGTTTCCGTCAGGCAGGTGGTGGCAACACCGATAATCTGGGGCGCATATTTGGCGGTCACATTTTTTAAACCCAGCTTCAGATTGGCAGCCCCGCCATAGATGGCATGCTTCTCACCCAGGGAGGAGGAGGCGATGTCAATGGGTTCGTTGAAATGGCTGATAATGTAGCGCCGCATATAGGTCGCACATCCCTGGGAGCCATGGAGAAAGGGGACGCAGCCTTCAACCCCCCGAAAGGCCAAAGAGGCCCCCAGGGGCTTACAGAGTTTGCAGGCATTGGTCGTTGAAGTAAAGTTGGCCGTCTTGGTCATGAGGCACCCTCCTCTGCTCTGCGGGGAACAAATTGCCACACCGGGCTCATCACCGAGGCGTAGACCTCCCGGGCAAAGTTGAGCATCCCCTGAAATCCGGCAAGCATCTCCTTGCGTTCATGGTTGTGATCACAGAAGGCCACCCCGAGTTTATAGGCTATGGGCCGCTCCTTGACCCCACCGACAAAGAGGTCCACCTCCTTTTCGCGGATAAAGGAGACCAACTCCAGGGGATTGGCATCGTCGACAATGATGGTGCCATCATCGGTGATCTCGGCAAGTTCCTCATAATCCCGGGTGGTCCCGGTCTGGGAACCAACCATGACCACATCCATTCCAATGAGCCTAAAGGCCTTGACCAGGGAAAAGGCCTTAAAGGCACCCCCCACATAGATGGCCGCCTTTTTGCCCCTCAACTCCTCCTGGTAGCGGCCCAATTCCGGCAACAGGCTCTCCAGCTCTGCCTTGACCAAGGCAGCAGCCTTTTCAAGCAGAAGCGGCTCTCCAAAATGACGGGCCACGCTGTAGAGGGCCTCGGCCATGTCCTCAACTCCGAAATAGGAGACCCGCAGGCAAGGAATCTGGTAACGCTCCTCCATCATCGTGGCCAGTTCCATGGTCGCGCCCGAGCACTGGACCACATTCAGCGCCGCCCCGTGGGCGCGCTGGATATCCGCCACCCGCCCGTCACCGGTGATGTTGGCCACCACCTCTATGCCGATTCGCGCAAAATAGTCGCGGATCAGCCAGATCTCACCCGCCAGGTTAAAATCACCGAGAATATTGATCGAATACCTGGAGATGCCGCTGATATCCCCACTGCCCACCAAGCGAGCCATGGCATTACAGGCAGCCTCATATCCTGCTCGCTTATTCCCCTTGAACCCCTCGGACTGCACCGGCAGCACGGGTATCCCTTTATCCCGACTTATTTTGCTGCAGACCGCCTCCAGATCATCGCCGATCAGGCCGACAATACAGGTGGAGTAGACAAAGGCCGCCTTAGGGGCATGACGATCAATCAATTCCTCCAGGGCCGCAGCCAGTTTGGGTTCACCGCCAAAGATCACATCCATCTCCTGGAGGTCCGTGGAGAAGGAGAGGCGGTGAATTTCAGGACCAGAGGAGAGGGCCCCGCGAATATCCCAGGTATAGACGGCGCAGCCAATGGGGCCATGCACCAGGTGCAGGGCATCGGCGATGGGGTAGAGTACCACCCGGGAGCCGCAGAAGACGCAGGCCCGTTGACTCACCGCTCCAGCCAGGCTGGCTGTATTACAATCAATCTCAATGGGCAGCTTTCCCTTGCGGTGAATCTGCCGCTCTCGACTATCCAGTAGGCTTGCACTCTTCATGATATTTCCATCCTTCAATGACAGCCCCTTGGGGCAAGTTCTTGTAACCCCCACAGGCACCCCATCCTCTTCCGGCCCCCCTGAGCGCACAGAGGGGGGGGTGCACGCAGAGATAGGCGGAACATGCTGGGGAGCTGTGAGGAGCTGTTAAGGAAACAGCAAGGGCTGTGCCAATGAGCAATAAACCTGGAAAATATAGAAAATCAGATACTTGCAGAGACAAACCCTCTCGTTGGCTGGCAGATGATGCACACCGAAAAGAGAAGGCGACCTTCTTGAACAGAAGGCTACATTTTTGAAGGCTACATTTTTGCAGCAACCGTTCTGACTGCACAGAGGCAGAGGGTACTGTTTGACAAGGCGCTGCAGAGTTGCTAAAGAGGGGCACCGTTTCTACGGATAGAAACAAAAGCGAGGGAGAAAGAGATGGAATCGTCCAAAGAGCTGATCGAGCTCTTAACAGCTATTGACCATTCAGGGGAGATGGGCCGCTTTCTTGGGGAGATTTTAACCCCAAAGGAGATCAATGATCTGGCCCTGCGCTGGCAGTTGCTCAGGGAACTCCATCAGGGGAAAACCCAGCGCGCCATTGCCGCCTCCCACCACATCAGTCTGTGCAAGATCACCCGAGGTGCAAAGATACTGAAAGATAAAGAGTCGACCACTCTTCATTTACTTGAAAAATACTATGGATCACAAAAGGAGCGTTGATGAAGAAATCATGGAGTTGTTTCCCTGTCCTCTTTGGCTTGGCCATGGTGATGGCGATGAGCCTTGCAGCCAGGGCCTATGAGTTGCCTGCCGTCAACCTGGGCTTTACCTCGTTTGTGGATGGCGGGCCGCCGGCCGGGCCTGGATTCTACTTTAGCCAGTACCTCCAGTACTACAGTGCCGATGCCCTCACCGATGGCGACGGCAATGAGCTGGCCCTGCCCGACCCGGACCTGAACGGCTGGATCAGCTTATCCCAGTTTATCTACCAGTCGGACCAGGAACTCTTTTTAGGCGGCAAGTGGGGCGTGGATCTGATTATCCCCTACGTCTCTCTGGGTCTTGACTACAGCGTGGACAGCAGCATGCTGCCCCAGGCTGGTGGCGCAGGTTTTGGTGATATTCTGGTGGGACCCTTTCTCCAGTGGGAGCCCATCATGGGAGCCAATGGTCCGAAATTCATGCAGCGTATTGAGCTGCAGATGATCTTCCCCACCGGCAGCTATGACCAGGAGAGATCGATCAACCCGGGCAGCAACTTCTTCTCCTTTAATCCCTATTGGACCGGGACCTACTTTGTCACTCCCCAGTGGACGGTGACCAGTCGCATCCACTATCTCTGGAACGGGGAAAATGACCAACCCCACCTCTCCTACGGCCCGGTCAGCGATATCCAGGCAGGCCAGGCCGTTCACCTCAACTTTGCCACCGCCTATGAGCTGATCCCCAAGACCCTGCGGGTCGGGATCAACGGCTATTACCTGAAGCAACTCACCGAGAGTGAGGCGGACGGCCAGGAGCTCGACAACAGCAAGGAGCAGGTGCTGGGCTTTGGGCCCGGAGTGGTCTGGCATATCTCCCAGCAGGATCACCTCTTTTTCAATGCCTACTGGGAGAGTAACGCTGAAAACCGCCCTGAAGGCAGTCGCTGCAACCTCCGCTGGGTGCATCACTTCTAGCTCCGCTGCCCCTGCGGTCAACTCTACAAGGATGGCTGTCCGCTCTTTCATCACAGCAGACAACACCCGCCAAAACGCCATTCCCGCTGATCAGGGCGGGAATGGCGTTGTTCATTCGGCGGCCAGGTGCGGCAGTAAGCCTTGTTCAATCTCCCTGCCAATGGCAAGGATACGGACCATATCCACATCGCCTGGAATGCGAGTGGTGTAGCTCTCCAGGTCACAGATCTCCTGAAATCCATCCAGGTAGCTCATCTGTTGAGCAAATTCCTCCTGAACTCCCAGGTGGCTCTCAACGGCCAAAAGAAGGTCTCCCATGGTATGGTTGTCTGCCAAGTCAGCCCTTTGCATCAGAAAGGCCATGATCAGTTTCTCGATCCCCATACAGGTCAGATTATAGAGGGTATCAAGGGAGAAGGCCTCTTTGCCCTGGTCATAGGCCCGCCTGGCCAGCGCGAGAAACTGTTGACCATCCCGCTGATAGTCACGCCAATGATCAATCTGGACGATATTCATTGGATCCTCTCAAATATAGGTACGAAGGCAGATCAGAGCGGTCCGGCTCCATCGGTTGCGACTGTAGAAGGCAAGCCCTGGTTGATTATCCTTATCGGCAAGCAACTGCAGCCGCCGGGCCCCCTGCTCACGCCCCCAGTCAGCCACCCCGGCCAGCAGCTGCCGGCCAATGCCCTTTTTCTGCCAGTCAGGGGCAACCACCAAATCCTCGACCAGCAGTGCCGGCCCACCCTCGGCCGTCGAGATCACCAGCTGGGCGCTGACCATCCCCACCGGTTCGCTGCGGTCTGTGACCCCAGCCAGCGGCGCGGCGGCAACCATCAGGGCTGCCGCCGGCGTCTCAAGCAAGAGCCGAAGCCCCCTCTCCTGCAGCAGGGGGGCAAAACAGAAGTCTTTCTCCAGGGAAAAGAGCTGCTCCAAGAGGGGCAGCAATCGGGGGAGATCCTCTGCTTGCGCAGGTCGAATGAGGACCCCGGCGGCCAGGGTGCTAGGCGATGAGATATTCCGCTGCAGGTTCGCCATCTTCCAAGCCATCCAAGATAGTATCGACTACCTCCTCGCTACCCACGCCCTTAAACCACCAGTTTTCAGGCTGAATAACCATAATCGGCCCAGCTTCACACTGCTTCAGACAGCCCGTAGCCACAACCTGCATATCCAGACCACGGTCAAGAATTTCCTCTTCAATATATTGGAGGAAACCATCGGTCTGTTTATGACAGATTCCCTTGGGATCACCTTTGACACGAAAACTCTGGCAGACGAGAATCTGCCTTTCAGGTAGAGCCATTATTCTATCTCCTTGTTTCTATCCCCTTGTTATTGATCGTTACGATTCCTTGATCCTCTCTCGGCCGACAGGCGCAGACGCCGACTCCAACCACTTCAAGAGCCGCCTTGCCGGGTTCCATCTGTACATCTCCCCTGTTTGCCGCCTCCGTAGAGCCGGTCGACACAGCCTTCGATGGCATCGGTGACCACCATCACCCCTAAGCCGCTCTCCCCCAAGATTTGACGCGGACGTTCACCAACACCGGCAACAAGCAGGGCAAAACAATCATTGGTCACCCTTGCCAGGGCCTGCCAGCGTTCTGCCCCTCCACCAGGTTCAGGCGCGTCTCTGGTTTCAAGCAGGCAGGGAAGCCTATCCCTGTCCCGAGGGCCATAGACAAGGATCTTGCGCGCCTGTCCCAAATGAAGGTCAATATCCATCCCACTGGAACTGACCACCGCCACATTGGGCCGCTCCATGCTCGCCAGGGGGAGAACCTGGCCGCCTGGATGCGTTTCTTTACTCTGCAGGCAGGGTAGACAGCTGGAGAGAGAAGGCACCACGGGTAAAGATCGTTCAGCCAGGCGGAGCAGCTCTGCCAGCGTTTCCGGATCAACCGGGCCATCGATTACAGGATCATGGGGAGCCTTCACCTCTGTCCCAAGCCCTGCTGCCTGAAACGGCTCCACCGCAATCCCATCCGCACCAAGGTCTGCCAGGATCGTACTCACGGGTTCCACTTGGTCCAGATTACAGCCCGGATAGAGTGTGATGGACCCATAGACCCTTATCCCCTGCCTCTTCAAGGCAGCCACCGTTTCACCCTGTTCCCTGCAGAGAAGTGCGGCGGCCTTAGCCATGGGCAGGGTCTTACGCCCAGGCCTGATCCAGAGGTACAACCCAGCCAATGCAGCGGGGCTCACCCCGTTAACAATCAGTTCCACATGGCTCACCCCGGCTGCGGCCAGCGACTCTGCCAGCCCAGCCCCAGCGATGCCCAAGGTGCGCAGGGCAAAACGGGCCGCCGGGTACGGCTGTTGAATCAAGCCAATGGCCTTGAGGGTCGCCTCGGGTGAAGCCAGGGGATCACCAGGACCGATAATCGCAAGAAGCATCCCCTCCCCAGGTACCGTCTCCTTGGCCTTGAGCCATCCTAAAGATTCCCGGGGCAGGAGGCTTTCGCTCTGGCCCAGGACAGATGTTTCAAACTTGGTGCGTGCCACAGCCAAGGGTGCCACAGGCAGCGGCACCAGGGTATTGCCCAGGTATAATGGTTTGACAGCCCCTTCTTTTCGGCAGGTAGAAAACGATGGGATACTCATGGCTCCTCCTTCTCCTCTACAAGGTGACTGCTGCAGCGACGGACGAACATCGCTGCAGCAGGGTGACAAAGCGGAGACCACCCACAGCAACGAGCTGGGCCGGCCCCACGCTTACAGAACCAATTCAAATGTGGTCTCCTCGTCATCGCGATCCTTGCGGTCCAGCAACGCGTTCAGGATCTTTTCCAAGATGCGCAGCCCACCCATATAGCCGACCGTGGGAAAATGCTGATGTCCCTGCCGATCCAGGATCGGAAATCCCCAGCGTACCAGGGGGATATCTTCATCACGGGCGATGTACTTGCAGTAGCTGTTGCCCATGAACAGATCCACGGGCTCATTCTTAATCCACTGGTGTAGGAGGAACATGTCACCCTTGGCCTTGACATTGACCTCCCTCCCCATACCCTCGGTCAATTCCCGAATCCGCTTTTCAAACTTCTTGCCGGGTGTGCCGGTGACAATATGGATGGGGCACATATCAATGGAGACCAAAAACTCGGTCATGGCAATCAACTGATCAGGATCGCCGACCAGCGCGACTTTCCTGCCGTAAAAATACTGGTGCATATCTGAAATCAAATCCAGCAGCCGTCCCCGTTCGACGGCAACCTCGTCGGGCACCGAAGAACCGGCCAGAACGCGCAGGGCATCGATAAAGCGGTCGGTCGCCTGCAGACCAAACGGCATATCCAAAACCGAACAGGGAACCTTACACTTGGTATCCAGTAATCGTGCCGCATCGGCAGAACAGTATTCTCCCAGGGCCAGGGTACCCAGGGCAGCTCCACTCTGCCGGATCTCTTCAATGGGGGTGCCTCCATCCGGAAACATCCTATACTCCCCGCTGAGTGGGGCATTGAGCACCCCGGAGGTATCCGGAAACATGGTGACAGCCACCCCGATCAGCTCGGCCAGACGTTTCAGCTCGGCCATGTCCGAGGGCTCGACCCAGCCGGGGATGATATTAACCTTACCGTTTTTCTGCTCCCCGGGTTCAGCCAGGGCAGCCATCGCCTTGACCATGTTGGAAAAACCAGTCACATGGGAGCCGACATAACTCGGGGTAGGTGCCCCCAAGAGGGTCTTGCCTGGCGGCACCTTGTTATCTTTACGGGCCTTATCAAAGATCTGGGGCAGATCATCACCAATGGTCTCTGACAGACAGGTGGTATGGACCGCGATCACCTCCGGTTCGTAGACGGTGAAGATATTATCAATGGCCTGGACCAGGTTGGCCTGGCCGCCGAAAACCGAGGCCCCTTCGGTAAAAGAACTGGTTGCAGCCGAAACCGGCTCCTTATAGTGTCGGGTCAGGGCGCTGCGGTGATAGGCGCAACATCCCTGGGATCCGTGACTGTGGGGCAGACAGCCGCGGATCCCCAGGGAGGCATACATGGCGCCTATGGGCTGGCAGGTCTTGGCCGGATTGATGGTCAGGGCCTTGCGCTCTGCTACTTCTTTGGGTGTATGTCGTAGTAACATGATGGTACCTTCTCTCCTTCTTTGTTATTCCCACACATAGGTCGCTGAAAGTTCTGGATTTTCCTGCCAAGGCGCCTTCATGTAGCTCCACACCTTGCTGTTGACCAGGCGATCAATCTCGGCATAGAAGTTAACCGCCCCCTTAAAGCCGGCATAGGGTCCGCCGGAGTCATAGCTGTGGAGCTGTTTCATCGGCACCCCGGTTTTCTGAATGGAATACTTCTCCTTGATCCCGGCACAGAAGAGATCGGGCTTCATCAACTCCACCAGCTTTTCCGCCTCATACTGGTTGAGGTCATCGATGACCAGGGTTCCCTCTTCCATCTGGGGATTGAGCCCCTCGTACTCCTTAAACTTCAACCCAGCTTCTTCCAGGGCAGCCAGTTCGGCCGCGCTCTTCCGCGGCCGATAGAGCTCAGGGTCCGCTTCGACCTGGATCTCTTCAATGTTGCGGCTATCGGCATCAACCTTCAGGTTTGGGATAACCTGTCGCCCCTCGTAATCATCCCGATGGGCAAACTCATATCCGGCCGAGATGGTCTTCATTTCCAGCTCTGCAAACAGATCCTGATAATGATGGGCCCGGGAGCCACCGACAAAGAGCATTGCTGTTTTTCCTGTGGTCCGCGGAACCACCTCGAGCTGGGCCGTTTCAACCGCCGCCATCTCTTCGGCGATCACCGTCTCCACCCTGTCGATGAGTTCCTGCTCGCCAAAGTACTGGGCAATCTTGCGCAGGGACTTGGCCGTTGACTTTGCGCCGATGAAATTCACCTTGATCCAGGGGATGCCGTACTTGGTCTCCAGCATATCAGCCACATAGTTGATGGATCGATGGCACATCACGCAACTGAGATCCGCCTGGTTGGCCGTGGCAAACTGTTCATAGCTGGAGTTGCCGGAAAAGGTGGCGATGTTGGTGATCCCGCACTTCTGGAGGATGCGGTCAATCTCAAAACCATCGCCGCCGATGTTGTACTCTCCCAGCAGATTGATCTTGTACCTGTCACTCCTCTCTGTCTCGCTGGTACCCACCAGGTGGGTAAAGACCTGATTATTTGCGATATGGTGACCGGCAGACTGGGAGACCCCCTTGTAGCCCTCACAGCTGAAGGCAAAGACATTGCAGTCGCCGAACTTTTCCTTCATCTTCCGGGCAACCGCATGGATATCATCACCGATCAGCCCCACCGGGCAGGTGGCAAAGACTGCAATTCCCTTGGGATGAAAGAGCTCATAGACCTCCTGGATAGCGGCCTCCAGCTTCTGCTCTCCGCCAAAGATGATATCCGAATCCTGCATATCGGTGGTAAAGGCATAGGGCATGAAGTTATCCTCACCCTTGATGCCGGCATCGGTCTGGTTCCTCCGGGTCAGCCAGGCATAGAAGCTACAGCCCACCGGTCCGTGGACCAGGTTGACGATGTCGCTGGTCGGCCCCATGATCACGCCCTTACAACCGGCGTAGGTACAACCGCGCATGGTAATAATTCCGGGAATGGTTCGAACATTGGCGACTATTTCCGGGGTGGTGTTCTCCAGCGCCTCGTTGATCATGATCTGCCTGGCACGTTTGCGGGCCACCTTGGGAGGATACTTCCTTAACAGCTTCTCCTTGATATCATTGGGCTCCCACTGCACCAATGTTTCTGCATTTCCCATAACATCTCCTCCTGAAGAAATTATTGAATTGAGGCCATGCCCCGTTCATTGGTTCTCACCCGGGCGGCATCATCCATGGGAAGGACAAAGATCCGGCCGTCACCAGCCTTGCCTGTTTGATTGGCAGCAATGAGTACGGCAACAACCCCATCGACCTTGTCGTCGTCAACCACAATGGTCACCATGCGTTTGGGATAGAGATTACCCTTCTCGCCGAGCAGGGCCGAGGCCTCCTCATAGCCCTGCTCAGCACCTTGAACCAGCTCTCGGTTCACCAATCCCACCCCCCGGCCCTGGGCCTCGTTGGCAAAGAAGGCATCCACCCCGGCCTCGGTCAGGGCCGCCTTGGTCCTGTTCATCATGTTCATCCGGACAATGGCTACGATCTCTTTCATGCGCTCACCTCTTCAGCTGCCATTTCCCCGGCGGTCCCCTCCTTGACCCCGGAGCTGATGGTATAGACAGCGTCCACTCCGGAGACAAAGATTTTACCGTCTCCAAAGGCTCCCTTGTTCCCTGATCGGGCGGTATCTATGATGGTATCAATCACAAAATCCCTGTCCGCCTCAGGAACCACGCTGATCAACATGGTCTTGGGGATCTCGTCATAGGTCACCTCACCGATCTTGATCCCACGTTGCTTGCCCCGTCCAGCCACCGCATATTTGGTTACCGCCGGAAAGCCGGCATCCATCAGCGCCGCCAGGACCTCATCTGCCTTTTCCGGTCGAATAATCGCCCTTATCATCTGCATCATCTTAATTCTCCTTGCTTGTAGTAAAGAACGCTTAGGCTTCCAGCAGACCGAAGTCCAACAACAGCTGCTCCAATTCTTCTATTTCCAGGGGCTCGGGAATGACGAACATATCGTTGTCGTCAATGGCCTTGGCCAGACCGCGATACTCGTTGGCCTGATCGCACTCCCCGTTCCACTCGATCACGGTTTTCCGATTAATCTCCGCTCTCTGGACATCGTTATCCCGGGGCACAAAGTAGATCATCTGGGTACCGAGCTTTCGAGCCAGCTCCTCGATCATCTCCTTCTCGTTATCCACGTTTCTGGAGTTGCAGATCAGACCGCCCAGGCGAACCGCACCGGACTGGGCATACTTCATGATCCCCTTGCAGATGTTGTTGGCGGCATACATGGCCATCATCTCACCGGAACAGACGATATAGATCTCTTCTGCCTTGCCGTCGCGGATGGGCATGGCAAAGCCTCCGCAGACGACATCGCCAAGCACATCGTAGAAGGCGTAGTCCAGGCCTTCGCTCTCTTCATAGGCCCCCAGAGACTCCAGCATGTTGATGGAGGTGATGATGCCACGACCGGCACAACCTACCCCGGGTTCAGGCCCACCGGATTCCACGGACCAGGATCCGCCATAGCTCGGCTTGCGGATATCATCGAGTTCCACATCCTCACCTTCCTCCCGCAGGGTATCCAGCACCGACTTCTGGGCCAGCCCACCCAGAAGCAGCCGGGTGGAGTCGGCCTTGGGATCACAACCGACCACCATGACTTTGCGCCCCATCTCCGCAAGCCCAGCCACTGTATTCTGGGTGGTGGTGGACTTGCCGATCCCGCCTTTACCGTAAATTGCTACCTTTCTCATGATTGTCTCCTTGTTGCTCAGGTTGTGCGCCCCAGCCTCTCAGGCGTGGATGTACCTGTTCACAGCCACCAGGCCGGGCAAAACATGTGTTGCTCACACGTGGTATACCTCTCCCTTGAGCAAGGGCTGTGCCAGGAAGAGCCCTTCAGGAAAACAATAACAAAAACAAACCATTACAACAAAGGACCTTACAGACCATCCCCTGCATTGCCTGCCACTCTCTTCATTCTTGCCAGGATCCTTCCCTTTGGTAGCCTTTGCTACAATTCTGTCTCTCCGGAGTCTCCCCGAGCCACAATCCAAATATTTTACATTTCTGAAACAGAGACTTGATTTCACTCACACAATTGTCAACAACCTGAACAGAAGAATCCGGCCTGTGTATTTTTCCAATATAATATCAGGATATTAACTGGACAAACGCCTGAAAAGGCAGCTGGCATCCCTCTTGCTTCAGAAGATGAAGAACAAGGCCGGTCTCTTCTTTGCCACAACCGTCACGGCCGACAAAACAGAACCAAGCCCAGCCAAGCCGCTTACCTCAGCAGCACCAACGAGAGCAGATCATGGATTCAAACCAGAGGACAGGGCCTACAACCAGCGCCGATGCCCAGAAGATGGAGCTGTTGGCGCTCCACCGAATAACCGAGCTCATCGGCAACGCCGCCAACCTGGAGACGACCCTGGCTAACATCCTGGCCGTGCTCTACAATACCATGAAGATGGAACGGGCAACCCTGTTGCTCTATGATCAGCAACGGCAGAAGCTCGCCATCAAGGCCTCCTACGGTCTCTCTGCAGCGGAAGAAATGCGGGGGGTCTACAGTCTGGATGAGGGGATTTCCGGCCGGATTTTTCGGACCAAGTCCCCCTTTGTGGTCCCGGATATTCAGAGTGAACCCCTCTTTCTCAACCGGACAGGGGCCCGTTCACAACTGGACCGGACCAAGGTCGCCTTCCTCGGGGTACCGGTATCGGTACAGGGACGGCCAGAGGGGGTGCTCACGGTGGATCGACTCTTTGGAGACGAGGTCTCCTTTGACGAGGACATCCGCTTTCTCATGGTCCTGGCGACCCTGATCGCCCAGTTCCTTACCCTGCACCGGGAGATCCAAAAAAAGGAGGCCAGACTGGTCCGGGAAAACGAGTCCCTGAAGGCCAAGCTGCATCGAACCCATAAGGGCCACTACATCATCGGTCACTCCAAGCCCATTGGAGAGGTCTTTAATATCATACAAAAACTTTCGCGAAGCAATGCCACCGCCCTGCTTTTGGGAGAGTCCGGGACCGGCAAGGAGCTGGTGGCCCGTGCCATCCATGAAAGCGGCCTGCGCTGCAAGCGCTCCTTTATTAAGATCAACTGCGCGGCCCTGCCCGAGACCCTGCTGGAGAGTGAGCTGTTCGGCCACGAACGAGGTGCCTACACCGGCGCGCACACCTCCCGTGCAGGACGATTTGAGCTTGCCGACAGGGGCACCCTCTTCCTGGACGAGATAGGAGAGATGCCCCTGGCCCTCCAGGCCAAGATGTTACGGGTACTCCAGGAGAGGCAGTTTGAACGGCTGGGCGGGACCAAGACCCACAGCGTGGATGTCCGCATCATTGCCGCCACCAATGTCAGCCTTGACCAGGCAGTGACCGGGGGGAGGTTCCGTGCAGACCTCTACTATCGCCTCAATGTGGTACCCATAACCCTGCCCCCGTTGCGGGAACGAAGCGACGATATCCCCCTGTTGCTCAACCACTTCCTCAGCGCCAGTAACCAACGCAACGCTCGGCGGATAAAGATCAGCTCTGAACTGCTCGATTTCCTGATGAGCTACCAGTGGCCGGGCAATGTCCGGGAGATGCAGAACCTGGTTGAGCGAATGGTGATCCTGGCCGAAGGCGACCGACTCACCTTAAACGACCTCCCCTCTGACCTCCTGACCTGCTCTGCACCCCTGGGGAGCGTTCTTCCCCTGCCGGACAGGGACAGAGGGAGGGTCACGCCTCCGACGCCCCCTCCGTCATCGCTTCAGGAGTTGGAACGCAGCCAGATCATTGCCGCCCTCAACCGCAACGGCTGGGTCCAGGCAAAGGCGGCCAGGGAGTTGGGACTCACCCAGAGGCAGATCGGCTACCGCATCAAAAAGTTCAACCTGCAGCAGGAAAACCCCTACCGCCAGGACTCGGAGTAGCCCCTTCAGCTGAGCTGCCAGAGGCTCTTCAGTTCCTGAAGGGTCAAACCACGGCCCTTGTCCCTCCCTGCCCGGCGGACCTTCTCGACCAGGCCATCGAGCCTGGCCTCACTGGCCGGACCCTCAAGCAGGCCAAGACGCTCCAACTGGTGACCCAGGGCCGCCTTACCGCTCTTGGCCCCGATCAACAGCCGGCGCTTGCTGCCGATTCGTTCCGGCGGGTAGGGTTCATAGGTGCGTGGCTCTTTGAACAGGCCGTCGAGATGGAGACCGGACTCACAGCTGAAGATGGCCTCTCCCAAGAGCGGCTCTCTGGAGCCGATGACGACTCCCGCTTCGGCTGCAAGGTAGAGGGCCAGAGACTTCAGGGGCTTGAGTTGCATCCCCCCCTCTCCCCGCAGGATCACCAGGTAGGCGACCAGCTGTTCCAGGGGAGCACAGCCGGCCCGCTCCCCCAAACCGAGGAGCGCCCCATCGGCCCAGTTGGCCCCGGCCTCCAGGGCGGCGACGGCATTACCGCAGGCCAGGCCAAAGTCATTGTGGGTGTGCACCCCCAACTCTGCCCGAATGGTCACCTCGCCTACCTGTTCCACCAGTCTGCTCAGGCTCCCGGGAGAGGCAACCCCCACGGTATCGGCAAGCCTGATCCGGACGGCACCTGCCTCTTCGGCAAGCCGGGCCATTTCCCGGACAAAGCCGGCCTCTGCCCGGGTGGCGTCTTCGAAGCCGACCGCCACCTCCAGCCCCAGGCCGATGGCCAGCCCGATGCTCTCTGCCAGGGTCCGGCAGGCCCAGGCACGATCCCTCTCCAGCTTATGGCGCAGATGGATATCAGACACCGGTATGGAGAGGGAGACCACCCTGCCCCCCAACTCGGCTGCATGTCGAATATCAGCATCCAGACAACGGGCCCAGAGGGAGGTACGAAGCCCGGGATGGTGGCCTGCACAGTAGGCCAGCAGTTCAGCGAGTTGGTGGGAAAGGGGGGAGGCAATCCCCAATTCGACCTCAGCCACCCCGACTTGGGCCAGGTGATCGACGATGCTCTTTTTCTGCTCCAGGCTGAAGTTCAGCCCTGGGGTCTGCTCCCCTTCTCTGAGGGTGGTATCGATGAGTTTGTACGAATCTGTCATGAAGGGCTCCTTGAATGAGGTTCTCCCGAGGGTACAGCAAGAGCGATACCAGTCCGTGGCGGTGGCTACAGATGATTCAGGAGAACCGCCGCCTCATCGGCTGAGCCGAGTTCATCCTGGACGCTCTCCCCTTAAAAAAAGAAGAGCCGAACAGCACAGTGCTGTTCGGCTCTTATCTGCAAAGGCCCCTCAAGCTGCGTTCAAGGCAGCCTCAAGAGAGGCAAAAGGGCTGCCCTTCCAGAGCCTGCCACAAGGCAGGATGATCCCTACTTTTCCTGCCAGACCGGGTTGCGCCGTTCAAAGAAGGCCCGGACCCCCTCCTTGGCGTCATCGGTGGTGCAGAGGCGGGCAAAGGCCTCGTTCATCAGGTCAAACTGACGGAAGTAGTCCATATCCTCAGAGGCATAGTAGCCCTGCTTGGCAATCTGAACCGCCACCGGGCTCTTCTTGGCCAGGGTCTCTGCCCAGGCCAGGGCTGCGTCCTCCAGCTCCTCCTTGGCGACTATCCGATTGAGCAGGCCAAGCTCCTTGGCCTCAGGGGCCTTGATCAGGTCACCGTAGAGTAACAGTTCAAGGGCCTTTTTCCTCCCCACACAGCGGGCCACCGGCACAATCGGGCCCACACAGTTCAGGCCCACATTGATGGCGGTCAGTCCCATCTTGGTATTGTCTGCGGCAATGGCCAGATCCGCTGCCGCAACCAGGCCCATACCGTTGGCCGCCGCAACTCCCTGCACCTGGGCAATAACGGGTTTTTTCAGACGGGCGATGGTGATCAGCGGCTGCTCCATGTGTTCGATCCAGGCCCGGTACTCCATGGCACTCTTGCCTTCCAACTCGTTGACATCGATGCCCGCGCAAAAGGCCTTGCCCGCCCCCTTGACCAGGATCACCCGAACCGCGGGCTCCTCGTCCATGGCCCGCAGGGCCTGGGCAAGCTCCCCGGCAAGACCACTGTTAAAGGTGTTGAGCTGCTCCGGCCGGTTCAAGGTGATGGTGCCGACAAATCGGTCGTTTACATCGCTGAGAAGATGGGTGTACGCCATGGGTCTACCTCCTGTTTAGTGTCTAGCCCTAAAAGGCTGCTTCACTCCATCTCGGGGTCATACTCAAAAAAAACATCCTCGAAATATCAATCAGCCACCTTGAAAAATTGCTTTTTTTTCCAATCTCGGCGTTGCACTCAAAATTTTATCCTAGGAATATCAATTATATGCCTGCGGTAAAATTTATCGCGCGCCTTGACTTTGATCGAAAAATCTCATTTTTCAAGGTTCCCAATTATATGTCTGCGGTGTTTTTTCTCGCAGTCCTTGAGCTTGAGCGAAAGAGCCCATCTATGGACAGGCACTGTTTTAAGTTGAACTACGCCTACCTCCGACAAATCAGACTTGGTTAGTCCGTGTTTTTTTGAAAAACGCTTACCCTTCCAGCGGGTTCTCCAGGTGAGCCGCAGCCCGCCGGGCCCGGAACGGCCCCGGTTCCAAGGGGAGTATCCACACCACCCTGCAGTTCAAGGCTCCCTAAAAATCCCCTGGTCAGAGAAAACAGGGTTTTGTATTTTCCTCTTCTGTGGCATATTCAGCCACCCCAGGCAGACAGGGATCCGCTCCCGGACACCTGGGAAAAAAGCCATGCACAACAAGGAGATCGAAGAGAACACCTCCTTCACCAATACCTCAAAACGCCAAAAATACCATCGAAAAATGAAAGTAATAAAAATCGGCGGCGGCTGCCTCAAGGGTATCAAGACCATCCGTCACATCTCCCGTCTCATCCCCAGCTACGGCAAAGGCCATATCCTTGTGGTCTCGGCCCTCTACGGGGTCACCGATATCCTGATTAACGGGATAGACAAGGCCCTGAAAGACGAAGAGCTGATCCTGCCCCACCTGGAGATCATCCTCAAGCTCCACCTCTCGGTTGCCACCCACCTGATGGAATCGGCAGAGTGTGTCCAGGGCTACAAGCGTGAACTGGCGGACACGGTCAAGCTCCTGGAGCGCTATTACTACGGCCTCAACTTCACAGGGGAACTCACCCCCAAGATGGCCGACGCCATCAGCTGCCTGGGTGAGCGCTTCTCGGCCCAGCTCCTGGCCTGGACCCTCCGCTCCTACGGCCTCAACTGCGGCTATATGTTTCCCCAGGAGATGCCCCTCTACACCGACGGCAAGTTCGGCGACGCCACCGTTGACCTGGAGGCCACCGGCAAGGCCCTGCAGGACTCGCTTCTCCCCTACCTTGCCGCCCATGACATGGTCTTTGTTCCCGGCTTCTACGGGGTCAGCCAGAAGGGAGAGATTACCACCTTTGGCCGTGGCGGCAGTGACTACTCGGCTGCTGCCATTGCCGCGGCAGCCGATGCCGAGGTCCTGGAGATCTGGAAGGATGTGGACGGCTTCATGACTGCTGATCCCAAGTTTGTTCCCCAGGCAGAGTTTATCCACTGCCTCTCCTACGAGGAGTGCGCCGAGCTCTCCTACTTCGGGGCCACCATCCTCCATCCCAGGACCGTGGAACCGGTCCGCCAGCGCGGCATCGAGATCGTGATCAAGAACACCATGCGCCCCGAGGCACGGGGCACGGTGATTACCGACTCCTCGGGCCAGAGCGCAAAGATCATCAAGAGTATCACCTATACTGAGGATATCGCCATCCTCAAGGTCCATGCCTCGGGAGTGGGCTACCGGCCGGGGATCCTCAGCATCGTCTCCGGGGCGATCACCGATGCGGCCTTAAACATCAAATCCGTGGTCGCCACCCAGACCTGCATCAGCTTCCTGCTCTCCAAGAAGGACCTGGACCCGGCCTTCGCAGCCCTGGAACGGATCCAGCCCAGACCCTATCGCCTGCTGGAACGGGAAGACGAACTGGTGCTCCTGGCCATCGTCGGCGAAGGCCTCTCCAGCAGCATGGGGGTAGCGGCCCGCTGCTTCAGCGCCATCTCCGGGGAAGATATCAACGTGGAGATGATCTCCTTTGGCCCCTCCAAGGCGGCACTCTACTTCCTGCTCCACCGGGATAAACTCTACCAGGGGGTCCACGCCCTCCACCAGACCTTCTTTGCGGCAGCACAGCAAGCGTAGCATGCTGCCTGCGGACACTGCCGGCCTTGTTGGCTGAGCCCCTGTATGAGGGTTCAGCCAACAGCGCCGGCCGACCATCCCCGCCCCGGCTGCCGACGATCCTGCCCCAGGCCCTCAAACAGA
This sequence comes from Desulfogranum mediterraneum DSM 13871, assembly GCF_000429965.1. Classification (GTDB taxonomy): domain Bacteria; phylum Desulfobacterota; class Desulfobulbia; order Desulfobulbales; family Desulfobulbaceae; genus Desulfogranum; species Desulfogranum mediterraneum. The sequence goes on from NZ_KE387004.1 coordinate 244,715, forward strand.
TGCTGCCGGCCATTGTCGGCCTGTTCATCGCCGCCGTCAAGGATACCTCCCTGGCCTATATCATCGGGGTGATGGAGCTGACCACCGCGGCCTACTCCATCAACAACCGGCTGATGCTCTACCCCTTTGAGATCTACACCACCATAGCGGTGCTCTACTTCATCTGCTGCTACCTGCTCAGCCGCTACGCCAACCGGCTGGAGCGCAGACTCAGCCCGGAACGGACCAGGCTGGCGATGTAGGCCCGCCCACACTCCGCCAACAGGCCCCCCGGAGAGTTGCTCAGCCCTTACAGGCGAGCACAACTCCAAAGACGGTCACCATTGCCCCCGAGACCTTCTCCACTCGAAAGATCCACCTCCTCAGCCCCTGTTTGCTCCGCCGGTTCCCCAAGACCTCCCGGACCAGAACCACCAAGGTCATCCAGGGGGCATAAAGCCAGGCCACCAGGCTAGGGCCCTTGCCAAGCTGAGCACAATCTTCCTTTGCCTCAGCCCACACCATTCTCCCGTCCCAGCAACATTCCAGCCACCTTCCTGTCGGAGCCGACCCCATTGCCGCTGCTGCAGCCAAGATACAAGCACCGGCAATAGTTGCTTTTCAGCAGAATCCATGCTAGCTAACTGCCAAAATTCTATAAAAATTATTACCAAAAAAGATTAACACTGTAGCTGTCAAAAAAAATTACATGGCAACTGCACATTCCCCGGTTCCGGGGACAACATTTTCCAGGAGAATCGTATGAGGCAAGATAACCTTCTCACCCGCTGCAGCCGGTTGGCATTGCTGGCCTGCGGGGCCCTGCTCATCCAGGCCCAGCTCGTCCTTGCTGCCGCCATCATCGAGGGCGAGCGGATGCATCCGGTCCAGGGCACCAGGGGGATGGTGGTCACCAGCCACTTCCTGGCCACCCAGTCGGCCCAGGAGGTACTGAAAAGGGGCGGCAACGCCATTGATGCCGCGGTGACGGCCGCCTTTTCCCTGGCCGTCACCCAGCCCCGTTCAGGCAACATCGGCGGAGGCGGTTTTATGCTGATCTCCTCGGAGAAAAAAGATGAGGTGGTAGCCATCGATTACCGGGAAAAGGCCCCGGCCAAGGCCTATACCGAGATGTTTCTCGACCAGGATGGCCACGCCGACAACCAGCTCTCCCGCTTCTCCCACCAATCCGCAGGCGTGCCCGGCACGGTGGCCGGTCTGGCCCTGGCCCTGGAAAAGTACGGCACCATCACTCTCCAGGAGGCCATGGCCCCGGCCATCAAACTGGCTGAAGAGGGCTTCATCGTCACGCCCCGGTTCAGCGAGGGTCTCAAGGCCAAACAGAAGCGCCTCCAGCAATGGGACTCCTCCCGGAAACTGTTCTACAAGGCGGACGGCAGTTTCTACGAACCCGGCGATCTCTTTGTCCAGCAGGACCTGGCCGCGACCCTGAAGCGGATCTCCGCCCAGGGACCCCGGGAGTTTTACACCGGCAGGACCGCAGAACTCCTGGTGGCAGAGATGGAGCGCCACGGCGGGATGATCACCATGGAGGACATGAAGAATTATCAGCCTGCCATCCGCACCCCCATCCACGGCAGCTACCGCGGCTACGATATCTACTCCATGTCGCCGCCCAGCTCCGGCGGCACCCACGTGGTCCAGATCCTCAACATCCTGGAGGGCTATCCCATCGCCGACTATGGCCACAACTCGGCCAGGACCATCCACCTGATGGCCGAGGCCATGAAGCGGGCCTATGCGGACCGTTCCCTCTACCTGGGTGACGAGGATTTTGTCCAGATCCCCCTCAAGGGACTCACCTCCAAGGCCTATGCCGCCTCCCTCCGGGAAACTCTCAACCAGGAACAGGCCACCCCCAGCAAGACCATCCTGCCGGGTACGCCCGTGGGCTATGAGAGCAACGAGACCACCCACTTCTCCATCACCGACCAGTACGGCAACGCCGTCTCCACCACCTACACCATCAACTTCAGTTATGGGTCCGGGATCGCCGTGGAAGGCGCCGGCTTCCTCCTGAACAACGAGATGGACGACTTTTCCGCCAAGCCCGGCTCTCCCAACGGCTACGGCCTGATCGGCGGCAAGGCCAACAAGATCGAGCCCAACAAGCGGATGCTCAGCTCCATGTCCCCCACCATTGTCAAGGATAAGGGCAAAAACTTCCTGGTCACCGGCAGCCCCGGAGGTTCCCGGATCATCACCACCACCCTCCAGGTGATCATGAACGTGATCGACCACGGCCTGAACATCCAGTCCGCCGTGGCTGCCCCCCGGGTACACCACCAGTGGCTGCCCGATGAGATCCGGATCGAGGAAGGTATCAGCCCGGACACCATCGCCAAACTCCAACAGATGGGCCATGCTGTCCAGCAGAAGTCTTCCATGGGGGCGATCCAGTCCATCATGGTCAAAGACGGGGTGATGTACGGCGGTGCCGACCCGAGACGAAGCACCGGCCAGGCCATGGGCTTGTAAGCCTCTTCATTTTCCCGGGTGGACAGCAGAGTCTGCCCACCCGAACCGTTCCCCCTCCCCTCGAACACCTCTACCCTGCGTAGCCGGAGTCCTCTGAACCTGAGGGGTAGAAAAAAACTTTCTCTGTTGTCTCGCCTCCTTCAAAGCCTGCAAAGAGGAGCAGGGCGCCCCCCCATGGGCCCAGGCCTCATTGGACAGCTCAGCCATCGCTCTATCGTTTATTCCTGATCGCCTCAGCCATTGCCCCACCTCCCTGGTCAGCTTCTTTTTTTAGGCCTCAACCCTTGCCAGTCCTGCCGCTCCCCTGGCCTCTACAGGACAAGGGCTTGGTCAAGGCGGAGAGACTGCCGTAAGCCAGACAGGTGCAACCAAGCCAGGGGAAGAGATCCCTTTGACACGGCAGCCCAGAAGACAAAGAGAGACCTGACCCCTTGCCCCTTTCCCGGACTGAGCACTATCCTCTGCTGGCCAAACAGGGGAACAGCCAGGAACTGCGTCAGGATATTTTCCAGTGACACCAGGCCCTCTGTCGGGACGGGCAAAAGTTGTTGGTAGCAGCGGGCCCTCTCCCTCACCAGTTAGAGGCCAAGAACAACGAGAGAGCCGGACAAACAAATGCGTTGAATAATCACCTAGTTTCAACCAAAGCCACCACATAACCACAAACTAACATTTCTATCATAAAAACTGATATCATGATATTTCCTTGACAAAACAGGGCGAAAAGTAAAAAATGAATGAGCACTCAGCTATAAAACCACCTTCAGATCTACCTGACTCACCACCATCCACCTTAAGAGGGCTCTTCTTCGCATGACAACCACGCTGTTTCCTGGGCACAGGCTCCAGGACACCTCCAGTAACTGTTTTTCCTCCTTCAGCCCTCATCATCCCGCCCTGACTGTTCGCCCTACGGGCTACGAACCATTCATTACAACCCTCTTGGGAAGATGACAGGCCGGCCCGTTCCCGGGGCAGCACCGAACCGCTCGAAACTGGCAGAGAGCTCTTATCCAGGGGATAACGGCTGCACGGCTTAAAAGCAGGGTTCGCCTTTCCCGGATAGAGCTAAGAAATTGACCACGCAGCAAGAGTGGGGCAGAGATCAAGACAAGAGGGTGTACAATTACTGATACCCCCTCTATACTGTAGCAAGGCTCACCTTTCAGAAAAGAGCAACAGCCCACAGACGAGCCGGTATGGAGCGGCTGCTCCCAGACATCATCTCAACATAGAGTTTCAGAAGATCCGCCAAGGAATCCAGCCATGAGAAACCAGATCTCCACCATCTCGCGGGTATCCCTCACCCTCCTCATCCTCCTGTTCTCAGTTTCCCGCTCATCCGCCAGCACCCCAGATACCACCTTATCCATCGATACCACCCTACGCATCGGCCTGAACTACCCCAAAACCGGCCCCTACTCTGTTCAGGGAGCGGATCAGTTCAGGGCCGCAAGCCTGGCAGTTGAAGAAATAAACCGTACCGGCGGTATCCTGGGCAGAAAGGTGGAACTGATTAGCCGTGACTCTCAATCAAGGGTGGCTACCACCTATCGCAATGTGAGAGAATTGATAGACGAGGAAAAAGTAGCCATGGTTTTTGGCGGCTCTGCCAGCGATACCGCCATTGCCGCCTCAGATCTCTGCCGACGAAAAGGAGTCCTCTTTTTCGGGACCCTCACCTACTCCACAGCCACAACCGGTGCAGAGGGCAACAGATATACTTTTCGTGAATGTTACAACTCCTGGATGGGGGCAAAGGCTTTAGCAGCCTATCTGAACCGCCTCTATCCAGCCAAGACCCATCGATACTTTTATATCACCTCTGATTACACCTGGGGACATACCACCGAAGAGTCCCTGAGGATCTTTACCGGTACAGAAGAGCGAAAGACCCACAAGAGGATCACCACTCCCTTCCCCGATGCAAGGGACCAAGATTTCAGAAAGGCCATCGCCTTTGCAAAACTCATCAACCCTGATGTTCTGGTCCTGGTACTGTTTGGCAAGGATATGAGTACCGCCATACGTCAGGCAACGATCCAGGGACTTAAAACAAAGATGCACATTGTGGTCCCCAACCTGACCCTGGGTATGGCTGAAAGCGGTGGCCCCAAGGTTATGGAAGGGATCATAGGCACCCTGCCCTGGACCTGGCAGGTTCCCTATAGATACAACTATCCGAGGGGAAAAACATTTGTTGAAACATTTGCCCAACGATTCAACAGATACCCAAGCACATCCGGGGCATCTGCATATACTATTGTCTACCAATACAGGGATGCCGTGGAGCGCGCCGGCTCCCTGCAAACGCCCGAGGTGATAAGGGCCCTGGAGGGACACAGCTATCAACTGCTCAAAGATAAGCAGAGCTGGCGTTCCTTTGATCACCAATCGGTGCAAACGGTGTACACCGTCAGATGCAAGCCCCAGACAGAGGTACTCAAAGACAAGTTCAAACTCGACTTCTTTGAGATAGTGGACTCCATGCCTGGTGAACAGGCGGTGCGAACACGATCGGAATGGAATGCAGCAAGGGTAACGGCCGGAAAGCCTTTGAGTCTGGAAAAGCTGGATCTGTAAAAAAAAGCAGGAAAACGACATGAGAGCAGCCGCCTTGAACACCTTTTATTTTGCAAGCCTGAAGCATAAGATTCTCTTTGGATTCCTGTTCTCCATCCTGCCCATGTTGGTCATTGTCTTGATCAGCTTTTTTCCTGCCAGGGAAAGTGCCCTGAGCAGCAGTCGTAATCAGATTGGCCTCATCAGCACCAGTGGCAGTGAAAAGATAAACGGGTTTTTCCAAAGCGGAGCAAACATCTTCTCAGAATGGACCCAGGAGGATGTGTTTGGCATGGCCATAGAGTTTGAGGCACTTGACGAGTTAAAAAAGCATGTTACCTCCTTACAATCTCGACATCCCGAGTTTCATCTGGTCCTGATCACCGATGCAAACGGTATCATCCTTGCGAAAAACAGCAGTTCACATCTCAATGGCCAAAACATCCACTTGACCACAGGCAGCAGTGTCCGGGAAACAGACCTGATCATTTCCGGCCAGGATCGTGCTGTATTCCTGGTGGACAACAACCCCATCGCAAGCTCGCAATCGCAAGCTCGCCCATCTCTGCTCTACAGCTTCAGGACTTCCGACTCATCGGGTAAGGCAAACGGTTACCTCCTCGCCTACAGGGAATTAACAGCCTTATCGGCCAACACCGAGAGTATCCTTCTGGAAATGAAACGCAGCGGATTCATGACCAGTCGGGTTGCTGTTATGAATACGGCTTCGGAAAAGCTCATCGTCTTTTCAGGCGAGAATATTTCCGCTGGCCAACAGGCCTTTGGCCCCTCCCTGCAGCCCCTCCTGCGCCAAGCCATGCCTGGCGAGATCAGCAGCATCAGCAGCGAACGCGGCAGCGAACAGATCGTATTTATGCCCTTGATCATGGCTCCCACGACCTATCGTAGCTTCGCCTCCGCTCAAGACGGCTCAGTGCTCTCGCTGGTGATCTCGGTCGAAGAAGAGGAGATCATCTCAAGGGTGAACAGGACCTTGATGATCTCGGTGATTATCGGAGCAGTCGCTCTCTTTGCCATCATCTTCATCGCTTTTTTTACGGTCAGATCAATAACAGGCCCCATCGGCAACCTGGTTGAGGTTCTCCAGAGGTATGCAAGCGGCGACCCAACGGTACGAGCTGAAATAACGAGCCGTGACGAAATAGGCTATCTTAGCGAAGAGTTCAATACCATGCTGGAGCAGATCAACCATTCCGCCAGCTCCCTTCAGGAAAGTGAATCTCGATACCGCCTGATCTTTGCCAATCTTCAACAGGCGGTCAACGCTAAGGAGTATGCCTTCAGGTTTAATCCCGGCTCAACAGATGATGACCTGGCCATCTCCCTCAACAAGATGCTCGAGACCCTGGAAACCAGTGACCTCAGGGCAAACCGGGAAGACTGGTTGAAAACCGGCCTGACTCACTTAAGTGAGAAGATCAGCGGCGAACATAAACTTGCAGACTTATGCCGAATCGCCATCACCTTTATTGCAACCTACACCGGCGCCCAGGTGGGCACGATCTTTGTCAAAGAGGGTGATTCTCTGGGCAGTGGGGATGAGTGTTTCAAACTCATAGCCAGCTATGCCTTTCGCAGCAGAAAGGGATTGGCCAACAGCTACCAGAAAGGCGAAGGACTGGTCGGCCAGGCAGCGCTGGAAAAGAAGACCATCCATTTCAGCGATATTCCGGACGACTACATCAAGATTGAATCTTCGCTGGGGATGACCCCCCCAAAAAACCTCCTGGTTATCCCCCTGATCTACGAGGGCGATGTCAAAGGCATTATTGAACTGGGCGCAAGTTTTCTCTTTACGCCACGCTATCTCGACTTCTCCGAACAGGTCGGCAGCGTGGTGGCCGTTGCCATCAATGCAGCCATGGCCAATGACCGCTTAAAAGAGCTTCTTGAACAGACCAGGAGACAGTCGGAAACACTCCGCAACCAGCAGCAAGAGCTCCAAAAAGCCAATGCCGAGTTGGAAGAGCAGACTGCAGAGCTGAAGGAATCTGAAGCCAGGCTGCAGGTCCAGCAGGAGGAGCTCCAGGCGAGCAACGAGGAGATGGAAGAAAAGAACGAGCTGCTTGAAGAACAAAAGAAGGAGAATGAATCCAAGAACCGTCACCTGCGGGAAAAACAAGAGGAGATAGAGGAGAAGGCACGACAGTTGGAACTTGCCACCAAATACAAGTCGGAATTCCTCTCCAACATGTCCCATGAACTCAGAACCCCATTGAACTCGATCCTGCTGCTTGCAAATCTGCTTGCAGAAAACGAGGAGAATAACCTGAACGATGATCAGGTCGAGTCAGCCACAGCTATCCACAGGGGCGGCCAGACCCTGTTACACCTCATTAACGAGATCCTGGATCTTTCCAAGATAGAGGCAGGCCAGGTGGAACTGAGCCTGTCCGCAACCACTCCGAAAACCATTGCCACCAACTTTGAGTTGGAATTCAACCATCTTGCCAAGAGCAAGGGACTGGAGTTTCGAACAGAACTCGGAGAAAACCTCCCCGAAAGCCTGATCACCGACGAATACCGCCTGGAGCAGATCGTAAGAAATCTCCTTGGAAATGCCTTTAAATTCACAGAAAAAGGAAGCATCACCCTGACTATAGCACGACCAGGAGCCGGAACCATCATCAGCAGAAAAGATCTTGACCCCAGCCATGCAGTAGCAATTTCGGTGACAGACACCGGACCCGGAATACCGGCAGACAAGTTGAACCTGATCTTTGAATCCTTCAGGCAGGTTGACGGATCCATCAGCCGGAGCCATGGCGGGACCGGTCTCGGCCTTTCCATATCCAGAGAACTGGCTCAGCTTATTGGCGGTCACCTCACGGCAACAAGTACCCTCAACCAGGGGGCGGAATTCACCCTGATCCTCCCTGAGACCCTGAGCAGAGATGAGGTCCAATCAGTACAAGCACGCCAACAACCGCTGGCGCCCCCAGGGGAGACAGAAGCCGCTCCAACCGCTCAGGCGGAAAAGGTGACTGAAGAGCTGGTTGCTGCTCCAGCCAGTGAAGGCAGCAGTTCCGGGAAGAGTATGCTGATCATCGAAGACGACAAGGTGTTCGCCACCATCCTTTCTAATTACTTCCAAAAAAACGGCTACCAGAGCATTGTCGCCGACAGCGGAGAATCCGGGGTCAAGTACGCCATCGAGCATAAACCGACAGCTGTCATCCTGGACATAGGCCTTCCTGGGATTGACGGCTGGACGGTTTTAAATGAACTGAAAAAGAACCCTGACACCAGACATATCCCTGTTCATATCATGTCCGCCTTCGATGCCTCTGGCAAGGGGCTCCAACAGGGGGCTGTTGGTTACCTGACCAAACCCGTCGGCAGCCAAGAATTACGAACCGCCCTGGAGAGCATAGAGTACGTCCTGGAAAACGAGGTAAAAGAACTGCTGGTTGTTGAAGACGACGCAACCCTGCGCAACAATATCATGAGGCTCATGGAAACCCAGGACATCCATACCACAGCCGCGGAAACCGGCGCCCAGGTAATGGAACTGCTGAGATCGACCCGTTTTGACTGCATGATCCTCGACCTTGGCCTGCCGGACATTTCCGGCTTCACCCTCCTTGACGAGATAAAAAAAGACGCCTCCATCACCCCTCCGCCGGTGATCATCTATACCGGACGTGACCTGACACGGGAAGAGACGGAGAGGTTGGAACAATACTCCTCCACCATTGTCGTCAAGAGCGCCTACTCCCAGGAACGACTGCTTGATGAAACAGCGCTTTTTCTCCACCGGGTTGAACAGAACATGCCGGATGCTCACAAGAAGATGATTCGGGAGGTGCGGGAGAAAGATTCCAGCATCAAAGGGAAAAAAGTCCTCCTGGTGGATGATGACATGAGAAACGCCTTTGCCTTGAACAAGTTTCTGACAAGCAAGGGGGTCGAAGTCACCATTGCAGACAACGGCAGAAAGGCCCTGGAGCTCCTGGAAAAAGAACAACGTCCTGACATCGTCCTGATGGATATCATGATGCCGGAGATGGATGGCTACGAAGCGATAACAAACATCAGAAAAAACAAAAAGTTCAAGGAGCTGCCCATCCTCGCCCTAACGGCAAAGGCGATGGAGACAGACCGTGAAAAATGTATCAGCTGCGGCGCCAATGATTATCTCTCCAAACCCATTGACACCACCAAGCTCTTGTCCATGTTGAGAATTTGGATGTACTAGAGGGTATCATGGATACTGAAATATCTTGTTCAAGATCAGTTAAGCGCAGCCCCCGAGGCATACGAGGAAAAAAGACCACAGGTATCCAAGAGGAGTCTACGCTTAGCTCCGAGGATAAACCCTTGAGCACGAGGCAGGCACTGGGCGAAGTGACAACGCATCACGCTAGCCTCAAACCATAAAGTCCAGACAGGGAACAATGGACAACGAAGAACTGGAAATAACGCTTTTACTCGAGGCCATGCAATCCCGCTACGGCTATGACTTCCGGGGATATGCCCGGGCATCGTTGACAAGACGAATCAAGAAAGGCTTGGCAGAAACAGGGCTGCAGAGAATCTCCGAACTGATCCCGCCGATACTTTACGACAGGGATTTCTTCAACAAGTTTGTCGCAAACCTCTCTGTTCACGTGACGGAAATGTTCAGAGACCCCCTTTTCTTCAAGGCCCTTCGTGAAGAGGTCATCCCCTATCTCAAGACCTTTCCATTTATAAAGATATGGTCTGCAGGTATCTCCACAGGCGAAGAGGTCTACTCACTTGCCATCGTGCTCAAGGAGGAAGGGCTCTACGAGAAGAGCAGAATCTATGCCACGGATTTTAGCGATACCGTCCTTGAAAAAGCCCGAAAAGGCATCTACCCCACAGACTTGATAAAGAAAAGCACCAAAAATTACCAGAAATCGGGCGGGAGTACATCGTTTGGAAACTATTACCACGCCGATTATGAGTCTGCTATCTTTGACCGAGCCCTCAAAAAAAATATAGTCTTTGCCAACCACAACATGGTGACCGACAGTGTTTTCGGCGAGATGCACCTTATCCTCTGCAGGAATGTCCTGATCTATTTTGATGCCAATCTCCAAAACCATGTGTTCCAACTCTTCTTTGACAGTCTGCGCCCCAATGGCTTCCTCTGCCTGGGCAGCAAGGAGACCCTCGAGTATTCAAAAGAAAAGGATAACTTTGTAGCTGTTATCAAGAGACAAAAAATTTACCAGAAAAAGAAAACCCATAGAGGGTACCATGCAGAATCACTATGAGGCCGTTGTCATAGGCGTATCTGCTGGTGGATTCAGGGCCCTGCACACTCTGCTTTCCGAGTTGCCCGACCATTTTACCCTTCCGGTCATGATCGTTCAGCATCGCAAGGCCTCGGCCGAAAACTACCTGGTCACCTCCCTTAACAAGAACTGTCGACTCCTGGTCAAGGAGGCTGACGAGAAAGAAAAAATCACCTCTGGGACGGTCTACCTTGCTCCGGGGGATTACCATCTCCTGGTGGAAAAAGACAAAACCCTATCCTTATCCATAGATGAACCTGTCTGCTACTCGAGACCATCAATCGATGTCCTCTTTGAAACAGCGGCAGCGACGTACCAGGCCGGCCTCATCGGAATAATTCTCACCGGCGCGAACAGCGACGGCAGTGCAGGGATACGGTCAATAAAAGCAGGCGGCGGACTGACGATCTCCCAACATCCTGAGACGGCAGAAGCTGATACCATGCCGCTGGCCGCCATCGCTACCAAGGCGGTTGATTACATCCTCACCCTGCAGGAGATCTCCCCCTTCCTCAATGACCTGCTGGAGCAGTCCCATGAAACCAAGGAGTAGTAAGGAAAAAATTGACCTCTGCAAACAGGCGAAGACCAGCAGCTGCCATGTAGAAGAGCAGCAGAGCAGGGTTCTCTGTCCTGACAGGACGATGCATTTTGCGATTATAAAGATAACACCAGTCTCTTTCAGTTAGATTCCATGAATAAAGATATCGACCAGAGTAGATCACCACAAAATAGCGCCCCCCCCAAGGTGCTCGTTGTTGACGACACCCCTGAAAACATCATTGCCCTCAAAAAGCTGCTCAACAAACTTGACCTCACTGTTACAACCGCAAATTCCGGAAATGAGGCACTGGCTGAAACCTTATACAACGACTTCGCTCTCATCTTTCTGGATGTACAGATGCCGGAGATGGACGGTTATGAGGTAGCCGACATTCTTAAATCAAATGAAAAGACCGCCTCGATACCGATTATTTTCATTACAGCCATTGATCGAGATCACACCAAGGAGCTCAAGGGCTACGACAAGGGAGCAGTCGATTTCATCTTTAAGCCTTTCAATGAATTCATCCTCCTCAACAAGACCAAGATATTTCTTGACATACATAAGATGAAATCCAGCCTGGAGACACTGGTGTCCGAAAGGACATCTGCCCTCAACGAGAGCAACCTGCAACTACAAAGGGAAATATCCAGGAAAGAGGAGACTGAAAGAGAGCTCATCAGGACCAAATCACACCTCACCAGCATCATCAATTCCATGTCATCGATTCTGGTGGGAACGGATGCCAAGGGCCTCATCAAGGACATGAACCTGACCGCTGTCAACTTTTCAGGCATAGACTTTAGCGATGCCCAGGGGAAATCGATTCATGAAGTTTTACCTTTATTTTCAGAGACAGTAAGAGAGCTTCTCGAACGATCCACCAGCAATGGTCCTGTTGAAAAGACCAAGATTCCGATAAGCGTTGATGGGGTCGAAAGTGTTTTCAACTTTGCACTCTACCCTCTGATTGGCGAAGATTTTGACCAGGTCGTGATCAGGGTCGATGACGTGACCAAGGCTCAACAGATGGAAGAGGAAATAGAAAAACGCCGTCACATCGACTCGCTTGGACAACTGGCCGGAGGCGTTGCCCACGACTTCAACAACATGCTCAGTGCCATCATGGGAGCGGCAGAGATGCTTCGGCTTAAAGCCGGAGGCAACCCCAGCCTGGCCAAATATATCGACGGCATCATATCATCGGTGGAACATGCTGCAAACCTCACCAATAAGCTGTTGAGGTTTGCCAAGAAGAAGGCAGGAGGAGAGGAGACCGTTGACGTCCACAGCCTAATTAAGGACACCGTCCTCATCCTGCAGAGAAGCATAGATAAGCGTATCGAGATTGTCGTCAAGACAGATGCAGCCCAGAGCATGGTACAGGGAGACAACTCAGAACTGTCCAATGCCCTGCTGAACATAGGCATCAACGCAAGAGACGCTATGCCCAACGGAGGCCTCTTAACGATCACCACTAAAAACCGCCTCATCAATGACAGCCACACAGCCTCCACCCTTGAACTCTCAAAAGGACAGTACCTGGAGTTGAGCGTCGCAGACACCGGAACAGGTATGAGCGACGAGGTAAGGAACAAGGCCTTTGAACCTTTTTTTTCGACCAAGGAACCGGGCAAGGGGACAGGGCTCGGACTGGCCAGTGTCTATGGCACCATAAAATCACACTCCGGAACCATTCGTCTGGAAAGCTCGCCGGGAAAAGGAACCACCTTTACCCTTCTCCTGCCAACCAGCACCAAGGTGGCCAAACATCCCCGCCCAACGCCGCATCCTGATTTGGAAGAAAAAATTCAGGGCACGGTCTTGTTGGTAGATGACGAGGAAAACGTTCGTACTATCGGCTCCGCCCTTCTTGTAGAGTTGGGCCTGGAGGTGCTCACTGCAAAAAATGGCCGGCAGGCGGTTGATATTGTACAAGCGCAACAGGATAAGATTTCACTTATCATTCTCGACATGATAATGCCCGAGTTAAACGGTCACGACTGCTTTCAAGAGATTAAAAAAATCATGCCGGACGCAAGGGTTCTCATCTGCAGCGGCTACGCTCCCGATGAAACAGTCGCAAAACTCCTCCGGGAAGGTGTACTTGCTCTCATCAAAAAACCATTCCGCTTTGCCGAACTCAAAGAAGTTGTCCACACCTATCTATGAACCAGGGGAGTGCAGACCTCATCTGACAGCCTGGCTCTTGGCAAGAGCCAGGGGCAGCGGCTTTCAGAGAGAAGCAACTTGCTTGCAAATGGATAGCGGCTGTGGCCCTCTTCCAGTCGCTCTCCAAGAGCTCCCTCAACGGCTCGATTCGAGCAGACGCCTGGCCCTTGTTTTTCCGGATATGCGGCTGCAGGCAACACTGCCCTCGTCAGGGGCCACTTCTGCTGGTACCTGCAGGCCGGACAACAAATAGCCCGCCCTGAAACAGACCCTATTTTTTCATGGATTCCGGGTTGAACCCTTTCCCATCCCCAGTCCGTTCTTGCCGCTCCTTCCCCTCTCCTGCAGGACTCCTCTGCCTGGACCAGCCCTGGAGATCCAAACGATAATTGCTTGGAAAAAATAATAAAAGACGATAGCCTTGTATCATCGCGAACACGATAGAGGATCATCCCAAAAGGGATGCCAGCAGAGAGGACAACAGAGGGATAGAGATGACCGTTCAACCAATCCTGATGATAGGCAACGATACCTTGGGGAAAAGATCCACGGATATCGACTTCAGAAAAGACAAAGACGCCAGCCAGGAAACCAGCAACTCTCTTCCATGAGTGAGCGCTATCTCATCCCAGCCCTGGCCGGTAGCGAGATCCACCGGGTGGAGGAGACCATCAAACGCAGCCGCTTTATCACCACCATCGCCCACAGCCCTGATCCGGAAGGAGCCCGAGCCTTTATCGCCCGCTTAAAGGAAGAGTTTGGCGATGCCAACCATAACTGCTGGGCCTTCCAGTGCGGCCCGCCGGGAGATACCTCCCAGGTAGGTATGAGTGATGATGGAGAACCCCACAACACTGCCGGCAAACCCATGCTCAACATGCTCCTCCATGCCAAGGTCGGCGAGTTGGCCTGCGTGGTCAGCCGTTACTTTGGCGGGATCAAGCTGGGGAGCGGTGGTCTGGTTCGGGCCTATTCCGGAATGGTACGACTGGGCCTGGAAGAGCTGGCAACCCGGGAAAAGGTCGCCCTGATCGATCTCCAACTCATCATGGCCTATGCCCATATCAGCCCGTTCAAACGCCTCCTGGCCGAGTTTGAGGCAGAGATCATCGCTGAAGAGTTTGCCGCTGATGCCGGCTTCACCCTCCGCCTGCCCCAGGAGCAGCTGACCAAACTGGAAGAGCGGCTCACGGACCTGACCCGTGGCGAGATCTTGATCGAGCCGATTGCGTAGCCGGGTTCCCTGCTCGGTTCAGCAAGGGCTCAACCGGACTCTGACCATCCCCCCTGGAGACAATGGAGAACGGTAGGGTCTGGGGGGCCTTGGTAGCCCCTACCAAACTCAAAGGGGATGGAAGCTATCGAGCTATTTTTGAACAGTATCTCAAAGAGGGGCCTCTGCCAGGGGCAGAGGAGAACAATCATTCTGACCTTGCCGGTAAGGTGAAAATTCGCAGCAAGTAAAGACTCCTTTGAAAGGTCGATTTTTCAAAACACCTGGGTTCGACCTCGGCAAAGGATAGGGGCCGATGCCGGCAGGATACGGCTGGAGCTGGAACAAGGACCTCCCAGGTAAACCGATTTGCGAAACTCAGCCACGGCGAGCTCTTGGTTTGGCAGAGTGCGCAGCCCGCCTAGGCGGGCAAGTTGTTGTCATAGATATAAGCGCCATACCCAGTAATAGAACAACGCCGACACGAGCCAATCAGCAGCGATCAGCGGAAAACGGATAAGCAGAGCAGCAAGCAGAAAGGAGCGCCCCGATGAAACAAACGACCTCTTCAAAAGACCAACAAAAAGGCTGGCAGCGCAAGGCCACAGCCTACGACGAGATCTCTCTTCCGGCGACCAGCCAGGCCTTTGCACCGCTTTTGGACAGCATCGGAACGCTCCGGGGCCTGCGGGTGCTGGAACTTGCCTCAGGCACCGGACACCTGGCAGAACAGGCGGTGGCACGCGGCGCCACGGTCGTCGGGGTTGACATAGCCCCAGAGATGGTGGAAAAGGCACGTCGGCGTGTCCCTGCAGGGGCCGAATTTTTCCAGGGCGACGGGGAGGAGCTCTCCTTTGAGGAGCAGAGCTTCCAGGCCGTCCTCTGCAGCTTCGGCTTCCTCCACTTTGCCCACCCGGAACAGGGTCTGCGCGAGGCGGCACGGGTGCTGAAGCCCGGCGGCTGTTGTGCCTTTACGGTCTGGCAGGCACCGGAACAGGGCAACGAATTTTTTCAGCTTATCATGGGGGCCTACCGAACCCGGATCAAACCTGAACCTGGATCGCCTCCGTCCCTCTTTGGCCTGGCCGATCCCGAGGTCCACCGGCCGATGCTGAGCCAGGCAGGTTTTACGGATATTCACCACCAGGAGTTGGAGATCAACTGGCCCCTGAACGGACCGGAGACCCTCTTCGAGTTCGCCCTCAAGGGCGGGGTACGGACCCGGATGCTCTACGAGCAACAGCCAGCCGCTATCCGCCAAGCTATCCGCAAGGCACTGATCAGCGGGGCCCAGTCCTATCTGACTGCGGGCAAGACAGCTGTCCCCTGTCCGGCGGTGCTGGTAAGGGCACGCAAGCCCTGATGAACACAGCGCCCTCAAACCACCAGACTCAAGCCACCACTGCGACCCCAAGTAGATGACCAAGCCGCACGCCTCGGCCCGACAGATCAGGGATCGCCATAACCAGACCCTCCAAGACCTAACACCTTTTGGCCCCAGGATCAGCGCCATCCCCTCTGGGGAAATCATCTTTTGGCTGTCGGGAACAGCGAGAGCGGACAGCTGCGGCCCAAGGCCTGCTTTTCAGCTCCGAGTCCTGACAGGGAATCGAGCAGAACCTATCCTCCCCGGCACCACCCAAGAGCCGAACTAAAAAGAGGTCAAAGCCGGAACACGATGAAGTCGCCCTGATCCCGTAAGCCCTAGATGAATCCTCAAAAAGAGCAGCCATGATCGAGCCAATCCTCCACCTCCGTCGCGAGTTGCATCAATACCCGGAACTGTCCGCTAAGGAAGCCGATACTGCAGGGCGCATTGTCCGATTCTTCACGCCCCTGGCAGCAGACTCCATCGTTGAGGGCCTGGGTGGCCATGGCGTGGCAGTGGTCTTTGGTGGTAAAGTGGCCGGCCCCACCATCCTGCTCCGCTGTGAACTGGATGCAGTACCGATCCAGGAACTGAGTCAGCGTGACTATCGCTCCACCAGAGCCGGCATCTCCCATAGCTGCGGTCATGACGGCCACATGGCTATCCTGGCGGCGGTTGGCGCGGAACTTGCTGCCAGCCCTCCGGAGCGCGG
Source organism: Desulfogranum mediterraneum DSM 13871 (assembly GCF_000429965.1). GTDB lineage: Bacteria > Desulfobacterota > Desulfobulbia > Desulfobulbales > Desulfobulbaceae > Desulfogranum > Desulfogranum mediterraneum. The sequence continues at coordinate 261,050 of NZ_KE387004.1, forward strand.
CAGAGTGGTCTTGCTCTTCCAGCCAGCCGAGGAGACCGGCTGTGGGGCCGCTGCAGTGCTCCATGACCCCAGGTTCGCAGCAATCAGGCCAGACTTTGCCTTTGCCCTCCACAACCTGCCGGGGGTTCCCCTGGGCCAGGTCATTGTCCGTAGAGGTGCCTTCAACTGTGCCTCCCGGGGCATGACCATCCGTTTGAGCGGCAGCACCGCCCATGCAGCCCAGCCGGAGTCCGGCCGAAGCCCTGCCCGGGCCATGTGCCGCCTGATTCAGGGACTCTCCCTCCTCCCACCCGGGATCGCCGAGCAAGGAGAGACAGCCTTTGCCACCGTGGTGGGAGCAGAACTGGGAAAGAAGGCCTTTGGCACGGCCCCGGGAGAGGCCGAGATCTGGTGTACCCTGAGAAGTGAGAGCGATGCAACCATGGCCCGGCTGGTCCGGTTCAGCGAACAGCTGGCAGCAGAGCATGCAGGCGAAGACGGCTTAACCGTCAGCATTGCCTGCCAGGACGTCTTTGCGGCAACCATCAACTCAGAATCGGCCGTACAGCGGGTGCGGGAGGTGGTGGCTCCGGAGACACTGACCTTCGCTGAGAGACCGTTCCGCTGGTCCGAGGATTTCGGCCTGATCACGGCCAGCTGTGAAGGTGCTCTGATCGGCATCGGCGCCGGGGAAGAGCTGCCGGCTCTGCATAACCCGCAGTATGACTTTCCCGAGGCCCTGATCCCTCCGGCAAAGGCGCTGTTCCTGCGACTCATCCAAAGGTGCCTGACCGGGGGGGGGAGTTGTGAAGCGATGAAGAACAAGGGACCATCTCTGCCCAGGTTCCCCCTCGCGGTCTGGATGGCCATAGCCCTCCTGGTCATAGATGATACCTCGCAGCTCTCTCTGCCGGGACTCATCTGAGAAATGAGATGTTTTATTCAAGCTACCCTTAACCCGATTAAAGCAAAAAACAGTAACAGCGTATCCTTTCATTTTTAGGATGTTACGGCTACAATACGATATATTTTTCCCAAAACGATCTTCTCAACGGGGAAAAAGAGCATCTCCACTGGCCCACTGGCATGGCAAAGAATTTCCTCCATACCAGGAGTTCAAGCGAATGCAGCAGGCACAGACCAACAATCCCCCTTTCAACGCCATTCAATTTCAAGCTATTGCAGGTGACAGCCGGCGAAACATAACCTCCAACAACAGCCAGGCTCAACAACAGCACCATGACTCGAACTCTTCCACAGCCAGGGATCTCCGGCCATTGGCTCACCCTGCTCATGATCATTGCCGCACTCTTTGCAACAGCACCCCAGGCCGCAGCACTTGAACTGAGCGATGATGAACAGGCCTGGATCGCCCGGCAGCAGACGATTACTGTTGGCGGGGAAAGAGACTGGGCTCCCTTCGACTTTGTCGATGGAGAGGGAAACTATACTGGTATTGCCAAAGCCTACCTGGACATCCTCAGTGAACAGACCGGGCTGCAGATCAAGATGGAGATCGATGACTGGGACCGCCTGCTGACCAAGATCAAAGCCGGCCAGATTGATCTGCTCCCGGCCATCTACTACTCCAGGCAACGGGAACGCTTTGTCAACTTTAGCGAATCCTACAGCAAGCATGCAGAATTTATCTTTGTCAGAGAGGGGCAGAAACACTTCTCTTCCCTTGAGCAGCTCCACGGTAAAAGGGTCGTTGTCGTCAAGGGGTATACCATCGAGGCCTTTCTCAAGAAAAACCACCCGGAGATCACGGTTACCACCGAACCGAGCATACTCAGGGCCTTGAACGCCCTGCTCACCGGTAAGGCAGACGCCCTGATCAACGACATAGCATCCACCTCCCATGTTGCTCACACCTACAACATCACCGGCTTTGAGCCCACCGTACTGCTCGAAGAGCGCATCAACGAGCTGCGCATGGCCACCCGCAAAGGGGCCGCCCCGCTGACCCGTATCATCAACAAGGTGTTCCAGGGGATCGATGCCGACACCCACCGCCGTATCCAAAAACGATGGATCACCCTGACTCCCCAGAAAACCAAGACGCCGCAACTGGTCCTGACCCCCAAGGAAAAGAGCTGGCTCGAACTCCACCCCATCATTCGCTGTACCAGCGACCCATCCTGGATGCCCTACGAGGGACGTGATGAATCCGGCAACTTCATCGGTATCTTCAGCGACATAACCGAACTGATCTCCCAACGGCTGGCCATCACCATCGACTATATCCCCTCCAAGAGCTGGGATGAGGTCATCCGGCGGGCACGGCACAAGGAGGTCGACTTTATCACGGCCATACCCTCACAAAAACGGCAGGAGTTTCTCCGCTTCACCTCGCCGATCATCGTCAAGGAGCTGGCACTGCTCACCCGAAAGAGCCATCCCATCATCTCCTCGTTCAGCAGCTTCCCAGGTAATAAGGTCGCCATGATCACGGGCTACGGCTACAACCAGGAGGTCTTAAAGAAATATCCTGAGCATGACTATGTCTATGTCGCATCCCTCAAAGAGGGGCTCTATGGCCTGAGCAGTAACAGGTACGACATCTTCATCGCCAACATCACCTCGAGTCTCTACTACATCTCCAAGGAGATGCTCAACGACCTCCAGGTCGCCGGAACCCTGGATATCAGCTTCGCAGTGGCCTACGGTGTGAGGGATGACTGGCAGATCTTTCACGCTATTCTGGAAAAGGCGCTGCGCTCCATCAGCGACGAGGAGCGGCAGGAGATCTTAAACCGCTGGGTCAGAGTCGATGTGGTCCAGAAGGTGGACTACAGTCTGCTCTACCAGCTTGGTGGCTTTTTCGTACTCATCGTCCTGATTATCCTCTACTGGAACAGGCGGATGCACCGGGAGATCAAGAGGCGTGAACAGGTGGAGAGCGCCTTACACAAGAGCAACGAAGAGATCCAGACCATTCTCGACACCGCCCAAAACATCATCATTGTCAGCGACAGCCACAAACTGCTCAACACCAATCAGGCCCTGCTGGACTTTTTCGGCTACCCGAGCCTGGAGGACTTCTTCCAGGAACACCGCCGCGTCTGCGAGTTGTTCATCCGCCATGATGACTACTTTCACCTGGGCAGAATCGATGATCCCGATCTCTGGATCTCGGCCATCAGCAAGCTCCCCGAGACCGAACAACTGGTCTCGATGCAGGGAAAACACACCATCTTCCCCTCCGTATTTTCCGTGCACATCAACCAGTTGGATGCATCAGACGTTTTTGTCATCTCCTTTACCGATATCACGGGTATCAAGCTGGAATCCAAAGAGCACGAGTACCGATCGACCCACGACCAGCTCACCGGCATCTACAACCGGCTCTACCTCAACCGTTATCTCAAGCATGAACTGCAAAGATGCAAGCAACTCAACGAGCCGGTCAGCGTGATCCTGCTGGATATCGATTTCTTCAAACAGGTGAACGATACCTACGGCCATTCGGCGGGTGACGAGGTACTCAAAGAGCTGAGTACAATTTTAAACGCCAATATCCGGGCAAGCGACAAGGCGGCGCGCTGGGGCGGCGAGGAGTTTCTCGTCGTGCTGACAGGCACAGACCTGGAGCAGGCCCTGTTTCTGGCTGAAAAGCTGAGAAGGAACATAGCAGCCCATCTCTTTACCAAGCCCCAGCGGATCAGCTGCAGTTTCGGTGTGGCCACGGCCCAAAAGGGAGATACCATGAACTCGCTGATCAAGCGGGCCGACAGGGGGTTGTACCAGGCAAAGGAGCGCGGCAGAAACCGGGTCGAGGTCATCGGCGAAGAGGCCGGTCTGTAATCCCGGCTCACCCCTGGCAAAGCGACTCCCTGCCCTCTTGTCTGCAACCGCCTCCATCGGCTCCGGCAGGCCACGATAATAGACGCAGCCGGCTCAGGGATAGCTGCTTATCCGGCTGTTGTTTTTAAGGGACAATCACCCATTGCGGCCTGCCCCAGAGCCTTAAGACCGCCTTGAGCCATCGCCTTTTCAACGGTTATTCCATCTCTACAGCCCGTATCAACAGAGGAACGCGCCAGTGCTCTACCCTGAACGCCAAGAAAAAAAATTGGGCCAGCTGCCGGCCACGGCCATCTGCGGCAACGACATCTCCTCCTCGGTCCTCTATGTCTCCTCCCTGACCATCATTGCCGCAGGCCAGTATGCCTGGCTGGCCCTGCTGGTGGTGGCCGCAGTGCTCTTTCTCTTCCGCCGGATCTATGGCGAGGTGGTGGGGGCCCTGCCCTTAAACGGCGGGGCCTACAATGCCCTCTTAAACACCACCAGCAAGTCTGTTGCCTCCCTGGCCGCCACCCTGACCCTGCTCTCCTATATGGCCACGGCAGTGATCTCCGCCTCCACGGCCATGCACTACCTCCACGGGATCCTGCCGATCCTGCCGGTGACCATGGCCACCGCAGCATTACTGGCCCTGTTTCTGGGGATTACCATCCTGGGCATCGGAGAGTCTTCCCTGGTGGCCCTGGTGATCTTTTGCTTTCACCTCTTCTCCCTGGTCCTGCTCAGCGGGGCCATGGGCTTCCATCTCTTCCATAGCGGCCTGGAGGTCTTCCACCACAACAACCAGCTGCCGCCTGCCCACGGCAGTATCGGTATGGCGATCTTCTGGGGCGTGGGTGCGGCCATGCTGGGCATCTCCGGTTTTGAGAGTTCTGCCAACTTTGTCGAGAAACAGGAGGAGGGGGTCTTTGCCAAGACCCTGCGCAACATGTGGGTCGTGGTCAGCGTATTCAACCCCCTGATGGCCTTCCTGGCCCTGGCCGTGGTGCCGATCCAGGAGGTGGCCGGCCATGAAAACAACCTGCTCTCCCACCTGGGACAGCTCAGCGGCGGCGACTGGCTGGCCTCCCTCATCTCCATCGATGCGGTGGTGGTGCTCAGCGGGGCGGTACTCACCTCCTACGTGGGGGTCACCGGCCTGCTGGAACGGATGACCCTGGACCGGATCCTACCCGGCTTTTTCTTGAAGAAGAACCAGCGGGGCAGCTCCTACCGGATCTCCCTGGCCTTCTTCCTCCTCTGTGTCTCCATCCTCCTGATCACTCGCGGCGAGGTCGAGACCCTGGCCGGGGTCTACACCATCTCCTTTCTGCTGGTCATGGGCCTCTTTGCCGTGGGTAATATCCTGCTCAAACTCAAACGGGCCAAGCTGCCCAGACCGGAACGGGCCTCCTGGACTGCGCTGCTGCTTGCTCTCCTCGCCGTGGCTACGGCCCTGGTCGCCAACATCATCAAGGAGCCCACGCCCGGCGAGAGCTCCAACCTGGCCATCTTCACCGAGTACTTTGTGCCGGCCATCATCCTGGTGGCCATCATGCTCAACCGCATCGCCCTGCTGGAAGGAGTGATGCGCTTCATCAGCTTCCTCTTTGTGCCGCTGCTCAAACTGGTCAAGCGGATCAACAGGGGAATCAAGGCGGTGATCGAGCGGATCCAGTCCCAGGAGTTTATCTTCTTCACCCGGGGCGATAACCTCAACAACCTCAACCGGGTGCTGCGCTACATCCAGGACAATGAGCACAGCAAGCGAATCAAGATCGTCCATATCAGGGGTGAGGAAGAGGAAGAGGAGCTGGAGAAGCTCTGCCAGGATATCGAGCTCCTGGGCCGCAAGTATCCGCAAATCACCATCGAGCTGATCACCATCCAGGGAGAGTTCGGGCCGGAGCTGGTCCGCCAGCTCTCCAAAGATTGGGATATCCCCATCAACTTCATGTTCATCGGTTCACCGGGTGAGCACTTTGCCTACCGGGTCCAGGATCTGGGAGGCGTCAGGCTGATCATCTGAAATGCCCTTTTAAACAGCTTGTTATGCAAGTTACCAACACCAAGGGACATCAGGGGAAGGGGGAGACGAACTGATGGGACGAGCCTGGACCTGCCTGGTTAGAGCGGGACTGTTTGAGATTGGTCGGCCGGTTGGCCTGGAGATGGCGCAGTCGCCGGGAAATCAGTGATCGGCATCCTCTTGGCCGGCGCCTGCATGGCAATCAGCCGCTGGCTGTTGTTTCCGGCCCAGCGCCAGATCCCCATGGGCACAGCCTATGCCGTCTGGACCGGCATCGGAGCTGCAGGCACCTTCCTGGTTGGGATTTTTCTCTACGTCGACCCGGTTGAGCTGTTGAGGTTTCTGGGCTCCTGCTGATCATCTCAGGGGTCTGTGTCCTGAAGCTGGCCCACTGGGCCTTCCTCTCACTCTCCACCCTGGTCCGATTCTCAAAACCATTCCAGTCAAGGGAGTGAGGAGCGAACAAGCCCTCAGCCTCCCCACTCTCACAGCCGGCGGCAACGGTTCAACTCGCCTCATCCGCTGACCAACTCAGCCGAATCCCCTGGTCCACCACAGCAAAACCCGCGGCTGCCAGCGCCTCACTGCTCCAGCCATAGGAGCTCTTGACCAGTTGACGCCAGCGTAGCGCAGAAATAACTATTATTCAGGATAGAGTGGTTGTAGTATGCACCGCCCCCTTGAGATCCGGCTGCCGCTCCCTCAACGAGCCCCACAGGATCGCCTGCTCGTTCAGTGGCCACAAGGGGGAGCTCAACCGCAATGCTCCCATTGACGAGATCCTCAAGCAGCCAAGAAGAGCACAACCTCGCCTCATGGGTCGAAAGGAAAACAATCGCCATGATCACCCTGCCTGATCTCCTGCTCGCCCTGGTGGCCAATCTTGTCTGGGGATTCAACTTCATTGCCGGCAAAGCCGGGGCTGCCCAGTTTCAACCCCTCTTTTTTACCTGTATCCGCTTTATCTTTCTGCTGCTGGTGATGCTCCCCTGGTTAAGACCGGCACCAGGACAGATGAAGCCGCTGCTGCGGGTTGCCTTTGTTCTGGGGGTGGTCCATTTTGGGATGGTCTTTATCGGCCTCAATGCCGGGGGCAACATCGCCTCCATCGCCATCACCACCCAGCTCTATGTTCCCTTTTCGGTGCTCTTGGCTGCGCTGTTCCTCAAGGAACGCATCACCTTTATCCGGGGAACAGCCATCTTCACCGCCCTCCTGGGGGTGATGGTGATCGGCTTTGATCCGGTGGTCTTCAACCACCTGGATGCCATCCTCTGGGTCAGCGGCGCTGCCCTGGCCATGGCTGCAGCCACCATCATGATGCGCCAATGCCCCAACCTGGGGGTGTTCAAGCTCCAGGCCTGGATTGCCGCTATAGCCATGCCATCCCAACTGCTGCTCAGCCTGATCTTTGAATCGGACCACCTCCTGATCCTCTCCCAGATGAAGCTGATCGACCTCTGGTCACCGCTCTACTCCGCCATCGGCGCCTCGGTGGTGGGCCACGGCATTGTCTACACCCTGCTGGGCCGCTACCCTGTCTCCACGATTACCCCCCTGCTGCTCCTGGCCCCTATCCTGGCCTCCCTGTTCGGCATCCTCTGCTTTGGTGATGAGATGAGCTGGAAGCTGATCGTAGGCGGCGCCATGACCCTCCTGGGCATCTTGCTGGTCTCCGTCAAGCCTGAACTCTTGGCCAAACAGATGCAAGGCTTGGGGAATACCGGCAGGCAGTAGCTCCCCCCCTTGTCAGCCAGCCAACCAGGGATTAATTTTCATTTATTCTTTGTTTGCAGGGCGGAAAGCGTATACTGTCTGCAACATCGTGGTACCTGTCCAATCACGATGCTTTCAACTGAGGTGAAACCATTATGCGCAATATTCTTCTGGTCGAAGACAGTACTATGTTTGGCCGCCTGACCAAAAAAAAGATTGAGACGGTCTTTAATGTCCCTGTTTACTGGACCAGATCGCTGGCGGAAACGGAAAAGGTGCTGCAAATGGCAGCAGCCAGTTTCTCGCTGGCCCTGCTTGACTACAACCTTCCCGATGCACCCCATGGTGAGGTGATTGACCGGGTCACTCAAGAGGGGATATCCTCTCTGGTCTTCACCTCCAACATGAGCGAAGAGGTACGGGACTTTGTCTGGTCCAAGAAGGTTGCCGACTATATCCTCAAGGAAGATCCAAACAGCCTCGACTATATCATCTCCTCCATGCGTCAACTTGAGGAGAACCATAACAACCTGGTACTCGTAGTTGACGATTCAGCCACCTACAGGGCAGCAATCTCCCAGCTCTTATATGTGAGGAAGTATCGTGTACTCAATGCAAGGGACGGGGAAAGCTGCCTGAAGATCCTCCAGCAACACCCGGAAATCAAGCTGGTTATCACCGATTTCAACATGCCCGGCATGGACGGCTGTGCACTCTGCCAGAAAATACGACGTAACTTCAAGGCCGATCGAGTGGCGATTATGGGTATTTCTTCGGAAGACGACCGAAATATAGGCGCCCGCTTCATCAAGAGCGGTGCCAATGATTTTATCGTCAAGCATGCCTTCCTGGTCGAGGAATTTTACAGTCGGGTCAACCACTGCATTGAAACCGTGAACCTGTTCAAACAGATCCATGAGAATGCTATTCGAGATTTCCTGACAGGGCTCTATAACAGGCGATACTTTTTTGAGACCGGCACAGATCTTTGTAATCAATATCCACAGGATGATGAACGCTTGGCCTGCGCCATGATCGATATAGATCACTTCAAGGAGGTAAATGATACCCATGGCCACGACATCGGCGACCAGGTGATACAAAACATCGCGCAGTTACTGCAGGATTCCGCTGGAAGCAGCGACCTTGTTGCCCGTATCGGCGGCGAGGAGTTTTGTATGTTGACGCCGATCTCAAACAGCGAAGAGCTTAGGCGCAGGTTTGAAACGCTCAGGAGGGAGATTGAAACGACAGCGATGGCAACGACAGCGGCCAGCGGGAAACTCTTCGTCACCGTCAGTACCGGCCTCTGCCTCTTGGAGACCGACTCCCTTGAGACGATGATGAAAGTCGCCGATGAATGTCTGTACCAGGCCAAGAGAAAGGGAAGAAACAGGATTGAAGAATCAGTGTTGCCACCAAGCGGCTGAGTCCGCTCTCAAGCAGCATCCCGCTCGGTCTGCCCCCACAACTGGACCCCAAAAGAAAAGAGAAACCCACCTGCTCCAGGCAACCGAAGCTGTTTGACCCAGAACAGGGCCTCGTGCAGCGACAAAACAGTTCAGTAATCGGCGATCTCCCTCCTCCCCCTGATCGCCTCTGCATTTACCCTAACAGGGCTCTGTGCCAGAGCTTATCCAGGCAATCCCTGCCTACAGCAACGATGCCTGGGCGTTGCGGTCTATTTCAGCAAACAGGGGCTGAAACAACTTTTCATATTGCTGCAAACCGACATCCAAGACCTCACAGATACATTCAAGATGTTTATATCCAACAGTGAGATTGGCACTTAAACTGAGTGCTTCGAGGTCGTATAGGGTGTGGAGTTCCCTCCCCAGGAGCACATAAAAGATGGTCCTTCTTCTCTCCATCGGCAGCCAACAGATATAATCGTGAAATTTCGCTGTCGCATCTGCGAAATCACAAATTACCAGCGAACAGCTAAGACTCTGTACCTTCTCAATTCCACTTTCAGCGGATTCGACACTGTATATGGAGAAGCCCTCTCGACGCAGTAACTCCGCCACAAGCGATCGAGTATGCTGATCAGGAATATACAGCAATACCGATTTGGAGCCGTCGCCTGGTTGCCCTGAGTCCCCACTGGCATCTTGGAGTATCTTTTCCAGGGGGAGAGGTTCTGGGGGAGCAACTGTCGATGTTGCGGGAGGCAGTCTCTGCTCAGCCGGCTCTTGGCTGGAAGCAGAACGCGAAAGCAATGGAGGGGGACGCGTAGATGTAGCGGCTTGCTCAAAAACATCTGGAAAGAGATCAAACGCTGTTCGTCCGTTGAATGATTCCTTTTCGATTTTCTTCAAGGCGATCCCACTTTTTTTCATTCAGCAGGTCAAAAACCTGGGCAGAGAAAAGATAACACCAAGTACTTGCCCCCCGGAGCAGCTCTGTTACGGATCAGGGATTGATCATATTTTTATCAACGTACCCTTTTACCGCTCCACCGGTTTCGGAAAGATTCACAAGGTATGGGTTCACTTTCCGCTTCATCTTTTGATCATAGCAAATTTGAACAACAGGTTGACACATGCTGGCGGTTGAACCGACCACAACGCCGACAGTGCCCTCATTCGTTTCCACATAGGAACCAACAGGGTACACTCCAATGAATCGGATAAAATTATAGAGTATATCCTTTGAAAAATGTTGTCCAGCCATCCTATACATGATCTGCAACCCGGAGATAACATCCACCTTATCCTTGTAGCACCTTGCCGAGGTTATAGCATCGTAAACATCGCATATCGATACCAGCTGAGTGCCGTAATTTATCTCTGCTCCACTCAATCCATGGGGGTAACCGCTACCATCAAAGCGCTCGTGGTGATGAAGGGCAATATCAAACGATTCAACCGGCAACCCCTTGCTGTTTCTCAACAGATCTACTGAAAACTCCGCATGCTTTTTTATCTCGTTATATTCAAAATCATTGAGTTTTCCCGGCTTATTCAAAATATTACTGGGAATGATGGTTTTACCAATGTCATGAAATAACGCCCCAACGGCTATATCAAGGGACTGTTTCTCCGAAACACCCGAGTGTCCGCAGAGTCCCAGTACCATGGAGCTGACACTGATTGAATGGTAAAGTGTGTATTCATCCTTATTTCTTATCCTGGTCAGCAAGATCAGAGCGTCTCGGTTTCGAATGATCGATTTTTTCATTTGCCTGACGACCGCATAGGCATTTTTGGCGTTTGGAGCCTGACCAGATTCGACTTGCTTGACCGTTTCTTGCACCACCGTTATGGCATTACGCAAGATATTTTTAGCCTCTTTCAGCTCCTTGCTCAGAGGTACATATTGCTGCTCAGATTCCTGCCACCCCTCCAGGTCGATATTGCCCGAAAGCTGATGATGACTCTGAAGATGAGCCGCTGGCCTGCCTGCTTCCCGTACATTCTCCCCCTTACTCGTGTCTATGTACACTTCCTTAATGCCCCATGAATGGAGGATCTTGATCATTGAGTCATCTCTAACCGGCCCCGGCTCAATGAAAATATTCTCATCGTTCCACTCAAGGTTAAAGTCATGGATATATACCCCTGGCACCAGATCGATCACTTTGACTCTTTTAATCATTCGGACCTTCCGCTTAGTTAACCACTCTTGAAACGACCTGTTTCAATGTTGAAAAATCGTTTTTTCAAAGAGAAAGTAAGCATTGCCCAGCTCGCCCCACCAAGCCCACCCCGGGATATGTATCCACATTTCGCCCTGGATAAGGCCTTGGATCATTTCCGCCGGGAAAAGGGTTTGCAACAATCCCAACAACACAGGCCTGGCCTAGAGCAGCAAGGCCTTGAACACCAGCAGGCAACAGTTCAACCATGGGGTGGCCAATATGCCCCGCCCCTGGAAAGGGGGTTCGTGACAGCCAAGAAACCTTGAACAGGCAGAGCCTCCGGATGGCATCCCCTCAGGCTACGACCGAACGATCATATCCAAACGCAACCTGACAAGAGCCCACAGACCAAAGGTCACCTTGAAGACAACAGAATATCAGGGGAACCTTTGTCGTCATCTCCCTTGGGGTTTTTAAATTTCTGCAGATCCCGGGCAAAGCGGAGGAGGGTCGCCTCGACCCGGCCATTGACAGAATCTTCCGGATAGACGCCACCGCTGTCGCTCTCTCCGGCCTCCCGGCCGGTGAGCAGGGAGATCGCCTCGTCCACGGTTGAGATCGGATAAATGGAAAATTGCTTCCTAGCAATGGCCTCTACCACCTCTTGGTTCAACATCAGGTGGCGAATGTTGGTTTCCGGAATAAGAACCCCTTCGCTGCCGGTCAAGCCCCGGGTCTTGCACACCTCGAAGAAACCTTCAATCTTCTCGTTGACGCCTCCCACAGGCTGGACCTCTCCCTTCTGACTTATGGAACCGGTCACAGCCAGGCCCTGCCTGATGGGCAGATCGGCAAGCGAGGAGAGCAGGGCACAGAGTTCCGCACAGGAGGCGCTGTCTCCCTCCACACCTCCGTAGGACTGCTCAAACACCAGGCTTGCCTGCATGCCGAACGGAATGGTGCGTGCATAGCGGGAATTCAGGAAGGCAGCGAGAATCATCACGCCCTTGGAGTGAATAGGGCCGGAGAGTTCCACCTCACGTTCGATATCGATGATATCGCCCTTGCCGGGCCGGGTCACCGCAGTGATCCGGGTGGGGAAACCAAAGGCGTTCCCGCCCAGCTCAATCACCGACAGACCGTTCACCTGGCCGAGTCTTTCTCCGGAGGTCTCAATATGACGGATATTTTCTTCGATGGATGTAAAAACCCGGTCCTGAATCCGCCCTCCCCGTCTCTTGGCTGCCGCCACTGCCGTTACCACATGCTCGGTTTCAATACACTCCTTCTTAGCTTTTCGGGCGATACAATCGGCCTCCTTGATCAGATCGCCAATTTTTCTGATTTGCAGGGACATCTTTTTACCGTCGCCGGCATGTCTGGCCGCCTCCTCAATCACCCGGGCTACCGCTGTCTTATGCAGGGGCAACAGCCCCTTTTCCCGGGCAAGACCTGCAATCAAGGCCGCATATCGCTGTTGACTCACCGAGGTGCGCTCCATGTCGTACTCAAAATCCGCCTGCACCTTGAACAGGGGGCCGAATTCCGGATCATAGGCGTCGAGAAGGTAGTAGATCATCGGCTCACCAATGAGTACCACCTTGATGTCAAGTTCAATGGGCTCCGGCTCCAGGGTAACGGTACTCACCAGGCCCAGGAGACGCTCAATCGGCTCCATCCGAATCTGGCAGGAACGCAGGGTTCGCTTCAAGCCTTCGTAGGCAAAGGGCTGCATGAGCAGTCTTCTCGCGTCGATGATGATGTAGCCGCCGTTGGCACGATGCAGGGCACCGGGCCTGATCAGCGAAAAATCGGTGGTGAGCATCCCCATCCGCGCCTGATGCTCGATGCGGCCATGCAGGTTCTGGTAGGTGGGCATATCCTCATACACCACCGGTGCGCCATCCTCTTCATGGCTCAGCAGTATGTTCACCTCATACTGACTAAACTTTTGAGTTTCAGGATGCATACCAAAGAGCGCCCGCTGTTGCGCATCGGGACTCTCCAGAAAGTCATCCACGTTGTCGATGAGCTGCCGCTCGACCCTCTCTAGATAATGGAGAATTTTTTCCTGCTTGCCATACTTTGCCTTTAAGGTGTCGAGCAGATGGCCGATACTGTGACTGGCGGTCTCCTTCTTGAGGGACGCCTTCCGTTCCCTTGCCTCACGGTTCAAGACGTTGATTTCGCGCACCGTCTTCTGGAGTGCATCATGCAACTTTTCGATATTTTCTTCGATCTGTCGCTGGGTTTCTGCAGGCAGTTTTTTAAATGCTTCAAGATCTATGAGATTGCCCTCGCCGTCCATGGGGGTGAACACCACACCCTGCTCGTTTCTGACCATGGCAATGGACTGCTCCCTGCCCCTGGCGATCAGGCTGTCATAGATTTTATCGACCCTCTGCTTCAGCTTCTCGCTCAAAAGGCGTTTTTTTACCCGATAATCGTCTCCTTCAAATACAGTGGGAATGGTCGTCTTCAAGGCCTCGATCAGTTCCAGCATCTCCCGCCTGAAGACCGGTGCCTGTTTGGGGGAAAATTCCAGGGCAAGGGGTTTGTGCGGAAGATCAAAATTAAAGACATAGCACCAGTCGCTGGGCGTGGGTTCATCCCGAGCCTGCCTGTTGATGAATGATTGCACCAGGCTGTGACGGCCTGAGCCTTCCGGGCCGATAACGAACAGGTTAAAGCCCCGATACGGCATGGATATGCCGAACTCCACCGCCTCAAGGGCGCGATCCTGACCGATGTAGTGGGTCAGTTCGTCTACTTCGGCAGTGGTTTCAAAGGGGAGCTCATCCGCATTGCAGTGATGGTAGGCTTCTTTCTGGGTAATGGTGCGTATATTCATAGGCTTCCCGATCTTGAAGGTTCGAGCTATTACCTGGCCAGGCTCTGGTTCTGTCGAAAACCTGAGGCCGCCACGAACAACCTTGCCAGCTTCTCCTTTAATTTTCTCATTTCCCGGGAGGGAAGTCAATGGCAGGAAAGCAAAGCAGCACCCTCGGACATTTGCAACACCCGGCGTTCTCCGCGCATTTTTCCGCTCTCTGCGCTCCAGCCGGGGTTATCGCACGCTCGGGACAAGGCCAGAGCCGAGGTCCTGCGCCCCAGTATTTACAAAAGGAAATTGAGGTGCTATATCCTCCAACAAATCCTGTATTTAACACACTGGAACAAACTCAAAGGAGAGGGAGTAAATGAATAAGATGAAAAAACCTGTTTTGACGATTGCGTCGCTCTGTCTGGTTCTGCCTGTTTTATGTGCCTGCATGGCGGGCCAGTCAGGCAAGGGAAGCGCTCAGGATACGGCCCTGCCCAGCGCTTCGGCAACAGCACAGCCAGGGGGAGATAAACTGGAATTAAGCTCCATCGAAGAGATGGAGGTTCTTGCCCCGCTGACCACACCATTCGATAATATTATTATTGGCAAGTTTACCAGCAACAGACAGATTCAAACCGATTATCCCAAGGCAGCTCGGGATTGTGAGCAGCAGATAGTCAAGCAGTTGAGCGCCAACAAAGGCTATAAACACATCACAGCCACGAACAGCAAAAAGTTTGCAGGTAAAACAGCGGTGGTTGATTTGAACATTGTTGACATGAGAATCGCCAGTGGTGCGGCTCGAATGTGGGGAGGAGCCTTTGCCGGAAGCTCCTTCATGGAGGTGACGGTGAAGGTCCGAAAGGCAGGGAGCAAGAAGGTGATCCATCAGCAGCTGCTTTCCACCTCCAACAATGCCTGGGCTGCGGCCTATAGCGGCGGCTCCTCGGATCAAAGCCTGCCTTCAGACTTCGGCATCCTCATCGGCGAATACCTGGCGAAAATTATCCCTGCCAAATAACCGGCCGCCGACTCTGCTGGATGGATGGGGAGGGGCCTCGGAGGAGAGGTTCTCCAAGGCACCCTCCAACTGCTGCTGAGGGTCCCGGGGGGAGCAGGACATCGGCAAGCAACGGATTGCCGGGCAGTGAGGTCCTTAGCTGGAGAGAAGCCGTGGCAAGGACCACCCAGGCACCAAGACCTGTCCCTGAACGCGCAGCAGCACCCCCCGCCCCAGAGAGAGGTGGCTAAAGCGCAATGCACCACCTTTGCAGCACGACACGGCATGGGGTGGAGGAGCGCATCCCTCCATCGCGCATCCCCCATTCCCTCATTATGGCTGCCGCCTAAAAGCTGAGGCTATAGCCCAACTTCACCAGCCGCCCGACTCCATAGTAGAGATACTGGTTGCTGGCGTCCTCCAGCAGATTACCGCTGACCTGGACCTCGTCGTCAAAGATATTATCCACCCCAAAGGTCAGGTAGCCTTTCCACAGCCGATATTTGGCATAAAAATTAACGATGGTACTGCTGTCCAGATTGCGTTCCCTGGAACTCAAGAGTTGACAGTTCAGGTCCATGGTCAATGGCTCTGTAAGGTAATTGAGGCCCACGCTGGTTTGCAGCTTTGCACCGGTCTGGTATTCGGCACCACTGGTATCCTCAGCCGTGGGATCCGCCCAGTATCCCGCCAGCCGAAGAGAAAGATCCTCTGCCCATCCGCCCTGCTGAACAAAGGGGCTGATTCCCAGATCCCATTCAATGCCCGTGGACTCGTAGTCCGTGGCGTTGAAGTAGGTATTGGGATAGCCGGCGGAACGATCGATCTCAATCTTGTCTTCATACTGCATGGAAAAGAGGGCCAGCCGCAAGCGCAGCATCGGGTTGTCATACTTCACCCCGGCTTCATAGGTCCACCCCTCCTCGGGCCCGAGTTCGGGGTTGCCAATGATGAAACTACTGCGGTAGTAGAGGTTGTTAAAGGTTGGGGCACGAAAGGCCTTGCCGGCATTGGCAAAGAGGTTCAGGTTGGCTGTGGCCTGGTAGACGAGCCCTAAGCTGGGCAGAAAACGGTCATAGTCGGCTGTTCCGGATTCGCCATCGATAAACTGCTCCCGAGCCCCGAGGGTGGCGGTGAATTGATCCCAAAATGTTTTTTTGACCTGCATGAAGAGGGCATAATCGTTACGGTGATGCTCTCCATATTTATTGTTATAGTCTGCTCCCCGATACGTCCAGTCGCCCCCCAGGTTGAATGCCCAGTCTGAGAGTTCAACCTTGTAATCTCCCTCCAGGCCAAAGTTGTAATTCTTGTTCGTATCCTCGGGTTCGTCCAGAGCCGTATATTCATCGCGCTGCATCTCGTCGTAGAGCCCAAAGGCCTTGGCCCGGAAGCTGTCGGTCTCGTAGCGCAGATCGAGAAAATGTTTGATGGCATCCTGGTTGGTACCTTCATCCGCTTTACTGTTGCGGTCATAATACTTATGAAAACCGGTGGTGTAATAGGAGCCGAGATAATCAAGATAGAGGTGATCAAGGATCCTGGCATTGACATTCCAGCCATACTTGTCGGTATTATCCAGATCGTAGTGATATTTTCTGGAAAAGCTGCGGGATATCTCGTCCAGGGCGTCGAGATGCTGATAATTAAAGCCGATATTCACCCCCGGCATGACTGCTGAAATACTGTGGTTCTGATAGCCTTCATTCCCAAACTCCACCGAGCCCTGGACCGCGCTTTCCTCTTGGGTCTTCTTGGTGATGATATTGATCACCCCGCTCATGGCATCGGCTCCGTAGAGGGTGGAGGCCGCGCCCTTGAGGATCTCTACCCGTTCAATCTGGTCGATGGGGATGGTGTTCAGGTCGTAGGCGTGACCGGCCGCCCCCTGAACAGGCACACCGTTAACGAGCACCAGTTCTCCATCCTTGACCCCGCGGATGGGCAGGGTGCTGTTCATGCCGCCGTGGCTGATGCCCAGGGGGGCAAAGGCGGTGTAGCCGAAACCTCCGCTCCGCCGTAGTCCATCCACCAGGGTGTTGGCCCCGCTCTCCTCTAACTGTTCCGAAGAGACCACCGTGATAAAACGGGGGCTCCCCTTCTCTTCCACCGGAAAGCGTTCCGCAGTTACCGTCAGGGTGTCCTCCTGGATTGGCTGTTCCTGGCCTATGGCAGAGGTGGCTGCCAGGAACAGGGGTACAAGCAAGAGGGCGTGACGCGTTTTTTGTGTACAATAATTACCGACCATGATTTCTCCTTTTGTTGAGGGTACCCTGAAAAATAAGATTCTTCGACCATGGTCAAGGCGGGCGACACATTTCCCCGCAGGCATATGTCTCATATTCCGGCACAAAGCCTTGAACGCGACGCCAAGATTGGAAGAAAAATCAATTTTTCAGGGTGGTCTTGAATTCAGGCAGGGCTCATTACCCAAAAAAAAACCCCGAATCGAAATCAATCGATCCGGGGATAGCCCTTTTCTTATCCGCAGGGTGGTACAGCGATCGGGCAGCACTCTTGTCCAGGGAGTTCTGCCAGCGGTCATTCAGGCAGGTCTTCTGACTTTCGGCTCAAGCGGCAAACCGCGCCTTCCCGGCAGGCTCATGGCCGACCAGTGACATCATGCGGTCTCCCTCCCCGATTACAGCGGCGGGCCCGTTCCCGATTTTCACGGGATTCCCTTTTTAAGTGTAAACACCTGAATGCAACGTAGGCCTGTAGTTAAAAAGAAGAGCCGGAAATGTCAACACATTTACTTAAAATACAGACAGATATAACACTACTGTTGCAGGGGCCGCCAGCTTGAGGGAAAGCTCATCCGGGACTGTTCCTTTAAATTATCGTCGGCAGCGTCGTCCGGCCACCAGGGCCATCATGCCCGAGCCAAGGAGGTAGACGGCAGCCGGAACAGGCACCGGAGCCCCCATGTCACCGGCTGCAATGGCCTGCCCAGGGGTACTTTCATAGGCAAAATCGTAGATGGTGGTGTGCTGATTGTCCGGGTTGACATGGGCCTGCAGCCAGCCATAGTGGAGTTCCTCCCCGCTATCGACAAAGGCAAAGCCCAGGTAGCCGGTCTCACCACTTCCCATGTTGTCCCAGTTGCCCCACTTGGAGAGCCCATCCCACCAGTCATCGTAGGCGTTGAGCATGGTGGTGTCCGCAGCATAGGCCCGAGAGGCGTCGATGAGCTCCCCCTGATCCAACCTCAGGGCTGCCGCGGATTGAGCGGCAATACCGTTTCCTGCAGGCGCCCCCAGGGGAATCAAGGCAGTGGCAGTGGTTCCTTCCCAGTCATCATAGTCAAAACTGAAGGCAATATCATCGCTCCCCTTGCCGTCGATATCCAAGGCCCGAAAGATGGGAGAGGGGATCTGGAGATCCTCCAGGTCCTGATACACCACTGCAGCCTCGGTGGTGATAGGCAGGGAGAGGAGCATTATTGCACTGCTGAGCAGGGGGCCAGGTTTGAGCATGGTTTTCTCCTGATAGAGTTTTCTTTTCAAGCGGCCGAAGCCCCAACCATCGAGGCCATCTGGGTTCCAACTCGCTTGCCAGGGGCATAAAAAACTCCGGCCCGGAAAACAGCAGGCCGGAGAAGAGGATGCAGGGCTCGCTACTCCCAGCCCCCATCCCGGATGGGTGCGTCTGTGTTTAAAGTGGACCCTATATACGCGCAACAGCCAAAACCGGCAGGTAGTTTATTGCTGAAAATACGAAATAAATTGCTCAAACACGGAAAACAGCAGTCAACTCAGACAAGGGCGAGCCTTCCTGTCACGACCTGAACAGCCGGAAACAAATGCGGGGCTATCCGGATCTGCCGACCCATTAGCCGGGAGGATCTCCCTGCTCAGATATTCATTTTTGGCACCGCTAAATAGCCGGCTGAACACATTGGCACGCTGCCGAGAGAACAGCTGGTGAACAAGGGCTCAAGCAACAGCACGCAAAGCAACAAGAGTTAAGATCTCAATTTGACACCAGATAAAGCCTGTGGTTTAATCATCTCATTTCCAGGCCGTTCCGCTCCCTCGGGCAGCCTCCAGGCAACAAGGAGCGGCCGCTCCAACCTCAACAGGAAAAAGCTACCATTGAAGAAACTACTATTCGGATTCGGACTCCTTGTCTTTATAACCGGCTGCGGACCAATGTATGAAACCCACTACTCCTATACCAGACCGAGCTCACCTGAAGGGACAGCCTGTGTCTTTCAGTGTGACAACTCACGGATGCAATGTATGGAAAATGTCCGCCTCAGGCAGCAGAACTGCGAGACAGCTAACCGCATCGCCCGACTCGAGTACGAGCAATGTGTCAGTAAAAACGGAAAGGATCGATGTTTCGAAGACTGGAATTTCTGTGACACAGATGAAGAGTCATGCAAGACCTTATACAATCAATGTTATCAGTCCTGCGGCGGGGAGGTAAGGATGACAAGAGTTTGTACATCCGGATGTAACGAGTAAGGTGGAGCGATTCAGACGTAAGGCTACCCTGAAGAGTTGTTATCTCGCCCAAGCTCTGCCGTATGCTCAGAAAATATCACTTAAATATCATCAAGATATCTGTGATATTTTTTCGCAGGCCTTAATCTTGATCGAAAAAGCTCATTTTTCAAGGTAGCCTTAAGCTGACGTTATCGGTCCTTGAGAAGGGTCCGGCAGATCAGGTTCGGGTTACCGGCAGCAACAAAAACAGCCCCATAAGAGCTAGCCCAGCCACTGTTCCACTTCAGCCTGCTTGGGAGCCCTGCCGACACACTTGACCTCACCATCGATGACCACAGCCGGGGTCGAGAAAACACCCATCTGGGCAATCTCCTGAAAATCGGTCACCTTGATTACGGTGGCCTCACGTCCTTGAGCGGCAAGAGCCGCCTCAACATTTTTCTGTGCCTGCTCACAGGCAGCACATCCGGGACCACATACTTTGATTTCCATGGGATTCTCCTAAAAATAGATATAAGGAATGGATTGGCAGCAACAGCCGGGTTACGCTGCACTCCCCATCAGATAACCAGGTTGAAGAGGTAGCCGGTAAAGAGGATACCCAGACCTACAACCGCTATAAAAACGACAATCAATTTTGGTTTCAGGACCTTGCGTAATATCACCATCTCGGGCAGGGACAGGGCGATTACGCTCATCATAAAGGCCAGGACAGTGCCCAAGGCCGCTCCCTTGCCAAGAAGGGCCTCAACCACCGGTACGATGCCTGCCGCGTTGGAATACATCGGGATACCGACGAGCACTGCGGCCGGCACAGACCACCAGGCGTCTTTTCCCATGATAGAGGCCATGAAGGCCTCAGGCACATAGCCATGGATGACGGCACCCACTCCGATACCGAGCACCACATAGAGCCAGACCTTACCGACAATATCCCGTACAGCCTCACCACCACGTTCAATCCGGTTGGCCCAGGTGAGCTTCTCCTCAATCACGATGGCCTCACCTGCCCGCAACTCCTGGACCCACTCTTCTATCCATCCTTCCAACCGTAAACGACCGATCACCCATCCCGCCACCATGGCAATGAGGAGGCCCGTCCCCAGGTAGAGGGCTGCAACCTTCCAGCCGAGTAGACCGTAGAGGAGGACCAGAGCTATCTCATTCACCATCGGAGCGGCGATCAGAAAGGAAAAGGTGACCCCCAGAGGGACACCGGCTTGAACAAAGCCGAGAAAGAGCGGCACAGCGGAGCAGGAACAGAAAGGGGTAACAATACCCAGCAGGGCGGCCATGACATTACCGGCAGACTCTCTTCTTCCAGCCAGGTAGCTACGGGTGCGCTCCTGGGTGAAAAAGGAGCGGATCACGCCGACCACAAAGACAATGAGCGTCAAGAGCATCATCACCTTGGGCGTGTCATAGACAAAAAACTGGATCGCCTCACCAAGATGGCTGCCTGGTTCAAGACCGACCAGGGTGTAGGCAAAAAAGTGGGAAATGGGCTCCAGTTGGCTGTAGAGCAGGTACCAGGCCACCAGAACGATGGCACCGAGAACAAGAGGTCTTCCCGGGATCAGGGCTTGTGCCTCGCCCGCCTTGGCGTCGACTTGATACTTTTCCATAATCGTGTACTCAGTTAAGTTAATCTTTGGGCCTGCAACTGCGCATCACCAATGCTTCGGGCAGGGCAGAGAGCATCTCCTTGAGTTCCTGGTCGTCGTCCAGCCAGGTTCGGAGTTGGGAGAGCAGACTCTCCGCGTACACCGATTCACCACCATCTGCCAGGCAATAGATGATCCAGGTGCCCTGCCGGGATCGTTCAACCAGTCCGGCATCTTCCAACAGTTTCATGTGCTTGGAAACTGTGGACTGGGCCAGCCCCAGGAGCTTTTGGATTTCACAGACACAGAGCTCTCTCTCTTCCAAAAGCTTCAGCACACGCACCCTGTTCGGGTCGGAGAGGGCTTTCATTACCCTGATAAATGGTTTCATCATCCCTTTCACTCATTCAGATATCGTCATTTAGCGATTAATATAGAACTGTGCTCCCTTTTGTCAATCCTTTTCTCTCGCCTCTTCTCCTGGCGCCTCCCCCAAGAAAACCCTGTCCGGAATCCCGGATACGACCAGGGAGGGACAGAGCAGGCGGGCTGCAACGACTCGCCATCAGCTGCCCCCTCCCTGGGTTGCATCCAGCCGCCGGCAGAGCCTTCCCGCGCCATGGGCGTAACAGGGAAGCCAGGGAAAGCAAGCCCCTTTCCA
This sequence comes from Desulfogranum mediterraneum DSM 13871, assembly GCF_000429965.1. Classification (GTDB taxonomy): domain Bacteria; phylum Desulfobacterota; class Desulfobulbia; order Desulfobulbales; family Desulfobulbaceae; genus Desulfogranum; species Desulfogranum mediterraneum. The sequence continues at coordinate 282,680 of NZ_KE387004.1, forward strand.
GGCTCAAGCTGGTAATAATATAGAAGATTACCATGGACTTTTGGCAGGTTTCACTGCTACAGTTTAAGAAACATTCTTAGGGGAGCTTGCCCCCCCTTTCAAGGCCCCAGGGCCGTCAAACCCCTCAGCTCAATTTCACCTCAACAGAGGCATAAAAGATGAGACCTGTTATTAGAACCCTGCTCCTGCTCCTGCTCTGTTCTGTCCTCAGCCTTTCTCCACTTTCGCTGCAGGCACAGCCAGCGAGCAAAAAGCTCCGGATCGTCACCTCCACCACCCAGATCGCCGATTTTACCCGCCAGATCATGGGGGACCGGGCCGAGGTCATCAGTGTACTCGCCCCGGGTGCCGATCCCCATACCTACCAACCCACACCCGACGATGTCCAGCTGGTGCTCCGGGCCGATATCTGCATGGAAAACGGCCTCCATCTGGAAGGCAAGAGCTGGATGGCCACCCTGGCCAGGGATGCGGACAAGCCCCTGGTCACCGCCACTACGGGACTGGCGCCCTTGCTGGTGGGTGAGGGCGAGGAGGCCATCATGGATCCCCATGCCTGGTTCTCCCCGCGTAACGCCGCCCTCTACGTCAACAATATCCTCAAGGCGGTCAGCGGTTTTGATCCGGCCAACAGGGCGGAGTATCAGGCCCGGACCCGACTCTTCCTCCAGCAACTGCGGGTCCTGGATGCCTGGATCCGGGAGCAGGTCAGCCGCATTCCTCCCCACCGACGGATCCTGGTGACCACCCACGATGCCTTCAACTACTTCTGCCGGGAATATAAGTTCAACCCAGGCAACGACTTCCTCTCCATTGCCCCGGTGGGCTGGTCCACGGGTGCCGAGGTGGGCGCCGGCATCACCCCGGAGCGACGGCGCAAGGTGGTGCAGTCCATCAAGGAGTCCGGGGCTCCGGCCATCTTTGTGGAGACCACCATCAATCCCAAACAGATCCGGGAGATTGCCCAGGAAACCGGGGTAGCCATCGGCGGTGAACTCTACTCAGACTCCATGGGGCCGGCCGGCAGCGCCGGGGAGACCTATATCGGCATGCTCCGGGAAAACGTGCTCTTGATTGTCAATGCGCTTCAATAATCCCCCACACCTAAGGTGACCTGATGCGATTTATCCTCACCCTCCTGATCTGGCTGGTAATCATCGGCGGGCTCTGGTCCTATAGCAGACAGCGGCAGGCGGCCGAAGCCGAGATCGTGATCCGCAACCCGACCCTGACCCTGGCAAAAGAGGTCTACTCCCTCAAGCTGACCCCGACCTTCTCCAGCGAAGCCGATCCCTTTGCCCTCCAGACCGAGGATAGCGGCCCTGTGGCGTTGGAGCTGCGGCTCAACGGCCGGCTCCTGCCGGTGCCTGCGGATCAGCTCAACCGGGGCATCCCCTGGACCCTGGAGGGGGTTGAGGGGCTGGTGATGGGCGACAACGAGATCTACCTTGCGGCAAGCCCGCCGCTGAGCGAAGGCAGCCTGGAGCATGGGATGCGGGTGCAGCTGGCCCGGGCCGGGGTCAGGGTGGTTGATACCACCCTCTGGAGCAGCCAGGGCTCCCTGGTCTCCGGAACCATCCACTTTGCCCTGACAGCGAAGGAGGAGAGCCATGACCACTGACCACCCCACTGCTGCAAATCACAAGAAACGGGCCAACGCCATCGATGTGGAACACCTCACCGTCAGCTACCATGCCCGGGCGGCACTGCTCGATGTCTCGGTGAGCATCGAGCCGGATCAGCTGGTGGGGGTGATCGGTCCCAACGGTGCCGGCAAATCCACCTTTATCAAGGCGATCCTCGGCTTTGTCAAACCGGATATCGGTTCGGTGCTGATCAACGGCCGGAATGTCCAGCGGGTCAAGGGGCAGGTGGCCTATGTGCCCCAGCGGGGATCGGTGGACTGGGATTTTCCGATCACGGTCCAGGAGGTCGCCCTGATGGGCAGGTATCAGAAGATCCCCTGGTATACCAGCCCCCGGAAAAGAGACCGGCAGGCGGCTGTCGAGGCCCTGGAGATGGTGCGGATGGCGGACTTTGCAGATCGCCAGATCGGCGAGCTCTCCGGCGGCCAGCAGCAACGGGTCTTCCTGGCCAGGGCCCTGGCCCAGGGGAGTGAGATCCTCTTGCTGGATGAGCCCTTTGCCGGGGTGGATGCAGCCACGGAGCGGGCCATCCTGGACGTGTTGGGCCGGGCCAAGGAGGTGGGCAAGACCCTGGTGGTGGTTCACCACGACCTGGCCACGGCCGGCGAGTACTTTGACAAGCTGCTGCTGATCAAACAGCGTCTCTACGCCTACGGCCCTCCCGAGGCGGTCTTGGAGGAAGAGTTGCTGAGCAAGGTCTATGAGGGGCGGCTCCGCATTTTCAGTGACCTGACAAAGAGGGGGGAAGGCTGATGCTCGATGCGATTCTTGCACCACTGACTGAGACCTATTTTCAGAAGGCCCTGATCGGCGGCTCCATCGTTGCCGTGGTTGCCGGAGTGGTAGGGTGCCTGGTGGTACTCCGGCGGATGGCCTTTCTGGGGGACGCCCTCTCCCATGCCATGATCGCAGGAGTTGCCGGCGGCTACCTGGTGATGAAGATGCTCTTCGGTTACGAGGCCCATGCCCCGGGGATGCTGCTGGGCTCGCTGATTGCGGCCATCGCCACGGTGGCGCTGATCAGTTTTGTCTCCCGGGTCTCCCGGATCAAGGAGGATACCACCATCGGCATCATGTATACCGGGATCTTTGCCCTGGGGGTGGTGGCGGTCTCCATCTTCCGCCACTACATCCACATCGACCTGATGCACTTTATCATGGGCGATATCCTGGGGGTGGCTGACACCGACCTCTGGGTAAGCGCCTTCACCGCGGTGGTGGTCCTGAGCATCATCATCCTCTTTTTCAGGCATTTTCAGCTCGCCACCTTTGACCCGGTGATGGCAGCCTCCATCGGCCTGCCGGTACTCTTTCTCGACTATGTGCTGACCACCTGCGTCTCTTTGGTGGTGGTGAGTGCGGTCAGCATGGTGGGGGTCATCCTGGTGGTGGGGCTGTTGATCACCCCGGCGGCCACGGCCTACCTCTTAAGCGACCGGCTGGACCGGATGATGATCCTCTCCGGGATATTCGGAGTGACCAGCGTGGTGGGGGGCCTCTTTCTCTGCGTCTGGCTGGACTCTGCCGGCGGCGGGGCGATCATGCTCTTCTGTACCCTCCAGTTTCTGGTGGTCCTGGCCCTGGCCCCCAAGTACGGGCTGCTGGCCCGCTGGCTGCGGCTGAAGCGAATGGTACCCCAACAGGTGGTGGAGGACGTGCTCACCACCATCCTCAGAAACGAGGGGGTGACCCCGCTGGAAACAATCCGCACCTATGTCCAGGAACCGGCCAAGAGCCTCAACAAGGCCCTGCAGCGGATGGTCCAGGACGGCCTCCTGGCCGCATCGGAAGAAGGTTATGCCCTGACCGCCGACGGCCAGGTGGAGGCGGACAAGGTGCTGCGGGCCCACCGCCTATGGGAGTCCTACCTGGCCCAGATCGGCACCCCCAAAGACCAGCTGCACAGCACGGCCCACCACCTGGAGCATATCCGGGAGGGAGAGACCATCGAATACCTGGATGAAAAGCTGGGCCATCCCAGGAGAGACCCCCACGGCAGGCTTATCCCCTAGGGGGGATCACAGCAGACTCTTGTCCTCATCCTCGGCCGAGACTGCCCGGGGCTGGGCGAAGCACAAGGCCTCCCGCCTCCCAAAGGGCCCCGCTACTTTCCCGGAGCTTGTGCTCCGGGAAAAGGACTGTTCACGCTGCTGGGGCCGGGCGCCTAGCTCTGTAGTGAGCGAACAGGGACCGAGTCCTCAAGCGGGGGGATGACCTCCTCCGGCTGCGCTACCGCCAACGGGCGAGGCTCTTCGACCCTGGGAACAAGAAGCGAGGACAGGGAGGCCTGCCGTCGCTGATCCAGCTGCTCAAAGAGCTGGGCCAGCGCTTCCGGCCTGTTGTCCCGGCCTTGTCCCATCCTGCCTCTGGCAAGCAGCATCCTGAGTTGGAATCGCTGCAGCTCGATGATCTGCCGCATGGCAACAATGGCCTGATCCAGTTCAGCAACCGCCCCTGCTTCCTGGCGGTCACCATAGATGTTGCTGCGAGGGGTCGGTGTTGCCAGGTCTATCTCCTGGAGGGAACGGACCTCACCTGCCTCGCTGAGAAAGATCCCGCTGGCCTTGACCTGGCCGACCACCATGCCGGTGCTGCTTTCCAGGGTAAAGCGGCTGCCCACATGGCCGATGGAGATCGCACCCACGCCGGCCTCCTTCATGCTGAGCAACTGCCCCTCACCATGGTCCCCCATCATCCAGACCTGAAGCCTGGCAAAGATGGGGTCCTGTTCATCAATCCACTGGTTGCCATCGCTGTCAAAGCCGGCAAGCTCTCCAAATCCGGAGCCGCTGCTCGGACCAAAGAGTTCCAGACCATCATTGATGATCCCGTCCCTGTTGCGATCAAAGCTCAGAAAGCCGCAACCGCTTCCCGGACAGGCGAGCTCATCCTCCACCCCATCCCCGTTCAGATCAAACTGAAAGGAGCTATCACTCATAAAGGGTGGATTGCCTCCAAAGTTGAGCACCAGGGGATCGATGAAGAGCGGTGCCAGTCCCAGGGAAGTCGACTGCACGCTGACGGACTGCCGCTCCATCTCCAGGCCAAAGGTAAAGGAAATCTCCCGACCGTCAGCCGTCTGCACACTGCCGCCTGCCGAAACCCTGATCTGCTCCTGCTGGGTGAAAATGCTATGATGAACCAACTCGGCCCTGCGTACGGAAAAGCCGAGTTCAGCGGGACGGTCTATGCCAGGGGGAGCCGGGGATTTCAGTTCCTGAACAACATCGTTGACAGTCACCTGCTGACCGATAAGCTGCTCAGTCAGGGTCGAGAGGAGCAGGGCAGGCTCTTCGCAATGATCATTCTCCCGGCCGGCCGGGTGCGTTACCACGGAACTGCTCTGGACGCGGCTTGAGGTTGCTGTGGAGATAAGGTTGGAGAAGCGAGCACTGAAATCATTGGCAGGAGTACTCGATGAAGCGATGGCTAGGGGGGCGGTGCTCGTTTTCTGTTGTTCTACTTCCTTGTAGACACGTGCTGCATCCATGCTGACCGCAGTCGCAGCAATGATCATGAATTCCTCCTCTGTTGGAGTGGATGTTGTTCTGAGATGACCTCTGGATCCAAAGGTGATGTAAGGCTAATGTAAGGGGACAGCCAATACCAGGCTACCATGGCTGCACCTCGTTGAGCGGTACAACCGTCAGGACTCTGCTCTTCTTATCGGCAGCAAGCGGCGGCGTATTTATACCATTTGCAGATGGGCTATCTTGAATGATGAGACTGTTCATTCACGGTAAAGGCGTGAATAAATAGATCCATAATGACTTCAAGCTGCCGGTGTCTTGGGAAAAGCAGAAGGAGCTAAAGCTGGAAAACAGCCCGATAGAGGATCACCAGGGCCATCATCACCAGGAGCAGGAATATCATTGTCCGGTAGGAGCGCTCAGCCAGCCGACGGGAGAGGAGAATCCCGCCTCGGCAGCCCAGGGCGACGGCAGGAGCACAGACCGCAACGTAGGAGAGGGAGGTCAGAGAGTGCAGCCCATAGGCCAGCTGTACCACGACCATGACCATGCCGGCGCAGAGAAAGAAAGAGGCGATCCCTGCCTTGACCGCCTCCTGGGACCAGCCCGCCAGGGTGGTATAGACGATGGTGGGCGGTCCGCCCATGCCAAAGGCGGTGCCGATGGCCGTGGAGCAGAGCCCGGCAAGATAGCCCCAGCGGGGAGAGACTGCGCGGGCCCGTACCTTGGGAAAGAAGAGGCTCCACAGGGCGTAGCCGAGCAGGAAGATTCCCATGATCATCTTGATCCCGGCTTCAGGCATGTGGCTGAGCACCGTTGCCCCGATGATCGCTCCGGGCAGGGCGCCGATCAGGAGCGGCCGCAGGCGCTGCCAATCGGTGCTGCGCCGGTAGGTCCAGCCCATCTGCAGATTCATGCTCAGGCCGATCAGGGTCCCGGCCGGCACGGCATAGCCCAGGTCCACATATTGGGAGAACAGGGGCATGGCGATCAGGGCCAGGCCAAAGCCGGTCACGCCGTTGATCACCCCGCCGATCCCCCAGCAGAGTGCTGCTATCAGATAGGTTTCCATGTTTCCTCTTCTCGATAATTCATTGGCCGCCTCAGCACCTTTCGGAGGGCAGCGAACGGACACGATAAACCGATTCTTCTCAGACGCAAGCCCGGATGACTCTTTCTCCAGCCAGGGACGGGGTAACGATCCCCTTTGCAATCATGACCTTTAAGGATACAGTTGAGTATGGAGCTGTTTCTGTTGGGCCAATGAACCGCTCGAGGCACTGGCCGCTGTTTTTGGCCGAGAGCAAACCGGCGTCCTGATTTCTTCCTGGGGTATACCGTGGCAGCAAACAAGGTACTGATGCAGTTGAAAGATGTACACCGCACCTTTACCGTGGGCGAGGTAAAGGTCCATGTCCTCCGGGGCATCAACCTGGAGATCCTTGCCCGGGAACTGCTGATCATCAAGGGGGAGTCGGGCTCAGGAAAGTCCACCCTGCTCAACCTGATCGGCGGCATCGACCAGCCCAGCCAGGGCTTCATCAGCTTTAACAATCGGGATCTCACCGGCCTGGACGAGCAAGAGATCACCCGCTTCCGGCGGGACCACATCGGCTTTGTCTTTCAATTCTACAACCTGGTCCCCACCCTCACGGCCCTGGAAAACGTGGCCACAGCCACGGAGATCGCGGCCCGGCCCATGGAGCCGGCGGCCGCCCTTGAGCTGGTTGGCCTGGCTGATCGGCTGCACCACTTCCCCTCCCAGCTCTCCGGCGGCGAGCAGCAACGGGTCGCCGTTGCCCGGGCCCTGGCCAAGCGGCCCGAACTGATGCTCTGCGACGAACCCACCGGGGCCCTGGATCAGGAGAACACCATCATGATCCTGGAGCTGCTCCAGAAGATCAACCGCGAGACCGGCACCACCATCGTGATGATCACCCATGCCCCGGCCATGGCCCAGTTGGCCAACCGCACCGCCATCATCGCCGACGGGGTCATCGCTGAGATCATCACCACTGCAGATCCCCTGCCTGCCGGAGCGGTGGACTGGTCATGAACGCCCTGAACCGCAAACTTGTCCGGGATATCCGCCACAACCTGGTCTTGCTGCTGGCGGTCAGCGCTATCATCGCCGTGGGCATCGGCTGTTTCGTGGGGATGCTGTCCACGGCCCGCAACCTGGAGTATGCCAGATCCAGCTACTACTCCTCCTGCCGGCTGGCTGATTTCTGGCTCGACCTCAAAAAGGCACCGGTCCAAGAGGTCAGGCGGCTGGCCGCCATCCCCGGCATCTCCGAGATCCGCGAACGTATCCAGTTCCAGGTGATGCTGGACCTGCCCGGGGCGGAAAAACCCATCGGGGCCACGCTCCTCTCCCTGCCCGACCAACCGGCCCCGGTGATCAACAATATCATCCTCCGTCAGGGCACCTACTTCAGCCCGGGCCGAGCCAACGAGGTGATTGTCTCGGATAAATTCGCCCAGGCCCGCAGGATCCGGCCCGGGGACACCATCATGGCGGTGCTCAACAACCGGCGCAGGGAACTGGTGGTCACGGGCACGGCCATCAGCGCCGAGTTTGTCTACCTGGCCTCGCCCGGGAGCATGGTGGATGAACCTGGCAGCTATGGCTTGCTCTTTATCAAACGCAGCTTTGCCGAAGACAGCTTTGGCTTTCACAGCGGCTGCAACAGCGTGGTCGGGCTGCTGGCCCCGGGGGCACGGGCAGAAAGCAAGGTCATGGTCGAGGCCCTGGCCGCCAGGCTGAAACCCCATGGAGTCTTTAGCGGCATCCCGCGCCAGGAACAGTTTTCCCCCATGGTCCTGGATGGCGAGATGAAACAGCTGCTCAACACGGCTGTTATCTTTCCCCTGTTCTTCCTGATCGTGGCCGCCCTGGTGCTCAACGTCCTGATGATTCGCCTGGCCGAGCAGCAACGAACCGTCATCGGGACCCTCAAGGCCATCGGCTATGACAACCGGGAGCTGATGCACCACTTCCTCCGCTTTGCCGCGGTCACCGGCCTGGTTGGCGGTCTGCTGGGCTGCCTGTTCGGCTACCTGCTGGGGGATGCCATGACCAGGATGTATGTCCGCTACTTCACCTTCCCCCAGCTGACCAGCCAGCTTTATCCTGATCTCCAGCTGACCGGCATCGCGATTGCCCTGCTCTTCGCCATCCTGGGAACCATCAGGGGGGTACGCCGGATCATGGCCCTGGAGCCTGCCGAGGCCATGCGCCAGGCGCCGCCGCCCCTGGGTGGAGCGGTCTTCCTGGAGCGCTTTCAAGGCTGGTGGACCGGCCTGGATGCCCAGTGGCAGATGATCCTCCGCGGCCTGCTCCGCAACAAGGGACGCACCGCCATTGCCATGTTTTCCGCGGCCCTGGGGAGCAGTATCGTGGTCCTGGCCTTTGGCTTTGTCGACTCCATGGACCAGATGGTACGCCTCCAGTTTGAACGGGTCCTGCGAAGCGACTACCACCTCAGCTTCCATGACGAGCTGAGCAGCTCCGGGCTTGACGCGGTCCGTCGTCTACCCGGGGTGAACCGGGCGGAACCGGTGCTCAACCTGGCCTGCACCTTCAGGCGAAACAATCGGCTGAAACGGGGGGTGATCATGGCCATCCACCGGGGCAGCAGCCTGACCACCCCGGTGGATGACCAGGGGCGTCCCATTGGTCTGCCGGCTACCGGCCTGCTGATGACCACCCGGCTGATGGAACAGCTGCAGCTGCGGCCCGGTGAGCTGGTGGAGGTGGTGCCGGTAAAGGGGGAACAGCTCAGCCGCAGGCTACCGGTGATCCAGTCCATGGAGAGTATGCTGGGTCTGGTGGTCTATGCTGATTTCCACTGGCTCAACCGGGTGCTGGGGACAGAGGGGGTGCTCAATGAGGTCCGGATCCTGGCCAGCCATACCCCTGCACAGAGACAAGGCTTCATGACGGCCATCAGGGCCATGCCCGGCCTGGAGAGCCTGACTGATCTGGGGGAACAGCGGCAGGCCCTGAACAAACAGCTCAACGGGGCCATGCGCTTTTCGGCTGTAATCATGATTCTCCTGGCAGGGGTGATCTTCTTCGGTGCCATTCTCAACTCCACCCTGATTGCCATAGCCGAGCGTCAACGGGAGATGGCCACCTTCCGGGCCATGGGCTACTTCAGCCATGAGGTGGCCAGGATATTTTTGCGGGAAAACCTGGTCAACAACCTGAGCGGCACCCTGGCTGGCCTGCCCCTGGGCTACTGGCTGCTGAAGGCCTCTATGCAGGCCTTCAGCACTGATGCCTACAGCTTCCCAGCTCACCTGGCGCCCATGAGCCCGCTCTACACCCTGGGATTGGCGTTCCTCTTTGTATTGCTCTCCCAAATCGTGGTAATCAGAACCCTGGGCCGGCAAAACTGGCTGGAAGCCCTGAGCCTGAAAGAGTGAGTACCCCCTAACCAGGGTACCCCCTCGGCTCTCCTGGCCGAGGGGACCTGTAGCTTGAGGAAAAAGAACCATGGCAGCAGCAAAAAAACGTCGCTGGGTTTGGACAGGGGGTAGCCTCACCGCCCTGGTCCTGATCACTCTGACCATCTATGCCAAGCTCCACCAGCAGGCCCCTGCCCGCCTGGCGGTTGCCGTCCAGGGAACCATCCAGGCCTATATCGAGGAACGTGGCCAGACCAGCCTGCCCCACATCTATCACCTGACCATGCCCATGCAGGGACGGGTCCTGCCCATGACCGTCCAAGAGGGGGACCAGGTCAAGGCCGGTGCCTTGGTGGCCCGGCTGGATGATGCCGACTGGCAGGATGCCACCCAGGAGACCCGGGACATCATCAAGGCCGTGGCCAAGTGGGTGGAGGCAGCCCGGGCGGAGGTCAAGGCCAGCGAAATCCGCCGTGATTATACCCAGTGGGAGTGGCAGGCCGACCAGAAGCTGTTGAAGACCCGCTCCATTAGTGAAAAACAGGAGCGGGAATCCAGGCACCTCTACCTGGATGCTGCGGTCAAAATCGAAGAGAGCCAGGCCATGCTCCACATGAGTGAATCCCTACAGTCCATCATGGACCTGCTGCCCGGCTATGTCCAGCGTAACCTGGAGCGTACCCTGGTCAAGAGCCCGGTCTCCGGGACCATCCTCAAACGCCACGTCTGGAACGAGCGGGTGATGACCCCGGGTGAGCCCCTGCTGGATATCGGCAACCTGGAGGAACTTGAGATCGCAGCCGAAATCCTGACCGAGGATGCGGTTCGGATTGAGCCCGGCGATCCGGTGGAGATCTTTGGCGGGGCCGTCGGAGAGGCACGGATAGCGGGCAGGGTGCGGCTGGTGGAACCGGAGGCCTTTACCAAGATCTCTTCTCTGGGGGTTGAAGAGCAGCGGGTGCGGGTGAAGATCGTCTTTACCAGCCAAGGCATGGAATCCCTGGCAAGATCAGGACAAGGACTCGGCTTGAACTATCGGGTCAGGGTCCGGATTATCACCGCTCAGAAGCCGAAGGTGATCCTGGTACCGAGGACCGCCCTCTTCCACGGCAGCAAGGGTCAGTGGCAGCTCTACACGGTGGTGGCCGGACGTGCCCGCTTGCGTACTGTCCAGGTGGGGCTGATCAATGATTTTAAGGCCGAGATCGTGGCCGGGGTTCAGCTGGGAGAGACGGTGGTTATGGCCCCGGAATCCTCCATCTCCGACGGCACCAGGGTGATGGCCATGAAGTAAGGATGAGGACCAGGGGGCAGGTCCCACCGGCGAGACCTTGGGATAGGGAATCGCCGGCTGACCAGGGAGATTTTTTTGGGGGGATCAGTGGGTCGCTCCGGAGCTCATCCCTTTGAACTGGGCATAGAGATCATGGAGCCTCTGCCGCATCTCATGGATTCTTTTGGAATCCTCATCCGGTAACCAGCGGGGTTCGCTGATGGAGTAGATGTACTTGGCCAGTTCATCCAAGGAACTCTCCAGGGCGGAACACCACTCATCGTTACATTCGCTGCCGAACTCGGCGCTCTCCTGGATATCATGTTCTATAATCTCAAACGACTGGTTCAGGTTATCCATAAACGTGCGATGGGTCATCAGGAAGGAATCGACCATATCCTTTTGCATCTTCATAACAGTACCTCTTCTTGGCAAGGATAGAACCGGGTGAAGAGCCCTCAACGCCGAGAGCTGGATGAGCTCCCGGCAAGGGTTCCCAGGGGAACCTTGAAGCGTGCTCTGGCTGTTCACCACTGGCAGGTGGACCATCGGGATGCAGGGTATATTGACACGAGGTGGAAACATAGCCCGCTCTGCCCAAATGATCCTGTGTCTTCTACTATAAGGTTTATTGGAGTTGGGACAAGTTAGCTCGATCAAAAAGAGCCGCTCAGCCACCCCCCTTCACTGCTCCTGCCCCCTGGGATCGACAAAGACCCGATTCCAATCCTCCTTGATATCCACCACCTGCCAGTTACGTTTGGCCGCCTCGTCGAGGGCCTGGGAAAGCCTGCCGATCTCTGAATCACGATCATAGGCATACTCGCGTTTGCCGTCGGTGTGGTGCACCAGCAGGCCGAGTCGAGGTCCCTGACCGCTGGTCACCCACTCAAGCATCTGAAAATCACCGTCTGAATTGCCAAAGGCCATGACCGGGCGCCGACCGATGTGGTGGTTAATGGCCAGCGGCTTTCCTGCTTTATCGTTAAAAAAATCCAGTTGCTGCTGCCGGCGAATCACTGGCCGGCCCTGACGCTGTTCATAGCTGGTCTTCACGGTGGTGCCGATCACCTGCTCCGGCGGAATGCCGTAGACCTGCTCGCTCCAGGGTCGCATGAACTGCAGGCCGCCGCCTGAGACGATAAAGGTTTTAAAACCATTGGCCCGCAGATAGTCGAGCAGTTCCACCATGGGCCGGTAGACCATCTCGGTGAGCAGTTTACCGCTCTGGGGATGCCTGGCCGTGGCAATCCAGTCACTGACCTGCTGCTGGAACTCGGCCTCGCTCATGCCACCATGGGTGGCCAGCAACAGTTTTCTGAAGTGGTCAGCCTCCCCAAAGAAGGCCTGATGGAGTTCACCCCGCAGTACCGAGGCAAAGGGCTCCTGCCTCTGCCATTGGGGGTGCAGGGAGGCAAGTGCACGAATCCGATCAGCGATAAAGTAGACCTGGAAATAGAGCGGTTGTTCCGCCCAGAGGGTGCCGTCATTATCAAAGACCGCGATACGTTGCTCCACCGCAAGATACTCGGGAGAACCTTCCGAGGTGACCGTGACCACAAAATCGATCAATTGAAACTTGGGCAGGGTTTCGTTCCATGACGGCAGGGGGTCGGACTGGGCCCAGCCAAGAGTGCTGACTAGAAGAATGGCAGCAGCCATGAGGGGTAAGACAGCTTGCACGGGGACACGGACTGGGCTGGTCATCTCTCTCCTCCTCGTTGAGGTCCCTGACAGAGGACTTCCCTCTAAGGACTAAGGACCAAGGACCGGGTGGGGTATCCTCATCTGAGCGGCCACGGCTCGATCAGACACAGATACTACCTTTTCAATGAACATTATAGCATCGATGGCAGAGATTATACCATGGCCAAATCTTTTCCTTCTTTTACATCTTTTATTTGCCGCTTCGCAGAGCCGCGGGTAGGATACGAGCTATCATCTGCCTGGCTAAGGTCCGGTCTCTCATCCAAAAACAGCATCAACAGCGAGGACATCCATGGCTGAGCGTATCCTCCTCCCCCACACCAGAGATGGCATCTGTACCATCACCATCAATCGCCCCCAGAGTCTCAACGCACTCAACAGCAGGCTGCTGGCGCAACTGACAGAACTGGTAACTGAACTGGAAAAGGACCGGGCGGTCCAGGTGGTTTTGATCACCGGTGCCGGCGACAGGGCCTTTGTGGCCGGAGCAGACATTGGAGAGATGGCGGCCATGAGCCCCGGCCAGGCCCTGGAGTTCTCCCGCAAGGGGCAGCGGTTGATACAACTGCTGGAACGACTCGACAAAACGGTCATTGCCGTGGTCAATGGCTACGCCCTGGGCGGCGGCCTGGAGTTGGCCCTGGCCTGTGACTTTATCTACGCCGCCGAAAATGCCCGCTTTGCTCTGCCCGAGCTCAGCCTGGGGGTAATCCCAGGTTTTGGCGGCACCCAGAACCTGCCCAGACTCATCGGCCCCAACCGTGCCCGTGAGCTGATCTTCTCCGCCAGAATGATTGATGCCCGCCAGGCCGAGGCCTGGGGCATGGTCAACCTGGTTCTCCCCCAGGACAAACTCCTGGACCATGCCCGGGAAACAGCTCAGGCCATCATGGCCAACGGCCCCGCTGCACTCAGCCTGGCCAAGGAGGCCATCCGCAGCGGCATGAACATGACCAGGGATGAGGCCATCCCCCACGAGAGTGTTCTCTTTGCCCACCTCTTTGCCGGCTCTGAACAGGCCGAGGGCATGGCCGCTTTTCTGGAAAAGAGAACTCCGCAATTCAACAGCGACCAGTAAGCTCCATGGAGCGAGTAAGGCTCAGTTGCTCCCACGCAAAGCAAGGTTGCCCCTGCCAGGGCAAGCTGCATAAGCTGCCAGGACCACCCCTGCCATGAACCTCCATATTGAAACACCACTGCTCCCTTCCAGGGCCTTGAGCCTGGAGAGCCGACGAAGCGTCTGGCTCAAGCTGGAGGCCCTCCAGCCCTCGGGCTCCTTTAAACTGCGCGGCGTCGGCCATGCCTGTACACACTATGCCCGCCAGGGTGCCCGCCGCTTTATCTCCTCATCCGGCGGCAACGCCGGCCTGGCCACCGCCTACGCAGGACGCCGGCTGGAGATCCCGGTGACCGTGGTGGTGCCGGAGACGACCCCTGAGCGAGCCACAGAACTGCTGGCACGTGAACAGGCCGAGGTACGGGTCCATGGGGCCAGCTGGCAGGAGGCCAACGAACTTGCCCTCTCCCTGCTGGGCAAAAACGATGCCTTTCTCCATCCCTTTGACGACCCACTGCTCTGGCAGGGCCATGCCGGCCTGATCGATGAGGTCGCTGCCGCCGGTCTCAAGCCCGATGCCATTATCCTTGCCGTGGGCGGTGGCGGACTGCTCTGCGGAGTGGCCCAGGGCTTGCACAGACACGGCTGGGACGAGCTGCCGATCATTGCCGTAGAAACCGAGGGCACCGCCTCCTTTCATGGGGCGGTGGAGGCAGGCAGGCTGGTTAAGCTGGCCAAGATCAGCGGTGTGGCCACCTCCCTGGGCGCCAACCAGGTCTGTGCCCAGGCCCTGCAGTGGGTAGGCCGGCATCCCGTCACCACGACCCTGGTCTCGGATAGAAGCGCCCTCTCTGCCTGTGAACGCTTCCTTGATGATCATCGCCTGCTGGTGGAACCGGCCTGCGGTGCGGCCCTGGCTGTAGCCTATGAAGAAACTGCCCTCCTGGAACGCTACAGGACGGTGCTGGTGGTGGTCTGCGGCGGGGCCACCGCCACCAGCGAACAGCTCAGACAGTGGCGGAGGCAGACAGCTCACCAGCCACTGTCTTGATTGTTATGGGCTCTGCCCCTTTATCGCCAAGAATGCGAGCACACTTTTTTTAGCTTATGGGGTACCTTGGAGCGTCCCGAGTTCCAAGGAGGAGTGAAGTCTGATCAGCACCCCATTTTCCTCTCTGGCTGGGACAGACACCTGCTCACTGCTGCTCAGGAATCATCCTCCAGGGCCAGTTCCAGATCGATCATCTCCCTGGCCCGCTCCAGGGCGCGCTCTCTGTTCTCCCCACCCATGGCCACATACTGACGGTAGCCGCTGGGACTGATGATCTCAAAGCTGAACCTGGCACACATCTTTGCCTCGGCCTTCACTGCAATGGCCCAGCCCTTATAGACATCGCTTAGCTGGTGCTGCATGATACCTCTCCCTCCCCAGGAAGCCAAAGGACGGCTTAAACCATTGGTTTTTCGACCAGGCACGGCTTATGCTCAACCTTATGCTTAACCATTTACCCTTGGAATATTGAATATATAACTGGAGCACATTGTCTCACGGCTTGAAAGCGGACAAAAGTACACCTCGTCTACACCTCGTCAAGATACCGTACAACAGGTTAATTCTGACAGGTGAAAGAGTTCCAACCACCGTTTTGTATACACCAGAAGGGATCTTCCTTGAAGCCCTGTTTCCGGCAAAAAGGCTGAACCGTGCTCTCTGGAGAAGGATATCCCCGATCCTGAAAAAAAAAAGGCTTTCAACGTTGCTGTACGCGTGACAAAGAGGGACAGCCCTTGGCTGGACTAGAGGCCAGCTTGAAAAATTGCTTTTTCTTCCAATCTCGGCGTTGCACTCAAAATTTCACCCTCGGAATATCAGATGTATGCCTGCGGTAAAATTTATCGCGCGCCTTGACCTTGATCGAAAAATCTCATTTTTCAAGGTACCTTAAAGAGGCCCACACAGAGTTCAGCCCCGGTCAACCAGGGCCAGTTCCAGGTCGATCATCTCCCTGGCCCGCTCCAGGGCACGCTGTTCGCTGTCACCACCCATGGAGACATGTTGGCAGTGACCATCAGGATCTGTAATATCAAAACAAACCTGGCACACATGGTACTCTCCGCGGTCACCGAGATCGCCCAGCCCTTGTAGGTGTCTCTACTTTTCCGTTTCATAATCGTGCTCCACTGTGCTAGAGATACCAGGCAGGGACGTGCTGCCCCCATACAGTAACAGTAAGTGTGGCTGCTCCTTTTTTCCAGAGAGGCCCAGCCCTGGCGGAAACAGGGAGGGGCTTTAAGAAAACGCCTCCTACCTCGGGCTTGAGCTCACCCCGGAGAGTGGAGACCGTATCCGGAACAGTAAAGAGTGGGCGAATTCACTCCTCCAGCAGCGATCGTTCAGCCCATTAGATGCCCGCACACCATACCTCCAGACCCCATTCGCTCAGGATGAAAGAACCTCTTCACTATCGCTCGCCCCTCTCTCCGGGGATTATGGCACTCTCGTGTAGATCCGAATTTGTCTTTGAAGACCACATCCATGAGGGCCATGTACTCTGGGTCAACTCTGAGGGCGCTGAACAGTATCACCTCCAAGGTCGGTCAGCACTCCTCCAGCCAGGGTGGGTCAGCATCATAGAGCCTGGGGTGGTCCACGCCAACCACGCCTGCACCCCGGCAAAACGACACCTGCGCAGTCTCTACCTGGACCGGAAATTCTTTAGCTATCTGGAGAAACTCCTCAGCGGGAGTTCCTGGGGCGGTTCCTTGCTCCCGACGGTAGTCGTCCGGGATGGGCGATGCTGGCAAAAGACCATCACCCTCCATCAGGCAATCATCACTGCTCGGGATCAGCTTCTGATTGATGAACTGTTGCTCTCCCTCTTTACATCCATCAGACAAGCCAACTTCAGGGAAAAGTTGGATCATGGCAGTACCGGCAAGGCTAGCAAGAGGCTGAACAGGGTCGTTGACTCTATGCGGGCCGGGCTGGATGAAGAGCTTTCCCTGGAAATCCTGGCCGGTATAAGCGACTGTAGCGCCTTTCATCTCATCCGGCTGTTTCGTGAGCAGCTGGGAATGTCGCCCCATGCCTACCTCGTTCAACTGCGTCTTGAGCGGGCCCGGCAACTCCTGGACAGCGGTCAGCCCATCGCAGAGGCTGCCCTCCTGGCGGGTTTTGCCGACCAGAGCCATCTCACCAGGAGGTTTAAACGGCGCTATGGCCTGACCCCAGGCTCCTATCTCCGTCAGAAACAGAGCTGAAAGAAGTTCAACGCCACCTGGCAGGGGCGGTCCTTGGTCTCTCTGCACCTGTCCGGGCAAGGGTGCCTCTCTCCATGTCAACTTTGTTCAAGACAGCTTCCTCTGGATTAGCTAATGTCTGTCCCCTGAAGGCAAAGAGAAACGAGCAACCAACAAGGAGCAGAAGCATGGAAACCATCAGCTGGTCTGATTTTGAACAGGTAGAGTTACGGGTGGGCAGGATCATCGGTGCAGAAATCTTCACAGGGGCCCGCTCACCTGCCTATATCCTCCAGGTGGATTTTGGCGAGGAGATCGGCGTCAAAAAATCAAGCGCCCAGATCACCGAGCTCTACACCCCGGAGGAACTGCAGGGACGGCTGGTGGTGGGGGTGGTCAATTTCCCCCGCAAACAGATCGGGCCGCTGATGTCCGAGTGCCTGATAACCGGCTTTCACAACAGGGAAGGGGTCGTGGCCCTCTGCGTCCCTGATCAGGAGGTTCCCCTGGGTGCCAAATTATGCTGATCAACACCCGCCCAGCGCCCCGCAGAGGCTCTGCTCTGCTGACCACGGGGAGTAAGGAGCACAGGGGGCATTAATCCTGGGCAGCGATCTTGCTCGGGCTTTCATGGATGGCACCGCGAAACCAGGAAAAGTAGACCCCCAGGCAACAAAAGAGGGCGGAAAGGGTATAGACCAGATGGATGCTTTCCAAAAACGGCCCATAGATTCCCGGGGTAATGGCCTGTTGACCGACCATGATGGAGAGGACCAGGGTGGCCAGGGTCATGCTGAACATCTGTCCCAGCAGTCGCATGGTGGCCACGGCCCCGGAGGCAAGACCGTAATAGCGCGGCTCCACCGCACCCATGATGGCGCTCATATTGGGCGAGCTGAACAGGGCAAAGCCGATCCCCAAGAGGGCCAGGTCGGCTATGATCAGCCCGACCGGGGTCTGCGAGCCGATCAGGGTCAGCAAGAAAACACCGATCACCGTGACCACCATCCCTGCCGAGGCCAGCAAGCGGGGTTCGATCCGGTCCGAAAGACGACCGGCCATGGGCGAAAGCAGGGCCATCATGATCGGCTGCACCATCAAAACCGTGCCTGCACCTTGGGGTGACATTCCCTTGAGGTACTGGAGATAGAGGCTGAGCAGAAAGGTCACGGCAAAGGTTGCACCATAGTTGAGCAGGGCTGCCAGGCTGGAGAAGGCAAAGGCCCTGTTGGTGGTGAAGAGGCGCAGTTCAAAGAGCGGAAAGCTCACCAGGAACTGACGGCGGAGAAAACCGTAAAAGAGCAGGCTGCCGGCCGAGAACAGGGCCCAACCCGGCAGGGAAGGTATCCGGGTCGCCCCATAGACCACCATAACCATGGCTGCGGCGTAGAGCAGACCGCTCCAGAGATCGAAACGCTGGCCCGGATCGCCATACCACTCTCCCTTGAGTTGCTGCAGGGTCAGGAGCAGGGAGCCCAGCCCCAGGGGGACCATCAGCCAGAAGATGGAGTGCCAGCCAAGGTGCTGGACCAGCAACCCGCCGACAAAGGGACCCACCGAGAGGCCGATATAGACCGCCGCCACATAGATGCCGATGGCCCTGCCCCGTCTCTGGGGGGGAAAGATAGAGCTGATGATGGCCATGCCGGTGCTCACAAAGAGGGCCGCACCCAGGCCCTGGACAAGCCGGCCGACCATCAGTACCAGAAAGCTGGAGGCACAGGCCCCGGCCAGGCAGCCGAGGGTATAGATCAGGAGGCCCAAGGCAAACACCCGTTTCCGGCCATAGATGTCGGCCAGTTTGCCTGCAGGCACCAGGGCTACGGCCGTGGCCAGCAGGTAGGCGGTGGCGATCCAGCTCAACTGGACCGCATCCAGCTGCAGTCCCTGCTCCATGGCCGGCAGGGCAATGTTCACCGCAGAGAGCATGAATGGTCCTATAAAGGAGGTCACCGTGGCCACTATCAGGGCCGATCGTTCCAGTCTGGCCTGCTCCCCGCTCTCCGCTGTTCCTGCCTCAGTTGGTGTGCTCATCTGTTCTTTACCTGCTTCCAAAATGATCCTTTTTCCCGGCCGGCAACAGCCCCTGATCACATGAGCACTCCCTGGCCGCACTCCACAACGCTGGCCACCAACCAGGGAGAATAGGATGATGCCGGGCAGATGGCCCTGTCGGTTCCAACGGCTCAGGGGCGATTGCCACCCTTTTCCTTTAACCTGGAGGAGCGACACTCCATCTCCTGGGTGTGCTCCCCTCCCGGCCAAGAAGCGATGAGGGGCTTACTCATACTTTCTTTTTTTCTTGATCGCCTTCGCCTTCTGGGACACCCCTTTCCAGAGTTCCCGCTCTACCCTGGCCGGCCCCCGCTGCTCCCTGCTGGAGAGATACTGCAACTCCCGCTGCATCTTGAGGTAACTCTCCAGCCGCTGGGGAGAGAGCTCGCCGCGGCTGATCGCTGCCCTGAGCTCGCAGCCGGGTTCATGACTATGGCTGCAGTCCTGAAAACGACAGCAGACTGCCAGCTCTTGAATCTCGGGAAAGGCCGTAGAGAGAGCGCCCCGATCCTGACCAAAGGCGATCTCGCGCATACCGGGATTGTCGATCAGCATCCCTCCCGAGGGAAGCATGATCAGCTCCCGGGTAGTGGTGGTATGTTTCCCCTTACCCACCGTATCACTGACACTACCGGTTGCCTGGAGCCTTTCACCGCAGAGCCGATTCACCAGGGTGGACTTTCCTGCCCCGGAAGAGCCCACCAGGGCAATGGTCTCCCCCCGGCTAATGGTGGCACTCAACGATGCCAGGCCCGATTCATCCTCCACAGAAAGCAGATGCACCGGCACCCCAAAGGCAAGTCCTTCCACCTCGGCCACACACTGTTCCGGCTCCTGGTGGAGGTCTGCCTTGGTCAGGACAATAACCGGAGACAGGCCGCAGTTATAGACCATGGTCAGGTAGCGCTCGAGACGGCGGAGATTGAAGTCCCGGTCAAGACCACAGACGATCCAGACCGTATCCAGGTTGGCACCAATCACCTGTTCCTTTACTGCCCCCGGCTCCTTGCGGCCATGGGCTCCGGCCGCTGCCCGGAGCAGACAACTCTTCCTTTTCAGAACCCGGAAGATCAGAGCGTCCTGGGCCAGGACCCAGTCACCCACTGCCGGATAAAGGGCCTCGCTCTGTTGATGCAGCCCGCCGGCCGCCGTGGCCAGCCACTCCTGCTGCCCCTGGCTGAGTTGAAAATAATGCCTGTGAACGCCGATCACCCTGGCAGGAACGAGTGAGTTCTGGTCCGGCAGCTCAAGCTGATCGGCCTGCCCCGGCCCTGCCAGCTGCTCTTGAAAGAAAGCTTGCCAACCCAGGGATTCCAGGCCAGTGGTGGAAGGTACTTGTGAAGCGTTACCTGAGCTCTTGTGGTTGCTCTGCATATCTGTTTCCTCAAAAAAATTGTCCTGCACCTCGCCGCACCGAGCCTCTCGGCTGGTGGCTGGAGCACCAGCAAAACCGGCGCAACAGGTGCATTAAGATGTTGTTACAACGAAGAAAGAGATGTTACTGAGAAAGGGGACGACTCGACGACCAAGAGCAGAAATGAAGCTCTGTGCAGATAGAAGAGGGGCCTGGGCTGGGCCAAGGCTCCGGGATGATGCTACGACTCCTGCTCAATCAGTGCTGTTGCCCGTCATCACCTGGTCATCAGTAACGGGGAGAACAAGATCCATTGACTGTTTGAACATAAAAAAACTCCCTGAGAGAATAGATTGATACCCAAGCATACCTGCTTAGCCCGGCAATCGTCAACTCTTTCCCGCTTCCGGGCTGTTCCTTCAGGTACCTTCTTTAAGTACCTTCTTTAGGTAGCCTTTATCCGGCCAAGGGTATAGGATAGAACAATCCTTACCAAGTTCCAGCCCCACTGTTTGTCTTCGTCAGAGCGGAGCACTATCCCCAGGAGCTGCTGTTATGATCCACGTGATCGCATCCATCGAGGTCCGGGCCGAGCGATTGGACGATTTTTCCCAGCTGTTCAAGCGGCTCATCCCGGAAGTCCGCAGCGAAGAGGGCTGTCTGGAATACCAGCCCACCGTTGACCTGGATACCGGTCTAGCTGCCCAGGAGCTCAACCCCCGGGTGGTCACGGTGATCGAACGCTGGCAGAGCCTTGAGCACCTCCGGACCCACCTGGCCGCACCCCATATGGAGGCCTTCCGTAAACAGGTCAGCGCCATCGTCACCAAGCTCAGTCTCAAGGTCCTGGACAAGGTATAACCACCAATGGGTGTCTTGAATACAGCCATGCACGCCCAGGTACACCAGCTGACCAGCCCACTCGCCCTCCACGATCAGTGGGAACACGCTCCCTGGCGGGATCTCCCTGCCCAGGTGCTGGCCCACCACATGGGCAGCAGACCACAGCCCTGCCCCGAGGTGGCCCTGAAGATCGGCTACAGCCAGCGAGCCCTCTACCTGCTCTTTCGAGTTCAGGACCAATCGGTCAGGGCAAGGGCCAGAAAGCATCAGGATCCGGTCTGGGAAGACAGCTGTGTGGAATTTTTCTTCACCCCGGGTCCGAACTGCTCCCTGGGCTACTTCAACCTGGAGATGAACTGCGGCGGGACCATGCTGTTCCACTTTCAGGCCCGCCCCCGCAGTGAGCGGACCATCATCCCCCTGGAGCTGTGTGAGCGGATCACGACGGTCCACTCCCTGCCCCCTCGGGTGATGCCGGAGATCACCGCTCCCCTGAGTTGGACCCTGGCCTACCGGCTGCCCCTGGAGCTGCTGAGTCCATACTGTCCCGTGGTGCGTCCCGCCCCTGGGGTACACTGGCGGGGCAACTTCTACAAGTGCGGCGACAAGACCAGTCTGCCCCACTGGTTGACCTGGGCCCCAATTAATGGTCCCAGGCCCGATTTCCATCGTCCCGATGCCTTTGGCTCTCTCCACTTCCTCTGACCCGTCCCTGGTCAGGTATCCCCGAAAACCCCAGCCCCGGAGGCATTCCCATGGCAGACCATGAAACCATCAACTACCTGGAGTTCCCGGCCAGGGACCTGGCCGCAAGCAAAGACTTTTTCAGCAGGGTCTTTACCTGGAGCTTTATCGACTACGGCCCGGAGTACACCGCCTTCTCCAGCGCCACCATGGAGGGCGGCTTCTTCCTCTCCACGGAGGTAATGTCCACGGCAAAGGGCAGTGCCCTGGTGGTCTTCTACAGCAGCCAGCTGGAGCAGACCCTGGAAAAGATCCTGGCTAGCGGCGGCACCATCATCAAACCGACCTTCAGCTTCCCCGGTGGCCGCCGCTTTCACTTCGCCGATCCCAACGGCAATGAGTTTGCGGTCTGGTCCGACCTGGGGAACTAGGCAGGGCACCGTCTCCACCGATTTCAGCGGCTGGATCCCCCCTTTGCCGGCTCGCGCTCGCAGCACCTTTCCGCTCAAGAGCTCTTAAAAGCCAGCAAGAGGCGTGTTCACTCCAATCAGCCAACCTCAACCCCAGAAGCCCATGAAAAAACAGAACTTTGATACCGTTGTGGTCGGTTCCGGCACCTCCGCCTACTTTGCCGTTGACGGTCTGCTCCGGCACGGTCAACAGGTGGCCCTGATCGATGAACGTCCCTTTGGCGGGACCTGCGCCCTGCGCGGTTGTCAGCCCAAGAAGTACCTGGTGAGCAATGTGGAGGCCGTGGCACTGGCCAGCCAACTGGAGGGGCAAGGCCTCACCATTCCACCCCAGACCGACTGGCAGGCACTCCAGATCCTGAAAAACCGTTTTCTGGAGGGACGCCCCGAGGCAGAGCTCCGTCAGTGGCAGAAAAAGGGGGTCACCACCTTCCAGGGCAGGGCGGTGATGAGCGGAACGGACCGGCTCACCGTCAACAACACCGTGCTCACGGCCGACAACATTGTCCTGGCCACCGGGGCCATCCCCAGGCGGAGCACCATCCCGGGGGCCGACTACCTCCAGGACAGTGAAGCCTTCCTCAACCTGGCACAGCTCCCCAAACGGATCCTCTTTATCGGCGGCGGTTATATCTCCTTTGAATTCGCCCACGTGGCCATTCGGGCAGGGGCCGAGGAGGTCACCATCCTCCACCGTTCCGCCCTGCCCCTCAAATCCTTTGATCAGGACTGTGTCCAGGTTCTCCTGACGGCCAGCCGCGCCCTGGGCATCCGGGTGCTCCTCAACCAGGAGCCGACCGCGGTGGAGATGATTGATAGCGGCTACCTGGTCCATGGGAAAGGCGGGCAAAGCTGGGAGGCGGACTGCATCATCGAGGCCAGCGGCCGAGTGCCCAACCTGGAGGTGCTGGCTGGAGGAGAGGGCAAGGTGGATGCGGACAGGCGGGGAATTCTGGTCACCCCCTATCTGCAGAGCGTCTCCAACCCCAGGGTCTATGCCATCGGCGACTGCGCGGCCACAGGCTCCATGCTGGCACCGGTGGCAGACAGGGAGGGCCAGGTCGTGGTGGCCAACATTCTTGGAGAACGGCAGCAGAGCATCGATTACGCGGTGGTGCCCAGCGTGGTCTTCACCATCCCGCCCATGGGATCGGTGGGTTTGACGGAACAACAGGCCAGAGAACAGGGTCTGGAGTTCCGTAGCCGACAGGGCTCCACCAGCCGCTGGCCCTCATCCCTGCGCATCGGTGAGGCAGAGGGCTTCTATAAGATCCTGATCGACCCCGAAACCGATCGCCTCCTCGGGGCCCACCTGGTCCGGCACAATGCCACCGAGGTGATCAATACCCTGGCCCTGGCCATGAAGTACCAGATCACGGCCAACGAACTGGCCGACTTCATGTGGGCCTACCCCACCTCCACCTCTGACCTCAAGTACATGGTCCGCTAAACACCCTCCCATGGGCCGGGCCCCAAGGCAAAGGGCTTCTTCCCGGGAGAGGAAGAAGCGCAGAGGTGGAGACGATACAGGGGCCCCCTATTGAAACAGGGAGAGGTATTCGGCCAGGCCTTCCCCTTCCAACTCGGCCACCGGCACAAAGCGCAGGGCAGCGGAGTTGATGCAGTAGCGCAGGCCGGTGGGAGCCGGGCCGTCCTCAAAGACATGGCCCAGATGGGAATCCGCCCCCCGACTGCGGACTTCGGTGCGGACCATGAAAAAACTCCGATCCTTTTTCTCGACAATGTTCTCCCGTACCAGGGGTTTGCTGAAACTCGGCCAACCCGTACCGGACTCGAACTTATCCCCGGAACTGAACAGCGGTTCTCCGGAGACGATGTCCACATAGATGCCGGCCTTCTTGTTATTCCAGTATCGGTTGTTAAAGGCAGGCTCGGTGCCGTCCTCCTGGGTGACCTTGTACTGCAGCGGTGTCAGCCGCTCTTTGAGATTCTCCCGGTTCATGGACTGCTTGGGAGATCTTGGCGGCTTTCCATCATCACCCCAGATCTTTTTCAGGAAGGTATCCCGTCCCGAGTTGGCCCGGTAGAAGCCATAGCGGATGGGATTTTTCTTATAGTAATCCTGATGATACTCTTCGGCTCGATAAAAGGTGGCCGCCGGTTCGATGGGGGTGACGATGGGCCGGTCAAACAGGCCGCTCTCTGCCAGCTCCACCTTCGAAGCCATGGCCAGTTGCCGCTGCTCATCGTCATAGTAGAAGATGCCGCTGGTGTAGGCATGGCCACGGTCGACAAACTGGCCGCCGTCATCGGTGGGGTTTATCTGTTGCCAGAAGATATCCAGCAACTGTCGGTAGCCGACCTGCTCGGGATCGTAGACCACCTGGATGACCTCGATATGGCCATGCTTGGAGTAGTCATTATAGCTTGGGTTCTCCGTGGTCCCGCCGGCATAGCCGGATTCTACCGAGATGACCCCTTTCAGCTGTTCAAAGGGTTTTTCCATGCACCAGAAACAGCCGCCGGCAAACATGGCCCGTTGATGTTCCCTCTGTTCAGTGGACATAGGCTTCTCCATTGTCTGTTCTACCGTTGAACCGGCCTGGCCACGGGCAAGCACCATGGCTGCCGCAGATATGGCCAAGATTCCGATCAGGGATAACAAGGTCAGAGTTTTCATATGTTCCTCCTTTCACAGTGGTTTCTCTTCTGCCGGAGGGAAAGCCCGCCTGCTGATCAGGTCCTGATCACAGCTCACCCGGCTCACCCCCAGCTTCCCCTGCCGACCATTCTTCAGCCAAACGATTCCGCGCTGCCCCTCCAGGGCAGCCTTTCCTGGATCGTATCAGGCACCCACAAGGCTCCTGGTCTGCAGGGACTCGGCAAGAACTGGCGACCGCCATGCCGAGTTCCGAGATACCATAAATAAGATAAGGCCGATGGCCATACTCTGCAGCTGTTTCATCATCAACGCCCCCGCTGCTCTTCCGGATAACAGTTCACCTTCTCAGGCTAGCTCTACTCTAATGCATGCCCATGAAGGTGGCATAAAGAGGGTGTAAAGATCAGGTAAAGATCGAGAAGGCTCCAGTTCGCCCCTGTCCCTGGAAACAGCTGCCCCCTCCGGGCAAAGGATCTTCACTCGCCCGGGATCCTGGAAACCATTTGCCTAATGGAGGCAAGAGAGCTACAGTACAACCTCTTGAACTTACTACACAAGTGTCAACAGCCACCACCATGGAGCAGTTCGACGGCTCCTCCCCATTACCACAAGACCTGACCCTGCAAGGGCTCCGGGACAAGCACAGCTTTTCTTCCCTCCTGGAGAACCGGCTCTGCCGGAGTGGAAAGATGGTGACTGAGGGTGATCCTTTATTAGAGAGAATTAGAGAGAAAAAAGAAAAAAAATGGCCACCATGCCCGGATGGGCAGCCAAGGCAGGGAAGGAATGACATCCGGTTTCTGGATGCTATTGAGTTATGGCCACCTTGAAAAATCTCATTTTTCAAGGCACCCTTATGTTCACCAGTGATACTGGGAAATAATAATTCCGAAAAAAAACAACATGAAATTCAATCATCTGGGCATCCCAACAGCTGAAAAATTTGAAGGCGAGATTGATATTCCGCACCTTAAAATGACAGTATCAGATCACGCAAACAATCCGTATGGAATACAATGGATGAGATTTTGGCCTGATGCACCATACCCTGAGTTGGTACAGACAGTTCCACATGCTGCTTTTGAAGTAGACGATCTCATGGCAGAACTCAAAGGAAAAAAGGTCATCATTGAACCAAACGCACCAAGTGAAGGTCTGCTTGTCGCGTTCATAGAAGTCAACAATGCCCCGGTAGAGCTCATGGAGTACAATAAAGAGACATCATCGACCAAACCAGAGCAATTAAACCGGAGCAAGCAAACCGACCCCCAAGCTAGCTAACCATGTAATTTCAAGAAGATAAGCTAGCAGAAAGCTACTGTTGTGCCAATGATAGCTCAGGACACGAGCACACAACTCAGCAGGAGGATCCATGAAGAGCCTGATTGCAAACAACCTTGAGCCGGAGTTCGAACCGGTGGCGGTGGTCTGGAGCGATACCATGCCCGCCGATGCCTTTCAGTTCAAACAGGGCAGATTCGGTTGCATCCTCTACCTCTTTGCCGAAGCCAGTACCCGGGGCCGAGTTACCGGCGGCAGCCGCGAGAGTATCGTTTGCAGCGGAGGTCGTGCTGCCCTGGGATTTGGGATGGAACTCGATTCCTCAGAGGAGCTCTTGGACCGTCATGCCGCCCTGTTCAGCAAGGGCCTCAAATCCGCCCGGGATCAGGCAGCCTACCAGGCCAGAATAGAGGCCGCACCCAAGACCTGGCACTCCATGTTACTCCATGGTGAGCGCAGGCAAGCCTCTGCGGCCTTGGCCAGAGAATGGATTCTGCATGGTTTGCCCCACTACACCATTTCATACAGGTATGTTCTATTTAAACCCCTCAGCCAGACCAATGCTGACGATAATCTCCGCGCGGTCATCTTTCCGCTCAATCCGCTGGAGCTTGCAGGTCTTGTGACCCTTGCCGGATCGGTCATGGAGGGAACAGACCCTGTCCGGGTACCCCAGGGGGCAGACTGCAACAGCATCAGCGCCTTTGCCTATGCCGAAGCTGAATCGATTGCACCGAGAGCGGTGCTGGGGATGCTGGGGATAGACGGCCGAGAGGTTATGCGAAAACGTTTCCGGGACGACACCCTGACCCTCACCCTGCCTGCGCCCCTCTTTTTTCAACTGGAACAGGAGGCAGAGGACTCCGTTTTCCAACTCCCCTCCTGGCAGAAACTTCAGGGGAACAGGGGTAAACACGCCGATCTCAGCAGGCACGCCGGGGTACAGCACGGCCAGACCTGGGCAAGCATTGGAATTCATAGCAACATACAGGAAAGAGGAGCCCTGCCAGGGCCCTAAACAGCCTTAACACCGACTTTTCGCAGGTGAAAAGGCAGGATTAAACTCCCCGCTCAAACGGCCTCCCCTGAATCAGGATAAACCGCAACCGTTCCCCAAGCCCCTGCTCCAGGTTCGCCAACACCAGGAGGGTAAATCGTCCTGAAACTCAGTCCACGGGCAGGCTGAACCAGACCGTGGTCTGCTGTCCATCGCTGTCGGCGCCGACCCGGCCGCCCTGGGCCTCGATCAGGCGTTTGCTGATGGCCAGGCCGAGGCCAAAGCCTCCGTCACGGGATCTGGAGCGGTCGGTGCGGAAGAAACGTTCAAAGATAAAGGGCAGATCTTCCCTGGGGATGCCGGGACCGGAGTTGGTGAAGGAGACCCTGACCTGATCCTCCCGGTCAACGACCTCCAGGCGGATCTCTCCGCCCGCCGGGGTATACTTCCAGCAATTTTCAAAGAGGTTGCGCATGGCCTGGAGCAGCTTGTCCCGGTCAATCAACAGGGGGGTGGTGGAGCTGAGGCAGCTGACCACCCTGATATCCTTGTCACGGAACTTATGCTGATAGAGCTTGAGCATCTCTCCGAGTTCTTCAGCGGGCAGCACCCGGGTACGCCTGAGCATGGCCCGGGCCGCATCGGCCCGGGCCAGCTGTTGGAGGTCATCCACCAGCTGCATCAACTGGAGGCTCTCCTGGTGGAGCATGGCCATGGTCTCGGCAGATGGCGGCAGGACCTGGTCGTTGATGGCCTCCAGGTAGCCGCAGAGGTTGGTCAGCGGGGTGCGCAGTTCATGGGCCACATCGGCCACCATGTTCTTGCGCAGCTGGTCCAGCTGTTCCAGGCTGTCGGCCATCCGGTTAAAGGAGTGGCCCAGTTCCCCCACCTCATCGGCGGTACTCACCCTCACCCGGGAGGAGAAATCACCGGCTGCGAAGTTGACGGTGATTCGGGACATCTGGGAGAGGGGCCGCAGGACCCGCCTGGTGAGGAGATAGCTGAGCAGGGCGGCAACGATCAGGGCCACCAGGCTGGCCCAGAGCAGGTAGTGATGGATGGAGCTCAGAAACATCGAATGGATCTCATGGGGCGAGATCGCATAGTTGTCCATCAGGTGCATGAAGTAGACGGCGGCCAGCTTGTCGATGGCCAGCCAGATGATACCGATAATCACCACGATCACCGGCACGATGTTGGTCAACAGCAGTTTCCAGAGCAGCCGGTTTTTCATCATCCTCACCTGGGCGGTTCCTCGGTGAAGCAGTAGCCGAAACCTCGAACCGTGAGGATCAGCTCCGGCCTGGCCGGGTCGGCCTCGATCTTCTGGCGCAGCTTACCGATATGGACATCGATCACCCGCTCGATCACGCTCTCGCCATCGTCATGGAAGGTGGCCAGGAGCTCTTCCCTGGAGAAGACCCGGCCCGGTGCAGCCATCAGGGTATGGAGGAGCTTATATTCGCTGACCGTCAGCTCGACCAGCTTGCCGGCCAGGGTGACCCGGTGCTTGTGGTGATTGAAGATGAGCGCACCGTGGCGCAGCTCCTCTGCCGGGGCGGCTTCCCGGGGACCGACCCGACGAAGTATCGCCTTGACCCGCTCCACCAGCTCCCGCGGGCTGAAGGGCTTGACCACATAGTCATCGGCCCCGATGGAGAGGCCCATGACCCGGTCGATCTCCTCTTCCCGGGCGGTCAGCATCAGGATCGGCACCTCGGAATACCTGCGGATCTGTCGACAGAGCTCCCATCCATCCAGCCCAGGGAGCATGATGTCGAGGATCAGAAAGCAGGGTTGCCTCTCGCGGGCCAAGGCCAGGCCGGTCCGCCCGTCATGGGCGATCAGGGTCTGAAACCCTTCCCGCTCCAGGTAGGTCTGGACCAGCTTGGCGGTGTTCAGGTCGTCCTCGACGATCAGGATGGTATTGTTCGCTGTGGTAGCCATGGCGCTTCCCTGTTCAAGACTCTTCACCCAGAGGGGACCTGGTCTGGTAAACGGCAGAGTGGCAGAGGCAGGAGCTTCCCCCTGGCCCGCCTCCCTTGCCCTTGCCCTTGCCGGCAGGCTGCTGCATCCATGCTACTATGAACCCGAACAAATAACCACCCTCCCGGCCGGCTCAACGGTCACGGGCGGATAGGGGGCCTGGAGTTGATAGCTGATAAAGGACTTGCCCCCGGGACTGAAACTGACTACCATGCTCCATCTTTTCATTTCTCCGTTTCCCCGTTTGACGCTGCCCGGCCTGGACCTCCACCATGCATCTGCCCCAACTTCCCATCCAAGAGAGCATCCCTCAACTGAAGGCGGCCCTGGCCCAAGGCTCAGCCGTGTTGGCGGCCCCTCCCGGCTCCGGCAAGACCACCCTGGTACCGCTCTGCCTCTTGGAGGAAAGCTGGCTTGGCGAGAAGAAAATCCTTATCCTGGAGCCGCGACGCCTGGCCACCAGGGCGGCAGCAGCCCGGATGGCCTCACTCCTGGGGGAAGAGATCGGCCAGAGAGTGGGCTACCAGATCCGCTTCGAGCGGAGGATCTCCGCAGCCACCCGGATCGAGGTGATCACCGAGGGCATCCTCACCCGTCGGATCCAGCAGGATCCGGAACTGAGCGGGGTGGGCCTGATCATCTTTGATGAGTTCCATGAACGCTCCCTCCACGCAGACCTGGCCCTGGCCCTCTGCCTGGACCTGGGCCAGCTCCGCGACGACCTCCGTCTGCTGGTGATGTCCGCCACCCTGGACACCGCCCCCACGGCGCGCCTCCTGGGTGGGGTACCGGTGATCAGTGCCGAGGGCAGGAGCCACCCGGTCCGGGTGGACTATCTCCAGGCCAGCCCCAGGGGACGCATCAACGAGGTCACTGCCAGGGGGATACGCCGAATGGTGGAGGAACAGCAGGGCGACATCCTGGCCTTTCTGCCCGGCAGCGGTGAGATCAGGGCCACCCTGGAACAGCTTCGCCAGGACCCGGCCTGTGACGATCTTATCCTGGCCCCCCTGTTCGGCGACCTCTCCCAAAAGGAACAGGACCGGGCCATCCTCCCCGATCCTGAGGGGCGACGGAGGGTCATCCTGGCCACCTCCATTGCCGAGACCAGCCTCACCATCGAAGGAGTCACCACGGTGGTGGACAGCGGCTGGTCCAGGCGGCCCCGCTTTGAACCGGCAACCGGCCTGACCAGGCTGGTCACCGTCCGGGGATCCCGGGCCGTGGCCAGGCAGCGGGCAGGCCGGGCCGGACGCCTGGGTCCCGGCTCTTGTCTGCGCCTCTGGAGCAGGGAAGAGCAGCACAGCCTGCCCCCCTTTCACCCGGCAGAGATCATCAGCGCCGACCTGGCCGGATTGGCGCTGGAGCTGGCCCTCTGGGGCATCAGCGATCCCGGGGAACTCTCCTGGCTGGATCCGCCCCGCTCCGGGGCCTATCAAAAGGCCAGAGAGCTGCTCCACAGCCTGGGGGCGGTCAACGATCAGGGCAGGATCACGGCCATGGGCAAAAAACTGGCCGCTCTACCCCTGCATCCCCGCCTGGGCTACATGCTGCTCAAGGCCAGGGCCATCAGGCAGCTGCCCCTGGCCTGCGACCTGGCCGGACTGCTGAGCGAACGCGACATTCTCCGGGCTGAGAGCCGCCACGCCGGCGCCGACCTCCAGCAACGGCTCCGCCTGCTCAGGCGCTTTCGCAGCGAGGGGGCTCAGGCCGTCAGCCGCCGGGGCGGCGATCCCGGCGCTTGCCGGCGGGTGGACCGAAGCTCCCGCCAGTGGCAACAGCTCATCAGGGGAGAGCAGGAAGCGGAAGACCAGGATGCCATCGGCCGCCTGCTGGTCTATGCCTTTCCCGACCGGGTCTGCGGACGTCGCCCCAAACAGCGGGAGCGTTACCTGCTGGCCTCAGGCCGCGGAGCCGCGCTCCTCCCGGGCGATCCCCTGGCAGGCAGCGACTATCTGGTGGCCCCCCACCTGGATGGCGGCCGCAGAGGCCACCACGGCGAGGGCCGGATCTTCCTGGCCGCCCCTCTGGAACGGGCTGAACTGATAGCAAACCACCCTGAACTGCTCAGCAGCTCCCGGCAGGTCTGCTGGGATGCGGCTGCGGAGCGGGTGGTGGCCAGTCAGACCCTCAAGCTGGGGGCCCTGGTCCTCGAACAATGCCCGGCCACGGAGGTGAGCGCGGATGAAATCTGCCATGCCATGCTGGAGGGTATCCGCCTGCGGGACCTTACCTGCCTGCCCTGGAGCAAAGAGCTGCGCCAGTTCCAGGCCCGGGTGGAGCTACTCCGCCGCCAGCTGCCCGAGCAGGGTTGGCCGGATCTCTCCGACCAGGCCCTGTTGGCCGACCTGGCATGGCTCAGCCCTTACCTGGGCGGGATCAGCCGCCTGCAGCAGCTCAGGCAGCTCCCCTTACAAACCATCTTCAACACCATCCTGGGCTGGGAACGGCAACAGCGACTGGAGAGGCTGGCACCCCTGAGCATCACCGTACCCAGCGGCTCCAGGATCAGGATTGACTATCTCCAGGGCGACTCGCCGGTGCTGGCGGTACGCCTCCAGGAGATGTTCGGCCAGCTGAGCAGCCCCACCATCTGCGGAGGCCGGCTGCCGCTGTTGATCCACCTGCTCTCTCCGGCGCGCCGCCCCATCCAGATCACCTCGGATCTGGCAGGGTTCTGGACCGGCAGCTACCAGGAGGTCAAGAAGGAGCTCAAGGGCCGCTATCCCAAACATTACTGGCCCGACGAGCCGCTGAAGGCTCCCCCCACCCGGGGCGTGAAACCCAAGAACAAGAGCCGACAAGACAGACCATGAGAACAATCGCCTTTGGCTACTCAAGCCGTTGCAACATCCGCTGCAGTCACTGCGTGGCCGCCGGAGAACCTCCTGAGAGCACCAAGATGGAGCTGGCCACGGCCAGGGAGATCATCAACCAGCTGGCTGAGGCCGGAGTCAGGGGCATCAGCTTCACGGCCGGCGAGCCCTTTGTCTTCTTCGATGACCTCTTGGAGCTGCTCGAGTGCTGCAGCAAGGGAGGCATCTACAGCCGGGTGGTCACCAACAGCCTCTGGGCCAGGGACCGGGACCAGGCCGAGGCCCGGCTGGCCCGACTCCGCCGGGCCGGTCTCTCTCAGCTGCGGCTCAGCTACAGCAGGTGGCACCAGCAACAGGTCCCCCGGGAGCAGGTCCTCCATGCCGCCCGGGCCTGCCAGGGGGCAGGGGTGGACTACTTTGTCTCTTTTGTCACGGATTTCAGTGCTGAGGATGATCCCTATGAGGCGTACCTGCGGGACCATGATCTGAGATTTTTCCCGGAACCACTCATCTACGCCGGCCGGGCCGATGGCCTGGAGCGCACTCCCCTGTTCACCGATTATCAGGAAAACCGCTGCCCCATGAATCCCTACCTGGCCCCGGACCTGACCATGTATGCCTGCTGTGATGCCGGCAGTCACTTTACCACCACCAAGGTCTTCCGCCTGGGGAGTCTCAGGGACTCCACCGCGGCGGAGCTCTTTGCGCGCAGCGAGTCCTCTCCCCTGTTCCACTGCATCCGCAACCAGGGGATCTCCACCATCGCCTCCTTTGCCGGCTACAGGGCCCGTGAGATCGTCACCCATCGCAAGTGTGAGCTCTGCAAGAAGCTGTTTGACGATCCCCAGACCCTGGCCGCTCTGGAGGCAGCTTCTGCCCGGGGAACCCTGCAGAGCTGGCTCAGATAGCGGGCCGCTGGTACGGCTGCACCTGGTTACGCCCCAGGGCCTTGGCCCGGTAGAGGGCCTGGTCGGCCTGGCGGATCAGCTCTTCATGGGACCTGGCTGAACTGTCCCTGTGGGTGGCCAGCCCCAGGCTGATGGTCACCACCTTGCCAACAGCTACGCCCTCATGGGGGATCTGCAGCTGCTCGATCGAGGAGCGGATCCGCTCGGCCACGGTCATGGCTCCAGCTTGTTCGGTATCCACCAACACCACCACAAACTCTTCACCCCCGTAACGGGCACAGAAATCCCCTGATCGCTTCAGGGCCGCCTGCAGGCTCTGGGCAACCTGTTGAATACAGAGATCACCGGCGCCATGGCCATAGGTATCGTTGTAGCGTTTGAAGTTATCGATATCGCACATGATCAGGGAGAGAGGCTCATTTTCCCGGCAGCAACGATCAAAGGCCATGAGGATACGCTCTGAAAAACTACGACGGTTGGGGATGCCGGTGAGGGCATCCATGATGGCCTGCTGTCGGATCGTCTGATAGGAGGCACTGAGTTTCCTCCCCACCAGGCCAAGGCCGACCAGGCCCAACAACCCCATGCCCAGGTGGGTGACGATCATCATGGTGACAGACGTTTCAGCCTGAAAGGGAAGGGTGATGCTGATGCCGCCGCGGACATCCCCGAGGCGGTAGCCCTGCCCGGCGTGACAGGGAAGACAGGCCTGTTCGGTGAACAGCGGGGCCATATAGAAGAAGTCGCTCCGACCGCCCCGGCTCATCATCTCACCGCCCTCCCGGAGGCCATCCTCAAATTGCTCCAGGTAGGAGGCCTCCAGGGGAGTGGCCTTATTCTCCGGCCTGAGGGGATTCAGACTGGTGATATGAAACTGGACCCCCTGCCCCTCCTGGGCGATCTCGGCGATCTGCCGGGTCATGAAAGCGGGATTGATCTTGGTCAGGACGGTGTCTTCCCCGATGACCAGATCACGATCAGGAGCGGTCAAATAGGGGTTGGGCCGGGTGCTGGGGGTCACCGGTACATAGACGCCGCCATGGCGGGCATTCCACTGACGGCTGATGACCACCTGCTGAAAAAAGCTCCTGGCCGTGAACAGAGCCAGGTTGCGCTGTTCCCTGATCGTTCCACTATAATTCCCCCAAAAAGAGGCCGCGATGACCACCAGCCAGAGCAGACTGAGGCCTATGATACCTTGCCGGATATTCAACTCCCCCTCCATCATCAAGGATTGCATCAGGGTCCGCTGCCGTGAGCTTCTCGAGGATAAACGCCCTGGAGCAGAGAAGCCTGCACCTGGAACACGGCCACCATCACTGGGATCAGGATACCACATTTTGGTATAGTGGCGAAAAAAAAGGAGCACGAAGACTCTCTCCCCACAGGAGAACACCATGACCACCCGGTTCAATGCCCCCTCAGCCAGGGGATATCACCCCAGCTCAACGCCTGTCCGGAAGAGAACGATCTGTGACAACTTCGACCTGTGCACAGAGCCCAAGGGCCGCAAAGGAGGATTGGCCAGGACACTAGCCAGAGACAGGGGCCGACTCCTTGGCGACAAAGGCACAAAAGCCGTTACGGGGACCGACCAGGGGGTGGTTACGACAGGTGTCCGGTCGCTTCTCATAGATGGTGCATCGCCGGCTGGTTTGATCCAGATAGAGGCAGTCGCCGTTGGCCAGGCGCGTCAGGGTAAAGAGTCCCTTCTTCTGATAAAAGTGTTCAATCACCCCCGCCTTCTTCAACCGCTTGGCAACGCGTTTGGCAGACTCTTCCAGGTCAAAGGTGTCAATCAGCTCCATCCGAACCAGGTCCTCCATGGTGACCTCCACGGGCAGGGAACAGCAGGCGGCCGTACAGGAGAGGCAGAGTTTACGACGGTATTTAATCCAGGTAGCAGTATCTTCGAGCAGGGGGAAAGGTGCGGACATGGTAAAGGCTAAGCTAGGGGGAATCAGATTTTTTTTAAACAAAAAGCCGATTCCATTACCATGAATGGCCGGAGAATGCCATTTCTCCTGGTCCCTGAAGGAATAAAAAAACGGTGCGCCAGGACGACGCACCGTTTTTGACACTCCTGTTTGCTGTTCAGCTGGGGATGAAAATGAGTTCAAGCGGTTCAAGCGACTCTTCCGCCCTGCCAAGCTCCGGAAGCCGGCACCATCACAGCTGAGGCTTGTCCAAGAGAACCGGCTCAGAGGCCAGGCAGCAAAAGATGAGGAAGGGTCTCAGGAGCCGCTCCCGGCTCGGTCTTGCGGATGGATCAGGGCCGCGATCCGGGCAAAGGCCTCGGCAAAGCTCACCGGCGAGGGACTGCAGACCAGATCCGGATCAATCACATGGATCCGCTGCCGATCCACGGCCTTCATCCCGTTGAAGCGGAGCCACTTCTGCCGCTCCCGGGCAGCTACCCCGGCCTCGCTGCCCATGATGGCGATGATGATCACATCGGGATCCGCAGCCAGGACCCGTTCATAGTTCATGGCACCGTTGCTCCGGGTGCCGGCAATGTTGAGGGCTCCGCTGTAGCTGATATAATCGTTGGTAAAAGAGCCGACCACCGAGGAGAACATGGGCTGGGAGCCGATCTGGAGAAAGACCTTCTGGCAGGGGGCGACGGCGTAGTGGTCTTGAACCTGTTTCACCCTGGCGCGGGCCCGCGCCACAATCTCCCTGGCCCGCTCCTCCAGACCGAGCAAGCGTCCCAGACGGAGAAACTGGCTGCAGATGCTTGCAAAGGAGGAGGGCTGTTCAAACTGGACCACCCGTAGTCCCAGGGCCCGCATCTTATCCAGTTGCTGCTGCTGGGTCAGGCCGGTGGCCAGCACCAGGTCGGGCCTGAGGCTGATGATCTTTTCCAGGGAGACCTGCATCACTGAGCCAATCTTTTCCTTCTCCCTGGCCGCCTCGGGGCGGACACAGTAGGAGGTGTTGGCCACCAGACGATCCTCTGCCCCGAGCAGGTAGACATTCTCGGTGTTGATGGGGCCCAGGGAAACGATCCGCCGGACCTCGGGCATGGGCACCTCCTCAAGAGTCCGCCCCTCTGCCAGGAGCTGAGTGGTGCTCCCCAGGAGCAGGAGCAAAAGCAACAGGACAACAGAATTCGATCTCTTCTTCATCGTCATATCATACAAGAAAAAAATATAATGCGCTCCTATTGCCCTGGTATCCCAGCGCTGAGCTCGGCTCCGGTGAAGATGGCAGCCATTCCCAGGCCGAGCATCCGGGGAAGCTGTTCCAGGCCTCGCTGATCCAGAACAGAGAATCCGCCACCAGCGATCTCAGCAGCCAGGGATTGCGCCCAACTGCTGAAGGCGCTGGTCTCCTCCAGCAGTCCCTGTTCATACTGATCGCTCAGGGCCAGAGTTGCCTTGATAAAATCACTGTAGCGGGGCTCCAACAGAATCCGTTCCACTCTCTGATGCAGCGCTCCTGCCTGCTCAGGAGCCCGCAGCCGGCAGAGCTGCTGGAGATCAAGCCTCCGCTCCTTGAGGCGCTGAAAGATCGAACGCTGTGCTGCCAGTCCATTCTGCCTGCGGATCGCCTCCTGCACCCCCTTATAGACGGCCCGGGCGATGAGCTCGCCCATCTTGGTGTGGCCTCCGCTTGCATCGATGGGATAGCCCCTGCCCTGGACCACGATGATGTTGTCGGTACCGGTGCCCGTGGCCTGGCTGACCAGGGGTGAATAACTCGAGCGAATATCCAGTTCCTGGAGGGCGGCAGCCTTGGCCTCGGTGGCAGTGATCAGTGCCCGGGACATGGCCCGGGAAGACAACTCCATGTTGGTGAAGAGCAGAACATTGATGGTCCCGGGTGTGCTCTTCTCCTCCTGGTCAGGCTCATAGAAGGCTCCGCTGTCATGGCCCATCCGCACCGCATTACTGGAAACCCCGGCAGTGACCAGGGCCGTCACCTCCATGGCCTTGAACGACTCCCTGGCCACAGCCAGATTATCGATGTCAGCACCGGTAAAGAGGGCTGCGCTCTTCTCCTTTTCCAGGCCCAGGACCTCGAGGGTTTCCCGGCGCAGGGCCTCCAACCCCTGGTTATGGCCCAGGCCCCAGGATGGCGGCGGGAAGTAATGGTTGAGCACCGTGGTGATGCCGCTGCGAGGCCCCTCCAGGGTGGAAAGCACTGCCATGGGTGTTTTCAGCCGGACCACCAGGGTCCGGTTACGAAAATCCTTGATGTCGCTCTCGACGACGCCGGCCTCCCGGACATAGTCCAGATCCAGGTCCAGGGGTTTTTCGGCCACCACCTGTTGGGGCAGGACAAAGGCGGCTGGTTCGCCAAACTGCTGTCGATAGAGCCGGGCAGCGAGCCAGGAGACAAAGTAACCGCTCTGGGTGGCGGCCCGACAGGTAAGCTCACAGGGGAAGAAATAGATCCGCCTGTTCTGCACCGCCTCCACCTCACGCCAGCCCGGCTCTTCGAGGAGCGACATGATCGTCCGATCATTGCCGCAGCCATAGAGAACCTGGGGATTAAAGGCCTGCCACTCGGAAAGCTCCACCGGGACAATGGTGCCGCTCTTGCCAAAGGTGGGAGGGATGCCGCCGGCCGCCCGGATGAATTCCTGCTGAAAGGAATCATCCCCCGGTGTCATCACCTGATCCCGGCCCATGAGCCGCATCACCCGGAGATGATCCTGCTGCGGGATAGTCCTGATCTTGGCGGCGATCAGCTCCAGCCGACGCTGCTCCTCGGCAATCACCTCCTCGGCCTGTTCTTCCCGATGAAACATCCGGCCCAGCAGAGCGATCTGGGCAAAGCTCTCTGCAATGGAGCGGGGAGCGAGGCGAATCAGGGTGGCAGTGGCGCCAAAACGGGCCACCACCCCCTGCTGCAGGCTGGAGTAAAAGATGGTGTCCGGCTTGAGGCTGGCCACCCGCTCCAGGTCGGGCCTGAAAAACCCGCCCACCACCGCCTTGTCTCCGCTCTCCGGCGGCAGCTGCGAATGATAGGTGATGCCGCTCACCACCTCGGCCGCTCCGATCCGAAGCAGGATCTCGGTGACCGAGGGCACCAGGGAGACCACCCTTTGGGGTGGTTTGTTCAGGGTGATCTGTTGGTTGCCGGAATCAACAAAGGAGAGCGGATAGCTCTCGGCCTTGAGCGCGGCAGGCAGCAAGAAGAACATCATCACGAGCAGAAGCAGGAAATTTTTCATGGTGAGCCATCACGGAAGTTCTTTTCAAAGGAAGAAGCCTGCAAGCAGGGCCCAGAGCCTCCCCTGGGCCCCTCTGCAGGCGAGCGCTGAACTCAGCAACAGTGCCGCCATCCGGGCAAGCCCGGGCAGAGGGGAGAGGAGGAGAGGGCAGCACTAATACTGCCAACGCAGCCCTACGAACCAGCTGATTCCTGGCAGGGGATAGCCCTTGACATAGGCATACTCCTCGTCAAAGAGGTTGCGGATCTCGCCGCGGAGGGTGAAATCCCCGTAGGTCTCGGACTCCAGGAAACGGTAGGAGGCCACCAGGTCGGCCACGGTGGAGGAGTCGAGCTCTACGATGGGGGTGGGAAAGGAGCCGGACTCCCAGTCCTCCACATCCTGCTTACCGCTGTAGGCCAGGTTGAAACGGACCATGGCGCCCTCGCCGTTGTTGACCACCAGGCCGGCGGCCAGGTTGGTGCCGCTGACATAGAGCAGGTCCTTGCCGGTCTCCTTATCCTCATACTCGGTGAGGATGGTCATCCCCAGATAGGGCCGTACCTCCCAGCTCCAGCTGAAGGGTTCCCCCAGGTCGTAGCTGAGCTCTGCCTCAAAGCCGGCAATGGTGGCATCCCCAAGGTTCTGCCAGCTGCTGGAACCGTCGGCCAGGGCGCTGCTGATGATCTTATCCTCAAAATCGGTATGAAAGTAGGTCAGTGCAGCCTGGAGACTGCCCAGGCCATAGTCAAGGCCGCCCTCATAGGTTGTGCTCTTTTCCGGATCCAGATCCTGGTTGCCCACGGTCCTGCGGCCAAAGCTGCTAAAATCGGCTGCCAGCTGATCGGCCGAAGGCATCATAAAGGCCTCGGCATACTGAGCACGCAGCTTCAGCTCGTCGCTGACCATCCAGGCAAGCCCCACCTTGGGGGTGAGACGGGTCTGGTCCTCATCCCGGCCCGCAGGTTCTTTGACCTCCACCTCGTACCAATCGTAGCGCAGTCCCAGATTGACGGTCAGCCGATCCTCCAGGAGTGCACTCTTGCCCAGGAAGAAGAGCGCGGGATTGGAGTAGGTGGTTTTTCTGGGAGTCCAGCTGTTCTCCACCTCATAATCAAGCCAGTCAAATCCTGCGGTCAGGGTGGCAAAGGCACAGTCGGCGGTTAACTGGGCCTGGGCCCCCTGCTGATCGGTCTCGTTGGACGAGGGGATACCGGTGTCCCAGCCCGTGGGGTCAGAACCGATGGGTGATTTCCAACTGTTCTCATCCTTGCCGAAAAAGTAACGGACCAGCCACTGGTAGCGGTCGTTGAGGGTAGCCCCGCTATAGGTGCCGTCAATGGAGTAGTTCTTCTTATCCGAGGTGTCGTCCAGGTCATTCTGGCTCAGATAGCCGGGATTACCGGCCTCATCCACCTCAAAACGGTTGACAATGACCCCCAGGCGATTGTTCTCGGAAAAGGAGTAGCCCAGGTTGGCGCTGAGGCTGCTCTCGTAGTCCACGCCGGTATTGTAAAAACGATCGCCTCCGCCGGTCTCGTAGTCGCCATAGGTCCGCTGGGTGTAGGCGCCGGCAAAGTCAAAACCCTGCTGCTTGACGGTGCCGCCGATGCTGCCCTCAGCCTGATCAAAAGAACCGCCGCCAGCCTCGACAAAGAGGCTGTTCTCCGTTCCCCGACGGGTGATCACGTTGACGACCCCGCCCATACCGGCAGAACCGTACTGGACCGCACCCGGTCCCCGGATGATCTCGATCCGCTCCACGTTCCTGGTCATCAGCTTGGCCACGTTACCGGTCCCGGCACGGCGACCATCCAACAGCACCAGCACATGCCCCTGCAGATCGTTGCCATGGGTGTCGGTGCGAAAGCCACGGATACCGATGGCGGTCAGGGCTCCGGGATACTGCTGGACATGCCCCAGCCCCTTTTCGGCGAGCAGCTCACCCACATTGCGACCGGCAGACTGTGCCAGCTCTTCACGGTTGATCACCGTCAGGTTGGCGCTGACCTCTCTTTGGCTTTCCGCACTGCGGCTGGCAGTCACCACCAACTCGTCGGTCATGGCCGGACCGCTTGCCTGCTCTGCGGCCAGCACAGCTTGCGCCTGGCTGCAGAGCAGCACGGGGATGAAAAGAGCGGGATAGTACTTTTTGATCATGTTTCCTCCTCCTTAAAAACATCGGCTGTCCGGGGGAGAAAAAAAAATCCCCGGACCAATCGTAGAATAATTGATCCGGGGATGCCCTGTTATAATCCACAGATGTCACGGCCTAGCTCTTGTCCAGGGAGATAGGCAGGCTGAGCAGCCCCCAGCTTGGTGCTGACGGCTCTGCTCAGGGTGCACCGATAGGGTACACCTTGTTCTCAGGCAGGTCTTCTGACTCACCCCCCCAGGCAACGGCCTTCCCACAGAGATCTGCAGTGGCATCCGAGGTTGCACGGGTTGACTTGCCCGAGGGCAAGAAGGGGCTTACAGCGGCGGGCCCGTTCCGGAGTTACACCGGATTCCCTTTTCATCCAGCTGGTGGAACCTGAAAAATCTGATCAGTCAGGTAAGTTGAACAACAGTGAATTGTCAAGTTAAATTAACATTTTCTCTTAAAATAAAGTGTCAACAAACAGCTCCTCTTTCTCCGCCAGGAGAGAAGAAACGGTAAACAACCGGGGTAAGATTTGACTTTTCCCCACAAGTAAGCTATCACTTTAAGCGTTATTTCAAAGCGTTACAAGGCAAACCAACAGCGGCAACGGGAAAAAAATCCTTGAATCGCAAGGGCTTCATCCCAGAGGTCACCGTTAACAGAGGTGCCCACACCTCGAACCTTAAGAGGTCTGCCATGAACCACCTTGCCCGGGATCCCAGCAAACCACCCATGCAGTTCAGAGATGCCGAGGGCTCCCTGCGCGGCTTTGAAGTCGA
This sequence comes from Desulfogranum mediterraneum DSM 13871, assembly GCF_000429965.1. Lineage (GTDB taxonomy): Bacteria > Desulfobacterota > Desulfobulbia > Desulfobulbales > Desulfobulbaceae > Desulfogranum > Desulfogranum mediterraneum. Next base: position 323,586 of record NZ_KE387004.1, read on the forward strand.
CTACCTGGAGGCCATAGCCCCGGCCGCTACGGCCATCGGCCGGGCGCGGCTCAGAAAATTTGCAACCCTGCCTGAGGCGGTAACCGCCCTGCAGGCAGGAGAGCTGGAGACGCTGACCTGCGACGGTCCACTGGCGGGACACCTGATGCAGGAAGATAAAGGGGCGACATCCAGCTGCTCTTTGTCCTGGAGCAGGAACGCACCAATTACTACGGGATTGTCGTGAGCAAAGGCGACCGGGCTCTCCGCTCGGTTCAGCAGCAGATCGAGGTTGAACTCCAGAAAAAGTGGTTTTCCAGGCTCCTGAAAATCAACTGACCCGAATCCATTGAACAGATAGGTGAATCATGTCGTGTCTTCGTTTTCCCCCCCGTCTCCTGATGCTGCGCTGCCAGCTGATCGCTCTTGGAGCCATTGGCGGCTTGCTGCTGGCAGCAGGAACCGGTCTTGCTGCAGAAAAGCCCACCATAGCCATCAAACCGGCCAAGATCTCCTCCAACGTGTCCTCTTCGGTGAAGAGGTACCTGAACCGGGAAAAACTGCTGGCAGAGATGGAGGCCTCCTTTTTGGCTGCCAGGAAATTCCAGGTCGTCAGCCGTGACCAGGACGCACTTCAGGCCATCAGGGAGGAACAGCAGTTTGCCCAATCAGCCTTAACTGCCGGGGACGCTGCCCGTTCCGGGGCATTGAAAAATGCCGACTACCTAATCCTGCCGGAAGTCTATCGCTTTGCCTTCTATGCCAAGACCACCAAGGTCCCCAACCTGCAAAAAAAATATTTCCGCAGGGATTACGGTACCCTGGAAATCAATGCCCAGATCGTGGACACCGCCACCGGCCAGATAGCCGCCACCTTTTACCTGAAGGACAGCTTTTCCACCGGGGAAACCATGGTGAATAGAAGCGGCGGCGTCCCCAACACCAAACACTTCTCTGACCTCTGTAAGGCTGTCTCCGCCCAGATGGTGGATCAGTTCCTGGCCCTGGTCTTCCCGGTGGAGATCATCAAGGTCCAACCCGGCAAGGTCTATCTCAACCGGGGCAGGGACGGCGGCTACCACCCAGGCGATATCCTCCAGGTCTACGAAAAAGGCGAGCTCCTGGTCGATCCCCATACCGGTGAACAGCTGGGCTCTGCCGAAGAATTTGTCGGTAAGATCAAGGTCAGCAAGGTCAAACCTAAATTCACCATCGCCACCATCTTGGAAGACAAACTTGAGGGCGAAATCAGCGTCGGCTGCATAGTCCGCAAACAGTAAACACCTGGAGAGAGATCATGCCCAAACCATGGAGAGCAAGCTCCTGCCTCATCCTTCTGCTGCTGAGCCTGTTTGCGGCCAGTTCAGCCCCGGCGACGGTCAGCACAGCAGCCCCCTCCCCTGTTGCTCCAGCCGCAGTTGGTCCGCTTAGGCCGGCCACGATCTCCGTGCTCAGCCATACCGACTTTATCCCGGATGCCACCGGGGTCTATGCCCACCGTTCCAGGCAGGGCCGTGACAAGACTCCGCCCTTTGGTGCCGACAACGACCAACACACCGGCAGTGACCAGGCCTATGACCAGCTTGAGCGAAAGCACGGCTATGATCCTGAGGCCGTGGGCCTGCCTGAACTCCTGGCGGATGTGATCCTGGAACAGCTGGCCAAGAGCAATCGCTTTCTGCCGGTGGAACGCAAGGCCCTGCGAACCGCGGTCCTGGAACAACGGTTCGGCCAACAGCTGCAAAAGAGTTACCTGGATCGGACCCTGGATAAGGCCATTGCCGAAATGGACAGCTTTGAAGTCGGCGCAGGGCTGGCCATGCCCTCCACCGTGTCCGGCGCCAAGTATAACGACCTCCTCCACGACTTCAAGGATCTGGCCACCAGCGTGGGTGCCGACTATCTGGTACTGGGCAACCTCCATCAACTGGGCAGCAGTGTCCAGAACATCACGGTTCCGCTGAGCGAGCGCAACAGGACGGTCCGGAAAAAGACGGCCAAGGCGAGGTTGCGCCTGCGGGTCATCCAGGCCAGCAGCGGTACCGTCCTGGGCGCCGCCAGTCTCCAACTCCAGGTGCCGGCCATCCTCCTCAACGGAAGCCCGGAGGAGGGCGAGGACTTTGCCTTCATGGAAGATCTCGGCCAGCAGGCCGCCCGGCAGATCCTGGACATCATCTTTCCGGCCAAGGTGGTCAGCCTTGATCCCCTGATCATCTCCAGGGGAAGCAACGATGGCATCCGGGTCGGTGATCGGTTTGGCCTTATCCGGGAAGGAAAGACCATCAAAGAGAGCTCCGGGGTCGTTATTGGCCACCTGAAACAAGTCCTGGGCAGGGTGGAGGTGATCACCGTCCAGGAGACCCTGGCAGTGGTTCAGGCCCTGGAGGGTGCTGATTTTCGCCGGGGAGATCTGGCGGCGCTGGAACTCCAGTCCCCCTCCCCCCAGGTCCCTGCCCCACAAAACGCCTCGGTACCCTTGCAGTCCTCCTCGACCCTAGGAGTGCAAGGCCGGCCCAGAGTTGCCGTCGGCCTGGTGAAGTGCGGCTCCACGGCAAAGACAGGCTGCAGCAGCGCTCACATCCCCATCTTCACCGACACCATCATCACCCGCCTGGTGCAAAGTAAACGCTTCACCGTCATCGATCGCCAGGAGGTTGACCAGCTCCTGGACGAACAGACCGCCCAGGCCCTGGCCGCCAACCGCAACCTGCCTTCGGCCATGGGCAGCCTCAAGGGATGTGACTACCTGCTCATCGGCAGTCTGCAGAATTTCTCCCAGGAGGAGCAGAACTTCCAGCTGCCCAACTCTTCCAGGGTGATGAAGATGCTCGCTGGCCATGCCGAGGGCAATATCCGACTGGTGGATGCCCGCAGCGGTGATATCATGGAATCACGCAAGATCAGCCTGAGCCGGCAACTGGAGATCCAGGCCGGAGCAGCCCGGTTGACAGCGGCCCTGGCCGATGCCTTTGCAGATCAGGTGGTGGCCAACCTGCTCAACGCCGTCTACCCTGTCAAGGTGGCAGCCGTGGCCCCTGACGGTACCATCTACATCAACCGGGGCAGCGACGGCCGACTCACCAAGGGTGACCGCCTGGAGATTCTTCGTCCCGGTCAGCGGATAACCGACCCTGACACCGGGGTGGAACTGGGAACCATGGAGACCCGAATGGGAGAGCTGCAGCTCTCCCAGGTGGAGGCAAACCGCAGCCTGGCCACCATCCTGGAGGGAGAGGCGGTACAGGCCGGCGATCTGCTTAAACCTGTTTCAGCGACAAGCAAGGAGACGGCCTCCACCAGCCCCGCACGCAGCGGCGGCCTCCTGCCTATAAGCTCGTCAGCTGCCCCCCAGAAACCAGGACGGCAAGCGGAGATGTTCGTCAGGGCCACCCTGGCCCTGACGTCTCTGCAGCTCAACGCCCGCCAGACCTTTAAAGACAGTGCCATGATCTCTGCTCTTCAACAGGGGACCATGGACCAGCTGAGCGATACCCTGGCGGATGCCCTGGACAAGACCCATCGTTTCACCCTGATGGAACGTCGGCAGATCGATCGCCTCCTGGACGAAAAGGCCTTCCAGGCCATTGCCCGTGGAGCAGATATCCGCCCCTATCTTGCCGAGCTGTCAGGGGCCGACTACCTGGTCCTGGGCGAGCTGACCAACTTCTACCTCCACCTGCGGAAAGAAAAGGTCCCCTACCTGGATGAATACGAGCTGAGTTCCACCGGCTTTATCGAGGGGAATCTGCGCATCGCCGACAGCCACAGCAGCGCCATCGTGGCCACAGAAAAAATCAGAATCAAGCAGTTCTATACCAACCTGGGGGTCGAAGAGATTCGAACCAGGCTGATCGATCAGTTCGTCACTGCGGCAGCTGCCGGCATCATCCAACGGATCTACCCCATCAAGGTGCTGGCAGCCATGGCGGACGGTACCATCTATCTGAACCGGGGTGCTGACGCCGGCATCCAGGAGGGGACCACCTTTGCGGTTGAGCGACCAGGCCCGCCTCTGATCGATCCGGACACCGGACTCTCCTTTGGCAGCGCCGAAACCACCATCGGCTTCCTGGAAGTCACTGCCGTGGAGGAGGCGCGTTCCCGGGCAAGGATGATAGACGGCGGCCAGACTGCTGCCGGAGATATCCTGCGCCGCCGCGCCCCTGCCCGGGTAAAAGCGGTAGAAAAAATGCAAGTGGCCTGGTAATCCGGCCACAGCCACGCCTGCAACCCTTCAGCCAGAGGAAGGAGATGGAACCAAGAGAGACTCAAACCACCGTACTGCAGCCCCGGCAAAGGCTATGGCTCACCGCCCTGGGGGTGATGCTCACCCTCTCCCTCTTGCAGGGGTGCGTACCCACCCAGAGCGGCAGGCCTTACCATCGGTCGGCTCAAGCGCAGCAACCATGCTCCTACTATGCCGGTTATTCAAAAAAATACCTGCCCTACCGGCAACAGCTTGCCGCCGGCCAGTGGGATACCCTGCTCGCCACCCTAACCGCGGAAGAGGAGGCCATTCTGGCCGAGAGCCGGTCTGAACAGAACCTGGCCGATGAACTGCGGCTGGTGGGTCTCATGGAGCGGGCCTCCCTGGCCCTGCAATCCGGTAATGCCGACAAGTCTCTGAAATACTGTCGGCTTGGTCAGGACCTGATCGAACAGCGGGAGTCGGAGTCCTACTTCAGTGGGGCCATGAGCAGTGTTGGTTCGGTCTTCACCGACATGGCCGGAGCCGGAGAGTTCGGCCGCTACGAGGCTCCAGGATATGAGAAGGTGCTGCTCCTGGATATGGCCGCCATGGCCTATCTGCTCAAAGGTGATGATCGAGCCTTCAACGTGGCTCGGCTGGCCGTGCAATGGCAGGATGAGGAGAAGGAGAAGTTTGAGCAGGAGTTGGAGGAACTGGCCCGGAAAGAGCCGCCGCAAGCCGACGGCAGGGCCAGGGCCCAGAACACCTCCCAGCGGCTGAGTTCCACCCTGGACCGGGAGTTTGCCAAGTACGACGACCATGCCCTGTCCGTGGCCAACGCCTTTGTCAACCCCTTTGGAGATTACATCACCGGCATGGTCAACGAGTTCAAGAGCATCAAGATCAAATCCCTGCTCAGTAACGCCCACATCGCCTACAAACAGGCCCTGAAGCTCAACCCCAAGAGCAAGGTCCTGAAACAGGCGGTCAGGGATACCAAGAGGAAGCGATCTGCCTCACGCCTGATCCACGTGGTGGCCCTGGATGGATTTGTCCCGGAAAAGAAGGTCCTCTCCATTCCCCTGGAGCACAACCTGGAGGTGGAACTGCCCACCTACGAACCCATCCCCAGCCGGGTCAAGACCATCAAGGTGACCACAGCCAAGGGCAAGGTCCTGGCCACCCTCTCACCGGTGGCCGATGTGGAGGCCCTGGCCCTGCGACACCAGAAAGATTCCCTGCCGGCCATCCAGGCCATGGTGGTGGCCTCGGTCATCCGTGATCTCGTGGTGGTGGAGACGGGCAACTCCCTGCTGGGAGGGCTTGGCGGCTTGGTCAGACAGGTGCTGGATGACCACCAGGAACCCGACACCACCTCCTGGATGACCCTGCCCAGCAGGGTACTGGCGGCCAGGATCTATCCACCCAAGGGACTTAAGACCTTGAAGATTCAGTCCTACGACCACAAGGGCAGAAAACTGGCCCAGCAAAAGCTGCGACTGGCCAAGGGCGGCCGCCACTTTGTCCTGGTCAGGAGCATCGACCAATCCATGCACGCCTACCCCAGCAAAAGCATCTGGTCAGCAAAAAAATAACAGCAGGAAAGCAACCTCTAACAACCAAGGGTACCTTGCAAAATTAGATTTTTCGATCAAGGTCAAGGCGCGCGATGAATTTTACCGCAGGCATACATTTGATATTCCGAGGATATTTTTTTTTGAGCGCAACGACGAAATTGGAAGGAAAAGCATTATTTTAAGGTGGCCCCAAACCTTACCTTGGAGTGTACCATGCGATATATTTCACCCACCCTCATAGTTCTCTGCACGGCAACCCTGCTCAGCGCCGGTTGCACAACGGTTTCCCAGCCTGAACAGGTCCCCGGGGCTCACTCCAACCAGGAAATCATCCAGACCTCGGCCGTTGATTCCAGCTACCCCGGCCTGAAACGGATCATCGCCTCCCAGTATCTGGTCGGTTATATCAGTGTGGTCAACCCTAAACTCGGTTCCCAGGGCAGCTTCAGCAAGGCCCAGGTCACGGTCCAAAACCTGACCCAAAACCGCTATGAACTGGAATATCAATACCAGTGGGAAGATAACGCCGGCTTTGCCGTCGCCTCTCCCCGCCCCTGGAAACGATTTGTCCTGGGCCCCAAAGAGGCCAAGGTCTTTTCCGAGATGGCCCTGCGCCAGGACGCCAGCCAGACCATGTTCACGGTTCGCCTGGTGGACGACGCCTTTATTGAGCTGAACAAACAACGTAACAAAAAATAAAGCAAAGGAGTACCGATGAACGCACGACAACTCAGCTGTTTGCTCAGTTCCCTTACCCTGGCCTTTGGATCCGCCTTTTTTTCAGGCTGTGCCCAGGTACCCACCAGTATCGGCAGCCAGAGCAACGTAGGCATGATCGCCGAGGGCGAACGGGTTCACCTGGATGACAAGATAACCGCCGAAGATATGGTCGCCCTGGCCGGCAAGGTCACGGAAAAAATGCTGGGATCTTCCCGGGTGCAGTCATGGCCTGGGAAAAAGAAACAACCTCTTCTGGTGATTGCGGTACCGGAAAACACCACCCACGATGCCAACATCATCACCGAAGACCTCCAGGATGAGATCATCGCCAAAGTTCTTGATTCAGGGGTGGCCAGGGTGATTGACGAGAGCAGTGTCTCCTCCCGCTATGACTACATCATCAAGACCACCATCACCTCCACCAGCCAACGCGGCAACGGCGGCAGCAAGGTGACCTACTACACCTGCAAACTCCAGCTCTTCTCCCTGCGGGGTGAACGCCTGGGACAGTGGCATGACAAAATCGGCATGACCAAGGCTCCGCGCAGCTTTTTTTAGAGAACCACCCCATGACGGGTGGGGTACTCTTGAACCAAGAACAGCAACGACAGGGAAGAGCCGGTTCGCCTGCAACCAGCAACCGGCACTGTCTTGTTTCCAACCTGGCGAACTGGCTTACTCGGGGATTCATCCCTATGATTACTGCAGAACTCGATCAACCCGGAAAAGGAGGAGTACCATGGACCGATTTCAGCCGTTGTTTGCCCCCCTGCTCGTTCTGACCTGTAGCCTCTCCCTCCTGAACGGTTGTGCCACCCACCAGGGGTATCAAGGCGCAGGGATGGGCGCTCTCACAGGTACCACCGCAGGGATTTTACTGGACCCGGACAATCGCTGGCGAGGTGCCGTCATCGGTGGCAGTTTAGGCGCACTGCTCGGCGGTTCCTTGACCGAATCCCCACGCTATTACACCAGTCCCTACCGTGACCCCTACCGTAATCCGTCCTACTACGGTCAGGCGACACCCTACTCGTACAGTCGTCAGCAGGCGAGCCGAGGCGCCCTCATCGGAGGAGTGACCGGCGCCACCGCAGGGGCCCTGCTGGACAACAGCAACTCCTGGAGAGGCGGTATCATTGGCGGTATTCTGGGTTCCCTCTTTGGCGGCAGCATCGGCAGCATCAACACCCAACCAGGCATTCCGATTCTGCACCCATAGAGCTCTCCAAAAAAATACCGCTTTCTCTTTTCCTTTCATTTCCGAAGACATACGGGAGAGACAGGCTTCGATGGCCGGAAATAATGGTCCGGAGCCTTTGTCTCCCCCTGCCGCTCAGGTCACTGCCTGGAATATATTTTTCCCCTTGGGTTTTATACCGACCATTGTTTCTTTTTTTTTGATTCGCCCTCCTGCTATACGATAGACTGGGAGTACGGTTGCTGAAAAACTGTCCGTCGCTCGCGGCCTCTTCATCCCTCAGCATTCAGGACTGAAACAACGAGCCGCAGCCAGGAACGAGTTCTCTTGTACAACCACAACCAACAGAACCCGCAGGGAGAGAACCATGCGCCATCTCCTGTTACTGTTTAGTCTTGCCTGTTTTGCCCTCTCCACCACTCCCGGCTTGGCCACCGACCTGGAAGAGGTGCTGGCCCGGGGCGGGCTCAGACACCTCCAGATCCCCTATGCCAACTTCAACCTCGGGGACAACAAGGGGCTGAGCCATGAACTGATGAAGGGCTTTGCCGACGCCCTGGGAGTCAAATATGTGGCCGTGACCACGACCTGGAACAAGGCCATTGGTGACCTCACCGCGAGCCCCCTTCCCGGGAAGGAAGGGACACCCGCTCCGGCGGCTACTCCTCGGGTCCGTGGTGATGTCATCGCCAGCGGCTTCACCATCCTCCCCTGGCGAGAAGAACTGGTGGCCTTTTCCCTGCCCGTGTTTCCTACCCAGGTCTGGCTGGTGGCAGCCTCGAATTCTCCCCTGAGTCCCATTACACCCGGGGCCGGCACGGCCCAGGACATTCTCCAGGTGAAGCAACTGCTCAGGGGCAAAACCGTGCTTGGCAAGAAGGACACCTGCCTGGACCCCTGCCTCTACGAGTTGGCAGCGGTCCAGGCCCAGGTGCGCTATTTCTCCGGGGGGTTGAATGACCTGGCACCGGCGATCCTGCGCGGTGAAGCAGACGCCGCACTCCTGGATGTACCCGATGCCCTGATCGCCCTGGAAAAATGGCCGGGCCAGATCAAGATCATCGGCCCCATCTCCCCCCAGCAGCAGATGGCGGTCGGCTTTCGCCACCAATCCCCCCGATTACGTGCCGCCTTTAACCGCTACTTCACCACCCTGTGGCAGGATGGGAGCTACCAAGGGATGGTCCGGCGCCACTACCCCCATGCAGCCAGATACTTTCCTGCTTTTTTTGCAAAAAAATCGCCCTGAGCAACCTGAAAAACATGCCGCGGTCGCCCATGAAACGTTTCCTGAAAAGAATCCAGCTGGAACACTCTTTCCCCAAGATCATCATCGGCCTGGTCGCCCTCCTGGTGGCGGCACTCCTCTCGATCAACTACCTCTCCCAACAGCGGCTCCGCCAAATAAGTCGTCTCCAGATCCAAAATCTCCTGGAAAATGAGGTACAGGCCGTCAACAACTTTCTCCAGGAACGAAGCAACGACCTCTACAAACTCTCCCTGGACAGAATATTGCTCTCCTATTTTGAAAACAGGGCTCTGGGAATGAGCATGGCCTACGGCCTGGGTGTCAGCCTCGCCAACACGGCCATCACCCTGGAGCAGATCTATCAGGCAAACACCCTTGGCGGTCAACCGATCTACGCACAACTCTCCCTGCTCAACCTGCAGGGAGAGATCCTGACCAGCTTCCCCAGGTCCTCTCCAGGGACGATCACCCTCCCCCAAGGCTACGATAAGAGCAGCAAACGCCCCCAGCTCTTCCCCAGCGGCATGGGTCAGATCCAGCTGTTGACCCCCCTGTTTCTGGGAACGACCACGGTGGGGAGTATTCGGGCGGAGATCTCGCTCAAGACCATGGCCAGGCTGTTGCTCAACCCGGCAAGCCACAAGGCCTTTTCAACCTTTAGCTACGATAAAAAAGTCCTCTACAGTTCCCGGCCGGAATACCATTTGAGTGATTCGTTCCTCTTGCTCTTCAGCAGCCCGCTCCCCCCCACTCCCCTGGACCTGGAGCTCGGCCTTATTCACTCCTCTCAGCAGCCCAGGGACACGGCATGGACCATGTTTGCCTCCCAGCAGGCGGGCAGTCCCCTCCGGCTTTTCCGCTTTGAGTATACCCAGGCGATCTACAACACCTTCCATGCCCTGATGGTGATGGGCGTACTGGCGCTGATCTCTGCAGGCCTGATCCTCGGCCTGGCAGCCCTTTCCAGCTGGCAGGAGAGGGCCTTCAAGGCGCACCGGCTTCAGGCAACGGTGCTGGAGCAGGTCCCGGAAACCATCATCGTCACCGACATCGACGGCATCATCTCCTATGTCAACCCAGCCTTTGAACAGACCTCGGGATACGCCCGGACAGAGGTTATCGGTCAGCGTCCGGCGATCTTTCGTAGCGGCCTCCATGATCTGGCCTTTTACCAGGATCTCTGGAAAACCATCCGCAAGGGCCGCACCTGGTCCGGCCATTTCTCCAGCAGAAAAAAAGACGGCTCGATCTACCATGAAGATGCCACCATTGCGCCGGTACGTGACAGCAACGACAGGATCACTCATTTTGTGGCCGTCAAGAAAGACGTGACCCAACTCCTGGAGATGCAGCGTCAGCTCGCCCAGGGGCAAAAACTTGAAGCCATCGGCCGCCTGGCGGCTGGTATTGCCCATGAGATCAACACCCCGACCCAATTTGTTCTCAGCAACACCTCCTTCCTGGAAGAGGCCTTTCAGGATCTGGACACCATGATCAGGGGCATGGAAAAACTGCTGCTCTCCCCTGTCCCGGGGGCTGTGCAGGAACAACAGGGTCAGGCCGTGGCCGAACTCCAGGAACAGGCGGACTGGTCCTTTCTTGGCAAAGAGATCCCCGAGGCGATCAGCCAGTCTCTGCTCGGACTACGTCGGGTGGCCGCCATTGTTTCCGCCATGAAACGCTTTGCCCATCCCAGTGAGGGGAACTACGAGTTGACCGATATCAACCAGTGCCTGCAAAGCACCACCACGGTTGCCCGTAATGAGTGGAAGTATGTGGCTGAGGTGGCATTCGATCTTGACCCAGAGCTCCCAGAGGTCCCCGGCAACGCCGATGAATTGAACCAGGTCTTCCTCAACATCATCGTCAATGCTGCCCAGGCCCTGGGAGAGCAGGAGCGGCACGACCACCAGCCTGAGGGTATCATCACCATCGCCACCCGGACGGCAGAACAAGAGATTGAGATTATCATCACTGACAACGGCTGCGGCATGGATAAGGAATTACGGGAAAAAATTTTTGAACCCTTTTTCACCACCAAAGAGCTGGGCCAGGGAACAGGCCAGGGCCTTGCCATAGCCAGGGATGTGGTCGAAAAACACCAGGGATCTATTCGGGTCAGCTCAGGTCTGCATCAGGGCACCAGCGTAACCGTTGCCCTGCCCCGCTCCGGATCGTTCACTGATCAGCAGGATCTCGGTTAAACGGGCTCCTCCCAGCTTGACCAGGGAGCCCTTGGGCGGCTCCCCCGAATACCTCTGCCCGCCTTGAACTTGAATATGAACGACCTATCTTAGTAATCAGGACAGTTAGTAATCAAGACAGTTAGTAATCAGGACAGGATCCCGTTTTTCCCCTGGAGGTACGCCCATGAGTAGTGTGAGCAAACAGGAACTGAGGCGACTCGCTTCACTCCCCATCCTTGACCGTCATGGCAAAGAGCAGAGCTACGGCTCCCTCTGGCAGGTCCAGAGGGTGGCTATGATCTTCGTCCGTCACTTTGGCTGACTCTTCTGCCGTCAGCAGGTTGCTGAACTGGCCAGACAGGAACAACAGTTTCTCAACGCCCCCTGTACCCTCATCGTCATCGGTAACGGCCAACCCACAGCCATAGCCCCCTTTATCCGTGCCACCGGCTATCGAGGCAGGATCTTCACAGATCCCGAGTTAACAGGCTTCAAGCTCCTGGGCTTCTCACGCACGATCCAGGGGGTCCTCGCCCCCAGCTCTTTTTTCAGCGGCCTCAGGGCACTCGGAGAGGGGCACAGGCCTGCAAGCCTGCAGGGAGACCTCCTCCAACTCGGCGGCGCAGCGGTGATCGGACCCGGACCGCTGCTCTCATACTGCTACCGCAGCCGCAGGGCCGATGACCATCCCCCGCTCACCGAGCTCCTCAAGGCCTGCACCGGGGCAGCTGGATCCTGAACCGGCCCACCGGGGAGGAGAGCTTTCGCTCTCTCCCCGGGCAGGACTTGTCATCCTCCCCCATCTTGGATTATGCTCAGCAGAACGATTAGCCCAGTCACGTTCTCTTCAGACATCAAACAGAGGAAGGATCCATGGAAAAAAAAGTGTTAGTGCCCCTTGCCGATGGTATCGAAATGATAGAAGCACTGAGTATCGTCGACGTCTTTCGCCGGGCAGGCGTCCGGGTGGATACCGCCTCGGTAAACGAGAAGATCATCACCTCTTCCCATAATGTCCGGATCGAAGCCGACAGGCTGATCGAGGAGTGTATTGCCGAAGACTACGACCTGGTGGCGTTGCCCGGTGGGATCCCGGGAGCAGAAAACCTGCAGAGCTCCAAGCCCTTGATCGAGATCCTCAAGAGGCAGAATACCCAGGGAAAACTCTACGCTGCCATCTGTGCCTCACCTGCGGTGGTCCTCCAGCCCCATGGCCTCCTGGAGGGGAAGAGGGCCACCTGTCACCCCCTGTTCATCGCTGACCTTGCCGGTAATGAGTGCGCCGAGGTGAAGGTGGTGCGGGACAAGAACTGTGTCACCAGCAGAGGAGCAGGCACGGCCGTTGATTTTGCCCTGGAACTGTTGGCCATCCTCATGGGCGAGGAGAAGAAGAGGGAGGTGGCTGCAGGCATGGTGGTCGAGATCTCCTGAGCCCTGCCATAATCCCCCCCTCACAAAAGCTCGCTTCGGGTCGCTTCCTCGCTCCCAGGCCGGGTGCCAGGGCAATGGCCTCCACTGCCCTGGCACCCGGCTCAAGTCCAGCTCTGAATCCAGGCATCGGGGAAGACGCACCTCCCCCCTGCCGGCGCAGCCCGGTTTTTGAAGATTCGAGGATGATCTCAGCAGAATCAACGAAAGGACAAGGCAGACAGCAACCAGCGAAGAGGGCAGCAGTCACAGCAGGAATCAAATCAAGAGAGGAGATGGGGAAACATCGGGGCATGGGGAGCCAGGAAGGATGGGGCCAGGAGGCTACAACAAGTGGGATAGCGTGCCGGGCTTAAGTCAACAGCTCCAAACAAAAACAGGGATGTAAGCTTCAAGCTTACATCCCTGGAATAATCGTGGTAGCGGGGGCCGGATTTGAACCAGCGACCTTCGGGTTATGAGCCCGACGAGCTACCGAACTGCTCCACCCCGCGACGCGTGGAGAGATATTTACCATCTCTCCCCTTCCCTGTCAACACTTTGTGTCATCAGCAGAAAAAACATACCGAGCGTTAAAGCAACCGCTCCAAACAAAAACAGGGATGTACGCTTCAAGCGTACATCCCTGGAATAATCATGGTAGCGGGGGCCGGATTTGAACCAGCGACCTTCGGGTTATGAGCCCGACGAGCTACCGAACTGCTCCACCCCGCGACGCGTGGAGAGATATTTACCATCCCCCCCCTTGCCTGTCAAGATTAAATCCCCCCTTGCCTTTCTTTTTGCGCTTTCCTCTCCTTTTCCCGGCTCAGCTGCCCTCAAGAGGGATCAGCAGGCACCAGGGCAGCGATCCGGGCCCGGACCTCCTCGGGAAAGGGGCTGAGTTTCCCCTGCCGATCGGTACAGGCCAGGGTGGTGAAGCCGCGTACCAGCAACTGCTCGTTCCCCGCCTCTACCCTGGTGATGGCGTAATGAAAACGGCAGGAGACCCGCTTGACCTCGACCAGGGAGGTGGCAATGGTGAGCAGGTCATCGTAACGGGCAGGCGCCTTGAAACGGAGATAACTCTCGGTCAGGGGCAGGATGCAGCCCAACTCCTCCATCCTGGAGTAGGGCAGGGCCCAGGCCCGCATCATCTCGGTGCGACCGATCTCAAAGTAACGCAGATAGTTGGCATTGTAGACCACCCCTGCGGCATCGGTGTCCCCGTAGATCACCCGGCAGGTGGTGGTAAAGATCGGTTCACGCAGGCCTGTGGAGAGCGACCTAGCCATGGTGTCCGTCCTGTTCCATGAAACGGTTGAAGAAGGCGGCTCCGGACTCCAGCCTGAGACCGCTCTCCTCAACGGCTGCCAGGACGTTGGCCTCGGTATAGCCGACACCGCTGGGAGCGGCGACGCCCCGGGAGTCATAGAGGACCATGGGTACCGGCCAATCTTCATGGGTACGGCGATGGATGGGAGTATAGTGATCCATGGTGACCACCAGCCGAAACGCTTCGTCCCGCTCTTCCAGGCCGGCGAGGATGGGAGCCACGATCTTCTGGTCAAAGTCTTCAATGGCCTGGACCTTTGCTGCGGCCAAGCCCTGGTGACCGGCCTCGTCCGGGGCCTCGACATGCACCGCCACAAAGTCCCTGCTGGCCAGGATCTCCAGGGCGGCCTCGGCCTTGCCCTGGTAGTTGGTATCCAGGTAGCCGGTGGCCCCCTCCACCTCGACCACCTCCAGACCACCCAGGGCACCGATGCCCATCAACAGATCCACGGCAGAGATCATCCCGCCGCTGATCCCGTAGCGCTGGGGCAAGCCCTCCATCCGGGGACGATAGCCCTCACCCCAGAGCCAGATCGCATTGGCCGGCAGCTTACCCTCCTGCTCTCGCCTGAGGTTCACCGGATGGTCCGCCAGCACCCGGGCCGCCTGTTCCATCAGCTGAAACAGGGCAGGATCATGCTGGTAGCGCTGATAGTAGGCGCTGACATCCTGGTCCATATGGTCATGGGGCGGCACGGTGACCAGGGCCTCCGGGATCGCCCCCCTGTAGACCAGCAGGTGCCGATAGCTGATCCCGGGATGGAGCCGCAAAAGCTCGTTGCCGCAACTCGCCTGGACCGCCGAAATCAGCTGGCGGCTCTCCTCGGTGGAGATATGGCCGGCACTGTAGTCCACCATCACCAGCTGGTCATCCTCACGGCGGACATTGACCAGGTTACAGCGAAAGGCCAGCTCGTCGGGCTCCAACTCCACCCCCATGGAGGCGGCCTCCAGCGGGGCTCGGCCGGAATAGCACTGCTCCGGTTCATAGCCCAGCAGGGAGAGGTTGGCCACATCGCTGCCCGGCGGGTAGCCCGGCGGTACGGTTCGGACCAGGAGCAGCTCGCCCCCACGGGCCAGCCGGTCCATGGCCGGAGTGGCCGCAGCCTCCAGGGGGGTCTTATCCGCCAACTGGGGGACAGCCACATCGCCCATGCCGTCACCGATCAAGAGTATATATTTCATAGGTATCCGCTTTGCCTCGGTTGTTATTCTTCTTCAAGCAGGCGGATCTTGACCACCGGCGCCACCACGCTCTCAAGCTCGGCTATCTCCTCCAGGGCCGCGGCCACGGCCGATTCCTTGGCCGTATGGGTCAACATCACCAGGGGCACGACATGGTCTTCCCTGCACCCCTTCTGGACCACAGACTCCAGGCTGATGCCGTGACGTCCGAGGATACCGGAGATGGTGGAGAGCACCCCGGGTTCGTCCCGCACCGTAAAACGGAAGTAGTAGGGGCCGAAGAGCTCATCCATGGGGGTGACCCGACGGCTGGTTATCTCTTCAGGCAGGTAGGCCAGGGGCGGCACCCTGCCGATGGATCCGGCCTGGATGTTGCGGGCGATATCCACCACGTCGGCAGCCACCGCACTGCCGGTGGGTATCATCCCGGCCCCCAGGCCGTAGAGCAGGACATTGCCCACGGTGTCGCCGGTGAAGTGGATGGCGTTGTAGGCCCCACTGACAGAGGCCAGCAGGTGGCTCTCCGGCACCATGGTGGGATGGACCCGGGCCTCGACATGGTCACCATGGTTGCGGCTGATGGCCAAGAGCTTGATCCGGCAGCCGAATTCCCTGGCCAGTTCGATATCCAGGGGTTCAATCTGGGAGATGCCTTCGGTGGCGATCTCGTTATGGGTGATATTGGTCCCATAGGCCATACACATCAGGATCGCCAGCTTATGGGCCGTATCGATCCCCTCCACATCATAGGTGGGATCAGCCTCGGCAAAGCCCTGTTCCTGGGCATCCTTGAGGACCTCATCAAAGGGGACCCCCTCCTCGGTCATCCGGGTCAGGATATAGTTGGCCGTACCGTTCATGATCCCCATGATGGAGAGGATCCTGTTGGCCACCAGCCCCTCACGCAGGGATTTGATCACCGGGATGCCGCCGCCCACACTGGCCTCAAAGCCCACCTCTACCTGGTTTTCTGCGGCAGCGGCAAAGATGTCCCGCCCCTCCTGGGAGAGCAGGGCCTTGTTGGCGGTGACCACATGTTTGCCGGCCCGGATGGCTGCCATGACCAGGGACTTGGCCGGCTCAATGCCGCCGATGGTTTCTACGATGATATCGATGTCCGGATCCTGAATAAGCTCGGCCCCGTCCCGCACCAGGCTCACCCCACTGAACTGCTCCGGCAAGGCAGACAGATTGATGTCGGCAACCTTTGCCAGGCAGATGTCCACACCCGTCCGTTTCAGCAGACGTTCTTTCTGAGAATAGAGCACCTCTGCCAACCCACTGCCAACGGTACCGAAGCCAATGATCCCAACCTGAATTTTTTTCATGGTCAATCAACCTGATCTAGAAGTAATAGACTTGTTATTTGTGGTGGTTTTTTTAATCGCTTTACTGACGCTTGTCAAAAAATAGTGGCCCTCGTCAACGGGAATAATTCCCTGATCAGCCACCGCCCTGCCCTGTTATCTTCCTGAATTCCCGGAGGCCGGAGCGAGCTCTGATCAATCATTTTCATGGCTCTGATCAATCATTTTCATAGCCAAAGAATACGACTTGCGGTATAGTCGGGGGATTAATGAGAGATCATTCATTTTTTATACCATGTTTTATCAATAGAAATCAATGTGTTGCAAGACACGCTATCGATCGAACTCTTCACTAAGGAGACCGGCATGAACATTCTTACCTTCGGCCCTAACGGCAGCGGTAAAGGCACCCAGGGCGCTATCATCAAAGAGAAATACGGCATCGATCATATCGAATCCGGAGCGATCTTCCGCGAGCACATCAAGGGCGGCACCGAACTGGGTAAAAAGGCCAAAGAGTATATCGATCGCGGCGACCTGGTACCCGATGACATCACCATCCCCATGGTTCTGGAGACCCTGAACAAGTCCAAGGAAAGCGGCTGGCTGCTCGACGGCTTTCCCCGCTCCCTGGCCCAGGCCGAGGCCCTGGACAAGGCCCTGAAAGAAGCCGAGATGAAGCTGGACTGCGTGGTGGAGATCATCCTGGATCGCGAGATCGCCAAGGAACGGATCATGGGTCGTCGCCTCTGCGCCAACGACAACAACCATCCCAACCACATCGCCTTTGACGCCATCAAGCCCGTGGAAAAAGACGGCAAGCTGGTCTGCCGGGTCTGCGGCGGCGAGCTCTCAGTCCGCGCCGATGACCAGGACGAAGATGCCATCAACAAGCGTCACGGCATCTACTACGACGAGACCACCGGTACCATGGCTGCGGTGAACTACTTCAAACAGCTTGACGGTTGCCCGGTCATCTCGGTCGACGGCTCAGTGGCCATCAAAGAGGTCTCTGAACTGATCATGAAGGACCTGCCCTAAGTTGGATCAAGCTCTGTTGCTGTGCAAGGCGTTTCCACCCTTCTGAGGGTGGAAACGCTTTTTTATTTGACAGCTGATGCTTTTTTTCTCATTGTGAGCCCATGAAAGCGCTTATCTCAAAAAACCTGGTCCAATCGATCATGGCCAAGGAGACCTTTGTCCATGAATCCATTGAAGAGATCATCACCCTGACCCAATGGACCCAGGAGACCCTGGAAGACGGGGGCAAGCTCCTCCTCTTCGGCAACGGCGGCAGCGCCGCCGACGCCCAGCACCTGGCCGCAGAGTTTGTCAATCGTTTCCTGATCAACCGCCGCCCGCTGCCGGCCCTGGCCCTGACCACAGATACCTCGGTGATCACCTCCATCGGCAACGACTTCTCCTTTGAGCTGATCTTTGCCAAGCAGATTCAGGCCTTCGGCCGCCCCGAAGATCTGGCCCTGGGGATCTCCACCTCCGGCACCTCGGCCAACGTGGTCAAGGCCATGGAGACCGCCAGGGAAATCGGGATGAAGACCGTGGCCCTCACCGGAGGCACCAGCCGACCCGGCGGTGATCTGGCCGCCATCTGTGACCTGATCCTGAATGTACCCTCGGACTCGACCCCCCATATCCAGGAAACCCATCTCTGGATCGAGCACCTGCTCTGTGAAATCGTCGAGCAGGCCATGTTTACCACGGATTAACCCTCTTTCCCCTTCCCCACTCCCAAGGGTGCAGGGTCCTTCTGCCAGTGTAGCTCTATGTCTCGTTATGCCATCTCTCCGCTCGATCTGGACAAACTGAACACCTACTCGGTCTATGACCGCCATTCCAAGGTCAGCGTCAAGGACTTTGCCCGCCCGGCCCAGGCGGGCATGCGGGTCAGTGACCTGATCGCCGCCCTTCCTGCCCAGCTGACGGGCAGCGATTTTCCGGCCTGTATCCGCAGGGTCGCAGCTGCCCACAGGAATGGTCGTCCCATCATCCTGGGCATGGGCGCCCACGTGATCAAGGTCGGCTTGAACCCCATCCTGATCGGGCTGATGAAAGAGGGGATCCTCTCGGCCATTGCCCTCAATGGTGCCGGCATCATCCATGACAGCGAGATCGCCATGGTGGGTCGGACCTCAGAAGAGGTGGCCGATGTGCTGGGTGCCGGGGCCTTTGGCGCGGCCCAGGAGACCGGCGAGTTCCTCAACGGGGCCATCAACCGGGGTGCCGAACAGGGCCTGGGCATCGGCGAGGCCGTGGGCCGGGCCCTCACCGAGCAGGACTTTCCCCATAACGACCAGAGTCTCCTGGCCATGGCCTACCGCTACAAGGTGCCGGTAACGGTGCACGTGGCCATGGGCACGGATATTATCCATATCCATCCCAGCGTGGACGGCGGCGCCATCGGCAGGGCCGGACACCACGATTTCCGGCTGTTCTCCACCCTGGTCAGCACGCTCCAGGACGGGGTCTACCTCAATGTCGGTTCCGCGGTCCTCCTGCCCGAGGTCTTTTTAAAGGCCCTCACCGTGGTCCGCAACCTGGGCCATGAGGTCAACCGGTTGACCACGGCCAACTTTGATTTCATCCGTCACTACCGGCCGGCCACCAACGTGGTCCACCGTCCCACCCTGGAGGGCGGCAAGGGTTATAACTTCACCGGCCACCATGAGCTGCTGCTGCCACTCTTTGCAGCGGCCCTCCTTGATGAAATTGACAAACAGGAGTGAAACCTGTATATCGCTCTACCAGCATCCTGCCTCTCCCCTGAAAATTCAACTCCCGGAACAACAGCCCCATGAGACCCCTGATACGTATCGGCACCCGTGCCAGCCAGCTGGCAGTTACCCAGGCGAACTGGGTAAAAGAGCAGATTGAACAGGCCCACCCGGGCACCCGGGTAGAGTTGGTCAAGATCACCACCAAGGGAGACAAGATTCTTGATGTTCCCCTGGCCAAGGTCGGCGGCAAGGGACTCTTTGTCAAGGAGATCGAGGATGCGCTCCTGGACGGTCGGGTCGACCTGGCGGTCCACTCCATGAAAGACGTGCCCACGGAGTTGCCACCCGGCCTCCACGTGGCCATCGTTCCGGTGCGGGAGACCCCGGAAGATGCCTTTGTCTCGGTCCGCTATGCCGGCCTGGATGATCTCCCCAAAAACGCCACGGTCGGCACCTCCAGCCTGCGACGCAAGGCCCAGTTGGCCGCCCTCCGTCCGGATCTCAAGATCATCGACCTGCGCGGCAACCTCAACACCCGCCTGGAAAAATTGGAACAGGGGCTCTACGATGCCATCATCCTGGCCGGTGCCGGTCTGAACCGGCTGGGCATGCAGGATCGCATCGCCTCCCTGTTCACCCCGGAGCAGATGCTGCCGGCCATCGGCCAGGGCTCCCTTGGCCTGGAGCTGCGCATGGATGACCATGAACTCCTTGAAGGCCTGCAGGTCCTCCACGATCCACACACCGCCACCACCGTGGCCGCCGAGCGGGCCTTTCTCCTTCGACTGGAGGGGGGCTGTCAGGTACCCATCGGAGCCCATGCCACCCTGGAGGAGGAGACCGTTCGCCTCACCGGCCTGATCGCCAGCGTGGACGGCACCACCATCCTGAAAGACACCATCCAGGGCAGCCCCCAGGAGGCTGCCGCACTTGGCACCAGGCTGGCGGAGACCCTGCTCAATCGCGGCGGAAAGGCGATTTTGGATGAGGTCTACCAGGCATCATGACCCTGAGATGTCGAGGATAGCTTCCTGAACATGGAGCCGACACGGAGTGGAACAACCATTTAGAGACACCAACGAACCAGGCAACGCTGACCATATACCGCAACCTTCCAAGACTCTTTCCCCAGGCAAAATCCCAGTGAGCGACCTAAAAACCATGAAAAAGAACACTGTTGGCAAAGTTTACCTTGTTGGCGCAGGCCCCGGTGACCCCGGCCTGATCACCATGCGCGGCAAGTACCTTCTGGAGCGCGCCGAGGTGGTGGTCTACGACTATCTTGCCAATAAAAAGCTGCTCAACTATGTCCCCAAGACCGCAAAATTCATCTATGCCGGCAAGAAGGGAGGAGGGCTCCACGCCTATACCCAGGAGGGGATCAACCGCCTGCTGGTTGATCATGCCAAAGAGGGAAAGACGGTGGTCCGCCTCAAGGGAGGAGACCCCTTTATCTTTGGCCGCGGTGGAGAGGAGATCGAAGATATCGTTGCCGAGGGGATAGATTTTGAAGTCGTGCCCGGGGTGACCTCGGCAACAGCGGCAGCCACCTACGCAGGTATCCCCATCACCCACCGGGATTATACGGCCTCGGTGGCCTTTGTCACCGGTCATGAAGATCCCACCAAGAAGTACTCCAATATCCGCTGGGATCAGCTGGCCACCGGCGCAGGCACCATCGTCATCTATATGGGGATCAAGACCCTGCCCCTGATCACCAAGAAACTCATCGGCTACGGGCGCTCACCGGACACACCGGTGGCCGTGGTCCGCTGGGCCTCCACCCCGCAGCAGCGCTCGGTTGAGGGCACCCTGGGGACCATCACCGAGGTGGTCCAGGAGGCGGACATCAAGCCACCGGCCCTGGTGATCATCGGTGACGTGGTCAAGCTGCGTTCCACCATTGACTGGTACGAGAAGCGCCCCCTGTTCAACCGACGGATGGTGGTGACCAGGACCCGGGAACAGGCCAGTGAGCTGGTGTCGCAGTTGGAAGAACGCGGGGCCGAGTGTTTGGAATACTCCACCATCCACATTGAACCGGTGGAGGATTACAGCCTGCTGGACCAGGCCTTTGCCCGGATTGCAGAGTATGACTGGATCCTGTTCACCAGCCTCAATGCGGTGACCTACTTCTTCAAGCAGCTCTATGCCTCGGGCCGGGACAGCCGCAATCTGGCCGGACCCAAGATCGCGGTGGTGGGCCGGGCCACGGCTGAAGAACTGTTGAAGTACGGCCTGCGGGCCGATCTGATTCCCCAGAAGTTCACCGGTACAGGTCTGGCCGAGGCCCTGCTCAACAAGCAGGTCGGAGCCGGCTCCAAGGTCCTCTTGCCCCGGGCGCTCAAGGCCAGCGAGATCCTGCCCGAGACCCTTGGGGACGCCGGAGCCAGGGTAGAGGTGGTCCCGGTCTATCAGAACGTACCGCCCCAGGGCCGCAAAGAGGAACTGCGGGAAGAGCTGGAACAGGGCAACATCGATCTGTTGACCTTTACCAGTTCGTCCACGGTCACCAACTTCCTGACCATGCTGGATCCGGCAGACGATGCGGAGCTGCAGCAACTGCTCGACGGCGTCACCATCGCGGCCATCGGTCCGGTAACGGCTGAGACCATCACCGAGCGAGGCTTAGGGGTGGATATCCAGCCCGAGAGCTATACCATAGCAGACATGGTAGAGGCCATTGTCCACCATTACCGGCAAGCGGAGCCCGAGGAGGCCTGATCGTCGCGGCCGGATCGCGCCAGCCTTTCCATGGGCCAGGCGCTCGGGGCTGCTTGCCGTGCAGAGGCGGCCCCTCTACTGTCGCATCGCCCTGCCGAGCCGAGGCAGCAACAGTGCCCCAGGTACGCACCGCCCTCAGGCGGTCAGGACCAGGGAAGGGGTCTACTGCAACAGCTGCCTCCACCTGATCACCTCCTTGGAGTTCAAGGCGGTGATCAATGGCCAGCACCAGCACACCATGTTCAACCCGGCCGGCCTGCTCTTTGAGCTCTGCTGCTTCTGGCAGGCGCCGGGGATGGTGAACTCGGGAAAACCGTCAACCGATTTCAGCTGGTTCTCCGGCTATGGCTGGCAGGCGTCCCTCTGCGGCAACTGCAGGCGCCATCTTGGCTGGCGCTTCAGCGGCCCCCAGCCGACCTTCTTTGCCCTGATCACCAACAGGCTGCTCTTCGGCACTGCGCCTTAGGCCGCGCGTCTCAACCTGTTGCCCGGAACTCGGCCAGTCGCCCCTTGATATAGTCTATCCCCTTGAGCTCAAACCGATCCATGGCCTGCTGATAGGGCTGCAGGTCCGCCAGCATGGCCGTCACCTTGGCCCCCATCTTTTCCGGCCCCAACTCACTCCAGGCCAGGTAGTCGATCAGCCCCTTTTTCTGGAAGGCCCGGGCCCGGAGAAACTGTTCCTTACGAGGGGTATCCCTGGGAATAATCAGGGAGGGGGTCTTCTGACTGAGTATCTCACACATGGTGTTATAGCCGCCCATGGAAACCACCAGGTCGGCGGCCCCGATCAACTCCTCCATCCTGGGATAGAAGGGCACCACCTTGATCTGCAGCTTACGCCCCCGCTTGGCCAGCTTACGCCGCTTATCCAGCGGCATGAAGGGACCGGTGACCAACAGGCTTTTCCCGCCCCTGAAGGCCCCGGATTCCTGCATGGCCAGGAAGCAGTCCATGACCTGATAACCGTCGCCACCTCCGCCGGTGGTCACCACGATCATCTGTTCATCCGCACCGACACAAAATTTTTTCCTGGTTTTCACCTTCACCTTGGGCGAAGAGACCCGCCGGGGCAGATAACCGGTAAAATGGATCTTGCCCTCCACCGAAGCGGGAATGGCATACTCCTCCACCGCATCGTAGATATTTTTCCGCCCATAGATCCAGATCTCGGAGTAAAGTTCATCCAAGAGCCGATATACCCCCTTGTTCTCCCAATCACCACGCACGGTCTCACGGTCATCCATGATGTCACGCAGGCCGAGCACGGTCTTGGTCTCAGGGCTGTAGTGGTGCAGCCACTCCAGGGTGGGCAGCACCTCCTTTTTCAATCCAAGGGGTTCCTTGTCCACCAGAAAGAGATTGGGGCGAAAGGTCTTGGCTGTGGAGAGAATGATGGATTGACGGATGTTGAGGGCATGTTCCGGATCGATCCGGATGGAGAGGGAGTGATACTCGTCGTTGGTCTTCTTGATCATCCCTGGGATCCGGACGAAATCGACATTCTCGGGAAAGGAAAAACGGCCGGCTAGGGGAGAGCCGGTGAGGATCAGCACATTGACGTTGGGTGCGCGGAGGTGAGCGGCTATGGCCATGGTGCGGCGAATGTGGCCAAGGCCATAGGTATCATGGGAATAGATGAGTATGTTATAGTGTCCGCTCATGGTCATCGGTCATCTATTCGTTGGTTCTCTGTTATCCAGCCAATATTCCTGATCCGGCCTTCCCCTATCCCTAGAGGAACCTTACCTAAATCTTTCAGCCTAACGTGTAGCCGGGGTTCGGGCAAGCAAAATTCGCAGGCCGGAAACATCTTCCCGGCCATGGCCTGGACAAACTCCCGCCCCTCAGGCCTCTCCGATGAAAAACGAGCCCATGATGACTAAGGTATAACCAAGGATGTTAAACCGTGCTCTCCGGGACTCTGCTCCGGCCGGCTGTAGCCGGAGTCGCCTTCCCCCGTACCCGAGGATTGATCCCATGTACCTTCACCCTCCAAGCTTCCTCTCTCCCCTCCTCCTGCTCTTCTTCCTCCTCGGCTGTGCGCCCAGCGGCCAGGGAGGCCGCTGGCAACTCGACTCCCGAGCTGAGCAGATCTTTACCTCGGTGACCCTGCTTGAGAATCACAGCTACTACTACACCGGCTCTCGAGTGGAACCCACGGCCGTGATTGCCCTGGACAACCGCTTTACCCTAAAGAGCCGCCTGTGGACCAGGCGCGAGGTCGACCGGCAGGTGCTCGCCGGCTGGATGCAACGCTACCGCATGGACCACAGCATCCATTGCCCCTACCGAGGCGGCACTATCCTCACCCCGGATCAGCAGGTCGCCGGTATCTGGTACTCCAGGGATCTGGCGAACACCATTCGAGTTCCGGCAGCCGGATTGATTACCATCTATCTGCCCTACTCACCCCCAGGCTCCATCTGCGAACGGGAAAAGCTGCGGCAAGACTTCTAGGCTCAGGCCCCTGCAGGCAGCGACGAGATACAATTTATTAAACCGCCCCCCAGTAAAAGTACAATTTTTTGGATTGCCTTGCCCGGGGCAACGAGGTATACTGACTATTAAGAATACCATCTATCGCAACCTGGGCTTATGCTGAATCTTTCCCTGAAAACACGCTCCATCCTGGCAGGCGCGACTCTGCTGCTCCTGCTCAGCACGACCCCAGCCTCCTGGGCCGGCGGCAACAGGAGCGCCATGGGCGGAGGCTGGGACAACGCCGTCAACAGCCTCTTGGCTGCCGGGATGTATGGTATCGACAACCTGGAAGGGCGAGGTCTTGCCGTTCAGCTCCAGCACTCCCAAAATCTCTATCAAGGAATGGCGGCGGACAAGATCGCGGTCAACAGCCAGGCCATCACCTTTTCCTACGAAGGATCCTCAGGCCTGCTTGGTTTCTCAGCCGGCTATATCTACACCAGTCAACCGGCCGCAGATGAGGTGGGTGCCGTCTTTCTCGGGATAGACCCTATCCGCAGCGAGAGCTTTAATCCTACCAACTCCTGGTACCTGGCCTTTGGTCTTTCCCACGCCTATGCCGTGGACCGTAACCTCAGCTTCAGCCTGGGCACCACCACCCTGCTCACCCGGAATCCCTTTGACACCGAAGAGGGAAAGACCTTTTCCATGCTGTTCAACATGCCCATCTCCTACAAGAACTACATCACCATTACCCCTGAACTGCAGTGGTCACGCCCCCTCTCCTCGGACCTCTCCTCCTTATCCGGCGACCTCCAGGATACAGAGCGAGCTCAGGATCGTTTTTACGGAGGCGTCTCCATCTCCTTCTCCTACTGAACCACCCCTCTCCCCAGCCAGGGGCAAAAGCGACCCGGGATAGCGTCGGGCGAGCGCTTCCAGCTGCCGGTCACCGCTGTCAATGAGCGCAGCCAGGCTCAGTTCATCCCCATCCCGTCCCAGCGGATCTTCCCCAAAGAAGAGAGGACAAAGAAAACTTTTGCCCCCACCATGGGGCCGCCCCCGTCTGCAGACCTGGCGAATGCCACCCCAATGAGAATAGACTTAAAAATATACTATACTGGGTCCATCATTTTGTGTAGAGTCTGCTCAGTCTTGCCCCCCTCTGGTCTGCTCTGGTCTGGTGGTTGACCCCTGGCACGGCTTTAAGCTGGAAGATGGGTCTCGGCAGTGGCCATGGCGCCTCATCCTCCAGGTCCTGCACAGGCCGGGTCATCCTGCAACGGCCGACAGAGGGAAAAAAGACCGTATGGTGCCTTGTACAGTTGATTTTTCTTCCGATCCGGGCCTTGCCGTCAAAATTGTATCCTCTAGATATCAAACATATCAATCACCTGGCTGCGGGCTGCGGTAAATATGTATCGCGCGGCTTGCACCTTGATCGAAAAATCTCTTTTTTCAAGATACCCTGAGTTCAGACAAATTTTTTTACTTGATTTTTCATCCCTTGATCCTGCAACAGGGTGTTCCCTTAGGGACCGCCCCCAGGACATACACCAGAGAGGTTGTCACCGTGAACCCAACAACTCCCACAGCATCACCTTCTCGTAGGCTCAGCCGGCACCGGGCACAGCCCCTGGTCAGACTGAGCCGACTGCTCCCCCTGCTCCTCCTGGTCATCCTGCTGATGGTGAACCAGGCCTGGGCTGAGTCCGGCCTGGAAAAAAGACCACGGGTGCTGTTTTTGCCCTTTACCATTAACCTTGAGGGCTCCTACACCTACCTGGAAAACGGTTTAACCTCCGTCCTCTCAAGCCGCCTGGCCGGCAGGGCGAACATCCAGGCCGTGGCCGACAACCAGCTCGGCAGCAGGTTGACCACCATGCTGCGCCAGGGCAAGGTCAATGCCTTTAGGCAGGCCCTGACCAAGGCCAGGGCAGATTATCTGGTATTGGGTTCCCTGGACCGAGAGGGCAGCGCCTACAATCTCAGTTGTTTTGTCTTTACCAGCGTCCCGGGAACACGGCCGCTCAAGCTGGAGGAGCCCCTCCCTTCCATCGATGAGGCCATGGCAGCCATGGACAACCTCTCCTGGAAGATCAGCGCCCAGGTCTTTGGCCGGTCCAAACCCGTCAAGGCCGGCAACCCTGCCGAGGCCGGCGACGGTGTAGCTGCCTTTCACACCGCCCATCCTGATCGCTCCTACCGCCAGGGCCTCTTCACCAGCGGGGAACTCGAACTTGGGATGGGCGATCAGTTCCAACTGGTGAACAGTCGGCGCAGTAAACCGATCTACGCCGGAATCCAGGACATGAACAGTACCGACCTGGATGGTGACGGTTCCCTGGAAATTGCCCTGCTCAGTAACGATCAACTGCGTATCTACCGCTACCAACAGGAGCGGTTTCAACAGATCAGCTCCCTTGAACTGAGCAGGCACCTCCGCCGCCATAGCGTTACCTTTGCCGACCTGAACGCAGACGGCCTCCAGGAAATCTATCTCAGCGGCAACAACGGCAACCGCCCCAGCTCAAGCGTTATCCGCTGGCAGGACGGAACCCTCCAGCTCGTGACAGAGGACATCCCCTACTATCTCAGGGCGGTCTCCCTGGCCGGCGAGCAGCCGGTGCTCTACGGCCAAAGCGGCAAGATCGACACCCCCAACGGCGGCGCGATCTACGAGCTGGAGGCCAACCGAGACGGCAGTTTCAGCCGGATCAGGCGGCTTGAGCTGCCCCAGGGAACCGAGATCTATAGTTTCATTATCGCCGATATCAACGGCGACGCCGAGCCGGAGACCGTGCTCATCACCCCAAACAACCGCCTGCAGGTCCGGGACCAGAGCAACAGGGTGCTCTGGACCAGTGGCCGCAGCTATGGTGCGGGCCGCAACTTCTTCGGCACCCTGAGCAGCAACGAGAAACGGGCCATCCGGGTACCGGCCTATATCAAGACCAGACTGGTGGTCAGCGATGTCAACCGGGATGGGGTCAAGGACGTGGTGGTCGGCGACAACGTGGTGGAGACGGTGCCCTTCATGCCCAGGCTGCGCTATTTCGACGGCAGCAGCATCAGTGCCCTCCACTGGCAGGGCAAGGGCCTGACCCCTCTCTGGGAGACCAAAAAGATCCCCGCCTATACCGTCAACTACCAGCTCAGCCCCTGGAAGGGCAGTCCCGAGGGGGAAGAGCTTGAGCTGCTCTTCTGTGCAGCCGATTCCAGCTACCCCTTTGCCTTCTGGCAGACCGACGCAGCCACCATCAACCGCTACCTGCTCCGGCGTACGGCCGAGGCCCCTGCGCCATGAAGGTTCAACTTTTTGGTCGCCACAAGGTCTCACAACCGGAATCGTGCCCCTACGGGCGTACCGAAAAGCGGATCCAGGCCCTGGAGCGGCATGAAAGCGCAGCAAAAACAAAAAAGTTAAAAAAATTAAACTTTGGGTAAAAAAAACTTGACGGTGACCCGGGAGCGATATAGTCTAGAGTTGTACTCGAAAGTAACAACCGCTTTTTTTTTAAGAGCCGTTTAAAAACACCTCTAATAAGGAGAGAACAATGAAAAAGGTACTTGCCACAGGTGTAGCCCTGCTGATGGCCGGAAGCATTGCCACCGCCGCCGAGATGGAAGACAAGTCCGGCGTATCCATCAAGGGTAACGCCCGTGCCCGTGTTATCTATAAAGACAAGTATGACTTCGGCAACTCTGATAACGATGCCAACTGGACCATGGATTCCCGTGTACGTTTCGACGTCACCGGTACCGCTGCCGGCGGCGCCTACATCAAGGGCCGTATCCGCTTGATCGAGCAGAAGTTCAACGGCGAAGCCGACATCTCCGAGAACAACAACATCTACGCTGACAAGGCCTACATCGGCGTTCCCTTCACCGATGAGTTCACCCTGGAAGCTGGTAAGTACCGGGTAACCTATGGTAACGGCTTCATGTACGACGATATCGGCCTGGCCGGTGTGCGTGGTATCTACCAGAACGAGCAGATCCTGGTGGTTCCCTTCTTCGAGGTAGAGTCCGAGGGACAGGTTTCCGATATCGCCAAAGACGTAGAAGAGGACAACGACTCTGTCCGCTTTGGTGCCGCTGTTCAGGGTACCATGGACGCCTGGACCGGTGGTATTCTGGCTGCCTACCAGACCGATGACCGTGTTGAGAGCTACATCGACGATTCAGGTGCCGTGGTTGCAACCGGCAACGGCGAGAACGACGGTTTCTTCGGTTCTGTCTTTGTCAAGGGCACCATGGGCGCCTTTGGCGTAGAGGGTGAATTCGCCTACGCCGAAGAAGGCATCACCGATTTCACCGGCGTTGATGACGGTTACGGTGGTTACCTCCGCGGCAGCTGGACCATGGATGCCCTGAGCCTGGCTCTGGATCTTGGTTTCACCAAGGACGGCTACAAGCCTGACCCCTTCTACGGTTTTGTCATGATCGGTGGCGAGGAGCCCATCGGTGCCCAGGCTATCGGCGAAAACAGTGACTGGATGTGGGCCGGCCTGCGTGCCAGCTACGCCGTTACCGAGGCACTCAGCCTGACCGGTAACCTGGTATATGCCGACATCGACGGCAACGACGACCTGGGTATTACCGATCCCCGTCTGGCCAACATGTACGAGCTCTCCGGTGTCCTGAAGTATGCCGTATCCCAGGGCTGCACCTTCTCCTGGTACGCCGGTTACCTGACTCCTGACTTCGACGGTCGTCTTGACGCCGTTGGCGTGGAAGATGACGGTGCCTTCGGTACCTATGCCAAGTTTGACGTCAAGTTCTAAGCGTGATCCACGCATAGGCTAGACACGGCGCATAAAAAAACGGGCTCTTGAAAAAGAGCCCGTTTTTTTTATCCTGTCACAGCTGGGCAAGGAGACAAGGACTTACCTAACGCTAAAGGACTCAGTCCTCTTCCGGCCGTCCTCCCCCAAGGGGGAAACCGAGAACCATTCAAGAAAGAAGAAGTCAGCCCTCTTCCTCTCCTCCCTCCTCACTCTGCAGCAACGGTAACCTGATCACTGCTCTGGTGCCGCCTTCCGGACCGGCAGCAACCTCCAGGCTGCCATGATGATCCTCCACCACCCGCTTGACCAGGGTGAGCCCTATGCCGGTACCGATGGACTTGGTGGTAAAAAACGGCTCAGCAACCTGCTCCAGGTGATTCTGACTGATCCCCACGCCGTTATCAGCAAAGATGACCTCCAGCTCCTGCTCTTTGGGACAGACCTCAACGATCAGCTCTCCGCCGGCGGGCATGGCCTCGATGCTGTTGCGGATCAGATGCACCATCACCTTCTGGATCAGCTGGGGATCAATCCAGAGCTCCGGATCCTCATCCGGTAAGAGCAGTTGATAGGCAATCTCCTTATCCTTGAAGGCGGTATAGTGGAGCAGCAGGGCCTTCTTCACCAGGGAAGCCATGGGCACCAGCTGCAGGGCCGGCTTCACCTTCTCGACAAAGCTGAAGAGATCCTCCAGGATGCCCTCGATTTTTTCCGCCTCTGTGGTCATCATGTTCAGGAACTGAAGCCACTCCGGATCCTTGGTCTTCCGTGAAAGCAGCCGGGCCGTCCCGCCGATGGAGGTAATGGGGTTACGGATATTATGGGCCAGCTGGGCAGCCATATGACCGACCACCGAATAACGCTCTGCCTCCACCAGCAGGTCCTTGTTCTTCTCCAACTCCCGGGTCATGGCCTCCAGTTCCGCCACCTTGCTCCGCTGTTCCAGATAGAGGCGACAGTGTTCTATGGCCAGGCTTGCCTGGGAGGCAAAGCTCTCCAGGGCCTGGATACGCTCAGCGCTGATGGGTTTGCCGGTAATGAAATGATCGGCAATGATCACCCCCAGGGGACGGTTGGAGGAGAACAGGGGGACCACCACAAAGGACTCTTCCTGGAGCAGGCCGAGCAGTTCCACCGGCACCGGAAACTCACATTCGCCATGGTCTACCAGGATGGAACGTTGACTCTGCACCGCCCGGATAAGGATATGCTCCTCATCGCCGGCATCCACCCGCAGGGCCTTGACAATACGGTTCACCACCTGGTCACGATCGAGCATATCCGGGGAGGAGAGCAGATCCTGAAAGTCCAGCTCGACCTCCTGGATCTGCCTCCAGATCCTGCCGCCATCCTCCCGGCTCCCCGGCCCGATGGCCATCCGTCCCTCCAGCACCTGACCGCTGCTGTCAAACAGGGCCAAGAAGGCCCGGTTAAACTGGAGCCCCTCGTCGGCGGTGATCCCCACCAGGATGGCCTTGAGGATCTCATCCAGATCCACCAGGCTCAGGAAGGCGGTGTTCATCTTGATGGAGAGTTCATGGGCCAGCTGGATACGAAACCGGGCCTGCTCCAGTTGCCGCTGGTAGCGACGATTATTGATCTTCAGGCGCCGCTTCTCCAGGACCTTACGCAGGGTGGCCAGCAGATCCATGAAGTGGACCGGCTTGGTCAGATAGTCGTCGGCACCGTGCCGGATACAGGAGAGGGCGGTCTGCAGGTCATTGACGGCCGTCAACATGATGACCGAGAGGTCCTGGTCGTGGGCGGTGAGCTCCGGGAGGAGCTCCATGCCGTCGGCGTCGGGCAGACCGATATCTAAGAGGACCAGGGCCACATTGTTGTCCCCCAGGGCCTGGCGCAGTCCCTGGGCCGAGTGGGCGGTGATGGTGGGAAACTGTTCCTTGCTAAGGAACTCCTGGAGCAGCTGAACAATATCGATAAAG
Source organism: Desulfogranum mediterraneum DSM 13871 (assembly GCF_000429965.1). Taxonomy (GTDB): domain Bacteria; phylum Desulfobacterota; class Desulfobulbia; order Desulfobulbales; family Desulfobulbaceae; genus Desulfogranum; species Desulfogranum mediterraneum. The sequence continues at coordinate 354,534 of NZ_KE387004.1, forward strand.
TCATCAACAACAAGGATGACCTCTCCCGGGTCGAGGAGTTGGTCGTTTTGCAGGTCAGGTGCGGTCAGTTCGTGCGGGGAGATATCCATAGAGCGGGGCCACGAAAAAGAGTTTCCAAAGAAAATCCGATAGCTTTGTTTGTACTCATGAAATTTTGGTGTGTCAAGCGTGGAAAGTGGATTCACGGTTGCCGGGAGCCGGCCGCCATGGTATGCAGGGACAGTTCTCCTTCCAACAGATGAGCCAATGACCGACACAGCCAAGCCTACAGCCTCAGCCATAGCCACACCCAGCCCCCCGGTTCCCGACGCCTCCGAACTGCGCAGGGTGATCGCCGACTTTCTGGCCATGGGCCATGTCGACAACGTCAGGGCCATGTTCAAACAGGAGCCCCGCTACCACAGCTGGACCGGCCTGCTGCTTGAGGATGAGCGGCTCTCGGTCCGCCTCGGCCTGGCAGTCCTCTATGAGTACCTGCTGGAGGAACGGCCCGAAGAGCTCCACCGCGCCATCCCCTCCCTGGCCCTCCAGTTGAAGAGCGACCAGGCCCTGCTCCGGGGAGAGGCCGTCAACCTCCTGGGGATCATCGGCACTCGAGAGGCCCTGGAGCTGGTGGCCACCATGACCCAGGACCCCTCTCCCCAGGTGGTCGAGGTAGCCGCCGACATCCTGGAATGTGGTGAAGATGCGTAACTATTTTGGCCGTGGGGGCCTGCTGGCCCAACACCTGGGGAACTTTGAACCGCGCTCGGGCCAGGAGGAGATGGCCAGCGCGGTTCAGGAGCTCTTGGCCACGGCCATGGAATCGCCGCTGGGTGAGCACGACCAGGCCGATTGCCTGGTGGTGGAGGCAGAGACCGGCCTGGGCAAGACCCTGGCCTACCTGATACCGGCAGTGCTCAGCGGCCGCAAGGTCGTCATCTCCACCAATACCCGCAACCTCCAGGATCAGATCCTCCAGCGGGAGATCCCCTTTATCCGCCAACACCTCGCCCCCAAGCTGGAGGCCATCTGCGTCAAGGGACGGCAAAACTACCTCTGCCGCTACCGCTGGCAGCAGCTCCACAGTGAACAGCAGACCAGCCTGCTGCCCGATGAGCGTTCCGCCTCCATCAGCCAGTGGCTCGAAGAGACAACCTACGGCGACCGGGCCGAACTCTCCTGGCTCTCCAGCGGCTCGTCCCTGTGGCAGAAGATCTGCTGCCTCTCCCACTTCTGCCTGGGCAATGACTGCCCGGAAAACAGTCGCTGTTTCCTCAACCGGCTGCGCCGGGATGCAGCCGCCAGCCAGTTGTTGATCGTCAATCACCACCTGCTCTTTTCCGACCTGGCCGTACGCAAGACCGGCTACGGCGAGGTCCTGCCCCGCTATGAGGCGGTGATCTTTGACGAGGCCCATCACCTGGAAAATGTCGCCACCACCTTTTTCGGCCACTCCTTCTCCAGGTTGCAGATCAACGATCTGCTCGGCGACATCGAACGTAGCACTGCCAGCCTCTCCCCTGGCCCCAAAAAACAGCTCATGGCCCGGACAAGCTCCCTGGCCGCCTCCACCGAGGCCCTGGCCAGCCTCTTTCCCCAGGAGCGGGGACGCTTCCCTCTCCAGCAGCTCGCCTCGCTCCATCCTGCAATCCGCACCGCTGCCGACAGCGTGCTCCATACTCTGGAGAACCTGGAAGAGCGCCTCTCAGACCTGGGGGACAGCAGTGAGCCCTGGGAACAGTACGCCAACCGTTGCCGTGACCTGGCCGAGCGGCTCAAGCTGATCTGCGCAGAGCTGGAGAGTGCAGAGGCAGCCGAAGATCCCCACTATACCTACTGGTGGGAACGCAGCGACCGCAACCTCTCCCTCTTTGCCACCCCGGTGGATGTCTCCCAGGAACTCCAGACCACCCTCTACGCCTCGGTGGCAGCCTGCGTCTTCACCTCGGCCACCCTGACCACCGGCGGCAGTTTCGACTACTTTGCCAAGCGGTTGGGCCTGCCCGAAGAGACCATCACCCTCTCCTTTGCCTCGCCCTTTGACTACCGCAACCAGACCCTGCTCTACGTGCCTGGCCAAAATTTTCCAGAGCCGGCCTCGCCGCTCTATCCCCAGGCAGCCCACGGCCAGATCGAAACCCTGATCAGCCACGCCCGGGGCAGGGCCCTGGTCCTGTTCACCTCGTTCAAGGCCATGGAGACCGCCTATGCCACCCTCAAGGATCGCCTGGACTACCCGGTCCTGATCCAGGGTCAGGCCCCGCGCCATACCCTGTTGTCGCAGTTCAGCCGGGAGACCGACTCGATCCTGTTTGCGGTCTCCAGCTTCTGGGAGGGGGTGGATATCCCGGGTGAATCCCTGAGCCTGCTGATCATCGACAAGTTACCGTTTGAAGTCCCCAGTGACCCTGTTCTCATGGCCCGGATAAACCAGATCAAGGCCAGGGGCGGCAACCCCTTCTTCTCCTTTCAGGTGCCCAGGGCCATCATCAGCCTGCGCCAGGGAGTGGGACGGTTGATGCGCTCCTCCACCGATCGGGGGGTCATGGCCATCCTCGACATCCGACTCTTTACCAAAGGGTATGGACGTCGCTTTCTTAAAAGCCTGCCACCAAGCCCTCTGACCAGAGACCCACAACAGGTGGCCCATTTCTTTACCGATACCCATGGAAACCACTGAAATCGATCCCAGCCGACTCCTCCGCGACTACGCAGCAAAGGTGAACTCCAAGGTGGAGGCGGTCATGGAGGCCGACCTCTCAGGGGTGCTCAGCCAATGCGATCCCCTGCTCCAGGAGATCATCCGCTACGCGATCTTTGGCGGCGGCAAACGGATTCGCCCCCTGCTGACCATCCTCTCTGCCCGGCTCTGCGGCCGTGATGATCCGGACCTCTACCGGTTGGGAGCGGCCTTTGAGTACCTCCATGTGGCCAGCCTGGTCCACGATGACCTGATCGATCACGCCGGCCAGCGGCGGGGCCGGGCCTCGCTGGTGGCCAGGTATGGTTCCGCCCCGGCAATCCTGGCCGGGGACTGGCTGCTCTCCCGGTCCATGCGCCTCATCGGCGAGCTGGGCGGCAGTGCCGGCCTGACCATCTTCTGCCGGGCCACGGAGGGAATGGTTGACGGCGAGTTTCTCCAGCTGCGCTGTGTTGCCCGGACCACGGTGAGCGAAGAGGAGTACTTTGCGGTGATCCGCTGCAAGACCGGCAACCTGATCGCCTCGACCTGTGAACTGGGCGCGCTCTACGCAGGCGCGACCAGCGAAGAGCAGGCCGCCCTGGCCTGCTATGGCGACAAGATCGGCACCGCCTTCCAGGTAATCGATGACCTGCTGGACTATCTCGGTGATGCCGCCACCACCGGCAAGGCCACAGGCAACGACTTTGTCGAGGGCAAGGTGACCCTGCCCCTGATCCGCACCCTGGCCCAAGCCTCCAGCGAGGAGCAGGAAGTACTCCGGGAACTGATCAGCGGCGACCGCAGCCAGGTCAGCGCTTACGAGCAGCTCCAGGGACTGATCCATCGGTATGACGGCTTCAATTCGGCACGCCAAAGCGCTGAACAGCTGGTCCGGGAGGCCTGCGAGCGCCTGGAGCGGGTCTTTCCCCAGGCTGACCGGGAGAGCCTGACCATGCTCCAGGCCCTGGCCCACTACATCCTGGCCCGCAAGTCCTGAGCCCCGGCCCCATGTCTTCCAGCCTCCCCCCTATCCGCAGCCTGGTGCTGCTGCTCCTGCTGGTGCTGCTCAACAGCTGCAGCCCCCAGGCCACGCCCGAGCAGGGTCAATCGTCGTCCCCCTCTGCTCCGGGCCAAGCCTACAGCCAGGCCAAGGCCCCGGAGAGCGTGGCCATTATCTTTGAAGAACCCGATCCCCCGGCCCACCCGGAGCTTGCTGCAGCCGGGGGAGAGCAGGCGCCGCCTGCTGCCGGGCAGGAACACCCCCAGTCACGGGCAAAGGCAGCCATCATCATCGATGACATGGGCTACCATCGCCGGGTGGGCGAAGAGTTGCTGGCCCTTGAGCTCAACCTGACCTTCTCCTTTCTGCCCCACGCACCCTTTACCCCGGAGCAGGAGCAGCGGGCCTACGAGTTGGGACGTGACATCCTGGTCCACCTGCCCATGGAAGCCAAGGACAGGAAATGGAACCCCGGCAAGGGGGCACTGCTGCTCAAGGATAGCGACCAGCTGCTCAAGGAAAAGACCGGCCAGCTGCTCACCCTGGTCCCGCATGCCACCGGCGCCAACAACCATATGGGCTCACGCTTCACCGAGGATCGGGCTGCCATGCGCGCAGTGCTCCAGGTCCTGGCCGGAGGCGAGCTCTTCTTTGTCGACTCCTTTACCACCGCCGACTCCACCGGGATGAGTGAGGCCCGCCAACTGGGTATCCCCACGGCTAGACGACATGTTTTCTTAGACAACGTCCAGGATCCCGACAAGATCTGCCTCCAGCTTGAGACCTTGACCGAGCTGGCCCGGAAAGAGGGCAGCGCCATCGGTATCGGCCACCCCTACCCGGCCACCCTGCGCGCCCTCAGCCGGTGCAACCAAGACCTTCTCGCTGCCGTGGACCTTGTCGGGGTCCACCAGCTGGTACAATGACCATGACTCCTGCTCAACAACCCACCCTCGGTATGATCCTCAAGGGATACCCCCGGATCTCGGAAACCTTTATCTCCAACGAGATCCTGGTACTGGAACGACTGGGCATCCCTGTCCGCATCTTCTCCATGCGCTTGCCCAGGGAGTCCTTCTGTCACGACTCGGTTAAGGAGATCCAGGCCCGGGTGGACTACCTGCCCACCGACCTGTGGCTCGATTTTCCCAGACTGCTCTTGCCCACCACCCTCTATGCCATGGCCCGGCCCAGCCGTTTCCTGGCCGCTCTTGCCCGGGCAGGAACCCGTTTTCAGCGGACCCGCAGTCTGGGCACCCTGAAGCACCTGATGCAGGGCTGCTATCTCAGTCAGCATCTCCTGGAGAAATCTCCTGAGGTGGTCCATCTCCACGCCCACTTTGCCCACTCTCCCTCTTCGGTGGCCATGTTTGCCTCCATGCTCAGTGGTCTGCCCTTCAGCTTCACCGCCCATGCCAAGGATATCTACACCTCCAACCCGGCCCAGCTGCAGGAGAAGATTAAAGAGGCGGAGATGGTGGTCACCTGTACCCAGCATAACGTGGAATACCTCCGCTCCATTGCCGGCACCACCGCCACCCCGCTCCACTGTGTCTACCACGGCATAGACCTACGGCTCTTCGCGCCGCCGGCAGTGCCGAAACAGACGGCACCGCCCTTCCGCATCCTTACAGTGGCCAGGTTGACCGAGAAAAAGGGCCTCCCTGACATCCTCAAGGCCCTGGTGCTGCTCCGGGAGCAACAGCTCCCCTTTCAGTTCACCCTGATCGGTGACGGTGATGACCGTGACGAGCTGATGGCGCAGATCGTGGCCTGCGGCCTGCGGGAGCAGACCCGCTGGCTGGGCACCCTCCCCCACCACCGGGTGATCGAGGAACTCCGGAATGCGGACCTCTTTGTCCTGGGCTGCCGGATCGCGGCCAGCGGTGACCGGGACGGCATCCCCAATGTCCTGGTGGAGAGCCTGGCCATGGCCTTGCCCGCGGTCGGCACCCGGGTCTCGGCCCTGCCCGAGATCCTCCATAACGAGGAGACCGGCCTGACCGTGCCGCCTGACAATCCCGCGGCCCTGGCCGAGGCCATGATGCGGCTGCTCAACGACCAGGAGCTGCGTGCCAGGGTCCGGGCCGCCGGCCAGCGACACGTGGCAGAAAACTTTGACAACCAGGTGCTGATTGAACGGCTGGCCGAGCTCTACCGCCAGGCGATCCCCCAGCTCAGGGGCGACTGAAGTGGCCTTGACCCGGCGGCCGGGCTCGCGCCCTTGCACTCCCCCGGCATCCCTACGGCCGGCCTGACTCCCCATGCGCATCGCCTTCTACGCCCCGTTCAAACCCCTGGATCACCCCACCCCATCCGGGGATCTGATGATCGCCAGGGGACTCTACCAGAGCCTCCAGCAACAGGGCCACCAGCCCCTGATCGTCAGCCGCCTACGCTGCCGCTGGATCTACTGGAATCCCTGCCGCCAACTGGATGCGGCCCGGGAGATCCGTCGGCTCAGTCGACTCCTGACCCGTGAGCCGGTTGACTGCTGGCTGACCTACCACTGCTACTACAAGTCCCCGGACATCCTCGGCCCGATCCTGAGCCGGAGACTGGGGCTGCCCTATGTGATCTTCCAGGGAAGTTATGCCAGCAAGTACCGCAGACAGGGACATACCCTGCCCGGATACCTGCTCGCCAGGCGTGCCCTCAGCCAAGCCCAGCTCCATATCAGCGACCGGGGCCATGACCTGGTCAACCTGGCGAGACTGATCCCCAAAGAGCGACTCCGCTATGTCCGGCCCGGGATCGTGCCCAGGCACTTCAGCTTTGATCCCCGCGCCAGGGCAGCAATGCGCAGCCGCTGGCGCTCGGGAAGACGGCCGGTTATCTGCACGGCAGCCATGTTCCGGGCCGATGTCAAGAGCCAAGGGATAGCCTGGGTGATCGACTGCTGCCAAGAGCTCCACCGTCAGGGGCTTGACTTTCAACTGGTCATTGCCGGAGACGGTCCCCAAGGGGAGACCCTGCAGCGACATGCCCGCCGGCTGCCCGGGGAGAAGGTCCTCTTCACCGGTGCCATCCAGCGGGAGCAACTCTACCGTTTCTACTCGGCAGGCGACCTCTTCGCCTTTCCCGGTTTCCAAGAATCCCTGGGCATGGTCTTTCTCGAGGCCCAGTCCTGCGGCCTGCCGGTGGTGGCCTGCCGCAACGGCGGCATCCCCGAGGTGGTGGCCGAAGGACGCACCGGCCTGCTCTCCGCCCTGGACGACCGGGATGCCTTTTGCACCAACCTGGCCACCCTGCTCCGCGATCCCGAGCATCGCCGGGCCATGGGCCAGGCTGCGGCCCGACATATCCGTCACCACCATGATCGGGAACATAACTATCGCCACATCGGCCGGCTGCTCCAAGAGGTGGTCCACACCCATGGACGACGATCCGGGGCAGGCAACCAGCCATGAGCACGACCACCGTCATCGGATTGATCCGCCACAGTCTCACCCTCTGGAACGAAGAACAACGGATCCAGGGCCAGGCAGACAGCCCGCTCTCTGCGCGGGGGCGGAGCATGGCCATCTCCTGGGGCGAAGAGCTGGCTGGGTTCCACTGGGACCGGCTGCTCTGCAGTGATCTTGAGCGGGCCCAGGCGACTGCGGCCCTGGTCAACCGCCGACTCCGGCTGCCCTGCCACCGGGACTCCGACCTCAGGGAGCAGGATTGGGGAAGATGGACAGGCCAACGGCTGGCAAGGCTCAGGCAGGAGCAGCCGACCCTGATCCAGGCCCAGGTGGAGCGCGGCTGGGGTTTCCAACCACCGGGAGGGGAATCCAGGCGCCAGATCCTGGCCAGGGCTGAGCAGAGCCTGCACAGGGCCGCAGAGCGCTGGCCCGGACAAAGGGTACTGGTGGTCTGCCACGAGGGGGTGATCAAGTGTTTGCTCTATCGCCTCAGCAAGCGGGCCTTTCTCCCGGAAGAACCCCGCCTGCTCAGACCCTATCACCTCCACCTGCTCAGGGTCGACCAGGGGTGTCTGAGCCTGGGCGGAGTGAATCACCACAGCCTGGAGGTGGCTTAACCATGCGCATCCTGGTCTACTGTCAACATGTCCTGGGAATAGGGCACCTGGTTCGCACCTTTGAGATCCTCAGGGGACTCAAGGGCCACCAGCTCACCCTGCTCCTGGGTGGCGCGGCAAGCAGCATCCCGCTGCCTGCAGGGGTGGAGCTGGTCCAGTTGCCGCCCCTGATGATGGACCCGGCCTTCTCCGGTCTGAGGAGCGAGGCGAACAGGCCCCTGGAAGAGATCAAGGCAGAACGCTGCCGGCTGATCCAGGAGACCTTCAGCCGCATCAGGCCCGAGATCCTCTTCATCGAGCTCTATCCCTTTGGCCGCAACAGCTTTCACTTCGAACTGGCCCCCCTGCTGCGCCATGCCCGCACCGAGCGACCGGACTGCCTGATCGCCTCCGGGGTCCGGGATATTCTGGTGGAACGGGACAACCAACAAAAATTTGAGCAACGGGTGATCGATCGCCTCAACAGCTCCTTCGACCTCCTCCTGATCCACAGTGATCCGGCCCTGATCCGGCTGGAAGAGACCTTCAGCCGGATGAACGATATCCGGGTGGAGGTGGTCTACACCGGCTATGTCCATCGACCCGCGGCCTGGGACCGAGATGACCGTCCCCCCGGTTCCCCTGCGGCCCAGGCCGACGAGCCGCCGCTGATCATTGCCAGTGCCGGCGGCGGCAGTGTTGGCTTTGCGCTGCTGGAGGCCACCTGCAGGGCCCACGGTCTCTTGGCTGGGCAGACCAGACTCCACCTCTACACCGGGCCCTACCTGGGAGAAGAGAAACGGCAACGGCTACAGCGTCTGGCCGCGCCCCTGGCCACCGTCGCCACCTTTGCCGTTGACCTGCCCGGAGAGCTGCGCCGAGCCGCCCTCTCGGTCTCCATGGGCGGCTACAACACCACCATGGATGTGATCAGCGCCGGTTGCCCTGGTCTGATCTATCCCTTTGCCCAGAACCGGGAACAGGGCTTGCGGGCCGAGCGGCTCCAGGCCTTGGCCCCGATCATCACCCTCAAGCCAGGCGACCTGGAACCGGAGCGTCTGGCAGGATTGATGCAGCAGGCCCTGGGGCTGCCCACGGGCCCAACACGCATCCGGCTGGGAGGCGGGCCATACTCGGCCAAGGCCCTCCTGGCGGCTGCCCGGCGTAAACAGGGACTGGAACCCGAAAGAACATGAATCTCCCAGCTGCTGCCATCTGGCGCGCTCCCCTGCCCGGGGACTGCGAAACCAGACTCCGCCGGATCCTCTCGGCCCACCGGGAGGTACCGGTCTTCTTTCGTGCCGATGATATCGGAGCCCGAAACGATGATCGTTTCCCCCTGCTGATGGAACTCTTTCAGACCAGCAGAACCCCCCTCTGCCTGGCCGTGGTTCCGGCATGGCTCGACCCCGAAGGCTGGCAGGGCTACCAGGCCTTCCAGCCCCAAAGCTCCCAGTGGTGCTGGCACCAGCATGGCTACAGCCACCACAACCACCAACCAGAGGGCAGGAAGGCGGAATTCGGCGAGGCCCGCAGTGAAGAGGCCATGTTCCAGGATCTCAGCCAGGGCCGGCAGAGGCTGGAACAGATCCTGGGCAGCAACCTCCAGCCCTTTTTCACCCCTCCCTGGAATCGTTGCTCGGCCGCCACCATGGAAGGTCTGGTCCGGCTCCGTTTCAGGGCCATCTCGCGCACCGCCACGGCCCAGCCTGCGGCCCCCCCCGCTCTGCCGGACATCCCGGTCAACATCGACCTCCACACCCGCAAGCTCAAAGAGGACGTCGACCCCTGGGACCAGTTCTACGCGGAAATCGCCACAGCAGCCGCCGACGGAAGAATGGGCTTCATGCTCCACCATCAGCTGATGAACCGACAAGCTGCCGCCTTTCTTTGCCTGCTCCTGGCCCTGCTCCGGGAATATGGCCAGCCCTGCCTCGGCTTCAGCGAACTCCTGGCCCCCTGAAGCGCCTCCCGGCCAAACTCAGACCCTGAGGTCCGGGAGCTGAAAGCTGATGCTCTCCTCCTCACCCGCCATCTCTTCCACCGAGATCTCACCCCTGGCCGCAAACCAGGACACCACCTCGCTCACCAGGTGCTCCGGTGCCGAGGCGCCGGCGGTGATGCCGACGCAACGAACCCCCTCCAGCCAACCAGGATCGATCTCGTCGGCCTGATCGATCAGAAAGGCCGCCCTGCCCTGATGGGCGGCAACCTCACGGAGCCGGTTGGAGTTGGAGCTGTTCTTGGAGCCCACCACCAGGACCAGCTCCACCCGATCGGCCAGCCTCCGCACCGCAAGCTGACGGTTGGTGGTGGCATAGCAGATATCGGTTCGTTCAGGCGCACTGATCCGGGGGAAGCGGAGGCGAACGGCCTGGAGGATATCCCGGGTATCGTCCACACTCAAGGTGGTCTGGGTGACGTAGCCGATCTTTTCGGGATCAGCCACAGCCAGGGCAGCCACCTCTTCGGCCCTGGAGAGGACATGCACCCTGCCGCGGGCATGGCCGCAGGTCCCCTCCACCTCGGGATGCCCCTTATGGCCGATGACCAGGACCTCGTAGCCCCGCTCGTTGAGGCGACTCACCCGATGGTGGACCTTGGAGACCAGGGGACAGGTGGCATCGATGGTCCGCAGGCCCAGGGCCCGGGCCCGCTCCTTGACGGCCAGGGCCACCCCATGGGCACTGAAGATGGTCACCGCGCCCCGGGGGATGTCCTCCAACTCCTCCACAAAGATGGCCCCGCGCCCCTGCAGCTCTTCTATCACGTGGGTGTTGTGGACGATCTCATGGAGCACATAGACCGGTGGTCCGTGCAACTCCAGGGCCTGGTTGACAATGGCAATCGCCCTGTTGACTCCGGCACAAAAACCACGTGGTTGCGCAAGCAGTATCTTCATATCTTTCCTGTAGCCAATTAAAGTTGATTCAAGTGTAATAAAATTAGTTAAAACATCCCCTGAAGGATAGTCATATCCAGAGGAACATGCTACCCTGTAAGCAATGTCTGTTTCTCCTTGACCATACCAACTCAATCGCCTGGAGAAAATGAAATTATACCTCTGCCCCCTGCTGCTCCTGATCCCCCTGCTCAGCCTGCTGGTCTGCCCTGCCCAGGCCAAGCCGCGGGCCTCGGTCAAGGACAGCACCATCCGGGCGGAAAATCCCCGCAAGCAGCAGTCCAGGCTCCTGCTCCCCTACGGCTTCTCTTCCGACGCCATGGGCACCACCCTGGGACTGGGCGGGATGATGAAGGGCTATGGCCAGGACCAGCTCCTGCTCGGCTCCACCCTCTTTGCCAGCTTTGACCAGGCCGTGGGCCTGTTCCTGGGGCTGTGGGACTACCAGCCCCCCTGGAGCCGACGGCTCTTCTTCAGCGCCCAGGGCATGGTCGGCCACTATCCACGTCAGCGAGCCTACAGCGCCCCGGTTTTCAGCTCCGGACTGACCCGGCCGGGCAGTAACGACTCTGCCCAGGCCGACTATCTTGAAGAGAGCGGCTACGACAACTGGACCGACTTCAAGCTGGAGTATGTCCTCCCCCTGGGCAGCGCTCGCCAGCGGGCCACCATGCGCTATGAGCTCCGGGGTGGCCTCCTCCAGTCCTCCCCGGTGGGCGGCGAAGAGTGGAACCCCCTGGAGCATGGCGTCACCACCCTGCTGCTCCGTCAGTTCAACCGCTACCGCAGCCTTGAGGCCGACCAGGGCGAGCTTGCTGCCACCGTCCATCCGCTTGAGCTGGCCCTGGCCCATGACAACACCGACTTCCCCACCAACCCATCCCAGGGCAGTTCCCAGTACCTGGCCCTGACCCACGATTTCGGATGGCTGGAGTCGCCCTATGAGTGGACCTTTATCGAGTTTGAGGCCAGCAAGTACTTCAACCTCGGTCCCTCGGCCCATGCCCGCCAACGGATCGTGGCCCTGAACCTCTGGACCGGAGACACTCCCAGCTGGCAAGAGGACGAAAGGGAGGATGGCTCTGTCCTGGTCAGCCATCGCCCCCCCTTTTACGAGGGTGCCAGCCTGGGAGGATTCTACCGGATGCGCGGCTACCCCCAGGACCGCTTCAACGACCGCGCGGTGATCTACAGCAGCGCAGAGTACCGCTACACCCTGGACTGGAACCCCCTGGCTCGGATCTCCTGGCTCCGTTTCCTCCAGGCCGACTGGATGCAGCTGGTGGCCTTTGTCGAGGGGGGCAGGGTGGCCAATGACTATAGCTTTTCCCAACTGCTCCGGGAGTGGAAGGTGGATGCCGGGGTCAGCCTGCGCTGCCTCTTTGCCGGCTCGGTGGCCCGTTTGGATCTGGCCTCCTCTGAGGAGGGAACCTCCATGTGGGTCATGTTCGGTCACCCCTTTTAACGGAGAGGGGCGGCCGGAAAATCCATCATCAGCAACCACTGCGAGGTATCCCATGGACAGGCTCCCGCCTCTGCCCCTGGCAAAATCCTTTGAGATTGCCTACAAATCCATCAAGGCGCGCTTTTTCCGCTCCCTGATCACCACCACCAGCCTGGTGCTGGCAGTGGCCTTTCTCTGTTACATCCAGGTGTGTACCGACCTGGCCAACGCCCTGCTGGCCAGCGGTACGCCAGAGGCCATCCAGGCCCTGATCCGGGGCGGTTTTGATCTCAGCGACCAGACCGGCACCATCGGCGAGAGTGCCAAACAGCAGTGGCTGGTGGTGCTCTCCCTGCTGGTCTGTGTGGTGGGGATCGTCAATGCCCAGCTGATGGCGGTAACCGAACGGTTCCGCGAGATCGGCACCATGAAATGTCTGGGCGCCCTTGACCGGGTGGTCCTGCTCCTCTTTCTGATCGAGGCCTCCCTCCAGGGATTGGTCGGGGCCTCGGCCGGAGCCCTGCTGGGGGCCATCGCCGGTGTGCTCAGTTCCCTGGCCTCCCTGGGAAGCATGATCCTGACCGACTTCCCCTGGACCGCCATCCTCTCCACCACCCTCAAGGCCACCCTGATCGGCTGCCTGCTCAGCCTGATCGGGGTGATCTATCCGGCCATCAAGGCCGCCCGGATGGAACCGGTGGAAGCCATGCGGGTGGAACAGTAACGCGCCTTTCCGGCCTCGCCCTCGCCCCGGGGAGAGGCTGCCAGCTCAGCTTGGAGGACGACCATGGAGCATGCAATAGTCCGAACCACGGATGTGACCAAAAACTTCCAACTGGGCCAACACCAGCTGGAAGTACTCAAGGGCATCAGCCTGACCATTGCCCCGGGCCGCTATATCTCGATCATGGGCCCCTCGGGTTCCGGCAAGTCCACCCTGTTCAACATGATCGGCGGTCTGGATAAACCCAGCTCCGGCAAGGTCTTCATCGACGAGGTGGATATCGCCCAGCTGGATGCCTACGAGCTGGCCTGGTTACGCTGCCGCAAGATCGGCTATATCTTTCAGACCTTCAACCTCATTCCGGTTATGACGGCCCTGGAAAACGTCACCCTGCCCATGACCTTTGCCGGCACCTCCGGTGACGAGGCCATGGAACGGGGCATGGAACTGCTCAGCCAGGTGGGCCTGGCCAGCCGCTACGGCCACAAGCCCTCGGAACTCTCCGGCGGACAGCAGCAGCGGGTGGCCGTGGCCCGGGCCCTGGCCAACAATCCGGCCATCATCCTGGCCGATGAACCCACCGGCAACCTGGATCTGACCACCGGCGAAGAGATCATCACCCTGCTCAAGGAGATGAGCGTGGAGCGGGGGGTGACGATCATCTCCGCCACCCACGACTTCAAGATGTTGAATGTCTCCGACGAGGTCATCTGGATCCGCGACGGCAGAATCGATAAGATCGAGAAGCGGGAAGAGTTGAACATCTCAGTAGGGACCATCCATGAACGCTGAGCACTGCCCCCTCCACCTCCCGGACGGGCAGCCGGGCCGGAGCTTCCCCTTACAGCTGGTTTGGCTGGCTCGGCTGCCCCTGATCCTGCTCTGGGTGATCCTGCTGAGCGTTCTCCGCGCGCCTGCCCCGGCTCAGGCTGCAGAGTCCATCGCAGCCACAGGGGAAAACGATCTCGGCCAGGAGCTCCGCCGAACCGTGGCGCAGCTCGCTGCAGCTCCGGAACGAACCACCGGCAGCCCGGGCAGCCTGGCTGCCGCCCAATACATCCAGGCCCGCTTAGAGGCGGCCGGTCCGGCTGAACTGGGTGTTATTGACTTTGGTCTGCCCATCCGTAAGCATCGGGGTTCAAGCCTGCGCCGGGGCAGCCAGACCGTAGCGCTGAGCCCGCTGCTCTACAACGCCATCACCCCCCAGGACCTGCCCCCGGAGGGCTTGAGCGGCGACCTGATCTATGTGGGCCCGGGTGAGCTGAGCGACTTCAACGGCCTGGAGGTGAAAGGTGCCATCGTGATCATGGACTTCAACTCCGGTCGTAACTGGCTCAACGCCGCCTCCCTGGGGGCCTCGGCCCTGATCTACCTGGCCGAGGAGCCGCCCTTCAGGGCCAGGTTCCTGGAAAAAGAAGAACTCTCTCCGATCCAGTTTCCCTGTTTCTGGATGAGCACAGCCCAGCTCCGTGCATTTCTGAACCCAGCTACCGGGACCGCCCTGCCCCGGCTGACCCGGGAGGTCAGCCTGACCAGCTCCATCCGCTGGGAAAGAGGGGTCGGCCGCAACCTCTATGCCCTCTTTCCCGGCAGCGATCCCCGGCTCAAGGATCAGCTGCTGGTGGTGGAGGCCTTCTACGATGGTTCCTCCTTTATCCCGGGCAACAGCCCGGCAGCCGACCAGGCCCTCTCCATTGCCGGCCTGCTCGAGCTGGCAGACCGGCTCAGGCGTCATCCCCCGCAAAGACCCTTCCTGCTCATGGCCACCAGCGGCCACAGCCAGAGCCTGGCGGGCATGCGGGAGATGATCTGGACCGCCGGAGTGGCCTCCAAAGAGCTGCGCCGCCAGGCAAAGACCCTCAAGCGTGACGCCGGGAGCCGAAGCCGCTACCTGGAGGTGTTGGCACTCTTCCAGGCCAGAGAGCCGGAGCCGCCCGACGGCCTGCTCTTCCAGGAGGCGCTGGCAGAGGTGCTCAAGCTGGAGATCGACCGCCTCTCCAGCCGACTGATGGAGCTGCGCCTCCGGGAGGGAGAGCAGAGTCCGGAAGAAGAGATCGCCGCCCTGGCCCAGCAGCGGTTGGAGTTGCGCCAACTCAGCTGGCGCACCGATTTTTCCGGACTCAAGGCGGCTGAACTGGAGCTGCTCCAGCCCCTGTGCCTGAGTGCCCAGGCACGCCATCGCCGGGTCTTGGCCGAGATCCGGGAACAGCAGGAGATGCTCAGAAAGAACCGGGCCCTGCGTTCCCTGCTGACAGATTACGAACCCAGGGCGCTGGTCTCCCTCCACCTCTCCAGCCACGGCAACGGCCTGGGCGCCTTTGAACGCGGCTTCATGTATCCCCTCCGCGCCCGGATCAACCGCACCAGTGCCTTTCGGGAGATCGACCGGGTCCTCCAGGAGGTTGCCGCAGCCGCCCCGCCCTCGGCGCCGGTCTTTATCTCCACCCTGCGCCCCAACCGGCTCCAACCCTGGCAGGACCTGCTCCCGGACAAGCCCCAGCTGGGCGGCGAGGTCAGTTGTCTGGCCGGCCTCCCCGGCCTTACCCTGGCCACCACCGGCGACCTGCGCAGCGCCTGGGGCACCCCGGCAGACACCGTAGAGCAGGTGGACTGGCCGAGAGCCGCAGCCCAGTGGCAGCTGGCCAGAGAGCTGATCCTGGGCCTGGATCAGGCCCAGGACCTGCCCCTGGGCTATATCCGTGACGGTTTTTCCACGGTCTCCGGCAAGGCCAGTCTCCTCCTCCATGGCGAGCTCTTTGCCGAACAACCGGCCCCCGGGACCATGCTGCTGGCCTTCCAGGGCCCCAGCCGCTACCATGCCCTCAGCGATCAACAGGGCCGCTTTATCCTCAAGGGCATGGCCGACAAGAAA
This sequence comes from Desulfogranum mediterraneum DSM 13871, assembly GCF_000429965.1. Lineage (GTDB taxonomy): Bacteria > Desulfobacterota > Desulfobulbia > Desulfobulbales > Desulfobulbaceae > Desulfogranum > Desulfogranum mediterraneum. Next base: position 370,144 of record NZ_KE387004.1, read on the forward strand.
CATGTCCAGGATAAGGTGATCATCGAGGGCTATCGATTTTCCCGCCATGACGGCAGGGTACGTTGGGCCATCGACAAGAAGCTCACCGGCAAGTCCTCCTACCGGATCAAGATGCAGCGCCGGGCCATGCGCACCGACCTGGTGATGTTTCCCTGTGAACAGCTCACCCTCTTCAACCTCCTGGAACCCCGCAGCCTGCGCTACATGACCAAGCTGCAGCTCATCGATGGCCGCCGGGAGGCGCCGCCGCTGCGCTACTGGTACAGCCGGATCGATACCCGCTCCTCCATCATCGCCTCCCTGTTTCTGGAGCCGGGAACCCGGCTTAAGCTGACCCTCTCCGACACCATCCTCAAGAAAAAGATGATCCTCACCCATGGGGATCCGACCACCCCCATGGGCAGCGGCTATGACCTGGACACCAGCCCGGCCCTCCACAACACCGCCTACCTGACCGCCAGGGACCTGTGGAGCCTGCTGGGCCCACGGATCGAAAACCTGGAGCAGCACGGCATTCACAACCAGCGCATCACCACCCTCCAGGAACAGGGACTGGCAGCGCTGGCCCAGGCCGAGCAGGCCCTGAGCAAACGCAGCTACGCCACCTTCTACGAGGCTGCCAACACCTCCTGGGCCCTGGCCGACCGGGTCTATGACGATGTGGAGACCACCCAGAAGGACGTCCTCTTCGGAGTGCTGTTCTACATCGCCCTGTTCGTACCCTTTGCCTTCTGCCTGGAGCGGCTGCTCTTTGGCTATGTCTCCATCTATAAACGCATCCTGGCCTTCTGCCTGATCCTGCTGCTGCTGATCGCCGTCATTGCCCGGGTCCACCCGGCCTTTGCCCTGGCCTACAGTCCCACGGTGGTGATCCTGGCCTTCTTTATCATCGGCCTCTCCCTGCTGGTCACCATGATCATCTTTTTCCGCTTTGAGAGCGAGATGACCCTGCTCCAACGGAGGGCCTCCCATAAACGGCCGGCAGAGATCTCCACCTGGAAGGCCTTTGTGGCCGCCTTTTACCTGGGGGTCTCCAACCTCCGCCGCCGCAGGCTCCGCACGGCCCTGACCTGCCTGACCCTGATCATCCTCACCTTTACCATCATGAGCTTTACCACGGTGAGCACCATCCGCAGTCAGCATAAGCTCAGCTTCGACCCCCAGGGCTCCTACCAGGGCATCCTCTTAAAAAACATCGGCTGGCAGAGCCTTCCCAGGGAGAGCCTCTCCATCTTCCGGGCCCTCTTTGAGGGGACCCCGCTGGTTGGGCCCCGGGTCTGGCTGGCCGCCGATGAACCCAGCCGGGCGGCCCGCATTCAGGTGGAGGTGCAGGAGCAGCCCTTCCTGATCCAGGGGCTGATGGGGCTCAGTCCCCGGGAGCCGCTCCTCAGCAGCCTGGACACCATCCTGCTCAAGGGACGCTGGTTCACGGAAGAGGAGAGCAACGGGGTCCTGATCCCCGCTGCCCTGGCGGCCCGGCTGAACATTGATCCGGACCAGGCAGACCAGCCGCCCCTCAAGCTCTGGGGTATCCCCCTCAAGGTCACCGGGATCTACTCGGAAAAGCTGCTGGCCCAACGTCCGGATCTTGACGGCGAACGGCTCACTCCGGCCATCTTTCCCGCCCAGGGCATGCGGGAGATGAGCGAGGTGGAGAAGGAGGCCCTTGAATCGGGTGAAGACCTCCACAACGTCCAGGGCCGGTACCGCCATATCGGTACCGACCAGATCCTGATCCTGCCGGCCTCGACCCTGCTCACCCTGGGCGGGGAGTTGAAGAGTGTGGCCCTCCGCACCCGGGAGCCCGTCAGCAACCAGATCCTGACCACCCTGACCGATCGCTTCAACCTGACCCTGTTCAGCAGCGAGCCTGACGGGGTCTTTGTCTATAATGCCAGTGACTCCATGAGCTACTCCGGGATGCCCAACATCCTGATCCCCCTGATCATCTCCGTTTTGATCGTCCTCAACACCATGATCAGTTCGGTCTACGAGCGCAAACGCGAGATCGCGGTCTACACCTCGGTGGGCTTGGCTCCCAGCCATGTCGCCTTCCTCTTCATTGCCGAGGCCATGGCCTTTGCCGTCATCTCCGTGGTCCTGGGCTACCTCCTGGCCCAGATCAGTGCCGGCTTCCTGGCCGACACCCCCCTCTGGGAGGGGATTACGGTCAACTACTCCTCCACCGCCGGGGTGGCGGCCATGATCCTGGTGATGGGGGTGGTGCTGCTCTCCGTGATCTATCCCTCCAGGGTGGCGGCCGAGATCGCCATCCCGGATGTCAACAAGAGCTGGGAGATGCCCACGGCCCAGGGCGATACCCTCGGTGTGACCCTGCCCTTTTTGATGCGCTACAGCGAGCACCCTTCCATCTGCGGCTTTCTCTACAGCTACTTCCAGGCCCACCAGGATGTCTCCCACGGGATCTTCTCCACCGGCCCCATCGAGGTGGTCGACGCCACCGACATGCAGGCGCACAACAGCCGCCAGCTGCCCATGGCCGACGGCTGTCTCCATCTCCGGGCCAAGGTCTGGCTGGCGCCCTTTGACTTCGGGATCATGCAGTGGGTGGACCTCCAATTCTGCCAGGCCGCCGAAGGCAAGGACTTCCTGGAGATCAGCGTGACCATGAGCAGGAAGTCCGGAGAATTCACGGTCTGGCGACGGGTCAACACCGCCTTTGTCCACACCCTGCGCAAGCAACTGCTGGTCTGGCGTTCCCTGGAACCCGAGGGGCATCGCCACTACGCCGGGCTCCTGCCCAGCAACCAATCCCAGGCCGAGGAGAAGCGTTCATGAGCAGCCAAGCAAGCCAGCCACGTCCCATCAGGCCCAGGGCCATCATCATCGGCACCCTCCTGGCTGCCCTGATCTGCGGGCTGACCCCGATCAATAACATCTACAACCAGGCCACCCCCCTGGGCGGCGGCCACTTCCCCCTGGCCCCCTTCTACTTCCTGCTGCTCACCACCCTGCTGGCCGGCCTGCTCTCAAGGATGATGCCCAGGGCCCGGCTGATCACCGGCCAGGAGCTCCTGGTGATCTGGATGCAGATGGTGATCGCCTCGGGCATCGCCTATACCGGCCTGACCAGGACCTTCTTCATCAATCTGACCGTGCCCTTCCAGTTTGCCACGGCCGAAAACAACTGGCAGTCCATCCTCCAGCCGCTGCTGCCCAAACTGCTCTACCCCGAGGAGGGGGCGGTGGCCACCCTCTACAACGGCCTGGTGGACGGCCGCCGGATGGACTGGCTGGAGGTCCTGGCCAACATCCCCTGGCACTACTGGAGCCGGCCCCTCTTGGCCTGGTCGATCTTTATCTTCCTCTGCTACACCGTGATGGTGGCCCTGATCAACCTGCTCTCCCGGCAGTGGATCCACAACGAACGGATGAACTTTCCCCTGCTGCGGGTGCCCATGTTGATGAGCGAGAGCTATGACCAGCAGGGACTGGCGGGCTTCCTGTTCCATCCCTACCTGCTCTGGGGCCTCTCCCTGCCGGTGCTGCTCCACCTCTTCAACGGCCTCAACTACTACTTTCCCTCGGTGCCGGCCCTGCCCACCCTGGTCCTGGCCGGGCCCTACTTTCCCAAGGTGGGGTTGCTCTCCGGCTTCATCAAGCTCAAGCTCTACCTCTACCCGGTCTTCATCGGCTTTGCCTTTCTCACCGCCCGCCAGATCTCGCTCTCCTGCTGGTTCTTCTTTCTCCTGGGCAGCCTGCTTGTCGGGCTGCTGACCGTGATGGGCTACAACATCCCGGCCTCTGCCCTGGGAGTGACCTTTGGCCCCACCCTGGCCCGCCCCGAAGAGATCCAGATGATCGGGGCCTACGGGGTCTTTGCCCTCTTTCTGCTCTGGCTCTCCAGACAGCAGCTGGCCTATGTGCTCAGGCAGGCGGTGAGCCCGGGACCGGTGGCGGTCAACACCGAATGGTTCTCGGTGCGGCTCTCCTTCTGGATCGCGCTGGCCGGGATGGCGGCCATCGTCGCCTGGAGTGTGTTCTTCGGGATGCGGCCCCTGAGCGCCCTGCTGCTGGTGCTGGCCTTCTTCATGATCACCCTGGTGGCCTCGCGAATCATCTGCCAGGGCGGCCTGGGTTACTTCACCCTGACCGCCGCCCCCATCGACGGCCTGCTGGTCCTCTTTGGCCCGGCCCTGTTTTCCAAGGCAGGGCTGTTGATCGCAGCCGTGGCCCAGAAGGTCCTGTTTGTCGATCTGCGGGAATCACTGACCCCCTCCCTGCTCCATGCCCGTGAGGTCCACCATCGCCTGGGTAACCGCCGCCTGCTGCTTCTAGGCATCGGCCTGACCCTGGTCACGGCGGTGGCGGTCTCCTTTACGGCCATGCTGGCCCTCTGCTACAAGTACGGCATCCGGGAGCTCCAGCTGGAGTGGGCCACCCGCACCTCCCTGGGGGTCTATGAAAACATCGTCCGCTTCAACGACTCCGGGGTCGAGGCCAGTCGCTGGCTCAAGATCTTCACCCTGGTGGGGGCGGTGGTGATGCTGCTCCTGGTCAGCTGCTACCACCGCTTCTACTGGTGGCCCATCCACCCCATCGGCTACCTCACCGCCTACTCCTCGGCCATGCGGATCCTCTGGTTCTCCTTCTTCCTGGGCTGGCTCTGCAATGCCCTCTGCATGCGCTACGGCGGGGTGAAGCTCTTCAAGAAGCTGCGCTTCTTCTTCATCGGCCTGATCATCGGCGACCTGCTCATGGGAGGAAGCTGGGCCATTGTCGGCCTGTTCGCCGATGGCTCCTACCAGGTCCTGCCGGACTAGAGAGCGCCACTCCACCAACCTGTGCAAGGGATAGAACGACCTGATGTATGATGATAAGGAATTACAAGAATATCGGGACCTGCTGAAGACCCCGGAGCACTTTGAAGAGGGCTTTGACTGGAAGACCGTGGTGGGTGCGGTCTTTATCGGCTTCCTGATGATGCCCGGCTCCATGTATCTCCAGCTGGTGATCGGCGCAGGCATCGGTCCGGCCGCCCGCTGGGTGACGATCATCCTCTTTGCCGAGATCGCCAGGCGCGCCCACACCAGCCTGCGCCAGCAGGAGATCTTCATCCTCTACTACATGGCCGGTGCCGCCCTGGCCTCCCCCTTCCAGGGGCTGTTGTGGAGCCAGTACCTGGTCCAGTCCGATGCGGCCAAGATGCTGGGGGTGGCCGAATTCATCCCGAGCTGGATCGCCCCGGGTGCCGACTCGGAATCCATGCTCCAGCGCAGCTTTCTCCACCGGGACTGGCTGATTCCCATCCTGCTGCTGGTGGGCTCCCAGATCATCCAGCGGATCGACCGTTTCGGCCTGGGCTATGCCCTCTACCGGATCACCTCGGATGTGGAGAAGCTGCCCTTTCCCATGGCCCCGGTGGGGGCCCTGGGGACCATGGCCCTGGCCGAGTCCTCGGAGGAGCAGCAGTCAGGCTGGAAGTGGCGGGTCTTCTCCATCGGGGCGGTGGTGGGGCTGGCCTTTGGCGGCATCTATGTGCTCCTGCCCGTGGTCTCGGGCCTGATCTTCACCGAACCCATCCGTTTGATCCCCATCCCCTGGATCGAGCTGACCCGGCACACCGAAGAGCTGCTCCCGGCCGTGGCCACCGGGGTCCAGCTGGATCTGGGCCTGGTCTTCATCGGTATGGTCCTGCCCTTCTGGGCGGTGATCGGCGGCCTGATCGGCCTGATCATCACCATCGTGCTCAACCCCATCCTCTGGGACAAGGGCATCCTCCACCGCTGGCACCAGGGCATGGGCACAGTGGACACGGTCTTTGCCAACAACTTTGACTTTTACATGAGCTTCGGCATCGGCCTGGGGCTGGCCATCGGGGTGATCGGCATCTGGTCGGTGGTCCGCTCCTTCGGCAAGAGCGGCCCTGATCGGGGCAGCCTCAGAGACCTGTTCCACCCGCCTCAGGGGCGGGGGGACTTCAACTTCTGGATATCCATCGGCATCTACGTCTGCTCCACCCTCAGCTATGTGGGACTCTGCATCTGGCTGGTGCCCAACTTTCCCTGGATCTTTTTTCTTGGCTACGGCTTTCTCTATACCCCGATCATCTCCTATATCACCGCCCGAATGGAGGGGATCGCCGGTCAGTTTGTCAGCCTGCCCATGGTCCGGGAGGCGAGCTTCATTGCCGGGGCCAAGTACTTCGGCTACCAGGGGATCGAGATCTGGTATGCGCCCATCCCCATCCATAACTACGGCGAGGCCACGGTGGGTTTTCGGGAGATCGAACTCACCGGTACCTCGCTCCGGGGGATCATCAAGGCCGAGCTGGTAGTCTTCCCGGTGGTGATGGTGGCCAGCCTGCTCTTCTCCCAGTTCATCTGGCGGCTGGCCCCGATCCCCTCGGCAAGCTATCCCTATGCCCAGGAACTGTGGCACCTCCAGGCCCTCAACACCCTGTTGATGCAGACCTCCACCCTGGAGGGCAACTCCCTCTTCTTCCAGGCCCTCAATGCCGGCTACGTCTTCTCGGGCCTGGGCCTGGGGGTGGTGATGTATATGCTGCTCTCGCTGCTGGGACTGCCGGTGCTCTTGATCTATGGGGTGGTGCGGGGATTGGGGCAGTCAACGCCCCACGGGGTCATTCTGGAGGTGGCCGGCGCCATCTTGGGCAGATACTACTTCCACAAACGCTACGGTACGATGTGGCGGCAGTATGCGCCGGTACTGCTGGCAGGATTTTCCTGCGGCATGGGCTTGACCGGGATGTTTGCCATGGGCTTTGCCCTGATCCTCAAGTCCTTGAGTTACATGGCCTACTGAACAGAGCCTGGGGAGCAAACCAAGACCAGGGGGTCCCCCCCCCCGGCATCCGGTCAGTCTTCGCTCTTTTTCAGGGCCGCGGCAATGGCCACGGCATAGGGGTGGTGTTTGCGAAGAAACACCGGCATGGTATTACGCACCTGCCTGGCCTCTTCCATGGTGGGATAGATGCCGTAATAGACAAACAGGGTGGGCGGAGTGGTTTTTTTACGGAGGATATAGAGCTGGTCCTTGATGGCGAAATAGGCATCCTGGGTCAGCATCCGGGTCAGGTTCTGCTCGGCCTGGGTGGAGGTCAACATCATCAGCTGGATGGTATAGGAGCCACGGTAGGCCTCGGCCAACCAGTTGGCACTGGCCCGCCGACGTTCCTTGAACAGCAGGCTGCCGTCGCGACCGTTGACCGGCTGATCCTGGGGAGGCTGCACCACCACCGGCGGGACGACCAGAGACTGGGCAGCCCTGCTCCCCCTGGGCTGGGGGGGCTCCACCGCGCGTTTCTTCTGCTCCGGACCGATGGTCACCACCACCGGCTCAGCCTTGGTCGCAGGGGCAACCACCACGGCTGCAGGATCTGCAGTCGGCGTATCCAGGGGTTCGAACCGATTCTCCAGGCGCTCTTCAGCAATGGACGCCTGGCCGGAACTGTCTGCCCCTGACTCAGGCTCCTCCAAGACCTCTCCTGCCAGCGCGTCCTCGGTCTGCTCTGCTGCCTGCTCAGATGCCTGCTCAGGTGCCTCTTCAGCTACCTGAGCAAAGCTCCCTGCCGCTGAGCCGGCAACCGGCTCAGCGGCAGGGGGAGGCGTCTCTTCAGCCACGGGTTCCAGCTCCCGTTCTTCCGGAGCAGGGGAGATGATCGCCAACGAGTCTTGCCCCGAAGTCTGGCCCGGCTCCTCCTGGTCCGTCCCATCTCCTGAGAGCAGCATGATCAGCAACACGACCATCACCAGGGCACCGCCAGCAGCACCTGCCAGGAGCCGGTTCTCCCGGAAAAAGCCGGGCAGGAAGCCCAGCTGCTCCTCCATCCGGACAAAAAGCGAATGAACGGCTGGTCCGGCAGGCTCCTCTTCCACATCGACATGATCGAGGAGCACCATAAAGGATTTATCGGTGCAGGAGTTCTGGAGCGACTCTTCGGCCAGGATGTTGATCATCCGCATGTTGCCCTGGGCCGAACCATGGATCTTGGTGATGGCCTCCGAAGAAAAGATCTCCTCATGGACATGGCGGGAGAGGCCAGCCTCCTCCAGGCGGAAGGTGAGGTACTGGCCGGTCTCCTCCTCGCTCAGGGGCTCCAGGGTATAACCGGCGTTGATATCCACATTGGCACAGAAGATCGACAACTGTTCCAGATTGACATCCAGGCCCGGACGACCGGCCAGCAGGATCCGCAGGGTCTGGGCATCCTCGGTATCGCAGATGGCCCGGACCAACCGCTCCAGGGTCGCCAGAAAGAGTTTCTCGGCCTCATCGATGATGATCAGCACCTTCCTCTTGGCCTGTCGCCGCTGGCTGACCAGTTTGTGGAGCTCCTGGGCAAAGTTCACCTCTTCATGGCCGCCGCTGGGATTCATCCCAAGGTCCAGACAGATGATCCGGAGCAGATCGTCAAAGGAGCCGATGGGGTTATCCAGGTAGACCACATCATAGTCGGCTGGGATCTGCTCAGCCAGAAGCCGGCAGATCAGGGTCTTGCCGGAGCCCTCACGCCCGATAAACTTGAGCAGGGGTGAGCCGCCGCTCATATCCCGGATCAATGAGCGGCAGATAGCCTCCCGCTGACCGCCCGGATAAAAGATATGAACATCGGGCTCTTCCTTAAAGGGCGGGTGGTTTAGATTAAAATGTTCCAGGTACATTGCGGTATATGGGAATTCAGGTTGAGGTCTAGGAAAAATACACTTCAAGGGATTCTATCACAAGTCAGGCGATTATCAACGACTTACCAGCTCCTGTACACCTCTTTTTTCCCATCTGCTCCTCTTTTTTCTTAAAAATGGGCAAACGCCGAGCGCTGCCGCCCCGACTGCTCGCTCATTTTTCTGGACATTTGGGCGACCACTGATCATGGTTTAGGGTAATCTCCCGATTCAGCTCCAGCCGGCACAGTCAACAGCACCTCCAGAGGAAGAGCTATGGACCAGCACGCCTGCGAAATCCTTCCCCGAGCAGAGCTCGAGCCCTGCACCATCATCATCTTCGGCGGCTCAGGGGACCTGACCTCCCGAAAGTTGATCCCCGCCCTGCTGACCCTGTTCAACAGCGGCCAACTGCCGGAGCACTTTAGCATCATCGGCTGCAGCCGGACCAGGATGACGGACCGCCAGTACCGGGAACACCTCCAGCGCAGTGGATCGGCAGGGCGCAGTGCAGAGGAACTCCAGGGCTGGCAGGCCTTCAGCAGACACCTCCACTACTTCCCACTGGAGTACAACCCGGCAGGCTTTGCCCGCCTGGCAGCCCACCTCCGCCGACAGAGCGGCAGCCGGCAGCCAAGTGCCAACCTCCTCTTTGAGCTGGCAGTACCGCCCCGACTCTATCCCCTGATCGGCGAACTCCTGGGCCAGGCCGGCCTGGCCGACCAGACCCGAGGATGGTCACGGCTGGTGGTGGAAAAACCCTTTGGCCACGATCTGGCCACGGCCCGCTCCCTGAACACCACCCTCCACCAATTTTTCCAGGAAGAACAGCTCTTCCGGATCGACCATTACCTGGCCAAGGAGACCATCCAGAACCTGTTGATCTTTCGCTTTGCCAACGCCATCTTTGAGCCCATCTGGAACCGCCGCTACATCGACTCGGTACAGATCATGGCCGCCGAACAGCTGGGGGTAGGCACACGGGCCGGCTTCTATGAGCAGGCCGGGGTCATCCGCGACATGTTCCAGAACCACCTGATGCAGCTCCTGGTCCTGACCGCCATGGAACCGCCCTATTGTCTGGAGGCCGAGGCGGTCCACGACGAGAAGATCAAGGTGATCCGCAGCCTCCGGACCTTCTCCGCCGAGCGCGGCAGCGCTATCCGCCTGGGACAGTACAGCCCAGGGATCATCGCGGGCAGCAGGGTGCCCGGCTACCGTGAGGAGGCAGGGGTGGCCCCCCACTCCACCACCCCCACCTATGCCCGCCTGACCACCTATGTGGACAACTGGCGCTGGCAGGGGGTTCCCTTTTTCCTGGTTTCCGGAAAACGGCTCCCACGCAAACAGACCCGGATCACTATCCAGTTCAAGGCCGTGCCCCACTCGCTGTTCAGCGACAGCCTGGGCGACGGGATCCGGGCCAACACCCTGACCATCGAGACCTATCCCGAAGAGGCCATCCGCCTGAGTTTCCAGACCAAGAACCCCAGCCCCCAGCTCTGCCTGCGGACCATGGAGATGGACTTCGCCTACCATGAGCACTATCCTGGTCCTGCTCCGGATGCCTATGGCAGGGTCCTGCTGGACTGTATGCTGGGCGACCAGTTGTTGTTCTGGCGCCAGGACGGGATCGAGGCCTCCTGGGCCTTCCTGGAACCGGTGCTGGAGGCCTGCGCAGACTGCGGCGGCCTCCAGCAGCTTCACTTCTACCCGGCCGGCAGCGAGGGCCCCTGAACCCTCCCCGACACAGCCAACCGCCCACGCCAACCACTAATTCCGGAAAACCGTAACAAACAACCATTCAACCTATTATTCCGGAAAAACACCCCTCCCTCTCGCCCCCCCCCTGTCGCCCCAGGGCATCACCGTGACCTTCAATTTGAACGATTGCTCAATAACTTGGAAATAAGTTGTCGCAAAATTAACAAACTGGCACCCCAAATGCAAAAAAGCTGAGAATGTACAGCCAGGGGCCAACTCGGCCCGTTTCAAATCTTGCCCGACTTTTCTTGAGCGTTTGAGAAGGAGGAGCACCATACCCGACAACGCTACCAAGGAGAGTTACCATGAAAGCAGTACAGATCGTTATGGCCGCCACCCTCATTGCCTTAAGCTGCGTAGCCAGCGGCTATGCCCTGCCCGTTTCCGGTGATAGCGTCACCTTTAAAGATGGTATCGGCAGCACCAGTGGCGGTGAGTTCCAGGCCACGGTGACCGACAACAGCGGCAAGAGTGAAACCTACATCACCTTCTGCCTCGAAAAAAATGAATACATCAACTTCAGCTCAGAATACACAGTGACCAATGTGTCTGATGCCGCCGAAGCAGGAGGCATTGGAGGAGCTACAGGAGGAATGGATCCTGTTGAAGATGCGACCAAGTGGGTCTTCTGGAACTATCTGCAGGGAACCTTCGGAGCAAAGTCCACCACTCTGGCCAACCAGGTGCAGAAAACCATCTGGCAGTTGGAAGGTGAGATTAACTGGTTTGGCAACGACACCTTTTTCAAAAACGTTATGAATCAAGCCGATTACTCCATCCAGGGCGGCGTGGTAAAGGTGATGAACATCGAGCGCAACGGCAAGCCGGCCCAGAGCCAGCTCTTTGCCGCCCCGGTTCCGGAACCGGCCACCACCCTGCTCTTCGGCATCGGCCTGGCCGCCTTTACCGGGATCAGCCGGAGAAGAGGCAAACGGGACTAAGCATTAGCCCCCACTGATCGTGGATCCTGGATCCTGGATCCTGGATCATATATAAGGCAGGCCTTCGGGCTTGCCTTTTTTGTTGGCAACGGGCAGAATGAGCTGCAGTGAACCTCCACCAACACCACTCCTTTATCCCAGCCCCATTTGCCCAGATAGGTGATCAGGCGGGCACAGGCATTTTTTCCTTTTTCCCGGAAATCGACTACCGTGCAATCAGACCCGGATCACCATCCGGTTCAAGGCCGTGCCACACGCGCTGTTCAGCGACAGCCTCACGACAGGATCCGGGCCACCCCTGACCATCGAGACCTAACCGGAAGAGACCTCCGCTTCTGTTTCCGGGTCAAGCCCCCCAACCCCAGATCCTGCTGCCGACCATGGGGTTAAATTAGACCTACCATGAACATTATCCTACCCCGGATGCCTATGTGAGGATCCTGCTTGACTGTATGCTGGGCAACCAGCTGTTGTTCTGCTGCCAGGACGGCATCGAGGCATACTGGGCCTTCCTGGCGCAGCTACTGGCGGCCTGCAGCTGCTTCACTTCTACCCTGCCGGTAGCGAGGGACCCTGAACCTTCACCTACGCAGCCGCAAACCCAGGCTAATCACTAATACCGGAAAACCGTACCAAACAACCAACCAGACCATCATTCCGGAAAAACACGTCTCCCCCCCCTTCCCTGTCGGCCCATGGCATCACCCCAACCTCCAATCTGAACGACCAGTCAACAACTTGCCGACAGCCTGTCACAAAACAGACAAACTGGCATTCCTCATGCATAAAACATGGAAATTTTCATCCCGGGCCAGAGCGGAAAAAAACAGGATCATCAAAATCGTCAAAAACGGGGCCAGTGGATTCAGGAATCTGGAGGCCTTCTCAGACATGATTTTCCTGACCGTGGGGGACCTGGATATTCCGGGGCAAATTCCGGCTGCCTTCCGCACACTATAAATGTACTATCAAACCATTGGCCCACCGGCTGTAGCAGGAATCACCTCCGTCGGAAGGTTCGGATACAGCCAGTTTTTCAACGCCTCTGCTGGAGTGACATGACCGAGTGATTTCTGAGCAATATGATGGTTGTAGAACTGACGGTATTTAAGCAATGAATCCTTGAGATGATTGGCCGACTTGAATCTGGTTTGACAAAGAATATCTTCAGTTCGGCTGTTAAAATGTTCAACCATCCCGTTTATCTGTGGATGCCTGAGCTTGATCAGCGGTGCTCAACACCGTGGATTGCGCAAACCTTGTCAAACAGGTGATTACCAATTGGCTCCCTTTGGCCAGTTGCGCAGAAGCGACCAGTGAACTCCTTACCGTTATCGGTGAGAATCTTGCTAATGACAAAAGGAACCGCTTTAATCAGGTATTCTAAAAAACCTTCTGCAGACCTGGTCGATTTATTGGACCTGATTTCCATATAGACCCAAAGCGTTGCCCGGTAAATAGTCGCAAAGAGATATTTCCTGCTTGTCACAACCGGCATTTGCGGCAAGCACTTGACGTCAGCGTGGATAAAACCTGGGCAGTAGGACTTAATCACCTTCTCGAGATGCTTTTCCCTTCTTGTTCCGGCACAAGCTTCTTCAAGTTGAAGACGCCCTACCGACGGAGACAACGGTCCAGGGCATATCGTGACATGGCAGGTTGAATGAATTCACCTATTGCCAAAAGGAGGTCATCCAAAAAAAGAAGCAGGGATTTGCACAGTTCAACGGCTATGGCCTCTTCTGCCGGGGAGCGTGTTGCATGGAGGTCATGGGGGGCGATGGGAGCAATCTTCCACTGATTCCTTATTCTTCTATTTTCCAACGGTTGCTCTGGTAATGTTATATTTCTCTGCCAACATCCTTTCAGAAAGGGTGGATGGCCGAATTTCCTCTCGGATGGCTGGGGGAGTACCAGCCCACCTATGTAGTTTGATAGGCATCTTAGGTCCCTCTGGGGTTATAACCTACCGCGCTTCGCTTAGTGACCTCAATTTCCATATCAGGCTACGTTCCTCAGCCAGACAGAGAAAATGAGGTGTTATTCTGGCTTCAACTCCCCTTAAAGTATGTGCCAGCTATAACACGGAATAAAGGGTAACTCATTCTAGGGATACAATTACTCGGGACGCAACACATTAATCTCAAGCCACCGGTAAAGCCGGTGGATACTTACTGACAAATGGAGGTCCATCTATATGCTTATCAAGAACAAAAAACGATACCGAAAATATGGCCTGGGTATACCCGCCATATTATGTTTTTTATTATTATTTAGCGTTCAGTCGCACGCATCTGGCATGTGCATGAACACGGACGTGGTCGAAGATGGAGACAGTTTAGGAGAAAAAAGTGTATATGACTTGAAGCGAAAATACAGGAAAAAATATTTCTCTTCCGAGTCTGAAGAAAAAGCATTTGACGATTCCCCATTAAATTATCGCGACAAGGTTGAATACTCACCATACTCACCAGCAAATTCAGAAGCAGGGAAGGCAAGGTTTGAATGGTTTAATAAAACGCACCCAAAGACTGCAGACGCATTGACTGACAAATCGTCCATAATTCCTGTGAGCAGTGACGAAGATTTTGTCGAGAAAATTGGTAAGAATCTGTTGTCGGATACGGAAGGCATACTACTAGAAAGAGGAGAGGCTCTGACCAGCGATTTACTGGGAACTTTGGGTGGACCAGCGGATGTTGTAATGTGGGGGCAATTCATGCTAAGCACATTCAACGATGAGAACGCGACCTCGTATGATAAAGCTGCTGCAATATTGAGCTTTTCGCCAATAGGCGTGGTTATGCAGCTTTGGGGTCCAGCTATTGATCAGTTGATAACTAGAGCCAGGGCATCAAGCATACGTCACAGTAGCCATCCGTTTGATACGACCAAGAGGACCATGGCAGATTACGATACAGATCGTAAAAGATGGTATGGCTTTTTTAGGAATTATAGAGATAGGTACCTTCTACAAGCTGCCCGTCAGGTAATAGATGAAACTGTGCTGCAGTATGACAATGCGTATAAAATATCTGTAAGCAACATAGAAAATGCACTGAACGTCCAATTTGAACATTATGACCATGAACTATACAAAGCTATCCAAATTTCCTGGCTACAATACTTGGATAAACAGGACAATGACGAAGGGGACGGACCGGACAATGGTGAAAATTTAATACATACATTTATGATGGATAGTGGATGGAAATATTGTCTCGACCAAACATTGCCGCTAGGTGACAATTTTGTCAATTTGGCTATTCCGATGGCAAAATGTTTAACCGAGGATATTTACTATGAAGCGTACCCGAGTTTTATTGATTTCGTCACAAGCTCAGCCGATTACCACTCCACTGTAAGGGAGTATATCATTCAAAGGCAATGGGCGACACGCAATGCTATTACCTCTATAGATGATATAAAAAAGACACTAAAGAACGATATCAGCAGACAAGTCAGGGAAGAGTGGGAGGCGATTACGCGTAGCTCATTTGCCATAAAAGCGAACGAGACTCTTGAAAAACACTTCACAGCTAGCGCAATGCATGAATTTGTGGATGCGGAATTAGATAGAATGGCAACCGATGAGGAAATTAGGGAAGGAAGGTTTTTGTATTCGGCGGCATGGACGGAAGATCTCTGCGGGGGGCAAGTCACGGGGGGGAGATTATTCACGAAGAGGTGTTCCAAGAAACGAAATCATCCAGCTGTTTACAAGACATTGCAAGACGACTCCCATCCTGAAGTCAGAGCACAATACAACGAGATCCGATCTGGGTTAAACCAGGAGGAGCAGGCTCAAATTATTGAGATGGAGCTAGATAGGTATTTACCAAAGCTGTTAAGTGGTGATGCGTTGGTATTTACAAAGGATAATTTCATGCATTTACCATCTAGGCAACAAGTTTGGCAACAAGTAGACCGTTGTCTCGCTAATAGTCCGCTGTTGCAATGGTTTCTATCGATGCTCTATCCGGGATCGACCCCAGAGCAAGCCGCGAACCTCGTTCTCGACAATCCGAACCTACTAGCGCAGGTAGCAGCGTTTTGCCCTACGGAACCTGCCAATTCAAAGGAAAATAAATTTTTCCTGTATAAACCTGGCGAGATAAATAAAGCAAACGCTGCAGCTCTTTTCTACGCATCCATTTATTCTTTTTATCCAAATGTATACAATGCTAGCCGAAAAATGGACGAGATGTACGAAAAACTGACCAGTTTATTTGATCAATACAAAGATGATAGAAGAATGTGGACTTCGGTATGGCTGGGGCACAATAAGGTATCAGCTTACGAGGTATTGAACAGAAACGATCTCAATGCCCTTATGCGTTTCAAGTTGTTCCTTGATGACAAGGATAAGACTTCATGCAATGGAGCTATAAATAATAACGGATATATTATCGAATCTTTTCAAGGGGCTTTAGACTTGCGCACTTATTATAAATATTTGGAGTATATTGTTTACCCATATTTTTCTAGTACAGCACTATTGACCCATGCTGATCAAGTAATGAACAACCCTGTATATTCCTACTGGAAGGATACGTATAGTGCGCTTGTTGACGAGGCTGTTAATGCAAAAGATAACTCGATATACTTTGACAATATCGATATAGGACAATTTTATTCTGCTGTTTCCGGTCTATATGCAGATTACATTGAGAGCAACCTGCCAAACGATGCAAAAGAAAATGACTACCAAAAACTTGATAACTTCTATCCATTTAACAACCTATACCACTTAAGGTCGACCATTAACAGTTCTTCGAGCGTCCAGAAAATGGAAGATATGGATGGAGCTTTTTTTCAACATACACTTTCTCCAAAATTTATGAAATGGGTAGAAAATAGAGATGTCGATGATATCATAAGCAAGCTCTCAAGCATTAACGGTTACAAACATGAAAATTACATGAAGGGGTTATCGATAGGAGATAACTTTGGCCTGAACAATATATGTGATTTTAAAAATATTGAGGATGCTGTATACACGATGCTAAAACATGAGGATGCATTCGGGAGCAGATATTTCAAGTTGGTTCCTTTCCTGGAGGACTCTTTTAGAGATTTGCTTGGTGTTAATCTCATGGCTTTAGGTGTTGCAGATATGGTGCAGGATAAAGTGTGCGCAGAAGAAGGAGGTTACCAGGAACAGCTATGGCAGGATCATCAGCTGGAAGCAGATGATGTTTTTTCATTTACCTCCGACAATCAACGTCACTTTTACTCGTTAACCCCTACGGGTTTTGAAAATAAAGAACATCTAACTTGGCCAGACTGGGACGAGTCTGATGGTTTTTTTGAACAGGTTGGGTCTATACGTTTAACCGGAAACAGTGTTTACGATGTATTTACGATAGATAACAACCACGAAATAAAAGAGTTGGAAAACAATTCACAAAGGCTATTGGAATATTTCTCTTGGTCACGGAAGGTTATCATCAACACTTACGACGGACACTGGACACAAAATATCGTCCTCCCGGCACATGTGCCTGAGAACACAGAACTAGAGCTTAATGTAAAATCAACATATCCGGTTAACATACACCTAGGTGATAGCATTTACCCTGTTATCAACAATCAAACAGCGAAATTCTACTACAGTTACGGTTCCTGGACAGTCGACCTTGAAGACTACCTTGTAATAAGTGACAATGAGCAAATAAGAAAACTAGAAAATAACCCTGAACAGCTATTAAGATATTTTGACATTGTCGAAACTGTATACATTAAATTACAAAACGGTCATTGGACTCGCACTTTAATTTTGCCCGACAATGCTCCGGACGGGTCAGAATTAATCTTAGACTGTTATGCAGATTGGCACACTATGGTTTTCAACGGAGATCTTGAATATCGAACACTGAAGAATATGCGCGATAAATTCAGAAAAATAAATGGTAGATGGATAGCTACCGGAAGTGTAATACTGCAACCGAGCGAATGAGCTTTGACCTTATCAGACATCAGGTTTATCGACATGAGGGTTACAGGTCTTGATCGTTGCTCATCAACGATGAAAACCAAAAAGGTAACCCTCACGCCCAGACCTGAACCTTAACTTCTACAAAGATAAAAAAGGATTTCAACTAATAGCACCGCGTTATCCGTGACAACGATAAGGAATCTGGTATCTGGAGTTACCACGTAGAGATACGTTATGAAATTTGACTCTACGATTTTTAGCAAGAAATTGTAAATGCAGGAATTTTGTCTTTAAAGTTTCAACAAAAAGAGGACCAGTTAGATGCGTAGAATTATTCTGATGACAGTAACTGTTTTAGCTGTTTTAGAAGGTGTCGCTACACTTTTGTACGGAGGTGGTACTGACGAGTGTACAGCGGCCAAAATAAAGGGAACAGCATTTGTTCAAAGAGCGGAGGGCGAGAGATTCATTTCTACCTTCGAGCTTGATCGTATCAAAAATATGAATCAGTCCCTAATGTGTGAAGGGAATTGCATGAAAGTTGCAGAAAGAATTTCCGACTATCTGAATACAGGTAATTTAGACCGCCTAAAACTTCCTGGTTTTTTCGATAGACTGCGTTTTAAAGAAACATTTTTTTATGCGGATGATGATGGTGCTTATTGGGCCAATCAAGCCGCTAAAGCTGATAAGCTATCAATCCGGGTTTATCAACCAGGGTCGCTGGAAGGTGCGCTTGATGCTCTTAACGAAGGGGGACCAGGTAGCCACGGAATCGTTTTTGGTACTTTGAAATCAACAGCCAAGGTTTCTCCGGTATCTGAGGCTTTGACGGATGCCTATATTAGATTTTCCGGGGGTGGGCACGCGTTCAATCTTGCAGCTGTTGAAGGTGAAAGCGGCACCGAAATAATTGTGCTGGATGGTTATAGCCAGGGAAAGTTTGATAAAGTAATCAAATACTCATCGGCTAAGGACTATTTTGACGAAAATTACGACTACGACATGGGAATGATCTTTTTCCCTCCTGGACAATAGCAGTGCCCTCACAACCAGATAGCAAAAGATATCGAACGCTCTCAAAGTACGATTTCCCGTAAAATACTTCGTAAGACCGGTCTAAGGGGCTATCGGCACAAACAGGCTAATCGTTTGTAATAGTTCACCTGGGTAGTTGGTATAAACTGAGATATACCCACCGATCAGTAGACCGGCGGGATCTAGGGGGTATTGGACTCAGGAAGGATAGCAGGTAGCGATTTTGTCGCAAATGAGGCAGTCACTAATCCGGAAAGGTATATAAAAAAAAGAGGTGGCTTCACTTGTTCAGACAATTTTTCCTGATTGTTAGGTGGAGCCTCTACTCACATTACGCTGCCAGTTCAACTGTTGGCAGCATTACGGCATATGCCTCATTGGACGTTTTCTTTTCTAATTTTGAATGGGGTTTATTGCGGTTATACCAATCAAGATAGCGCATGATTGCGCTTGCGTGCCGCGGCGATGAGTCATTGTCAAATGTGGTGTACGAGGGTCAGGCAGCTTTCCTGTCAGGCTGATCGGTAACTCGTACTCCATCTCTGAACTCCACCCCGCTTATGACCTCTGCTAACTTTGTCTTAAAGGGCCCTCTGTGTGTTACCTCGGGTACGCTTTGTCATTGTTCTACTCCTTTTTGAGCCTACTTCAGGACTCTATAGGTAGCAGATTTTCCAATTAAGGGCTTGTCCGGATTTTTGGCGCCACCTCTGCCCCCCACACAGATAGTTCCAGGCAGGCCTTCGGGCTTGCCTTTTTTGTTGGCAACGGGCAGAATGAGCTGCAGTGAACCTCCACCAGGAACATCCGGCTCCGTAGCGGAACCTGGCCCCTCTCCCTTAGCCCCGGCCCCAGCACCCCCATGCCTGTCTTCCGCCTCACCCAGGAACTGATCTTTCCCCCACCCCAGCTGGCCGAGCCCGAAGGGCTGTTGGCCGTGGGCGGCGACCTCTCGCCGGAGCGGCTGCTGAGCGCCTACCGAAGCGGCATCTTCCCCTGGTACAGCCAGGGCGAGCCCCTGCTCTGGTGGTCGCCGGCCCCCCGGCTGGTCCTCTTTCCCGAGGAGTTCCACCTGCCCAGGCGACTGGCCCGGACCATCCGCCAGGGGCGGTTCAGGCTGACTGCGGATACCGCCTTTTCTGCGGTGATTGCGGCCTGTGCCCGGACCATCCGCCGGGACGAGCCCGGCACCTGGATCACCCCGGAGATGCAGCAGGCCTATATCCGCCTCCATGAGCTGGGTCATGCCCACTCCATCGAGTGCTGGCAAGGGGGGAAACTCGCCGGCGGGCTCTACGGGGTCGCTCTGGACGGGGTCTTTTTCGGGGAGTCCATGTTCACCCGGGTCAGGGATGCATCCAAGGTGGCCCTGGCCCAACTGGTCCACCATGCTCCCGGGCTTGGCCTGGCAGTGATCGACTGCCAGATGACCACCCGGCATTTGCTCGGCTTCGGGGCCAGGGAGGTGGAGAGGGAGGTCTTTCTTTCCCTGCTGGCCCAGCACATCCGCTCCATCCCGGCGCTTCAGGCGGTAGAGGCGGTTCAGGTAGTACAGGCAGTACAGGCGCAAAAAAAATGGCGTCTGTACCTGGGTAAGGAGGGAACCCACAACACAGACGCCTCTCAGGAAGGAATGATCACCACCCGCCCGCTGGCCTCAGGGGAAGGTGGTGACGGCTGAGTGGCTACTCCTGATCACTCAACCCATGGCCAAGGGCTCTTTTCCCTGGCCATGCCTTTAAAATAAGTACCACAACGTGACTGTCAAGATCAAACAAGAGGATCGAGGGGGCCAGGTTCACATCTCAAGCGCAAAGTCATAGCGCAGGGCAGAGCGGGCCAGGTGGCGGTTGAACTTCTTTAAACCGTAGAGGTTGGTCACCGTAAAGTTGATCTCCCAGTCGCCCACCACCGAGGCCGCATGCTCCAGGTAGATGATGTCCACCACCTTCATCTCCTGGGGGGCCACCGAAAGCAGCATGAACAGCCGGTTGCGCGAGACCTTCATGACGATCACCTTCTGGGGCTTCTCTATCCGGGTCTCCTTGAGCTTCCAGCGCACCTCGATGGCGTCTTCCCGCTGGAACTTGATCCGTTGCAGCTGGGCACAGTCTTTGCGATGGAGCGACATCCCCCGTTCACTCAGCAGGCCGATGACCCCCTTGTCCAGGGGCGTGGGCTTACAGCAGGCCGAAGACTTCATCACCACCGGATCCAGGGTGGCCAGGTCCACCCGATTGAAGACCCCGGTGGGTGAGTAGAGGGTCGGCCGGCCCACATAGAGGCCATTGCGGATCTCAAAGATCAGCTCACGCAGCCGGACCCTGCCCAATCCCAACTGGAGGAAGAGGTCGTCCAGGGACTCCAGGTTAAAGTAGGCCAGAATATCCTTCATCCCCGCTTTTTCGATGACCTCAAAGGGGACCCCGTAGCGACGCATCTCCTGATGGAGGATGGAGGAGCCGATCTTGGAGAGCACCTCCTCACGTCGCAGACGAAAGGTCTTGGCCAGTTCCGACCTGGCCCGGGGGGTCTGACATTTTCTCTGGGTATCCCGGTCAAAGTTGACCGGACTCTCCTGACGAAGAATCTTGACCACATTGCCGTCCTTGAGCGGGGCATCCACCCCGGCCTTACGGTTCCTGATCATGGCGCCCACACAGGTATGACCGATGGCCGTGTGGACCCGGAAGGCAAAATCAAGGACAATGGAATTCACCGGCAGACAGATCAGGTCTCCCTGGGGGGTGTAGGTGTAGATCTCCTTGCGGCCTCCGGCGGCGATCAGATCCCGGTAGGAGACCGAGTCTTCACTGCCCAGGATGTCGAACATTTCCTGGATCTCCTTGACAAACCGTCCCCTGGCCTTAGTGTCTGAGGTCCACTCGCGCACCAGGCCACGCTGGGCCCGGCGGGCCATATTCCGGGTACGGATCTTAAACAGATACTTGCGTCCCGCGATATTGGCCCTGGCATGAAGCCCCTGATAGCCGGAAGGCTTGGGGTTGGCAATAAAATCACGGATGGTCCTGGGAATGGGCGGATAGGTCAGATTCAAGGTTCCCAGGGCTGCGTAGCAGTCCTTGCGCTGATTGACCAGCACCAGGATCTCCTGGGGGGTCTCGATCTCCTTAATCAGGATCCGGTTACGGTAATCATAGTAGCCCCACAAGCCCTTGGAACGGAGGGTCAGGGTGCTCTCAATCCCATCGTCGACCAAGCCCTCCCGGACCTTATTGATAATCTCCAGGGCTGCGGGATCGTTCTGGAGCTTGTTGATCTTCTGCTGAAGCTTACTCCCCTGACGCGGGTACTTGTAGGCCAGTGCCAGGTTGTAGAGTTCACGCTTGATATTGAACAAGCCCAGGATGGTGGCCAGGGGCGCATAGATATCCAGGGTCTCGGCTGCGATCTTCTGCCGTTTATGACGGGGCATGGAGGAGAGGGTCCGGAGATTATGGAGCCGGTCGGCCAGCTTGACCAGCATCACCTCCAGCCGGGCCGCAGCTCCGCTGAAGATCTTGCGATGGACCAGTTTCTTAAAGGTCTGGCGATCACCCGAATAGTGGGTCACCTTGGTGCAGCCGTCGACAATGGCCTCCACCGTGGAGCCGAAGTGGTCGCGAATGGTCTCGTTGCTCACCTCTTCCACGTCTTCCACGGTATCGTGCAGCAGGGCTGCCGCCAGGATCTCGGCATCGATGATGTCCAGCTCTTCAGCCAGAATACGGGCAACGCTGCAGGGATGCATGATATAGGGGTCACCGGAACGACGCCACTGATTGCCGTGGGCCTCCAGGGCAAAATCCAGGGCATTCCAAAAGACCCTGGTTTCCGGCCCCTGGCCGATAAAGCCGCGCATCACCTCCTGGTATGCCGGGATATCAAATGTAAAATAGTGCATGGTCCTTGATCTGGCTGCAGCCTTGTTTGGTATTCTTGAGGGAAATCTGGTAGGATGAACACTGCAGTCATCGCCCGCCGGATGACTCCTCATAAGAGACAAAATAACCACCACGAGGCCGGCTTGACCCCTACACCTCCCCACGACGCCTGCAGGGCAGTCTAGCAGATTGGTGGTAGCGAACAAAGACAATTCTCGCCCCACCCTCGTATCCTTTCCGTCTTCAATCCTTAACCCGGACGTCCTCCATGACACACTATAAAAAACGCCGATCAGCTAAAAATAGGGGTATGCATCGATCCAGGGGCCGCAAACAGCAGGCAACGGCAGCCCACTCTCCTCTGGAACAACAACTCATCGCTCTGCTCGCCGGACAACCACAGCCCCTCGCCCTGCCCGAGATCCAGACCGCACTCCGACTCACCCGCCAGGACCGAACCCAGCTGGCCAAGGCCCTTGAGGAGCTGACCAAGGGCAGGACCCTGAAAAAAAAGAATAAACGCTACAGCCTCTCGGACCAGGACCAGTACCTCAAGGCCACCCTGGACCAGACCAGCAAGGGTTTTGGCTTTGCCACTCCCCTGCAGGGGGACAGCCGGGAAAAGGATATCTTCATCCCTTCCCACGAGATGGGCAGTGCGGCCCACGGCGACACCATCCTGGTGGCCGTCACCGGCCGTTCCAGGGGAAGACGGGAGGGCCGGGTGGCCCAGGTTCTTACCCGGGCAGTGACCCGGCTCTGCGGCATCTTCAACGCCAGCGACAAGGGCGGCTTTCTCAGCCCGGACAATCAACGACTTCCCTATACCGTGCGCATTTCCAAGACCGAGAGCAAGGGGGCGGAAGACGGCCTGGCCGTGGTGGTGGAGATCACCGACTTTGGCGGAGATGACCACGGCCCCACAGGGCGGGTCATCGAGATCCTGGGCGATCCCTGGGAGCCTCGGGTGCAGATCCGGATGGCGATCATGGCCCATGAGCTGCACGACTCCTTCCCGGCCAAGGTCCTTGACGAGGCCGAGAGCCTCCAGCCGGTGGAGCGCTGCGACCAGGGCCGCACCGATCTGCGCGCCATCGAGCACGTCACCATCGACGGCGCCGATGCCCGTGACTTTGACGATGCCATCGCGGTCGAGGCCACGGACCAGGGCTATACCCTCCATGTCTCCATCGCAGATGTGGCCCACTACGTGACCCCGGGCTCTGCCATCGACCGTGAGGCCTACGCCCGCGGCACCAGCGTCTACCTGCCGGACCGGGTACTGCCCATGCTGCCGGAACGGCTCTCCAACAACCTCTGCAGCCTGGTCCCCCGGGAGGACCGGCCGGCCTTTACCGCCAGCCTCTTTTTTGACCACCAGGGACACCGAACCGGAGCCCGCTTCTGCAAGAGCCTGATCCGCAGCCGGCAACGCTTCACCTACGCCACGGTCCACCAGCTGCTCTACCTGGAGGACCCGGCCCTGGCCCGGGAGTACCGGGAGCTCCTGCCCATGCTCAAGCAGGCCAAGAAACTGGGCAAACTGCTCTACCGCCAGCGGATGGAGCGGGGCAGCCTGGGATTTAATATCCCGGAAGCCACCATCACCATCGACAAAGACAAGATTAGCTCCATTGCCCTGAGTGAGCGTAACCAGGCCCATCAGCTGATTGAGGAGTGCATGCTTGCGGCCAACGAGGCCGTGGCCGAGACCATGGCCAGGGAAGGGGTGCCGGTGCTCTACCGGATCCACGAAGACCCTGACCCCACCAAGCTGGAAGAATTCCGGGAGGTCTGTAAGACCCTGGGCATGGAACTCCCCAGGGCAGAGCCCTCTCCCCTCTGGTTTGCCGAGATCCTGGCCAGGACCGCCGGTACAGAGGAGGAATACGTGATCAACAATCTCCTGCTCCGCACCATGCAACAGGCCAGATACACCCCCCAGAACGACGGCCACTTTGGCCTGGCTGCCGACTTCTACCTCCACTTCACCTCCCCCATCCGGCGCTACCCGGACCTGATTGCCCACCGCGCCCTGGCGGCCTTTCTTGAGCGCCGCCCCGAGCCCCCCCGACTCCTGCCCGAGGCCACAGGAGCGGGCGCACTGGTCGATGCCGGGGTCCGCCTCTCCCGCTCTGAACGTAAGGCCATCGAGGTGGAACGTGATGTTCGTGCCCGCCTGGCGGTGCTCTTCATGGAGGACAAGGTGGGCCAGATTTTCCCGGCCCTGATCTCCGGGGTCACCTCCTTTGGGATGTTTGTTGAGTTGGAGCAGTGCTTCATCAGCGGTGCCGTGCCCCTGACCAGCATGGAGGATGACTATTATCTCCACGATGGCAAACGGCACCGCCTGATCGGGGAACGGACCAACACCATCCACCGGCTGGGAGACCGGCTGGAAGTGGTCCTGGAGCGGGTGGACCTGCTCAGCAAACGGCTGACCTTCTCCCTGGCTCCTGCCAAGGGTCCGGGTAGCTGAGGAGAGGCAGAGCCCGGCGGCCGACACTCTGGTTTCTCTTGACGAAGCGCGCTATTTCAAATAAAAACCAGCTTGACGGTCCAAGGGAATCAGGAGCCTTGCCCTGTTCTGACTGCAGCCGCCAAACAAAAAAAATGTTCCAGGCTCCCCCCTTTACCGGGGCAGAGGGAGCTGAATCACGCTAACAACGATAGCCAAGCCGCTATCTTTACCGAGCTCGAGGTATACATATCATGGAAGAGACAGGCCTGATCGGCAGCATTATCGGCAACCCTTTTTTACGTGGACTCACCATCGGCCTGCTGGTGGCCCTGATTCTCTGGGTACGAGCAACCCTGAAGATCAGAGAGCTCAACAGCCAGCTGAAGAAACTGCGGGAACACCTCCACACCAAGCTGGAGATCGACTCAGAGGAAAACGAACGCCGTAAGGGTGAGCTGGACAAGATCAAGCAGGAACGCGACAACCTCCGCAACATGGTCCAGGTCGTCAACCAGAAACCGGGACGCCAGGAGCTTCGCCAGACCCAGGTCTACCAGAAGGCCATCGAGATCATGTTTGAAAAATCTCCCGGCTTCGCCCCTGCCTGGCAGATCACCCTCAAGGAGGCGGAAGAAGAGATCAAACAGGCGGAAAAGGGCATTATTCCCTTTTTCAAACGGATGACCACCAGCTCTGCCACGGCCCAAGGTAAACCGGGCAAACGTCACCTGGAACTGGAAGAGTCCACCGGCAACTGAGTGGACCGTTTCTGACCCCGGCACCAGCCAGGCCTGGCCTGGCTGGTGCCGGGGCTGCATCTTTCCCCCTTTTCTCCGCCTCACCGCGCCAGGCCCATCCTTTTCGGCCCTCCGCTGCTGAACCGACCCCCTGCTGAACCATCATGATGAATCATCACGACAAGACCCCGGCCAGGACCGCCATTATCCTGGTCCATCCCAAATACCCGGAAAATATCGGCGCCTCTGCCCGCATCGCCTACAACTTCGGAATCTCCGAGCTGATCGTGGTCAGCGACCGGCCGCCGGATCAGGAACGGATGCTGAAGATGGCCACCCACAAGGCCGCCCACCTGATCCACAACATGCGGCTCTGTGCCACCACCGCCGAAGCGGCCCAGCCCTTTCACTGCATCGTGGCCACCACCGCCAGACAGGGCCGCCATCGTCCCCAGGAGCTCAGCCCCCGTCAGGTGATGACCGAGGTTGCGCCCCTGGCCGGTCAGCAGCACCTTGCCCTGATGTTCGGCCCGGAAAATACCGGCCTGACCAACGAAGATGTCGACCTCTGCCAGTACAGCTCAACCATCCCCACCGACGACTTCTCTTCGCTGAACCTGGCCCAGGCCGTGGCTATCCACTGCTACGAGCTCTACACCGCCAGCCCGCAGCGGCTCACCGCCGACAGAACCCAGGAGTATGCCAACTCCTTTGACCTGGAGGGGATGTACGAGCACATCGAAGAGGCCCTGACCAGGGTCACCTTTCTCCACGAAACCAACCGGATCTACTGGATGCGCAACATTCGTCAGTTTCTAAGCAGGATACGACTGCGGAAAAAAGAGGCCAGCATGATTCGCGGCATCTGCAGGAAGTTTCTCTGGCACAGTGACCAGGAAGTGAAGGGAAAACAGGCCGGGGAGAATCCCCAGCCACGGGACTGAACGCCCCCGGCAGACGCACCGGCGTCTCCTGGGGGCGGAATGGTGCAAAGGATTCAGGCGGCCTTGGCCCCCTCCAGCCTGTACTGGACCAGATCCTCGATGGTGAGCACCACCATCTGCTGCTGCTTGGCAAAGGCGATGATCTCCGGCAGCCTGGCCATGGTGCCGTCCGGGTTGGTCAGCTCACAGAGCACTCCGGAGGATTCCAGCCCGGCCAGTTCCATCAGATCAACGGTGCCCTCGGTGTGGCCGCGCCTGCTGAGCACCCCGCCGGAACGGGCCCGCAGGGGAAAGACATGGCCCGGGTGACAGAGGTCCTCGGGCTTGGCCTGCTCGGCGATGGCGGCCTTGATGGTGGTCACCCGATCGGCGGCCGAGACTCCGGTGGTCACCCCCTCCCTGGCCTCGATGGAGATGGTAAAGGCGGTCTGATTCTGGCTGTTGTTGTTGCTGACCATGGGCGCTAAGCCCAGTTCATCGGCCTTCTCGCCGGTCAGACAGAGGCAGACGATGCCGCTGCACTCCCTGATCATCAGGGCCATCTGCTCGGCGCTCAGATGTTGGGCCGAGTAAATCAGGTCCCCCTCATTTTCCCGATCCTCATCATCCACCAGCAGTACACCCTGGCCTGCCCGCAGGGCGGCAAGGGCTGTTTCGACCCGCTTACGCGAGTCGCCAAAAAGGCTTGTCAAAGACTGATTCATGGTATGTTCTCCTTAGGTGATACCGCTGAACCAGGGCGCATAGGAGCAAAGAACGGTTGCACGAGCGCACGACCGTATCGGCAGGTGGGCGCACAGCACCACCCCCGCGCTATCCTCTCCCATCCGGACTCTAACCGTCGGCTCCGGGATCACACCGGATCTGCTTGACCCTGCCTTGGGCAGGCGCTCGCGGGCTCGTCCCCTGGGGGCATGACCGCCGGTGGGGAATTTCACCCCGCCCTGAGAATAGTGTGCGTACGACCGGACTGCCGTTTATCCCACGGCTCCTGCCATACACACCACAGATGTAGCTCTGCCAGCGGACAGCTCTCTGCTCTCCGGCAGTGACAAAGCGGCTCCCATTGTACCGAAAATAACAGTTCCGTCAAGGAGGAGCTCCCCCTTGGGGCAGATTTCTCAAGATTGTTCGCCCCTGCTGCCGGCCGAAGCGGTTGCCAGCCAGCTGAGAAAACCGCTCTGGTCTGGCTGCGGGATTGCCTCCCTGGCCACTGTTGTGGTATGGGGACGGAGAGAAGCTGTGAGGAGCAGGCGAAAAAGCCCCTCCTTCTTTCAATACTGCCATCAGGAGTCACTGTAATGAATCTACAGGCACAGGAAACCGTGGTGGGGTTTATCGGCATCGGGGTCATGGGCAGGAGCATGGCCTCCCATCTCATGGCGGCCGGCTATCCCCTCAATATCTATAACCGTACCCAAGCCAAGGCGGAAGAACTCCTGGACCGGGGTGCCAGCTGGCGGGAGAGTCCGGCTGCAGTGGCCGCTCACTCGGAGATTATCATCACCATGCTGGGCTATCCCCGAGATGTGGAGGAAGTCTATCTGGGCCCGGAGGGGTTGCTGGCCCACTGCAGGACGGGCAGCGTGGTCATCGACATGACCACCTCCAGCCCTCAGCTGGCCGAGAAGATCGCGGCTGCAGCCCGGCAGGTCGGGATCGCTGCCCTGGATGCCCCGGTCTCGGGCGGGGATATCGGGGCCAGGGAGGGAACGCTCTCCATCATGGTCGGCGGAGAGCGGAACACCTTTGAACAGGTCCGTCCCCTCTTGGCCTGCATGGGAAAAAATATCGTCTTTCAGGGAACAGCCGGCAGTGGCCAGCACTGCAAGATGGCCAACCAGATTGCCATTGCCTCCACCATGATGGGAGTCTGCGAGGCCATGGTCTACGCGGAGAAGGCAGGTTTGACACCCGAGACCGTGCTGGAGAGCATCGCCTCCGGGGCTGCCGGTTCCTGGTCCCTCTCCAACCTGGCACCACGGATGCTGGCCGGCGACCTTGAACCGGGCTTCTATGTCAAACACTTTATCAAGGACATGAACATTGCCCTGGAGTCCAGCGAGGAGATCGGCCTCTCTGCCCAGGGACTGGCCCTGGCCAAGTCCATGTATGATCGGCTGGCCGCAGCAGGCGACGGGGAGTTGGGCACCCAGGCCCTGTACAAGGCGTACCGATAGCCAGGCAAGAGCGCATCTCTCCAACCAAGCTCAACCGGCCAGCCAGCGATCGAGTACCTCCTCTTCCTCGGCCCAGGCAGCCAGGGCAGAGCCTGAGGCCAGTGACCGCCAGCTGCAGGTTCCCGGCCCCATGGCCGCCTGGAGCATCTCCTCGAAGCCGGTCCTGCTGTAGGTCCGGCCGTTATAGGTGTTGAGCATCATGTGGAGGTCATAGAGCCGCCCGGGGCCTGGGCTGTCACGGAAAAAATCATGGATCACCAGGAGTCCGCCTGGGGCAAGCTGTTGCCCGGCCCTGGCCAGGAGTTCTTGGGTCTCTCTCTGCCCCTGGCAGTGGACCACGTTGGAGAGCAGCACCAGCTCCGGGGCCTGATCACCATAAGAGCACCCTGCCAGCCCTCCGCCATCTTCCAGATAGTTGCCGCTGAAAAAACGGAGCCGCTCTCCAAGCGGCTGGAGCTGGGCTGATCGGCGTGCCCGGGCAACCACCTCCGGCAGGTCAAAGAAGAGCCCCTGCCAGCCGGGATGGACCTGGAGAAAGGCCTGGAGAAAGGCCCCTGAACCGGCCCCGATCTCCAGGATGGTACCCCGCTCCGGCGGCCTCAGCCAGGCCCAGAACTCCGGGGCCCGTTCCCTGGCCGCCTCACCCATGGCTCCCAGATAGCGATCCAAGGCCGTCGCCAGCTCCTCCGGACTCTTGTCCCCAGTCGCATGGACCCGGCTGCCCTGCTTCAGGGTGGCCTCCAGGGTCTGCCAGGAACCAATCAACTGCTGTTCAAAGGCCAGGCTTGCCCCCTGATAGCGGCTGGAGCCGCTCCAGAGAAAGGCCCTGGAAAAGGGGCTAAGGTAAAAACGCTCCCCCTCGACCAGGAGCAGTTCCAGGCCGCAGAGCGCCTGGAGCAGCCGCTCCCCCAGCTCCGGATCCCAGCCCAGGTCCCGACAGATCTGCTCCAGGCCGGAGCCCGCCTCGGCGATGAGCTCAAACAGACCGGCATCATGGACCTGGAGCAGGAGAAAGGAGGAACGATAAGCGGTGAGCAGTTCGCTGAAGCCCAGGTACGCGGACTCCCGGGACGGGCCGCTCACCCTGCCTCCTGCTGAGAGTCGACAATCCCGACCTCGCTGAAGGTCTTGATCTCGGCCAGGACCCGGGTTGCCGCCACCATAAGCTGCATGGCCACGGCCGCACCGGTGCCCTCTCCCAGACGAAACTTGAGATCCAGGATCGGCTCCAGGCCGAGATGTTCCAACATAAAGGCGTGGCCCACCTCCACCGAGTTATGGCTGGCAAAGAGATAGGCCCTGGCCGCCGGGACCAGCTCGCAGGCGATCAGGGCCCCGGCGGTGGAGATCAGGCCGTCACAGACCACCGGGATACCGTGGACTGCGGCACCGATCACCAGGCCGGCCAGGCCGCCGATCTCAAAGCCGCCCACCTTGGCCAGGACCTCCAGGGGATCTGCGGGATCAGGTTGGTGGAGGGCAAGTCCCCGACTGATTACCTCCACCTTGCGGGCCAGACCCTGATCATCGAGACCGGTTCCCCGACCGGTCAGCTCGGCCACAGGAATCCCGGAAAAGGCGGCGATCACCGCTGTGGAGGGCGTGGTGTTGGCGATGCCCATGTCACCGGTACCCAGCAGGTCCAGGGGCCCGGCAGCCACCAGCTGATCGACGATCCTGATCCCGGCCTCAACCGCCTGGATGGCCTGCTCCCGGCTCATGGCCGCTTCCCGGCTGAAGTTGGCGGTGCCCCTGGCGACCTTGGCATGGATGATATCCAGCTCAGGTTCAAAGTCATAGTTCACCCCCAGGTCCGCCACCCTGACCCGGGCCCCGGCCTCTTTGGCCAGCACACTGACCGAGGCCCCGCCCTGGACGAAGTTGTAGACCATCTGAGGGGTGACCTCCTGGGGAAAGCAACTCACCCCCTCGGCCACCACCCCGTGATCACCGGCACAGGTGACGATCACCTTTTCCTGCAGCCGAACATCCAGGGTACCGGCGATTGCTGCCAGTCGCGCCGACAGGGTCTCCAGCATGCCCAGGCTGCCCTGGGGACGGGCCTGATCAGCCAGACGCTCGAGGGCCTGTTCATAGACCACCTGGTCCGGCGGCCGGATGGACCCAACTGCCTTTTCTATTCGTTCCATAGTTGTTCTCCATCTCCATGGTGTCCCCTCGGGTGCTGCCCGGGAGCAGCCTCTCCGCGAGGACGACCAGTGCTGCTCACAGGGTGGCAGCCTCTTGTTCCTGGGGAGTATCCTTGGCCGATACCTTGTCACCGGCAATGTCGCCTGCAAAGACCTCCATCCCCTTTTTCATGGCACAGAAGTCACCGCACATGGTGCAGGTCTCCTCGGCCTCGGGGCTGCGTTCCCGGCGAACCTCCCGGGCCCGGTCAGGAAACATCAGGACCTGCTCCAGATCGTCCCAGCGCATGTCCCGCCTGGCCATGGCCGCCTGCTTCTCCTCATCCCGCCGCTGGGGATACTTGGCCACATCACCGATCCGCACCGCCAGTCGGGTGGCCCGGACCCCCTCGCGGACATCCTCCTCATTGGGCAGGGCCAGGTGCTCTGCCGGGGTGATGTAGCAGACCAGGTCCGCCCCGTAGCGAGCCGAATTGGCCGCACCCACGGCAGCGACGATATGGTCGTAGCCGGCGCCGGTATCCAGGGGCAGCGGACCCAACACGTAGTAGGGGGCATTGCCGCTCATCCTTTTTTCCAGCATGATATTGCCCTCGATCTCGTCCAGGGGCACATGGCCCGGCCCCTCCACCATCATCTGGCAGCCCATTTCCCGCCCCAGCTCGGCCAGTTCACAGTTGATGATCATCTCCGCCATCTGGGCCCGATCATGGCTGTCGTGGATGGCACCGGCCCGGATGCCGTTACCCAGGGAGAGAACGGCATCATATTTCTTCATCAGCCCACAGACCCGGTCAAACTGTTCATAGAGGGGGTTTTCCCGACCAGTGGCATCCATCCAGGCCACCATGAAGGTGCCCCCCTTGGAGGCCAGGCCGCCATAGCGAAAGCCCTGCTTGCGCAAGCGCTCGATGGTATACTGGTTGATGCCGCAGTGGATGGCCATGAAGCTGAGGCCATCGGCCAGCTGGGCCTCGATCAGGTCAAAGAGGTACTCCGGGTCCAGACGGGTCGGATTGCGGTAACGGCGGGCGGTCTCCTTAAAGGCCTGGTAGAGGGGGACATTGCCCACCGGCAGGCGGGTGTTGGCCAGTACGGCTCTCCGGATGGCATCCAGGTCACCGCCGGCGGAGAGCTCCATCAGGGTGTCGGCGCCCTCCTCTTCGGCAGCCTTGGCCTTGCGCACCTCGGCCTCCAGGTCGCAGATATCCGAGGAGGTGCCGATGGAGGCATTGACCTTGGTCCGCAGGCCGCTACCGATACCGACCGCCTTCTGAATGCTACGCATGGGGTTATTGGGGATAACGATCTCTCCTGCGGCCACCCCTTGGCGAATACGTTCCGCACTCAGCTCTTCGTCCTGGGCAACGCGTTCCATCTGGGGGGTCGTGATATCTGCTCTGGCGAGCTCGATCTGGGTCTTCATGGGGCTCCTTTTCCTCTTCTTCATGCTTACAGCAGCTCCCAGAACGCAAAAAGGGTTCTGAAAGGCTACTCCAGCCTTTTCAGAACCCTTTACCATCGCGTTCTCTGCATATAACTGTTGTGTACGTCTTCTGACTTCCGGAAACTGCATGAGCCGCGCCTTCCCGGTTCCCGCGGGGAGCCAGTGACTGCCCCGAAGGGCCTGCGGTCCATATTCCGGTTACAGCGATGGGATCGTCACGGACTTACACCGTGTTCCGTTTACACAACCGTCATTGAATACCACTTTTTCGTGGAACAAAAAGAAACCACTAATCCCTGAAAGCGTCAACTTTTTTCCTCCAAGCAGGGGGATTTTTCATCACCATCGCCAGGCTGAGACAAGAACCTCACCACAACAGCAATTTGCGATTACAGGACAAAAAAAAGATACCCCGACAGGACGGCCTCCGCTGAAGGCTCTGTCAAAACCAGGGCTTAAAATCCGTCAAGGGGACAGTGGCTGCAGTCGGGCCTGCTCTTCCGACAGTAGTGTTTGCCGGTCTGCACCAGGAGGGCATGATACTCGCCAAAGAGGTGGAGATCCGCCTCCAGGTGGTCGGTGAACAGTTCTTGGAGCTGATGGTAGCCGCACTCCTCATCGATGAGTTGGTGGCGGCTGAGGATACGGTGGGTATAGGTATCCACGACAAACACCGGATAACGGGCTGCATAGAGCAGGATGGCGTCTGCGGTCTCAGGACCTATGCCCTTGACCCCAAGCAGCTGAAGGCGCAGCTCTTCAAGAGGCTGGCCCAGAAAATGGTCCAGATCCCCCTGACTGACCTCCAGGACGCGGCTGCAGAGGTTATGGAGCCGGGCCGCCTTGAGGTTATGGTAGCCGGCCGGGCGGATATATTCCGCCAGCAGCCCGCTGTCCAGGGCACTCAAGCGCTCCAGGCTGAGGAGGTCCACATCCCTGAGGTTGGCGATGGCCTTTTCCACGTTGTTCCAGTTAGTATTCTGGATGAGGATGGCCCCCACCATCACCTCAAATGGGGTCTCTCCCGGCCACCAGTGCTGGGGCCCGAAGTGACCTGCCAGCAGACGATAAATCGCCCGCAGCTGTTCGCTGATCCCGGCCACGACTATTCCTGAGTGTCGCCCAGACAGATCCCGATCTCGCGGGCAGTCAGGACCTTATCACTGCTCAGGTCGATCTTTTTGCGGCGACAGATGGCATCGGCAATGGGCACCGAGATCATGTGAGGCGGGGTCCAGGCCACCATGTGATCAAAGATCTCGGCTTCGGCCATCCGCACGGCTGCGGCGCCAAAGCGCAGGGCCAGCAGACGGTCAAAGGTGGTGGGCGAGCCGCCCCGCTGGAGATGCCCCAGGACCAGAGAACGGGTATCCTTGCCCAAGCGCTCGCGGATCTCGTTGGCCACCCACTCGCCGATCCCCCCCAGGACAGCCTCCTCCCTTCCCAATTCGCCCTTGCCCTTGGTGATCACCTCGCCATTCTCCGCGGTGGCTCCTTCGGCCACCACCACGATGGAGTAGTGTTTACCATGGAGTTCATTGTCGGCGATCTTCTCGCAGACCGCATCGAGACTAAAGGGGATCTCCGGCACCAGGATCACATCCGCCCCACCGGAAACCCCGGAGTAGAGGGCGATCCAACCGGAGTCACGGCCCATGACCTCCACCACCATCACCCGATCATGGGACTTGGCCGTGGAGTGGAGCTTGTCGATGGCATCGGTGGCCGTGGAGACGGCGGTATCAAAACCAAAGGTCCGGTCCGTCACCTCCAGGTCATTATCGATGGTCTTGGGCACGCCGATGACCGGCATCCCCAACTGGGCAAAACGATGGGCAATCTCCAGGCTGCCGTCACCGCCCACGGCAATATGACAGAGGAAGCCCATCCGCTTGAAGCTGGCCATGATCTTTTCCGAGACATCCACGACCTGGATCTCACCGGCCAGATTCTCCACCGGCATGGCAAAGGGGTTGCCCTTGTTGGTAGAGCCCAGGATGGTACCGCCTATGGGCAGGATCCCCTCAACGCTCTCCGGGGTCAGCCGGATCAGGTCATCCCGGTCCAGCAGTCCGCTGTAACCGGAGCGACTGCCATAGACCTCCCAGCCCTTGCGGGTGGCCGCCTTGACCACCGCAAAGATCACGGCATTCAATCCCGGGGCATCACCGCCGCCGGTGGATATCAAGATTTTCTCTCGCATAATATTTTCCGTACTCGTCAAGAGGAGAGCTGCCCTGCGGGCTGCCCAGGAAATACGACCCCGCTGGTTCTCCAGGGGATCATCAACGGGAGGATATCAGTCAACCACCTCCGCCTAAAAGTGTAGAAAAGAGCTGCCGTTTTGACAACCCCTTTCCACCATTGCCCTCTCTTTCCTGCCCAAGCGGGGCGATCGCGGCCCACTGCGGCAACAACAGAGCAATCCCTTGTTTTCCCTATACCATGGGGATATGATAGCACCATGCCCCTCTTGCCGGCAGCATACTCTGCTCAGCGTTGGACAGAGCCCCTTTCCCCCTCATCAGCCCAGAGGTGCAGATGACAGCCTTGCTCACCCCAGAAAAACTCTTTAAGATGGCCATCATCCTGCTCCTTGGCTACCCCCTGCTCTACCTCCTGGCCAGGCTGGTTGAAGCCAGAGCTGTGGACCACTACAACAGGCACACCGCCAGGCTGCTGAAAAAATCGATCCTCTTCCTCGGTGCCGCCATCCTCAGCGTTGATCTCCTCCGTGAGCTGGACCTGAAGATGACCGCCCTCTTGGGGTCGGCTGGCGTTGCCGGCATGGCCATCGGCTTTGCCTTCAAGACCTCCATCTCCAACATCATCAGCGGGATCTTCATCTCCCTGGAAGCCCCCTTTGGGGTGGGTGATTTCATCGAGGTAGGTGCACAAAAAGGAACGGTTGCAAGTTTTGATCTCCTGGCCGTCAAG
Source organism: Desulfogranum mediterraneum DSM 13871 (assembly GCF_000429965.1). Taxonomy (GTDB): domain Bacteria; phylum Desulfobacterota; class Desulfobulbia; order Desulfobulbales; family Desulfobulbaceae; genus Desulfogranum; species Desulfogranum mediterraneum. The sequence goes on from NZ_KE387004.1 coordinate 405,210, forward strand.
GTCTGCTCACCTGAGAACAACTTTATCCGTATTCCCAACGAGCAACTGCTCAACCAGAGCGTCATCAACCACACCCGCTTTCCCGTAAAACGGATCAGTCTGGGGGTCTCCTTTTCCTACAGCAACGACCAGGAGGAGGTGGCAGTACTGCTCCGGAAAGTCATCCAGGCCAACGACTACACCCTTGCCGCCCCTGCCCCCAAGATCACCTTCACGGAATTTGCCGACTCGGCCATCTCCTGCCTGCTCAAGATCTGGGTCAAGACCGAGGATTTCTGGGAGGCAAAAAACAGCCTGGCCCACCAGGTACACCAGGCCTTCCAGGAGGCAGAGATCTCCATGCCCTTCCCCCACCTGACCCTCACCCATGGGGCAGACTCCGGGCCGATTCAAGTCACCCTGGTTGACCACTCTACCCGGGCCGACCAGCTGCCCGTCACCCCCAGCCAGGAGGAGTCCTGATGGCTCTCCGTCAACAGACCATCTGCAGCATGCTGGAAGGAGCGCGCTGGCTCTCCGCCGTCATCGGCATCCAGCTCAGCTACTACTTCGGCAACTCAGCTGCTGAACAACTCCACCTCCTCTCCGGCTGGCTGGTGATCCCCATTGCCGGTTTGTCCGGGATCGAGTCGCTGTTGCTGGCAGAGACCGCCGGCCGACTTTCCGGCTACGGCACCAGTCCCTACCAACGCCAGTCTGGCCTCAACAACCTGGCCCTGGCCCTCACCGGCATTGCCGTCTACCTCTTCAACTGGGGGAGCACAGCCGAGCTGACCATACTTACCACCTTGCTTCTTTTTCTCTTCTTATCAGGATGTAATCACGCCTGGTCCTTTTTGCGGGAAGGCAACCTGGCCGGGAAAAATATGGCCAGGCCCCTGCTGACCCTGGTACTGATCGCCTCCTGTCTGCCGATTCTGATCAAGCTTTAAAACAGACAGAGGCACCGTTTTTCCTGGCAGAGAGCCTTTCATCTTTGCCCGTTCTATGGTAGATGGCGTATCAGCCTGGATGAGCGAAATTCCCGGGGGAACCCTTCGCTCCTCCTTGCCGTGGCATTGACTTTACCTGGAGCCAGCCTTACCATTTAGGAGCAAAGTCAGTACACCTTCCCCTGAGGGGAGTTTAAGAACGAACACCTAGGAGGTATGAATGTTTGAAGTAACAGAGTCAGCTTTACAAAATCTTAAATCGTATCTGGAGCAGAATAAAATCGATTCTGCCATTCGCATCGCCCTGATGCAGGGCGGCTGAGCCGGCCCCTCTCTGGGATTGGCTCTGGATGAGCCAAAAGATAACGATAAGACCTTTGAAGAAGATACCCTCAAATTCTTGGTTGAAGAAAGCTTATTAACCTCCTGTGGAGCGATAAAAGTTGATTACATGGAAGCAGGATACCGTTCCGGCTTCTCCATAACCTCAACCAACCCGGTTGGCGGTGGCGGTGGCTGCAGCTCCGGATCCTGTTCTTCGGGATCCTGCGGCTGATAACAACAGTCGCGTAGTGACAAGCCTCTGCCTTCGGGCAGGGGCTTTTTTTATGTCCATAGCACACCCTCCTGAATTTCCGGATCTCCTCTTCAGCGGCCAGGTCTTATCCGCCAGTGCAGTTACGCCATCAGGAAAAGGCTCCTCCAAGGCAGCCTGCCTCCTCCTGGCGAACCCAAAGATTCCCAGAGGCGGGCAAGAAGAGAAGTTGAGGCTCCATGGCCGGCGGCGATCCTGCCGCAGCCGTTGTCTTCAGCCCCTGTCAGCCAACCACCATAAAAGCCCTACCGACGTACCTATTGAGCAGGGCCCTACCATTTCCCCAGAACAAACAGGAGAACCCCATGTTTGAAATTACCCCAAGCGCCCTGGAAAACCTCAGCGCCTACCTGAAGGACAACAACACAGAGTCAGCCATCCGGGTGGCTGCCATGCAGGGCGGCTGCTCAGGGCCCACCCTGGGACTGGCCCTCGACCAGATCAGTGATAACGATCAGGTCTTTACAGAGGGCCAGCTCCAGTTCCTGGTGGAGAAAGAACTCCTGGCCGCCTGCGGAACGATCAAGGTTGAATTCATTGAGGCGGGAAGCCGTTCAGGCTTTGCCATCAGCTCCACTCACCCCCTGCCCGGCGGCGGCTGCAGCTCCTGCGCCGGCGGTTCCTGCGGCTGATCACCAGCCCCCTTCCCAGACAGGCCTCTGCTCCAGGCAGGGCCTGTCCGGGCTCCAGGGATCGTAACCTGGATAACGGGCGCCAACCTGCCAAATTCTTGACACCTCCTCTTTTATCCTTATTTTCTTGGCTACCTGAGAACAGGGTTCCTTGAAGAATGAGATTTTTCGATCCAGCTCAAGGCGCACGATACATTGTACCCCGGGCAGATCGTTGCTATTCCGAGGGTACCCCCTGAGCGCAACGCTGTGACTGGAAGGATTAGCAGCTTTTCAAGCGAGTCAACAAAAGAGCACTGCCCGACATCCGGGCCTTCATGCCCCTCTGAGACGGCAACCATAAGGAGAGAGCCCAATGCAACTGGATAAATTCACCCTCAAGTCCCAGGAGGCCATCCAGACGGCCCAAAACCTGGCCCAGAACAACCATAACCAGGAGATCCAGCCCGAACATCTGCTCAAGGCCATCCTGGAACAACCAGAAGGGGTGGTGGTCCCGGTCATCCAGAAGATAGGAATAACTCCCGCCAGCGTGCTCCACGAGACCAATCAGCTCATCGCAGCCCTGCCCCAGGTACAGGGAGCCGCCGCCAACCAGTCCTATGCCTCGGCCAGCCTCCGGACCCTCCTGGAGCATGCCTTTAAGACCGCTGCCGAGATGCAGGACGAGTATGTTTCCCTGGAACACCTCTTCCTGACCATGCTGGCCGAGAGGAGCCTCAAGGTCACCGCCATGCTCAACCGGCAGGGCATCAGCAGGGAGGCCTTCCTCCAGGCCCTGAGCACGGTCCGGGGCAGTCAACGGGTCACCGATCCCTATCCCGAAGAAAAGTACCAGGCCCTGGAAAAGTACGCCCGCAACCTGACCGATGTGGCCCGCCAGGAAAAGCTGGACCCGGTCATCGGCCGGGACGAAGAGATCCGGCGGATCATCCAGGTCCTTTCCCGGCGCACCAAAAACAATCCAGTGCTCATCGGCGAACCCGGGGTCGGCAAGACCGCCATCGTCGAGGGCTTGGCCCAACGAATCGTCAACGGCGACATCCCCTCCACCCTGGAGGGCAAGCAGGTAATCTGCCTGGACCTCGGCGCCCTGGTTGCCGGGGCCAAGTATCGGGGCGAATTTGAGGATCGCCTCAAGGCGGTCTTAAAGGAGGTGGAGCAACGGGCCGGCGAAATCATCCTCTTCATCGACGAGATTCACACCCTGGTCGGTGCCGGGGCTGCCGAAGGCTCCATGGACGCCTCCAACATGCTCAAGCCGGCCCTGGCTCGGGGAGAACTCCACTGTGTGGGTGCCACCACCCTGGACGAGTACCGAAAATACATCGAAAAGGATGCCGCCTTTGAGCGCCGCTTCCAGCCGGTCCTGGTCCAGGAGCCCAGCGAAGAGGATACCATCGCCATCCTCCGGGGCATCAAGGAAAAGTATGAGGTTCACCATGGGGTCCGGATCCAGGACGCAGCCACGGTGGCAGCCGTGACCCTCTCCAGTCGCTACATCACCGACCGATTCCTGCCTGACAAGGCCATTGACCTGATCGATGAGGCCGCCTCGCTGCTTCGGATCGAAATCGACTCCATGCCCACGGAGATCGACCAGCTGGAACGAAGGAAGATCAAGCTGGAGATCGAGCAGGAGGCCCTGAAGAAGGAGACCGACCAGGCCAGCAAGGAGCGCTTGGAGACCCTGAAAAAATCACTGGCCAACCTGGAGGACACCCTCAAGGGCCTGAAGGGTCAGTGGAGCCTGGAACATGATACCATCCAGACCATCAGCACCATTAAAAGCAAGATCGACGAGGCCAGGATGGAGGAACAGCGGGCAGAACGCAGCGGTGACCTGAGCAAGGTGGCTGAAATCCGCTATGGCCAGATTGTCCAGCTGGAAAAGGAACTGGCAGCTGCCGAAGAGAAGCTGGCAGAGATCCAGCTCGACCAGCAGGTACTCAAGGAGGAGGTGACGGCCGAAGAGATCGCCACGGTGGTGGCCCGCTGGACCGGCATCCCGGTGGACAAGTTGCTGGAGGGGGAAAAGGAGAAGCTGGTCCAGGCCGAGACCATGCTCGGCTCGCGGGTGATCGGCCAGCAAGAGGCCATCACCGCGGTGGCCAATGCGGTCCGCAGGGCCAGGGCCGGGCTCCAGGACCCTGACCGTCCCCTGGGCTCCTTTATCTTCCTGGGTCCCACCGGGGTGGGCAAGACCGAGCTGGCCCGCTCCCTGGCAGACTTTCTCTTTGATTCGGAAAATGCCATGATCCGGATCGACATGTCGGAATACATGGAGAAGCATTCGGTGGCCAGGCTCATCGGTGCCCCTCCCGGCTATGTGGGCTACGATGAGGGAGGCCTGCTCACCGAGGCGGTGCGGCGGCGTCCCTATGCGGTGATCCTCTTGGATGAGATAGAGAAGGCCCATCCCGATGTCTTCAATGTCCTGCTCCAGGTCCTTGATGACGGCCGGATGACCGACGGTAAGGGCAGGACCGTGGACTTCAAGAACACCATCCTGATCATGACCTCCAACCTGGGCAGCCATATTATCATGGAGATGCAACAGAGTGACCCGCTGGAGATGCAGCAGCAGATCGACGACCTGCTCCACCGCCAGTTCCGTCCCGAATTCCTCAACCGGGTGGACGAGATCATCACCTTCCACAGCTTGAACAAGGAGGACCTGCTCCAGATCGTGGCCCTCCAGATCCAACGGATGAAAAAACGGCTCCATGAGCAGAAGTATGAGATCTCCCTCACCCCGGAGGCCGCCCATTTCCTGGTGGAGGCTGGCTACAACCCCGCCTTTGGGGCCAGACCCCTGAAACGGGCCATCCAGCGCCACATAGAGGATCCCCTGGCCATGGAGATCCTGGATGGGACTTTCAACCAGGGAGACCAGATCCAGGTGGACAGCCAGGGAAGCAGGCTGACCTTCAGCAAAGGCTAGACCCTGCCAGGCCTGTCCTTTGCCGGCAAAGGACAGGCCTCAGCCAAGATCGACCATAAGGCCCTCATGCTGTTTTGCCCGCTGCTGCCACTGTTTACGTGCCAGGGCCTGCATATCTTCCACCGTATCCACCTCGTCGACGATCTCCAGGCCGATCAGGGTTTCAATCACATCCTCCATGGTGACCACCCCTTGGGTGCTGCCGTACTCATCGACCACCAGCGCAATATGGGCGGCCTCGTTCATCAACCGCTCAAAGAGATCATGGACCGACAACTCCCCATCCACGGTAAGCAGGGGGCGACTGAAGGTGGCCAGGGTATCTTCGGGCCTCGTGTGGGCGGCTTGCAGCAACTCCTGCTTAAGGACAAAACCCTCCATCTGATCCAGTCCGTCGCTGTAGAGTGGAATCCGGGAAAATGGAGGAGGCGTATCAAGTTCCAGCAGTTCAGCCAGGCGAACACTCCGTTCCAGGGCAAAAACCACGGTACGGGGCGTCATGATATCCCGGGTACGGAGTTCGCGAATGACAAAGAGGTTCGTCAGGATCCTGGATTCATAACGATGGAAGAGCCCCTCCCTGTCGGCATGATCTGCCAGGGCAATGAACTCTTCCCGCTGAATGCCCTGGGGCTTTTTCCCTCGGGTCAGCAGACGGGTGAGCCCCTCGGCCATCTTGACCAGCGGCCACATCAGCCAGAGGGTCAGCTTGAGCAGGAGCGCTACAGGGCCGGCCAGTTGTCGCCAGTAGGCGGCTCCAAGGGTCTTGGGAATAATCTCGGAGAGCACCAGGATCAGCAGGGTTAAGACCGCGGAGATGACCCCCAGGTAGGCCTCGCCAAAGACTTTGGCAGCCTGCGCTCCCGCCCCGGCAGCACCTACGGTATGGGCAATGGTGTTGAGGCTGAGGATAGCTGCCAGGGGTTGATCGACCTGGTCTTTATACGCCTTCAGGCGGACGGCCAGGGGAGGATCATCTTTTTCCAGCCTGGCGAGGTAGGAAGAGGAGATGGAGAGCAGCACCGCCTCCATGATGGAACAGAGAAAGGATACCCCCAGGGCCAGGGCCACGTACAGGAACAAGAGCGTCATCATTCACCTAAGAGAGAATTTGGCTTCACGACTTAACATCAGACGATAAGAGCAGAAACAGGCACCATATCTTGCCACGCTCACAGGATTTCAGCAAGAGCCTCTGGAGATCGGCATGCCAGGGAATGGGCAGGAAAAAAAATCACCACCCTTGGTTCAGGCCGAGCCCTTGGCAATGCAGAGATACGCTTCGCTCAAAAAAATGAACCACAGGCAGGTGCAGAAAAATGGATCCAGGATATTGAGAACAAGGTCAATTATAGTTATGATCTGACAGATCAACAGGCCACAGCCCCTTGGGGGCGAGAACAAAGCACCCAGGGCAGCCATCCGGGAAAACATTCCCCCAACCATCAATCAACAGCATCCATAAACAGAGGGAGCAACCATGGCAGCAGATGTAGAAGAGCTGACAATCCAGTATGAAGAGGAAGGCCAGGTAATCGTCAAGGAACTGGACAAGGAGATCCTTACCAAGGGGGCCTGGACCACGATCATGTTCCGGTACCAGGATCTCAATCGTACCAGCGGTGAGTTTGGTCCGGACAAATATTCCATCCGCAGATACCAGAAACGCAACGGCCAGTATCTGCCAAAATCAAAATTCAACATCTCCAGTGCAGCACAGGCCGGCAAGATCATCGCCACCCTGAGCAAGTGGACCTCCGAAGAATAAGGCTCTCTTCAGGACGATACCCGCTTGAACATCGCTTTACCTTAAACAACAGGAGAACCTTCGGTTGCCTGCTGCGCCACCCTGCTCCGGGCTCAAAAAACAGAGAAAAGCCCCTTCTCTGTTTTTCCTGTTGACAGTCTGGCCAGAGTCATGTAGTTTCCCGCCTCGTTGCTGCAGCAGAGATCATCTGCGGGCAACAAAACGAGGGCAGCTGAAAGAAAAAGATTGACAGCAGCTCTCAGGCAGTGTAAAAACTGCCACCCCGGAGTCATGAGCAACACGGCGGCCGGGGAAAACGACACGCAGCGCAAACAAAACGTTTGACAGCGAGTCGGAAACAAGGTAGACTGCGTTTCTGCCGGCCGGAACAACAACCGGCAACAGCGTGCCGCTACCGGCGCGATCTTGATCTTTGACAACTGAACAGTAAACGAGCGGGCCAAAGTAACATTTGGTTTGAGAAGTAAACAAGTCCAATCGATTTGTGATTGGTCAGGATATTAAACTGGAGAGTTTGATCCTGGCTCAGAACGAACGCTGGCGGCGTGCTTAACACATGCAAGTCGAACGAGAAAG
>NZ_AUCW01000003.1 GCF_000429965.1 Desulfogranum mediterraneum DSM 13871
ATCTTAAGATACCTCAAGGCTCGTTGGAGACTACAACGTTGATAGGTCGGGTGTGGAAGTGCAGTAATGCATGGAGCTAACCGATACTAATTAGCCGTGAGGCTTAACCATATCCTTTTTTAAACAAAGTATTTACCCTGCTACTTTAATTGTCACAGTTTTTTGATATATCGGTGACCATAGCGAAGAGGCTCCACCCGTTCCCATTCCGAACACGGAAGTTAAGCTCTTCAGCGCCGATGGTACTGCATGGGTGACTGTGTGGGAGAGTAGGTCGTTGCCGATTCTTTTATAAGAAAAAGCTCCAATCATCATTGATGATTGGAGCTTTTTTTTTGGGGTTTTGAATCTGGTTCTTTTCCAGCTGCCGGGCTGAAGAGGCCTGTCTCCCGCTACAGAAGAAGTGTTGAGAAGGATTGAGAAGGATTGAAAACCGCCCTGAAATTATCCCTGGCCGCAATTGCATAACAGGCAGGCTCAAGTGGATCCGTTCCCTCTGAGAGCCTGCTGAGGGGCTCTACGCCAGGCTACCCTCCTGCTCCTGTGCCGCCCCCTGAGCTTAGCGAAGCAGCCTACTGTTCGCTGCTCCACTCCTCCTTTAAAAGCAAACTCACCTGCATGGCCAGTTCCTCGGCGTTAAATGGTTTCTCCAGGTAACCGGCAAGGCCGAGTTCCTCGGCATTTTCCGGAGTAACCTGGGTGCTGAAACCGGTACAGAGCAGGACCTTTACCCCGGGCTGGATCGCCTGCAGTCGCTCGAACAACTCCAGGCCCGTCATCCCCGGCATCCCCATGTCGGTGATCACCAGATCAAAGTTGCCCCCCTCCCGGACAAAGATCTCCAGGGCCTGGCTACTGGTCGGAGAAGAGATGACCTGACAGCCGAGATGCTCCAAGACCTGGGTTTGAAAATCAACGATCTGGGGTTCGTCATCCACCACCAGGATACGCCCCCCCTGAAAACCATAGTCGGCCCGCGGCTCCTCCTCCCCCTCTTCTGCCAACTCGACCTCCGGCAGATAGAGGCTGAACCTGGCCCCCTCTCCGGAAACAGACTCCACCGTCACCGCGCCCCGGTGGTCATTGACAATACCGTGGACCACGGAGAGGCCGAGACCGGTACCCTGATTCTTATCCTTGGTGGTGAAGTAGGGTTCAAAGATCCTGGGCAGATACTCCTTGGGAATGCCTGCACCGTTATCTTCCACCATGATCCTGACATAGGGTCCTGGACTGAGGTTGCCGATCTCCAACCCCTGCTGCGGACTGAGGTTGACCCGTTCCAGGGATAGCCTGATCTCCCCTCCGGTCTTTTCCAATGCCTGAAAGGCGTTGGTGCAGAGGTTGAGCACGACCTGGTGTATCTGGGTGGGGTCCGCCTTGACAAAGACCTCTCTGGCCAGGTTGGCGATGATCTCGATGTTGGCAGGCAGACTGGCCCGCAGCAGCTTTAAGACCTCCTTGACGATCAGGTCAATCTGGAGGTTGGTGGTGCTCTTCTCGCTCTGCCTGCTGAACTGGAGGATCTGACCCACCAACTTGCCGGCCCGCTCTGCCCCGGAAATAATCTCAGCAAGGTTGTCATAGAGCACCGTTCCCTGGTCGCAGCGCGCCTGGCTCAACTCCGCATAGCCAAGGATAGCCGTGAGGATATTATTAAAATCATGGGCTACCCCGCCTGCCAGGGTACCGATGGCCTGCATTTTCTGAGACTGCCGGATCTGATCTTCCAGGGCCAGCTGACGGGTAATGTCCCGTTTCACGGTCACATAGTGACGGATGGTACCGGCATCGTCTTTGACCGGAGTAATGGTCGCCTCTTCCTGGTAACAACTGCCATCCTTCTTACGGTTGGCAAAGGTGCCACGCCAGACCTTTCCCTGGGAGATTTCCTGCCACATCAAGTTGCTCTCGAGTCGTGAGTAGCCCTTGCTGCGAAACATCTTGGGTGACTTCCCCACGACCTCGCCAAACTCATAGCCACTGGTCTCTTCAAAGGCCGGGTTGACATACTCTATCTTTCCCGACGGATCGGTGATCATCACCGATTCCGCTGCCTGGTCGATGGCAGTGGCCAGTAGGCGCCGTCGTTCTTCCAGCTTCTGTCGTTTGCGGATGTCATGGAAGGTGATCTGAGCGATCCTCCGCCCATTGATCACCGCAGTGGCAATCTTGAGCTGAACCGGAATATCACCGCCCCCTCGATTATCACCAATCACGGAGTCAAATCCCGGCGAGTTTCCCCCACCCTCAAGCTGACTCTGATAGTAACGGAAGTACTGTCCCCGCACCGCCCTGGGAAACAGTTCCTCATGATCCATCCCCACCAGTTCTCCGACCGGCCTGGCAAACAGCTCCACGGCCCTGGGATTCACCTCCTGGATGGAACCGCTCCTGCAATCGACAATAACCACGGCATCGTTGGCAGCAGTAACCAGGAGCCGATACTTTTCCATGGATTCCTTGAGTTGGGTAATGCTTTCCTTCTGCTGGGAGATATCCACGAAGGTCAGCATACCACAGGTGGCATCCTCCACCTGGCCCAGGTCCAGGTAGACCTCCAGGTATCTCGGCTGCCTCCCGCCCGGGGAGAGGATCGTTTCAAACAGGGCATGCTGCTCCTCTTTCAAACAGGCCGCAATGAACTGTCGGAAGAAATTACTGTTCCGGGCTCCAAAGATAGCCAGATAGTCGCGCTTGAACTGTTCTTCATTCTCAACACCGGCAAGGGCCAACATGCTCCCGTTGACCTTGATCGTGGTGAGGAGCGTTGCTCCCCTCTCCTGAAGGGCGCGTTCGGCGCTCAGGTACTCATCGATGTCAGCCAACTCCAGTTGACGGAGCTGCTCACACGCCTCTTTTAACCGGGTCAGATCGATCAACCAATGGGGAAGCTGCCCCTTATCAACGAAGACATGACAGTAATCGGTGCTCATGAATCCTCTTTACAAAAATTTCTACAGCAGTTCATGGCTCTGCTTGTTAGGGTAGCGTAAAAACGGTGCGGTCAGGATCCCGTTCCAGTGCCGGATCCGGGCTGTCCCGTTTTGTAACGAAACGCACACCAGGAGAGAATCGACCCGTACCCCTATCAGCCGGGTCCACTATCTATGAAACCACGTATCCCTGCCCCTGACAAGAATCTTAGCGGTGAGCTTTTTGTGGTGGCCACCCCCATCGGCAACCTCCAGGAGATGAGTCCCAGGGCCTGCGCAGTCCTGTCCCAGGTGGATCTCATTGCCTGCGAAGATACCAGGCACACCAGAAAGCTCTGTTCCGCCTTCGAGATCTCCACCCCGCTGACCAGTTATTACCGCGAACAGGAACAGAAAAAATCCGATACCCTGATCAGACGGCTGCAGGGGGGGGAAAACATAGCCCTGGTTGCCGACGCCGGCACCCCCGGCCTCTCAGACCCAGGTGCCGTTCTGGTAAAAAAGGCGCGGGCCGCAGGGATCAAGATCAATGCGGTGGCAGGCCCCTCGGCCCTGGCAGCAGCCCTCTCCATCGCCGGCATAAACGAATCTGCCTTCTTCTTTGGCGGCTTTCTCCCGGCCAAGAAAAGTGAAAAGGCCCAATGGCTCAGAGGTGTGCGAACCCTGCCCTGGCCCTTGATCTTCTATGAATCCCCCCATCGAATCAAACAGTCGCTGGCTGTACTCCTGGAGGTGCTCGGCTACCGTCAGGCCCTACTCATCCGGGAACTGACCAAGATCCATGAACAGTGCCTGGAGGGCACCCTGGAGCAACTTCTTGAGCAGGTAGGCAATGGGGTCAAGGGCGAGCTGGTGCTGATCGTTGAGGGAGCCCCGCCCCCGACCCAGGAAAAACCGGAAAACCTGGAAGAACTGGTGGCCTGGTACCGCCGGGAGCAGCAGGCCAGCCTCAAGGACACGGTCCAGGGTATTTCCGCAGACCTTGATCTCCCCCGCTCCACGGTGTATAAAAACGTGCTGGCCATCTGGAAACAGGAGGAGTAGGCTCGGTCGGCCCGGGTGAAAGCGGGTGGAAAAGGCCCGATCTTTGCCAGCTTCACCCTCTAGCTCGCCTCAAGCTTGTCAGCGTCTGCGAGCCGACTCGGATGATGCCTCCCTCAGCCCTCTCTGACTCCGGTCAGGCAACGTTCACCCCGATCCTCCGGCATGAAACCATCCACCTGGCAGGTCCACGGCTGCGTGCTCATCAGTACCACCCTGGCTGCAACCTCCTTTACCGTGGGCAAGGCCATTGCCCCTGCCCTGGAGCCCACGCCGCTGATCCTGCTCCGCTTCTGCTGCGCAGCCCTGCTCTTCTTCCCCTACATCCGCTGGCGCCATGAGCTGAGCCTTCCCAGCCTGCACGACCTGGGCCGCTACAGCCTAATCAGCGGCGTCCTGGTGGGCTTCTTCTGGCTGATGTTCTTTGCCCTGCGCTTTACCAGCGCCCTGAACACCGGGGCGATCTTCACCCTGGTTCCCGGGATTTCCAGCATCTACAGTGCTCTTCTGGTCAAGGAAAGATTAGGGAGATATCGCCTGGCAGCCCTGTTCACGGCCATGGCCGGGGCGCTGTGGGTGATCTTCCAGGGGGATCCGGCCAGGTTGCTGTCCCTGGAGCTGAATCAGGGCGACCTGATCTTCTTTTCCGGCTGCCTGCTGATGGCCCTCTACACCCCCCTGGTCAGGTTGCTCCATCGGGGAGAGCCCATGGCAATCATGACCTTCTGGGTTCTGGTCACCGGCTGCGGCTGGTTACTGCTCCTGGGGGGCTACAGCCTGTTCTCCATTCCCTGGCTTGAGATTGCCCCTCGAGTCTGGGCAGGAATCGTTTACCTGGCGGTCTTTACCACCATTATCACCTTTTTCATCTCCCAGTGGGCCACCCTGCACCTGGGTCCAACCCGGGTGATCGCCTACTCCTACCTCTATCCCCTGGTAATCGTCATCATCCAATGGCTGCTGGGAGCTGGTCTTCCCCCGACCAGGACCCTGGTCGGGGTTGCTCTTATTCTCCCGGCCATGCTCATCCTCCAGAGGGGTAAGCGCTCTCGGCAGGTTCGGGGTGGAGACCACTTCATTGATCCTCCAGGGCGTTGACAAAAGCTGAAGCCCAATGCCCTGCCCTTATTTTCTTGAGACAGCCGGCTTAAGCCGGTGCCGCCGGCTTGCAATCAGGGCGGCGACAGTTCCACCACTCCTGCCCACCACTGGGGAGGAGGGAAAAAGCAGCTCGGCCGTCCTGTTTACGGACAGAGGGTTTCGTGATGCGTTAATACCCCCTCATCGCTGATCTTGATCATCACCGCACACTTAGTGGGATCACCGGAGGCATTAAAACTCAAGGTACCGGTAACGCCCTCAAAATCCTTGATCGAGACCAACTGATCACGTATCCGCTGACGATCAGATACCAGATCATTGCCCAGGCCACCGGTATTTTTGATTGCCTCAAGCATAATCCAGACCGCATCCCAGGTAAGCCCTGCAACCTCATCGGGAAGAACACCATACCTCTCCTGGTAGACACGGGCAAACTGCCTGGAAACGCCCACAGCCCCTCCGGCGGCATAGTTGCCGACAAAGTAGAGTCCGTTACAGTCATCACCACACTCACTTATCAAATCGCCGCCAGCCCAAGAGTTTGAACCTACAATCGGCTTGTTCCATCCCAACTTTCTCGCCTGCCGGACAATGGAGGGTACTTCGTTATAATGCTGGGGGGTGAAGAGAACATCGGCCCCTGAGGCAACTATTCTCTGCAGTTGCCTGGTGAAATCCGTGTCACCGGTACGAAACTCCTCATAGGCGACCACGGATCCAGGTCCGCTGACTGCCTCGAATACTCTTTTAAAATCCTTGGCCATAAAACGGGGATAGGTATCAACGATGTCATAGAGCACGGCAGCCTTTTCCGCACCAAACTGCTTTCTGACAAAGGTGGTCAATACCGGCGCCTGGATATCGACCAGGTAACCGCTACGAAAGGCAAATGGTCTGTTTTTTGTTGTTTTCGGTGAGGTGGACCAGGGTGAAATGATCGGGGTGGCAAAGGCGTTGGCCACCTCGGCGGCCGGGATCGCCTGCCGACTGCTCAAGGGGCCGACGATGGCCACTACCTGCTGAGCACTCACCAGGTTGAGTACCTGGGATGAAGCACCGGCCGGCGTAGAAGCGTTATCGGCATAGACAAAGTCCACCTCATAGCTGATGTCGCCCACCTTGAGACCACCCTGCTTGCGCAGCTGCTCATTGATCATTTGGCCGACATTTTTCGCATTATTGCCAACAACGGTAAACTCCCCTGTGAGGGGGATATCGAAGCCCAGTTTGATGGTCTGCCGGGCGGCGTGCACTACTGGCTGGAGAAAGATGGCAGCCAGGGCTACGGTCACCAGAATTGTGATCATTTTGTTCATGCTTTGTTCCTCTTAGCTTGCCTTGGGTAGGGGGAGTCCTGCAAGAGATAGTAGATGCCGCCTCCTTATACTGCTGGCGGAGAAACAGTCTCGATTTTAAACATGGCCACCGCCTCGGTAAGGGTTCTGGCAGTCTGACTCAAGACGTTCATCGATTCCGCTGTTTCCTTGGAGGCAACCGAGGTCTCCTCACTCACCGCCCCCACCTCTTTCATGGAATTTGAAATATCTGCTGAGACCTTAACCTGCTGTAGAGAGGCCTGCCTGATCGACTCAATTAAGTCAGCCAACTGGTTGGAGACCTGCTCAATCTCCTGCAGCTTTTCGTGGGCATTATCTGCAAGCCGGGTTCCTTTGACCACCTTGGCAATACTCTCATCCATCCGGTTGCCAGCTCCCTTGATCTCTGCCTGAATACTCTTAACCAGGATCTCAATCTGTTTGGTGGAGTCACTGGAGCTTTCTGCCAGTCGCTGAACCTCTTCTGCAACCACGGCAAATCCATGGCCCGCATCTCCGGCCATGGCTGCCTGAATGGAGGCGTTCAAGGCAAGAATAGAGGTACGATCGGCGATATCATTAATGATCTGGATGACGTTACCAATCTCAAGGGAACTCTCTCCCAAACGCTTAATGGAACGGGCCGTTTCGTTAATCTGCTCACGAATCTCTTCAATCGCCTGATTCGTCTCACTTACCGCCAGGGCGCCCTGGCGTGCATGGGTCCGGGAAACAGAGGAGACCTCGGCTGACTGGGAGGCGTTTTGAGATACCTGCTGAATCGATTGCACCATGGTGTTGATCGAAGCCACGGCCCCGTTAACCACCCTGGACTGCTCACTACTCTTGTCAGCCAACTCAACAGTACGGTTGTTGACGTAGAGTGAGGTATCATCCACAGATGCGGTGGTAGCCTTTACCTGACGAATAATATCACCAAACTGGTTTGCCATGGTGTTAAAGGAGTCGGCAATGGCGCCGGTCATATCCTCGGTCACCTCAGCACGTGCCGTCAGGTCACCTTCGGTCAGATCACTGATCTCTTCCAAGAGCTTCATGATCGAATCCTGAATTTTGTCACGCTCATCCTGACTCTGAATGAGGAGCGTGATATTATCGAGCATGGCGTTCAGGGTAAAGGCCATGGTGCCAAGTTCGTCCGTTGAAACCACCTCAACACGGGCGTCAAAGTTACCCATACCGATATCTGAAAGCAGATCCATGATCTGCCCTACCTGACGAGTCATCCCACGGGAGAGACCGACCGCGATAAGACCACCCAGGACAACGGCTGTCAGTCCGATTGCGAGGAGCAGGTATCGGGTGGTTTGTGCCTGCCGCTCCATGGCAGCAATGGCCTGAATCTCGTTTTCGGCTGCATTGGCGACAAAGGCGGCAAGAACCGGCCGGGCCTCTTCCGCAGCAGCGGTGTAGGCCGCAACCCTGGAGGCAATGGTCCCATCGGTCTTGCTTACCTCTGCAAACCAGCGGCTATACTCAGCGGTTGCCCCACTGAGCTGACGCCGCAGACTCTCATCGACCGGAGCCTGGGAGATACCTTGGCCCATGGCATCGAAATGGCTGCGCACCTCTGTGCCTGCTTGGGCGTCGGGCAACAGAATATAGCGCTGCATTGCGGTTTGCAGGCCCAGGTTACGATCCTGGAGGGACTTATCGTTGACCCCTGCGAGGATAAGGTTAAGAGCCTCGCCACTCTGCTCCAGTTTAATCAATTCGCCAAACTCGGTATCCACACGCAGTTCAAGAATACTCACCGTACCCAGGAGGGCGCTGAGATATTCATTGATGGCCTCCATAGCCGATTGGGCTGAGGCCCGGTCCGCGTCGTTTACTGCCAATTGCTGAATAGCGTAGAGCGTCTTATAGGTCTTGCCTCCCTCGGCAATGAGCTTGTTCAGATAGAGATCCTTGGCCTCCTGAATCCCAACCTGCCTGTAGTTGAGGAAAAAGTCCTTCTCATAGTTGGCCATCAGGGAAAGGCCCTTATCCGTCTCCAGACTCAACCGTTCGATCTTGCCGTGGACCTGGACCACCTTATCAACTGTTTTCTGGGCAAACTGCTGCGAAAAAAAGGCGATACTGCTGACCACCAGTGTCAACGAGATCATGGCCATAAAGGCCAGCATCAACTTGCCTCGAATTTTGAGATTCACTCCCTTCATTTTCACCACTCCTTCCTTAAACGAAAAATACAATAACCCCTATACATACCTTACTGACAACGAAGCCGGACAGTGCCTGTCCGCCGCTTGCTGTCAGGGGAAAACAGGTTTTTCAGCTCTCCTCTCGCCCCGTGGCTGTTCAGGCAGAACCAGCCCTGAACAGCGTAAGCGATGGGATAACCATCCGCCTTTCCCTGATCTTCAACCTCCCTTGGCCCGACAGCTATTCGGGGGAAAGTCAAGGCATTACTTCTTGAGGAAAGTATCGATGGCTTCTTCTTTCCAGACCTTGAGGGTCTTTTCATCCTTGGGATCAATTTTAATCCCCAAGGCATTGACCGGGACAGCGCTCTTTTTTTGGATTTCGATCCAGTTGTTCTTGATCAAAGGATTAAGGCCCATAATTCTCTCCTATATAGTTGATTATCTGTTGCTCTTCCTACACACCACTGGTCATCTTCTGAAGAACGGCCGCCAGACAATCCCCGATGCCTTCCGGTCCGACCAGGGAGATGGCAGCATCCTTGATCCCGCCTTGCAAGAGGCGGCTGGCAAGCCCATGTAAGACGCCGGCCTCTACATCTTCTATTCGGGAAACCATCTCCTCTGATTCGATGTAGCGGTTAAAGTACAGGGACTGGGTGGCCAGGTTAGACATGATGGTTGAGCCGTTTTCAGCTGCCAACAGGTGACGCCCCTTGAGTTGCATCTTGGCCTTCCATAGTTCCTCTGCACTGATCGACAGACCGCCGCAGGCTAACTCATTAAGTTCTGTAAAGATCGTCACCAGGACCTCTTCAAGAAGCTCTGGTAAGGTTGCGCCCTCTATCACCAAGAGGCCGCCATCACGATAGGCCTGGTACTCGGAGTCGATTGCATAGACCAGCCCCTTGGTCTGACGCAGGCAGTGATAGAGCCGCGAACTGATTCCGCCGCCAAGGATGGCATTGAGCAGATGAAGATGATAACGATGCTCGGAATTAAAGCTGAATGCCCTGATACCAATAGAAAAATAAACATGACGAATATCTTTTTGACTAACCTGAACCCCAGCTTGAAAGGGAGCCAGTCCTCCTGCCGGCAGCACATTCGCTCGACCTGGCCTCAGGGCCCAGAGGGCATCGTTGATACTGGCGACCAGTTCGTCGTGTATCAGATTACCGGCCGCTGCAACCACCAAACGGTTGGCCCGGTAATGCTGGTCGACAAAGGCAAGGACATCTTCCCGCTCCAACCGCTCCACCGAGGCGAGCGAACCGCCAATGGGACGGCCGAGGTGGTGTCCCTGCCAGATGGCAGCTTTCAACTGCTCATGGGCAAGGAGATCGGGGCGGTCTGAGGCGCTGAGGAGCTCATGTTGAATAGAGTGTTTTTCCTGCTCCAGGCTGGCAGGCCGGAAGACAGAGTTCAGGAAAACATCACCAAAAAGATCAATAATATAGGTGCCATAATCATCTAAAACCGTGGCTGAAAAACAGGTATAATCACGGGAGGTAAAGGCAGCAATGCTGCCGCCGGTGGTATCAACGATCCTGGCTATTTCATCATCACTGCGGCCCTTGGTGCCCTTGAACATGAGATGTTCGCAAAGATGGGCTACTCCACTCTTGAACTCAGGTTCATGGGCAGGTCCGGCATCAAAGAGAAAGCCGATGGAGAGTGAGCGTTGCTGTTCCATCTTCTTGGTGACCACTCGCACCCCGTTTTCCAGTATGGTTTGACTGTGCATCCCTTAGCTCCCTGCCCCTTTGTTAGGCTCTAGGCCACGGCTTCCATGGCCGCACCAAGCAACAGCCGGTCAAAATCGATACTGATCAACCGCCTGCCCTGGCCGCTATAGATGCCGTTGAGTAAGCCGCCATTGGCCGGTACCTGGTCAGAGGGACTGAAATATTCCAGATTCTTGTCCTCCTCATTCTGTGGAATCTGCAAGCCACGACTGGAAGCCACCATGGCAAGCAGGTTGGTTCCGCTGGCCGGATCGACAGCTGCAGAACGAATGACGATAAACTGACGATATGGCCCTTGCTCGGCAGGATCGGCCAGACCAAGCATCTCCTCCGGACAGATCACCGGCAGCAACTGCTCACCATAGACAGCCGCTCCACGCATAAAGCGAGGGCAGAAAGGCACCTCACAGGCGATAATCTCCTGCATCACCTCAACGACCTGGCTCTGGCCAAAGATACAAGAGTAGGATTCCTTGGCATACCGTCCCAAGGGCAAGAGAAAGAATCTGTGTTCACTCAACGATGTCTTCTGCATTGGATCTGCCTGTACGGTGGTTTGTATGTTTTACCAAAAAACGATGAATATTCTCTGGGGCAAACAGTAAGATGGCATCCTGGCCATTGACCAACATCTCCGGAAAGACCATGGGCACGGCCCGACCAAAGGCAGGTGGCAGGGCCGTGCCCGCCTCTTCAC
The DNA here is from genome assembly GCF_000429965.1 of Desulfogranum mediterraneum DSM 13871. Taxonomy (GTDB): domain Bacteria; phylum Desulfobacterota; class Desulfobulbia; order Desulfobulbales; family Desulfobulbaceae; genus Desulfogranum; species Desulfogranum mediterraneum. The sequence continues at coordinate 11,005 of NZ_AUCW01000003.1, forward strand.
GCACCGAGGCAATACCTCCCCGTGCACTGACCAGAAAGCTCAACAGCTCCTGGCCGTGTTCGACCACAAGAAGCTGCTTCATGTCGCCTGTTCCTGGTTGCTCCAGCCCAAAGAGCTGCTCCAAATCAAAGATCCGGGAGACCCTCCCCCTGGAGAGCAGGAGATACTCGACTCCACCCTTGACTGTGGTCTTGATCTTGCGATGGTTACGGGAGGCCATAGCCACCACCTTTTCCCGGTCCAGGCCGAAGAGTTGCTCTGCCAGCTTGAAGGTTACGATTGTTCGCATCAGGACGCATCCCCCTCTGCCATCACCATCCCTTCATCCTCCTGATATCCGGTGAGATCACGGACCAGGTGAACGAGTTCCTCATCTTTATAGGGCTTATTTAAAAATCCACGGGCACCCAGGGAAAAGGCCTTTTCCCGATGCTTGCGCGAAGTCCTTGAGGTAAGCATGGCCACAGGAATATCTCTCTTTTCACTGATATGTTGCAGCTTCGCCAAAAACTCAAAGCCATTGAGTCGGGGCATCTCCACATCAAGGAGGATGAAATCCGGGTGGTTCGTTTCCAACAACTCCAGGGCATCAAGCCCATCTTTGGCCTCAAGGGCTTCCCAGCCCATGGAGAGAACAAAACGGCTGACGACCCGACGTACGGAGATGGAGTCATCGACGACCATGATCTTCAGTGGTGGTTTTTCCTCCATCTCCAGAGGGAAGAGAGGTTCGATCTGCCGGCCGGTACGGGCAAGCGTCAACTCATAGATATTGAGAACCGGTACCAGGGTACCGTCACCAAGAAGAGATGCTCCGGCAACCCCCTTGACCGCCTGCAGATAGGAACCAAGACCTTTGACCACCAGTTCGCTCTGCCCGATGACAGCAGATATCTCAAGGGCCACCTCCTCACCAAGCAGGTCCAAAAGCAAGACCATGGGACGCTCTTCTGGCTCCACGTCCCTGGAAACCTCCCTGCCGAGCAGGGTTGCCAGGGAGAACCAGGGAATGGTGGCCTCTTCAAACCTCAAGTGATGTCCTGCCCTATCGATATCAGCGCGGTCGACCCTACGGATCTCCTTGATATCGCTGATGGGGATGGCATAGTTAACCTTGCCCGATTCAACCAGCAGGGACTTCACCACCCCCATGGTCAGCGGCAGGGTGATGACAAAGCTTGTCCCCTGCCCAGGAATGGTCTCAACAGTGATGCTTCCCTGGAGTTGCTGGATATTTTCTCTAACCACGTCCATCCCGACCCCGCGACCGGAGATCTCAGAGACGCTCTTGGTACTGAAGCCCGGGTAGAAGATCAGCTCGGTGAGCTGACGCCGGCTCATGGTTTCAACCTGCTCCCCCATGCCCAGCAGCGCAGCCTTGGTCCGGATAGCGTCGTAGTCCAGCCCCTGGCCATCATCACCGCAACGGATGATCACCTGATTGCCGGTTCTCTTGACTGAGATGGTTAAGGTGGCGATTCTCGGCTTACCGGCGGCAAGACGGGTTTCCTGATCTTCGATCCCATGGTGAATGGCGTTTCGGATCAGATGCATAAAGGGATCAGCCAGCTTTTCCCAAACAACCCGGTCAAGTTCGATCTCCTCTCCCGTGACCTTGAGCTCCACCTGCTTGTCCAGTTTAGCAGCCACATCACGCATGGTCCGTCCCAGGCGCGGAGTGATTGAGGCCAGAGGATTCATTCGGGTACGCATCAGCTGGAGCTGTAACTCACGCACATGACGGCGCTGCCGGTTGATATCAGCGTCTATGTCGCTATAGGCCAGCCCCAGGTTGCCGCGGATGGCACCAATATCAATCACCGCCTCATTGAGGGAACGGATGACCAGATTAAGCTGAGTGTAGCGGTCAAGCTCCATGGCATCAAATTCGCCATAGCCATCCCCCTCGCCGAGCTGGGTCATGGTCGACTGCAAACGTTTCACCCCTGCCCCGAAATCATCCAAGGCTTTCACCTCAAAGTTGATCTCAAGCTCAGAGGCGATTTTTTTTAGACGCTCTCTGGAGAGTTCCAGCTCATTAACGGCATCGCGGAAGAATACCAGGCGTTGTTCAAAACCGCTGATTCCCACCAGCAACTCATTGGCCAGGTTGACCATGGAATCAAGCTGGTCCCTGTTGACTCGAAGGGTCTGGCTGGCCTCGCCCAGGGTATACTCAGTTCTGCCCTCAACCCTGGGCAGTGAAGGGGATACCAGCAAGGCTTGACGGTCTTCAGCCCCAGGGTTCTCTTCACCCTGGCCACCATCATCTGGCCTCAACCCCTGAAAGAGTGCGCCCTCGGTGACGACCTGCTGCTCTGGATAGCGGCGCAGGCCGTCGCCTACTTGCCGGCACCTGGTCTGATCCACCTCATCAGGGCGGTCGATGAGCAGCGCCAACAGATCCAGGGCCTCAACCAGGGTGGCCTCCTGCTCGGCTGTCAACTCTTGACCAGAGTCAAACAACCCGTCGAGATAATCTTCCAAACCGTGGGCAAGGCCTGCGATATCTTGTAAGCCGACCACCCCGGCCGCTCCTTTTACGGTGTGGACACTGCGCCTGATTTTGGCTACCTCGTCTGGTCGTCCAGACCACGCACGCTTGCCCTGCTCATCGCTCCGGCCAAGCAGGATCGCCAAGGCAGCCTGGATGATCTCAAGATGTTCCTGGGCCTCATCACGAAACCCTGCAAAGAGTTCCAAGACTTCTTCCCTGGAAAGGGCTGCCATGCTTGAGCACTCAATGGCCGGGGCAAAGGATAGCGATTGCTCCTCAAGTCCGCCTCCTTCTCCTCCAGGCAGCTGCAGTTGCTCTACCAGGGCCTGCAGCTTCTGCTTATCCACCTCTTGCGGACTCTCTACAAGAGCGGCAAGCAGATCGATGGCACTGACCAGCAGAGTCACCTGACCTGGCCTCAGGGTGTTGGCAGACCCAAAGAGATCATCCAGATAATCTTCCAGCTGATGGGCAAAACCTGCAGTGGTCTCCAAGGCGACCATGGCAGCTGCCCCCTTTAAGGTATGGATGATTCGGCGAACGGTGGCGATGTTCTGCCGAATCTCTGCTGAGACAGGGGTGACGGTGCTGACCTGTTGCCCTAGCCGAACCATCTCCAGGTGGAGTCCCTGGAGATGCTCTTCTGCCTCCTGCCGAAAGAAGTCCTCAATCAAACCGGTGGAATCGGTGTTCAGCTCTTCCACGGCAAGTTGTTCTTCCTCATCCAGATCTGCAGGAATCAATTCGACCATTCCTTGATTGCTCTTGGCTGCAGGTATATCTGCCAGCAAGGCACGGCAGCCGGCAAGAGGCACGGCAATAATCGCCTCTGGGTCAGCCTCTGTCCCCTTCTCCATGGCCTGACAGTAGAGATCAATGGCAGCCACCGACTCGCTCATGACGGTTAAAAACGGATCATCCAGGCCACAGCGGGCCTCAATCACGGCCTCCACCAGTTCTTCCGCCTGCCCGGCGAGCTCACTTAATTCCGCTACACCCACCATTGCAGAGGCACCACGGATGATATGCATCTGACGATGCACCTCGGTAACCACCTCGGCCACCTGCCCTTCTTGCTCCAAGGTGGCAAGAGCCGACTGCAAGGCTGGCACATAGGACTGCACCTCTTCCAGATAGCTGCTCAGATAATCGTTTGACACCCTCAGGGGCATGCCGTTCCTCCTTGTTCGTGGTTACTCATTGTTTCCCCCGCTCGCACCTTCCCCAACCTGTTCAAGGCTTCGGATCCCTTTCTGCAGAATCTGGGAGTTCAGTAATTTGGCGCTGTCCAAAATGGCCAGCACCCGTTCATCACTGCGCAAAGTCCCTGAAATATAAGTGGAAAGATTGTTTACCGTTTCATCCTCAGATGCAGAAGAGGTCCGAAATGTACCCTCCCCTGCTTCGACCCCGACTATTCCGCTGATGCGATCCACGGGAAAGCCTAATTTAAGGTCCCCGTGACGTAACAGGATATAAAAGCTGGCCCGCCGGGCAGTATAGTAGGAAATTTTAAACAGGGTCCGCAGTTCCACCATGGATATGATCTCACCCCGGACATGGGCAATGCCCAATATCCAGGGCGGCAGGTTGGGCAGCGGAGTAACCGTGGGAAAACGATCCACTCCCTGGATGGAGCCAATTGGCAAGGCCAGCTCTATTTCATTTAAAAAAAAAGAGATATAGAGCTCTTTATGGCTCCGCCCCTGGCGGGCAACTTCCTGATGTTCTTTGATGCTCTGGGCCGCAAATGGTGCAGTTTTCGACTCAATCGCGCCTAAAAGCGCAGACAAGGACGGTGGGGGATTGGCGGTGGACGCTACCATACTGTTAGAACCCTTGACTTGTGATTACAATTAATCAACTCTGCAAACCGATACTATTGCTTCTCAATCACGGCACTCTAGAGAAGGGCCATGGCTGCATCATAGAGTTCCTGCTCATCAAAAGGTTTTGTCATATACTTGTCGGCACCCTGTTTCTTGCCCCAGAAGGCATCACTTTTTTGATTCTTGCTGGTCAGCATAACGACCTTGATATCCCTGGTGGTCTCTTCAGTTTTGATCTTCCGACAAACCTGAAATCCGTTCATCTTGGGCATGATCACATCGAGCACCACCAACATGGGCTTCTCGCTGTGGACCATACTCAAGGCCTCTTCACCATCTGTTGCGGTGATGACCTGGTAGCCGTTTTTTTCAAACGGTGCCTTCATCATGTTCAGTTGGGTGGGCGAGTCATCGACAACGAGTATTGTGTTCTTAGCCATACGGTTCACCTCATGCGCTAGCTTGATAAGTATTCATTTTTGTAATTCAAGATACTGTTATATATGCTTCTGAATTTCATCGATCATCTTTTGCGGATCAAAGGGTTTGGTTAAATAGGCATCGGCACCACCCATCTTGCCCTTGACCTTGTTGATAAATCCATCCTTACTGGTGAGCATGATAATCGGGATGGACTTCAGTTCCCTGTTGCCCTTGAGCAGAGAAAGAAGCTTAAAGCCGTCCATCTTCGGCAGCACCACATCAAGCAGGATGAGATCAGGCTTCTGGTGACTGACCCGGCTTAAGGCCTCAAGCCCGTCTCCGGCTTCAACAATCCCATACCCATTTCGCTTTAAGGAGATAGTGATAACCTTTCGAATGGTGGGGCTATCTTCGACCACCAGGATATTCTTCTTCTGCTGTATCGCCAACTGCTCCGGCGGCCCAGCCGACGGATTCGCCCCCATTGGCTGCTCTTCTGCCTCAGTAACTGCGCTGCTGGCCGTGGCGGCAAGATAATCCATCAGCAGATTAAGCTGGCGGCTAAACATGGTGTTATCAGGCGCCTTTTTGGAGAGTTGATCCAGACAGTGGAGAGCTTCCTTTAAATGCCCCATATTGAGATGGGCAAGAGAGAGACAATAGAGGGCGGCAAGTGACTCGGGATACTTGGCACTGACTCTGGAATACCTGCGAATGGCCGCGATAAAGGTCCCTGAGTTGGGCCGGTCGACCAACTCCAGCGACTCAGTATCGACCCGGAGAAACCCTGCACAGTGATGGCATCTCTTAAGCTTCTTATCCAGGGGAGTCCAACAGAAGTAACACTTACGGATGGCAGTGGTCTGGATCCGCTTTTTAGCGGCAGCAAACTTTGCCGTCTCTTCTCTCACCAGGGGATCATCGGGACCCAGGATCATCGCATTTTTCAACGCCTTTTCAACAACTTGCAAGTCAGCATGAATCCTGGAGTACCATACCCAGCCACTGGCATTCTTTCTGTTCTTTTTCAGATAGCGAAGCAGGTTGACATGGGCCGACCGGTAGAGATGGGCCTCGGCCTGCTCGATGGATTGCTCCAAGAGATTCAGCGGAGAACCCGGGGAATGTTTCTTCCGTTCATCCTTTTCCTTTGAGGCCTGGAGCAACAGGGACATCAGCGAGACATCAATATTGCGACTCCGTTGAGCAAGCGTAAACAGCTCACACTGGGCCTCTTCCCAACAAAGAATCTCCAAGGCGGCATCATGACCACTGAGTTCACCGCTAAAGGCATCGATGAGCTCTCCTTTTTCCACATAGAGATAGCCGATACGATCAAGGGCAACCACACTCATGGTGCAGCTCTTTTTCTCCATGGAAAGAATCTGAAGGATATTTTCCACTGAAAAACCATCTATGACTTTTGATGCAGCGACAACCATATTGAGACACCCGTACGGCTAAAATTACATGCGCTATATTTGCTTATCAAAACCCGATGTACTGAAACCATAAAAAACAAGACAGGGTACATCCCTGCCTAGCAAGACTGGGCCCACCAGTATTGGCAGAGGCCAAGCTTCCCAACCAGAGCAGCATTACAAACTGTAAAAAAGAAACCTAAACAAGAATGACGAACAGGAAGGATACAACTACAAAACAAAAAAAAATATACTGATAAAAATAAAAAAAAACTAACTACACTCAAACATCAAACGACATACAATCGGTATCAAACCGATCACCTAAAATAGTTAAGCACAATTAATCTTTACTCCTAAATATACTACGACATCAGTAGCTATAAACATCATCACTATTTTTTACTATTTGTTGACCATTAGATCAAATACGACATCTACTTCAGAATAATGAGCAACTTAACATCATGGCTCTCCAATCTCCTACAACGATACGGTAAACCATGATGCTTTATTAAAGACAAACAGTACCTGACAATCTCTACCAATGAATACACGAGACCTACATCTGCCTGAATACAGCTTCCTGAGATGAGGAAAAGATGAAAAAGAAGACAGCACCGCTCTTTTTAAATACAACTGAAATCGGATCGATTTCGCATGTTAAATACAAGTGTCCATGAAATAGCTTTTGATGTCAAACGACTTTTTGCTTTTTTTGCAAAAAAACAAACATCTTTGAATTTATTGTCAGCATACCCCCAGGCCCTAACAACGAAAAAGGCATCGCAATTACAATTACGAAATCCAACAACAGGACCGAGAAGAGAGATGCCTGCTTGCTGCTGCCTTAATCGGAGAGCACTACGAACAAGAAGGGGACAAACACAAAAGAACCAGCTGTGTGAGTACAGAGGGAAACAGTGGCAGTCGCAAGGAGAGATCAGCAGAGCGCTGAGAGCAGGAGAAGAACCAACAGGAGGGAAGGTGGTACAGAGGCACCAAGGGAACCGGCACCGGCCTGTCTGCCCCAAGCAGGGTAAGACAGGCCGGTTTTTTTTAGCACTCCAGCAAAGGACTAGCCCGCTTCCACCCTGGACAAAAGTGACTCGATGATCCCCAGACCGGCCTGCCAGAAGGAGGGGGCATTGAGATCGATATCAAAGGGGGCGAGGAGCTCGTAGGGTGAGCGGCTGCCGCCGGCGCTGAGCAGGGAGAGATACTGCTCCACAAAACGGTCGCCCTCCTGCTGGTAACGCGCATAGAGTGCGAGCACCAGGAGTTCGCCAAAGGCATAGGAGTAGACATAGCCCGGGGTGCTGAGGAAGTGGGGGATATAGGACCACCAGCAGCCGTAGTCCTGGGTCAGGATCAGCGAATCGCCGAACATGGCCTCCTGGGTCTGCTGCCAGATGGCGGCAAACTCCTGGGGTGACAACTCTCCCCTCTCCCGCCTCCGGGTATGCATCTGCTCCTCGAAGCGATTCATGGCCACCTGGCGAAAGACCGTGGCAAAGATGGATTCCAGCTTCTGACAGATAAAGGCCCGACGCTCTTGGCCAGAACCAAGCAACTCCAGCTGGGCGTTAAAGACCAGGAACTCGGCAAAGACCGAGGCGGTCTCTGCCAGTACCAGGGGGGTGTCGCTGTTGTAGTGCCCCTGTTTGCCGGCCAGGAGTTGATGGACCCCATGGCCCAGCTCATGGGCCACGGTGGAGACATCCCGGATGGAACCGGTATAGTTGACCATCACATAGGGATGGAGTTCAGGGATGCAGGGATGGGCAAAGGCCCCGCCCCGCTTACCCTCCATAATCGGGGCGTGGATCCAGCGTGAGCTGAAAAACTGCTCGGCAATCCCACCCATCTCCGGGGAAAAATCGCTAAAGGCAGCCACCACCATCTGCCGGCAGCTCTGCCACCCTACCACCCCTCCCTGGTCGCCGGGCAGGGGAGCGTAGCGATCATAGTCAAACAGTTGTTCATAGCCCAGGAGTTCCCGCTTGAGCCGGTAGTAGCGCTGGACAATATCATAACGAGCGGTCACCGCCTCGATCAGGGTGTCCACGGTCCTGTCCTCCAGCTCGTTGGCCAGATTGATCTCACTGCTCCAGCCGGGATAGCGACGGACCCGATCGCTGATCATCTTTTCAGCAGCCAGGGTATTGAAGACATGGCTCAGGAGGTGACTGTTTTTCTCCAGCTCAAGGGTCATCTCCCCGGCCGCCTGCCTGCGTACCTCCCGCCGGGGACTGTAGAGATCGTTGAGCACCTCTTCTTCGGTCCTGCCGGTTTCCCCAAACTGCAGGCGCCCCATGAGCTTATCAAAGAGCAGATTCCAGGCACTCCGGCCCACCGGCGCCAACTGCTGGAGGAGTTCTTCTTCCGCCCCGGAGAGCTGGTGCGGGGCGAAACGACGCAGGGCTTCCAGATAGTGGGCATAGCTCGCCACTGCCGGCTCGGCCAGGAGGCTGGTCACCGCAAGCTTATCAAGGGTATTCCATTCCAGGCGGAAGAAGACTGTGAGTTGCCCCACGCTGGAGGCCAACTCCTCGATTTCCTGGAGCAGGGCCGAGGCAGGGGCATCGCCGGTCTGGGTGGTAAAATTCAGATACGCGTAGGTCTCCAGCCTGCTCAGCCGGCAGTCGAGTCGCTCCAGTTCCGCCACCAGGCCGGCCAGCTGGTCGCCGCTCAGTTGAGCAACCCGACCGCGATACTGCTCTGCCAGAGCCTGGGCCGTGGCGAGGCACCACTCTTTATCCCGGCCAATGGCGGGATCATCGAGTCCCTGATAGAGATCCTCCAGGGCCCAGATCACCTCACCGGTGCCCAAATCCTGCTTGGTTACGCTGTTCATGGTCCTTCTCCCTCCAAAGGGTGGATAGCTTCTGTCGGCATCACTCTGCAGCTGGCTGACAACTGCCGGCCAGGAGGCCGGCAATAAAGGGCCCCACCGCCCCAGGCCCCTGTTCATCGACCAGTTTAATGGTGGCCGTACCGATGACCGCCATCTCCGCCATGCCGGTTAAGCGGTCGATATCCGCCCGGCTGCTGATACCGAAACCCACGGCCAGGGGGAGCGCGGTCGCCCCTTTACAGCGCTTAAGGTAGGCCTCTATGGAGGAATCCAACTCGGTCTGCTTGCCGGTCACCCCCTTGCGGGCCACACAGTAGACAAAACCATTCCCCTGGCCGGCAACCTCCTCCATCCGCGCCGAGGTGGAGGTTGGGGTGAAGAAGGTGATCGCTGCCAGGCCCAGCTCCCGGCTCAGCTGCAGATAGCTCTGCCCCTCTTCCGGAGGCAAGTCCGGGATGATGGTCCCCCAGAGTCCGATCTCCCTCGTCCGCCCCAGGAAGGTCTCCTCTCCCTGGGCATAGACGATGTTGTAGTAGGTCATGAAGAGGAAACAGACCTGGGGAAAACGATCCGCCATCTCCCGGGCAAAGGTAAAACACTGCTCCACCGTGATCCCGGTCTCCAGGCTGTCCTGATTCGCCTTGAGGATCACCGGTCCATCGGCGATGGGCTCGGAAAAGGGGATCTGCAGCTCGATGCAGTCCACCCCGTTTGCGGCCATCTGCTCAATGACCAGGCGATTATCCTCCAGGGAGGGGTAACCCAGGACCAGATGGGTCATGAGCAAGATGGGCTTCTGCTCCAGTCTGTTGTGTAACTCGTGTGCTAATTCCATACTGTTCTCACGGTGTGTAATGGCTCTCTTGAATATCCTGCTTGTGCCGACTTCCTGCGCAGCTGCCCGGTATCGCCCCCGAAACTCAAGAGAGACACCGAACCCATCCGCACGATTCAAGATACCCTCATGATAAGCGAGTTTCCCTGGATCGCTCCAGAGAAGGGTCTCCTGCCGGGGCAGACCGCTAGCGACCTTCAGCCCCCATACTCCTGCCCCCTGGCAATGATGAACTCTTTCCAGGAGGGATCGTCATAGGCGTGGGCCACGGTAAAGATATCCTTATCACCACGGCCGGACATGTTGATGATGATGGCCTCGTCCCTGGCCATCTTGGGGGCCTCCTTATAGGCCTGGACAAAGGCATGGGAGGACTCCAGGGCCGGAATCAGGCCCTCGGTCTCCATGGTCAGGGAGAGGGCCTCCAGCACCTCCTGGTCGGTGGCGGCCTCAAAGCGGACCCTGCCCTGTTCCCCCAGGTCGGCAAGGATGGGGGAGATGCCAACATAGTCAAGACCTGCTGCAATGGAGTGGGTGTCCAGCATCTGACCATCCTCATTCTGAAGAAACATGGTCTTATAGCCCTGGGCAACACCGGCACGGGCGCGGCTGCCCTTCATCCGGGCGGCATGGCGGGCGGTATCCACCCCTTCCCCGCCCGCCTCGACCCCGACCAGCTCGACCTGGGGTTGGCCGAGAAAGCCCTGGAAGATGCCCATGGCATTGGAGCCGCCACCTACGCAGGCATAGACCCGGGCAGGCAAGCCACCGTGCTGGGCCAGGATCTGCTCATGGGCCTCGATACCGATGATGGACTGAAACCAGGCCACCATCTCCGGGAAGGGATGGGGTCCGCAGACCGTACCGATGACATAGTGGGTATCCTCCATGGAGCTCACCCAGTCACGGAAGGCCTCGTTCATCGCATCCTTCAGGGTCCGGGAGCCGGAGGTCACCGGCACCACTGTGGCCCCGAGTTTTTCCATCCAGAAGACGTTGGGCCGCTGGCGGGCCACATCCTCTGCCCCCATGTAAATGGTACACTCCAGGCCATAGCGGGCCGCCATGGTGGCGGTGGCCACCCCGTGCTGTCCGGCTCCGGTCTCGGCAATGACCCGCCGCTTGCCCATCCGCTTGACCAGGAGACCCTGCCCCATCACGTTGTTGGCCTTATGGGCACCGGTATGATTGAGATCCTCCCGCTTGATATAGATCCTGGCGCCACCCAGGGCCTCACTCAGGTTATCGGCCACGGTGAGCGGGGTGGGTCGGCAGGAGTAGTTCTGCATCACCGCCACATACTCCTGCCAAAAGGCGGCATCGGCCCGGGCCTCCTCGTAGATTCGATTTAACTCCGCAAAGGTCGAATAGAGGACTTCCGGAATGAATGCCCCCCCCCACTGCCCATAGTATCCTTTTTTCATGGTCGGTTTTTTCCAGTTAAATAGTAGCGGGATGGCAGAGCAGGCCCTGACATCCTTGATTGAGCCGCCGGTCACGCGGAGCGGCAAACGTCCCTGAGCCCTTCACTCCTCCCGCTCCAGCATCTGCCGGCAGGCCGCAGCAAAATCCTCGGGATAGTGGCCGCAGATATACCTGGACTGGGCCTCACTGAAGCCTCCCATGGACCAGGGCAACTTCGGGGAAAACGAGTAGAGCAGACGTTGACCATTGTCCACCCCCAGGCGCTTGCTGTATTCGACGGAGGTCACCATCCGGGCCCCGAGGGCTGCCAGAACCTGCTGCGCCCGGAGAATACCCTGGTCAAGGGAGGTACGTACCGCCTGATCGGCCTCGACAATATTCCCCACCGGCCCCTGGGGGCTGTCGGCGATGACCATCAACTGCAGTTCCCACTGGGAGACCTGGGCCTTGGGCACGAAGAGCAGCACCTGTGGATCCTCCCAGACCACCAGGGACTGCTCGCCTCTGCCGCCGTCCACCCTGGTATTGGTGCGAATGGCCCTGAGGTAATCGCTGAAAAAGGAGGAGCCAAAGGCCTGGTGATACTGTTTCAGCCAGTCGGCAACCAGGTCGCCGCAGGCAAAGGCACCACAAGGCTCGCCGTCGCTACTTTCCACCTGCTCGGGGACCAGGGCATACTGCTGATGTATCATCTGGTGGGAGGCGTGGAGGCGATAACCCGAACCGGAAAAATCATAGCCGAAGTTCCAGCCCCAGAGGGTGGCGACCTGCTCCCCCCCTCCCCTCTCCAGCCTGGCCACGAGCTGCCGGCGGAGCGCCTCCAGCTCAGCAGGGCTGTAACGACGCCTCCTGATCGCGGTCTCGATCCCCAGCTTCTCGGCCAGAACCACATAGCTGCGCTGGTAGTAGAGATGGCGGAGCCCCTCCATGTCGGTGGCGCTGAGCTCCCCAATCCGGTAGCGGATGGCGTTGTGGGCAAAGTTGGCGGCAAAGTGGCCCCCAGGGATATAGGAGTTGCCCCGATGGTACTCGAAGAGCGCGGTCTGGTCCTGGTTGAAATCAGCGACAATCTCGCTCCCCCCCTGGGCCCCCGGGCGCAGCACCATGACCTCCTTATAGGGGTCCGGCAGGGCCGGATTGTTGGCAATGGTTTCAAAGAGGCGATGGTCATCGATCTCAGCAAGCCTTCGCCCCTGGACCTCGCGATAGGAGAGTCCCTCAGGCGCATCAAGATCCTCCCCGACAAAGCGGCAACAGCCGCGGGCCAGCATCACCAACTCCTCGGGCTTGGTGGAATTCTGAGCCAGGTCATAGCGCACAGAGCCGGGTAGCCGGGCAAAGATCTGCTCCGCCTTTTCCTGGCTCAGCTCGGCCAACAGCAGCTCCAGCAGTGAATCCTGCCCAGGCGGCGTCATGGCCATGGCGGTCGGATCCTGGCGACGACGGTCGGCCCAGGCAGCGTCGATGTAGGTGCAACCGCGAAAGGGCAAGGGATTAAGGATCTCATAGACCGCGTGGGAGGGAGTGACCTCCAGGTCTCCGGGAGTGAAGTTGGCCCGATTCTCGACAACTGTGCCGTCAGCCAGGGCTCCGAGGGTGAGAATGTGGTCGTGCTGGCGCAGATTGATCACCCCATAGCGGGGCTGATGTATGCCGACGCGGAAGGTGCCGTCGGGCTTCACAGAGGTTCGCATCATTTGAACAGCGGGGTAAGGTTGAAGAGGCCGAGAAGGACAGAAACAGGAACCAGAATAACAAAGCCGGGCAGGAGGATTCGCTTGTATCCCCACTGCAATTGGAGCATAATATACTAATGGGGTGGAATATTCACTAGGATTTCACCACTGGCAGAGAAATCGTTTGGGAGTTTTTTATGGGGTTTCCCAAAATCGGGTTCCGGATCTGTGAAAACAGACAGTGCCCGCTATACAGCTACAACGACACCTTTTTCATCTCCGGTATCGCCATCCGGATGGAGAGTAACGGTGAACAATCCTTTATCAACACCACCGTGATCCACTCTCCTCCGGACAAGGAACACTGCAAGATCCTCAACGGTGACCTCACCCGAATCATCATCGAATATGAACGGGCCGATCAGATCCCGGACTGCCTGATCAGCTGCAGCGGCTGCACCGGCTCCATCCGCCTGGAACATCACCGCTCAACAGAGCTGGACCCTGCCCCAGAGGCCGGAGAGAGGAAGATCAGCTCCATCCTCCACCTCTTGAGCAAATTTTCCTTTTTCCGCAACATCGATCAGGGGGCGCTGGAGAGCGTCATCCAGCACTTCAAGCTGCAGGAGTACTCCGCCAAAGAGATCATTCTCCGTAAGGGCGACCCCGGAGGTAACTTTTACATCGTGGTCAACGGCCGGGTCGACATCCTCAACGACGCCGGCATTGCCATCACCAGCCTGGAGAGAGGTGAGGTCTTCGGGGAGATGAGCCTGATCTGCGAGGAAAACGTCGGCGCAACCGTCCAGGCAGGCAGCGACAGCACCATCATCCACCTTGACCATGATCACTTCACCGCCATTTTAAAGAAATACCCTGCCCTCCAACTCTACTTTACCCGCCTGCTGGCCAAACGGTTAAGCGCAGCCAACCGGATACGTTCCGACGACTATGCCTCGGCCATGATCGGCAAGCTCGAAGAGATCCCCCCGGATGCCCTGTTCCAGACCCTGAACGCCAACCACAAGACCGGCATCCTGACCATCACCCAACTCCCCCGGGGAACGGCTCGTTTTTCTCTGCGTCAGGGCGCCCTGATCAAGGCGATCTATGGTGGCAGAAAGGGCAAGTCGGCCTTCTTTGCCGTACTCAGAGAAAAACAGGGCCGCTTTAAATTTACCCCCGGCATCCCGGCCGAGGATTTTGACGTTCCGGAAATCGGCTACTTCATGAAGCTGCTCATGGAGGGCCTCCAGCGCCTGGACGAGCACTCCAGCGCAAAGGGCCAAAAGGGCTAAGCCCCTCTCTCCGATCCCCCCTGGCGCCTTTTATCCCCCCCAGCAGAGGCGACCGCTCGACAGCAGGAAAAGCCGGTGACCGGCAGAGGGTGCCCGGCTGATCGCGATATGCCAACTGTGCAAGGACAGCAAAAACAACTCACGAAAACCAGAAAACACCCCGGTTTACCCCTCAAAAGAGGGTCGCGCCCACCCCAGGATCGGACCCGAGTCGGTAAAACCGAAGTTCACCCCAGAGAACTCCGCACAAAACGCACAGCAAACGCCCCCTTCGCCAGCACGCTCCAGTCCCGCAATAGTATCAAATATTTACAGCTTTTTTTTCCTTGACAGAGCATTACCCCCCTGTTAATGAATGATCGTTCAGTTGTAAAAGAAATCTACCAGCTGAGCAGTGGTCACGTTACCAAAACCGGTTGAAACGCAGTACAGTCTTTGATTTCGTTAACCAAAACTTAAGGTCAACAATTATGTCGTGGTTCATTCAAACCTGTCGGTCATCTCTAGGCAAAAAGTACATCATGGCCCTGACAGGGCTCATGCTAGGCGGCTTCCTGGTCGTCCATACCATTGGTAACAGCACGATCTTCTGGGGAAGAGAAGCTTTCAATGCGTACGCCCATCACCTTCACTCGCTGGGTATCTTTGTGCCGATTTTCGAGATCGGGCTCTACTCAATCTTTTTTCTCCATGTCATCACCGGTGTTATCCTCTTTCTGCAAAACAGGGCGGCACGAGGTGAGCAGAGGTATGAGGTGGACAAATCAGCTGGTGGCAGGACCTGGGGTTCCAAGACCATGCCATACACCGGTGCGGCCATCTTTGTCTTTGTCCTGATTCACCTTGCCAACTTCCATTTTGTTGAAAAGACGGAAATCCTGACCATTTCTGACGTGGTCACTGCGGTCCTCAACAATCCCGGTTTCACCCTCATCTACATCGTAGGTATGGGTGTCCTGGCGCTGCATATCAGCCATGGCTTCTGGTCTCTGTTCCAGACCTATGGCATCAGCCATCCTCGTTACGACGGGCCTATCCGTAATGTGACCTGGGCCGTGGCAGCCATCATGATCGTGGTCTTTGTCCTGATCACCCTGCTTTTGGTTGTGTCCCAGAATCATCTTCTCGGTTAAGGCAGCTGGAGCACGAGAGATGCTCTACCCTGTAGCGAGAACGCGTGTTGACGCTACGGTATACAGATATATAGCAACGACCCTGATACGTCGTAATTCACTTTCCACCATAGCTAGAAGAAAATATTATGCAGCTTGATTCGAAAATACCTGAAGGACCGTTGGCTGAAAAATGGAAAAAAGCCCGTTTTTCTAATAAACTCGTCAATCCGGCTAACAAAAGGAAATACGAAGTCATTGTTGTAGGAACCGGACTTGCCGGCGCAGCAGCAGCAGCTACCCTTGGAGAACTTGGGTATAACGTTAAATCATTCTGTATCCAAGACAGCGCCAGGAGAGCCCACTCCATCGCTGCCCAGGGTGGTATCAACGCTGCTAAAAATTACCAGGGAGATGGCGACTCCATCTTCCGTCTCTTCTATGACACCATCAAGGGCGGCGACTTCCGTGCCCGTGAGGCCAACGTCTACCGTCTGGCCGAGGTCGCCAACAACATCATCGACCAGGGTGTAGCCCAGGGCATCCCCTTTGCCCGCGAATACGGCGGAACCCTGGCCAACCGCTCCTTTGGCGGCGCCCAGGTCTCCCGTACCTTTTATGCCCGTGGTCAGACGGGACAGCAGCTCCTGCTCGGCGCCTACTCCGCCATGATGCGCCAGGTATCCACCGGCAAGGTCACCCTCCACACCCGTCAGGAGATGGTGGACCTGGTCGTGGTAGACGGTGAGGCCAAGGGGATCATCACCCGTAACCTGATCACCGGAGAGATCGAGCGTCACTCCGCCCATGCCGTGGTTCTGGCCACCGGCGGTTACGGCAACGTCTACTTCCTCTCCACCAACGCCATGGCCTCCAACGTGACCGCTGCCTGGCGTGCCCATAAACGGGGAGCCGGCTTTGCCAACCCCTGTATGGTCCAGATTCATCCCACCTGTATCCCGGTGCACGGCGACTTCCAGTCCAAGCTGACCCTGATGAGCGAGTCCCTGCGTAACGACGGTCGGGTCTGGGTTCCCAAGAACCCCAACGAGACCAGACCGGCGGCCGAGATTCCCGAGTCAGAGCGTGACTACTACCTGGAGCGCAAGTACCCGAGCTTCGGCAACCTGGTGCCCCGTGACGTGGCCTCCCGTAACGCCAAGCAGGCCTGCGATGACGGCCTGGGTGTGGGTGAGACCAAACTCGGTGTCTACCTTGACTTTGGTGAGGCCATCAAGCGTGACGGTCTGGACGTCATCTTGAGAAAGTATGGCAACCTCTTCCACATGTATGAGAAGATCACCGCCTCCAACCCGACCAAAGAGCCGATGATGATCTACCCTGCCGTCCATTACACCATGGGTGGACTCTGGGTCGATTACGAACTGATGACCACGGTTCCTGGTCTCTATGCAACCGGTGAGGCCAACTTCTCAGACCACGGCGCCAACCGGTTGGGTGCCTCCGCGCTGATGCAGGGCCTGGCCGATGGCTACTTTGTCCTGCCCTACACCATCGGCAACTACCTGGCCAACGTCGCACCCGAGCCCACCAACACCAACCACGAGGCCTACGATCAAGCCGAAAATGCAGTCCGGGAGAACACCACCAAGCTGCTGAAGAACACCGGCTCCAGCAAGGCAGGCCTGGAGACCGTGGATTACTTCCACAAGAAGCTCGGTCAGGTCATGTGGGATAACTGCGGTATGTCCAGAAACAAGGAAGGTTTGGAAAATGCACTCAAGGAGATCCCTGCCATCCGTGAAGAGTTCTGGGACAAGGTGGTCGTACCAGGCAATCGTAACGAACTGAACCAGTCCCTCGAGCGGGCAGGTCGGGTCGCCGACTTCCTCGAGTTCGGTGAGCTGATGGTTCGCGATGCCCTTAACCGTGAAGAGTCCTGCGGTGGACACTTCCGTGAAGAAAGCCAGACAGAAGAAAATGAAGCGAAGCGTGACGACGAGGGCTTCTCCCATGTTGCCGTTTGGGAACATAAGGGTGATGGTGCCGAACCTGTCATGCACAAGGAACCACTCACCTTTGAAAACGTTACACCTTCCCAGCGAAGCTACAAGTAACGAAGAAGATATACCATCGTCGAATAATTGTGGGTGTACTCCCTAAGGATTAATACAAACGCAGAATATATCTCATGGCATCGAATACGATCAATATAATAGTAAAGATATGGCGACAGAATGGGGCCCAGGCAAAGGGGCAATTCGAAGACCACGCACTGAAGGATATCAGTACGGACAGCTCCTTTCTGGAAATGCTGGACGTACTCAACGAATGGCTGGCCCGTAAAGGAAACGAGCCCATTGCCTTTGACCACGACTGCCGCGAGGGTATCTGCGGTATGTGTGGTGCAGTGGTGGACGGCATTGCCCATGGTCCTGAAAAGGAAACCACCCTCTGTCAGCTCCATATGCGCAGCTTCAATGACGGCGACACCATCATCATCGAGCCTTTCCGGACCAAGGGTTTCCCGATCATCAAGGACCTGGTGGTTGACCGCTCTGCCCTGGATCGACTCATCCAGGCCGGTGGCTTTGTCTCAGTCAACAGCGGTTCACCCCAGGATGCCAACAACATCCTGATCCCCCAGAACGTGGCAGAACAGGCCATGGACGCAGCAGCCTGTATCGGTTGCGGTGCCTGTGCAGCAGCCTGCCCCAACGCCACCCCCATGCTCTTTCTGGGTGCCAAGGTTTCCCAGCTGGCCCTGCTGCCCCAGGGACAGGCGGAAGCCAAGGCCCGGGCCATCAACATGGTCAAGGCCCTGGACTGTGAGGGATTCGGTAACTGTGGCAACGAGCGTGAGTGT
Organism: Desulfogranum mediterraneum DSM 13871; assembly: GCF_000429965.1. Classification (GTDB taxonomy): domain Bacteria; phylum Desulfobacterota; class Desulfobulbia; order Desulfobulbales; family Desulfobulbaceae; genus Desulfogranum; species Desulfogranum mediterraneum. The sequence continues at coordinate 29,205 of NZ_AUCW01000003.1, forward strand.
GAGAATGTCTGCCCTAAAGGCATCTCCATCCGCAACATCGCCCGGCTGAACCGTGAGTACCTCAAGGCCCAGTTCAGCTACGACGAATAGGCCTCAGGAAGCTGCCCCAGGCAGTCCCAGGTGCAGGATCTACCCTGTTTCGGCATTGTGCCGGAACAGGGTTTTTTTTTGCCCGGAGCGCGCACCCTGAATCAGACTCCGGACGAATTGACCTTCCGCCCGGATGCGCTCCTGTTAGTTAAGGTATCACTCTTGTTATTCACCATGCCTCCTGGTATGCTGCAGTTGCTGAAACCACTGTGGTGTTATCCTCTACCTGAAACCAACCTCGGGACCCGGCCATTCCATGGACACCTTACTCTCCGCACTCAAGACAAGCCTTGAGGTCACCTCCGGCTGCACCGAACCCGCAGCCATAGCCTATGCAGCCAGCTTTATCGGCAAATACTTGAGCCAGCCGGTGACCAGGTTTGTCCTCCGCATCGATCAACGAACCTACAAGAATGCCTTTGCCGCCGGGATCCCCCACGGGGGTGAGCGCAAGGGCTCGGAATGGGCCCTGATCTTAGGCTTCCTCACCGCAGCTCCGGAAAGACGGCTGGCCCTGTTCTCTGCCCTTAACCAGGAGCTGCTGACCCGGGCCGATCTGCTTCATGCCAGGGACCTCATCCAGGTCGAACTGGTGGACAGGGAGGGGCTCCATATCGATATCCGGGGATTTGGCAGCAGCGAAGAGGTCCGCCTCACCCTGGAGGGGGGCCATACCCGGATCGTCCACCTGAGTAAAGACGACCAGGAACTCCCCTTGGACGAGTTCCAAGCCCAATCCCAGAGCGTCTCACCCTTCCACTTTGACGATACCCTCTACCAGGCCCATGACTGGCCGACTCTGGTCGATAGCCTCTACCAGGATGAAGCCCTGCAGAAGCTTGTCCAGCAGGGGATTGCCTTTAACATGGCCGCAGCACTCCATGGCCAGCAGTATGTCCCGGCCGATAACGACCAGGTCGAGAATCTGGTCATGGGCGCCATCTTTGCCCGGATGAACGGCGATCCCATCCCGGTGATGAGCTGTGCCGGTTCAGGCAACAAGGGTCTCACCTCCATCATCCCCGTGGTGGCCCTGGCCCGTGAGCAGCAGCGGGGTGAAGAAACCGAAATCAAGGCCGTACTGGTCGCGGTGCTCCTCACCGCCCTGATCACCTCCCGTTTCGGTGAGGTCTCTTCGGTCTGTGGGGCCCAGTATGCTGCCGGCGCCGGTATCATCGGCGGCGTACTCTACCTGCGTGACGAACTGCAGCTCTTTGATGGGGCCTATAACAACTTTGTCGCCGCCATCAGCGGCGGCTTCTGTGACGGTGCCAAGGGCAGCTGTTCCATGCGGGGCAGCATCGCCGTGAGCGCTGCCTTGAGTGCCATCAGGCATGCCGAATCAGGCTTTGTGGTCTCCTCCAGAGATGGTTTTCTTGGCCAGAGTTTCCATGCCACCCTGGATAATCTGGTCAAATATAACCCCCTGATCGCCCGTTTCGAACTTGAAACCATCAAGATCCTCCAAGATAAGTAGCCAGCAACCTGGTGAATCCATCAAGGGCCGGGTTCGCCTGCTCAGGATACCTCCCCCTGTAAGGCCTGCCCGGAGGCTGCTCAAGGCGCTCCTGCCCCTGCTGCTCATCCTCTCCTGGTGCCGACCAGGCCATGACCTTGCCGCAGGCGAGTCCATGCCGAGGGTCAGCCCCTTGCGGGTAAAGACCGCCATCCCCTCCAGAGCGGAAACCTCAGTGGATGGCCTGGTCAGGCGACTCTATCAACAACGGAACCATACCCCTCTCTGGCTCACGCCCCAGGGCCCGGACTCCCGGGCAGAGATGCTGCTCAACGTCCTGATTGATGCCCGCCATGAGGGCCTCTTTCCCGCAGACTACCAGGTTGATACCATCCTCGGGCTGTGGCACCGTCCCGGCATCAGGGAGCAGAGTCGACTCGACTACCTCCTGACCAGGGGCCTGACCCTCTATCTGCTGCAGAGCCGCAGAGGCAGGATATCTTCCTGCGGGGAAGGCAGAGGGTCGCGCCAGCTGGCCCACTCTTTTCAGGCAAAAGAGGATTTCGCCCTGCTGAGCCAGGCTGTGGAGGAGAAAGCGCTCCGCAGCTTTCTCTTAAGCCAGCAACCCAACCACCCCCAGTACCCTCTGCTCAGGCAGGCCCTGCAACGTTATCGACGCCTGGCCCTGGCCGGCGATTGGCCGACCCTCGCCCATGGACCACTGATCAGACCCGGGATGTATGATCAGCGCCTGGTCCAGGTCCACCGCCGACTGCGCCTGGATCAGGCCCCCCTGCTCTCCCCCCTCCCCCACAACCGCTACACCCCGGCCTTGGAGTCAGCAATCAAACGTTTCCAACAGCGCTTCAACCTGGAGGCCGATGGCATCATCGGTCAGGCGACCATCAAGGCCCTCAACATCCCTGCCCGCCAGCTGATCCGGCAGATCCTGCTCAACATGGAACGGCTCCGCTGGTTGCCCCAGCGGCTCAAGGGACCACGGGTAGTGGTCAACATCGCCGGCTTCCGGCTCACCGCCTTGGACGGCACCAGGGTAGCCCTGGAGATGCCGGTGATCGTCGGCACCACCGTCAACAAGACCCCCACCTTCAACGACAGCCTCCGTTACCTGGTCTTCAACCCCTACTGGAATATCCCAGACTCCATTGCCGCAAACGAGATCCTGCCCAGTCAGCTCAAGGACCCCAACTATCTTGAGGAGAACAACATCCGGGTCTTTGCCGACTGGGATCATCAGGCCACACCGATTCCGCCCGAGGCCATTGACTGGCAGCAGCTGGGCAGCAAGATCCGGGCTTATCGCTTCCGCCAGGAACCCGGACCTGACAATGCCCTGGGACAGTTGAAATTCATCTTTCCCAATCGCCACCATATCTACCTCCATGACACCCCGGCCACCAAGCTCTTCAGCCTGCACAGACGGAGCTTCAGTCACGGCTGTATCCGGGTCGCTGCACCGCGGCAGCTGGCCCTCTTCCTCCTGGAACAACGCGGCCCGGGCTGGGATCTTGACCGTATTGATCAACTGATTCAGGATGGTCAACGCACGGTCATCTCCCTGGGGACGCCGATACCGATCCATATCACCTATAGCACGGTGGTGGTTGATCCGGAAAACGATGAGACCTTCTTTTACCAGGACATCTATGGCCTGGATCAGCAGTTGGCCAACCATCTCTTTGCACCAGCAGAGAGGCGACTCTGCCGCAGCCAGGACGCTCCAGCCACACTTAGCGCCTCCCTGCCCGGATTGTAACCATAACCACCACCGACACCTTTGCCTGGCGGTGATCATCGCTAACCTTTAGATACGCCAAGGAGAACCATGCACGCCAAAAATATTATCCATCTGGTCAGTTGCCACGCCGAAGGTGAGGTCGGCGATGTCATCGTCGGCGGGGTGGCCCCTCCCCCAGGTGCCACCCTCTGGGAGCAGGCCAGGTGGATTGCCGCAGATCAGACCCTGCGCAACCTCATGCTCAACGAACCCAGGGGTGGCGTGTTTCGCCATGTCAACCTGCTGGTACCGGCAAAAGATCCCAGAGCTCAGATGGGCTGGATTATCATGGAGCCGGTCCACACCCCGCCCATGTCCGGCTCCAACTCCATCTGCGTTGCCACGGTCCTCCTGGAAACCGGCATCATTGCCATGGAAGAGCCGGTCACCACCATGGTCCTGGAGGCCCCCGGCGGCCTGGTTGAAATCCGCGCCAACTGTACAAACGGTAAGGTTACCCGGGTAGAGGTCAAAAATGTCCCCTCCTTTGTCGATCAGACCCAGGTCCCCCTGGAAGTCGCCGGGATGGGCACCCTGCTGGTGGATACCGCCTATGGCGGAGACAGTTTTGTGATGGTGGATGGGGCCGAACTGGGCTTTGCCATCACCCCGGATGAGGCCAGAGAGCTTGCCGAAACCGGGATCCGGATCACCGATGCCGCCAGCGAGCAGCTGGGCTTCAACCATCCGGAAAATCCTGACTGGGACCATATCTCCTTCTGCCAGTTCAACCTGCCCCTGGTTAAGGAAAACGGCATCCTGGTGGGCCGCAACACCGTCTCCATCCAACCGGGCAAACTGGACCGTTCGCCCACCGGTACCGGCTGTTCCGCCCGCATGGCCCTGCTCCACAGCCAGGGGCTGCTCAAGACCGGGGACCGCTTCATTGGGGAGTCGATCATCGGTTCCCGCTTTCACTGCCGGATTGCGGCCACCACCAGGGTGGGCTCGCGGCCGGCCATCCAGCCGATCATCTCCGGCCAGGCCTGGATCACCGGGATTCATCAGCACCTGCTGGACCCCGGCGATCCCTGGCCCCAGGGGTATCGGCTTGCCGATACCTGGCCCAGATTCAACCAATCCCCCTCTTTTCCAGGAGCCGACGCCCATGAAGATCTTTAATGCCCAAGAGGTTGCCGCCCACCTGCAGTGGCAGCCGCTGATCGACAGCCTGAGCACCATCTTCAGCCATGGCTGCCAGGTCCCGGTCCGACACCACCACACCATGGAGCTGGCCGGTCAGAGCGATGCCACCATGCTGATCATGCCGGCCTGGATCCCGGAGCAGTATGCAGGGGTGAAGATCGTCAACGTCTTTCCAGATAATCCCCGCAAGTCCCTACCCACCATCATGGGCCAGTATCTGCTCATGGACGGGGCCAGCGGCGCCTCCCTGGCCCTGCTTGATGGGGCAGAACTGACCGCCCGACGCACCGTGGCGGCCTCGGCACTGGCCAGCCGCTACCTCAGCCGGGAAGAGAGCAGCAAGCTGTTCATCGCCGGCAGCGGCCGAATTGCCCGCTACCTTGGACTGGCCCACGCCGCAGTCAGGCCCATCAGGGAAATCAAGGTCTGGTCACGCTCCCCTGAAAACGCTGCAGCCGCGGCCCAACACTATAGTGCGGCCGGCTTTACCGCCACCAGCACCGATTCCCTGGAGCAGGGCACGGCCTGGGCCGATATCATCAGCTGTGCCACCCTCTCCCAGGAGCCGCTGATCAGGAAGGCCTGGGTCCGGGCCGGCAGCCATATCGATCTGGTGGGCGCCTTTAAGCCCATGATGCGGGAAAGCGACACCGAGCTGATCTGCCGGGCCTCGGTCTTTGTCGATACCCGGAGCGGCACCCTGGCCGAGGCCGGAGACCTGCTCATCCCCATCCGGGAGGGACGTTTTGAGGCGGGTTCGATTCGGGCGGAACTGGAGGAACTGATCCGAGGACTCCATGGAGGACGGCTGGATAGGGAAGAGATCACCCTCTTTAAGTCGGTGGGTGCGGCCCAGGAGGACCTGGCCGCGGCCATCTGCTGCTATGAGCACCAGCAGGGGCAGCAGCCGAGCTAAGGCGCGCCGGGAAAATACGCTGCCCGGAGGATCCGGGCAGCCGACGACTCAGTTGTTGGGGATCAGGAACACGGGGATATTGGAGTAGCGGGTCACCCTGCGGGCACAGGTACCCATCATGGTGTTGCCGAAAAAGCTATGGGCGCTCTTGCCCATCACAATCACGTCCACATTGTTCTCCTCGGCAATCCGGAGGATCTCCCGGCTGGGCGTCCCCATGACCACATGGACTTCGGTGTCCGGGATCCGATCCTGCCGCTCTCCCCGGAGCTCCTCCCGGGCAAAGAGCTGCAGTCTTTTTTTCACCTTCTCCAGGACCTCATGCATGCCGTCTTCGCTCTTGAGCTTATCTGCGGTCTCCAGGGGCAGGTAGGTGTCCACGATGGCGTTGCCGGCGGCACTTAAGGGTTCAACCACGTGAACCATCAGGAGCTTGGCCTCATAACGGCGAGCCAGACTCACGGCCCGGCGAAATACCGGCCGGGTATGCTCGCCCTGGTCGCTGGCATACAGAATTTTATTGATTGGTGGGATCATTACAACCTCTACGGGGATGAGGGCTGATAGGGAGCGGGTGGACGACCCGTGGCCGTCCACCCCTGGGTTCAGTTACTGATAGCCGTGCAGCTTGTCCAGAAACTCGGGCAAGAACAGGGATACCTGGGGTATATAGGTAATGATGATCAGGAAAATAAGCAGGAGCATCAACCAGGGCAGACAGGCGCGAATGACCCAGCCGATACTGTTACCGGTTATTCCTGCGGTCACGAAGAGGTTCAGGCCCACCGGCGGAGTCAGCATACCGATTTCCATGTTCACCACCATGATGATCCCCAGGTGGATGGGATCGATTCCCAGTTTCACGGCAATGGGGAAGAGGATCGGGGCCATGATCAGGAGGATGGCCGAAGGCTCCATGAAGTTACCGGCCATCAGCAAGAGCAGGTTGACCACAATCAGGAACATCCAGGGAGAGAGTCCCCAGCCGATGATCAGTTCCGCCAGATGATGGGGAATCCGCTCGGTGGTCAGCACATGGGCAAAGAGCATGGCATTGGCAATGATAAAGAGCAGCATGATGCTGACCTTGGAGGCATCCAGAATAATCTTGCGCACATCCGGGTCGTTGAGGCAACGGGGGATGGCCTGGATGGATCTGGCGCAGTTGCGCAGAACCGCGCTGGCGACCCCTTCCCCCTGGTTTCGCCAGGCCACCTCTTTCAGCGGGCCCACGTCACGGTAACCGAAGATGGAAACCAGGAAGGCATAGACCGCCGAAACCGCAGCCGCCTCGGTGGGACTGGCCACGCCGCCGTAGATGGAGCCCAGGACGATGATGATCAGCATCAGGCCGCCAAAGGCCGAGGAACCGGCAGCCAGGACCTCGCCAAAGCCCATCCAGGGCATGGCCGGGAGTTTCTTGATCCGGGCAGCGATATAGATGGCCAGCATCAGGATGCCGCCCATCATCAGGCCCGGGATAAAGCCGGCCATGAACATCCTGGCTGCAGAGACCTCGGTTGCTGCCGCATAGACCAGCATGACGATGGAGGGGGGAATCAGGATCCCCAGGGTGCCGGCATTGGTGATCACCCCGGCGGCAAAACTTTCCGGATAGCCAGCCCGCACCATGCCCACGATGACAATGGAGCCAATGGCGGCAACGGTCGCAGGAGAGGAGCCGGAGACTGCCGCAAAGATCATACAGGCCATGACCGAGGCCATGGCCAGACCGCCGCGGATATGTCCCACCAGGCTCAGGGCAAAACGAATGATCCGCTTGGCCACCCCACCGGTGGAGAGAAAGGCTGAGGAGAGGATAAAGAAGGGGATGGCCAGCAGGGTGTAGTGTTCCGAGAGGGCCTCAAAGAGCTTCAGGGCGATGGAGGCCAGGGAGTCACTGGAAAAGAACAGGATGGTGGTGATACTGGAAAGTCCCAGGGCCAGGGCAATGGGCATGCCGATGAGCATGCAGCCGAAAAGCAGTATAAACAGAGCCGCCGTGGTCATGGTGTGACCTCCTCTTCTTTGAGTTCTTCTACGATTTCCATACTCTCCTTGGCCTCATCCACATGGCGGAAGCCATCGGCCTCGTCGATCACGACCTGCCAGAGCAGGAGCAGGATCCGGATGGAGATAAAGCTGAAACCGACCAGCAGCATCCCATGGGCCAGCCAGGTGGGGATGGGCAGATCTTCCAGTTCGATCCCGATCTTCTTCATCTTGGCCAGATAGATCCAGGAACCGTAGAGGATCAGCCCGCAGTAGCAGAGGGAGAGGATACAGGCGACACAGGTGATCAGGCGCCGCATGCCCCGGGGGAAAAGCTTGACAAAGGCATCGACCCCAATATGGGAGCCCACCTTAATCCCGTAGGAGGTGCCAAAGAGCACAAACCAGGCCGACATGTGCAGGGTCAGCTCCTGGGTCCACATGAAACCGGTATTAAAGCCGAACCGCATAACCACATCCAAAAACACCAAGAGCGTGGTTGCTATCAGGAGAAGACTGATCAGCGCCTCTTCCACTTGACTTAAAACACGCAAAAACATAAAAATAGTCCTCAGCAAAGGGAAGGGCAGGATCCCTGGGATGAATCCTGCCCTGGAACGAGCCGTAGCGGGCTCCGCTGGCTCAGCTCGCTCTTAGTTATTGGCATTATAGGCTGCGTCGATCAACTCTTTACCGATCTCATGCTCAAATTTCTTCCAGACCGGCTTCATCACCTCGACCCACTGGGCCCGCTCTTCCGGGGTCAGCTCCAGGATCTGACTGCGCTTGGAATCGATGATCTTCTGCTTATCGGTCTTGGCCTTGTCCGCAGCCACCTTATTACCAAAGAGAATGGCCTCATCCAGGGCTTTTTTCACCTCTACCCGCAGCTCATCGGAGAGGTCCATCCAGAATTCGGCAGAGGTGACCACCATATAGTCCAGGAGACCATGGTTGGACTCGGTGATATAGGGCTGTACCTCAAAGAACTTCTTGGAGTAGATGTTGGACCAGGTGTTTTCCTGGCCATCGATGGCCCTGGTCTGGAGCAGGGTGAAGACCTCGGAAAAGGGTTTCTTCAGGGGGGTGGCCTTGACGGCCTTAAACTGTGCGGCCAGCACGTCTGAAGACATGATCCGGAACTTGAGACCCGCGACATCGGCAGGCACCTTGAGCGGCTTGGAGGAAGAGAGCTGCTTCAGGCCGTTATGGAGATAGCCCAGGCCAACCAGTCCTTTCTTTTTCATGGCAGCCAGCATATCCTGTCCTTCCTTGCTGGACTGAAACTTATCCACCGCTGCCATATCCTCAAACAGAAAGGGCAGATCATAGAGGGCTACTTTTTTCGTATAGCGCTCAAACTTGGACAGGGAGGGTGCGGCCATCTGGACATCCCCAAGCAGCATGGCTTCCAGCACCTTATTATCACCAAAGAGCTGGGAGTTGGGATAGACCTCGACCACGACCTTGCCCCCCAGTCGTTCAGCGACCAGATCCTTGAACTTATTGGCCATCTGCCCCTTGGGGGTGTTCTCAGCAACGACATGAGAAAATTTGATCACCACTGGTTTAGCCCAGACAGGGCCGACTGCAAATGCTGCGCTGATTGCCAATGCGGCCGCGGCCAGAGTCACTTTACGAAACATACAATCCTCCAATCATTTTTAGGTAAGACAGTGTCGGGGAATACCGGCTGCCGAAGAATTCCACCAGGAAACGAGGCAGAAAGGGAACCAGCCAGGCTGCTGCTGATTCTCCATCTAACTAGCAAAGCAGGGACCACATTCAACCCCAAACGACAAGGTACTGATATGGTGGAAATTATAGGTGAGTCCAGCTGGGAGCGCGGACTTCAAACGGGTGGGATTCCACCCATTTGAAGCAAAGGGGAGTGGGGAAAGTTACCCACACCAACCCGGATCGGCTGAAGAAAGCCTGTCAGGAGAGGGGTGTGGGCCTTTTCTTATTTGAAATCATTCTTGTCCAGGCCGTGTTTCTGGAGCTTATCGTAGAGGGTCTTTCGCGGCAGGCAGAGGGCAGCCATGACCTGTTTCAGGGAACCGTTATGGGCGGCCAGGGACTGTTCCAGCAGGGCACGCTCAAACATCTCCACCTGCTGATGGAGGCTGCCGGAGAGGGCGGTCAGCTCACCGGAGAGCAGCTGCTCAACAGACCAGTCAGCCTGACTCCCGAGGAGCACATAGCGCTCGGCCAGATTGCGCAGCTCACGGACATTACCCGGCCAATCATAGGTCATCAGCATGTTGACCTCCGCCGCCTTGGGGGTCGGCACCTCCCGTTGATAGCGGTGGCCGGCCACCAGCAGGTAGTGATGAAAGAGCAGGGGAATATCTTCCCGCCGGGCCCGCAGGGGGGGAATTTCGATACAGACCACGTTGAGCCGGTAATAAAGGTCCTCCCGGAACTCGCCCCGCTCCGCAGCCTCCTTGAGGTCACACTTGGCTGCCGCCACCACCCGGATGTCCAGGGGGATGAGCTTGTTGGAGCCCAATCGTTCCACCGCCCGTTCCTGCAGCACCCGCAGGAGGTGGACCTGCATCTGCAGGGGCATACTCTCAATCTCGTCCAGCATCAGGGTGCCGCCGTTGGCGTGTTCGAACTTACCCACCCGCAGGGCCTTGGCATCGGTGAAGGCCCCGGCCTCATGGCCGAGGAGCTCACTCTCGATCAGATTCTCGGCAATTGCCCCGCAGTTGACTGCTACGAAATTTTTGTTGCGCCGGTTGGAGTGCTCGTGGAGTGAACGGGCCACCAGTTCCTTGCCGGTCCCGGTCTCCCCCACCACCAGCACATCGGCCCCGGTATCGGCGATCTGGGCAATGGTTGCCCGCAGCCTCTTGGTGGCTGCGGTCACTCCGATGATGCGCGGCCCAGGAGCACTGTGGACCTCCAGTTCGGTACGCAGTCGTCGATTCTCCAGGGTCAGCATCCGCTTCTCCAGGGCCCTGACCACGGTCTTGACCAAACGCTCGGAGGAGTAGGGTTTTTCCAGAAAGTCATAGGCCCCGTTACGCATGGCCCGGACCGCGGTGGAGATATCCCCGTGGCCGGTGATCAGGATCACGGGAAGGTCGGGATCGATCCTGTTGATCCGTTCCTGGAACTCCATGCCGCTGATCCCTGGCAGGCGAATATCACAGACCACCACCCCGGGCCAGTCCTCATCAATGACCTCCAAGGCCTGTTCAGCACAGTCACTGGTAATGACCTCCAGATCCTCCAGCTCCAGGGTCTGACGATTGGCCTGGCGGATATGCTTTTCATCATCGATAAAGAGTACCTTGGTCAACAGTTCCATAGCAGTCTAAGGGGTTTTGAGTTTAATGGTAAAACAGGCGCCAAGCTCGGTATTGGCCACCTCGATGGTACCTCCCATCTCCCGGACGATCCGGGCGGAAATCGTAAGGCCGAGCCCCAGTCCCTGACCAGGCTCCTTGGTGGTGAAAAAGGGTTCAAAGACCTGCTCGATCACCTCCTGCACCACTCCGGGCCCGTTGTCCTGGACCAGGAGCTTGACCAGACCCCCCTGACGGTGGGCCGTGATCAGGATCCGTTTTTCTTCCTGGTTCTGAACCGCGTGGAGGGCATTGGAGATCAGGTTGACCAGGACCTGCTGGAGCAGCACATTGTTGGCCCAGACCTCCAGGTCTTCGGGGATGATCCGCACCTCCAGCTTCACCCCTGATTTCACCAGAGCCGGACGCAGGATCTCCAGAGCCCCATCCAGGCTGCCGTGGAGGGGAACGATCTCCAGCCGGTCGCTGGTTTTACGGGCAAAGAGTTTCAACTGGGTACTCAAGGCAGCCATCCTTTCGGTCAACTCGCTGATCTGCTCCAGGTTCCAGAGGGCATCCTCGCCACGCTCTTTGCGAAAGAGGCGGACCGCATTCTCGGAGTAGGTCCTGATGGCGGCCAGGGGCTGGTTCAACTCATGGGTGATCCCTGCAGACATCTGCCCCAGGGCAGCCAGCTTGGCGGCATGGACCAGCTCCTTGCGGGTGCGCCGCAACTTGGCCTCGGTCCTTTGCCGCTCCGTAATCTCCTGTCGCAGCTGGCTGTTGGAGCGGGTCAGCTCCCTGGTCCTGGAAGAGACCCGTGACTCCAGGACCTCGTTGGCATCCTCCAGCATCCTGCGGGACTTCTCCTCATAGCGGTGGCGCTCCTGGAGACGGAGCTGGCGTTGCCAGAAGAGCAGAATCAACATCACGGCAATGGTGAAGACCGAACCCACCGCCACCATGGTACGGATCACGAACTGCTCCACCCCTTTGATGTCAGAGAGAATCTGCACCTCCCAGCCGGCCTCTCTCATCTCTGAGCGGAGATGGAGATAACGCTGGACCACCCCGTTCTCCTCGTCAACGATGGAGACCAGGCCATAGTCGTCCTGGACCTTGCTGTGGATGATGTTGATCGGGGTAAGGGAGGCGGCCGGGTAGCGTTTACTCGCCACCAGCATCTCCAGGACCCCATGGGAGAGGGGCAGGAGGGTACGATATCGCCAGTCGGTCTTGGTGGTGATGAAGATCACCCCCTCCGGATCGGTGACCAGGAAGATATCCCCTGGTTTTTTCCACTTATCCTCAACCGTATCGATGTTGATCTTCATCACCAGGGTGCCGAGGATCTGCTGCTGGTGACGCACCGGATAGGCAAAGTAATAGCCACGCTGGCTGGAGGTGGCACCCAGGGCAAAATAACGGCCCAGGTGTCCCTCCATGGCCTCCTGAAAGTAGGGTCTAAAACTGAAGTTCCTGCCCACAAAGGGCCTGGGAGTCTGCCAGTTGCTGGCGGCGATGGTCAGACCCTCCCGGTCCATCAGATAGGTATCGGCAGCATCACTGATCCGGTTGACGGTCTCCAGGTACCTGTTGAGGGCCTCGATCCGTTCCCGGCCGTCTGGATTCTGCAAGAAGTTGACCAGACGTTTATCCGTGGCCAACAACTCCGGCAGGGTCTCGTATTTCTCAAGGACTCCCTGGAGATAGGACCTGTAGAGGGCAAGGCGGGTGGAGCTCTCCCCTGCCTTCTCGGCAAATCCCTGTTGGTAGGCCCATCTGCTGGTGCCGGCAAGGGCAGCGATCATGAAAACCAGACCAAAGATCAATGCTGTCAGAAACGGACGGCCCATGAATCCCTCTGCCGTGCTCGGCTCGACCATGCCCCGGTCACTTGGTTCTGCCAGCCGCTCCCCGCCTCAGCCGGGCCGGGCCTGCCATCGATCAGCCGGGGAGCCAGGCCGATGGCGCCTGCTGAACCTGCCCGGTTCAATTCCCACTGGCTAATTGCGTTTCGATCCCGTATAGTTGGCTCGCACATACGCCCTCACTTTTCTCTGTCCATGGTACCTATGTCTCTGCACCCATCCTTCCACTCCGGCTCCATCACCTGTCCCGAACAACTCAGCTCTCTGCAGGGACTCGACCTCGCTGCTATCTCCAGGGTAGCTGCCCGCTATCCCCTGCGGATCAGCGGCTATTACTTCCGCCTGATGCAGGAGGTCGGTGCCCCCCTGATCAAACAGGTCATCCCGGACAGCCGTGAACTCAACGATCCCGATGGCCTGGAAGATCCCCTGGACGAAGAGAACCTGAGCCCGGTGCCCAACCTGGTCCATAAGTACCCGGACCGGGCACTCTTTCTGGTCTCCAGCGAATGTGCCATGTACTGCCGTTTCTGTACCCGCAAGCGAAAGGTGGGCACCCCCACCATGTCCATCACCGACCAGACCATTGCCCAGGGACTGGATTACCTGGCCCGAACTCCGGCCATCAAGGACGTCCTGGTCTCCGGAGGCGACCCGCTGATGCTTTCCGACCAGCGGCTGGAACGCATCCTCAAGGCCATCCGAGCCATTCCCAGTGTGGTCACCATCCGTATCGGTACCCGGATGCCCTGCTCGCAGCCCATGCGGATCACCCCCCGGCTGGCCGGGATGTTGAAGAAGTACCACCCTCTCTACCTCAACACCCACTTCAATCATCCGGCAGAGATTACTCCCCAGGCCACCCGCGCCTGCGGCCTGCTTGCCGATGCCGGGATCCCTCTGGGCTGCCAGACCGTGCTCCTGCGCGGGGTCAATGACCGACCCGAGGTCATCAAGGCCCTGATCTACAGCTTACTCGAGATCAGGGTAAAACCCTACTACCTCTTTCAGGCCGACCAGACCAGGGGAACCTCCCATTTCCGCACCACGATCCAGACCGGTCAAGCCATCATGCGCCACCTGATCGGCCATGTCAGCGGCATGGCCATCCCGACCTATGCCCTGGATGCACCGGGCGGAGGCGGCAAGATCCCCCTTACCCCGGAATACATCGATAATCTCACCGAAACCTTGGACTTTACCACCTACCTGGGCAAGCCCTGCTCCTACCCGAATACCATCATTGGCTGATCCTGGTTTCCAGGTTCTTGCTTTATCCCCAGGTTCTTGCTTGATGAATCAGAGCCATCCGTTATAGTATAACAGTATAGCATCACATGGGGTGCAGCAAGCTGCCTTTACCCATCCCCAGGCTCAACTCGACACCGTCGCAAGAACAAGGTCGGCTAAACGTCCCCAGTGCCCACAGGTAGGAGCCATGACTTCAAACACAGAACAGGTAGTCGCCTCTATCCTTCAGTCCCAGGAGTTGCCGACCCTGCCTGTGGTTGCCTCACGCCTGCTGAGCCTTACCGCCAGGGAAGAGACCACCCTCGCCGATATTGCCAATCTGATCTCCCAGGATGTGGGCCTCTCTGCCAAGATACTGCGGGTTGCCAACTCCTCTTTCTACAGCTTCCCCCAACAGATTGCCACCATAAACCAGGCAGTTTCCGTGCTCGGCACCAATGCGGTGCGCAGCCTGGTGCTCTCCTTTTCTTTTCTCAGTTTAAATCGGCGCAAAAAAAAATCTCTCTTTAATTTCCGTAAATTCTGGGAGGAATCGCTGATCGCGGCCGCGGCTGCCAAGCTGATTTTGGAACAGCTCGATGATAGCGACAACGAAGAGATCTTCATCTCCGGGCTCCTTCAGAATCTCGGTCAACTGATTTTTGCCACCACCCTGCCCGAGGAGTATGATCAGATCCTGGCAGAACTCAAGAACGATCCCGATCAGGATGAAGTTGCTCTGGAAAAACGTTTCATCGGGATCTCCCACTCTCTGGCCGGCTATGCTGTTGCCCAAAGATGGGGATTTCCTGACAGCCTGCTGATCCCCATCCGCTACCACCATGCCCCTGATGACTTTCCCCGGGACCAGGCAGGGGAGGAAACGCAGGCCATGCTCCAGAATATCCATGCGGTCTACCTCTCCGGCCTGCTGATCAAACTCTATACCTCTGCAAGCCCAGAAGAGTATCACCGCCAGTTCCGCAGAGATGCCAGACGACTCCTGGCTCTGAGTCCCAGGGCCATCAACACCGTCCTCCGACGATTGGACCTGGAGATCGACCAGGCTGCCAGCTATTTCGACCTGCCCATTAAAAATGTTAAATCTGTGGCAGAAATCCTCCAGGAGGCCAACCTTCGCCTCAGTCTGCTCAACCTCTCCTACGAGGAGATGAACCGCGAGTTGGTCCAGACCAAGATGAAACTGGAAAAGCTCACCGAAGAGTTGGCAAATAAAAACAGGTTACTGGAGAACCTGGCCAACATCGATGGGCTCACCGAAATCAACAACCATCGCTTCTTTCAAAATTTCCTGGACAACGAGATCAATCGGGCCATCCGGAATGAACGCCCCATCACCATCCTGCTGGCAGATATCGATCACTTCAAGCAGTTCAACGATACCTATGGCCACCAGACCGGTGACTTCATCCTCAAGGAGTTCTGCCGTGTGGCCTTGGAAAATATCCGGGAATATGACCTGATGGCCAGGTATGGGGGAGAGGAGTTCGTCTTTGTCCTGCCGGAGACCAACAGCGACGAGGCCCTGGTGGTTGCCGAAAAAATCAGGGAGTGCATAGCCACCTATCCCTTCAGCGACGGTGAACACACCTACCACGTCTCCATCTCCATCGGGGTTGCCACCGCCATCCCCCAGGACAGGAACTTTAAGAAAAATGAGTTCATTGGTATGGCTGATGACGCCCTCTACGATGCCAAGGGAAGCGGTCGCAATCGGGTAGCAGCCTATAGCCCCAAGCAGAAAAAAAAGAGATGGTTCAAGCTGTAAGGTTTTCCTCGCAGCCGCCGCTCCCTCCGCTCTCCCCGCTCTCACCCCCTTCTACTGATACCTGCCGCTCTCAGGACGATCCTCCTGATCAGCCTGGAGCTCACGCTTGTCCCACTGCTGGTCCCCCTCCCCTTGATCAGGGAATCAGCCGCTCTGCACTGGGAGGCCCTGGGATGATCTCCCGGAAAACCAGCCGTAACAATTCCCTTAACAGCTGTTCCCGGGCCTGATAAGATAGCCAGCGCAGTCCGCCATACGATTCTGCCCAGCAGAAGTCCACGCTGGTCCCAGTCCCGCTCAGCGGTTTATCCGTCTCATCAACAAGGAGTATAAGGAGAAATTATGAAGCCCAGGCGTTCCAATCTATCCGTACCCGGCCATGTCCAGAAGATGCATCCCAAGGCCGCTGCCAGCCAGGCCGACGTGATCATGCTGGACCTTGAAGACTCGGTCCCTGTTGACGCCAAAGAGGCGGCCAGGGCACAGGTCATCCAATCGCTTCAGGAGCTCGACTGGGACCAGGGCACGGTAACGGTTCGGATCAACTCCCTGGATACCCCCTTTGCCTATCGTGATCTCTTGGAGGTGGCCGAGGCATGCGGTCAGGTGATCGATGCCATCGTTATCCCCAAGGTCAACGATCCCAGTGATATCCACTTTGCCCGTCACCTCCTGGACGGGATTGAACTCAACCGCGGCCTGGATCGTCCCATCCGGATTGAGGCCTCCATCGAGACGGCAGAGGGCCTCTCCAGGGCCACTGAGATCGCCGCAGCCAGTGACCGGGTGGTCAGCCTGGTCTTTGGCATTGCCGACTATTCCGCCTCGGTCGGGGCCAGGCTGGTTTCGATCTCCGGCCACGGCGAGAAGGAGGAGGATCTCTATCCCGGCCACCGCTGGCATTTTCCCCTCTCCCAGATGATCATGGCTGCCAAGGCCCATGGATCCCTGGCCATCGATGCCCCCTACGGCAACTTCAAGGACCAGGAAGGACTGCGCCGCTCGGCGGTGATGGCCTGTGCCCTGGGCTGTGACGGTAAGTGGGCGATCCACCCCGGTCAGATCGAGACCATCAACGAGGTCTTCACCCCGGCCCAGGCAGATATCGAGCTGGCCCGAAAGGTGCTCGCTGCCAACGAGGAGGCCCGGAGCAGCGGCCGGGGCGCCATCGCGGTGGAGGGGAGGATGGTGGACCAGGCCACCGTGCGGCTGGCCAGACAGCTCTGCGCCCAGGCCGAGCACCTGGGACTGGACTAAGCGGCCGGCCTCCTACGAGTCGGCCACCACAGGGGTGGCCATAAAAAAAAGGGGACTCCGTAGAGTCCCCTTTTTTTTACTCCAATCAAACGATTGGATGCTGGCTGGTGCTTAGCCGATAACAGCCAGTACCGCGTCCTTGACTACGGAATCACCGGAACCGAAACCAAGGGCCTTCACCTCACCGTCACAGGGTGCGGCCAGGGCGTTTTCCATCTTCATGGCTTCGAGGATGACCACGGTGTCGCCGGCGCTGACGGTATCGCCGACATTGACATCGTAACGGATGATCAGACCAGGCATGGGCGCGGTCAGCGGGGTTCCGCCTTCTACGGCCACAGGGGCAGGCGCGGCGGCGGCAGGTGCAGCGGCAGCAGGTGCGGCAGCAGGTGCGGCAGCGGCAGCAGGCTTGGCAGCAGGTGCGGCTGCGGCAGCAGGTGCGGCTGCCATCATCACAGGGGCATCACCGGTGGGATCAACCTCGACATCAAAGTACTCGCCGTCAACAAAGACGTTGAAGGTCCGGATGTTGGCGGTCTTCTCAGGGGCAGGCTTGGGCTCGATCAGCTCACCGGCCTTGGCCTTGGCAAGGATCTCGTCACGCTTCTTGACGTCTTCCATGGTCACCGCACGTACCTCTTCGGGCGGCTCAGCTACACCGTACTTCCACTCCAGGAACTTCTTACCGGTTACCGGGTAGATGGCGTAGAGGATCAGGTCGTCGATGTCCTTGGCCAGATCGCCGATCTCAGCCTTGGCCTTCTCCATCTCAGGCTCGAGTACCTCGGCAGGACGGCAGCTGATGGGCTCCTCGCCACGATCGTAGCCCTTGAGGGCCTTCTTCTGTACCTCTTCGTTGATCGGCACAGCGGTCTTACCGTAGAGACCGTAGCAGAGATCCTTAACCTGACCGGTGATCATCTTGTAGCGCTCATCCGGGGTGTCAAAGAGGACGTTGTTGACGGTCTGGATGCCGACGATCTGGCTGGTGGGGGTAACCAGCGGAATCTGACCCAGGTCCTTACGTACCTTGGGCAGCTCTTTGTAGACGTCGTCGATCTTATCCAGGGAATCCATCTCACGCAGCTGGTTCACCAGGTTGGAGAGCATGCCGCCCGGGGTCTGGTGGAGCAGGACGTTGATATCGATGATGGAGAACTTGGAGTCATCCTGAAGGTGCTTGTACTTGGGCATAACCTCTTTCTCAAGCACTTCGTTGATCTCAGCCAGTTTCTTGATATCAAAACCGGTGTCGCGGTTGGTACCCAACAGACCCATGACGATCGGCTCTACTGCGGCGTGAGCGGTGCGGTAGGCGTATGGGGACATACAGGTATCGATGATGTCAACCCCGGCCTCGATGGCCTTGAGGTGACTCAGCGGAGACATACCGGAGGTGAAGTGGGAGTGCAGGTGTACCGGGGTGTCGGTGTTCTCTTTGATGGCCTTAACGATGGCATAGGCATCGTAGGGAGCGATCAGACCGGCCATGTCCTTGATACAGATGGAGTCTGCACCCATGGAATCCAGGTCTTTGGCCTTGTTGACATAGTAGTCGATATTGTAGAGATCACCACCAAGACGGGGCTCGGTCAGGGTATAACAGATACAACCCTGGAAATGCTTACCAGATGCCTTGATCTGCTTCACGACAGTCTCAAAGTTACGGTAGTCGTTGAGGGCGTCAAAGGTACGGAAGATGTCCATCCCGTTTTCTGCAGCACGCTCGACAAAGGCCAGGGCCAGGTCATCGGCGTAGTTACGGTAGCCGACCAGGTTCTGGGCGCGAAGCAGCATGGAGAAGGGGGTCTTCTTGATGTAACGCTTCAGGGTACGCAGACGTTCCCATGGATCTTCGTTGAGGAAACGGTGCATGGTATCAAAAGTAGCTCCACCCCAGGTCTCGATGGCCCAGAAGCCGATCTCGTCCATCATTTCCGCGACAGGAATCATGTCTTCTGTACGGCCACGGGTGGCGAACAGGGACTGATGTCCGTCGCGGAGACTAAGGTCCATGACTTTTACTGGATTTGCTGCCGCAGGACGGTCAGCATCGTAGTTCATGGCGGTCTGTGTTACTTGGTCGCTCATTTTCTGTTTCTCCTCTAATACTTATCGTTAAACATCGAAAACTGTGTGAAGCACAATTAAAACGCGCGCAGCTGCATCATTCTACGCATGGTCATCATTTCCTGGCGACCACTTATGGCCCAGAGATTGGGTCCTGCCTGGGCAGCATTTGCAGCGGCGGCCTGCTGTTCCAGATAGGCGGCCTCGGCTTCCTGCTGCAGATAGGCATTTACCGCAGCCAGTGCTGCTGCCATTTTCTTGTTTTTTGGTTTTGCCATCGTTTCACCCTTTGATGATAGGTTATTCACTGCATCTTTTCAGATCCTAGTGGTCGACTAGTTCCCGTTACAGCGGAATATTACCATGCTTCTTGGCAGGATTGGTGTCACGCTTGCCGCCGATTGAAGCCAGGGCATTGATGATGCGGGTCCGGGTTTCGGCAGGCTCGATGACGTCATCGATGTAGCCACGTTCCGCAGCACAGTAAGGATTCGAGAAATTGGTGGTATACTCTGCTTCCTTTTCGGCCAGGAATGCAGCAGGATCGTCTTCACCCTTGGCTGCCCGGGCATAGAGCACCTCAACCGCTCCCTTACCACCCATAACGGCGATCTCACCGGTGGGCCAGGAGTAGTTGACATCGCAGCGCAGATGCTTGGAGGACATAACGCAGTAGGCTCCACCATAGGCCTTACGGGTGATGATGGTGATCTTGGGTACCGTGGCTTCACCGTAGGCGTACATCAGCTTGGCGCCGTTACGGATAACACCACCGAACTCCTGATCGGTTCCTGGCAGGAAGCCGGGAACATCGACAAAGGTGATGACCGGGATGTTGAAACAGTCACAGAAGCGAACAAAGCGGGCACCCTTGATGGAGGCATCGATATCGAGCACACCGGCATAGTAGGCAGGCTGGTTGGCGAGAATACCAACACTCTTACCACCGTAGCGGGCAAAACCGATCACGATATTGGGCGCAAAGTTTTCCTTGATCTCAAAGTAGACGCCGTCATCCACGGTCTCGCAGATGACATTTTTCATGTCATAGGCCGCATTGGGGTTGTCCGGGATGATGTCGTTGAGGCTCTCACAGCGACGGGTGGTCGGATCATCACTCTCGACCACTGGCGGATCTTCCATGTTGTTCTGGGGCAGGTAGGAGAGCAGGGTCTGGATGTACCAGATGGCATCATCCTCATTCTCCGCACCATAATCGGTCACCCCGCTCTTGGTGGTATGCATGGAGGCCCCACCGAGCTGCTCAACGGTGACATCTTCGTTGAGTACCGTCTTGACCACCTTGGGACCGGTCAGGAACATGTAGGACTGCTCTTTAACCTGAACAATGAAGTCGGTGAGGGCGGGGGAGTAGACCGCACCACCGGCACAGGGGCCGAACACACCGGAGATCTGGGGAACAACCCCTGAGGCAAGGATGTTTCTCAGGAAGATGTCGGTGTAACCGCGCAGGGCTTCAATGCCTTCCTGGATGCGGGCACCACCGGAGTCGTTCAGACCGATGACCGGGATACCGTTCTTCATGCCAAGTTCCATAACCTTGACAATCTTTTCAGCAAGGGTTTCGGAAAGAGAGCCGGCCAGAACAGAAAAGTCCTGGGCATACAGGTATACGGGACGGCCATTGATCTTGCCGCAACCGGTTATAATACCGTCACCGGCAAACTTGGTCTTCTCCATGCCGAAGTTGACACATCGGTGGAGTTTAAAACAATCATACTCCTCGAAGGAACCCGGATCGACGAGTTGATTGATGCGTTCACGGGCGGTCTTTTTTCCCTTGGCGTGGATCTTGTCAATCTTGGCCTGGCCGCCACCGAGAAGAGCTGCGGCTCTGCGCTTTTTCAGCTCTTCTATTTTTTCTTTTGTTGTACTACTCATGCTGTCTCCTTGCTGCAGAATTCAGTAAAGATCCCGTGCTTCAATTATGAGTACAGGGCCTGTCCCTGGTACACCGGCAACAGGCCCTGGGTATCGGTAATCAAAGAATTAGAAAACTTTTTTACAAAGATCGCCCATTTTACCGAGGTTCTCGCAATGATGAACGCCGCTGGCCTTCATTGCCTCGATCTTAGCTTCAGCAGTACCCTTACCGCCACTGACGATCGCACCGGCATGGCCCATGCGACGACCTGGAGGAGCGGTCAGTCCTGCAATAAAACCAACAACAGGCTTCTTGGTGTTCGCCTTGATCCACTCGCAGGCATCCTCTTCCGCATTACCACCGATCTCACCGATCATGACGATGGATTTGGTCTCGGGATCCGCCTCAAAGGCCTCCAGACAATCGATGAAGTTGGTGCCGTTGATGGGGTCACCGCCGATACCGATGCAGGTGGTCTGGCCAAAGCCAACCTGGGTCAGCTGGTGAACAGCCTCATAGGTCAGGGTTCCGGAACGGGAAACAACACCGACATTACCAGGCTTGCCCATGGTGTTGGGCATGATACCGATCTTGCACTCGCCCGGAGTCATGATGCCTGGGCAGTTGGGACCGATCAGACGGGTGGTCTTGGTGGCCAGGTAGTTCTTGACCCGCATCATATCCATGACCGGGATTCCCTCGGTGATACAGACCACCAGTTCGATACCGGCATCGGCGGCTTCCATGATGGCGTCGGCGGCAAAGGGGGGCGGTACCAGGATCATGGAGGCGTTGGCGCCGGAGGCAGCCCGGGCTTCCCTGACAGAGTTATAGATGGGTACATCGTCCATCTTCTGACCACCCTTACCAGGGGTAACACCGGCAACGACGTTGGTTCCGTAGGCGATACAGGACCGTGCATGAAATTGGCCTTCCTGGCCGGTAATACCTTGTACAAGTAGACGTGTGTCTTTGTTTACAAAAACGCTCATTGTATTCCTCTATGGGTATAGTTGTAATTTCCGTTTAAAAAGAGTCATCAGCCGTCGCCGGGAGAAGAACTGCTGGAGACGGTGATTTGAGAACTCTAGTGTATCAGGCTACCAGTGCTGCTACCTTTTCAGCGGCGTCGGCCAGATCTACGGCATTGACCAGATCGAGTCCTGAATCAGCCAGGATCTTACGACCTTCTTCAACGTTTGTGCCTTCCATCCGGACAACGACAGGCACAGAAAGACTCAGCTTGGTAGCAGCCTGAACCACACCCTGGGCCAGGATATCGCAACGGAGAATACCACCGAATACATTGATCAAAATTCCTTTCACAGCGGGATCGCTCATGATCAAACGGAAACCGTTCTCAATGGCATCAGCGTTTGCTCCGCCTCCAACGTCAAGAAAGTTTGCAGGAGAGGCACCAGCCATCTTGACGATATCCATGGTGGCCATGGCCAGGCCGGCACCGTTCACGATGTTACCCACGTTGCCGTCCAGGTTGATGTAGTTGAGGCCATGCTCACTGGCTTCCAGTTCGATGGGATCTTCTTCCTCAGGATCATGCATCTCTTTGACGTCTGCATGACGATACATGGCGTTCCCGTCCACATCGATCTTGGCATCCAGAGCGATGATACCATTCTCTTCGGTGATGATCAGAGGATTGATCTCCAGCATGGAGCAGTCATAATCCACGAACAGGTTGTAGAGGTTTTTCACCAAAGCTGACATGGGCTTCATCAGCTCTTTTTCCAACTCCAGGCCAAAGCAGACCTGACGCATATGGAAGGGCTGGATACCGGTAACCGGACTGACACTGACGGTGATGATCCGCTCAGGGGTCTTGGCGGCCACCTCTTCGATATCCATACCACCATCCTGGCTACAGACGATGGCCACGGTGGAGGTCTCACGATCAGGAATAACGGAAAGGTAGAGTTCCTTCTTGATGGAAACGCCCTGCTCAACCAGGACCTTGTTAACCTTCTTCCCTTCGGCGCCGGTCTGCTTGGTAACCAGGGTCATACCGATGATGGCATCTGCACACTCTTTTACTTCTTCTTTGGTCTTGGCAAGCTTGACACCACCGCCCTTACCACGGCCACCAGCATGCACCTGGGCCTTTACCACTACAGGGAGTCCAAACTCATCCGCAATTTTCTCAACTTCTTCTGTCTTGTAAGCGACCTTGCCATTGGGGGTCGGTACATTGTATTTTCGGAATAATTCCTTGGCCTGATACTCATGAATTTTCATAGACGCATCCTTTTGCGGAGTACCGTTCATAAACCATGGGCGGTCTCCTAGAGAAGTAAAGTTATTACAAATTCCTATTGACACTAATGCTACGAGTTCCAAGTGAATGTCACTCGCTTTTTCGGGGATAGATTCGGTAAGACGCAGCGCAGGCTGGGCGGTAATCAGGACCAAGTATGGTCGTCATTACCAGTGCGGTCGACATGCATGCCCCGCAACACACCGGAGAACACCGTCAGCGGAGGCAGGGTCGATGTTGGTTGAGGAGGACCGCGTTGAAGGAAGTCGGTTTATAAACCGACATCATAATGTGGTTCTCAACGACAAAACACGACTCAAGGGAACTGACCGGTTTTCAGGTACTGTTACAGGCAGGAACTGCAGGGAAAATTAATGCGTGAGGCACTAATTCGGGTTGAAACCCACGTCTGAAAGATCTCCGGATGGTACCGGAACATCTTCCGCCAACGTCCATTTTACCGCTGCCATATCCGAAAAAACCACTCAAGACCCGGCACCGATACCAGGTGCCAAGTATGAGTCAAGCGATATACAAAGAAGTGGCGGCGGATGAATTCACCCGAAGCAAAAAGAAAAAACAGACAAGAAAGACAGGATATTAGCACAGGCAACCGGTGCTTAGTGTTGAGACTTACCGGTTACTTTACCCCTCCATTATCCATGATTCGATATTTGCACCCAGCACAACTTCTTCCAGAGAAATCACTCAAAACTCAGGATTTATAACAATATTCCAAGCAGGCAGTCAAGGGTTAAATAACGGCCGAAACTGGTAATATCCACAGGTACGCGGGGTAGGGAGATTTTTTAAGGAAGGCAACAGGGAACAGGGTGGTCACTGGGGATGAGACCGTTTACTCGTGTTCCTCTTTCTTTCTTTCTGAGATCTCATCAATGGATATCTCCAGTGAATCCAAGATGATACCGGTATAACGCTGGAGACGGTCCCGGATATAGGCGCGCAGCTCATGGAGCCCGCCTGCCAGGGTCTTGCCGTAGGGAACCCCCACATAGAGACTGATGCCGTAGCCGCTGCGGGCGGTCCTGACCTTCATCTTCTGCACCTGGACCTCCGAGTCATACTCGTCGATACAGTGGAGGATCATCTGGGTGAGGGCCGCCTCAGATATCCTGACCGAGCCGGGCGTCTTTTCCTCGGGATGAAAGTCGGGCTGAACCACGGACTTATCAAAAAAACGGGCCTTCTTGACCCCATCAAGGTTACGGCTGCCCTTAAAAAAGATCCGGATGGAATCGGAGAGAATCTGGGCATAGTCCCGTTTGATCTCGATGGCAGGGACCGGGATGACATGCTTGCCCTCTTCGAAGCGGGACTTGATGGCATTTTCGATATCCTCCTTACTGGCGATCTCCTCGATCTTGATGATCTGGGAGATCGGCGGCAGATCCAGCCGGTCGGCCATCCGGGCCACCATCTTATCCGAGGTACCGATCAGCAGGATCTTCTTGACCTTCTTCTTCTGGATCACCTCCACCATCCGGTCGCGGTGGACATCGTCGGTAAAGAGGGCGGTCTTGATGGCGCTGATATAGTTCTTCTCCTGCTTGGCTGATCTGCCGGCCAGGATGGTGGCCTCGTGGATCAGGAGGCCATCATCGACGATGTAGGGGATCCCGATTTTTTCCGCCAGGAGTTTGGCCCGAAAGCTCTTACCGGTCCCACTCTTGCCGACCAGGGCATACACCGTGATGCCCTGTAACCGTCCCTTGACCTTGTGAAAGAACTGGTAGATCTCTTTACCGGTCAGGTAAATCCACTGCTGGTCCTTACTGCTCTTTTCAGCTGAAGCTGGCATAATTCCTCATTGACTCGTTACTCGTGATGTTACAGTAGGCCTGGCATTGCCGCGCAGCAGGGCCGCAGAAACCATTGCGCGCAGACCTCGGCTTCGCAGCTACTCCCCACTCCACCAGGTATGCAAAAATTGTGCATAGTTATAGTAGAGCGGTAGCTGGCTGGGATACTGCAGGCGCGAGACATAGGCAAGACGCTGGCTGGCAAGATACCAGTTTGGAACCACATAGTAGCCATACCATAAAACCCTGTCAAGGGCTCGACAGGCAGCGGTCAACTCTGCCTGGCTGCTGGCGTAAATCACCTTATTTACCAGCAGATCCACCACCGGATCACCGACCCCGGCCAGGTTCCTGGAGCCCTTGCGGCCTGCAGCCTGGCTGGTCCAGTAATCACGTTGCTCGTTGCCCGGGGACTGGGACTGGGCAAAGACCGACACCGTCATCTCAAAGTCAAAATTCTTCAGCCGATCGGCATAGAGGGCCGGATCAATGGTCCGGTAGCTGGCCTCAATACCCAGCTTTTTCAAATTATTGACAAAAGGTGCCATCACCCGTTCAAAAGAGGGACTGACCAGGATAATCTCAAATCGAAACTCCTGGTCGCCGCGGCGCAAGACCCCGTCCTTCACCTCCCAGCCCTGCTCCCTGAGGATCTGTCTGGCCTGACGCAGGTTCGCGCGCAGACTTCCGGGGGCAGCGGTGCTGGCTGGCGCCAGCGCGGTGGTAAAGACCTCGGCCGGCAGCTGCTCCCTAAAGGGCTCCAGCAGGGCCAGTTCCCCAGCCGAGGGCAAGCCCCTGGCCGCCAGCTCGGAGTTGGCAAAGTAGGAGTTGGTCCGGGTGTACTGGTTATAGAACAGGGCCTGATTGGTCCACTCAAAGTCAAAGGCCAGGCCGATGGCCCGCCGTACCTGGCGGTCGGCAAAGAGGGGGTTGCGGGTATTAAAGACAAAGCCCTGCATGCCGGCGTTGTTGTGATGGGGGAAGGCGGTCTTCTTCAACAGGCCACGCTCAAACAGGGGACCGCGGAGATCACGCTCCCACTGTTTGGCCATGTTGACGTACATCAGATCATACTCTCCGGCCTTAAAGGCCTCCACACTGACGATCTGATCCTTGAAGTACTTGACCGTGATGGTGGAAAAGTTGAACATCCCCCTTCGGGTGGGATGATCGACGGCCCAGTAGTTGGGATTCTTGCGATACTGGATCGATTTCCCCGGCTTGACCTCGGCCACCAGATAGGGCCCTGAGCCCACCGGAACCGCCATGGCCCCTTGCCCCTGCCTGGGAGCAAAGGGGTGTTGCTGGTAAAAGCGTTTACTGAGGATCGGCAACTGACCGGCGATCAGATGGAGTTCCCGGTTGACCCGGGCGAAGTTGAAGCGGATCACCCCTGGCCCCAGGATCTGGGCATCGCTGATATCGTGGAAGTAGGCCTGGTAAAAGGGATGGGCCCCATCGCCCTTCAGGGTATTGAGGGAGAAGAGCACATCCTCGGCCATGACCTGGCTGCCGTCGGAGAAGCGGGCGCGCTCATCCAGGGTAAAGGTGACCGAGCGTTTGTCCGGGGCCAGGCTGATATCCCTGGCCAGAAGGCCGTAGCTGGCAATGGGTTCGTCCAGACTGGGAACGGTAAGGGTCTCAAAGACATAGAGGGAGAGTCCCAACGGCGGCACCCCCTTGAGGGTAAAGGGGTTGAGCTTGTCAAAACCGCCCAGGTCATGGAGGGTCAGGCTCCCCCCCTGCCTGGCCCGGGGCGAGGTATAGTCGAAGCGCTCAAATCCGGGAGCATACTTCAGGCTGCCATCCAGGCTCACCCCGTGGGCGGCCAGGGAGGGGAGTGCGGCCACCAGGCCAAGGAGACAGAGCAGAGCCGCGGCTGACAGCCAGCACCAGGGGGGCGGACCAGTTCTACAGATCTTTACCATTCCCATTTCATTTCCCTTTGTATTTCCCTTTGTATTTCCCATAAGGCAGGTACCACCACCCTAAGGTGCGACCAGAACCATTCTGATCTGTCTCGTCATTCTGATCCATCTAGTATATGCCATCCATTTCCCTCTGTGCAACACTCCTCTCCACCAGCCCGGCCGGGCTCCAGGAAAAAATTGACGAATCGCATCACTGGGTGTATTTAATGTGACTCTCTATAATCCGTAATTATCCAGCTGACCGGAACTGCCTGCCGGCACCGGTGCAGCCCTGATTGATGCCTCTTTGCCTCCAGGAGAACGACATGGGACAAACCATCACCGAAAAAATTTTTGCCGCCCATCGACGGGACACCCCGACCCCGGGCAACATGATCCTGGATCTCGATGTGATCATGTGCCATGAAATCACCACCCCAATCGCCATCATGGACCTGGTGGAAAAGGGTATGGATCGGGTCTGTGACCCCAGCAAAATCAAGGCCGTGATCGACCACGTTACCCCGGCCAAAGACTCCAAGACCGCCACCCAGGCCAAGATCATGCGCGACTGGGCGGCCCGCCACCAGATCAAGGACTTCTTTGATATCGGTCGAAACGGGGTCTGCCACGCCCTGTTCCCGGAAAAGGGCTTCATCCGCCCCGGCTACACCGTGATCATGGGCGATTCCCATACCTGCACCCACGGGGCCTTTGGCGCCTTTGCCGCCGGCGTGGGCACCACCGACCTGGAGGTGGGTATCCTCAAGGGCGTCTGCGCCTTCAGAACCCCACAGTCACTGAAGGTTGAACTCAAGGGCAGCCTCCGGCAGGGGGTCGTGGCCAAGGATATCATCCTGGCCATCATCAGGGAGCTCACCGTCAACGGCGCCACCGACATGGTGATCGAGTTCGGCGGCCCGGTGGTGGAGGCGATGAACATGGCCTCACGGATGACCCTCTGCAACATGGCCGTGGAGGCGGGAGCCACCTCCGGCGTCTGTCTGCCCGACGAGACCACGGCCCGCTACCTCTGGCCATTCATCCAGGACGACTACCCCACCCTGGAGGCAGCGGTGAGCGACTTTGCAAAGTGGCACTCCGACCCGGATGCCGAGTATGCCCGAACCCTCACCCTGGACGTCTCCGAGCTGCTCCCCCAGGTCACCTTCGGCTACAGGCCCGATAACGTCAAGGCCATCACAGAGCTTGCCGGTTCCCGGATCGACCAGGTCTACATCGGCTCCTGCACCAACGGCCGAATCGAAGATATCCGTGAGGCAGCCGCCATCCTGGACGGCAGGATGGTCGCCCCTGGTGTACGGGGGATCCTGACCCCTGCCACGCCGGCCATCTACTCTCAGGCCCTGGAAGAGGGACTGATCAAGATCTTCATGGACAGTGGTTTCTGTGTGCTCAACCCCACCTGCGGCGCCTGTCTGGGCATGAGCAGCGGCGTGCTGGCCGAGGGCGAGGTCTGCGCCTCAACCACCAACCGAAACTTCAACGGCAGAATGGGTAAGGGCGGCATGGTCCACCTGATGAGCCCGGCCAGTGCAGCTGCGGCCGCCGTCACCGGGGTGATCACCGATCCCCGTGAACTGCTCAGTTGACCCCCTTTGTCCAATACCATCACGCCACCACCAAGCCAACCCAAGAGGCATATCCGATGAAACACTTTGGCGGCCCAGCGGTCTTCATCGACCGAGACGACATCAACACCGACGAAATCATTCCGGCCAGGTACCTGACCGAAATCACCAAGAAGGCTCTCCAGCCCCACCTGCTGGAGGACCTCCACCTGGAAGACCAGACCTTTGATCCCCACTCACCCCAGATGGAGCAGGCCAGGTCCCTGGTCACCCGCTCCAACTTCGGCTGCGGCTCCTCCCGTGAGCATGCGGTCTGGGCCCTGGAGGTCAATGACATCAACCTGGTCATCGGCCAGAGTTTTGCCCGGATTTTCCGGCAGAACATGTTCAACTGCGGCATCCTGGCCGTGGAGTTGGCCCCCGCCGATCTGGACGCCCTCTTTGCACTGGAGGGCGAGGTCTCCATCGAGGTTGACCTGGGCCAGGAGCGGATCACCGCCACCCCGGCAGGGGGACAGGCAGTGAACTGTTCCTTTACCCTGAACCCCTTTGACAAGCAACTGGTCGAAGCAGGCGGCTGGCTCAGCTACGCCGACCAGAACTATTAAGACCCTGCTCCTCAGGGCCTCCCCCGTTCCCATTGACCAGTACGCTTGCCATGGACTCCCTCTTCTCTGACCGCATCACCGATGTCCCCCAGTCCTTTATCCGGGAGATCCTCAAGGTCACCCTGGATCCCTCCATCATCTCCTTTGCTGGCGGCCTGCCCAACCGCCAGCTCTTTCCGGTCCAGGCTCTGCAGCAGGCCGCTGACACGGTCTTCTCCCAGGCAGGCATGGATGCCCTCCAGTATGCCAACTCCGAAGGCTACCTCCCGCTGCGGGAATTTATCGCCCAACGCTACCGTCAAAAGCAGCAGCTGGAGGTGGCGCCGGAGCATATCCTGATCACCACCGGCTCCCAGCAGGGACTGGATCTCCTGGGCAAGACCCTGATCAACAGTGGTGATCCGGTGATGATCGAGGCTCCCGGTTATCTGGGCGCCATCCAGGCCTTTTCCATGTACCGCCCGCAGTTTGAAACCATTGCAGTGGATGAAGCGGGGATGGATATCCCTGCTCTGGAGCAGGTCCTGGACCGATGTTCCCCCAAGCTGCTCTATACGGTACCCAACTTTCAAAATCCCTCGGGCATCTCCTACAGCAGTGACAACCGGGCAGCGGTGGCCGCTCGGATCAGGGAGAGCCACTGTATCCTCATCCAGGACGATCCCTATGGAGAGCTGCGTTTTTCCGGCCATCCCAGAGAAAACTTCCTCTCCCTGATCCCGGAGCAGACCGTCCTCCTGGGCTCCTTTTCCAAGACCGTTGCCCCTGCCCTCCGAATAGGCTGGTTGGTAGCGCCGCCCCAGCTCATGGAAAAGCTGCTCATCGCCAAGCAGGCCTCAGACCTGCACACCGACTATCTGGCCCAACGGATCCTCCATCAGTATCTGAGAGATAACGATCTCGACCTCCATGTCAACCGCATTATCCAGGCCTATGGCCGGCAGAAGGAGGCCATGGTGGCGGCCATTGGCCGCCACTTCCCGGCCGGAGTGCACTGCACCAATCCAGAGGGCGGCATGTTCCTCTGGGTAACCCTGCCTGCTGCGATCTCGGCCATGGAACTCTTCCATACCGCTATCCGGGAAAAGGTTGCCTTTGTCCCGGGTACCCCCTTTTATGTCAACCGCCAGGACTGCAATACCCTGCGGCTGAACTTCTCCTGCATGGATTCGGAAACCATCGAGCGCGGAATAGAGCGACTGGGTCAGGCCATCCAAGGCATGATGGCCTAGGAAATCAGCAGAAACCACCATCAGGGAGCAGGGCGGCCTGTGCTGCACCAGCCGCTCTTGGACACAACAAAGCCCCCCTTCTTGCCGGCAAGAAGGGGGGCTTTGTTCACTCCCAGGCTCCCATGGTCGTGGGGCGCGGATGTGAGGCGCGGGTGTGAGGCGCCTGATTTTCGAGGCTCGCCTCCTGGTTCCTAGAGGGCAGCCTGGGCCAGAGATTTGATCAGGGCCTCCTGTTCCTGGTTGAGCTCGGTGGGAATCCGGATGGCTATCTTGACCAGCAGATCGCCCCGGGTCCCGCCGGGACCGGAGGGCAACCCATGTCCCTTGATCCGTAGTTTCGACTCCTGCTGGACCCCGGACGGCACCTTGACATTGAACTTCTTGCCCTCCAGGGTGGTGATCTCCACCGTGGTCCCCAGACAGGCCTGACTAAAGGGAATCCGTTGCTCCAGAAGCAGGTCATCACCATCACGATGGAACAGGGTATCATTGTCGACAGCAACCTTGAGGTAGAGATCACCGGGAGGTCCCCCGCCCGAAGAAGGACTGCCCTTGCCGCTCAGCCGCAGCCGCTTGCCCGCCTCGATCCCCGGAGGTACCTTAACGGTCACGTTTCTGGGTTGTCCGTTATGGCGCAGGCTGATGACCTTTTCCGCACCATTGAGCACATCTTCCAGGCTGATCTTCAACTCAAAGGTCAGGTCCTTGCCCTTGACCGCCTGCCTGGAACTGCAACCGCCGCCAGCGCAGCCATTGGTGCGCATCCCTGCCCCTGCCTGGCTGAAAAAGGATTCAAAGGGGGAGCCGCCCTGCTGATGGCCTTGAAAACCTCCTGCTGAACGAAAGGAATTACCACCAAAGCCAAACTGACGCAGGATATCGTTGAGATCAAAGCCCCGAAAGATGTCTTCCTGGGAATAGCGCTGCTGAAAGCCGTTGGCACCAAAGGTGTCATACTGCTGCCGCTTCTCTGGATCGGAGAGCACGGCATAGGCCTCACTGATCTCTTTAAATTTTCGCTCTGACTCGGCATCACCGGGATTTTTATCCGGGTGATGCTTGAGGGCCAGTTTTCGATAGGCCTTTTTAATTTCCGCGGCAGAGGCATCTTTGGCCACGCCCAGTTTCTGGTAATACTCCATAGTCCTTGTGTCGTGTCACATGTTTGCTGGTTAGTGTTTGGCGCAGTGATCCTGCGCTGGATAAACTATAAGCCTGAAGTGGTGATTGTCTATTCCGTAACTCGCTTTATTTGCCGCCGATGAGCCCAGCCCTCTTTCCGGAGTGCACCAGGCCGGGATGCTGCCGACAGAGCCGATCCAGGACCCGGGCACGCTGATTCTTTTCCTGGTTGAGCAGGATCACATAGGGACTGCCATCGCCCAGGTAGCCGGCATAATTATAAACCCCCTCCAGGGTGCCGGTTTTGGCCCGAACATTCCGCTGCCTGGGCAAGAGGGAGCCGTGGCCGGCAAAGAGACGCAGTATCTCCAGCATGCTGCGAACCGTTACCCTGTTCTCCCTGGACAAGCCGGCCCCGTCCACCACCACCGTTGCAGTTCGGGCGGCAGGACTCAACTCCGCGTCAAGCAGCTCGGCCACGGCAGCAGCACCCTTTTCCCAGGTGGCAGGGCTACCGAACCTCTTGGCTCCACAGGCCAGAAAGAGCTGGTTGGCGATGTAATTTGAGGAGTAGCGAAGCATGGCCTGGATCACCTCTTCCAAGGTTCTTGGATTATGGCTGACCAAGAGCAGGGTGGCCCCGGCAGGAACCGGCCGCTCTCCCAGCGGACCCTGAACCGCTATGCCTGCCTCTGCCATGATGGCAGCAAACAACTCCGCGCTGTGGCGGGCAGCCTGTTTCCCGGGCACCCCCCCTCTGCCCGTGATGTTGAGTCGATGACGGCCAGGCGCCAGCCCGGGTGCCACGGCCTGCATCAGCGGCAAGAGCGGTGTCTGTGGTTCCGCAGAACTGACCCGACCCTGCCCATCCACCCGGATGGGCAGGGTATTGAAATTCACCCCTGTGGCACTCACCGGGGCATCATAGGCATTGGCACTGTTGCCGCTCCCAGGCGGGCTGCCCTCGACTGCCAGCAGGCTGTCATCGATGAACAGCCCCTGAACCCGCCGCAGTCCATGGGCCTGCAAGCGGCCAACCACCCGCCGGACCTCTTCCGAGATCAAGAGCGGGTCACCGCTCCCCCTGATATAGAGGTTCTGGCTCCGATCCAGATGGAACTCGGTGCCAAAGCGATGGGAAGGGCCCAGGATACGGAAGGCAGCCTGGGCAGTGATGATCTTGATGATGCTGGCCGGGATATAGGCTTGGTCCAGGTTACAGCCCTCAGCCAAGGGAGGCGCAGCGACTACGCCGACCCCATAGCCGCCGTTCTCGATCAGCTCCGGATACTCCGGGCAGACGGCTGGAGCCAGCTGCCAGGACAACAGACAGAGCAGCCAGGAAAAGAGCAGCCCCCATATCCTCGCACCGACGCCTCTCCTGTTTCCAATCATGAACCGCATCTCCTCATCCCCTGACACCTACACCTGGACCGACCACCCTCTGCCAGCCAGCGCAGCTGGAATTTCCGGGACCAGAGCAGCGGCTCAGCAGCAGCTGGGCTTCCTGGACAACAGACCTGTTCATGGGCTCTCCTCCCCTCTTCTCTGTTTCTTTAAAAAAAGGAGGCCCGCTCCTCCCGCCTGCTGCCGGCAGGGCCGGGCAAGGAGTTGCGCCCCCTCCAAGGCGGCAACATCCACAAGCCCTCTCAGGCAGGGGTCTCCACCTCCTGGATGGCAAGCTTGGTGATCCGGGAGAGCAGGGCCTGACGGGGAGAGAGCCCCAGACCATGCTCCAGGATCTCCCTGGGGTTGGTCCCGGCCTGGCCATGATAATGGTAGAGGGCCAGGACCAGAATATTCTCCTCAAGCCCTATGGATTCCACCAGGGGGCGGAGATCCAGTTGCCTTTTTTTCCGCTTTCTGATCCGCTCGATCCAGAGGTGGTCCAGTTCGGAGAAGTCTTGCAGCCTGGTTGCCAAAGCCTCTGGATCCACCCCGGTCTCCTCAATCCGGTAGAGGGCCCGGAAACTGGCCTGGCCCGCCTTTTTCACCGGCTTGATCCCGCTCACCCGGATGGTGGGAGGAAGCTGGCTGTTGAGCCGCTCCACGGTCTGGCTCAGGGAGTTGAGGGGGGAGGCCAGTTCCATCTCAAAGAACTCGGCCAGACTCTCCATGCCCACGGGCAGGGCCTGACTAAAGGAGACCTTGGGTGAGGGGTTGAAGCCCTGGGAAAAAAGCAGGGGCAGCTCGGCCCGCTGCAGGACCCGGAAGATCAGCTGGAGGATCTCCAGGTGACCGTAAAAACGGCTGTCGCCCAGGCGCGCATAGTCGACCCGGTAGCTAAAGGCCGGCCGCTCCCCCTGCTCCTTTTTGCTAAGGGAACTCATCATGGGGCTGGTGGGTGCCAGCGGCGCCTCTTTATCCCCATGGACCTGCGGACGGAGGGTGGAAAAATCGCAGAGACCGCACTGCTGGCAGCCATGGACCCGGCAATCCTTGGTATAGCTGCGTTCCAGGGCCCGCTCCCGCTCCTGGAGCAGGAAGTCCCGGCCAACACCGCTCTTCAGGTGATCCCAGGGCAGGATCTCATCCAGGGCCCGGGCCCGCAGATAGTCATCGAGATCAAGCCCGCACTCCAGGGCCGCCTCCTGCCAACGCTCGAGGTTAAAATGCTCGGACCAGCCGTCCAGACGGGCCCCCATCTCCCAGGCCCTGATCAGCAGGGGGGCCAGGCGTCGATCCCCCCGGGAAAAGACCCCCTCCAGATAGGATTGACGGGCATCATGCCACTTGAGGGCAAATCCCTTTCTGGGCAAGAGCTCCTTCAAGCGGCTGATCTTTGCCAGGGACTCGTCCATGGAGAGCTGCGCCTCCCACTGAAAGGGGGTATGGGGCTTGGGCACAAAGGTGCCCACACTGACGTTGATGGTCACCTGTTTCACCTTGCCGGGCCCGGCCTCGAGCCTGGCCTTTTGGACCAGCTCGACAATGGCCTCCAGATCCTCCCTGGTCTCGGTGGGCAGCCCGATCATGAAATAAAATTTAATCAGTTTCCAGCCAAAACTAAAGGCATCCCTGCAGGTGGTGAGCAGGTCTTCTTCGCTGATCCCCTTGTTGATCACCTCCCGCAGACGGTCGGTACCCGCCTCAGGAGCCACGGTAAAGCCGGTCTTGCGGACCCGCTTGATCTGATCCATCAGGGTCGGGGTAAGGGTCCCCACCCGCATGGAGGGCATGGAGACCGAGACATACTCGGCGGCAAAACGATCCATCAGCGAGGTGAGCAGAGGGGCTATACAGGAGTAATCACCGCTGGAGAGGGAGAGCAGGGCCAGCTCATCAAAACCACTGGCCTTGATCCCGGCTTCCGCCATCTCCATGATCTCTTCCCTACTCCGCTCACGGACCGGTCGATAGATGATCCCGGCCTGGCAGAAACGGCAGCCCCGCGTACAACCCCGGGCGATCTCGATCCCCAGGCGATCATGGACCGGTTTGACAACGGGGACCAGGGGCTTGGCCAGAATCTCCGGGGCATGCATCTCAGGGATCACCCTCCGACTCACCGAGGAGTAGTCAGGATCCAGGGGGGTCACCTCCAGGAGACTGCTGCCCTCATAACGGGGCCGAAACAGGGAGGGCACATAGACGCCAGGAACCCGGGCAAGACGACTGCAGATCTCCCGACGGGGTACACCTGCGGCCTTGAGTTCAGCCAAGAGCATACTCACCTCGGCGATGATCTCCTCGCCGTCACCCAGGATAATGGCATCAAAGAAGTCGGCCACCGGCTCTGGGTTGAGGGCCCCGGCCCCTCCGCCGAGCACCAGGGGATGGTCATCACCGCGCTCAGCGGCATAGAAGGGGATACCGGCCAGGTCCAGGACCGTGAGGATATTGGTATAGCAGAGCTCATAGGGCAGGGTAAAGCCCACCACATCATAGGCCTGCAGGGGCAGCCTGGCCTCCAGGGAAAAGAGGGGCAGCTGCTCTTCCTTCAAGGCTGCTGCCATATCTATATCCGGGGTATAGCAGCGGTGGGCCAGACTGTCGTTCCGGCTGTTGAGGATATGATAGAGAATCTGCAAGCCCTGATGGGACATCCCGATCTCATAGAGATCGGGAAAAACGAGACAAAAGTGGATCTGCTCATCCTGCCACGCCTTGGTTTCTGCATTCAACTCACCGCCGATATACCTCCCTGGTTTACGGACAAGGGGCAGGATCTGATCGACATTAACCTGTTTATGTATTGACATTAGAAATAAAGTAGGCTGTAATTCCCAAAGCCTCGCCTGTAACGATCCAGCAAGGGGAACATGTTTATTAACTTTTATTCACCCAGACCTGGACAAAGGTCGTCCAGCGCCTGGGTGATCACAAAACACAATGAATTACCAACGAATAACTGTTATCTGCTCGTTTCTGATCCTCCTGACCCTCTCTGCGGTCAGCGCGACAGCTGCGGGACTGCGACTTGAGCGCATCGACTTCGCCGCCCTCTCTGCCGACAGAGAGCAGGTGGTGCTGCAACTCAACGGACCCTATATCCTAAATAGTTTCACTTTAAAAGGTGAAAAGCCCAGGCTGGTCTTTGACTTCAAAGACGCCAGGATCGCTGCCTCGATTCAAAACCAGACCAGCACCAACGGTGCCCTCATCCGCCAAATCCGGGTGGGCATGCATGGCGGCGGTGATCCCAAGACCAGGGTCGTCTTCGACCTGGCAGGCCTGGCGGGGGTGACGGTGCATCAGGCGCGTGATGATGACCACTTCTCCCTGACCATTCTCCTCTCCAGGAGCAGGGCTGCAGACGCCCCCGCCCCTTCCCCCCCGGGTGCGGTCTCGACCCCACCGCTCCCGGACGCAGAGCCGGCCGGTCCGGCTGCCGCTGTGAAGCTGGAGCCGCAACAGCCCTTGTCCCCGCCCCCTTTGCCTGGGCCTGCTGCCAAACAGAAGCTTGCTGCACCCACGATAGCGACCCTGGAGTCCATCCGTTATGAAAATTCCGCGCTCAAGGGAGAGATGATCCTCTTCCAACTCAACGGCTTCTACCCGCCAACGGTCCAGGGGGTCGAAGAGGGAGTGCCCAGGGCGGTGTGTGACTTTGCCAATACCCGACTCGGAGCGGAGGTGAAGACGATCAACAGAATCAAGGGGACCTATCTCAAGGCGATCCGGGTGGGGCAACACCGCAACCCGGAAAAGATCCGGGTGGTCCTGGACCTGGAGGCCAACAACAACTATGACCTCCAACAGCTCTTCTTCCGGGAAGAAAAGCTCTTTGTGATCATTATCAACACCATCGAGCCGACGCCAGCAACCCAGCCCTGAAGGGTTCAGGGCAGGGGCTCAAGCCGGTACGAGGGGGGGATCTGCGGCGGCCTGGCCAAGGCGTCCCGGGGCTGCACCGAGAAGACCTGCACCAGCCGCAGCTCCACCGTCCCCCCGACCGCGCTGCCGCTGAGCCTTATCCGTCCAGGCCAGAGGCCCTGCCCTCCTCCTGCCGTGGCATAGTCGCTGTAGCTCAGCTCCACCGCAGCCTCCTGGTCATCCTGGTCCATATCCAGAAAGAGGCAACGCCGGATGGTCGCCTGGTCCGAATCGAGCTGAACCAGCAGGGTCTGATCCCGGTCAACACCACGCAGCCGATACCAGAACTCCCCCACCTCCCCATCTCCACCAACTCCGATCCGGCCGACCTCTGCCAAGGCATACCCATCTGGCGGCAGCTGGCCGGCCAGGAGATAGGAAAGCTCCGTTGCAGCAATCACCTCCGGAACATAACGCTGCCAGCTTTCGGAATCGACGCTCCCCAGATAGGCGATGCCGCTCCTGCTATCGATCACGGTCACCTCGCTCCCGTCGGTGGCCGCGACCAGGAGGGCACGACCCAGGGGATCGAGCACACTCAGACGCAACCTGGAGGGCTGCTGGAGTTGTAAGATCCCCTCCACCATTCCCCTGCCTGCAAAAAAATTCCAGTTCAGTTGCACATCGGCATCCAGGGCAACCACCTTGGGTCGCTCCTGGTAGGCCTGGAACAGGGCTGCTGCCCGGCTCTGCTCGGGCAGCGTAAGCGGCTCCAGGGGGCCGATCTTGGCGCCGCAGCCCCAGAGGAGCCAGCTGCAGAGCAGGAGCAGCGGCCAGTGGTAACACCGGCAACACCGGGAGCGCCAGGAGCGCCAAAAAGCAGGCCAGAGGTTCACTCGCCCTCCCTGCCCAGGGTCTTAAGCCTGTCCTGAAGCGCCCGGTACTGTGCGCTCTCTTCCGGATAAAGGGTGAGCGCCTTGCGCAAGGCTGCACGGGCCCGGAGCGGCTGACGGTTCTGGAGATAGACCTCGGCCAGATGTTGCTGGACGCTGGGATCTTTCGGCAGCAGCCGCGCCGCCTCCTCCAGCTCGATGAGGGCCTGGTCGAGTCGGCCCAGCCGGTAGTAGACCCAGCCCAGGCTGTCTCGGATATAACCGTTGTCCGGTTCCAGGGCCACTGCCCGGCTGATATAGTCCAAGGCCTGGTCCAGGCGGACATTGTCCTCGGCCCAGGTATAGCCGACAAAGTTGAGGGCAGCGGCATGATCCGGATTCAGACCAATAACCCGCTCCATGGTTGCCAGAGCCTGGGCCCGCTCTCCTCTGGCTTCAAGCACCAGGGCAAACTCATAGAGCAGTTCATCGTTATCAGGAAAGATCTGGGTGGCCCGCAGATAGGTCTGCCGCACCATCGCCTCTTCACCGCTCAGCTCATAGAGGGCGGCCAGGGCCGCATAGACCTCCACCGAGAGCCGATCGCCGCCACGCAGGGCCTGTTCCATCCGGATGACAGCCTGGTCGCTATGGCCCTGAAGTTGTAAGATTCGGGCCTGGAGGAGCAGGAACTCGCTGGCCAGGGGTTCCCCCGGACCAACCGCCTCGGCCTGCTCAAGTGCCTCGGGCAGCAGCCTGGCCCGGAGAAAGAGCTGGGCCAGCAGATATCTGGACTCTGCCAGGAAGGCGGGCCCCTGATGTGCCTGCAGATATCTCCTGGCCTGGTCGTACTTTTTCCACTTGATATAGAGTCGGGCTATGGCCAGATCGACATGCTCAGGATGACTGGAAAACGGTCGCAGCTCCAGGAGCTGGGCCACGGCAGCTTGGTACTCCCTGCGCTCTTCATAGAGCTCAAACAACCCCATTCTGGCCCTGGTATGATCGCTCTCCCGCTCCAGGATCTCCTGGTAGGCCACAATGGCCTGGTCATCATGGCTGCGCAGACGTTCCAACTCGGCAATCTCCAAGAGCAGCTCGGCAGACCAGCGGAGCCCATGGGCTTTCCTATAGTGGGAGAGGGCGGCAGCAGGTTCCTGCTGCTCTTTAAAGAGACGGGCCAGGAGCAGATGGGCAGGGTAGCTGTTACCTCGATCCTTGAGCAGTTGCTCAAGAACCCTCTGCGCCGGGGCATAGTCCTTGACCGAGAGATAGAGTTCGACCAGGAGAAAACCAAGAGAGGTATCCTGGGGATGAGCTTCCCGAAGGAGGAGGTAACGATCAATGCCCTGCTCCAGCTTGCCCTGACGGACCAGCACCCTGGCTGCAAGTTTCCCCAAAAGCAGGTCATCTGGACGGGCAGCCAACTCCTGGGCCAAGAGTGCAGCAGCCGCATCGAGCCGCTCCAGACGAAGCAGCATCAGCGGTATCTTGGCCCGGAGATAGCTCTCCCCGGGGTCACAGATCAGTGCCTTCTCATAGGCCTCAAGGGCCTCTTCAAACTGGAGGCCAAGTTCGGCATGGCGGCCCCAGAGAAAATAAAAATAACTGCAATGCAGATCGGCCTCTTCCGCGGACAGCCCATTATCACGGTCACCAGGCGTGAACGTCCGGGCAGTGAACCCGGTGCAACCAGCCAGGGGCAACAGCAATCCTGCCAGGAGCAGGGCACAGAGCAGAGAGAGACCAGGACCTTTCACCAAACCTCCCTATGGGGTCAACAGCCCATCGACCTGACGACGGATCAGCCCTTGGACCGTAGCCGCAGGACCGCAGGCATCAATCCGCACGATCCAGGGGTCAGCAAAGCTCTCAAACAGGGCAGCCACCAGCTCCAGTTGTTCGGCCTGCTCAAAATCATTACGCTGTTCCTTCCGTTGCTCCTCAATCCTGCGGATACTTTCGGCCACCGGCATGGTCAGGAGCAGCACCAGATCAGGGGTCGGTGCAAATCGATTTCTGGCCAGGATCGCCTCCGGATCTGCACCGGCTGCCCCCTGATAGGCAGCAGTGGAATAGTAGTAGCGATCAGTCAGCACCACGGCTCCCCTATCCAGGGCAGGTTGAATGCATTGAAGGACATGATCCCGGCGATCCCTGATAAAGAGTTCCAGCTCCTGTTCCGGGGTCACGGTATGGCGCCGGGTATAAAGGGCCCGGATCTGCCGGCCGTAGGGACCGTCAGAGGGTTCCCTGGTAGCGACCACCTCCTGCTTCTTGAGACGCAGATACTCGGCCAATGCCTGCAGTTGGGTGGTCTTGCCGGTACCGTCGATGCCCTCAAAGGCGATCAGGATACCTTTACTCATCTCTGCGCCCTCCTGAGCGATGGCAGACAATGGAGCCGGCCAGGCTGATCGCGGCCTCCAGGCTGGAGGCACTGGCCTGCCAGCTGCCGGCGATATCATAGGCCGTACCGTGATCCACCGAGGTGCGGACCAGGGGGAGCCCCAGGGTAACATTAACTCCGTCTGCAAAGTGGAGCAGCTTAAAGGGGATCAAACCCTGGTCATGGTACATGGCCACCACGGCATCAAAGTGGCCTGCGGCGGCCTGATAAAAAACCGTATCCGGGGGCCAGGGGCCGCTGACCTCTGCCAGGGAACGGCACTGCTCTACTGCCGGCTTGATGACCAGGGCCTCCTGATCACCAAACATCCCCTCTTCGCCGCCATGGGGATTAAGCGCGGCCACGGCGACCCTGGGCTGCCGGATGCCGAAATCCCTCTTCAGGGCGTCCACGGTCTGGGTAATGCATGCTGCAACCCCTTCGACCGTGAGCAGCGCAGGGACCCGTTCCAAGGCCTCGTGGATGGTAACCAGGACCACCCGCAAGCGGGTACCTGCCATCATCATCCGATAACGCTGGCTGCCGGTGAGGGCGGCAAGCATCTCGGTGTGGCCGGGATAGGGGTAGCCGGCCCGGTTGAGGCTGTATTTGCTGATGGGGCAGGTGACCAGGCCGCTGCCCTGTCCGCCTTGAATCAGGGCGACGGCCTCTTCGATGTAGCGGGCCATGGCCTGACCGGTACGGGCATCGGGCTTGCCCCAGGCCTGGGGGGCATAGCCCAGCCTGGAAACGGGGTAGACGGGAATGGACGCCTCGGGGAGCGCCCCGCCCGGGGACCACTCCACCACCTCCAGGGACAGCTGCCGCTCGGCCGCCACCCCTGCAAGGATCTCGGGATCACCAACCACCACTGCAGGCAGTCGGCCCTCCGAGGGGCTGGTGCTGAAGTAGCGGAGAACGATTTCAGGCCCGATCCCCACGGGACAGCCCATGGAAATCAAGAGCGGCGCCCCGACCAGGGAAGCGTGATGTGCAACTGCAGGGTTCATTATTCGATACATTCAAAGGCATGGGTAATATGTTCCAGGCGTGGTTCGCCCGGAGCCTGGAACCAGACCGCGACCACGTCGAAACGGGCCGGCTGCTCCTCCAGGCCGTTTCTGACCAGATAATCAAGAGCAATTTTAGAGAGTTGTCGCTGCTTTCCCAGATCTACCGCCTCAAAGGGACTACCGAAGAGAGCACCGCTGCGGCTCTTGACCTCGACAAAGACGATGGTCGCCCCATCCTGGGCAATGATATCGACTTCGCCAAAGCGTCTGCGATAGTTTCTCGCCAGCAGGGTATAGCCCAGGCTGAGAAGATGATCTGCTGCCAAGCGCTCACCGCGTCGACCGGTGGAGACGGCAGGTTTAAAGAGCTTAAATCCCATCTGGCTGCTCCTGGTCGAGCCGGCTCAACCCCTTGCCTGGCTGAGTTTCTTTTGATAGACCGTGAACAGGAGGAGCCACTCCAGCGGCTTGGCAAAGGAAATGGCAGCAGGATGGGTGGTGCGAACGATCTCACCTGCCAACTGATCAATCACCAGCCGACTGTGCTCCCCGCGAAAAACAATCTGCAGGAAACAGGGCTGACCAAGGAACTCTTTCGGCAGCCCGTTCACCATGGCCAGCCCGGAGACACTCACATCACTTGCAGTACTGACAAAGACCTCGGTCGCCCCTTTGGGCTGCACCTTGACCTGCGCCGGGGTCTGAATACGAACACCGGTTCGACGGTCATTGATATCCTGCTTAAACTGCATACGCGCTATCCTTACACGGGGCTGATTACTGACAAGGGTTCATATCTGAAGCCGAGACGGGCTGGGGACGGTGAGGTCGCAAATAAAACATACTGCAAAGCACAGATCCTGTCATCTCCAGATCTGGCCAGGCGGCCAAATCCGGCCTGGGGTGGCCTGGCTGAAACTCCCGCTAAGCCGAACGCTTACTGCCATAGACAGGACATGAGCCCCTCCAAACTCACCAGAGCGTCTGCTGATCTGGCTGTTGATCAAGGGCAGCGGGATCAACACAAAACTCACGAACCCCCTTATAGGTCTTGCGATGGATGGGACAGGGTCCGAACCGACGGAGGGCGTCTCGGTGTTCCCGGGTGGGGTAACCCTGATTTTTGATAAAGTTGTACTGGGGATACTGCTGGTGGTAGTCGCGCATCAGCCGATCTCGGCTGACCTTGGCAACAATGGAGGCCGCAGCAATGGAGGCGCTCTTGGACTCGCCCTTGATCAGGGCATGCTGGGCAAGGGGCATGGGAATGGTGAACTTGCCGTCCACCAGCAGGAAATCAATCCCTGCTGACTCCTGGTATCCGGCACAACCGGTGACGGCCCGTTTCATGGCTTCCAGGGAGGCACGATGGATGTTGAGCTGCTCTATCTCAAGAGCCTCTACCACACCGACACCGATGGAACTGGGGCTGTCGAGAAGCAGCCCGTAGAGCTTTTCACGCCTGGCTGGGGAGAGCACCTTGGAATCTTTGTACCAGTCCGTGGGTATATCCGGGGCCAGAACCACACAGGCGGCTACCACCGGACCGGCCAGGGGTCCTCGTCCAGCCTCGTCGACGCCTCCTACTCCGCTGGCACCGTGCTGGTAGAGCACCTTTTCATAACGACAGGAGTCTTGGCTGCTCTCCTCAAGCTCGGCAAAGAGAAGTTCGGCTGAAGGAAATTTCAACGATCTGCTCCACCCCCTCGACAGAGAACGCCTGGGGGGACAAAGATGACACAGGCAG
Source organism: Desulfogranum mediterraneum DSM 13871 (assembly GCF_000429965.1). Classification (GTDB taxonomy): domain Bacteria; phylum Desulfobacterota; class Desulfobulbia; order Desulfobulbales; family Desulfobulbaceae; genus Desulfogranum; species Desulfogranum mediterraneum. Next base: position 71,834 of record NZ_AUCW01000003.1, read on the forward strand.
CGTCTCAACTCCCCTTAGAGGTGACGGCCACGCTCTAAGGGGAGTTGGGTCCGGCATCCTAGATAATACCACGCTCCCGGATTCGGGCAGCCTTACCACGACGTTCCCGCAGGTAGTAGAGACGGGAGCGACGTACCCGCCCAAGGGTCATCACCTCTATCTTTTCAAGACGTGGTGAATGGAGGGCAAAGGTCTTTTCCACGCCAACACCGTGGGAGATCTTGCGTACGGTAAAGGTGGCGTTCATCTTGCCGCGCTTACGCTTGAGCACCACGCCCTGGAATACCTGAACCCGCTCCTTATTCCCCTCAACGATCCGGATGTGCACCTTGACGGTATCACCGGCTCGAAATTCAGGGATATCAAAACGCATCTGCTCGTAATCAATCTTATCTAAAATATTCATAGTCATTATCTCCTGGTTACGGGTAACTACAGCACCGAAGGCTCAAATATCACCCGAGGAATGCCTCCAAATCATCCGCTTTAAACACTCAAAAAAAATCCGTAACACCGCTCCAAAGCCGGGCAGACGGTGCGTTATTGCTCAACCTCCAGCGCCAGCAGCCGGTCGAGAATAATCGACACCGCAGAACGAACTGACAAATGGTTGAATTCACTATTTCCCTGGATTGGCGGCAGGCTCGCATCAGCCAACTCCAGGGCTTGGGGAGCAAGTCCCCAGGCCGTGCCAAACAGCAGCAGCAGCGGCTCACCTGCCCACAGCCGCTGCCTCACCTGCCGGTACTGCAGGGGATTGGCCCGTGGCGTCGCAGCCGTGGCGAGTACCAGGGGTCTGCGACCATACTGATGTTCGGCCTGCTCAATCACCTCTTCAAGATCGGCGCAGATCCGGACAATGGACAGGGCATGGGCCCGGTCTGAGGCCGCCTTGCTGCCATGGCCGTCGGTCCAGTGGCCGACGATCTGGCCAACCAGCTCCTGCTGCTCCTGATAGGGAGTGACCACCCAAAAGGTATCCACCCCGTAGGTCTTCCCTGCCCTGGCAATATCATGGAGGTCCAGGTTGGTCACCGCAGAACCGATGGTCTCTCCCCTGCGATTAATCACCGGGGCATGTACCAGGGCAAGCCCTAGGTTTAACGTAGCCGTCGCTGTCATCCCTCTTGAACCTCTTTAACCTTGACCCACAAGCCGCTCTTACGCAGCAGCGCCACCTCTTCAGGGCTGAAACGCACCCCAGCCAGAAGATCAGGACGCTTTTCCAGGGTCAGCTCCACCGATTCCAGGAAACGGTAGCCGCGGATGGCAGCATGATCGCCGCTCAACAGCGGTCCAGGCACGCCCATCCCCTGAAACTCTCTGGGCCGGGTATACTGGGAGTGTTTCAACAGCCCACGACTAAAGGTATCGTGGAGTGCGGAATCAGAGCAACCCAACACCTCGGGCAGTAATCTGGTAATGGCGTCCACCATGACCATGGCAGCCAGTTCTCCTCCGGAGAGAACGTAATCTCCGATGGAGATCTCCTGGTCAACATAGCGGTCTGTGAAGCGCTGATCCACCCCTTCGTAGCGACCGCAGACCAGCACCAACCGACTTTCAGCAGCCAGTTCCTCGGCCACCTTCTGGGAAAACTGCCGCCCCCTGGGGCTCAACAGTACCACCGGTCCCCCTTGCTCTCGCTGCTCAAGGTCATCGAGGCAGGCAAGCAGGGGTTCGGGTTTCATCACCATCCCCTCGCCGCCGCCAAAGGGTCGATCATCGGTCATCTTATGGCGATCGAGGGCATAGTCCCGAATATTATGGACCGCTACCCGGATCTGACCGGCAGCCTGGGCCCGTCGCAAGATCCCTTCCTGCATGGGTGAATCAAAAAAATCAGGAAAGATCGTGAGAATATCAAAACGCATGATCTGGAATCAGCTGTTAATCTCCAGCAGCCCTGGAGGGAGCCGAAGCACCACCCGAGTGGCATCATGACTGACCAGAAATGCGGCCACCAGGGGCACCAGGACCTCTTTGCCCTGATGATCGATGGCCAACAGGTCCTGGGTGTCGGAGGTCAGCACTCGACGCACCTGTCCCAGGTGCCGGCCATCTTCGCTCACAGCCTCTTTTCCCTCAAGCTCGTAGAGATAGAATTCCCCGGCCTCCAGGGGAGGCAGCTCCTCGTTGCCGACCCAGAGAGTCTGGCCGACAAGGGTCTCGGCAGTGTTACGGTCATCACAGCCTTTCAGCTTGAGGATCACCTGCCTGCCAAGAACCCGGGCACGCTCCACCTCGTAGGCGGTTTGATGTTCTCCCTGATCCGGCGAGAGCAACAGCCGGGCATACTCCTGAAAGCTTTCCGGACGCTCCGCATAGGAGTAGACCTTCAACTCTCCCCGGATGCCGTGGGGTTTGCTCAGCACCCCAACCACGACGAACTCTGGACGCGTCCCTGCAGTCTCCTTCATAATTATTCAATTATTTCGAGACGAGACCGCTTATTTTCTCCCGCAAGAGCTGCGGAAAGAACAGTACGCATGGCGCGGACGGTTCTTCCCTGCTTGCCAATGACCTTGCCCAAATCTTCCTGGGCGACCCGCAGTTCAACGGTGACGCTGTCGTCCTCCTCCTGCAGGGTCACATTGACCTCTTCGGGCTTATCCACGAGCCGTTGAGCGATAAACTCGATTAAGGCTTTCATTTAGGCAGCAACGGCTGCAGCAGCACTATGCTTTTTAATCAGGCTCTTGACAGTAACCGTGGGCTTGGCGCCCTTCTCCATCCAGGCGTCCAGCTTTTCCTGGTCAATGACGACCTCAGCCGGGTCCTGCATGGGATTGTAGGTACCGACCACATCGAGAAACTTTCCGTCTCTGGGAGCCTGGGAATCGGCTACGATAATTCGGTAAAATGGTCTTTTTTTACGGCCTTTTAAGGTCAATCGGATATGTACTGCCATCGTGATGTATCCTCCTATGGATAACTATAATGCCCAACCTGGCCTGGCATGCCCGGTTGAGTATCTACTGCTCTGGTGAATCGATTCTTGTAAATCGCTTTTTTATCGTCGTGCCAGCCCTTTGGGAAGCTTCCTCCGCTTCCCTCCGCGCATCACGGATTTACCCTTGAGTTTCTTCATCATCTTCAACATCATGGTATAACTCTTCAGCACCCGGTTGACCTCGGCAACCGAGGTCCCGGAGCCTTTGGCAATCCGCTGGCGCCTGCTGGCGTTGATGATCCGATGATTACGCCGCTCCTTGTTGGTCATGGAACGGATGATTGCCTCGGTCTTGCCCAACTCTTTTTCATCGGGCTTAGGGGCGTCTTGGAGCTGCTTGAGCTTGTTGACCCCGGGGATCATGCCCATGAGCTGTTCCAGGTTCCCCATCTTCTTGATCTGCTGGATCTGCTCCAGAAAATCTTCCAGGGTAAACTCATTCTTCTGGAGCTTCTGGGCCAGCTTCTTGGCCTTCTTTTCGTCGACGACCGCTTCCGCCTTTTCGATGAGCGAGAGCACATCACCCATGCCGAGAATTCTGGAGGCGGTACGATCGGGATGAAAGACCTCCAGGGCGTCAACACTCTCGCCCACACCGACAAACTTGATGGGCTTGCCGGTCACCTTCTTCACCGACAGGGCGGCACCTCCACGGGCGTCACCCTCCATCTTGGTAAGGATGACCCCGGAGATCTCCAGGTCGGCATTGAATTTTTCCGCCACATTGACCGCGTCCTGACCGGTCATGGCGTCGGCCACAAAGAGGACCTCACTGAGCTCGACCGCCCTGCTGATCTCCTGCAGTTCGGCCATCAGGGCCTCGTCCACATGGAGTCGACCGGCGGTATCGATGATCACCGTGTCGCAGTCACCGCCTCTGGCCTGGGCCAGGGCCTGGCGGGCAATCTCCACCGGCTGCTGATCGGCCGAGGAGTCAAAGACAGGGACCTCCACCTGGGCTCCCAGGACATGGAGCTGTTCTATGGCTGCCGGCCGATAGATATCCGCAGGCACCAGGATCGGCTTGCGCCCCTTGGCCTTCAGCTGTTTGGCCAGCTTGGCAGCAGTGGTGGTCTTTCCCGAGCCCTGCAGACCGGCCAGCATGATCACCACCGGCTGGCGGCCGTCCAGGCGAAGCGGCTCGGCCTGGGTTCCCAGGAGGGCGACCAGTTCGTCATGGACGACCTTGACCACCTGCTGACCGGGAGAAAGGCTGGTCAGGACCTCCTGGCCCACGGCCTTCTCGGTCACGGCAGCGACAAATTCCTTGACCACCTTGAAGTTAACATCAGCCTCGAGCAGCGCCTTGCGCACCTCGCCCATGGCCTCCTGAATGTTCTCTTCAGTCAGTTTCCCGTGGCCGCGTAACTTCTTAAAAACGCTGTCAAGTCGATCTGTTAAGTTCTCAAACATATCCTGTTCATCGCATAACGGCAGCCCTGGAATCACTCCCCAGGGGCCTCTTAATAGTTTGCAGACGGAAAATAGCCATTATTACTCCAGAGGAACCGTCTTGTCAAGCAGGAAGAAAATCATGCTGATCCGGGTGCTTATCAGCCGGTGATTGCAGCCGCAGCCTTATCCAGTCCCTCGGGGCTGTCTGCCTGGAGGCAGACGATCCCGCTGTTTCGCGGCAAAATCTTTTTCATCATGCCGGTGAGGACGTTTTTGGGACCCAGCTCGATGAAGAGCTCGACCCCATGGTCAACCATCTTTTCAATGATCTCTGCCCAGCGCACCGGCGAGGCGATCTGCCTGGCCATGACCTGGCGGATGGTGGCAGGATCATCGATGGCATCGGCGGTCACGTTGAAGAGCAGCGGTACGCTCGGAGAACTGAAGTCGACCGTCTCCAGGAAGGCGGAAAAGTCAGCAACCGCCCCGGCCACCAGGGGACTGTGATTGGCCACGCTCACCTTTAAGGGGATAACCTTTGCCCCCTGCTCCTGACAGAGCGCGCCCAGCTGGTCGAGGCCCTGGGCATCGCCGGAGATCACAATCTGGGCCGGGGTATTGTGGTTGGCGATCACCGCCACCCCAGGTCCCTGCATCCCGGCCTGGAGCTCTTCGACCTGGTCATGGGAGAGTCCGAGCACCGCCCGCATGCCGCCGGGATTGGCCGCACCCTCACGCTCCATCAGCTCGCCGCGGCGGGTGACCAGAGAGAGAGCCCCCTCAGCCGAGATCGCGCCGGCCGCATAGAGCGCCGAATACTCGCCCAGGCTGTGACCGGCCAGATAGGCCGGGGTAAAGTCGGGCAGCCGTTTTTTCAGCTGCTGCCAACAGATCAGGTTGATCACGGTCAGGGCCGGCTGGAGATGGAGCACCCGGGTCAGCTCTGCCATGGGCCCCTCCAGACAGAGTTGTTCCAGGGGAAAGCCGGAGATCCGGCTGGCCTGGGCAAAGAGCTCGGCGGCCTGGGGATCGGTTTCAAGGAATGGTTGGCCCATGCCCAGGTACTGTGATCCCTGACCGGGAAAGAGAATAGCTGTTTTTTTCATATCTATCATATGGGGGTAGAGTGTTGTTGTTTCTTTCTGCGCTCGACCAGAATGGAGGTGATCATGAAGATCACCACTCCTCCGCTGATCGCGGCATCGGCGATATTAAAGGCAGGCCAGTGATGCCCCTTGAGGTGGAGATCGAGAAAATCAACCACATAGGCAAAGCGAATGCGATCGATCAGGTTCCCGATGGCGCCGCCGGCTATCAGGCCCAGGCCGATACTGTACCAGCGGGAATCGCGGCTGTAGCTACGCTGGGCGATGCCGATGATCACCAGGGCCACCAGGGTTGCTGAGATAAAAAAGAGCTGTCGCCACAGTGCCGGTTGGCCGGCCAGGATACTGAAGGCCGCGCCGTTGTTGGTGAGAAAGGTGAGATTAAAGAGACCCGGGATAATCTCCCGGGTCTCATAGAGGCTAAAGCACTGCAGGATCCAGTATTTGCTTGCCTGGTCCAAGACCACGACCAGGAACAGAGGAAGGAAAAAGCACATGGGCTAGAGTGGACCTCAACTGTCCAGGGAGCGGACGACCTCGGCGCAGCGGGAGCAGAGCGCCGGGTGCTGTTCATCGGTGCCGAGGGTGGTGGCGAGCATCCAGCAGCGCTCGCACTTCTCCCCTGGTGCGGGCTGGACCGCAACCTCCAATCCTTCAACGCTTTCATCACTGGAGAAGACAAGCTCCTGGTCGCTACCCTCCGGGGCCACGACCAGGGAGGAGACGATACAGAGCTCCTGGAGCTGGTCCTGATGGGCCTCCACAAAGGAACGCAGTTCGCCGTCTGCCCTCAGCACCACCTGGGCGTCCAGGGAGAGACCGATGCTCTTCTCCCGCCGTGCCGACTCCAGCACCCGGGTGATGGCACTGCGAATCATGAGCAGTTTATCCCAGCGGGCCATGAAGGCCTCATCCCTGGGGATGTCGTCCACCGTGGGAAAGGAGGCAAAACTGATGGATTGCTCCACCGGTCCGTTCTGATCATGCCCCAGGAAGGAGGCCCAGGCCTCATCGGCGGTAAAACAGAGAATCGGGGCCATCAAACGGAGCAGGCCGTCGAGGATCCGGTGGATCACGGTCTGGGCTGCCCTTCGTTGGGGTGCATCCGGGGCCGAGCAGTAGAGCCGGTCCTTGAGGACATCCATATAGAGGCTGGAGACCACGGTTCCGCAGAAGTTAAAGAGGCGGTGATAGACCGCGTGGAACTCATAACGCTCATAGGCGTCAGTGACCTGATCGCAGAGGAGAGCATAGCGGGCCAGGGCCCAGCGGTCCAGTTCGGTAAAGGCCGCAGGCTCCACCTGGTGGAGCTGGGGATCGAAGTCGGCCAGGTTGCTGAGCAGAAAGCGCATGGTGTTGCGGATCTTACGGTAGGCATCTGAGACCTGCTTGAGGATCTCGGGCGAAACCTTGACATCATCCTGGTAGTTCTCACTGGCCACCCAGAGGCGCAGCACCTCGGCCCCATACTGGTCGATGACCTCCTGGGGCGCGACCACGTTGCCCACGGACTTGGACATCTTCTTGCCCTTACCGTCCACCACATAGCCATGGGTGAGCACCCCCCGGTAGGGGGCCTGCTTCCTGGTACCCACCGAGGTGAGCAGGGAGGACTGGAACCAGCCGCGATGCTGATCACTGCCCTCCAGGTAGAGGTCGGCCGGGGAGTGCAACTCCTCCCGGGGCTCCAGGACCGCGGCATGGCTGGTGCCGGAGTCAAACCAGACATCCAGGATATCGGTCTCCTTTGTAAAGTCATGACTGCCGCAGCTGCAAGCCACCCCCTCGGGGATGAAGGCCTCGGGCCCATGCTTGAACCAGGCATCGGCCCCCTCCTCCTGAAACAGGGCCGTGATCCGTTCACAGACCTCCTGGTTCTTGAGGACCTCTCCGCAGCTGGTGCAGGAGAACACGGTCAGCGGCACCCCCCAGGAGCGCTGCCTGGAGAGACACCAGTCCGGACGGGCCTCCACCATCCCGGAGATCCGCTGCTCGCCCCAACTCGGGGTCCAGCACACCCCCTTGATCGCCTCCAGGGCCTGTTGACGGAGGGCCTCCTTTTCCATGGAGATAAACCACTGGGCCGTGGCCCGATACATCACCGGCTTCTTGCAACGCCAGCAGTGGGGATAACTGTGGTTGATGACGGTCTGCTTGACCAGGCTGCCGTCGGCCTGCATATCGGCGATGATCCGCTGGTTGACCTCGGGCACCTGTTCTCCGGCATAGGGGCCGGCATCTGCTGTGAAGCAGCCCTGGTCATCCACCGGCGAGAAGACCTCAAGCCCGTAGCGCAGCCCGGTCTGATAATCATCGGCTCCGTGGCCCGGCGCGGTGTGGACACAGCCTGTTCCGGAATCGGTGGTCACGTAGTCGGCCAGGACCATCAGGGAGTCCCGCTCAAGAAAGGGGTGACGGCACGTCTTGCCCTCCAGCTTGGCTGCCGAGAAACTGGTCAGGAGCCGATAGTCCTGGCGCTCAAACAGGGCAAAGCAGGATTCCACCAGATCCTTGGCCAGGATCCAGACCTCATCCTCCACAGCCACGGCGGCATAGACCACCTCGGGATGGAAGGCCACCGCCAGGTTGGCGGGCAGGGTCCAGGGGGTGGTGGTCCAGATGACGACCTGCACCTTTTTGCCGGCCAGCTCCGGAGCCACCTCGCCCAGGTCAGAACGTACAGGGAACTTCACATAGACCGAGGGCGAGCTGTGGTCATCGTAATCCACCTCTGCCTCGGCCAGGGCCGTGGTACAGGTGGAGCACCAGTAGACCGGTTTCTTGGATCGAACCACGGTATCGGCCAGCAGGAACTTGTTAAACTCGGCGGCAATGGTCGCCTCGTAGCCATAGTTCATGGTCAGGTAGGGATTGTCCCAGTCACCCAGAACGCCTAAGCGCTTGAACTGGGCCTTCTGGGTCTTGATCCACTTGCCGGCATACTTGCGGCAGGCATTCCTCTTGCCCAGGATGGAGATCTCGCTCTTCTTGGCCCCCAGTTCCAGGTCCACATTGTGCTCAATGGGCAGGCCATGACAGTCCCAGCCCGGGATATAGGGGGCGTTGAAGCCGGCCATCCGCTTGGAGCGGAGGATAATGTCTTTGAGGACCTTGTTAAAGGCCGTGCCCAGATGGATATTACCGTTGGCATAGGGAGGACCGTCGTGGAGGATAAAATCCGGTTTACCGGCGGCGTGCTGCTGCAACTTGGCGTAGAGTTGCTCCTTGTCCCACCGCTTGAGCACCATCGGCTCTTTCTGGGTGAGATTTGCCTTCATCTTGAAGTTGGTTTTCGGCAGGTTCAGTGTATCCCGGTAGTCCATGGTTGCTCTCTATGGTCGAATATATAGACAAAAAAGGTCGAAAAGTCAGCGCAGACAGCTGCATGCCCGGCCAAGCCAGGTGTGGCAAGCACAGCTATCGCCTCAGAATATCAGCCAGATAACCGCAACTCAGGGCTTCGGGACTCTGGCAAACAGGGGAAATATATCCCCCTTCAAGACAGCCGAATGGTGTCAACAGTACATCGGCTGGGACAGTCAAAGGAGCGAATTCTACCAACTAAGGGTGAAGTTGCAAGGGAAAAGGTGGCCCGCAAGGCAACAGGAACCCATTCGACCACCAGCGGGCCGCGTCCGGATCCGGCGCTTAGCCCTGGTTGAGCAGCTGCTCTGCAAGCTGACCGGTTCTGGCCTGCTCCGCCCTGCCATGCTGGCGCACATACTCATACATGGCCAGCGAGGCGGCCACACTGACATTGAGGCTCTGCACCTTACCCCACTGGGGAATGGTCAGCCGCTGAAATGCCGGATAGTCGTCGACCTGAAAGCTCAGGCCAAACTCCTCGTGCCCGACCACAAAGGCGGTCTTCAGAGGAAGCTCCCCACTGCCCAGAAGCTGCTCCCCCCCCGGCTCCAGACAGAGGAAGGTGAAGCCCTGATCCTCCAGGGCCCGATAACAGCCGGCAAAATCCTGATGTTGCCGGACCACCACCCAGCGCATGGAGCCCTTGGCCGGTTCAGGATCAAAAAAATCAACCCCGGTGAGATGAACCTCCCGGATACCAAAGGCATCTGCGGAACGAATAATCTTGCCGATATTAAAATCAGGCTTGAGTCCGTCCAGAATGACCACACACTCATGGGGACCCGGCTGGGCATAGATCAGGTTTTTGCGCTTGGCCTTGGTAAACCTGGTGGCCATATCCTGTCGACGGTTAAATCGGCTTCTCATTTTCCTCATCCTTGACGCTATTTTTTTCTTTCCCGGGGTGGCCTGGCAGGGTATACAAGGTTGATCTTTTGGGCATCTGGACTGGCTTGAGCCCTTGCCTGCACCGGCATACCGGCCCTGTGCGTGCACGCTATCCTCACAGCAGCAAGGACAGCTCAGCCGGCTGAACCTGACCAGGAAATCCCACGGCTCCGCCTCTCCCTACAATTTTTTCCATGGAGTATACTTTGAAGGAAACCAGCCCCACTCTCCCCTGTATCCTCTGCGGACTGGACACCCCGGCTGCAGCGCCTCAAGAGCCGACCATCTGTCCCGGGTGCAGCCCGGTGGCCCGGGCGGTCCGCAATAATCCAGAGGCCATCAAGGCGCTCTGGCGACACTACCAGGACGAGCCGATCCTGCCCAGGCCGCAGAGCAGCATGATCGATGCCGAGGGCGAGCTGCCGGAGGTCCTTGACGGTAAACGCTACCGGGCAATGGACCGTGAATTCAACAAGTGGTACCTCTCGGTCAGCGAGATCGAAGGCAAACCGGTGGAAATCTTTGCCTCCACCGCCTTTGACCGGGACCATCAACTCCAGTCCAGAATCTCCAACCTGACCACCATCACCCGGCTGATCTCGATGATCCTCCGCCATGTGGTTCTGGGGGAACGGTTGACCCTGAACAAGTGCCTCACCCAGATCCAGCGCAGCTCACGCCAACAGGATGATCTGCCCGACCTGCTCTACCGGGTGCTGAGCAAATACAACCTCCCCTCCTGATATCCGAGGGCGCCCCCTGTCAGCTGCTGCCGGAGTCAGGGAGCCCCCTTGAAGCGAGCACCGGACAGCGACCTTTCTGACGGCAACAGCCGGGCACCACGGACTCCAGGCCGACGCTCCGCCCCCTGGTCTTGGGCCGGAATCAGCGGGATTCAGTCCAGCTTGGCCATGAACTTCGCGGTATCGATGATAAAGCGCTCATGACGCCCCCTGCCGATCTCGCCGTTCTGATCCCGGGCCACCAGCTCAAAGACCAGCCTGCGCTTATCCTGCTCCACCAGGGTTGACTCACAGACCACCTCCTGCCCCACAGGGGTAGCCCTGGTATGACTGATATCGACCTTGATCCCCACGGTGCCGGAGCCGCTTGGTAAAAACGGCAGCACCGAGCCCAGACAGGTCTTCTCCATCAGGGCCACCATGGCCGGGGTGGCAAAGACCTCCACCAGGCCGCTGCCGTACTGGGCGGCGGTATCCTTATGCCCCACCACCATCTTCTCCTGACCTTTCAGGCCGATTTCCAATTGAACATCCATCTCCTCTTCCCCCGCTTGATGGGTTGAACACTCCCCGCCTGCCGCCGACAACCACCCTCTGGGCCTGCCGCAGCTGTGCGGGCTCAACAAAAAAAAACGCGGACATGCCTGGGGCATATCCGCGTTTGACGACTACGCTTGGAACGAACGACTCGTCCCTCCTGCGGCTGTTACTGCTCTGCCGGGATGTGGGAATCGTCCGGCCGCTTCAGCATCAGGGCGATGACCACGGAGAGGACCAGCAGGGCCGCCGACAGGTAGAAGGCGGTGTCCAGGCTACCGGTCTTATCTTTGATGGTACCGGCCAGGCGAGGCATGAAGGCACCCAGGCCCCAACCGAAGAAGACCACACCAAAGTTCATGCCCAGGTTCTTGGCGCCAAAGAAGTCGGCGATAAAGGAAGGCATCAGGGACAGGAGTCCACCGTACTGCCAGTAACCGACACCTACGGCCAGGAAGAGCAGGAACAGGTTCTGAGAGGCCATGATCATCGGCATACAGGCCAGGGCAATGGCGGCAACACCGTTGTTCAGGGCATAGGCCTTCATCCGGCTCCAGCCATCGGAGTAGATACCGGTACAGGGCCGACCGGCAGCATTCATGATACCACCGTACGAGGCGAGGATCCAGGCGTTGGCCGCCAGGAAGGGAATAGCCTTGGCGCTCTTGGCGAGCATGCCTGCGGCATTACCGATGATCAACAGACCGGACTGGGTGGCCAGGATGAACATCACCAAGAGCATCCAGTACTGGGGGGTCTTGATCATCTGCTGCCACTGCCAGTTCTTCTTGGTAGCCACAGCAACCTTGGGAGCAACGGCGCCCTCTTTGACCGGGGCAGCCGGCGGGGTGTAGCCTTCAGGCGTGGAGAGCAGCAGCTGACCGGCAACGATCACGACCAGGGCAAAGAAGATACCCAGGGCGATGAAACTTCCGGAGATACCGAACTTGTCGATCAGGTAACGGGCTAGGGGCGCGATATAGAGCGCGGCACCACCATACCCCATAACAACCAGACCGGCGATAACGCCACGACGGTGCGGACCGAACCAGGCCAAGGCAGCCGGCGTAGGTGAGGCATAACCGATACCCATGGCAGAACCACCCAGGATACCGAAACCGATGATCAGACCGGTGTAACTCTTCATCATACCAGCGAGGATACAGCCTGCTGCAAGCAACAGACCACCAAGGGTGGCACCGAATTTAGGACCAAAGGCGTCCCGAATCTTGCCACCAGGAATCATGGTTAAGGCAAAGAATATGACGCAGATGGAGAAAGGTGTAGCTGCCTGGGCATTGGACAGGTACGTCCAGCCGGCATTGACCCCGTCCATTGCCTGCCCAGCCAACTCTGTATTGACCAGAGACTTTTTCCACACACTCCAGGCATAGAGAATACCCAGACATGCGTTGATCGCCGTACCCGCGAACGTCGTAATCCAAGCTTGTACAGGCACTTTGTCTTGACTCATAAAACTTACCTCCCCCTTGTATGATTTACTATTGTTTAGCCCAGGGATTGACTTCCCAGGGCTATTGGTGGACAACGCAATCAATACAACTACTTCAACACGAAAGTGTACCACTGAAGTTAAGCCCTTATAACAACCCGTAAACTGGGCGTCAAGTGATAAAAGGGGAGGGAAAAGACGAGAAAATAGCAGGAAGGGCTAAAATGGGAGAGAGCTTGAAACATCCCAGAAAAGCAAACAGATAGGACACAAAAAACTCGAACCATACCAGACATCCCCTCGGCTGGCAAGGATTGGCCGTCATTTTTCTGCGGGACCCCGCAGGGCTGGCAAAAATAATGAACCTCCATTCATCGATATTTCCCTTTAAAACACATATTATTCCAGACTCATTTCGCCTGGTATCCGCTTCCACCTTGGCCAGCCTCTTTTTCGGGCAAATCCAGACAACCTGATCCTGCTCAGTCCACATATTTCGGTTCCGGAAGCCGTTTTTTTTGAGCTCAAAAAAAAATGGTCTCCCCCTTTTTCCCCTCAAAAAATTCTGTAAAAAAAGCTCTACCCCAAGCCCTTGCCGGCTGTTCGCTGCCAGCCTCGCCTGCTGAATTACGCAGCTGAGTTACCCTGCTGAAGGTGACGCCAAGCCGGCCTCGCACAGCCCGGCTTTGCCGACTCCTGGAGTTGCTGCTCCCAGCGGCACCCTCCCGGCCGGGTCCCCTGCCCCCTCACCTTGCCCCTACAGGGCGCCACCCGTGCAGATAGGGCCCTGCCTGGCCTAGCCCAGCTGCGCTGAGAAAAGCTGAACAGGGGAAAGATACGGACCTTGTACTCACCGCTCTTTTGTGCTACGATGTGCCGATATTGACGTTCCCGTCCGACCCCGTCCTCACAGGTCTCTGCCCGCAGCCGGCAGGCCTGTAGAGCCTTCGACAGAGGTACACGCTGACTCGCAGGTATCATCCGGTGCACTATATAAGATATAGCATAGAGAGATCCCAGAAGAGATTCCCCAGAGACTTCGTCCCTTACAATCCTATCATGCAGTAGATGCCAAGACCATGACCAGCCCCCATCCCCTGCCCCCTGCAGAGCCTGCCGAGGAAGCCGTCCTCCTCAGCGATGTCTACTCCTTTCTGGCGCTGAGCATGCGCTACCCTGATGCGCACTTTCTTGACGATCAGTTTCTTGAGGCCTTTGCCGCCCTCCTGGAGTCCCTGGAGCTCAAGCCCCAACTCGAGGAGTTCCTGCTCTGGCGAGCCGATAGCGCGGATCCCCTGGAAGAACTCCAGCTTGAGTACACCCGGTTGTTCATCAACTCGGTCCCCTGCTCCACGGTTCCCCCCTATGCCTCGGTCTATCTGGATGGAGATCGTACCATCCAGGGGAAGACCACGGAAAAGACCAAGGACTTTTATCTCAGCTGTGGTTTTGATGTCATCGACTCCACGGAGCCGCCGGATCATCTCCAGCACGAGCTGGATTTCCTGGCAGCACTGACCCGTGAATCCAGATTCGAGGAGGAAGAACTCTTTCTTGCGACCCTCTTCCGCCCCTGGTTTGCACAGTTTTTCGAAAAATGTATGCATGAAGCTCGACACCCCTTCTACCGGGTGTCGATACAGTTAATCGATTTTTTCACCAAGGAGGAACAGTAAATGGCAATAAACCTGACCAGGCGGAGATTCCTGCAAACCGCCTCCATTGCCGCTGCGTCCGTGCCGCTCTCGAAGGTTGTGGCCAAGGCAGATTCTGAAGTCGTCAAAACCCCACTGATCCCGCCGGGAAGTTTCAAGGATACCGAGACGGTGGTCGGCGGCGTCTGCGAGATGTGCTTCTGGCGCTGTCAGCTGGTGGGTAAGGTGCGTGACGGCCGTTTGGTCAAGATCGAGGGTAACCCAAAATCCATTGACAACGGCGCCTCCATCTGTGCCCGTGGTAATGCCGGCATCAAGATGCTCTATGATCCCGATCGGTTGAAGTACCCCCTGAAAAACGTGGGCAAGCGCGGCGCTCCTCAATGGAAACGAATCAGCTGGGACGAAGCCCTGGACACCTGTGCCTCCAAACTCAAGGCCGTGGTCGATGAACACGGTCCCGAGTCCCTGGCCATCTTTCCCCACGGCGCCTCGGCAAGCTACCCCTTCCACTTCTTTGAGCACACCGTGGGCACCCCCAACGTCTCGGAGGCCTCCTTCTTCCAGTGCCGCGGCATCCGCGATATGGCCTATGTGGCCACCATTGACAAGCCGCCGGGGGAAAACGTGGACATGCCCAACTCCAAGGTGATCTTCCTTTTAGGCGGTCACTTCGGGGAAAACGTCCATGTCTCCCACCTGAAGCGCTACCTCAAGGGACTGGAGAACGGTGCCAAGCTGGTGGTGGTGGATCCCCGCTTCTCAGCCTCGGCCGCCAAGGCCGATGTCTGGGTACCCATCCGGCCCGGCACCGACACCGCCATGCTCTTGGCCATGATGAACTACCTGATCCAAAATGACAAGCACGCCGCCGACTTCATCGAAGAGTATGGCGAAGGCTTTGAAGAGTTCAGCGAGGGCATTAAGGAGTGGACCCTGGAGCGAGCGGCGGCCGAGTGCGACATCCCGGCGGCCCAGATCAAAGAGGTAGCCGACCTGCTGGCTGCCAACGCCCCCAACGTAGCCATCCATCCGGGCCGACACGTCTCCTGGTACGGCAACGACTTCCAGCGTCAGCGTGCCCTGGCCTGCCTCACCGGCGTCCTCGGCGCCTTCGGGGTCAAGGGTGCCTTTGTCCCGCCCAAGGGACCCAAAGGTTTGAAAAAGGTCAAGTGGCCCCATGGGGACCATGAGCCCGATCGCCTCACCGAGTACAGCGACAACCCCTACGAGTTCTCTCCTCCGGGTACCCCAACGGACCTGATCCGGGATGCGGCCATCAGCGGCAAGCCCTATCCCATCAAGGGTTGTGTGATCTGGGGTCAGAACCCCATCCAGACCATCCCCAACCAGGAGAAGACCATCCAGATGCTTGCGCAGATGGATTTCGTGATGTGTACCGATATCATGCCCACCGATATCACCATGTTTGCCGACATCCTCCTGCCCGAGGCCTCCTACCTGGAGCGCTACGACTATATCAAGACCGGTACCCAGTGGAACTTCAGCGACGAGCACCAGCAGTACATCGCCCCGCGGATGCCCCTGGTGGACCCGGCCTTTGAACGCAAGGACGGCATCTGGATCACCAACGAGATCGCCAGACGGATGGGCTATGGCGACCAGATCCCCACCAAGGACCAGGTGGAGATGGTCAACTACCGCCTCTCCGGAGTCGGCCTGTCCATCGACAAGATCCGGGCAGAGGGTGGCATCCACCTCCAGCCGGGTAAGGATCCCTACGGGATTCCTGAGGATATGAGCGTCTACTTTTACAACGAAGACCTGGCTGATGCCGATTATCCGGCCATCCCCACCTATATCCCGGTGGAGCAGCCCCCTGCAGGCTACCTGCGCCTGCTCTACGGTCGCTCACCGGTGCACACCTTTAACCGGACCCAGAATAATGCCTGGCTGATGGCAGCCATGGACTCCACCCCCATCTGGCTCAACGATAAGGTGGCTGCCAAACTCGGGCTCAAGGACGGCGACACCGTCAGCCTGGAAAACCAGGATGGGGTCAAGTCACGGACCACGGCCCCGATCAAGGTCACTCCGGGTATCCGTGAGGACGCGGTCTACATCTACCACGGTTTTGGCTCCATGAACCCGGAACTCACCGTTGGCTACAACAAGGGTATCGACGACCAGTCCATGATCACCAAACTGGCTGTTGACCCGGAGACCGGCTGCCATGGCATGCGCAACAACTTTGTCAAGCTTGTAAAAGTCAGCTGATGGCGAGCCTGCACATACCGGCACACATCGCTTTATATATTCTGGAGGAATTCTAATGCAATATGGCATGATTATCGATATTGACCGCTGTGTGGGCTGTCACGCCTGCACCATTGCCTGCAAGGCTGAGTGGGAAGTGCCTGCCCAGTACGGGCGCAACTGGGTCCATCGGCTTGGCCCTGCCATGACCACTGCCGGCATGGCCTATACCTACTACCCTGGGCTCTGCAACCACTGCGACCAGCCCTCCTGCGTGGACGTCTGTCCCGCAGACCCGGTGGCCATGACCATGAAGGACGCCAAGAGCGGCAAGACCGTCACCATGGAGGTGGCAGCCACCTGGAAGGACCCCTTTAACGGTACCGTCCAGATCGACAAGGAACGCTGCATCGGCTGTGGCGCCTGTGCCGACGCCTGCCCCTATGGAGCCCGTTACATCAACGAGGCCCTGGCCGATGATGAGAGTGACGGCAAGGCCGACAAGTGCACCTACTGTATGCCGAGGGTGGCAGAGGGACTGCAGCCCTCCTGTGTGCAGACCTGTCTGGCTGGGGCCCGAATCTTCGGCGACCTGGATGATCCGAAATCCGAGGTTGCCCGGTATGTGAAGAGGGGAGCCGTTGGCCTGAGCTCTGCCGCGGTCCAGATCGGCCCCAACAGCCGCTACTTCGGCTCCAAGAAGGCGGACATGGAACTGCTGATGCAGTCTGCCCCCCAGGAGATGCCCGAGGCCTCCCTGCGGCGGATCATGCTGGCCAAGATGACCCGACCGGCGCTCAAGCAGGTCAAGGAGCTGGGCCTGCTGGGCCTGGCCGGCGGCCTGCTGGTCAGCGGTCTCAACAACAAGGATCAGGAGTAGCCCCAGGCCTGCCCCTGTACATAGACAGCCCGCCACCCTTGAGGGTGGCGGGTTTTTTGCTGCCATGACTTCCCCCTCAAAAAAACCACCCTGCCTCGAGCGATTCCGCGCGATCACCGCCCACTGCTTCATCACCACCCCCTACCCACGCCTCCACGACGATCTTCACCGCCTGCTGCTTCCCCAGAGGCTGCAGCCAGAGATCGGCCTGGAGGGAAACGCCCTCTGGCATGAACCAGGGGCGCGGTTCGAGGAGGCGGCCCGGCTCCTCCATGGCTGCGGTCTGGCCGCCACCATCCATGCCCCGTTCCAGGACCTGACCCCGGGTGGTTTCGATGAACGGATCCTTGACCTAAGCCGGGAAAAGCTGCGCCGTGCCTTTGCCCTGCTGCCGCTCTTTCGCCCCAGGAGCATAGTCTGCCACCTGGGCTACAATCACCAGCGACACCGTCACAACCTGGAGCGCTGGCTCTCGGTCAGCACCGAGACCTGGAAAGGGCTGCTGCCCCTGGCTCAAGCGGCCGGGGTAAAGGTGATGTTTGAGAACACCTATGAGCGGGACCCCTCGATCCACCGGGCCCTCTTTGCCCGGCTGGAAGAGTTTTCTCCGGGATTCTGCCTGGATGTGGGCCATGTGCTGGCCTTCTCCTCCACCCCCTGGCAACAGTGGCTGGCAGAGCTGGGCCCCTGGCTCGGCCAGCTCCACCTCCATGACAACGACGGCTCGAGTGACGCCCATGGCCCCATAGGCAGCGGCTGCTTCGACTTTCAGGGCCTGCTCCAGCGGCTGGCTCAAGACGGCCGGCGGCTGCTCTCTACCCTGGAGCAGCGCTCTGTCCAGGATACCCTGAGCAGCCTGGCCGCCCTGGAACGGTTCGACACCGCCGCCCTGAGCGGCCAGCCCCTGGAGAGCTGAGGGGCCACGGTCCCAGGGTGTTCTGTGCCGGCTCCAGGATCACAGCCGGCTGACTTTGATTGAAAAAACTCCCTATTCAAGCTATCCTGGAGCATGGATACCAACAAGGCCGCATCAGGCGAGCGCCAGGCAGCACCAGGCCAAGAGGATCATGGTGACCCCAACGGGATCGCCCGCCCGCCTGCCGACTATCACCAGACCATCAGCCAGCCGCTCTTTGTGATCGAAGATTCCTTCTTTCGCTCCCGCACCCCTGCCGCCACCCACTGGTCCATAGCCTGGTCTGACCTGATGATGACCATGTTTATCCTCTTTTTGACCCTCTTTGTCTACCAGCTGGCCCATCGCCAGTTCCTTGACCAGGAAGAGATCGCAGTCATCGCCGGCACCACCATGCCCCTGCCCCCTGCAACCATCAGCGGGCGGCCCTTTCACCCCATCTCCCCCCAGATCAGCCAACGCCGCTCCACCCCGCTCAAGGCCGTGGAACAGATGAGTGCAGAGGAGCTCGCCGCTGACCCGGCCCTGGAGGGGAAGGATATCCCGATCCGGCTCAGCGACGAAGCCCCGCCGGCCGAACTGCCCCCGCCAACCGCCCCCCCGGCTGCTGAGACCGCTGCAGAGTCCGGGCACCAGCAAGCCGGCTCCAGGGTACAGTCAAGGGCCTTGGTCATTCGCCAATCCCGGGAAGAGATCCTGGAGCCGACACCCCTGGAGACAGGTGAGCCGGCAGCAGCTGCCCCGGCTGAAGGGGAGATCTTCACCGAGATCTATGACCTCTCCCGCACCACCCTGAGCCGGGAACACCTGGAGCGCTTTGCCTCGGTGGAGCTGATCCCGGACAAAACCGTCCGCCTGATCCTCACCGGTGACCTCCTCTTTGCCACGGCCGAGGCAGAGCTGACTCCCCAGGCACGCATCTCCCTGGCCAAGCTCAGCCCCATCATTGCCCAGACGCCCTACATGATCAACGTGGTCGGCCATACCGACTCCATGCCCATGCACTCGGCCCGCTATCCCACCAACTGGGAGCTCTCCGTGGCCCGCGCCAGCCGGGTGGCCCGCTTTCTGGTGGAGGAGATCGGGGTGCCCGGCCAACAGATCGTGGTCTCAGGATTCAGTTATTTCCGGCCGCGCCGTCCCAACAGCACCGAACAGGAACGGCGGGCCAATCGACGGGTGGAGATCATCCTCTCCAAAGATCCGGCTCCGGCTGCAGCCTCGGCCCCCATTGACCTCAAGGAGTAGACAGCGGAAATATGCGACGCAAAAACCTGATCGGCCTGACCCTCTGTGTTCTCATCTTCCTCACCGGTTTCCTGATCAAGGGCAACCTGGGGCTCTACTTCAACCTGGCCGGCCTGATGATCGTGGTCGGCGGCAGCAGTGCCGCGGCCCTGCTCTCCTTCCAGGTCCACCGCCTGAAGATCGTCTTCCAGGTCATCCGTGCCTCCTATACCCAGCGCAACATCTCTGAGGATCAGATCGTCGAGATGCTGATCAACCTGGCCATCAAATCCCGGGTGGAGGGGATCCTCTCCCTCCAGGAAGAGGAGCAGGAGACCTCCATCCTCTTCCTCCGTCGGGGCCTGGGCTGCCTGGTGGACAACTACGACCCGCACCAGATCAGGGATATCCTCAACACCGAGATGTACTTCTTCAAACTGCGCCGGGAAGACAGTGAGCGGGTCCTGCGCACCATCGGCGATTTTTTCCCGGCCTTCGGGATCATCGGCTCGGTGGTGGGATTGATCTCCATGCTGGCCGGCATCGGCGACACCTCGGTGATCCTCCGGACCGTGCCCATTGCCCTGACCTCCACCCTCTACGGTCTGGTCTGTGCCAACTTCTTTTTCGTGCCCTTTGCCGCCAACCTGCGGGAACGGACCAACCACGAACTCCTGCTCCAGAAGATCATCCTGGAGGGGATCGTTGCCATTGAGAGTGAACTCAACCCCACGGTATTGAAGACCAAGTTGCTCTCCTTCCTGACCCCCTCCTCCCGCCAGGACGACCTGGTGCCCCTGGCCAAGATCCGCGATAAATTCAATATCCGCTCCCAGGAAGATACTGACAGGGCAGGAGAGCAGCCTGCCCCCTGAAGAGTAGAAGGAGATGGCGAAATCTGCCCAGGAAGTGTAGGATGGCGGTGATCTTTCTTTCCCCTGCAGCAGGGGAGCCAACCGTCTCCTCAACCCCTGGTCGCCCCATGGATCGTCTCCTCGCCCTTAGCCTGATCTGTCTGTTCTTTCTCGGCTGTTCTCCGGCCACGGTCTCCACCCTGGTCGAGCAGGAGGGGAGTCGACAGCTGGAGGCCCCGGAGGCCCTGAAACGGGTGCAGGCCAACACCCTCTTCCTCCACTCCAGCGACGAGGACAGTTACCTCTTCTTTGCTGCCTCGGGCAAACTCTTTGCCAGGGATATCTATGCCAACAGCGACTCGGGCCGCTGGGACCTCAGTGAAGACGGAGAGCTCTGCCTGCAGCTGAGCAAGTGGTGGTACGGCGACCTGCGCTGCTTCCGGCTCTTTACGGGCAGAGCAACAGACCGTCTGCATCTGGCCAACAGCGCCGATGTGCTCGAATACTCGGCCCAGCTCCTGCCAGGCGACGACCAGGAGCTCTACCGCCCCCCTGCTCCGGAAAAAAAGAGCTTTCGCCGCTCCCAGCGACGTAAGGCAGAGGCTGCCGCGCTTCAGGATAAGCCCCCCTCCATCCCTCCCAGGAGTGAGCCCCCCCCCCCTGCAGTGACGGTCCGGGACAACCAACCGCTCTCCAGCCACCGCAGCCAGAAGGACCACCAGGCCACGCTCCAGTGGATGGCACGGGACTGTCCCGGCTGCAACCTGGCCGGAGCCGATCTCCAGCAGAGTGCGCTGGTAGCAGCCCAACTGGGGGGGGCCGACCTGAAGGGGGCCAACCTGCGGATGGCCAACCTCCGCCGGGCCGATCTCAGCGGTGCGGATCTGCGCCAGGCCAGACTGACCTATGCCAACCTGCCCGGAGCCAACCTGCAGGGAGCCGACCTGAGGGGGGCCGATCTCCACGGGGCCAACCTGATCCGGGCAGACCTGCGCCGGGCCAGACTGGAAGGAGCCGACCTCAGCGAGGCCCTGCTGGAAGGGGCCATGGGCCTGCAATGAGGGCCTGACCACCAACCGAATCAATACTCCCGACCTTGAGCCCGGATCCGACTGCACGGCCCGGGGTTCAGGCGATCGTCAACCATCAACACCCTCGATACCATCCATGTCCGCACCCTTTGTTCATCTCCATGTCCATACCCAGTACTCCATGCTGGACGGCGCCATCCGCCTTCAAGACCTGATCAACCGTACCATCGAACTCGATATGGAGGCCGTGGCCGTCACCGACCACGGCGCCATGTACGGGGCCCTGGAGTTCTACGAAAAAGCCACCAAGGCCGGGATCAAACCCCTGGTGGGCTGTGAGTTCTATGTGGCTGAAAAAGGCATGCTGATCCATGATCGCTCTGCCGGCCACAACTTCCATCTGGTGGCCCTGGCCACCAATGCCCGCGGCTACGCCAACCTGATGAAGCTCACCTCCCTGGCCCAGACCAGGGGATTTTACTACAAACCCAGGATCGACTTTGCCACCCTCTATGCCCACAGTGAGGGCTTGATCGTGCTCACTGCCTGTCTCCACGGCGAGGTCCCCTGGAGGATCACCCATAATGATCCGGCCGGGGCACGGGCCAAGGCCCGGGAGATCCAGGAGGTCTTCGGCGACCGGCTCTACTTTGAGCTCCAGGAAAACGGCATCCCGGAGCAGCGGCTGGCCAACAACGGGATGATGGAGCTTGCCGACGAGCTGGGGATCAAGCTGGTGGCCACCAATGACTGCCACTACCTGACCAGGGAGGAGTCCTATGCCCATGAGGTGCTGCTCTCCATCCAGACCGGCAAGACCATCAGCGACCCCAGCCGCTTCCGCTTCCCCACCCAGGAGCTCTACTTCAAGACCCCGGACGAGATCGCTGCCCAGTTCCACTACTGCCCCCAGGCGGTGAGCAACACCCTGGAGGTGGCGGAGCGCTGCAAGCTGGAGCTCAGCTTCGGGGCCCATCACTTCCCGATCTTTCCGGTGCCCGAGCAAGATACCCTGGAGAGCCTCTTTGAACGGGCCTGCTGGGACGGCTTGAAGGAACGGCTTGAGCACCTGAGGGAACTCCAGGAGGTGGATCAGGAGCTGGAACAGGTCTACCGCGACCGATTGACCATGGAGATCGGGGTGATCAAGACCATGGGATTTTCCGGCTACTTCCTGATCGTGTCCGACTTTATCACCTGGGCCAAGGAGCAGAAGATCCCGGTGGGTCCGGGACGGGGTTCCGGGGCAGGCAGCCTGGCCGCCTTTGCCATGGCCATCACCGATATCGACCCCATCCCCTATGGTCTGATCTTTGAGCGCTTCCTCAATGTGGAGCGGATGTCCATGCCTGACTTTGATGTGGACTTCTGCAAGGATCGCCGCGACGAGGTGATCGACTATGTCCGCCGGCGCTACGGCGGCGACGACTATGTGGCCCAGATCGTGGCCTATGGTTCCATGAAGGCCAGGGCCGTGCTCCGCGACGTGGGCCGGGTGCTGGAGATCCCTCTGCCGGTGGTGGACCGGATCGCCAAGCTGGTACCCGACGAGCTCAAGATCACCCTCAAGAAGGCCATCGACAAGGAGCCCCGCCTGCGGGATGCGATGAAGGAGGACGATGTCCGCGAGCTGCTCACCGTGGCCCAGACCCTGGAGGGCCTCTCCCGGCACAAGTCCACCCATGCCGCCGGGGTGGTGATCTCCCCCACCCCCCTGGTGGACTACCTGCCGGTCTGCATCGGCCCCAACAAAGAGATCCTCACCCAGTATGACATGAAGTACACCGAGAAGACCGGACTGATCAAGTTCGACTTCCTCGGCCTCAAGACCCTGACCGTGATCGACCGGGCCCTGAAGGTGATCGCCTATGATGTGGGCAAAGAGATCGAGCTGAGCAAGATCCCCATGGACGATGCCAAGGCCTATGACCTGCTCTGCCGGGGCGACAGCCTAGGGGTCTTTCAGCTGGAGAGCGACGGCATGCGGGAGCTCTTGATCAAGATGCACCCCGAGCAGTTCACCGACCTGATCGCCCTGGTGGCCCTCTACCGCCCGGGTCCCCTGGATTCTGGCATGGTGGACACCTTTGTCGAGACCAAACACGGCCGGCAGCTTCCCGACTACCCCCTGCCCCAGATCAAACCGGTCCTGGAGGAGACCTACGGGGTGATCGTCTACCAGGAACAGGTCATGAAGATCTCCAACATCCTGGCCGGCTACAGCCTGGGTGATGCGGATATCCTCCGGAGGGCCATGGGCAAGAAGATCCCCGAGGTCATGGAGGAGGAACGGGAAAAATTCATGGCCGGGGCCGAGAAGAAGCAGGTGGACAAGGACAAGGCCAAATACATCTTTGACCTGATGGCCAAGTTTGCCGGCTACGGCTTCAACAAGTCCCACTCGGCCGCCTATGCCCTGATCGCCTACCAGACAGCCTATCTCAAGGCCCACTATCCGGCCCAGTTCTTTGCCGCCCTGCTCTCCTGTGACGTGGATAACACCGAAAAGGTGGTCAAGTATATCAGCGAGTGCCGCCAGAACGAGATCGATGTCCTGCCCCCGGATATCAACGAGTCCTTCAACGACTTCACCGTCATCCAGGACCGGATCCGTTTCGGTCTGGCTGCGGTGAAGAATGTCGGCGGTGCGGCCCTGGACTCCATCCTGGCCGAGCGCAAGGAGAACGGCCCATTTGCCTCCCTGGACGATTTCTGCAGCCGGATCGACGGCAGCCGGGTCAACCGCAAGGTGGTGGAGAGCCTGATCAAGGCCGGGGCCTTTGACTCCATGGGGGGCAAGCGGGCCCAGTACATGGAGGTCCTGGACCAGGCCCTGGAACAGGCCAAGGCCATCCAGCGCGACCGGCTGAGCGGCCAGATGAGCCTCTTTGGTCTGGCCGCGACTCCAGAGGCTGCCAGCTCCACCACCATCACCCTGCCCCCTATCCTGGAGTGGCCGGAGTTGCAGAAGCTTGGCTTTGAGAAGGAGACCATCGGCTTCTTCCTCACCGGCCATCCCCTGGAGGGGGTGAAGCAGGATATTGGCCTGATCGCGGATACCGAGATCGAAGGGTTGGACGGCTGGCGGGAGGGGCAAGCAGTCCGGATCGGCGGCCTGATCACCTCCTACAAGGAACATAAATCCAAGAAGGGTGACCGGATGGCCTTTGTCTCCCTGGAGGACATGGCAGCCAAGGTGGAGGTGATCGTCTTTCCCTCCACCTTTGCCGACTGCAGCGAGCTGCTCCTAAGCGATCATCCCCTGATCGTCCTGGGCACGGTCCAACAGGGGGAACGGGGCGCCAAGATCATTGCCCAGGAGATCACCAGGGTGGAAGAGGCCATGGAACGCTACGCCGAAAAGGCGGCGATCACCCTCCGGGCCGAGGCCACCTCCCGCCAGCATATGATCCAACTCAAGGAGTTGCTCTATCAGTACCACGGCACCACCCCGCTCAACCTCACTCTCCACTTCGACGGCCGGGGCCAGGTGGATATCGAGATCCTCAAGGACCTGACCATCCGAGCCTGCCCCGCCTTTTACCATGATATCGCAGGCCTCTGCGGAGAGCGGGCCCTGGCCCTGCAGATGAGGACCCCTGAGGTCAGAAGACGGGGCAACGGCAAACGCTATCCGGCCAGAGCCGGCAACTGATGCCGACCTCCCGGGCCGGCTGCAGCGGCCGGACCGGACGGCCGCTGGCCGGGACTCCTCCGGGGAGCGCGAAGCCTGCCGGGGTCCAGGGACAGGCCTGCACTTTCATGGAAAAATAAGGAATTATAAAAAACGGATTGCTTTATTCAGGAAATGGGGGTAAATAGAAAGCAGCAGTAGAATATCATCTGTTTTATCATGAGAGATTGTTATACCCCTTCGTCCAATCATCTTCCATGGGATTGGACGTTTTTTTTTCTGTTTTTTGCGGTGATATTCTCATCAACTAAAGGTCCACACAGGACGCACGAGAAAGGAAGTACGAAGTGAACACAGGTATTGTAAAATGGTTTAATGCCTCCAAGGGCTTTGGCTTTATTGAACAGGAGAATGGAGCAGATGTCTTTGTCCATTACTCCGCCATTCAAGCCGACAACTACAAGACCCTTGACGAAGGTGCAGAGGTAGAATTTGAAATAGTTGAGGGCCAGAAAGGTCCGGCTGCGGCCAATGTGGTTCAGCTCTAAACCTTTGCACAACATAGCACCATAGAAAATGCCCTGCGATGAGCAGGGCATTTTTTTTGGCCGTTACCGGCCTTCCTCTCTCCTTCACTTCCATCCGTACCGCTGAAACACTATGAATACATTTGTAACACTAGGGATCAACGATGATCTCCTCAAGGGCATTGCTGCCATCGGCTTTGAACAACCAACCCCTATCCAGGAAGAGGTCATCCCCCTGATCCTGGACCAGCAGGCAGACATGATCTGCCTGGCCCAGACCGGCACCGGCAAGACCGCTGCCTTTGGTCTGCCCCTGATCCAGTTGACCGAGGAGGCCACCCGCCAGACCCAGGCCCTGGTCCTCTGCCCGACCCGGGAACTCTGTGTGCAGGTCAGCCGCGACTTAACGGCCTTTGCCCGCTACGTCAAAGGCCTCAACATTGCCGCCATCTACGGCGGCGCCAGCATGGAACAGCAGATCCGGATGCTGCGCCGCGGCACCCAAATCATTGTCGCCACCCCGGGTCGGCTCAACGACCTGATCAACCGCGGTCAGGTGGATATCTCCCAGGTCCGCTATGCGATCTTTGACGAGGCGGACGAGATGCTCAACATGGGCTTTCAGGAAGAGCTCAACGCCATCCTGGCCCAGACCCCTGCAGAAAAGAATACCCTGCTCTTCTCGGCCACCATGTCCCGGGAGATCAAGAATATTGCCGGCAAGTACATGAGCGAGCCCATGGAGGTGACCATCGGCAAACTCAATGCCGGGGCCGAGCATGTGGAGCACGAGTACTATCTGGTCCAGGCCAGAAACCGCTACCCGGCCCTGAAACGGATCGTTGACAACGCACCTGGCAACTACTCCATCATCTTCTGCCGAACCCGCCAGGAGACCCAGGAGGTGGCCGACAAGCTCTCCCAGGACGGCTATAATGCCGAGGCCCTCCACGGTGACCTCTCCCAGGCACAACGGGACCAGGTGATGCAGAAGTTTCGCCGCAAGAGTCTCCAGATCCTGGTGGCCACCGATGTGGCGGCCCGCGGCCTGGATGTCAACGACCTCAGCCATGTGATCAACTACAACCTGCCCGATGATATCGCCAACTACACCCACCGCAGCGGCCGTACCGGCCGGGCCGGGCGTAAGGGCACCTCGGTGGCCATTATCCAGGCCCGGGAGCAGTTTCGAATCCGGCAGATCGAAAAAAAGATCAAGAAGAAGTTCAGCCGCAAACAGATCCCTTCGGGCCTGGACATCTGCAAGAAACAGCTGTTCAACCTGGCCGAGTCCCTGACCACCACCGAGGTGGACTGTGAGCAGGTGGATCAGCTCTACCCGGAGATCGCCGCAATGCTGGCCGAGGTCAGCCGGGAGGAGTTGATCAAGAAGCTCCTCTCCCGTGAGTTCAAGCAGTTCTTCAACTACTACCGCAATGCCCCGGACCTGAACATCAAGGAGGGGGAACTCAAGCGGGCCAGTCACCAGGAACGCAGCGGCAAAAACGAGCAGCGCTTTGCCGGCGGCAAGCATCAGTTCACCCGATTTCACCTCAACGTCGGCCGCAAGGACGGCCTGCTGCCCCAGGGCTTGATCGGTACCATCAATGGAGCGCCGGGCGGCGGCCGGATCAAGGTGGGAAAGATCGACATCATGCAGACTTCAGCCTTTCTGGAGGCGGACAGCAGGTATATCCCCCAGATCATGAACGCCTTTCGCCATACCACCATCAACGGCAAGACCGTATCCATCACCATTGCCCGGGGCAAACCGCCCATCCGCCACCCCAAACAGGGAGAATTACGCCGCAGCAAGCGGAGAAAATTTAAACATGCCTAAGCTGCCCCAGCGCTCGGGTCAAACCGATATAACCACCTGCCTCTTTCCTGCGGAAGAGGCAGCTCACTGCAGTGAGTCCCCCTGCAGCAACCATCTGAGGAGATCGACCCTATGAATATCTATGTTGGACAATTACCCTTTGACGTCAGCGAAAGTGACCTGACGGAACTCTTCACCCCCTTCGGAGAGGTCGCCAGTGCAAATCTGATCATGGACCGCTATTCGGGTCGATCCAAGGGGTTTGCCTTTGTGGATATGCCCAACAACTCCGAGGCTGACACCGCCATCAAGGCCCTGAACAAGTCCATGTTCAAGGGCCGGGAGATCAAGGTCAACCAGGTCCAACCCCAGAAGCGCAACAAACGCAACAAACGCCGCTCACGCTTTTAGCCGCCGGCCTTGCCCATGATCCGGCCAGGCGTGCTGGCTCCGGCTTGGCTCCGCTCTGGGCGGGACTGAGCCGGGACAACGCTCCTCAGCTGGAGGCAGACCGTTTCAAGGGCTGTACCCTGGGACTGTAGCCTGAGACGAAGGGCGCGTACTCTTCCCGGAGCAGCCTCTCCCCGGCGCCCCGGCCTCAAGGCCCACCCCCTCCCTGTGGGCAGCAGCGCCTGCTCCCTGGCTCCGGCTCAGGCGAAACAGAGCCCACATTCGGGACAGACCGTCGATTGGGTGGAAAAACAGCTGCCGCAGGCCGGACAGGTTGCCTCTGCTGCTGTCGGATCATAGACCGCCCCGGAGTGGGTGGTGTCAAACTCCGCCAAGCCCGTACTGCGCTGATGTTCCTGGGCCAGTACTGCCAGGACCTCTTCCAGATCTGCCAACCGTACCTGGAGCAACACCTCGCTGCCACAACACCCCTTGGTGCAGCCGGCCTGGGTTTCTGCCGCAATCAGAGAGGGCAGGGAGTGCTCGATCAGGTAGGCCTGCAGCGCCTTAATCTGGAGGAGCGGTCCCTGACGGATGGTCACCAGCTCCTCACCGGCTGCGATCTCCAGGGAGC
The DNA here is from genome assembly GCF_000429965.1 of Desulfogranum mediterraneum DSM 13871. Taxonomy (GTDB): domain Bacteria; phylum Desulfobacterota; class Desulfobulbia; order Desulfobulbales; family Desulfobulbaceae; genus Desulfogranum; species Desulfogranum mediterraneum. The sequence continues at coordinate 100,059 of NZ_AUCW01000003.1, forward strand.
GTTCCCCCTGGGCACGGGCCTGCTGCGCCAGGATCTCCCGCAACCGCGCCCCCTGGATCAGCTCCAGGCTGCAAGCAGCGCATTGGCTTATTTCAGGCCGATACTCCTCACCGCACCGCGGACAGTACTTCAACTCCGCTTCTATCTGTTCCAACTGCATTATCTGCTCTCGTCAGCCGCTGCCTGTCCCTGAACGATGGTTTGGTGACAGACAGCAGCCAGGTTCTGGTTCACAAAAAAAGACTAGAGGATGTAGCGGCTGAGGTCCTCGTCTTCGGAAATGTCGGCAAGCTGCTCCCGGACATATTCGGCGGTAACCCTGAAGTGCAACTCCTCCCGCTCCGGAGCGTCGAAGGAGACCGCGTCCAGGACCCGCTCGATGATGGTGTGCAGTCGCCGGGCCCCGATATCTTCGGTCTTCTGGTTAACCTGAACCGCAATCCGGGCCATCTCCCGGATGGCATCCTCGCTGAAGACCAGCTCAATATCCTCGGTGGCCATCAGGGCGGTATACTGTTTGACCAGGGCGTTCTGCGGTTCGGTCAGGATCCGGAAGAACTCCTCCTCGCCCAGGGCATCGAGGCTGACCCGGATGGGAAAGCGCCCCTGGAGCTCGGGCACCAGGTCCGAAGGCTTGCACATATGGAAGGCCCCGCTGGCGATGAAGAGGATGTGGTCGGTCTTTACCGGCCCGTACTTGGTGGTTACCGTGACCCCCTCGACAATGGGCAGCAGATCCCGCTGCACCCCTTCCCGGGAGACCTCTGGGGATCCGGAACCGCTGCCGCCCCTGGAGGCGATCTTATCGATCTCATCCAGGAAGATGATCCCGGACTGTTCGGTCCGGCGGATGGCCTTCTCGGCAATGGATTCATTGTCCACCAGCCGGCCGGCCTCTTCTTTTTTCAGCTGCTCCAGGGCCTCGGGGACCTTCATGGTGCGCTGCTGTTTCTTCTTGGGAAAAAACTTGGAAAAGGCGTCCTGGAGCGAACTCTGCATCTCCTCCATGCCTGAGGCGGAGAAGACCTCCACCATGGGGGCCCCGCCCTGGGCAGACACCTCCAGGGCAACCTCCCGCTGATCAAGCTTCCCCTCCCTGAGCATCTGCCGAAACCGTTCCCTGGTGGTCAAAGGACTCTCCTCTCCCCGCCCCTGGCCGGCATCCCCGTCATAGCCCAGGCTGACCACGCTTCCGGACTCGGCCCCTGTTCCAGGGCCTGGGGTCTGCCGGGGCGTGCCCGGCAGCAGCAGATCCAAAAGCCGCTCCTCGGCACGCTCCTCTGCCTGGCCCCTGACCCCCAGTTCCGCCTCCTTGGTCACCATATTCACCGCCAGCTGGGTGAGATCCCGGACCATGGATTCCACATCCCTGCCCACATAGCCGACCTCGGTGAACTTGGAGGCCTCCACCTTGATAAAGGGACTCTGGGCAAGGTGGGCCAGACGACGGGCGATTTCGGTCTTGCCCACGCCGGTGGGCCCGATCATGATGATATTTTTGGGAGCGATCTCTTCACGCAGGGGTGAAGCGACCTGCTGGCGGCGCCAGCGGTTACGCAGGGCAATGGCCACAGAGCGTTTGGCTGCTGCCTGACCGATGATATAGTGGTCCAGTTCGACCACGGTCTCTCTAGGGGTGAGCGAGTTCATGACGTTCATCTTCTAAGGTTTCAACCACCAGGTTGGAGTTGGTATAGACGCAGATGGAACCGGCAATTTCCAGGGCACTGCGGGCAATGGTCGGGGCATCGAGCTCGGAGTGACGGACCAGGGCCTGGGCCGCTGCCTGGGCATAGGGTCCGCCGGACCCGATGGCCAGGATGCCGTCGTCGGCCTCGATGACGTCACCGGTACCGGAGAGCAGCAGGGAGTAGCTGCTGTCCACCGCCACCAGCATGGCCTCCAGGCGACGCAGGATCTTATCGGTACGCCAGTCCTTGGCCAGTTCCACCGCTGCCCGCATCAGGTTGCCGTTGAACTGTTCCAGCTTCTGCTCCAGGCGGTCATAGAGGGTAAAGGCATCGGCTGTTGAGCCGGCAAAACCGGTGATCACCCGATCGTTATAGAGGCGTCGAACCTTCTTGGCGTTATGCTTGATCACCGTGGGGCCCAGGGATACCTGGCCGTCACCGGCAACCACCACCTTGCCCCGATGACGCAGGGCCAGGATGGTCGTAGATCGAATTTTTTTCATAGTTCCATATACAGCTGAATTTAATTTGTATTTTGAATAATGAGATATCTGCTGCCGGCTCGGCCCAGCACAGCGGCGGCAGCACCACCAGGCGAAACAGCTGGTGCCAGCATCTCCTCTTCAGCCGCTGTCTGGGCTTGGGCCGGGCCCCATTGTTTTTTGGCCTCATCCTGACCATCAGGCTGAGACGGGCCGCCTCGGTTCCAGGCCGACAACGTTGGCCAAGGTAAGCACTGGGGAGACGGGAGTCAATCCCTGTCAGCGGGACTACCTGCCCTCCTTGCCGGCCTGGGGATGGGCCTGGTCGTAGACCCGGGTCAGGTGTTCCACGTTGACATGGGTATACTTCTGGGTGGTGGAGAGGCTGACATGGCCAAGCAGTTCCTGGACCACCCGCAGATCGGCTCCCATCTCCAGGAGGTGGGTGGCAAAGGAGTGACGCAGGCCATGGGGGGTCACCGGCGTAGGAATTCCGGCCCGTTCCCCATACATCTTCATGAGCCGCTCCACACTGCGTACCGACAGGCGGCTACCGCGGTTGTTGAGGAACATGGCCGCCTGTTCCGGGGCATGCCCCCGGCTGAGGCGGGCAATGCTCAGGGCCTCGCGCTGGGGCTGATAGCGCTCCAGGGCCTCGGCCGCGAGCCTGCCGTAGGGTACCAGCCGCTCCCTGTTGCCCTTGCCCAGTACCCGCAGCATACCGGTATCTTTTTGATAGTCGCTCCGGTTGGAGGCCACCAACTCCGAGACCCGGACCCCGGTGGAGTAGAGGGTCTCCATGATGGCCAGGTCCCGATGTTGAAAGGTGTCTGTTGCCGCCGGCGCCTCCAGGAGGGCAAAGACCTCGTCCACGGTCAGAAAGTTGGGAATGGCCCGCCCGACCTTGGGGTTGCGGATCCCTTGCAGAGGATCGCTAGGCAACAGCCCCTGGCGGGAGAGAAAACGGGAAAAGGTACGCAGGGCAGAGAGTTTCCTGCCGATCGTGGCACTGGCGTTGCTGGTATAGAGGTGACCGATAAATCCCTGTACCAGGACAGGCGTCATGGCGGCGGGCTCGCTCGAGGCGCCTGCGAAGCGATGAAACTCCAGGAGGTCACGATGATACCCCTCCACCGTGTGGGGAGAGTAGCCCTTCTCCACCAGTAACCAGGTGGTAAATTGGTCAATATATGAAATCATCGGTAAACAGCTATTGAAAGGAAGCACTATTATGTTTAAACTAACAGATTACCCCCAGCTCGCAGAGAGAGCAAGGAACAAACAATCTTCGCTCAAACAAAGTGTTACCAGCGGTTGATGCCATGGCAAAAAAAACATTTGAAAGCGCCCTCTCCAAACTGGAGAAGATTACCCAAGAACTGGAAGCCGGTGAACTGCCCCTGGAGTCCAGCCTGAAGAAGTTTGACGAAGGTGTCCAGCTGGTCGACTTCTGCAACTCTAAGCTGGAAGAGGCCAAGTCCAGGGTCGAACTGCTGCTCAAGCGAGACGGCTCTTTTGAAACCGTACCCTTTGAAGAGGATTCCCGTGGAGATTAAGCAATACCTCAAGGATCAGCGAGAGATCGTCGAAGAACAGCTCAAGCAGGTGATGCCCGCTGCCGCAGGCCCCTTTGCCGAACATATGGAATCCATGCGCTACAGCCTCTTTGTCGGCGGCAAACGGCTCCGCCCCATCCTCTGTCTGGCCGGTGCCGAGGCCGTCAGCCCCGGGATCGAGCCAGAGGTGGCCCTGCCCTTTGCCTGTGCCCTGGAATGTATCCACACCTACTCCCTGATCCACGATGACCTGCCGGCCATGGACGATGACGACCTGCGCCGGGGCAAGCCCACCAACCACACCATCTACGGTGAGGCAGCCGCCATCCTGGCCGGTGACGGCCTGCTGACCTATGCCTTTGAGCTGCTCAGCAGAGCTGGTGAGGAGGCCGCGCTGCCCGCAGCCGCTAGACTGGCGATCATCGAACTTATCGCCCGGGGTGCCGGCTCCACCGGTATGGTCGGCGGCCAGTCCCTGGACATGATCTACGAGGGCAAACAGGTGGACTACGAGACCCTGAAGACCATCCACCGCAGCAAGACCGGTGCCCTGATCACCGCAGCCGTGCTCAGCGGCGGCATGGCCGCAGGCGCCAGCCCTGAGCAGGAGCAGGCCCTGAGCAGCTACGGCGACAACATCGGCCTGGCCTTTCAGATCGTGGATGACCTCCTCGATGTGGTCTCCACCACCGAAGAGCTGGGCAAGCCTGCAGGCAGCGATGAGGCCGCTGAAAAGGTTACCTATCCCTCCCTCTTCGGCCTGGACCGATCCTGGAGCATGGCCAAAGAGGCGGTGGAGCGGGCCATCACCGCCCTGGCTGGCTTTGACCACCATGCCGACCCCCTCCGGGCCCTGGCCACCTATATCATCGAACGGAAGAACTAGCCATGCTCATCATGAATACCCAGGTGGACCAGCAGCAAAAGGTACTGGACTTCATCGACAGCCCCCAGGACCTGCGCAGCCTGGATCCGGCTGAGTTAGAGATTCTGGCCCATGAGCTGCGGGAGACCATCATCTCCACGGTGGCCGAGACCGGCGGCCACCTGGCCCCCAGCCTGGGGGTGGTGGAACTCACCATGGCGCTGCACTATGTCTTTAACACCCCCAGCGACAAGCTGGTCTGGGACGTGGGCCATCAGGCCTATGCCCACAAGCTGCTCACCGGCCGGAAGGACCGCTTCCATACCCTCCGCCGCCACAAGGGGCTCAGCGGCTTTCCCAAACGCGGGGAGAGCATCTATGATCCGGTGGAGACCGGACACAGTTCCACCTCCATCTCCTACAGCCTGGGCATGGCCGTGGCCAAGAAGCTGCGGCAGGAGCAGGGCAAGACCATTGCCGTCATCGGCGACGGCTCCATGACCGCGGGTATGGCCTTTGAGGCGCTGAGCCACGCCGGGGACCTGGATAAGGACCTGGTGGTGATCCTCAACGACAACGAGATGTCCATCTCCCCGAATGTGGGCGCCTTCTCCAGCTTCCTGAGCCAAAGGATGACCGGCAAGACCATCCGGAGGCTGCGCGATCACATCGAAGAACGGTTGATGTCGCTCTCCTCGGTGGGCGAAAACCTGCTCTCCCTGCTGCGCAAGAGTGAGGAGAGCCTCAAGGTCTTCCTCACCCCGGGAATCCTCTTCGAGGCCCTGAAATTCAAGTATGTCGGCCCCATCCCGGGCCATGATCTGGACAGCCTGATCGCCACCCTGACCAATGTCCGCGACCATAACCACGGCCCGGTGCTGGTCCATGTGATAACCACCAAGGGCAAGGGCTACGCCCCTGCGGAAAAAAACCCCGGGGCCTACCACGGAGTCGGCCCCTTTGATATCGCCACCGGCAAGGGCAAGAGCTCAAGCCCCGGCCGTCCCTCCTATACCAAGGTCTTTGGCAACACCCTCTGCACCCTGGCCCGCAGAGACCCCAGGATCACCGCCATCACCGCGGCCATGCCCGGCGGCACCGGCCTCCAGCCCTTCAGTTGCGAGTTTCCGGACCGATTCTTTGATGTGGGCATTGCCGAGCAGCATGCCATCACCTTTGCCGCCGGCCTGGCCCTGGAGGGGATGCGGCCCTTCTTTGCCGTCTACTCCTCCTTTATGCAGCGCTCCCTGGACCAACTGATCCACGATGTCTGCCTGCCCAACCTGCCGGTGACCATTGCCCTGGATCGCAGCGGGGTGGTGGGCGCCGACGGCCCCACCCACCATGGAGTCTTTGACCTCTCCTTCCTGCCCTTTATCCCCAACCTCACCATGATGGCGCCCAAGGACGAAAATGAGCTCCAGCACATGCTCTACACCGCCAGCCTCCATGAGGGCCCGGTGGTGCTGCGCTACCCTCGGGGCACGGGGGAAGGCATCCCCCTGGATCAGGAGCTGACCGCGCTCGCCCACGGCAGGGGCGAGTTGCTCAGGGAGGGCAGCGACCTGCTCCTGCTGCCGGTGGGCAACCGGGTCTACCCGGCCCTGACGGCGGCCAACGAGCTAGCAGGATTGGGGATCCAGGCAGCGGTGGTCAACCCCCGCTTCATCAAACCCCTGGACGAGGAGCTGATCAGTAGCTGGGCCGAACAGACCGGTCGGGTGATCACCATCGAGGACAACGCCATCCAGGGCGGCTTTGGCGCTACGGTGCTGCAGATGCTCAACCAGAGGGGGATCAGCCTCCCCCTGGCCACCCTCGGCTATCCAGATCACTTCATCGAGCAAGGTCCCCAGGAGGTGCTCTGGCAGGAGGCCGGCATCGATCCTGCCGGGATCATCAGGGCTGCCCTGAAAATGATCCAGGCCTAGACCGATACGTCCAACTCAGCTGAAGAGGGCAGCTCCCCGCCCCCTCACTTCGTTCGGCTCGCCCAGGGGGGCTCTAGTGCCCAAAAAAAAACAGAGACTGCCAGGCAGTCTCTGTTTTTTTTTAAGGGAAGCAAAGGGCCGGGCCGTTTCAGATCCGATAGTAGTCCCGATACCAATCCACAAAACGCTGGACCCCCTCCTCGATGGAGGTGGCCGGCTTAAAGTCGATCTCCCGAACCAGATCATCCACATTGGCATAGGTGGCTGGGACATCGCCGTCCTGCATGGGCAGAAAGTTCTTTTCAGCCTTCTGACCGAGGCACTCTTCCAGCACCTCGATATAACGCATCAGCTTTTCCTTATGGTTGTTGCCGATGTTGAAGACCCGCCAGGGACAGTAGCTGGTGCCCGGATCCGGGGCATCACCGTTCCAGCTGCCATCGGGCCTGGGCAGGTGATCGATGACCCGGACCACCCCTTCGACGATGTCGTCGATATAGGTGAAGTCCCGTTCCATGTTGCCGTTGTTGAAGACATTGATGGGCCGGCCCTCAAGGATGGCCTTGGTGAAGAGGAACAGCGCCATATCCGGCCTTCCCCACGGCCCGTAGACCGTGAAAAAACGCAGCCCGGTGGTGGCCAGGCCAAAGAGATGGCTGTAGGTATGGGCCATCAGCTCGTTGGCCTTTTTAGAGGCTGCGTAGAGGGAGACCGGGTGATCGACGTTGTCGTGGACCGAGAAGGGCATCCGGGTGTTGGCCCCATAGACCGAACTGGACGAGGCATAGACCAGGTGCCTGACCCCGCTGTGGCGGCACCCTTCCAGCAGATTGACAAAGCCCACCAGGTTGGTGTCCACATAGGAGTGGGGATTGATCAGGGAATAGCGGACCCCGGCCTGGGCAGCCAGGTTGACCACCGCATCGAAGCGATACTCGCCAAAGAGGGCCGCCACCTGATCCCGGTCAGCCAGGTCAATATCGGCGTGGGTAAAGGAGGCCGAGGGCAAGAGCTGCGCCAGACGATCCCGTTTCAACTGGGGATCGTAGTAGTCGTTGAGGTTATCCAGGCCGACTACCTGCCGCCCCTGCCTGAGCAGTTGGAGGGTCAGGTTATGACCGATAAAGCCGGCAGCACCGGTTACAAGCAGGGTCTTCATCGTGGCCAGTTCACCGTTGCTGAGGTTAACAACAGGGCCTCGACCCTGGTCAGATTGTGATTAATCATCAAAATCCCCCTCCGGTCCCTTGTCGCTGTCCAGAAGCGCAGCCCGCTCACGGATCTTTTCCTCGCTCCACTCCTCGGCAGCCTCCAGGCGTCCTGTCTTGGGCCCCAGGTCATAGCTGCCCGCCTCCAGGATGGCCTCCACCGCGTAACGGGCGGTATCGCCTGCATTAAAGACCTCCACCAGCAGGGTATAGACAAAGTCCTCTACCCGGCGGGCCATCCGCTCGCGAATGGCCCGGGGCTGGCCCATGATCTTGTTTTCAAAGACCAGGTTGAGCTTCTTGTAGTCCCCCTTCTTCCAGCCCTGGCTATCGGCATGGGCCACCATCTCGGCCCAGAGTTCTTCACCGACGCCCTCGCCCGGGACCTTGATAAAGCCGCCCTGCTCATCCAGGATGGCGTTGCCGTAGTCGTTGACCTCCAGACCCCAGGAGATCATCTGCAGGGCCGTGGCCACATTGGCCTTGGTGGAACGGGTCTCTTCGGCGATCCGCCGCAGCCGCTTGGAGTTGTTGCCCGAGGTCCCGTGCTGGGCACCGGAGATGCCATAGGGGGCCAGGGCCTCATGAATCTCTCCGGTCAGCTCCACCTGGATCCCCTGGGCCGAGGCCTCGATCCCATGGGTGGTCCCGTTGTTGAGGGCAATCCAGTCCGGAAAGAGGTCATGACCATTCAGGCCCTGGACCAGGAACAGGGCCTCCTCCTTGGAGGAGAGGCCAAAGGCACCCTTGATCTCACCCACCTCGGTCTCAAAGCCGGCCCAGGAGGGTACAAGGCCGGCCAACTCGATGGAGGCCAGCAGGTTTTCCTCGTCAACCATGTGGGAGGCATCGATGGCAATGGAGGTGATGCCTGCCTCAAACAGGGTGGGAATCTCCACCCTGGCCGGTGCCACATCCTCAGGGCTCTTGATCCCATAGTGATCGGCATGGATGGCCACGGGCACGGTGATAGCCAACTCATTACAGAGGGCATCCACCTGTCTGGCCATGTTCCAGTAGTTGGTGGGGCAGTAGGCCTTGGCACCGCCTTCGGAACGGGCGATCTCGATAATCAGGGCGGCCCTGGCACGCTGGGCGGCCTTGAGCGCTCCCCGGATAACCAGATGGTTCCGGCCGTTGGCGGCAATGGTCATGGCGCCGCCCTTGGCCAGCATGGCCCGGTCAATCACCTTGCCGCTGACCAGCAGCGCTCTGGAGTTGGGAAAAAGTGCGGTGATGTTTGGTGGACGACCGATTTCCAGCGCCTTCTCAAAATCAGAAACATAGGCCATAACAAACCTCCTGAGAATAGGTAATGTGCAAAGTACAGATATAACGATAACGATAACGAAAAAAAAGAACCGCTCCGCCTCGAACCAGGGCCACTGCGGCCGGTCTCGGCGTCACGCTCAAAAACTCGAACTCGTGGCCAGGGGCTGGTCCCGAAAGCCATGCCCGGCAGATACCCCTCAGCCATGCCCCGCGCTCAGGAATCCCCGTTTCCCTGATCCGGGCCCTGTCTGGGGCTGAAGCCAAGAAAGGTGGTTCTGGCAAACAGACCAATGGCCACGATGCTCACCTCATAGAGGATGATCAACGGCCCTGCCATCAGGAGTTGATTGACCACATCCGGAGTCGGGGTGAGGATGGCTGCGACCACAAAGGCAATAAGCAGGGCATATTTTCGATTTTTCTGGAGAAAAGGACGGTTCACCACCCCCATCTTGGCCAAAAAAACCATAAAAACAGGTAACTCAAAAACCAGACCAAAGGCAAGCAGTAATCGCAGGGCCAGGGAAAAGTATTCACTCACCGCCGGCATGGGTTCCAGGAAGGTGTTGGCATAGCCAATGAAAAATTTAAAGGCCGGCGGGAAGACCACAAAGTAGCCAAAGGCACAGCCGCTGAGAAAACAACAGCTGGAGATCAGGGTAAAGGGCAGCATAACCCTCTTTTCATGGTGATAGAGGCCTGGGGCGATGAATCTCCAGAGCTGGTGGAAGAGAACAGGGGTGGCCAGCAGCACGCCGCAAACCAGGGCGAGCTTTAGATAAAAAAAAACCCCTCCTGATAGGAGGTGAAGATCAGGTGCTTCTCTTCGGGCAGGACTGTGACCAGGGGCTTGAAAAACCAATCGGCAATGGGCCGGATCCAACTGTAGGCGATCCCGAAACCGACCGCCACCGCCGCCATGGAGATAAGGAGACAGCTGCGGAGTTCCGCCAGGTGTTCGCTCAGGGACTGTTTATCAAATGGTTCTTGCTCGTTCACAGTGATGCTCTACTCCTTGCCAGGGACGGCTTGAAATCTTGCCCATTGTGGCAATCTCAGGATTATGCACTAAGAGCGCTCCCAGGGGGATCGGCCTCGACTCCATCTTCCGGCATACCTACCCGAGTTGAAAAAGGATTTTTCACCCTGCCCCTTCCCCGGACAACCGCCTTGGCCAAACTTACCGTATCCGGCAGCCAATGTAAACCGGAGACTGATTGTATTTGACTTCCCGCCGGGGTTGAGGATACACTGCGGCCAAGGCCAATCAACTGATTTAAGAGATTTTTTCAAAGGTAGCATATGCCAACCCTGCTGGTAGTGGACGATGAACTGAGCATGCGTGAGTTCCTGAAGATCCTATTGGAAAAAGATGGATACCAGGTAGTTACCGCAGCCGACGGCAAGGCGGCCCTGGAAATCGTCAACCACACCCCCGTTGACCTGATCATCTCGGATATCCGGATGCCGGGAATGAACGGCCTGGAACTCCTGGCCCGGGTCAAAGAGCTCGACAGCGAGGTTGGGGTAATCATGATCACCGCCTTTGCCAGTCCCGAGGACGCGGTCTCGGCCATGAAGAACGGGGCCTTTGACTATATCACCAAGCCCTTTAATGTGGATGAGATCAAGGGAGTGATCCGTGCTGCCCTGCTCAAACGAGGCAGGAGCTCGTCCTCGGATCAGAGCGACGCCTTTCCAGAGATCATCGGTCAGAGTCAGGAGATGGTCAAGATCTTTGAGCTGATCAAGAAGATCGCCCCCACACCGGCCAATGTCCTGATCTACGGCGAATCCGGTACCGGCAAGGAACTGGTGGCCAAGGCCATCCACAACCACTCCCGGGTGGCTGACAAGCCCTTTGTACCCATCACCTGCAGTGCCATTCCCGAGAGTCTTCTCGAGAGCGAACTCTTCGGCCACATGAAGGGCTCGTTTACCGGCGCCATCGCCGACAAGGCCGGCCTGTTTCAGCAGGCTGATCAGGGCACCGCCTTTTTAGACGAGATCGGTGAACTGACCCCCATCATCCAGACTAAACTGCTGCGGGTCCTCCAGGAGCGGGAATTCATGCCCGTGGGCTCCACCACCACCCGCAAGGTCAATGTCCGCATCATCACCGCCACCAACCGGGTCCTGGAAGAGGAGATCATCTCCGGCAGCTTTCGCGAAGACCTCTACTATCGCCTGGCCGTGGTGCCGATCCGGGTCCCTCCCCTGCGGGAACGTATCGGTGATGTCCCCCTGCTGGTGGACTATTTTCTCAAGAAATATTCCACCCTGCTGGGCAAGGAGGTGCAGACCATCTCCTCCTATGGCCTGGAGGTCTTGATGAAGTATGACTTTCCCGGCAATGTTCGCGAGTTGGAAAACATCATCGAACGGGGGGTGGCCCTGGAGTCCTCCAACATCATCCTCCCGGAGAACCTGGTTCTCTCCACCCACCGGAGGCAACAGCAGCAGCCAGCCCCTGAACAGAGCCCGCTCTTCGTGGCTGCAGAGGATGAAGAGGAACTCTTTGAACGGGGACTGGAGGAGGTCCTCCAGCAGCTGGAAAAACAGTTGATTCTCCATGCCCTGGACAGGGCGGATCATTCGAAGATGCGCGCTGCAGAACTGCTGAAGATCAGTTTTCGCAGCCTCCGCTATAAGACCAAGAAGTATGCCATCGACTGAGTCCCAGACCAGGTCACCGCCCCTAGCCACCTCTCCCCCGGAGATTTTCTGTTCATGACCGCCCTCTTTTCCTGGAAAGATCGACTCGCACCGGTGCAAAACACCAGTCAGCAGCTCAAAGGACACCTGCTCTCCCTGCTGCTGATCCGGGTCTGTCTCTTTACCCTGATCATCGGCATCACCATGCTCTTCCAGGCCTATGGCCATGGGGTCATCACCCCCCCGTGGCCGGTGAACGCCGCCTTTCTCCTGCTCATCGCCCTGTTTTCGGTGGGTTCGGTCCTCCTCATCCGCAGGCCCGGAATGTCCCTCCGCCGCTTCGGCGTGATCCAACTCCTGGCCGACACCCTCTTCACGGCCCTGCTGGTCTATGCCAACGGCTGCAGCCAGTCGATCTTTACCCCGGTGTTCATTGTACCCATCATTGCCGGCGGCCTGATCCTCTACAGGATCGGCGGCCTGATTCCGGCAGCCTCTGCAACCCTGCTCTATGGCACGGTGCTCGCCCTGGAACTGTTCGGCCTGGTCCCGCCCTACTTCCGGGACACTCCCTACCAGCCTTTAGCCAACTTTCTGGCCGGCTCCAACCTCCTGGCCGGCTACGGGATCACCTTCTTTGTGATTGCCCTGGTCAGCGGTCAGCTGGCCGGTCGCCTCCGGCATACCGAGCAGGAGCTCTCCAAGACCACCCTGGAGTTTGACCGCCTCTCCCTGCTCTATAAACAGATCTTTGACGATATTTCCACGGGCATCATCACCACCAACCAAGAGAACTACATCACCTCCTACAACAACGCTGCCCAGCGAATTACCGGCTATGACAAGGAAGAGGTCCTGGGCAGGCCCTGTGAGCAACGTTTTCCGGAACTTGAGCTGGAGAGCAGCCATGAACGCAATGTCTGTGATTTCTGCAAGCGGGACGGATCGATCATCCGGGTGGGCTACTCGCTCTCCCACCTCCACATGCCCACCAAGGAGCCCCCCCCGGCCCTCTCCAGCTGGCGGGTGATCACCCTCCAGGACATCAGCACCATAGAACAGATGGAGCAACAGGTTCGAGAGGCAGAGAAGATGGCTGCCATCGGTGAACTCAGTGCCTCCATTGCCCATGACTTCCGCAATCCCCTGGCCGCCATCTCAGGATCGGCCCAGATCCTGGCCATGGAGCAGGATGAAGCGTCCGTGGCCGATCCAACCAGCAGGTCACTGGTCGGCATCATCCTCCGGGAATCCGATCGGATGGCCAAGACGATCACCGACTTCCTCCAGTTTGCCCGTCCGGCAGAGATCAAGGGGGAGTGGTTTGACCTGAGGAGACTGGTCAACGAGGTGATCGCAGCCCAGCCAGGTCCCTTCAATGACGAGACCTACTGCAGGCCCCCCAAGGTGGAGATTGAGGCCAACCTGCACTGCTGGGCAGACCGTCAACAACTCCAGACCGTACTCAGCCACCTCCTGGAAAACAGCCGGACCAGCGCCGGGGCTTCAGGCCATGGAGAGACGGCCATCCGGGCCGGGGAGATCAGCCGAGGCAGGCTCAGCTACAACACTATTGAAATCTGCGACCAGGGACCGGGAATCCCGCCGGAGCTTCGGGAGCGGGTATTCACCCCCTTCTTCTCCACCCGTGAGGACGGCACCGGCCTGGGCCTGGCCATCGTCAAACAGATTATTGAAAACCACCAGGGCAGGGTGGAGATCGACCAGGACCGGGAGTACAGCTGCATCCTGCGGCTGCTCCTGCCCAATCCGGGAATTACGCCTCAGGAATCCGTTTGATATCGGCCCCAAGAGCTGCCAGTTTTTCCACCATCTTCTCGTAGCCCCGCTCCAGGTGATAGATCCTGGAGACCTCGGTCACCCCCCTGGAGGCCAGAGCTGCGATCACCAGGGAGGCCGAGGCCCGCAGGTCGGTGGCCATCACCTGGGCACCGGAGAGACCGCTGCGTCCCACACCGCGGACAATGGCGGCGGCACCGTCGATCTTGATGTTCGCACCCATCCGCTCCAGCTCGGCCACATGCATGAAGCGGTTCTCAAAGATGGTCTCATGGATCACGCTGGCTCCGCTGCCCAGGGCCATCAGGGCCATAAACTGTGCCTGAAGGTCGGTGGGAAAGCCCGGATAGGGCAGGGTGGTGACATCGACGCTCTCCAGCGGGCACGCCAGTCCCTGGTTCAGGGGACAACGGACGGTGAAGCCGGAGTCGCGGACACCGATCTCCACCCCGCATGCCTGCAGTTTTTCGGTGAGGGCCGGCAGATGGGCGGGAATGCAGTCGGTGATCTCCACCTCACCGCCGGCGGCGGCAACGGCCATCAGGTAGGTACCGGTTTCTATCCGGTCCGGGATGATGGTGGCCTCGGCAGGACAGAGTTCACCCACCCCGCTGACCGTCAGGCGGTCGCTGCCCTTACCTGTGATCACCGCCCCCATGGTTTCCAGCATCTCGATCAGATTGCCCACCTCAGGCTCCCTGGCCGCATTCTTGATCACGGTCTCGCCCTGGGCAAAGACCGAGGCCATCAGCAGGTTCTCGGTACCGGTAACCGAGGGCTTATCAAAGTAGACGGTGCCGCCGGAGAGCTGCTCTTCCACCCGGGCCTCGACATAGCCCTCACGGAGACTGGTCCGGATCCCCAGCTGTTCAAAACCGCTGAGGTGATAGTTGATGGGACGGGCGCCGATGGCACAGCCGCCGGGCAGCGAGACCCGGGCGGTCTTTAACCTGGCCAGCAGTGGACCCAGGACCAGCACCGAGGCCCGCATGGTCTTGACCAGTTCGTAGGGAGCCTCTACCCCGGTGAGTTGATCGGTGTTGATCCGCACCGTGCTGCCCTGCCGTTGCCAGCGGGCACCGAGAATCTCCAGCAGGCGAAGCATGGTTCTGGTATCACGGAGATCTGGAACATTATGGAGGGTATGCCAGCCGGGGGTGAGCAGGGTGGCGGCAATCAGTGGCAGGGCGGCATTCTTGGCACCGCTGATGGAGACGCGCCCATACAGGGGTCTGCCTCCATGGATGACGATTTTATCCATTGTTGGTTACCTCTCCAGCCGGAAGACAGGACATGGCTGTGCTGATTCCCGGCTGAACGTAGTTGCTGAAGGTTGGTCTGATTTTGCTACGAATCGGCTGCGATTGGCTGCGACCAGCCTGCTGAAGTCAGTCCTAGCGACGGAGCCGGGCCTGGAAAAGCCGGTCACGGCCGGCCCAGTCGGGCAGGACCGCCACCTCACGATAGCGGTCTCCCTGTTGACGGCAGAGCTCACTTACAGCCGCCCCCTGTTCTGCTCCAATCTCCAGGAAAAGCCAGCCCCCCGGAGAGAGGAAGGTATGGGCCTGGCTGATGACCCGACCAATGATCTCCAGGCCGGAGCTCCCCCCGGAGAGGGCGAGCCGTGGTTCAGATACGCTCACCTCAGGTTCAAGATCCCGCAGATCTGCGTCACTGATATAGGGGGGATTAGAGACAATCAGGTCAAATTGACGCTCAGGTCTGAGCGCGCTGAACAGATCACTGCAGAGCAGGGTCAGCTCTCCTCCAGGGCAGTGGCTGGCGACATTTCGGGCAGCCATCTCAAGGGCTGCCGCGGAGAGGTCCACCAGGGTGACCGGACAGGCCAACTCGCGGTTGAGCACCACCCCGATGACACCACTGCCGGTGCACATATCCAGGGCCCTGCGGGCCCCACCACTGGCACGCACCTGTTCCAGGACATGGCTGAGGACAAACTCGGTCTCTGGCCGGGGGATAAGGACTGCAGGCGAGACCTGAAAATCCAGGGACCAGAACTCCCGACTACCGGTGATATAGTGCAGGGGTATCCGGCGGGCGCGCTGCTCCACCAGGGCCAGAAATTGCTCCTCCTCGGCCACTGCTGCTTCCTGACCGCCATGGAGGACCAGGTCGGTTCTACTCATCCGGCTGACGAACTGCCAGAGCAGACGGGCATCGAGCCGGTACTCTTCAATGCCTGCCGCCTGCAGGCTGAGGGAGGCCTCTGTCAGGAGGTCGGAGATCTGCATGGGTGGCACGCAGCAGCTACTGCGCAGTCTGCAGGGCTTCGCTCTGAAAGTGGGTGATCACCGGCAGCAGGATCTCGTCGAGGTGCCCACCGATGATCTGATCCAGCTTATAGAGGGTCAGGTTAACCCGATGATCGGTCACCCTGCCCTGGGGGAAGTTATAGGTCCGAATGCGCTCACTGCGGTCACCGCTGCCGATCTGACTCTTCCGTTCCTCAGAGATCAGGCTGTGGCGCTCCTGCTCCAGCTTATCCAGCAGGCGGGCCCGCAGCACCAGGAGGGCCTTGGCCTTATTCTTATGCTGGGACTTCTCATCCTGACAGGTGACCACCAGGCCGGTGGGGAGATGGGTGATCCGTACGGCGGAATCGGTGGTGTTCACCGACTGACCGCCCGGGCCCGAGGAGCGATAGACATCAAACTTGAGCTCATTGGCCTCGATCTGGAGATCGACCTCCTCGGCCTCAGGGATGATGGCCACGGTCACCGCAGAGGTGTGAATCCGCCCCTGGGTTTCGGTATCCGGAACCCGCTGGACCCGATGCACCCCCGACTCATACTTGAGCCTGGAGTAGACCTGGTTCCCGCTGATCATGGCAATGATCTCCTTAAAACCGCCGATGCCGATGGGATTGGAACTCATCACCTCCACCTTCCAGCGCTGGGACTCGGCATAGCGGCTATACATCCTAAACAGGTCTGCTGCAAACAGCGCCGCCTCATCACCACCGGTCCCGGCCCGGATCTCCAGAAAGATGTTCTTCTCGTCGTTGGGATCCTTGGGCAGGAGCAGTATCCTGATCTCCTGCTCCAACTCGGCGATTCGGGCAGCGCCCTCCTCCAGTTCGGCCTTGGCCAACTCCACCATCTCAGGGTCCTCGTCTTCGTCCCTGATCATGGTCTGGTGTTCTCCCTGCTCCTCGTGCAGACGGGTATACTCCTGGTAGAGGCGGGTCAGTTTGGACACCGTGGCATGTTCGCGCACCACTTCCCGGTAACGCTTTTGATCATGAACCAGCTTGGGGTCTGAGAGCTGGCTCTCAAGCACGCCAAGCCGTTCGTCGATATCTCGCAGATTGTCAAACATCATAGGGAGGAGCGTGGTAGCAATAAAAAAATCCACATGACAGGAAGGCCCGTGTCATGTGGATGGAGGAACGGTCGGTGATTACTTCTTTTCAAGATGGGCGTACTTCTTCTTGAACTTCTCAATCCGGCCGGCGGTATCTACAAGCTTTTGTTTTCCGGTGAAAAACGGATGACAGGCCGAGCAGATCTCAACCTTCATTTCTTTTTCCACGGATCCCAGTTCAAATTCATGGCCACAGGCGCAAACTGCTTTAATCTTGTTATATTCTGGATGAATATCAGCTTTCATAGGTCGAAACTCCTTCCGAAAAAACACGTATAATAAAAATTGACCAAAAGATTAGCAATATACTTCTTTTGGTGTTTTTTTAAAGTCTTTTTTAACGATTCATGGAGGCAAAAAATTCCTGATTGTTCTTGGTCTGCCGCATTCGATCCAGGAGAAACTCCATGGCATCGGCTGGATTCATCGAGGTGAGCAGCTTACGCAGGATCCAGATGCGGTTGAGATCTTCCGGGGGCAGGAGCAGGTCTTCCTTGCGGGTGCCGGACTTGAGGATGTCGATGGCAGGATAGATCCTCCGGTTGGCCATCTTCCGGTCCAGGACGATCTCCATGTTACCGGTGCCCTTGAACTCTTCAAAGATCACCTCATCCATCCGGCTGCCGGTATCGATCAGGGCTGTGGCCAGGATGGTCAGGCTGCCACCCTCCTCGAGGTTACGAGCCGCTCCGAAAAACATCTTGGGCCGCTGGAGGGCATTGGCCTCGACCCCACCGGAGAGGATCTTTCCCGAGGCCGGGGTAACCGTATTATAGGCGCGGGCCAGGCGGGTGATGGAATCCAGCAGGATCACCACATCCTTCTTATGCTCAACCAGGCGCTTGGCCTTCTGGATCACCATCTCAGCCACCTGGATATGTCGCTGGGGCGGCTCATCAAAGGTGGAACTGACCACCTCTGCATCCACGTGGCGCTTCATATCGGTGACCTCTTCGGGCCGCTCATCGATGAGCAGGACGATCAGCTTGGCCTCCTTGTGGTTCTCGACAATGGAGTTGGCGATCTTCTGCATCAGGACCGTCTTACCGGTCCGCGGCGGTGCGACAATCAGACCACGCTGTCCCTTGCCCAGGGGGGCTGCCAGATTCAAGACCCGCATGGAGAGGTTCTCGGGCTCGGTCTCAAGATCGATGAGTTCCTCCGGGTGCAGCGGCGTCAGGTTGACAAAGGCGGTCTTGTTCTTGCCGGCCTCGGGCTTCTCATAGTTGATCCGATCCACCTTAAGCAGGGCAAAGTAGCGCTCATTATCCTTGGGAGAGCGCACCTCACCTTCGATGGTATCACCGGTGCGCAGATTGAGCCTGCGGATCTGGGAGGGGGAGACATAAATATCGTCCGGACCGGGCAGATAGTTGTAATCCGGAGCACGGAGAAAACCGAATCCATCCTGCAACACCTCAAGTACACCGCTGCCCCTGAGTTTTCCGTCTTCGTCGGCCTGGGCCTTCAGCAGGGCAAAGATCAACTCCTGCTTTCGCATGGTGCTGTAGCCCTCGATACCGAGGGAGGCAGCCATGGCAACCAGTTCTTTAATTTTTTTGTTTTTCAACTCAGTTGGATTCATTGACCGGTAATTCCTCCATGTGGTCAGAATGTAAATAACCTGGCGGCACCGAAACCACCAGGGAGTAAGTTGGGGGATAGAGCGCCCGATTACACCTGCCTCAAGACTTCAAGACGTCATCAGCTGCATCATACACACGCATATATCATGAATCACCACCACCCTGGGGTCAGTTTCGCTTCTAGGATATGTAACGTTGCTTGAATGCTTTGGCAGGATAGACTCTGAAATGGGGTAGGACTTCAATTTCCGTTTCCGGAATAGGCTCTTGAGGTCTACAGAAGTATCTGCGAGATTTTCAATATGAAATATCAGAACAAAATTCGCCAGACAGCGATCGATTGTACGAAATGTTCCTACGGTAGTAGTGGGAATGCCACCTGCTGTCAAGTGTTTTCTGGGCTCTCGGGAGCCGGCGGCACCTCTTTTTCCAGAAGCCTCGCCAATGCGATCACCGCCTGGCGGCTGAATCGCCAAGGGCCGCTGTTGTCGATGGTGTAATCGGCCCGGGCAACCTTCTCTCCAAGAGGCATCTGGGAGGCCACTGCGGCCTGGGCCTGTGCCGGAGAGACGCCATCGCGCTGGACGATCCGCCGACACTGACTCTCCAGGTCGGCATGCACCACGATCACCGCCTCCAGCTCCTCCTGCCAACCGGCTTCATAGAGCAGCGGTATTTCGATGAAGATCAGCTCCTGCTGTTGCTCTCTGACCAGGCGATGCATGGTACTGCGTGCCAGGGGGTGGAGCAGGGCATCTACCTCTCTCTTGATGGCCGGCTCCGAGAACAGGGCCTCACGCAGGCCGCTTCGGTCGAGCCGTCCCTGGGGATCGAAGAAACGGGGGCCAAAGACGCTGTTCAGGGCCTGCCAACCGGGTTCCCCTCTGTCCAGGAGACGGCGGCAACAGTGATCCAGATCGATCAGGGGCCGGTTGCAGTAGGCAGCCAGCAGACGGCTGACACTGCTCTTACCGGTGCCGATGCCGCCGGTTATGCCGATACATTGCCGATCCATGGGGGGCCGTCTCGTTCAAGGTTCCAGCTGGCGGAGCTGGGCCAGGCAGGCCTCCATGTCTTCCCAGAGTGGGGCCGTAAAGACGAGCCGCTGTCGACTGAAGGGGTGGAGGAGCTCCAGGGTTGTGGCGTGGAGAAGTTGGCGCTGGGGTTGGATCGGGCTGTTCGCATCCACCTTGCCGCCATAGAGGCGGTCAGCGGCCACCGGGCAGTTCAGCGAGGCCATATGGACCCGGATCTGATGGGTCCGGCCGGTCTCGATCCCGATCCTGGCCAGGCACCAACCGTTGAGATAGCGCTCTTCAACCGCCCAACTGGAGGCCGCGTAGCGACCGTGGATGGGACGGATAGCCATCTTTTTGCGATGCACCGGGTGACGACCGATGGGCTGGACGATACGCCCCTCCTCGGTCGCTGGGGTGCGGAGCAGCACGGCGGTATAGCTCTTCTCCACCCGCCGTTCCTTGAAGTCCTCTGCCAGCTGACGAAGGGCCTGCTCGGTCCTGGCGACCACCATCACCCCGGAGGTGTCCTTATCCAGCCGGTGAACAATCCCGGGGCGCCCCCCATCCAAGTGGGGAAGATCTCCAAAGCGCTGCAGCAGGCCGTTGACCAGGGTGCCTCCCTGATGGCCGGCAGCGGGATGAACCACAATCCCGGGAGGTTTGGCGATGATCAAGAGCTGTTCATCTTCAAAGAGCAGCTCAAAATCAACATCCTCGCCAACCAGGTGTGAGGCTTGGGGCGGAGGCAGTCGCACCGCTACCCTGTTGCCGGCCCTGAGGCGGCAACCTGCCTTGGCAGGTTGCCCATCCACCAGCACATCCTCAGCCAGGATCAGTTTGGTAATGTATGATCTTGAAAAATCAGGACACTGGCGAACAAGATAGTGATCCAGTCGCTGCTTAGCCTCGTGGCTCTGGACCAGATAGTGCCTGGGCTGTTCAGGATCACCAGCAGAGGAGATGTGCTCAACGACGACAGAATCGGGCATGGGAAAGGACAGGGAAACAGAAGGTCCTAGCAAAACAACATTTCGATCTGCTTTTCAACGGCGTCTTCTTCGATCTGCTTGGCCAGGGAGAGTTCTTTCACCAACAGGCTCTTGGCGGTGTCGAGCATCTTTCGCTCTCCATAGGAGAGATCTTTATCTTCCTTGAGCAGAAACAGGTCCCGGAGCACCACGGCGACCTCAAAAACCGAGCCTGTCTTGATTTTTTCCATGTAATCACGATAACGGCGATTCCATGTCTGGGCATTGATCTTAATGTCCCGCTCCTTGAGGATGCCGAGCACCTGCTTGACTTCTTCACTGGAAATGATGGCGCGGAGGCCGACATTATCACTGGTAGCGGTTGGAATCATGATGGTCATATCGTTATCCAGAATCTTCATCACATAAAAACTCTGATCGATTCCACCAATAGTTTGTGTTTCAATGGCTTCAATCAGTCCCACACCATGGGCAGGGTATACAGCCATATCGCCTTCTGAAAACACGTGGACCCCCGGAAAATGAGCTAAGGTTGTACGATCCAATCACAGGGCCGGACACGGCCGGTGATCAATCATAAAATGGTACTATACCATATTTTTCGTGAAGAGCAAAGCTCCGCGGCGTCTCCAATGGTACTTTAGACAGCTCGGTTCATGGCGAGGTGCCTAAACGTGCCTAAAGGATCCGACCTGCAGCAGTCACTCAGCCAGCGCCGCGGCCGTTGATGCCGTTCATGCAGGGACCGATCCCCTCCTGGATAAAGAGCCTGATCGCCTCCTGGACCAGGGGCAGGCGCTCCTCGATCTGTTGACGCTGTTCCGGGGAAAAGGGGGAGAGGACGTACCGTTCGACCGGCTGCCTGCCCTGACCATCGACACCTCTGGGGTGACTGATCCCGATCTTCAACCGGGCAATATCTGCGCTGCCCAGGTGCTGAACCAGGGACTTGATCCCGTTATGGCCGCCGGCGCCTCCACGGGCAACCGCCTTGATCCGGCCACAGCCAAGGTCCAGGTCATCATGGAGCACCAGCACCCTGCTGAGCGGGATATTGAAATAATCGACAAAACGACGGACACACTCGCCGGAACGGTTCATATAGGTCTGGGGCTCAAGCAGGATCGCCTGGGCGCCATGGAGCCGGAGCCGACAGTAGCGGCCCTGCATCTTGCTGCGGTTCACCTCCGCCCCCTGCTCGGCGGCAAGGGCATCGAGCATCATAAAGCCGACATTGTGCCGGGTATGGACATATTGGTCACCGGGATTTCCGAGACCTACAAAGAGATAGAGAGAATCAGCCATGGGAAAAAAAGGGGGGGGGGGCAGAAACAGTTAAGCCGGTATATGGGGACCATATACCGGCTTGAGCAAACAGAGCGGGAGGGAATACTCGAAGAGGGGAACGATCTTAGTAGACCGTAACGCAGGTAACGCTCTCTTTTTCAAGCATCTCCACCTTATCGGAGAGGGGCAGATCACCAAAGGTGATTCCTGCACCACCCTGCTCGAGCGGGGTGACGTCCACTTCGATCTCGTCGGGTATATCCAGAGGACATCCCTTGAGCTTCAACTCATTCTTGAAAATCTGCATCTCACCACCCAGATCAACCCCCTTGGCGGTTCCCACATAGTTGATGGGCACCTTGAACTCCTGGGCCTGGTCGAGCTCGATTTCCAGAAAATCAACATGGACCAGACTTCCGGTTACAGGCTCTTTCTGGATCTCCTGGATCAGCACATGGCGCTTGTCCTTGTCATCCCCTTCAACCTGGAGGGTAACAACAGCGTTACGACCATGGATAAAGAGCAGATTTTTGAAGAGCTGTCCTGCATCGAACTGCAGGGGCAGCGCCTCTTTGCCGCCACTGTATAAGTTGCCGGGTGTCATTTGATTCATCCGCAGCTGGCGCATGGGTCCCTTACCGAAAACCGTGCGTACCGCAGAAGCCATATCGACTTGTAACATGAAAAAGCCTCCCCTTACTCCGGGTTGTGTTAAACAATCATCAGATTAATATTAAACAAAGAGCTTGCTGACCGAGTCTTCGTTGTGAATCCTCTTGATGGCCTCACCAAGCAGTTCACCGACCGACAGCACCGTAATCTTATCACATTGCCGTGCCTCTTCCCGAAGCGGGATCGAGTTGGTCACCAGCAATGACTTGATACATGACGCCTTGATGCGCTCTATCGCAGGCCCTGACAGGAGTGGGTGCGAACAGCAGGCATGCACTTCCTTGGCGCCCTTTTTCATAAGGATCTCCGCCCCGCCGCAGAGGGTGCCGGCGGTGTCCACCATATCATCGAGCAGAATCGCGGTCTTTCCGGCGACATCACCGATCACATGCATGGCCTCGCACTCGTTGGCGGTCTCCCTGCGTTTATCGACGATGGCCAGCCCTGCATCCAGCCGCTTGGCAAAGGCCCGGGTCCGTTCGACTCCGCCTGCATCCGGGGAGACCAGGACGACATCATTGAAGTTCTCCCGGATATACCTCAGGATAATGGGCGCGGCATAGAGGTGATCCACCGGAATATTGAAGAAACCCTGGATTTGACCGGCATGCAGATCCATACAGAGTACCCGCCGGGTGCCGACCACGGTCAACATCTCAGCCACGGCCTTGGCAGTGATAGGTACCCGGGGACGGACCTTCCGGTCCTGGCGGGCGTAGCCGTAGTAGGGCAACACTGCGGTGATCCTGCGGGCAGAAGCCCGACGCAGGGCATCCACCATGATCACCAACTCCATCAGGTGGTCGTTAACCGGCGGACAGGTAGGCTGAATAACAAAGACATCGGCCCCACGAACATTCTCGCCGATCTCCACGGAAATCTCTCCGTCGGAGAATTTTTTCACCTCAGCGTCCCCCAGGGGCACACTCAGATACTCGCATATTTCCTCGGCAATAACCGGATTGGCATTACCGGTGAAAATCTTCATTGTATTGGGCATGGCATACGTCTCGTCTTAAGCTGCCGCTTATTGATCCCTTGGCAGGGAATATCTTATCTTTGAATCGTCTCTGGAATGGTACAGGCCACAAAAAAAATGGCTGGGGCGGAGGGATTCGAACCCCCGAATGCAAGGATCAAAACCTTGTGTCTTACCGCTTGACGACGCCCCAACCTCTACTGCATACCTGTGTCTGTATCCTCAGCGGCAAGACCGTCAAAATCCACCGCTTCGGCAAGAAATGTTGCTGAATATCTTTCCTTCAAGACCTGACAGCAGCGCTCGGCCTGCTGCCTGTCTGTAAAAACTCCAAAAACCGTTGGCCCGGAGCCGGACATCAGGGCAACCGATGCTCCCAACCCAACGAGCTCTTGTCTGATACGCCCTACCTCGGCGTACCGACCGGCAGTGACCTGTTGCAAATCATTTTCAAGGTCAGTACCTGCAGGCAGCTGACCGGCAACCCGGTTGCCCCAGCGCTGCCTCAGCAACTCAATACGAGAATTTGTTAGGTTAATACCTTTCCCTTTTCCTGTCAATGAAAAAGTATCATAAACCCACTTGGTCGAGACAGAGACACCTGGGTTCACCAGGACAAACACCACCCCCAGGACTGTCTCTACCGGGGTCAGGAGCTCGCCGATCCCGGACGCCCAGCAGGCTCCGCTGGTGGCGAGGAAGAAGGGCACATCCGCACCCAGCTGAAGACCCATTGCCGCCAGCTCCTCTGCAGAGAACAACCCTCCATGGAGTCGGTTGAGCCCGGCAAGGGTTGCGGCTGCGTCGCTGCTCCCCCCGCCCAGACCGGCGGCCACGGGAATGCGCTTTTCCAGGGTGATCTCCACCCCGGGAGCCACTGCCGTGGCAGACGATGTACCACGATCAAGAAAGAGGCGGGCTGCCTGGAAGACCAGATTTGACTCATCCTCGGCCAACTCGCTCCCCGGACAGCGGAGACGGACGCCCCACTGCTCGACCAGGCGCAGCTCCAGGCGATCGTAGAGGCTCACCTTCTGCATCAGGGATTCGATGGTGTGATAGCCATCGGCCCGGCGACCGGTAACCTTCAGCAGGAGGTTGACCTTGGCCGGAGCTCGCAGCACCAGCGAACCGAGAGGAGCACGCATCAACCGGTAACCAGACTAGGATCGAGCCAGTTTGACAAACTTCATCTTCAACTCATAGAGCACCCGGGTAAGGAGCTCACTCTCGTCATGGTCCAGATTACCTACGGTCTTTTCCGCCAGCAGATCCAGGGTGTCGATGGTGTGCTTGGCCAGATCATAGTCGACCAGCTTTTCACCGCTTTCCGGATGGGGCAGTTCCCCCATGTGAAACAGGGCCGAGGTATTCAGGGAGAGAATAAAGGAGGCAAAGCTCACCTGCGGCATCACGCAGCGACCGGCATCATCCTTTACCATCCCATCGGGACACTCTTCACAGTTTGAACGTTTATCCACCATAGCCCACCTCGTTAATCTCCTGAGCCAACACCATGTCGACAGCCGTGTTCTTCCCTGAAGCGGCAGGGAACGGATAGCTCTCCTGGAGCTTCAGTCATTATCAGCGTGGCAAATATACCGTCATACCGGTCCGGGGACAAGCCATATTTTAGGTTTTTTCATGCCAAGGAAAATCAGGCCGCCTCCAGCTTCTCCTTGAAGAATCTTGTCTGAAGCGCTATAGATATCCTTTTTATCATCCAGGTGGGTATGGTGACAGACGGCTGACCGTTGATGCCGGCCTGTGGATAGGATCAAGCCTCTCGAGCTGGAACAACGAAAGTTTCCATGACCTGACCTCAACGCTGTAACGGTTCCCCGCTTTCCCCTGAATTGTCCACCAACCTGCCTTCTTTCTGCCCATAGTCACCCAGGAGTTACCCATGGTCGAAGTTCGTGTTCGTTTCCCCCCCAGCCCCACCGGCTACCTCCACATCGGCGGAGCCCGCACCGCCCTGATCAACTGGCTCTTTGCCCGAAAGCACCAGGGGAAACTGATACTGCGGATAGAAGATACCGATACCGAACGCTCTACCCAGGAATCCATAGACGGCATCCTGGACGGCTTGCGCTGGCTTGAGCTGGACTGGGACGAAGGACCCTACTTTCAGACCGACTTTGCCGACGACCATGTCCGCGCCGCCCAGCAGCTCCTGAACGACAACCATGCCTACAGGTGCTTCTGCACCAAGGAAGAGTTGGACCGTAAGCGGGAACTGGCCATGGCCAACAAACAGACCGTGGGCTATGACGGCACCTGTCGCAACCTGAGCCCTGCTGAAGTTGCCGAAAAAGAGGCCGCAGGCCTGCCCTCGGTAATCCGCTTCAAGGTCCCGCGCCGCCCCGGCACCCTGGCCTACACGGACCAGGTTCTGGGCACCATCGAACGCGCCTACAGTGAGATCGAAGATTTTGTGATCGTCCGTTCCAACGGCAAACCGCTCTACCTGCTCTGCAACGTGGTTGATGATATCCGGGACCGGATCTCCCACGTGATCCGCGGCCAGGACCACATGACCAACACCACCCGCCAGCTGCTGCTCTACGAGGCCCTGGGTGCACCTGTTCCGGTCTTTGCCCACATGCCCCTGACCCTGGATCTGCAAAAACGCAAGATCTCCAAGCGCAGCCACGGCGAGATCGTGGCGGTCCAGTTCTACCGTGAGCGGGGCTTCATCCCCTGGGCCCTGTGCAACTTCCTCTGCCTCTTGGGCTGGAACCCGGGCACAGAACAGGAGTTTTTCAGCCGGGAGGAGCTGATCGAGGTCTTCAGCCTGGAACGGATCAGCAAGGTCAACTCGGTCTTCAACTTCAAGCCCGGTGACCAGAAGTTTTTCACCGACCCCAAGCTGATCGCCATCAACGAACATTATCTCCGGACCATGGATCTCTCCGACCTGGGCGAACTTGTGGAAGAACGCCTCCTGGCCGACGGGATCTGGGACCCGGCTTACCTGGACCAGCGCCGGGAGTGGTACCTGGCAACCCTGGACCTGATCCGTGACCGCTTCCACACCCTGGACGACTTCACCACCCTGGGACGGGCCTACTTTGCCGACGACTACAGCGTGGAGGCCAAACCGCTGAAGAAAAACATCCTCAAGCACCCGGATCTTGTTACCTGGATGCCCCAGCTCAGCCAGCGGCTGGCCGCCCTGTCCAGCTTTGACCAGGCCAACGTTGAGCAGGCTGCCCGGGATCTGGCCGACGAACTGGAGATCAAACCAGGCATCCTGATCAACGGGATGCGGACGGTGCTCACCGGTCAACTGGCCGGCCCCTCCATGTTCGCCATCACCGACACCCTGGGCAGAGACAAGGTCGTTGCCCGACTCAGCGACATCAGCCACCTCTACCCCTCAAACTGATCCCCAGACGACCATGACCACAGAACCAAGCATCGTTAAACCTCTGGACTTTATTCGCCAGATCATTGCCGCAGACCTGGCCTCCGGCAAACACCAGACCACCATCACCCGCTTCCCGCCGGAGCCCAACGGCTTCCTCCACATCGGCCATGCCAAATCCATCTGCCTCAACTTCGGCATCGCCAGGGAAAACCAGGGCAGCTGCCACCTCCGCTTTGACGACACCAACCCGGGTCAGGAGTCCAGCGAGTATGTGGAGGCTATCAAAAAGGACGTCCACTGGCTGGGCTTTGACTGGGGTGAACAGCTTCACTATGCCTCAGACTACTTTGAACAGCTCTACGGTTTTGCCGTCCAACTCATCGAGGCGGGCAAGGCCTATGTCTGCGATCTCAGCGGCGAAGAGATGCGCCAACAGCGCGGCACCCCGACCGAGCCGGGCACTAAGAGCCCCTACCGGGAACGCAGTGTGGCCGAGAACCTGGAGCTCTTTGAACAGATGCGCAAGGGCGACTTTGCCGAGGGAGAACGGGTGCTCCGGGCCAAGATCGATATGGCCTCCCCCAACTTCCTGCTGCGCGACCCGGTGCTCTACCGGATCATGCACACCAGCCACCACCGGACCGGTGACAGCTGGTGCATCTACCCCATGTATGACTTCACCCACTGCCTCTCGGACATGCTGGAGGGGATCACCCACTCGCTCTGCACCCTGGAGTTTGAAAACAACCGTCCCCTCTATGACTGGGTCCTGGACACCCTCTCCACCCCCTGCCATCCCCGGCAGATCGAGTTTGCCAGGCTCAACATCAACTACACGGTCACCAGCAAGCGTAAGCTGCGTCAGCTGGTGGAGGAGGGACATGTTCTGGGCTGGGATGATCCTCGGATGCTGACCATCTCCGGACTCAGACGGAGGGGCTACACCCCGGCCTCCATCCGCAACTTCTGCGAGATCATCGGTGTGGGTAAACGGGAATCCTGGATCGACATGGGGGTCCTGGAAAACGCGGTCCGGGAAGACCTCAACACCCATGCGCCCAGGGTCCTGGCAGTGCTGGATCCCCTCAAGGTGGTCATCACCAACTACCCTGAGGGAGAGAGCGAAGAGTTGGAGGCCCGCAACCATCCCCAGGACCCTGAGGCCGGCACCCGGATGCTCCCCTTTTCCCGGGAACTCTATATCGAGCGCAGCGACTTCATGGAAGACGCGCCCAAGAAATTCTTCCGTCTCTCCCTGGGACGTGAGGTCCGACTGCGCTATGCCTACTTCATCACCTGCACCGAGGTGATCAAGGATGAAGAGGGCGAGGTCATCGAGCTGCACTGCAGCTATGATCCGGAGACCCGCGGCGGCAACGCCCCGGACGGGCGCAAGGTCAAGGGCACCATCCACTGGGTCTCGGCGGCCCATGCCCCCCAAGCAGAGGTTCGCCTCTATGACCGTCTCTTCACCACCGAGTTTCCTGACAGCGACAAGGAACAAGATTTCAAATCCTTCCTCAACCCCGAATCACTCCAGGTCCTGAACAACTGCCGGGTAGAACCCGGTCTGGCCACGGCCGGAGCCAGTGACCGCTTCCAGTTTGAACGCCAGGGCTACTTCTGCACCGACGAGCAGGAGCATCGGGCAGAACGACCGGTGTTCAACCGGATCGTCACCCTGCGCGACAGCTGGGCCAAGGTCAGCGCAAAGAAAAAGTAAGATCTCTTCCCCGGAACGCACTCCCCAGCGCTCCGGGGCAACCCCAACCAGAGAGAGTTACCATGGCGGTCATCAACCTGAGAAAGATGTCTATCAACCAGAGCGGTACCATCACCTCGGTAAAGGCTACCGGGGAGTTGGGGCGAAGAATACGGGAGATGGGCCTGGTCCCCGGGACCAGAATCACCATCAAGCAACGGGCCCCGCTCAACGATCCGGTGGCCCTGCGGGTGATGGACTCCACCCTGACCCTGCGCAACAATGAGGCTGACTTCATTGAGGTGGAAATCTAAGCCGGCTCCAGGAGAACGCCCAGAGGGCCGGTCTGGATCCTTGAGCCAGGCCGGGCCCTGCCCGCACCCCCTGGAGGCCCCTCTCTCCCAAGGTGACGCCCGCCCCCTCAGCTGTTTTCCGCAAGTCCTCCTGCCCCGGCGCTCGCCTCCTGGGGGTTAGGGCTGCAAGGCTGCCTCCATGGACCCCTCTCCCCTGCCCCTGCTGCTCTCCGAAGAACTCCTCCCAAAAAGGGCTACGCTCTGGCCCGATTTCAGCTTCCCCCACAGCGCAACGGTTGCGGCCAACGGCTCCCCTGGAAAAATTCGCTCTATCCAGGACCGGCCCAACCACAGGGTGGCACCGCCATCGAGCCGCTTTTCCCTGTAAGCGCTCTCCTTTTTCCCTGCTAATGTGTTGACAGGCACCATTCTTTGGTGTACCTAACATTGACGTAGTGCTGAATTTTGCCGCAGCAACAGAGGATCCGGCAACCTCCACCCTGATTCCTTGCCCCTTTTGCGACAGGTAACAGATGACAGACAGCCACTTTGACAAGACATGCTGCTTCTTTAAAGGCATGAGAAATCGGTGCAGACGGAAGAAGCGGGGTGCCCCCTGTGCAAGCCGTTCCCTGGCCGAGGCCTGTTCCTGTGGCCGATTGAAGGTCTGCCGGGTCAACGGTGATCGGAAGAACTGTGCCAGGATGGCCCACCTGGGGCTGTTGCCCGGCACAGAGATCGAGCTGCTCTGTAAGGGCGGCGGCGACCAGTGCATGGTCAAGATCAATGGCGGTACCATCAGCCTGGACAGAAGTATTGCCACCCAGATCATGGTGGCCCCGGTTTAGCCGGGTCCCATCTGAAAAGAGCCAACCCCCCCAAGAGTGATTCTCAATGCAAGATTTAATGGTCCTGGCGGCTGTGGCAGTTGCAGCCCTCTTTGTCGGCAAAAGACTCTGGCAGACCTTCCGCAGCAGGCAGGTTTCCTCCTGCGGCTGCAGCTGCAGCGGCTGCGACCGCAGTAATGCCAACCCACAGGACTGCTCCCTACCCCGCCCGAACTGACCCTCGTAACCGGACCCAAAACGAGCTCACGACTCGCGAGCCCGCACCATAGTCCCTGGCCATGGAGCCGATACACGGCCAACCGCTCCCCTTTGCTGAGGGGAGCGGTTGGCCGCCCTCGCCAGCGCCATGCCCTCGCCCCCAACAGATCCTTAACCAGCACTTTCACCCATGGAAACAGCCATCAATATCGCCCTGGCAGGCAACCCCAACGCCGGCAAGACCACCCTCTTCAACTACCTCACCGGTGCCCGTCAACACGTGGGCAACTATCCCGGCATCACCGTAGAGCACAAGCAGGGCTGCTGCCTCCATAAGCAGCAGGGCCTCAGCATCGTCGATCTGCCCGGCACCTACTCCTTAAGCGCCTATTCCAGCGAAGAGCTGGTGGCCAGAAACTACATCATCGACTCCCGTCCTGAGGTGCTGATCGATGTGGTTGATGCCTCCAACCTGGAACGAAACCTCTACCTGACCAGCCAGTTCCTCGAGCTCGGCACGCCCCTGGTTATTGCCCTGAACATGATCGACGTGGCTGAGAACCGGGGGATGGAAATCAACGCGGAGAAACTCAGTACGGCCCTGGGCGTGCCGGTGGTCCCGATTATAGCCCGCTCCGGCAAGGGGGTGGATCAACTCCTGGACACGGTCATTGCCACCGCCCGGGCAGAGCAGCCGCCCCAGCCCACCATCCTCAGGTACGGCTCAGATATCGACCAGGCCCTCAACGAGATGATCCCCCTGATCCGCGACCGGGACCTGCTCACCGGGAGCTATCCTGATCGCTGGGTGGGGGTCAAGCTCTTGGAAAACGATGAGCAGGTCCTGGCCCAGGTCCGGGAGCGGGAGCCCGAACTCAGCCTTCGCCTGGAGCAACGCTGCCAGGAGGTGACCGATCACCTCCAGCAGACCACCGGGGTCTACCCAGAGGCAGTGATTGCCGACCACCGCTACGGCTATATCAAATCCATCATGCGCCGCAACATCGTCACCAAGAAGTTCGTCGGCGATCGCCTCTACACCTCGGATCGGATCGACAAGGTGGTGACCCATCGCCTGCTGGGACCGGTGATCATGGCAGGGGTCCTCTTGGGGCTCTATGCCTTTACCTTCAGTTCCTCCACCTTTCTGGTCAGCCTGCTGGAATCCTTCTTTGGGATGCTCTCCACCACGGTGGACACCTTCCTGGACGACGGTCCCCTGAAATCCATGCTCATCTCCGGGGTCATCGACGGGGTGGGCGGGGTGCTCGGTTTTGTGCCCATCATCATGTTCATGTTCTTTGGCATTGCCGTGCTCGAGGACAGCGGCTACCTGGCGCGGGTGGCCTTCATGATGGACCGGATCTTTCACAGCTTCGGTCTCCACGGTTCTTCGGTGATGCCCTTCATCGTCTCCGGCGGCATTGCCGGCGGCTGCGCCGTGCCCGGGGTCATGGCCACCCGGACCCTGCGTTCCCCCAAGGAGCGGATGGCCACCCTGCTGACCGTCCCCTTCATGAACTGCGGTGCCAAGCTGCCGGTGCTTACCCTCCTGATCGGGGCCTTTTTTGCCGATCACCAGGCGCGTTACATGTTTCTGGCCACCCTGGTCGCCTGGGTGGTGGCCCTCTGTGCGGCAAAATTTCTCCGCATGACCGTACTGCGCGGTGAATCCACCCCCTTTGTGATGGAGCTGCCCCCCTACCGCATCCCCACCATCAACGGCCTGATGATTCATACCTGGGAGCGTACCTGGCAATACATCAAAAAGGCAGGCACCGTGATCCTGGGAATCTCGATCCTGCTCTGGGCCATGATGACCTATCCGGGCCTGCCCCAGGAGGAGGTCGCAGCCTTTCAAGAGCAGCGCCAGGCCATCAGCCAGGATCTCCAGAGAAACGGTGGCAATGACCGCCAGACAGCCCTGGAGGCACTCAGTGCCCGGGAAAACAGCGCCGCCCTCCGTCACTCCCTGGCCGGGCGCATCGGCATCGCCCTGGAGGGCATCAGCCAGCTGGCCGGGATAGAGTGGCGAACCAACATTGCCCTGGTGGGTGGTTTTGCCGCCAAGGAGGTCATCGTCTCCACCCTGGGTACGGCCTACTCCCTGGGAGATGTCGACCCGGATGCCTCGGACTCCCTGACCCAGCGGCTGGCCAACGATCCGGCCTGGAACCCGGTGGTGGCCCTGGCGGTGCTGCTCTTTATCATGTTTTATGCCCCCTGCTTTGTCACAGTGGTCTGTATCGCCAGGGAGACCTCCTGGAAATGGGCCTTGTTCTCCATGTCCTTTAATACCCTCTTTGCCTTTATGATGGCAGTGGGAGTCTACCAGCTGGGGATGCTGCTCAAGCTGGGCTGAGCCGGGAGCAACAGGGGAGGAGATCGGATCAGGAGGGAAAAAGGCCCTCCGGTTCTGGCGGCGGGCCGGTGGGCATATCAGCTGGCTTTATAGTCAGCAAAACGGCCCAGCACCGCAGCCATCTCCATCCGGCTCAGGCGAGGCGGCTCCGCGATCTGCAGGGCCTGGCCGTACATCCTGGCCAGGGTCTCCACCTCTGTGGCCAGGGGAATCAGCTGCTCCAGCTCTGCTGCATAACAGACCATCCCGTGGTGGGCCAGCAGACAGGCCCTGCGCTGCCCGATGGTGGCAAGCAACCGGTCAGAGAGCTCCTGGCTGCCGAAGAGGGCGTAGGGGGCACAGGGAATGGAGTCCCCTCCGGCCACGGCAACCATGTAGTGAAAGGGGGGAATCTCCTTCTCCAGGCAGGCCAGGACCGTGCACCAGATGGAGTGGCTGTGGAGGATGGCCCCGGCCTCGGGCCGAGCCTGGTAGAGATCGCGGTGCAGCCGCCATTCCGAAGAGGGCCTCCGGGAAGAGGACTGGCGCCGATCCTGTGGGGCCCCGGCCATGTCCAGGCGGACCATATCAGCGGGACCGCACTGCTCATAGGGCAGGGCCGATGGGGTAATCAGAAAGTCTCTGCCGCAACGGACGCTGATATTACCGGAGGTCCCCTGGTTCAGGCCGCTTTGGTTCATGCTGACCCCGGTGGCCACCAATCCCCGGCGCAGCTCCTGCTCGCCCCTTTCGCCCTGCTCAGTCACGGCTCTGCTCCGGATAGAGCTCCAGCAGACCGGCCTTGCTGGCCGGGCTCACCCCCCGCTCGGTGATCAGTCCGGTCACCAGCCTGGCCGGGGTGACGTCAAAGGCCGGATTCCAGGCCGGTGTGCCCGCCGGGGCAATGGCCACCTGTTCCAGTTGTCCTGCCCTGTTTTTGCCCTGCACCAGCAGGACCTCATCCTGGTGCCGCTGTTCAATGGGAATCTCCCTGATACCGTCGTTTATGCTCCAGTCGATGGTGCTGCCGGGCAGGGCCACATAGAAGGGGATGTCGTTGGCTGCGGCGGCCAGGGCCTTGAGGTAGGTGCCGATCTTGTTGCAGACATCGCCGTTGGCCGCTGTCCGGTCGGTGCCGACGATGCAGAGATCCACCATCTGCTGCTGCATCAGGTGGCCGCCGCCATTATCCACCACCAGGTGGTGATCGATGCCGGCGGCCTGCAGCTCCCAGGCGGTCAGGTGGGCCCCCTGGTTGCGGGGACGGGTCTCATCCACCCAGACATGAACCGGGATCCCTGCCTGATGCGCCTTGTAGATCGGTGCCAGGGCCGTGCCCCAGTCGACGGTGGCCAGCCAGCCCGCATTGCAGTGGGTCAGGATCTCCACCCTGCCCTGCTGGTTTTTCCGCTGCCAGGCCTCCTGGATCAGGCCAAGCCCGTGTACGCCGATGGCCTCATTGGCAACACAGTCCTCGCTGCAGATCGCAGCCGCCTCTTGATAGGCCAGGGTAAGCCACTCCCCGGGCGGATGCCCCTCCAGGAGCCGGCGCATCCGCTCCACGGCCCACTGGAGGTTAACGGCTGTGGGCCTGCAGCCGATCAACTGGCCGCAGATGGACTCCAGCTGTTCCGGGCTCTGCTCCTGCCGGAGACCCAGGCAGAGCCCATAGGCAGCCGTGGCCCCGATCAGGGGGGCGCCCCGGACCTGCATCTCGCTGATGGCGTACTTGGCCTCGGCCAGACTGCTCAGGGTAACCACCCTGAACTCATGGGGCAACCTGGTCTGGTCGATGATCTCAACGTTCCGGCCGTCTTCAGCCAGCCAGATCGATCGATAATGGTGTCCGTCTACCTGCATCGCGTCTCTCCCTCCTGCCGACCCACTCGGGTCAGCCCTGTTCGCTGGACGACCTACGGGCCGCTGACCGGAATCAACTCCGGAGTCCAGAAGATAACACCGCGCCCCTCCACCTCTTCCCAGAAGCTGGGGCCGTCCCACTCGATCTTCTGCTCGTGGTAGCCGTTATGCATCACCTTCATGGTGATCTTCTCGGTCTGTTCGAGTTGGCGCTCGTTGAACTGATGGACCCCGCGCAGGGGGGTGTTACCCAGATAGATCCACTTCCCACCGCAGGGCAGATCCTTGCCGCTTGCCTGGTAGAGGACATGGGCGCCCTCGGGCTCTGAGTTCACCTTGAAGCGGACCGAGGCGCTCTTGGGAGAACAGGCGGCAAGCAGCAGAGCGAGTGTTGCCGCAAACAGCAGCCCTCCCCTGGCGACAGTTGCGTGTCGATTGCAGTTGCGCATCATTGGCGTTTCCTCGGCATCATTTCCACCGTGATCTGCTGGGCCTGGGCCTGGGCCTCTTCACGGGAGGAGTGACGGGTGTTGACCCAGAAGGAGGTGATCTCTTCCCGAAAACCGCTCTTCCGCATCTGGACGGTCACATACTCGGGTTTCCCCTCCTCGGCCTCCCAGGTCACCACCAGGGGTGCGGTCCCCAGGGTGGCGTCATCCCTGAGGTTGACCACCTCTGCACCGGTAGGCACCGTGGTAAACTCCACGGCCCCGTAACTCTTCTGCTTGGCACAGCCGCCGACTCCCATGAGTACCACGAGCCCCACAGCTGCCAGCAACGGGCCCACCATCGTTTTTTTCACCATTTGTTCCCCTATATGAGTAAGGTTATTTCAAGATTTCCCCTCTGGCCTCGCTCCAGCGAAGGGCAGCCACAGGGTGAACGGCCCCCTGTCCCGGCCTGGAGAAGGCTCCATCTTCCAGCCTACCCAACCAGCCCTGAAACGGTCAAGGCTATTCTGCATCCGGCGGCCGCTTCCTCCCCGGCGCCGATCCCCTGCCACGCTTATCGCTCTCCTTGCCAATGCATTGATTTCCACATCCTTTCCTGGTAATGAGGGAGATAGACTTCTTTTCAGCCCTCGACCACCACTTCCACGCCTTAACGCCATGAATGATCCTCGCCAGGCCCTGAGCAACCTTAAAATCTCCGGCAACCTGCCCAGCATGCCCCAGATACTGGTCCAGTTGATCGATGCCTGTCATGCCCAGGATGTGGATCTCCGGCAGATTGCTGAAATCGTCAGCAAAGATGGTCCCCTCAGTGCCAAAATCCTCCAACTGGTCAACTCGGCCTTTATCGGCGCCCGCAGCAGTTTTAGCGATACCGGCCAGGCGGTGGTCTACCTGGGGGCCGACGTGATCAAGAACCTGGCCATCAGCGTATCGGTCCAACAGGTTTTCCGCCGGGTGGAGACCAACGGCCTGCTCTCCCTGGACCGTTTCTGGTACCATAGCTTTCAAAACGGCCTGATCGCTCAACAGATCGCCACCCTGATCAACCATCCCTCCCCGGCCGACGCCTACCTGGCCGGGCTGCTTCACGACATCGGCAAGCTCCTCCTCTGGATGGCATTCCCCGGCAGGTACGCCCCTCTGCTCTTAAAGGGGGTGCGCTGTCACAATGCCAGACTTACCTTCCTGGAACAGGAGAAACTGGAGATCAACCACTGTGAGGCCGGAGCCTGGCTCTGCGAGCAGTGGCAGCTGCCCTCCATCCTGGCCGATGCCATCAGGTATCATCATCATCCCCTGACAGAGGTTGAACAGACCCTGGAGCTAACCAAGATCATCGCCCTGTCCGACCTGCTCAGCCACAGCAGGGCAGACAGCGAAGAAGCTCTCCAGGCCGCCCACCAACTTTTCGGGATCTCTCCGGCCCAGCTTGCCGAGCTCTACGGCGAGAGCGAAGAACAGATCACCCGGATTGCCGAGGAGTTCAAGATCCGCATCCCCAAAGAGAGCAACTCCTCGCTCGAGCCGGAGGGTGCCGGGGAAGAGGTCCACAAGGAGACCTCCCTCTCCCTGATCAGACGGGTCAAGGAGATCACCCAGCTCACCGGGGTACTGGAGAACCTGCTCAAGGCAAAGGACGGCAGGCAGATCATGGCTGCAGCGGAAAACAGCCTCAAGATTCTCTTTAACGAAGCCTGCTGCCTCTTTCTGCTCTGGAGCGATGAGAGCCGACAGACTCTCCAGGCCTGCGTCTCCGAGGAGAACCCCCTGGCAGGCAAGGTAGAACGGTTCCGCTTCTCCCTGCCAAGCGGCGGCAACAGCCTGCTGGAACAGGCCATAACCAGCAGCAGACTGCACCACTCCTTTGGCCAGGCCAACCAGGCCGCCGCCCCGGCCCACCTGCTGGACCAGCAGCTCTTGCACCTGCTCGACAGGGACGGCTTCACTGCTGTGCCCCTGCTCTATCAAGAGGAGCCCCAGGGCTTGATGATCATCGGCCAGCAGCAGGAGGACCACGCCTCCCTGCTCAAGCAGCTCACCCCGCTGCAGCTCCTGAGCCAACACGCAGCTATTGCCTTTTATCTGGAAACCTTGCACCAGCGGCAGAGCCAGGCCCTGCTCCAGGAGCGTATCCAAGCAGCCTCACTGGTGGCCAGAAAGGTTGCCCACGAGATCAACAATCCGCTGGCCATTATCCACAACTATATTCAGATCCTCCACCTCAAGGCAGCCCAGGGAGAGAAGATGGACACAGAGCTGGCCACCATTGATGAGGAGTTGACCCGGATCGGCCGGCTGACGGAACAGCTCCAGGACCTGAGCCGGGACACCCCCCTCCGTAAGACCCGGCCCATCGAGCTCAACCCCCTGCTGGCCGCCATCATCACCCTCTACACGAGCTCTCCCCAGAAGGCCTTACCTTTGATCGAGTTTCTCCCCGGAGAGGAGCTGCCCCAGGTCCAGGCCAGCGAGGATGCCATCCGCCAGATCATGATCAACCTGCTGAGCAACGCGGTTGAGGCCCTCTCCCCGGAGGAGACCATCCAGGTCCGGACCCGTCATTCCGGGCAACAGGTCACCATCGAGGTTGCCGACAACGGCCCGGGCATCCCCCAGGATCAGCTGAAGGATATCTTCAGCCCAGGGGTAACCAACAAACACAATGGTCATGCCGGCCTGGGTTTGGCGATCGTGAGAAAACTGCTCAGCGATCAGCAGGGAACCATCAGCTGCACAAGCGACCGGCAGGGAACCACCTTCACCCTCAGCCTGCCGGCCGCGGCAGCGTGATCCCTAATCCGCTGAACCAGGGGATTTTTGTTGGACATTTCTCAGCAAAACAGGTTCAATGCTACATTGTGACCTGGTAATTCTACCCAGCAGGAGTACCTACGCTCCCCAGCGGGCGAAACCATACCGAGGCCAACGAACCGTTTTTTGTAGACAAAAAGTCGACCGTCCCCTTGTTCGCTCAGCCCATGACCAGATAACGCCTCGGTACGGCAGGCAGGCCCGAGGCCAACCCATTGATCTCGTCTTCTTGC
This sequence comes from Desulfogranum mediterraneum DSM 13871, assembly GCF_000429965.1. Lineage (GTDB taxonomy): Bacteria > Desulfobacterota > Desulfobulbia > Desulfobulbales > Desulfobulbaceae > Desulfogranum > Desulfogranum mediterraneum. Next base: position 137,549 of record NZ_AUCW01000003.1, read on the forward strand.
TCAGGATAAGCGCCCATGGAATACTCTCTCCTCATCATCGACGACGAGCCTCATTTTTGTTCCAGTCTCCAGGTACTCCTCCAGGCCGAGGGGTATCATGCAGAGACGGCAAACAGCGGCAAGGAGGGCCTCTTTTACCTTAGCAACTATGTCTTTGATGCGGTCCTCCTGGACATAGGCTTACCAGACTTTTCCGGCCTGGAGCTGGCTGCCCATACCGTGAGCAACCATCCGGATACCGCCGTAATCATCCTCACCGGCAGCGCCACGGTGGATAATGCGGTGGAAGCCCTGCGCCACGGGGTCTATGATTTCCTCCGTAAGCCCTGTCCCCTGGACAGCATCCTCCGTACCATCGCCCGCGCCATCCAGCATCAGAACCTGAAAAAGGCACTCCATACCAGCGAGAAACGGTTTCGCCAGCTCTCCCAGGCCACCTGGGAAGGGATCATCATCTACAACAAGGGGATCCTCCTCCAGACCAACAACCAGCTCTGCGAGATGTTCGGCTACAGCGAGGATGAACTCATCGGCAGGCAGATCTTCGACATCCTCCTGGACAAGAACTCCATCCAGGCTCTTCATGCCCAGACCAGCCCTGATGCCATCGGTCCCTTCAAGGCCCGGGGGATCAAGAAGGGGGGCCAATCCTTTCCGGTGGAGATCCGGGTCAAACATATCGATTACCAGGGCAAGCAGGTCCAGGTGGCCGCCATCCGTGACGTGACCATCAGTGAACTCGCTCTCCAGCAGAAGCTCAACCTCCAGGAACAGCTCACCGATGCCAAACGGATGGAGTCCCTCGGCCTGATGGCCGGATCCGTTGCCCATGACCTCAACAACATCCTGGCCGGGATCATCACCTACCCTGAGTTGCTGCTCCTGGATCTGGATGAAAACTTCAAATATCGCGAAGAGATCACCATGGTCCGCGATGCCGGCCGACGTGCGGCAGCGGTGGTGGATGACCTCCTCACCGTGGCCCGGGGAGCCTCTTGCAAAAAAGAGCCCCGCAACATCAATACCATCGTCTCCGGCTACTTCAGTTCGGTGGAGTACAACAATATCTGCCAGCGATTTCCCGAGATCACGGTCCTCTCCTACCTGGAAGACAGGCTCCTCACCATCAACTGCTCAGGGATGCATATCTCAAAATCCCTCACCAACCTGGTCAACAATGCCGCCGAGGCCATCCAGACCAGGGGGGTCATCACCGTGACCACCAGAAACCTCTGCCTGCAGCAACCTTACCAGGGCTATGAGCTGATTGAAGCGGGAGAGTATGTCGTGATTGCCGTTGAAGACGATGGGGCCGGGATATCTCCGGAGGACCGGGCCAAGATCTTCAGTCCGTTCTACAGCAAGAAGATCATGGGCCGCAGCGGCACCGGACTGGGGCTGGCCGTGGTCTGGAATACGGTCCATGACCATGGCGGCTACATCGACCTAGGCAGCAGTAAGGCCGGCACCCTCTTCTCTCTCTACTTTCCTGTGATCAAGGCCTGCTGCCGGACCAGTGTGCGTCCCGCTGCCCTGCCCACCCATCAGGGCAAGGGCCAACGCATCCTGGTGGTGGATGACCAGAAGAGCCAGCGGGAGATAGCCTCCCGGCTCCTCAACCGGATGGGCTACCAGCCCTACACCGTGCCCTCGGGGGAGCAGGCCCTGGAGTTTATCAAAGAAAAGCAGGTTGACCTGGTCATCCTCGACATGTTGATGGATCCCGGCATCAACGGCTGTGAGACCTACCGACGCATCCTGGAAGAGGTGCCGGAGCAGAAGGCGATCATTACCAGCGGCTACTCCTCCAGCAGAGACGTTGACCTGGCCAGAGAGCTGGGCATCACACAGTTTATCAAAAAGCCCTATTCACTCCATGAGCTTGGCCAGGCCCTGCAGCTGGAGTTCAGCGCCCCTCCAGTCCATAGCTGATCTCTGCCTGCGCCGCACCGCAGCCTTCGCCGCCCGGAGAAGGCCCCTCCCCATTCCAGCCCAGCTCAAAGGCAGGGATGCAGCTATTGTTTGACTTTCCCATCAATTAGCAATACCCTTGCCCCATAGACCTAACTCCATGGGATTGCAGCCTATGCTCGCCTCATCCTCCATTATAACGGAGCGCTCAACGTGAAAAAATTCTTCTCGATTCTCTGGCTGCCGTTCTACTGGCTCTGGAAATGCCTCACCACCGCTGCGGCCCTGTTCACCAGCCTGCTGCTGCTCGCCTCCCTGGCCCTGCTGGCCATGGCCCTGTTGGAACCCCCTGCTGAAAAACTCCCGGAGAGCGCCTTTTTAGTCTTTGCCCCCCAGGGCAATATTGTCGAACAACGTTCAGCCATCGACCCCCTGGCCGGGGTGGTCAACAAACTGGCCGGCCTGCCGGTCCATCGGGATATCCTCCTCCAGGATGTCCTCGACACGATCACAGCGGCAGCCGATGATCCACGCATCAACGGCCTGCTGCTCGCCCCGGATCGGCTGGGCCGGATCGGCCTGGACCAGGTCCAGGCCATCGCCGGGGCAGTACGCCGCTTTAAAGAGACGGGCAAACCGGTCATTGCCACCGCAGATAACTACAGTCAGAGCCAATACTATCTGGCCTCCAGTGCCGATGAGATCTATCTCCACCCCATGGGAAGGGTCAGGCTGAAGGGGTTCGGACTCTTCCGGCTCTACCTGAAACAACTGCTGACGCGACTGGAGGTTGACTTTCATGTCTTCCGGGTAGGGAGCTTTAAGTCGGCCCTGGAACCACTGATCAGAGACAGCATGTCGCCGGCTGCCAAGGAGGCCAACAGGGTCTGGCTGAATGCCCTCTGGGAGGTCTACTCCAGCGAGGTCGCCCATAACCGTGAGATGAGCAGCAGCGCCTTCAAACAGCTGGTGGAGACCCTGCCGGACCGGCTCAAGGAGGCCAGGGGCGACCACGCCCGGATGGCGCTGGCAACGGGCCTGGTGGATGGCCTAAAGAGCCGCCAGCAGCTCGCCACCTACCTGGCTACGCTGGCCGGCAAGGCCGAGGGTACGGCCGGCGGCTTCAGCCGGATAGGATATGAGCGCTACATGGAGACCCTCACCCCCTCCTACTCCTCCTCTGCACAAGCCGCTGACCAGGTGGGAATCATCGTTGCCAGCGGCAACATCATCTACGGCGAGGGACCGGGCAACCAGATCAGCTCAACCACCCTTACGGAGCAGATCCGTCAGGCCAGACGAAATCCCCGAATCAAGGCCCTGGTCCTGCGGATTTCCAGCGGAGGCGGCAGTGCCTTTGCCTCGGAGCTGATCCGCCAGGAACTCCTGGCCTTCAAGGACTCAGGACGGCCGGTGGTGATCTCCATGGGCGCCATGGCAGCCTCCGGCGGCTACTGGCTGGCTGCCGATGCCGACCTGATCGTTGCCGCGCCGACCACCCTCACCGGCTCCATCGGCGTCTTTGGGGCCGTCCCTACCATTGACAAGACCTTGAAAAAAATCGGGATCAGCGGTGATGGCGTGGCCACAGGCAGCACGGCCCTCTTTGGCAACCCTGCCTCTGCCATGAGTCCGGCAGAGAGTTCCTCTCACCAACTGGGAGTGGAACACGGGTATCGCCAATTCCTTCAGATCGTAGCCAAGGGCAGAGATATGCCGCTGACCAAGGTGCGGATGATTGCCGAAGGCAGGGTCTGGGACGGGACCAGTGCCCAGCGCCTGGGACTGGTTGACCGGCTGGGGACCCTTGAGGATGCCGTTAATCAGGCAGCCGAACTCGCCGGACTCCCCCCTGGGGAGGCGGTCTATCTGGAGCAGAAAGGCAGCGGTCTGCAGAACTTCTTCCAGCAGCTTAGCCAGACCCTGGCCGGCAGGGCGGCGACCTCCTTGCCCTGGAGGACCATCCTCAACACACTGTCTCCATCGATCAGCTCGTCGCTCAACCAGCAGCTGAGTTCACCCCCCTTCCAGGGTGACCCGGGAGATATCTATGCCCACGCCCTACTGCCGGCATCATTGCCTGCCCTCTCATTCGCCGGGCCTTCCCGGAGCCTGTAAAGGCCCAGCCTCTCAACCGACGCGATCTCAGGAGATTTCAATGCGCTATTCGACCCTGCTTCCTGCCCTCTTCTCTTGTCTCCTGGCCGCACTCCCTGCTGCCCAGGCCCGGTCCACCCTGGTGGTCAGCGGCAACCCCGAGGCCCCTCCCATCTCCTGGAACAGACAGGGAACCCTCAGCGGGATCGGGCCCACCCTGGCTGCGGCCATCCTCAACGAGCTGAAGATCGACTATACGCTCCAGAGCAGGGAAGAGTGGGCCGGGGTCCTGGAAGAACTCACCGCCGGGAAGCTGGACATGGTGGTCTCTGCCTATAAGAATAAACAACGGCTCCAGGAACTGGACTTCTCCGAGCCCTTTCTGAAGAGCCCGGTGGTCATGGTGGTCAAGAAAGGGGACAGCTTCCGCTGTAACTGCTGGGATGACATGCGGGGCAAGAAGGGAGTCGCCGCCAAGGGAGAAAGTTTCGGTGACAGGCTCGACCGCTTTATTGCCGACCAGCTGGATCTCACCTTTACCTCCTACCAGCGGGCCTTTGAGATGCTGGCTGAAGATACCGCCGATTACCTCCTGATCGATCTCTACCCGGCCATCATCTACGCCAAGCTGCTGATGGTGGAGGACAAGATCGAATTTCTGGAAAAACCGGTCACCGTCCAACCACTGCACATGGCGTTTTCAAAAAAATCGGTCCACCGCGAGCTGCTCCCCCTGATCAATCGGCAACTGCAACGGTTGAAAGAGGCCGGGGCCATCGAGAAACTGGCCATGGAGCAGTATAAGGCCTGGAACAAGAACTTCCAGCAACGACAAGACTTTTACGCCCGCTCCCATCAGGAGGCGCGGCAGGCCCAGGAGCACTTCAATGCCGGAGCCCGGGACCGCGGCCTGGAGAACCTGGCCCGTTTCTATGAGAGGGAGGTGGTCTACATGGACGGTTCAGGCGAACAATTCTGAAGGTCCGGCTAGCGGTCAATGGCAGACGCAGCCCAGGGGCAGCAGGCAATTCATTCCCCTGCCTGCCCACCAGGGCACGTCCTCCAGCAGCACCGAAAACCGGAGGCCGGCGGCAAGAGCGCCATCCCCCTAGCCCTTGACCACGGCAAGGGGGGCAAGCCTGACCCTGATCTCCACCAGGTCCGCTTGAGCAGCCATCACCTGCTCGATATCCTTGTAGGCCCCCGGAGCCTCATCCAGATCCCGCCTGCTCCGCAGGCTATGGATAATCTGTTGTTCTTCCAGTTGTTGCCGTTCCCGTCCCAGATCCAGACGACGCTTGGCCTGGCGCCTGCCAAGCCGCCGACCGGCACCATGGGAACAGGAGGCAAAGGCGTCGGGATTACCCAGGCCGGATACGATATAGCTGGCACTCCCCTGGGAGCCGGGGATCACCCCGGGATGACCGGCACGGGCCGCGGTGGCGCCCTTGCGGTGGACCACCACCTGGCGGCCAAAGTGTTCTTCCAGGGCTGCGTAGTTGTGGGCCACATCAAGGGGAGGGGCAAAATGGCTGCAACCAGTCTCCTCGGCAACGATCTCCCGAAACCGTGCCATCAACTCCCCGCGGTTGGCCCGGGCAAAGGCCCGACAATACGCCATCTCCTCAAAGTAACGCTGCCCCTCCTCACTCTGGAGCGAGAGCTGGGCCAACTGCTGTCGTTTGGCCGCGGCCCCGGCCTGTTGTTCGGCGAGGCGGTTGTAGCTGGTGGCCACGGTGTGACCCAGGTTTCTGCTCCCCGAATGGACCATCAGCCAGACCGCCTGATCACTGCCCTGTTGGATTTCCAGAAAATGGTTGCCTCCGCCCAGGGTACCCAACTGGCTGCGGGCATGTTCAAACTCCCTCCAGACCACGGGCAGACGCTCCTCCCCCCCCTGTAGAGGCAGCTCCGGCAGTTTAGCCGCTGGTCTGGGCCGGGCGTGATGCCGAAATCCCAGGGGAACAGTGGTTCTCAGTGCCCCTACAATGGCCTTTAACTCCTGCCTGGAAACCCTGGCCAGCCCGGTACGGACCGCACAGACCCCACAGCCGATATCCACCCCCACCGCGTTGGGGATGATCACATCAAGGGTGGCCAGGACCCCGCCGATGGGCATACCGTAGCCTACATGGGCATCGGCCATGATAGCGACATGATGAAAGGCTGCCGGCAGGTTGGCCAGGTTTCTGGCCTGCTCAAGGGCCTGGCCGTCCAGATCATCCAGCCAGAGCATCAGGGGGATTCTTTCCGAATACAGTATCTTTTTCATGAGACCCTTGTTGTTTTTTGTTAGCGATAAGAGTAAAAAACCGTTCAGTTCAAGCGATGACGGTCGAGCGCCGCTCCGCCCCCTCCAACTCTCAACAGGCAAGACCCCATGACCACGGATACCCTCCTGATCAATCTCTGGGACGGCCTTGGCTGGCCCCTGCTCCGCCTCCTGTTTTTCATCTCCCTGGGCCTGCTGGTGGCCAACTTCATCGAGGCCCTGAGCTGGACCAGAAAGATCGCCTTCCTGGCCCGCCCCCTCACCCGTTTCGGCCACCTCTCCTCCCTGACCGGTGCCTCCTTTTCCATGGCCTTCTTCTCCGGGGTGGCAGCCAACACCATGCTCTCTGAAGGCTATGAGCAGCAGTCCATCACCAAGAAAGAGCTGATCCTGGCCAACCTCTTCAACAGCCTCCCCACCTACTTTCTCCACCTGCCTACTACCTTTTTCATCACAGCCCCGCTGATCAAGGGGGCGGCAGTGATCTATGTTGGCCTCACCTTTGGGGCAGCAGTGCTCCGCACCTTGGCCATTGCCCTCCTGGCCCACTTTCTCCTGCCCAAACGGGAAGGAGAACAGGCCGAGGAACAGCAACGGCCGCCGGCCACCCTGAAGGTTGCCCTGGCCAACACCATGAAGCGATTCCGCCGGCGGATCAAAAAGATCATCCGCTTCACCGTGCCCATCTATAGCCTGTTCTACTTTTTCAACCAGGCCGGGGTGTTTGCACGGCTGGAACTGTTCATGGCCGACCACTTCACCTGGCTCTCCTGGCTCTCTCCCCAGGCCATGTCCATCGTGGTCCTCCATGTGGCGGCCGAGTTTTCCGCAGGTCTGGCCGCTGCAGGCGCCATGCTCGCCGACGGAACCATGACGACCCGGGAGATCATCCTGGCCCTGCTGGTGGGCAACATTCTCTCTTCCCCCATCCGGGCGCTGCGTCACCAGTTTCCCTACTATGCAGGTATCTTCAAGCCGGCCCTGGCCTCGCAGTTGATCCTCTTTTCCCAGAGTTTTCGCACCATCAGTATCGCCCTGATGGCACTGCTCTATTTTTGGTTCAGCAGATAGACTTTTCCTGACAAAAGATGGTAAAATAAAAGCAGCAACCAAGAGAGCAGCGGCGTCCGCAGCTGCCTCCCAGCCAAGGAGCGTTCCCATGGAAAAGAAGGTTCTGGTAGCCATTGACGGTTCTGTCTACAGCTCCAACAGTCTGGACTACCTTATCAAGATCTTTGCCCGAGACAGCGACTTCCATGTCCACCTGCTCAGCATAGTTGCCGCCGGCGGCAGCAGCCAGGACTGGATGTTTGATGTCGACCCACTGCGACAACAGTCGCCAGCTGCCGAGAAACGATCTCGGACCGCCCACCGCTACCTGAAAGATGCCCGGGAACGGTTGGCACGTAACGGCTTTGCCAAGGAACAGATCAGTTTCAGCAGCACAACCACCAGCAGCGGCGTAGCCGCTGCCATCCATCAGCATGCCACCCAGGGGCACTATGACGGAGTTCTCATCGGGCGTCGGGGGGTGGGTACTGTGGGCGGCATGTTTTTGGGCAGCACCTCCAGTGAACTGCTCCAAAAGTGTCATGAGATCCCGCTCTGGATCATTGACGGCGAGGTGGCCTCCCAGCGTTTTCTGCTGGCAGTGCAGAGCCAGCCCGAATCCCTGATGGCTGCCGACCATCTGGCCTACATGCTCAAGGACCACAACGGGGCCGAGATCTGTCTCTACCACTCCAACAGCATGTTCGGTCGTCAGGCCCCGGCTGCAGCCGAGACCTTCCACGACCGGTGGGGACAACAGTGGTGCGAGCAGTACCTTGACCTGGAAAACTTTCTCTTCTATGCCCATGCCCAGGTGCTGCGGGACCACGGCTTCCCGGGCCAGCGGATCTCCCAACTGCCGGCCCAGATGCATCTGGACGTAGGCTTTGACCTCCTCCGCCAGGCCAAGAGATACAACTGCGGCACCGTGGTCATCGGTCGCCGTGGTCGTCAGTCGACCAAGGGACTGTTCAAGGGCGTTTCCGACCGGACGGTACAGCAGGCCTCCAACATCGCGACCTGGCTGGTGGGCTGAAAGGCGGCCTACTCCTGGGCCGAGCTCACCACCAACACCGCTGCCTGCCCCGACTGGAGGTACCGGCCTGCCAGGCGCTGGATCTCCTCGGGCGTGATCGCTGCAAAGTCACTGAGGATGGTCAGGGGCCACTGCAGCTGCCGGGGATGCCTGCTGGAGAGGGCAAGGACCGCATTGAGCCAGTAGCTGTTGCTCCGCTGGAAATCCCTGATCGAGGTGAGGGTGGGCTCCAGAGAGCGATCCAGCTCCTCCTCGCTCAACAGCTCCCGGGCCAGGGAGCCGGCCACCTCCTGGACAATCCCGGCCAGGGCCAGGGCCTGATCCGGGGCAACACTCAGCTGACTGCGTAAGATCCCAAACCCCTTGCTGACCCGGCTGGAACGGTTATAGACCACCGGCGAATAGGTGGCGCCCAACTCTTCACGAACCTTGAGCCGCAAGCGCTCACCCAGGACCGCGGCCAGCAGATTCAGGCGCCTGGTTTTGGAAATATCCCAGAAATCATCGGTCTGCCAGGCCACCGTCACCAGGGCCTTGTCGATCTCGCTCTTGACCCTCTCCAGCCGGCGTGCACCGGCAGGAAAGCTCACCTGCTGGATGTCTGCTGCCGGGGCAGCAGCACGTTGCCCTGCTCCGAAATAACGGGCCACCAGCTCCCTGGCCTTCTCGGGTGCCATATCGCCGACAATGCTGATCTCCAGAGGTGCCGTAGCCAGGATCGGCTGCAGCCAGGCCTTGATCTCATCCAGCTCGATGGCCATGACCTGCTGACGGTCGGCCATGGTATAGAGGGGATGGTTGCTGGTGAAGAAGCCTTCTCCCACCAGCTGCTGCTGCCCCTCGACACTGTTCTCCAGTTGATCGTACATCTGCAGCAGGCGGGTTCTGGTGCGGAGATAGGCCTTCTCTCGAAACACCGGCTCAAGGAGCTGGGTCTGGACCAGTTGAAGCAACAGTTCCAGCTCTTCACTCAAACCGCTGCCTGCGAGGACAAAGCTCTCTCTGCCAACCTGAAACTGGAGCTGAACATTGGTGCCGGCCAGGGTCTCCTCCAGCTGCTCACGATTCAGGCGTCCCAGGCCGCTCTCCCTGAGCAGCCCTTCTGCAAATGCAGCCATGCCGGCCAGGGGTTCCGAGCGCAGCCCCTGGCCGAAATGGACGGCGAGCTGGATCTGGTTCTCCTGAAAATCGGTCTGTTTAACATGCAGCCTGGTCCCATCCTGGAAGAGGTAGCGCTCCATCTTGATCGCTGGATAGTTCTCCTGGGCCACCACCTGGGCAGGCTGCTCGGCGGGCGGCAGGTAGGGAAAGGCCACCTCCTCTCTCTGCTTCCAGTCCACCATCTCCCGGCCTGTCTGCTGCTCGACAGCGGCCAGAATCTGTTGGCGGGCAGAGAGTTCCCCCTGCTCCAGATCAACGGCGCCGATCACCTCCAGCAGACGCCGCTCTCCCTGCCAGAGGCCCACCAGGGCCTGGTTGGCCTCGGCCAGGGTCATGGCCTCAAGCATGGGAGCGTAGAGCGCCTCCTCCTGCTGGGGCGAGAGCAGCACCTCCTGGTTGTTGAGTTTCCTGATCATGGTGGCGGCAAGCTCCATGGAGTTGCGGGTAGCCGCGGTCTGCAACTGCTTCTCCAGATAGGCCTGCAGCTCCCGCTTGACCCGCTCAAGCTCGGCTGGGGTGAATCCCGACTCCAGGGCCTGGCCAAGGGTCTGGTCCAACAGGGCCAGCCCCTCCTGCCAACGCTCCCCCTTCACCACCGCGCTCAGCCGGGCATAGCCCAAGCGCTGGAGAAAGGTCCCGGCATGGGCCTGGCTTGAGACAAGGGGGCTGTCTGCTCGGCGCACCAGCTTGTCCAGGCGGTTGGCCAGGATGGAGGTGGCGACATAGTTGCTCAGTTGCTGCCGCTCCCAGGAACTGGTATCCGGCTGGGGTGTCTGGTTAAAGACCGTACCCAGGGCAACCCGGGTGGCACCCAGCTCCGGCTCATGGAGGTAGAGCACAGTGCTGCCCTCTTCCTCGAGGGTCCCCAGGGGAGGATCGACGGCCCCAGGGGCAGCGGCCTGAATGGGGCTGAAGCGGGAGATCAGAAGCGGCTCCACCTGGGCAGGATCCATATCACCGACCACCACCACCATGAGACGCTCCGGCCGGTACCAGCGGTCATAGTAGCCACGCAACCGTGCACTGTCCGCCTCCAGAAGCACCTCTTCGCTGCCGATGGGGTCTCGCTTCGCCACCCGGGTACCCGCAAACTCGAACTGAAGCTGCTGCTTGCGTACCCGGGCGGCCACCGAATCACGGGCCCGCTTCTCGGCGAGAATAATCCCCCGCTCCCGCTCCACCTCCTCTTCCAGCAAGAGGGCTCCCCGGGCATAATCGGCCAGCACCAGCAGCCCTTCATCGAGCATCCCAGGATCGGCAGAGGGCAGCACCAGTTTATAAACGGTCTCTGCAAAACCGGTATGGGCGTTGGTATCAGCGCCAAAGCCCATGCCGATGGACTGGAAGTACTCCACCAGGGTTCCTGGCGGATAATGGCTGGTGCCGTTAAAGAGCATATGCTCCAGGTAGTGGGCCAGACCGCGCTCCTGATCCGATTCCTGGAGCGATCCGGCCTGGACATTGAGGTAGAGCCCGACCCGGTTTTGAGGTTCTTTATTGCTGAGGAGCAGGTAGCGCAGGCCATTGTCCAGGCGACCGAAGTGGATGGCAGGATCGGGTGGGAGATCACTGAGTTCATGGGGCCAGGCCCTGTTGTCGAGCCTGTGCTGGGTCCCGCTCTTTTCCGGAAAGAGCGAGCCACAGCCGGCCAGGAGCAGGCCGACGAAAAACAACAGGGCAAAACCGCCGACAGCGGGTATGATGGATCGTGACTGATCGTTCATGGGAGGTCCTTTACCAAAGGGGTTCTGGGTACGATGGGTTGCAAGCTGCTCCCCACAACAATAAACAGAATCCTGCAGAGTCCAAATGAATATTTCCGGAAAAATTGCGCTGGTCCTGGGCGGCTCCCGGGGCATCGGCCTTGCCATCGCCACCTCCCTGGCCGCCAGGGGGGCCAGACTGGTGCTTCCCTGGTTTGACTGGCCCGAGGCCTCCGCTGCCATGTGCCGGACCTTTAGCGGCGACGATAACCGCCACTGCACCATCCAGGCAGACCTTCGCCGCAGCGAGGACATCCTCCGCCTGGTTGAACAGATTGAAACACGCTTCGGTCGGCTCGACATCCTGGTCAACAACATCGAACGGGGCGGGATGCCGATCATCCACGGCAGCTACCACCGCAGCATCAACCGGCAGCAGTGGCAGCTGGAGATGGAGACCACCCTCCATGCCAAGTGGCAGGTCTTTGAACAGTGCCTGCCGCTGTTGAAGAAAAGCAGGGAGGGGGCAGTGGTCAACCTCTCCTCCATCGCCGCACTCACCGGCCGGTCCGGTCCGGCCGGCCTCCTCTTCAACGACGGCTATGCCGCGGCCAACCGGGGGATCCAGTCCCTGACCCAAACCTGGGCACGCCTCTGTGCCCCGGATATCCGGGTCAACGAGATCATGCTGGGATTATTTGAGACACGCCATGGACCCGGTACCCGGGGCTGGGGGGAGTTAGCAGCGTCCCAGCAGGAGGAGCTCATCGCTCACACCCTGCTGGGACGCACAGGTAGAGCTGAGGAGGTGGTGGCGACGCTCCTCTTTCTCCTGGAGGGGGCGACCTTCATGACCGGCAGCACCATCCGTCTGGACGGAGGCTATCTGCTCGGTGGCGAGGAGGTACCGGAGATGCCGGCTGGTGTGATCTAAAAAAAAAAGCAGGGGGGGGGGACGGTCAGCAGCGGACCGGAGAGGAAGATAGAGGGCAAGCCGCTCTCCTGGAAAGAAGCGACGCCGGCAGCAGACGAACTCAACCAAGACCTGCACGCCTGCTGCGCGTCGAAGTTCTCCGGAAAAGGACGACGACCGGGATCAGGATCTCCGTGCCGGGAAGGGCCTAAATATCCAGGGCCCAGTCAGGGATGCGGTGGAGGAGATATTCGGTGACCTTTTCCTGGGCCTTTTCATCTTTTTTATCAATTCCGGCATCCTCCATCACCTCCTCGTAATCAAACCAACAGAGTTCCCTGTTGTCATGATTGTAGACGGTCAGGACACGATAGTCGGGACGATGAATATTTTCTTCTTCCTGAATGGCTGCCACCAGCCGCGACGCCTCTTCATAGGGTAAAAAACGAACTTCTTCGCTCATCTTGACCTCCGCACTTGCTCTCCACTTCCCCGGGTGTGACCCCAGGCATTTCGACAGGACCATGCCGGCTGCTCAACGGCCAACCTGCACGGTGCGACAAAAAAGAAAAAGGGCGAGAAGAGAAACTCCACTCGCCCAAAACCGGGAACCAGTACTCATCAGGCTGGTTTGACAACGGCTCCAGATCGGATACAGCGTGTACAGGCATTAATACGAACAGTTCGACCGCTGTCGCTTACTGTTCTCACCCGCTGCAGATTTGGAAGCCAGCGACGGCGGGTCTTGTTATGGGCATGACTGACATTGTTTCCAGTAACAGGACCTTTACCACAAATTTCACATACACGGGCCATGATATCTTCTCCTAAAACAGGTATTCAAAATTCACAAAAAAAAGATACTACCTCCATCAGAAATAAATGCAAGTTTTTTTCCCTAAAAAAGAAGGGCTCTGGTTCCAACGAGGCCCTACTGGCCGGCGCCAGCCTAAAAAAAAGCCACCTCTGCGCTGAAAGATGGTAAAAGGTGGCAACAGACCCAGCCCATAGCAGAACCAAGATCTGCTCGATCACCTGAACAGCGACCTGACCGGTCCTTACGAGAGAGTAGAGCCCACAGTCCATCTTAACGATCCGATCAGCCCCGCAGCCCTGTCATGAACCCCGAAAATCCCCCTGAAGCCACCCTGGATCAAGCGGATATCGATGCCCTGATCCGCAGCTACGACCGGGTCGGCGACATCATCATCACCACCATCCCAGGACACCTCCTGGCCCAAGAGCAGCGCATCGGCCAACGTTTGCTCCAGTTGCACCCTTCGGTCAGGGTGGTGGCCAAACGCGTCGGCCCCCACCATGGCGACTTCCGTACCCGCAAACTCGCCGTCATTGCTGGCGAGCCGCGCAAGGAGACCCGCCATCGGGAAAACGGCGTCTGGCTGCACCTCAACCCGGAGAGCGTCTACTATTCCGGACGGTTGGCAGGAGAGCGGTTGCGGATCGCTCAACTGGTTGAAGCCGGTGAAGAGGTGGCGGTCTTCTGTTCCGGAGTAGGCCCCTTTCCCCTGGTAATCGCCAGACACAGTGCAGCCGCCGCCATCATCGGCATCGAAAAAAATCCCCTTGCCCACGGCTTTGCCCTCCAGAACCTCCAGGCCAACAGACGGATCCAGAATGTCCGATTCCTCCTGGGAGATGCCGGTCAGGCTCCAAGCCGCCTCAAGCAGAGCGTTGACCGACTGATCACCGTGCTCCCCACGGCTCACACCTCGCTTTTGGACAGCGCCATTCAGACGCTCAGACCCGGAGGCACCCTCCACCACTATGCCATGGTCGAGCAGGGCGCCAATCAGGTGGTGGTGACCCAGATCAGGGCCGCCTGCAGACACCGTCAGCGCCGCCTGGAGGCGGTGACGTACAGACGCTGCGGCCACTGCGGCCCGACCACCGACCGGGTCTGCTTCCAGGCGACCATCCTCTAGACGATCAGGAGCATCGACTCCAAGCGCTTCCCCAAAGAGGGCGGGAGCCGAGCCGGTCGCGCTTTTTTCACAGCTAAGAGCGCCTCCCCCATTGTGGTAGTGCTTTTCCCCATGAGCATGGTTATACTGCAGACAACCCAGTGCTTGCAGCAGGAGCCCCCCTCTCTGGGGGGTGCTCCCCTTACCCTCATCAGATCATCAACAGTGCGGAGAAACACCACATGGCTACCAACAGGCAACAACAGCAGCAGACCAGCAGACAGACTCTCTACATCAGTATCATCGCCTCCCTGCTCATCGGCTTTGTGGGTGGCGTCTTCTACAGCTCCATGCAGGTCCCGGCCACCACCACTGCCCAGAAGCATGATCACCCGGAGGACAATACCGCCCTCCTGGCCCTGGAGAAACGGACCCAGGCCAACCCCAAGGACGGTGAGGCCTGGACCAGGCTCGGCCATGCCTACTTTGATATAGACGAGTATGCCAAGGCGATCCACGCCTATGAACAGGCCCTGCGCATCAGCCCGGACAACACCAACACCCTGACCGACCTGGGGGTGATGTATCGCCGTAACGGCCAGCCGGATCGGGCCATTGCCAGTTTTGACCGGGTCCTCGGCCTGGACCCTAACCATGAACAGGCCCGCTTTAACAAGGGTGTGGTGCTGCTCAACGACTTCAAGGATACCCCAGGGGCCATCGGCCAGTGGAAAGAGTTGCTGGCTCGCAAGCCCGGGGCCACAGCGCCCTCAGGGACGCCCCTTGCCGAGATCATCGATCAGTTGGAGCGTTCCGGGGATGGTCGGGAGCAATAGCAGCAGCGAGCCGGGCAGGGGGAATTATTCCCACTGCTACGGGGAAAGCTTGACACCCCTTTTCATCCTCTATATATAGTTCAAGGTTGGTCTGTAATTGTGCCGTCAACGCTTCAACTGAAACACAACCATGCCGATTGCCGACCATGCTCCAGCCAATGCTGGGCCATGCCCCCCACAGACCACTGCACTGATGCTCAAACACAGCAAAGAGGGACGAAAAACATGAGTAAGATACCAGGATCGCAGGCCATCATCAAATGCCTGCAGGAAGAGGGAGTTGAGTTACTATTCGGGTATCCCGGCGGCGCTGTGATTGAGCTCTATGACCAGTTGTGCAAATCAACCATCAAACACGTCCTGGTCCGCCATGAGCAGGGAGCGGTCCACGCAGCCGACGGCTTTGCCCGGGCCACGGGCAAGGTCGGGGTGGCCGTGCTCACCTCAGGCCCCGGCGCCACCAACGGGGTTACCGCCATTGCCACCGCCTACTGCGACTCCATTCCCCTGGTGGTCCTCACCGGCCAGGTACCCCGCCCCCTGATCGGCAACGATGCCTTCCAGGAGGTGGACATCGTGGGTATCACCCGTCCCTGTACCAAACACAACTACCTGGTCAGCGATCCGGACCAGCTGGTCCCCATCCTCAGGGAGGCCTTCTACCTGGCCGCCTCTGGACGACCCGGCCCGGTCCTGGTGGACCTGCCCAAGGACGTGATCGCCGCCCTGATCGATTACCCGGAAAAGAGACCGATAAAGATCCCGACCTACCAGCCCAACACCACCCCAGATCCCGGTCAGGTGGAAAAGGCCTGCAGGGCCTGCCTCAAGGCCGAGAAGCCGGTCCTCTATGTGGGCGGCGGGGTCATCCTTGCCGACGGCAACCAGGAACTGACCCGACTGGCCAGAGAACTCAATATCCCGGTGACCATGACCCTGATGGGGCTCGGGGCCTTCCCGGGCTCAGACGAGCTCTCCCTGGGCATGCTGGGCATGCATGGCAGCTATGCCGCCAACATGTCGGTGGCCAAGAGCGACCTCCTCATCGCCGTGGGCGCCCGTTTTGATGACCGGGTCACCGGCAAGCTGGAGGCCTTTGCCCCCCATGCCGATATCATCCATATCGATATTGACCCCACCTCCATCAGCAAGAACATCGAGGTGGACATCCCCATCGTCGCCGACTGCAGAGAGGCCCTCCAGGCCATGCTCAGCTGGCTCGAGGAGTACCGGGAACTCAACCTCAAGGAGGTGGCGACCCGTCACCGGCCCTGGGTGGAGCAGGTCAGGGAGTGGGATCGCAAGCACCCTCTGAGCTACCACGACGAGGGGCAGATCATCAAGCCCCAGTATGTGATCGAAACCATCAACGAGTTGACCGGCGGCAACGCCATCATCACCACCGAGGTGGGGCAGAACCAGATGTGGGCGGCCCAGTTCTACACCTTTAACCAACCCCGCCGCCTGCTCACCTCCGGCGGCCTCGGCACCATGGGCTATGGCCTGCCTGCCGCCATTGGCGCCCAATTTGCCTTTCCCGACCTGCCGGTGTTCGACATTGCCGGCGACGGTTCCATCCAGATGAATATCCAGGAACTGGCCACTGCCAAACAGTATGGCATCCCGGTGAAGGTCGCCATCCTGAACAACAAGTTCCTCGGCATGGTCCGCCAGTGGCAGGAGCTGTTCTATGACCGTCACTACGCCTCCACGGCCATGGAGTATACCCCTGATTTTGTGGAGTTGGCCAAGGCCTTCGGCGCCGTGGGCCTGCGGGCCACCACCAAGGACGAGGTCCGCCCGGTGATCCAGGAGGCCCTGGACACCGACAACTCTGTGCTGATGGATTTTTCCATCAGCCGTGAAGAGGGGGTCTTCCCCATGGTTCCGGCCGGCAAGGCCAACACCGAGATGCTGCTGGTCTGACCACCACCATGACCACGCTCCGGCTCCCTCCACGAGCCGGAGCGTTCCTGCCTGCAACAAGGACGAGCTCCATGAAGCAACCCCTCTCACAGCTCACTGGCTCGCCAGCCAGGCTCGAGGCAATCGTTGATATCCCCAAGGCCATCGCTCTCACAGCGGATCTACAGCGGCACGGGCAGTTCACCCTGGGCGCGAAGCCCGGTTCCCCCTAATCCCCACCCCCAGATACCATGAAACAGACAAGCATCTCCATCACCCCGGAAGGCTATCCCTTTATCCTGATCAGCGCCTTTGCAGCCCTGATCTTCGCCCTGGTGGATCTCTGTATCCCAGCCCTGATCAGCCTGAGCCTGACCATCTTCTCGACCTGGTTCTTCAGGGACCCGGCCCGGGTCCCCCCGGAAGAGAGCGGCGCCATTGTCTCGCCGGCAGACGGCAAGGTGATCATTGTCAAGGAGACCGAGGATGAACGCTTCTTCCAGGGACCGACCAAAAAAATCAGTATCTTTATGAACATCTTCGATGTCCACGTCAACCGGGCGCCGCTGGCGGGGACCGTTACCGGGGTACGCTTCAAACCGGGCAGCTTCTACGCCGCTGACAAGGACAAGGCGGTCCTGCACAATGAGTACTGTGCCGTGACCATGGAGACCCCCCGGAAACAGTCCTACTGCACGGTCCAGATCGCCGGTTTGATTGCCCGCCGGATCGTCTGTCGGGTCGCCCCGGGAGATCGGCTGGAGGCAGGCCAGCGCTACGGCCTGATCCGTTTCGGATCGAGGGTCGACATCTACCTGCCCCTGGAGGCGGATATCCGGGTCAGGGTCGGAGAGCGGGTCAGGGCCGGAGAGAGCCTGCTGGGTATCCTCTAGAGCTCCCCTGTCGTCCGGGTCGGCCGGGCTGCTCCCTCTGATTCCCCGAAGGGAACAGCCAGCCCCCCAACTCGGCACTCCCCGACCTCCCCATCAACAGCAACAGGGGCCTCAACCAGGACCGGCCCGGAGAGTTCCCATGCGTATAACCGGAGGAAGCGCCCGCGGCCGCCGCCTGGTGGCCCCCAAGGATGCCAGTCAGACCCGGCCCACCAGCGACCGCGTCCGCGAGGCCATCTTCAACATTCTCGCGCCCCAGCTTGCGGCAGCCAGGGTACTGGACCTCTTTGCCGGGACCGGGGCCCTGGGGATCGAAGCCCTGAGCAGGGGCGCTGACCTGGCCGTCTTCATCGACCAGTCCAGGGAGGCGAGTCAACTGATCAGCACCAACCTGCAGCACTGTTTCAACAAACCCAGGGCCTTTGTCCTTCAACAGCGTCTCCAGGGGAGTCACGCCCTGGAACGGGCCCTGTCCCGACTGCCAGCGCCGCTCCAATTTGAGCTGATCCTGCTGGATCCCCCCTATGGGAAGGGCTTGGTGGAGCCGACCCTGGAGATGATCAGCAGCGGCAAACTGCTTGCACCGGGCGGCCTGATAGTAGTAGAAGAACATCGACGAAGCCAACTGGCCGAGACCATCATCAACCTGGAGTGCATCGACCGCCGCCACTACGGCGAGACCGGTATCTGGATATACTCCCTTTCCCCAGCAGCAAGCAACAATCCGTCATGACCAAGTTAAGCAGCCAGAAGCAAGCAGAACAAGAGAAGAGCCCCACCATTGCCGTCTACCCCGGCACCTTTGATCCCATCACCAATGGCCATGTGGATATCATCAAACGCGGTCTGACCCTCTTTGACCGGATCATTGTCACCATTGCGGAAAATTCCCAGAAAAAACCGCTCTTCTCCCTGGAAGAACGGATGGAGCTGATCCGGCAGTCATTCAACGGCCTCGGCGACCGGATTGCAGTGAACTATACCGATGGCCTGATCGTTGACTTTGCCCTCAAACAGCAGGCCCCCACCATCATCCGCGGCCTGCGGGCCATCTCTGACTTTGACTATGAGTTCCAGTTGGCCCTGATGAACAGGCGGCTCCAGCGCAAGGTGGAAACCGTCTTTCTGATGACCGGCTTCCGCTGGATCTATATCAGCTCCACCAGCATCAAAGATGCGGCCAGGTGCCATGGCAATATCACCGGTCTGGTGCCGGAGCATGTGGAGCGAGCCCTTCAGGAAAAATTTGCCTGATGTCCACCGCCTCCAGCCCACAGGGGCCAGAACTGCAGAGCAGGCGCCTGCTGCTGCGCCGACTCCTCAACTGGAGCGGCGGACTCCTGGTCCTGCTCCTCGGCTACCCCCTGTTCAGGTACAGCCGCTTCCGGGTCAAGGCCAAACCCCGCTATGTCACGGTGGCCGCCCCCCTGCCCCTGAGCGGCTACCACAGCGAACAGGACTTCATCCTCTTTGCCGGCCAGAAGGGGGAAGGGGCCCTGGCGGTCTCCCGGACCTGCACCCATCTGGGCTGCAAGATCCAGTATCTGGAGGATAAGAAGTACATCGAATGCCCCTGCCACCAGAGTCGCTTCAGCACCAGAGGAAAACGGCTGACCGGTCCGGCCCAGCGGGACCTGCCCACCTATGGGGTGGAGACCAAGACAGCTCCGGACGGCTCCATCTCCGCCTATGTGGTCGAGCTGCGATGAGGGTGGCAGCACGCTGCAAGGCGCTGTTCATCGCCAACCGCTGGGGCGGCCAGACCCTGATCAGCCTCTATATCTCCATCATCTCCGGGATCATCCTGGCGCTGCACTACTCGCCGGCCACACCCTTTTACCATACTGCCACCATCGAGTTGATCGCGCCCTACGGCTCCTTCTGGCGCGCCCTCCACTACTACTCCAGCCAGGCCTTCTTTCTCCTCCTCACAGGACACATCGCAGCCATCCTCTGGCAGCAGAGCGAGATCCCCAGCCGTTCTGCCTGGATCAGGCTCTGCTCTTCCTTTCCCGTGGCCGTGCTCCTGCTCTTCAGCGGCTATGTCCTCCGCGGCGATGCCACCGGCGAGGCGGCCGGGGCCATTGCCGAGAACATCTGTCTCTCCATCCCGGTGGTCGGCCAGTGGCTCAATGACCTCCTCTTTGATCTTCAGGAGAGCGGCCTCAGGAAGCCCTACCTCCATCACCTCTGCGGTTTGATGGTGCTGGGCGCCTTCACCCTCTGGCCCCACCTCAAGCGCTACCCTGCCCGCTGGAGCAATCACCTCCTGCTGGTGGCCCTGACGCTGCTGGTCTCGATCTTCTGGACCGCCCCCATGGAGCCCGAACGGCTGGGTCTGCTCCACATCGCCGGCCCCTGGTTTTTCCTGGGACTGCAGGAGCTGCTCCGCTACCTGCCCACCTTCATCGCCGGGGTGGCCATCCCCCTGCTGCCCCTGCTCCTTATCTATCTGCTGCCCAGTCCGCCCGGCCGACGCAGGGGCTGCGTCCTTGCCCTGCTCGCCTGGCTGCTGGCCTACGGGGTTTTCACTCTCCTCAGTTACCTCAGGATCTGAACCAGCTGGTTGAGCTCATTGATCACCAGCTCCGGCCGGGCTGAGCCAAGCTTCTGATCTCCGGGATACAACCTCAGGGAGCGCTGATCTCCGGCAAAGAGGCAGCCGTGCCAGCCGGCCTGGTTGGCCGGGATCATATCCTTACGCATATCATTGCCCAGGTAGAGCACCTGCTGCGGGGAGATCTGCTGCAGCAGGGCCAGGCGACGATTCATCTCAGCAAAGAGCCAGGGAGCGGGTTTGCCCAGCCCGTGGCGGTGGGACCAGAGGAGCAGCTGGGGAGCAAACCCCATCTCCTCCAGGGAGCGGCCGAGGAACATCTCCAACAACAGGGGGGTGTAAAACTGGGCATTGGAGAGGATCCCCAGGATCAGCCCTGCCGAGGAGAGGGCCTCCAGGGTGGGGATCAGCCCTGCCATGGGCCAGACCGGATTGGTCCGACACTCATAGGAGAGGGCGGTCAGACGCAGTCCCTGCTCGATCTCCCGGTCTTCCTGCCAGGGTCTGTCCAGGGCAACCCCCAGCTCGGCAAGCACCGCCTGCCAGATGGAACGAATCTCCACCTCGGGATAGGGCTCGCCCTGCTCCTGGCGCAGCTGACGGCTGGCCCTGATCGCCTCGGTCAGCAGTCCGGCCCTGCCGGCTGCAGGCAGATCGCTGCCCTGATACCAGCCCCCATCTTTCAAGGCCTGGGCAAAGGCTTCATCCTGGGCCGAACCAGCAGCTGTGCCCACATCTCCGGCAGCAGAGGAGAGCAGGGTGCCGTAGACATCCAGAATCACGGCCCGGACCTTGAGCGGTGGGCAGCGGAGCGGCTGGCTGGTCCGGATGATGGTCAGGGGCCGAAGCAGCTGCCGGGCCAACTGATACTCGGCACGGCTCAAGGCGGCCATCTAATCCACTCCCAGGAGATGGAGCCGTTCAGGGGCCAGAAAACGATCCACCAGAACCTCGCCGTCCAGGGCAGTCACCGCTGAGACCGATCCTGCGCAGATTGCTCCATAGAGGGCTCTCAGCTTTTGTCCATACTGCTCCAGGCTGAACTGTTTTTTGAGGATCCGGCAGTTTTCCAGGATCACCTCCTGAGCATCCTCGGGACAGGGCAGGGTCGAGGGAGTAATCGCGGCAGCCGCCCCGGGATCGGCGACCAGCCGGCGAAGCACCGCCTCCTGAAAGGTCTCGTTGAGGCGGCCGAAATCGACCCGTTCCTCCACCACCCAGCTGGCCAGAAGCCGCTCCAGGTCGCTCGCGCCAACACGCCGACCGTAGGCATCCCTGCTCCGACGAAGCCCTTCCCGGGCAGCCTGGATGAGTTGTTCCCTCCCCAGCCACTCCAGGGGAATATCCAGACGCTCATAGCCCCAGGGCAGGCTGATGCCCTGCTCCTGAAACTCGGCAGTAATCTCCCTGAGTTTACGCCCGGTGACCGGACGTCCCAGCAGCCAGGGCTCAAGAAAGGCCAGCCCAAAGCCCTCGTTGACGCTGGTGGTGATCAGGGCATGGGCCTGACGCAGCATGGGGATAAAGCCCAGCTGTTGTTTTTTCCCCAGTTCAAACTCCACCGGCAGCCGCAGTTCTTGGGCGATTTTTTTCCACCGTTGATAGCGGGGCTGCTCTGCCGGGTTATCCGGACTCAGGGTGGTGGCAAAACGATGACCCGGCCGGGCCAGGGCCGACCAGAGCAACAACTCTCCGATATTTTTTCGCCGGATTGCCCGGGTGGGGTAGATCCAGAGGAAATCGTCGCTCCGGGGCAACTCCAACTCCGCCCCACAGCCCAAGGGCAACTCCACCGGATTGGCTAAAAGGTGCAGACAGCCGGACGGCGCCCCGGCCTGCTCCAGGAAACGATAATCCCTGCTGTTGAGGACCCCGTAGTGAACATGCTCACCACAGGGATAGAGGAGCCTGGAGAGCTCATGGTTCCTGCCGGCAGCCATGGCCTGGAGCATCAGGCGGTAGTTGGCCGGACGACCGTCTTCGGCAAAATCGTGGACATGGAGCAGGAGGCGGTGCCCCTGGCGGGCCAGCTCCAGCAGGGCCCCGGCCAGGGCGGTATTCTTGCCCAGACTGTGATTATGGACATGCCAGATATCAGGCAGCCCTCCCAACATCGTTCGGGCCTCCCGAAGCAACTCTGCGGCCAGGCTCCGGGCTGAGATCCGAGGCCGGAAGGCCTCGTACTGCAGCCCCTCCACCACCGACCAGGGAGCGGGGTAGGCTCCGGGCGGGGCCTTACCGCTCATCACCCCGACCATGAAACCGGAATGTTGCAGGGCCCGGAGACTATGTTCAATGATCCTGGTCACCCCGCCCGGCTGGAGGTGGTAGTGGACAATGGCTACCCGCATGATCTCGCCCTCAGCATTGCTCTCCCCTCAGCCCCTGCCAAACTTCCGACGATAGCTCTCCAGTTGGAGCATGGGTGGACGCTCCTCTTCAACAATCTCATGGATGATCTGCTCATAGTGATTTTCCCGGACTTGAAACTGACGCAGACAGGAAGAGAGGCTGCTCATATCGGTGGTCATCCCCTTGGCCTGCAGGCGCCGGATAACGGTCTGAAGGATCCCAAACGACATCTTGCCAAGATCCATCACCCGCTGGTGTCGATGGACCCGCCGATCCAGGTCGGTCTGGGCAAAGGCCTCCAGGCCATATTGGGAGTAGACATCAATCAGGTGGGCGGTCTCAACCCCGTAGCCCACCGGAAAGGGGATCTTCTCCAGGATCTGGCGCCGAACCGCATACTCTCCGGAAAGGGGCTGGATGATGGCGGTGAGATCCGGAAAGAAGAGGGAAAACAGCGGCCGGACCAGGATCTCGGTCACCCGCCCCCCGCCGGAGGGACGAATCTCTTTGGACAGGGCCAGAGGCCTGTCATAGAAGGACTTGACATACTGGACCTCCTGTCGATAGAGCAGGGGGGCGACCAGGCCATAGACAAAACGGGGATGGATATTGGAAATATCGGCATCCACATAGACGATGATATCCCCCTTCAACTGGTAGATCGCCTTCCAGAGGTTCTCCCCCTTTCCCCGTTTAAAGCCCTGTTCCGGCAGGATATCTGCCGAGGCATAGACCTCCGCCCCAAAGGCAGCGGCCACTTCGACGGTATCGTCGGTGGAGCCGGAGTCGATCACCGCGATCTCATCCAGGAGGGGATAGCGGTCCTGGAGCTCGGACTTGAAGAGGACCACCTCCTTACCGATGGTCTTCTCCTCGTTCAAGGTGGGGATACAGAGGGAGATGGTCAGGCCGAGCTGCTCCTTGCGCTTGATCAGGCGAAGCAGGTCCCAGAACTGAGAGTGATGAAAGGTGTTGGACTCCAGCCAGATGGTGCTGTTATTCATCCCTTCCTCCATCCAAAAGCACCAGCAGACCAATCAACTGGGCCATGCCGCTGAGCAGCGGTTCTATCTCCACGTACTCATCAAGGTAGTTGACATTCTCCCCCTGGGAGAGACCGAGACAGAGCGCCGGGATCCCCTGCTCCACGTAGGGAGAGATGGTGGAGGAGTAGCTGCCGTGCCTGGGCTGAATGCCGATGACACCCATGATCTTCCTGCTGGCCTCCACCAGGGGATGGGTCGAGGGGAGGCCGCCGGCCCGGGTACGGGCGATGACTTCCAGTTGGACAGAAACGCTCTTGCCGCTGGAGAGTTCATCGATGATCCCGTGGATCAGGCGATTGACCTCAGCCACACTCTCATCGGTATCGCTGCGGACCTGGAAGGCGAGCTGTGCCGTCCTGGCCGGTAACTTGTAGGTCGCCCCGCCGCTGATCGAACCAAGCACACAGGCGGTATTGGTTTCCCGGGACAGGGGAATCTCACCGAGCCGGCTGATCAGACGGTTCAAGACCTCGATGGCACTCTGGTCACTGAGTTTCCGATCCACATGACAGGAGATAATCCCACCCAGGGAGGCCAGGGAACGATAGTGAAGCCGCCCCAGGGGAGTACCCTCCAGGGCGATGGCCGTGGTAATCGGCAGGGTGGTGTTTTCCAGGAAAAAACGAATCCCCTGCTGGTTGCCCTTTTCCAGGCTCCTGGTGGAGGCCATCAGGAGGAGATTACTCTCTAAACGGATCCCCAGTCGCTCCAGAATGGTGGGCAGGGTGATCAGGGCGGCCACGCCCAGGGAATTATCCGCCACCCCCGGGCCACGGATGGCAGCAGGCTCCACGCTGAAGGTATGATTTTCGCCGGCTGCAAAGGGGATATCCGCATGGGCGGAGAGCAGCAGGGTCTGCTGCCCCCGGCTGCCCGGAATAATGCCCAGCCCATTGCCCACCTCATCGCTGGAACTGCTCTGCAGGCCGCACTCGATGAAGCGTTGCTTGACGAAGTCGATCCGTTGCTCTTCCCCAAAGGTCGGGGCAGGGATTTCACCCACCATCACCACGTTGGCCAGGAGCATCTCCCGATACGGTTCCAGCTCGGCAACCAGACCAGGTAACCTGGCCAGCCAGGCCGGGTCGCAGCCCTGCCCGCTCACGCCCCCTCACCTGGGGTCATCCGGCCGTAATCATCCTCAAAACGTTCGATATCATCCTCTCCGAAATAGTCGCCGAGCTGGACCTCAATGAAAACCACATCCTGGCCCTGATCGTTCTGGACCCGATGGATATCGCCCAGGGCGATATCCAGGGCCTCACCGGGACGGAGGGTGATCAGCTCCTCATTTCTGGTCACCAGGGCCACACCGCTGACCATCAACCAGTGCTCGCGGCGATGCCGGTGGCGCTGCAGGGAGAGACGCTGACCAGGCTTGACCACGATCCGTTTGACCTTATGATCCGACTCGTCGGCCAGGATGGTAAAACTGCCCCAGGGGCGATGCTCGGTCAACTGCTCATAGGCAATGCTGGTTACCTTTTCCATGGCTTCTCCTTGTCTCGAGTTTCCGCATCACCCGCCCGACTCAGGAGAACAGGCCTCCAGCCACAGCGATTGATAGGGCTGCAGCTGCAGCTCCGGGCTGCAGACGGCCGCAGAGATATGATCCATCCAGGCGTCCACCCCCTCCGGAACCCCGGCAAGGGTGCGAAGATCCAGGCTCAGCGAACAGCCGGCCAGGTTATGGATACAGAGGATGGAGGGCTGTTCCGCTGGCCTTCGATAAAAAACCAGGAGCTCTTCGGCACACTCCAGCACCACCTGCTCGGCATCGGGATGAAAGGCGGCCAGACCTGCCCTGATTTCCAGCAGGGCCTGATACTCCCGAAATACCCGGGCCGTGACCGTAGCCGGATCGGCCAGTTCCAGACGAAGCTCCTCATCCGACCAACGGCCCCGATTAACGGAGCGGTAGCGACCGCTCTCCAGGACCCCCTGCTGGTTATTGGGGCTTGCGGTAAGGGAGTGGAAATAGATCGCCGGGATCCCCTGCAGGCCCAGCATCACGGTCTGAGAACAGAGGAAGCGGAGCACCTGGCGTTGGAGATCATCGGGATGACTCAGATCCTTAAGGGCGTCAAAGTAGGTGATGTTGAGTTCATAGGGCTGCTCCCGGCCCTGGCTGTCGCTGCGGCAGGAGACAAAGCCGTTGCAACGCCGGATGGTCTCCACCAGCTGGGTCAGCTCCTCGCCGGCCACGATGCCCTCCAGGGGACGAACGCCGATGCCGTCGTGGGAGGCCGTAAAGTTGACATAGGCACATCCCGGAGGCGGCGGACTGAGGGAGCGGGCCCAGGCGGCAAGATGACGGGCCGAGCCGCTGTGGAGGGCATGGAGCAGCAGCGGGGGCAGGCTGAACTGATAGACCAGATGGGCCTCGTCCCCTGCACCAAAGTAACTGACATTTTCCCCATGGGGCAGGTTGGTCTCGGTGAGCAGCAGGGTTCCTGGGGTGACATGGTCCACCACATCTCGCAGCAGCTTCACCAGCTCATGGGTCTGGGCAAGGTTGATGCAGGGGCTGCCCACCTCTTTCCAGAGATAGGCCACGGCATCCAGACGGAGGATGGCCGCCCCCTTGTTGATATAGCCCAGGAGGATATCCAGCATCTCCAGGAGGACGTCAGGGTTGGCATAGTTGAGATCCAGCTGATCATCACTAAAGGTGGTCCAGAGGTGTTTCTTGCCCTTGACGGTCATCACCTCGGTCAGCAGAGGAGAGCTCCGCGGCCGCACCACCTGGCTCAGCTCCGTGGCCGGATCCATCTCCAGGAAGTAGTTGCGGGCCGGAGCAACCGCACCCCGAAAATCTTCAAACCACTGGGAGCGGCTGGAGACGTGGTTCAGGACCAGATCAAACATCAGCCGGTACTGCTGGGCCAGGCTCTCCAGATCATCCCAGCTGCCGATTTCAGGATCCACCCGACGATAATCGATCACCGCAAAACCATCATCCGAGCTGGAGGGAAAGAAGGGCAGGATATGAACTACCGGCAACAGCCCCTTCAAAAAATCCCCGAGAAAGCGGCCCAGGGTGACCAGTCCCGGTTCCCCGGGCCTGGTGATCATGTCGCCATAGGTGATCAGGATGGCAGTCCGTTCATCCCAACAGGGATGATCTAAACTGCACCGCTGTTCCAGGTAATTGTACCGACCTGCAATAAGGGCGATGCGCTCCAGTAATCGATCGACCTGGGCCGCACCATAGAGGGTGGTCAGACGGGGGAGCAGGGCCTGCTTAAAAGAATGCGTCAAACGCCACATGATTGCTTCGACCTCCAGATGATTTGAGCAGGGCCAGGACCCTGATCAGCTCTCGATTCCACTCACGATCCAGGCTCTCCTCGGCCTGCTCTTCTCTCCCGGCGCCAGAGCACTCCCGTGCTCCTGGCTGCTGCACGGCCTATCCCGGCGAAAGAACATCTCCAGTCCTCCCGCCCCCTGCCAGGGCCTACAGTCCATGGGTAATATTACTGATCAGGGTCTGGAGACAGTAGCGCAGCAGGGGGTAGCCATAGTACTGTCTGGCCAGCTCATAGTTATGCTCCACCATCTCGGCGCAGTGGTCTGGGTCATCCAGCAGCCGGACGGCCTCCCTGACCACGGCCCGGTTGACAAAGCCGTCCATCACCGGGACCCGGAAGCCCTTGGGCTCGATATCACGGACCCAGACCGGGTAACGATTGACCACGATGGGCACCCGAAAATAAAAGGCCTCGAGCAGGGCATTGCCAAAGCCCTCATAGATGGAGGGATAGAGCACCAGGTCGGCATGCGGATAGAGATCATGAAGCACATACATCTTTTCTCCCCTGCCGTTGAGGTGACGTCGATCCCCCACCCGATGGCCGAAGAAACGGAGATCCACCCCTTCCATTTCCGCCAGCTCAGCGATCTGCTCGGGATAATCACTGCCCTCGTCGCCTGCAGCATGGGAGATCACCAGTTTGCAACGGGGATTTCCCAGGGCCTTGACCAAGGCGATGGCATGTTCAATCCCCTTACGCGGGACGATCCGGGTGGGCTGGAGGATGAGCTTATCCTCGGAGCTGAGGCCGATCTCCTCCCGGATATCCCGGCTGTAGTCATCCACAGGATCCGGTGGATGATCAAAGTCAAAGACATTGGGCACCAGCATGGAGGAGAGTCCCTTGCGCAGGGCCAACTCTTCCCTGGCACTCTGGTTGATCACCACATGCTGGAGCAGGATATCCCGCGGCGGGAAGGCCATATCCAGGTAATCGGGCACATTGTTGACCTGAAAACGACTCCGCTCCCAGAAGAAGTCATGGTGGTGGGCGATGCCCGGCATGGTGGTTTCCGCCAAAAACTCGGTGATGGCCAGTCCCAGAGGAATGTGCATGGGAATGGTCAGGGCGTTCTGGAGCAGGAGCAGGGAGATATCAAACTCGCGAACAAAGTCGTACAGGGTCCCCTTGATATACTCGGTCAGATCATGGATGCGACGGGTGACCACCGGGGCGCGATGGGTATGGCCCCAGACCCGTTCATGGATCCACTGGTTTTCGGGATGGCCGAAGTAGGTCTCCGGGATACACATGGAGGCCTTCTGGCTGCGATCAAGGACGCCCCCGTACCAGTAGCTCAGGTGGTCATCCTGCCAGAGCACCTCGGCCCACTTGGCGGACTCCAGAGAGACACCGTCGGTGCCGGCAAAACGGGTGGAGATGAAACCGACGCGTTCAGCCATGGGCCTGCGAGGGAAAAGAAGTTGACGTCATTCACGGCCTCCTGATCGTTCCTGCCCGGGTACCAGGCAAGGGCACCTTCTGTAGCTCTGTTGTTTTCAAACGCTTGTTCTTATACTGTATATGTGTTTGCGCCTAAAAGTCAAGCCAGCCGCCCGGACCGGCCGTTCCCGGGAGAGGCAGCAGTCCAAACCGTGCCGCTCTACGCCGGGTTCCCGGCCGATAAAGACCTTGCCATCCTCTTGAGCCGACGGTACCCTGGGCCTGATCCTGAAGAGCTGCCAGAACAGCATTACGCCCACCCCCAGAGGACCGCAGAGGAAACCGCTCCATGACCGATCCCCATCCCACCCTTCTTGTCTTTGAAGATGACCCAGCCATCCTCAACATGCTCAGGCGCTTCCTCAGCAGCCAGGGTGCCCGGGTCGTTACCGCTGCCCATGGCAAGGACGGGCTGGCCCTGATCCGCGCAACCCGACCCGACCTCCTGCTGCTGGATGTGATCATGCCCTTCAAAGACGGCCTCTCCCTCCTGGCCGAACTGCGAGGGGAGGACAGGGATCTGCCGGTGATCCTCCTCACCGACCGGGACCGGGTGGAGGATAAGGTCAAGGGCCTGGAACTGGGGGCCGATGATTACCTCACCAAGCCCTTCAGTTTACAGGAACTCCAGGCCCGGATCAGGGCGCAGCTCCGCAGGAGTGGCGCCGGACAGCAGAGAAAGACAGGAGCCATCCTGGTCGGCCCCCTGACCATTGACCCGGCAGCCAGGGAGGTCCAGCTGGGATCCGGTGGCAGCCTGGCCCTGACCAAGACCGAGTTTGAGCTCTTGACCTACCTGGCCCGACAACCAAACCAGGTGGTTACCCATGGCGTTCTCCTCCAGGAGGTCCTGGGCTATGCCCCGGATACCGAGACCAAGGCCCTGGTCATGCATATTGCCAACCTGAGGAGAAAGCTGGAGCGTCACTGCCCGGGTGGGATCCAGATTGTTGCCGTTCCTGGAGTGGGCTACAGGCTGACTCCAGGGACGGCACCGTAAGGAGCGCCTCAACGCAGGGATCTGCTGCGGGTCTCAGAGGATCCCTTCTTACTTATCCTTCTTACTTAAAAAGGAGCAGATCCAGGATCTCTCCATGATGAAAGCGGATAAAGGGGGCAGTCCCCCCTGTCCTTGATTGAAAAAGCTCTGCTTTCACGCTATCCTCAAGGCGATGATTGGATTGTCTTCCCCCTCTTACCACCGGTGCGCTGCCCATGGATACCTTCGCTGCCCAGAAGCTGATCAAGACACGCTGCCTCCTGCCCCTGATCACCCTGCTGCTCTTTACCCTTGGCCAGCCGGGTTCGGCCGGGGCCGAAGCGCTCATGATCCCCCTCCATATCCAGGAGGGCACCAACCTGATCCACCTGGCCAGGGACTTCTGCCGCCAGCGCAGCGACTGGAAAACCATTGCCGCCGTCAACCGCCTCAGTCCGCCCTACCTGATCCTGGCCGGTTCCACCCTGAAGGTCCCCTTAGACCTGCTTAAGGTGGAACAGCTCCAGACGATCATCGCCAAACTCCACGGCAGGGTCCTGATCCTTGACCGCCTCGGCAAGCAGAGTGCGGCCCAGGAGGGGGACCGGCTCCTGCCCGGCCAGAGCCTGGTCACCGCCGAAGAGAGCTACGCCCAGCTGGTCTTTCCCGACCACCGCCACACCAGGGTCGAGGCCAACTCACGCCTCACCCTGAACTACCTGATCCGCCTCAACGACGGCAGCGTCAAAACCGAGCCGACCCTCCACTCCGGCAGGCTGATCAACACCATCGAAAAACCGCTCCAGGCCAACGACACCCACCGAACCAGCACCCCCATTGCCGTGACCGGGGTGAGAGGGACCAGTTATCGAATCAAGGCCGCTCCCACGGCCAGCACCATCGAGACCCTCTCCGGCCAGGTGGCGGTGAACGCAGCCGGCGCTCAGCTCACTCTGAAGGCAGGGCAAGGCAGCCGGGTCCGCCCCGGCAGGCCACCTGAAACGGCTCGACCACTGCCGGCTCCGCCGGCTTCCCCACAGCTCCAGCCCCTCTACCGCCTGCTGCCGGCCCAAATCCCGGCCCCCAACCACCCCCGGGCGGCCCGGCTGCGGCTGCGGCTCTGCTGGGATGAACAGGGGAAGGCCACGGTCAGGGAGCTGTTCGCCCAACCGGGCCAGACCTTTTTCCTGGATCAACTGGAAGACGGCAGCTACTCGGCCTTTCTCACCGCCATCGACCGGGAGGGCTTTGAAGGCCGGGCCAGCGGTCCCTTTCCCCTCCGAATCCGGACCATTCCTGCAGCCCCCCTGATTGCCCTGCCCAAAGACCAGACCCGCTCCTGGGAAGCGCAGATGACCATCCAGTGGCTCAGGGGCGAACAGGTGGACCATTTCTCTTATCAACTGGCCACAGATCCTGATTTTAAAGAGATCATCGAGCACAATGAGAGCAGAGAGGACGCCGTTACCACTCCAGCACTGGCCCCGGCAAGCTACTATTTCCGGGTACAGGGGGTAAGCGCGGACGGCTTCACCACCCTGTTCTCTCCGGTGGTGGCCTTCACCATCATCCCCCAGCCAGCCATGGAAGCCGTCACGACGAAGGCCTCGGAAGAACTCACCCTCCAGTGGTCTGCCATGGCTCCCGGCTGCAGCTATGACCTGCAGATCAGCGAAGATCCGAGCTTCAAGACCCTGATTCTGGAGCGGAGCCGGCTGGCAACAACCAGCTACACCGTGGAGCAGCACCTCCTCCCCGGCCGTTACTATGTCCGCCTCAGGGGAGTACTTGATGAGGCCACCCGGGGACCCTGGACCCCGGCACAGACCCTGACCATTGAAGCCGATCCCCCGGGTTGGGAAGAGCTGCTGATGGCAGCGGTCTTCTTTGCCATCATCCTCCTCTGAGCCGCAAAAGCCCCGGCATGCTCCCCCGCCTGCTCATCCCCCTAACCGGCCTGCTCTGCCTCCTTATGGTGGAGACGATCGGTCTGGGAAGCCTGTTCTCCAACTCCTGCCAGGATCTCCTCTTTCGGCTCCGCGGTCCGCTGGCACCACCCCAGTCGGTGATCATCATCGGAATCGACGAGAGAAGCCTGACAGCCCTGGGTGCCTGGCCCTTTCCACGGACCCTGCATGGCCGGCTGCTGAGCCGGCTCAACCAGGCCAGAGCCGTCGGCTTTGACGTCCTCTTCAGCGAGGCGACCCCCGAGGACCCGGATTTCAATGCAGCCATGGCCACAGCCCCCCCTGTCATTCTGGCCACAGCCACCTCCCGGGACGGTCGGCTGCTCCGCCCTGCAGCCAGCCTCGGCAGGCAGGCGGACACGGGTCACGTGGAAACCATCTTTGACGGTGACGGCGTGGTCCGGCGCCGGCTCTCTCCCCACCCCAGCGGCCAGCCCTCCTTTGCCCGGGCCATGCTCCAGGCCGGCGGTATCCCCTTCCCCGGCCAACAGCCGACAGACGCCGGGGACAGGCCCCTGATCAACTTCTACGGCCCGGAACAGACCTTCCTCACCCTCTCCTACCTGGATGTGCTCAACGGAATCTACCCGGAAGCGCTGTTCAAGGATCGCTGGCTGCTGGTTGGCGCCGCAGCCACCGGCCTCCACGATACCTTCCTGACCCCCTTCAGCCGCTCCCAGGTAACGCCCGGGGTAGAGATCCAGGCTACCATCCTGGCCAACCTCCTGGAAGATCGGACCCTCCATCCCTTAAGGGAAGCGGCCCTGCTGCTGGTGGGGCTGGTCTTACTGCTGGCGATCTTCCTCTGGCCTCGGACCGGGGAAGGGATCAACATCACGGTCAACCTGGTGTTCACCGGCCTGGTGCTCCTCGCGGCCCTGTTTTTTTTCCAGCACAACCAGCTGGTGGAGATCTCCTGGTCTCTACTTCTGCTCTGGTTCAGCTATCTGTTTCACCTGGTGCATCAGGTCTTCTGGACCGCCCGAACCCTTGCCCGCCAGATCCTCCAGTTGGACCGGCAGCTGGATCAGCGACTCCGCCAGAGCTACCCCACTCCTGAAACGGTTGCCAGCCAGGGGCCTGCCAGAAAATCCCTGTTCAGCCCCACCGGTATTCAGCAGCATATCCAGCAGCTCCAGGATGCTGCCGATGCCATCACCCTCCAGCATCGATTCCTGGACGACCTCCTCCAGCAGGAGCTGCCGCCACTGGCGCTGTGGGAGGCAGCTTCAGGCCGACTCATCCTGGCCAACGATCGGTTTCAGGGTTTCTGGCAGCAGCAGGTGATTGGCGCAGAGACAACGGCCCTGCTCCCTGATTACCCTACCTTTCTCCTGGAAATAGAGCGACTCAGAACCGACCGGGAGAATCCGGGATCGCAGCCGCTCTCCCAGGATAAGACCAGTCCGCTCCGACTGGAAATCCAGACCATGGGCCGCCGGGGCAGACACGTCTTCCAGACCGACATCCATTGCTTCAACTCTACCAGGCCGACCTTTGGGGCGACCCTGGCCGTTTTCCAGGATATTACCCAGCTCAGGGAGCTGGCCCGGGTCAGAGGTGAGCTGGTCTCCATCGTCTCCCACGAACTCAAGCTTCCCCTGACCACCATCCGCGGCTACGCCGAAATGCTGGAAAATGAGCTGAGAGGGGAGCCGCTGGACTATGCCCGGGAGATCAGCCTCCAGGCAGAACGGTTGAATACGCTGATTGCCCACTTCCTGGAGATCAACCGCCTGGAAAGCGGCAAACAGGAGCTCCGGCGCCATCCCTTCTCCCCCCTGAGCATGGTCAACGACGCCCTCAACAGCATCCTGCCCCTGGCCAAAGGAAAGAACATCCGCCTCTCCACTGATATTCCCCAGAGAACCTCTCCCCTGGTGGGCGACGAGCTACTCCTGCTCCAGGCCGTGATCAACCTGCTGGATAATGCCGTCAAATTCAGTCCTGCCGGCTCCACCATCAACCTGGAGCTCCAGGAAGAGCCGGAGCGGTTCACGATCACGGTCCAGGATCAGGGGCCGGGGATCCCGGAGGAGTGCCGCCGGGATATTTTTAAAAAGTTTCATCGCGGCCTGGCGACCGGCGACCGGCAGGGCTTTGGCCTGGGTCTTAACCTGGTCCAGGAGGTAATCCACCGCCACCAGGGAGAGATCCGGCTAAACCGGATTCCGCAGGGAGGGGCCCGCTTTAGCCTGATACTGCCCAAAGAGCTCCGCTAAAAACGGCGGCAAGCGCGCCCTGTCCCCCTGGCAAGCCATATTTTTCCCTTGAGCCGCACCGCCGGCTTGCTATACTTGGTGCTGATCTTCAAAAAATCCTCAAACCTAAGGCTGCCATGCGCCTGCTCGCCCTCCTCTCTCTTCTCCTCTTCGCCCTGTCGGCGGCCCTGCTCAGCTACCGGCTTCCCCTGTTGGAAGCCGTCCTCCCCCCCCTGTTGACCCGGGCAGGCCTTGCAGGGGTGGAACTCGAGCTGCAGTCCGTGGAGCGTGACCAGCTGGTGATCGGTCGTGCTGTCGCCAGCCTTGCTCCCCCCAAGGGCTCCCTGCGGCTTGAGCTCGGCAACACCACCATCCACTACAGACTCGGCCAACTGCTCAGGGGTGGTGTTGATCAGATCGTGATCAAGCGACTCAGCCTCCGACTGCCCGCAGCCTCGGCTCCAAAGGGCCCGGAGAGCTCTTTCCCCGAAAGAGACGCTGTCAGGAAGCTGCTCACCAGGCTGGAGCAGGTAGAGCTCCCCTGCAACTCCCTTACAATCGAGCAGCTGCTTATCCAGGGTGCTCCCCTGCTGCCGGAAACGGTGCAACCGCCTGCGGCGGAGATCTCCAGAGAGGAGCAGGGGCTGGAGGCACGCCTGGAGCTGCGGCTCTCAGCCAGAGAGCAGTTTGAGCTCAGGGTCCAACATCTGAGAAGCCGGCCCCTCCGCCTGGAGCTGATCCCCACCCTCCCTGGCAAGCAGAAGCCATGGCTGCAACTCAGCCTTCAGCCGGAACGACTGCAGGGGACCGTTGAGCTGCCGCTGGAGCCCCTTGGCCGACTCTTCCCCCAAGGCGCACTGCCGCCCCTGACTGGCCGGCTCCAGGGCTCCTTTTCCCTGGAGCTGGCAGATCCCCTCGCTCTCAGGCTGGAGCTGAGAGGCAGCGAGCTGGGCTGGGGCAGACACTCCCTGGAGAGCTTTGCCCTGCAGCTGGCTGGAGCGTCCCCGGGGCCAGGCCGGGTTGAGCTGCTGGCCGGGTCCAGGCTGAGCCTCAGCAGGCTGAGCACGGGCTCCTTCTCCGCAGACCGGCTTCAGCTGGGGCTCGCCAGTATCCTCCAGCAGAGGGGGGACGCCTGGCAGCTGCGCTTCAAGGATCCCCCCCCCTGGCAGGGCCAGGGGCTCCGACTGGGAAGCTCCCAGCTGGCGAAACTTCAGCTGCCTCCACCCCGCAGCCTGGGCAAGGCCGGCCGCTCCCTCACCCTGGAGCTGAGGCCGAAAACCGAAATCCGGGCCCAGGATCTGACCCTGGGTGCCAGCCGGATCCCCAGCCTGCATTGCAGCCTGACCCGGGGAAAGCCTGCACTCTTTTCCCTGCAGCCAGGGAGCTGGCAGCTGAGCAGCCCGCCCTGGCAGAGCGGTGCGCTCCAGCTTCACCATCCCCAGGGGCAGGTAGAGCTGGCCCCCTTTACCCTCACCCCGCTGGCCATCCGGGGGCAGGAGGAGCAAACCAGGGTTCACCTGGAGATCTCCGCGCCGGCTCTCAGCCTCCGCGCCCGGGGCAAGGGGGTGTCCTTCAAGAAACTCCGGGGCGAGATCCGCCTGGAAGAGGAGCGCCTCCAGGCCCTGCTCCACTGCCAGCCGCACCGACTGGAGGGCAGTCTGGAGCTCAGCCTGGTACACCGACTGGACCTCGGCCAGGGCCGGGCAGAACTGAGCAGCAGCGAGGCGATCGTTTTTAGCGAGCAGGCTGGCCTGGAGCAACTGGTGGAGGGAGTGGAGCTGCCCCTGGAGTTCAACAGCGGCCGGCTCATGCTCCGGGCAGAGGCCGGCTGGTTCCCCGAAGCCCCCCCCAGGGTCATTGCCGGACTCCAGCTGAATCAGGCAGGGGGCATGCTCAGGGGCTTTCCCTTTCAGGAGCTGAGCCTTGACCACTCCCTGGAGCTCAGCCCCGGCTTGCACTCCCTGCAGCCCGGCCGCCTCTCTCTCCAGCGCCTCGAGACCCCGGTTCCCCTGGAGTCCATCCAGGCGGATCTCCAACTGGTGAGCGCAGCCAGCGGCCCGTGGCCGCTGCTGGTGATTGAAGGACTCAGGGCCTCGCTCTTTGAAGGACAACTGCATGGCCGGGAGCTTCGCTATGACCCCAACAGTGACAGCCAGGCCCTCACCCTGGAGGCCAGCGAGTTGGCACTGCCGGCCATGGTCGGCCTGCTCAAGCTGGAGGGGCTGGAGGTCAGCGGCACCATTGATGCCCACCTGCCCCTGAGCCTGGATCAGGAGGGGCTGCGGCTCTCTGAGGGGAGGCTCAGTGGTTCAGCCCGGGGCGGAACCATCCGTTTCCGGCCTCCTGCCGGCACGACTCCCCCCTCCCAGTTCAGCGGCTATGTGCTCAAGGCCCTTGAGGAGTTCCACTACACCCGACTCCGGGCTCCGGTCAGCTATCAGCCCGACGGCACCCTGGTGGTCGAGCTGCAGCTGGAGGGCAAGAGCCCGGCCCTCTCCGCCAGCCGAGCGGTGCACCTCAACATCCGCACCGAGCAGAATCTGCTTTCCCTCCTGAGAAGCCTTCAGTATAATAGCAAGATAAGCAGGGAGTTGGAAAACCGACTTCAACAACACCGATAATCCGCACCAAGAGGAGCCAAGGTGAGAGCCATCTACCAGCCAATCATAGGCGCCATCCTGCTCACCATTTTCCTGGTCGGCTGCACGCCCACGGTGCAGGTTGCACCTCCGGAAAAACCGATCACCATCAACCTCAACGTCAAGATTGAGCATGAGATCAAGGTCAAGGTGGAGAAGGAGCTGGACGATGTGTTCAGTGAAGAGAGTGGCCTATTTTAATCAGGGGAAGATCATGAAAAAATTTCTATCACAGCTGCTGATCATGCTGCTGCTCTGCTGCGGCTCTGCCTGGGCCCTGGACCTGCAGACGGCCAAGAACCAGGGCTTGGTGGGGGAAACCTCCACAGGCTACCTGGCTGCGGTCAAACCGGCCCATGGAGAAGCCGTCCGGCTGGCCGAGCAGATCAACAACAAACGCAGGCAACACTACCAGCAGATTGCCCAGCGCAACAAGACCAGTCTCAAGGCCGTGGAGCAACTGGCCGGTGAAAAGGCCATGAACAAGACTCCGGCCGGTCAGTTTGTCCGGATCAAGGGAAAGTGGCGTAGGAAGTAGAGTGCTCAGCTGAACCGACAGCGGGCTTACATCCGACCATGACGGATGATGGAGAGCAGCAGCCAGAAGCCCATCATCCCGGCCACCACAAAGCCCACCAGCCCCACCAGGGGGATGCCGTGCCAGCGGGGAGGAATATCGGCCAGGACGATCAGGGAACTGCCGATGATCAGGGCAGCCAGGACAATGGCAAAGGCAATCCGGTTGGAGAGCCGATCCAGGGTCGAA
This sequence comes from Desulfogranum mediterraneum DSM 13871, assembly GCF_000429965.1. Lineage (GTDB taxonomy): Bacteria > Desulfobacterota > Desulfobulbia > Desulfobulbales > Desulfobulbaceae > Desulfogranum > Desulfogranum mediterraneum. The sequence continues at coordinate 174,512 of NZ_AUCW01000003.1, forward strand.
CCCAGGGCCTCTACCCCCAGGTGTTCAAACTCGAGTTTCATCTTCCCGCCCCGCAACTGGCGGACAATGGCCAGGAGCTCATCGGGTGCCTCCCGAAAGAGATGAAGGTAGGCACCGCCGGTGTGAAGCAGCTCATCGGCCAACCGATCCGGCTGGAGCCGACCGTAACGGATCTTGCGCATGAAGGGTTTGGCCAGGGCGATCAGCTCCAGCTCGGGATCCAGCAGCAGGCCGACCCCCTCCACCGTGGCCAGGGCCTTCATCATCAGGTAGAGACCGGGCTTGAGGGAGAGTTTGTGCCGGGAGACCAGGGAGAGGAGGTCCTGGAGAATCTTGCCCGCCTCCAGCTCACCCAGGGAGCGGTAGAGGTACATATCCATCAGGTTGCCCAGATCACCGGTCAAGCCCTCCCGATCGATCTCCCCCTGCTGGATGGTCACCTGGAGCAAGCAGTTGGTGATCTTGCGCTCATCGCCGGCCACCAGACAGAGCACCAGATCGGTAAAATCCTCCCGATCCTTCAGCGAAAGGCGGCCCATCTGACCGAAATCGATAAAACAGACCAGGTTGTCGGCCAAAATGAAGAGGTTGCCTGGATGGGGGTCGGCGTGGAAGAAGCCGTGGACAAAGATCTGTTCCATCACCAGGTTGGCCCCGCGTCGGGCGATCAGGGGCAGGTCCAGGTTCGCGCCCTGGAGTTGATCGAGATGGGAACACTTGATCCCGTCGATATACTCCATGACCAGCACCCGGTCGGTACTCAAAGATGAGCAGACAAAGGGAACATGGATGGTCTGGTTGCCCTCGAACTGACGACTGAAACGCTGGATATTGGTCAGCTCGATGGAAAAATCGATCTCCCGGCTAAGGCTGCGGGCAAACTCCTGGACCACGGCCGTGGGCCGGTGCCCCTGGAGTTCCTCCAGGTACTGCTCCATCAGCCCGGCGATATGGGTGAGGATCTCCAGATCCACGGCAATGATATTCTCGATCTCGGGCCGCTGGACCTTGACCACCACCTCCTGACCCGAGGGATGCTCACCCTGACCGCTGTCCAGCCGGGCCCGGTGCACCTGGCCGATGGAGGCCGCGGCAAGCGGGTTCGGGTCGAAGTGGAGGAAGATTTCCGCCGGAGGCCTGCCCAGTTCCTCCTCGATGATGGCCGCCACCTCTTCATAGGAGAAGGGAGGGATATCATCCTGGAGCTTGGCCAACTCATCCAGGTAATCGGCAGGGATAAAATCAGGACGGGTGGAGAGCAGCTGCCCCAGCTTGATAAAGGTGGGGCCCAGCTCCTCGAAGACCAGGCGCAGCCGCTCCGGCCGGGAGAGCCGGGCGATCTGCTCCCTGGGCTTGCGGTTGATCATCTGCAGGCCCGATTCCAGGTACTGATCGATGTGGAGCCGATCGACCAGGTCATCAAAGCCGTACTTGAAGAGTACCCGCAGGATCCGATGGTACCGGTTCAGGTGACGGTAGGTCCGGCCGATGGCGCCGAGCTTACGAATACTGAACATCACGCCCGGAACTACTGCTCCTGATCCCGGATATTGAGGGCCACCTGCAGCTCCTCCACCTGGCGGCGCAACTCTTCGAGATCATCCTTGGTGGCCAGGTCGAGCTGCTGGACCCGCTCCTCCACCCTCCGGTTCAGCCAGAGGTCCAGCTGCTCCCGGGCCTTCTCCGACTTGCCGGCCAACTCATCGACAAACTGCTTTCCCTCTTCCCGGGTCAACTTGCCCTTGGCCACCAGCTCCCCCTTCAACTCCTCGATCTTTTCCTTGGTCAGAAAGGCGGTACCAATTCCTGTGTAGAGGGCATTCTTCAAGGTTTCCAGCATCACAACCTCCCGGATAGCTCAGCCGCTCGTCGGCTGTCGCCACCCTGTTACTCTTTATCGATATCCCGGTGATAGACCTCCGGAGTGAAGGTACAGGCAGTCAAGTAAGCACGGAGATGCTCGGTGACCGCAACGCTGCGGTGCCGGCCTCCGGTACAGCCGATGGCCAGGGTAAGCTGCTCCCGCCCCTTACGCTGATGCTCTTCCAGCAGGAAACGGAGAAAAGGTTCCGCACCGGCCAGGAAACGACGGCCGCCGTCATTGTTGAGGACATAGAGGGCCACCTGGGGATCACAGCCGGTGCCCCCCTGCAGTTCAGCCACCCAGTAAGGGTTGGGCAGAAAGCGCACATCCAAGACCACATCCGCCTCCGGGTAGCCATGCTTGAATCCGAATGAATAAAGAACAATTTTCACGGCTCAACTCCCATTGGCTCTCCACTTGACACTGTACTGCTCATATTATACATCCCCGCCGGTCAAAGGACAGGACTAAAACGATAATTCCCTGCCGCCCGGAAAGCCTGGGGCGCTCAGGTGGTGGAGCAGAGCATCCGGATGGACTCGGCCCGTTCACCGATGCCCCGTTTGAGCATCTCATGGTTGTAGGCGGCAATCACATCCTGTCGTTTCAACATCCCCAAGACCCAGGGTTCTTCCAGGGTCTCCACCACCGGGATCTCATCGATGCCCTTGACATCAAAGAGCTGCATGGCCTCGTAGAGATTGTCGTCCGGGGTCAGCATGATCACGTCCCGGGTACAGATGGCCCCCACCAGGTAACAGACCCGCTGCTCGGCGTCATGGAGGATGGTCTTCACATCCTGCATGGAGACCACCCCGACCATCAAGCCCCTATGGTTGACCACAGGGAAATAGAAGCTGTCCCTGGCAAAGCGGAACAACTCGAGCAGGTGATTTATATTTGCGTTCTCACTGATAAAATCAACATCTTCGGTAATGGCCTTACCCACCCGGACAGACTTCATGATGGCCACCTCCCTGCCCTCATGGATGTTGATGCCCTGCCTGGTGAAGTCCACGGTGTCTATGGAGTCGGGATAAAAACGGGACGAGGTGATGGTGCCGAGTACGGCGGTGAGCATCACCGGGATAATGATCATGTAGTTGCCGGTCATCTCAAAGAGCAGGAAGATGGCGGTGAGCGGCGCATGGGTGGAGGCCGCCAGGAAGGCCCCTATGCCCACCGTGGCATAGGCCCCGGACGAGGCGGTATACTCCGGAAAGGCCCCATGGACGATCCCGCCGAAGGCCCCGCCAATGACCGCCCCGATGAAGAGGGCCGGGGCAAAGACGCCTCCTGCCCCGCCGGAACCGAGGGTGATGGAGGTGGCAATGGACTTGAGAAAGATCAAGGCCAGCATCACCCAGACCACCCCGTGGCTGGCCAGGGCCTGCTCGATATACTCGTAGCCGTCTCCCATGACCTGGGGAAAAAAGATACCTATGCAGCCGATGACAAAGGCGCCGACAACGGGTTTGAGCTGGGCATGAATCCAGGTGATGCCCTGAAAACGGTCGCGGACCCAGTAGAAGAAACGGATATGGACCACGGCCAGCAGCCCCACCAACACCGCCATCAGGGTGTAGAGGGGCAGTTCGACAAAATAGTTGACGATCTGGTAATCGGGGATGGGGAAGGCCGAGACCTCACCGTAATAGGCCCTGGAAACCACGGTGGAGAGGGCCGAAGAGATCACCAGGGCGGAGAAGGAGGAGATCTCATAGGTGCCCAGGAGGACGATCTCGGCCGCAAAGAAGACCCCGGCCAGGGGGGCATTGAAGATCCCGGCAATTCCACCGGCACAGCCGGCGGCGATATAGACCTTCATCCGTTTACCCGAGACCCGGAACCGCTGTCCCACCTGGGAGCCCAGGGTACCGCCGATCTGGGCGATGGGTCCCTCTACCCCGGCGGAGTTGCCTGAGCCTATGGTCAGGGCCGTGGCCACGATCTTGATAAAGAGGTTGCGGGCCCGGAAGACGCCGTTTTCCAGGTTGACCCGACGGAGAAAGGTGGTGAGGCCATAGCCGTTGACCTTGCCGGGAAAGGCCAGGGACAGGGGAATCAGAGCCGCGGCGCCCACCATGGGCAAGAGGGGCAGGAGTAGGATCCGCCAACCCCCCTCTCCGATCCTGAGCAGTTCATAGCCCCCGACAAAGACCACCTCGTGGACCATCTCAACCGACTCACGAAAGGCAATGATGGCCAGCCCGGCCATCACCCCGATAAAGGCTGCAATGGTGATCATCCGGGTTCGTTCGCCGGGAAGAAAGAGTTTCAGTTTGGCCCGCATACCTGCTCCGGAGCAGCACTCCGCAGGGAGTGCAGCTGTAAATGAATAAAATCACCCCTGTCCGACAGGCACGATCGCCGGCCAGCTAGGTCTTGATGACACGCTCTGCGGAACAGGTCCCAGGCCTGCCGCTGACAGGCGTCCTCTTCCCCAAAGCCAATATTCCTGCGCACAACAGGGCGGCAGGGATGGCAAAAAGGGGCAGCATACCAAAAGAACGGTAAGTTTGGTACGCTTATTTCCGCGGGATTAAACATTTAGCACCGTTCCGGATCCCGTCCCGGTTGAGCAGAGCTCCCGACTCCGCTCTTTTCCTGGTTTCCGCTGTTTACAGAAGGGCTTTTCAGCACTACTAGTGGTGTCATTGCTCCCTGCCGGTGCAGCTCGGCTGCAGCCTGCAGGGCCTCGTCCTGTTAACCCCCAGCTGAGGATCTGTACCATGTCCCAAAGCAAACGCACACCCAACCCGGAACGCGTCGCCTTTCTCCGCTCCCTGCCCCAGGAGGTCAAAGCAACCATCAGTGGTGAGGAGGCTGAGCAGTTTATGTTTGAAGAAGAGATTCCGGAATCCCTCTATACCAAGATCAAGGCCTATATCATCGACGAGCAGGAGGACTAGCCGCCGCTCCCGGGACCGCGGCCTCAGCCCGGCAACCCTGTCCGGGCAGGCCGGGCCCCAAAACCATGCCATGGCTGGAAAACTGGAAGGATCATCTAGAGTTGTCGCCTGGGGCCAGGCCGCCTTTGGAGCCGACGCTTTAACATTGCATAATACATTGTTTTAGTTTATCTTGTCGCTTTATTGTATCTTATTGCTTAGCCCTGGTCAGACTCAAAAATTTGACGATCAGCTTGAAGGATACGATATTGTTCTTTTTTATCAGCTCCCCATTGGGGCAGAATAGCAGACCAAGGGCCCGCACTGGGCTTTTCATTGAATGAAGCGTCAATCATTTATAATCCACAACAGGTTTATCAGGATATAAAGTATGTTTAATTCTCTGGTCGTTGTCCGGAGAATTTTCTTTTTTCAACCCCTTTCCGGCAGCATGACTGTCGGAAAACAGTAACCACCGTGTAAGGAGAATGAGCTATGTCGCGAAAAATGGTAACCATTGACGGCAACCAGGCATGTACCCATGTTGCCTATGCCACCAGTGAAGTCATCACAATCTATCCCATTACGCCATCCTCTCCGATGGCGGCAGAAGCCGATGCCAAGGCGAACGCGAAACAAGAGAATATCTGGGGCTCCATCCCGGTTATCTCTCAGATGCAATCCGAAGGTGGTGTGGCCGGTGCACTACACGGCTCCCTGAATTCAGGCGCCCTTTGTACGACCTTTACCGCTTCCCAGGGGCTGCTGCTCATGCTGCCCAACATGTACAAGATCGCCGGTGAGTTGACCCCCACCGTTTTCCACGTAACCGCCCGTGCCCTCGCCTACCAGGGTCTGTCCATCTTTGGCGACCACAGCGACGTGATGTCCGCCCGTCAGACCGGTTGGGCCATGCTCTGTGCCCAGAATGTCCAGGAAGCCCAGGACATGGCGCTGATCTCCACCCAGGCCACCCTCCAGTCCCGCATCCCTTTCCTCCACTTCTTCGACGGCTTCCGTACCTCCCATGAGGTTGCCAAGATCGAAGAACTGACCATGGATGACATGCGTGAGATGATCGACGAAGACCTGATCATCGAGCACCGTGAGCGCGCCCTGACCCCGGACAAACCCTCCATGTGCGGTACTGCTCAGAACCCTGACGTCTACTTCACCGGTCGTGAGACCGTCAACAAGTACTACGAAGCCATTCCTGCCATTGTTCAGGAAAACATGGACAAGTTCGCCGCCATGACCGGTCGTCAGTACAACCTCTTTGATTACTACGGCTCTCCGGATGCCACCGACGTCATCGTGATCATGGGTTCCGGTGCCGAGGTTGTGGCCTCCACCGTCGATTACCTGGCTGCCCAGGGTGAAAAAATCGGTATGGTCATCGTCCGTCTGTTCCGGCCCTTTGACCAGGTTGCCATGGTCAATGCCCTGCCCCAGACCGTAGAGCGAATCACGGTCCTGGATCGTACCAAGGAGCCCGGCGCCCTTGGCGAGCCCCTCTACCTGGACGTTCGTGCCGCCGTCGGCGAAGCTGCCGAGATGAATCCGACCATGATGCTGCCCATCATCCTGGGTGGTCGTTACGGACTGGGCTCTGCCGAGTTCACTCCGGGCATGGTCAAGGCGGTCTACGACAACATGGCCTCCTTTGCGCCCAAGCGCAAGTTCTGTGTCGGCCCCAACGATGACGTGGCCTTCACCAGCCTCTCCTACGACAAGAACTTCAACATCGAAGGCGATGATGTCTATCGGGCCCTGTTCTATGGTCTGGGTTCTGATGGTACCGTTGGTGCCAACAAGAACACCATCAAGATCATCGGCGGCGAGACCGAGAACTCTACCCAGGGTTACTTTGTCTATGACTCCAAGAAGTCCGGCTCCATGACCGTCTCTCACCTCCGTTTCGGTGAGAACCAGGTGGTTGCCCCCTACCTGATCAACAAGGCCAGCTTCATCGCCTGTCATAACTTTGCCTTCCTGGACAGCTACGACATGCTGGCCAACCTGGAAGAAAACGGTACCTTCCTGCTGACCACCAACTTCTCCAAGGACGAGATCTGGGCCCATCTGCCCGCCCTTGCCCAGCGACAGTTGATCGAGAAGAATGCCAAGTTCTTCATCATCGATGCGGTCAAGCTCGGTCAGGCCATCGGCCTGGGCGCCCGGATCAACATGATCATGCAGACCGCCTTCTTCATGATCTCCGGTATCCTCACCAAGGAAGATGCCATCGAGGCCATCAAGAAGGCCATCAAGAAGACCTACGGCATCAAGGGCGACAAGATCGTCAACATGAACTATGCCGCAGTTGACGGTGCCATCGAGAACGTGGTTGAAGTTGCCCTGCCCAGCGAGGTAACCGGTCACGAGATACCACCCACCGTTCCTGCGGAGGCTCCTGAGTTTGTCAAGGATATCACTGCCAAGATGATGGAAGGCCGCGGCGAAGAGATCAAGGTCTCTGAGATGCCTGACAACGGTCGCTGGCCCACCGCCACCACCCAGTGGGAGAAGCGGAACATCGCGGTCAACGTCGCGACCTGGGATCCCGAAGCCTGTATCCAGTGTGGACGCTGTTCTCTGGTCTGCCCGCACGGCTGTATCCGGATGAAGGTTGCCACCCCTGAGGCCCTTGAAGCCGCCGGTGCCACCGCCGACTTCAAGACCGCCGATGCGGTTGGTAAAGAGTACAAGGGCATGAAGTTCACCATGCAGATCTCCACCGCCGACTGTTGCGGTTGTACCCTCTGTGTGAGTGTCTGTCCTGCCCGCAAGAAGGACAAGGACGGCAACAAGACCGACAATGCTGCCCTGACCATGATCCCCAACACCGAGGAAGTCCTCGAGCACGAGAGCAAGAACTGGCAGTCCTTCCTCAAGCTGCCCGAGGTAGATCGCGCCACCATCAAGCCGGCCACCATCAAGGGCAGTCAGTTCCTGCGGCCCCTGTTTGAGTTCTCCGGCGCCTGTGCCGGTTGTGGTGAGACCCCCTATGTCAAGCTGGTCACCCAGCTCTTTGGTGATCGGATGATGGTCGCCAACGCCACCGGTTGTTCCTCCATCTACGGCGGCAACCTGCCCACCACCCCCTACTGCACCCGCGATGACGGTCGTGGTCCGGCCTGGTCCAACTCGCTGTTCGAGGACAACGCCGAGTATGGCCTGGGTATGCGTCAGGCCGTGGACAAACTGGGTATGCAGGCTACCGAGCTCCTGGAAGCTGCTGCTGCCGACGGGCTGGTGGACAAGGCTGCTGCCGACGCCATCCTGGATGCTGAGATGAAGGATCAGGAGGCCATCGAGGCCCAGCGTGAGCGGATCGCCGCCCTCAAGGCAAGCCTGGAAGGCTCCAAAGAGATCGTGGCCAAGCGCTTGGCTGCAGTGGCCGATTACCTGGTGAAGAAGTCAGTCTGGATCTTCGGTGGTGACGGCTGGGCCTATGACATCGGTTACGGCGGATTGGATCACGTCCTGGCCTCCGGTCAGAACGTCAACGTCATGGTCATGGATACCGAGGTCTACTCCAACACCGGTGGTCAGATGTCCAAGTCCACCCCGCGTGCCGCGGTTGCCCAGTTTGCCGCTGGCGGTAAGAATGCCCCCAAGAAAAACATGGGCATGATCTTCTCCACCTTCGGTAATGTCTATGTGGCTCGGATCTCCCTCGGTGCCAACCCCCAGCAGGCCATCAAGGCCATTGCCGAGGCCGAGGCCTATGACGGACCTTCCCTGATCATCGCCTACGCCCACTGCATCAACCACGGCATCAATATGGCCAATGGTCTGGAGCAGCAGAAGAAGGCGGTTGAGTGTGGTCACTGGTCCCTGTACCGCTACAACCCGGACCTGGAAGCCGATGGCAAGAACCCGATGACCATCGACAGTAAGGAGCCCACCATCTCCTTTGCCGACTATGCCTTGAACGAAAATCGTTACCGGATGCTGAAGATTGCAAATCCGGAAATGACCGACCAGTTGATGGAAGCATCCCAGAAGGATACGGACAAATCCTGGAAGATGTTGAAGGCCTGGGCCAAGGCGCTGGACGCCTAATCCCTTCCCCTTTCAACAGACGTAGGACCCTTCAGCCCTGCCGGTTATCCGGCAGGGCTGATTTGTTTTTATATCATTTTTCTCTTGCTTTTTTTATGGAGCCTCTTGATATATATAGTGAGGAACGATCCAATCCTATTCGACCCTAATAGCCAAGAAGGAGCCTGTTAGTATGCAGTTATTTGCAAAAGACATAATGATAAAAAACTACGACACCATCAATGTGGACGCCCCTGCCGGAGAGGCCATCAAAAGAATTCTCCATGCCAAGGTGCGCCCCACCGGCCATAAGCCCGTCAGCCTGATGGTGGTGGATGAGGCCCATCGCCTGGTGGGTACGGTCAGCATGTTCTACATTCTCTATCACCTGCGACCCTCCTTTTTGAATTTCGGGATCGATGGCGATACCCTGGCCTGGAAGGGAGAGTTGGATGAGTTCGTCAGATCGGTCAAGGAAAAGTCGGTTCGTCAAATCATGAACACCACCTTTCCCAGTGTCCCCTCGGATGAACCCCTGATGCCCATTGTGGACAAGATGATCAAGGACCGGATCCGACGGATAGCGGTGGTGGATAACGGCAAGCTGGTGGGGGTGGTCTACCTCTCAGACATCTTTTTCCATCTCTTCAACGACTAGGCCCCTTCACCCTGTCAGGCTCAGAAGACCGATAAAAAAAAACGCCGTAACATCCTGGGATGTTACGGCGTTTTTTTTTACTCTCCCCCAGGTCCGAGAAGGCAGCCGGGGGACGATGGTTGGGCTCTGGGGTGCGGCAGTGACTAGTTACCACCTCGCTCCTGTACCATCTGGTCCCGCTCGGCCTTCAGTTCCAGATACTCCCGCTCAGCATCCTTGAGGGCGTTGTCCTGGCGTTCCTTGATCTCCGCCACCTTCTTCTGGAGTTTCTCTTCGCGGATGGTCATGGCACCGGCACCAAAGAGGGTATTGGCCAGATACTGGAACGAGAACTCCATCAGCTTGATGTCATCCTCCCTGATCTCCTCGATGGTGGCCTCATCGACCTCATAGGTCTCCAGAAAGGAGCTCTCAAAGATAAATTTACGAAAGGTATCCAGGTCGGTGGAGGCCATGAAGAACATCCGCTTGGCCGCATCACTGAGGCTTGCCTGATGACCAAAGGACTTGCGGCGCATCACCAGCCGCAACCACTCCTTGTTCATCTCATCCCGCTGGTCAACCCCCTGATCGGCCCGCCACTCACCGATGGTCCACTGCTTGGGCTCCAGGTGGCCCTTACAGTGGTCCTCCTTGACGATAAAAAAGAATTTATCCTCTGCTGCGTCATCGGTGCCGCCTTCATGAAAGTCGGCCATGCCGATGGGATAGTAGCGACAGGCCGTGGGCCGATCCTCATAGACCGTGCAACCATCCGGGGTAACAAAGGGACAACCATTCTTCTCCCCCGCCAGTTTGAGCTGTACTCCGGGCATATCGGTCTTTTCCAAAAAGGTAGGCTCGGTATACTGGGTGATAAACTCGTGGGCTGCCAGCTTGAGTCGTTTGCGCAGCACCAGGATATCATAAGGAGTAAGGATGATTTTGATGTTATGACAGCAGGCGGTAAAACAGGAGACGCCTGGATGGCATTCAAACTGTAAGGCTGAATCCAGGGTCAGCTTTTCGGGCAGGATGTTGGACGGGTTTTTGTCCGTACTCTTGAAGATGGTGGAATCGCATTGTGCTGGTTGCACTTTCTCAGACATTTTGTACCTCTTTTAGAAAACCGTCGGCAAACCGTATGGGCTACAGCTCTCCCAACGGCTTCAAATCTCAATTTACTCAAGGTTCCATGGCCCAGTGGAACAGGGTCAGGGCCCTTCTGCCAGCGTGTGAACAGGAACTTGGTATTGTACCATGTCCCGACCCCCTGTCAAATCTAATTGTCTGTTTTCCTGGCTCCTGCCGAGCAAAAAACCAGGAAGAACCGCCTGCCATCGTCGCAGAAATCCGCCTAAATTGGCCGACCATGCCACTGCGCCCAGCGCCCTGCTGCAAGCCGGTAAGGGGACGCTTTGTCTCAAATTCCGTGGTGTTGACCCCTTCAGCACATCGCAGAATCCCCCACAAGGGTCCGGCCGGAGCCCACCGTTTTCAGCTGGTTGCCTTCGATTTTTGGTGAAATTTTCCTCGCCTTCCTTTACAGTATCGCCTTCCATCAGCTACCATATAGTTAACAGAAAAGGTTAACAGAAAAAAAAACCAAAGGAACACTGTTCTTGGATACGCCTCTTTCAGAAGTTGAGACCTGTGGGAGCATCAGATGCCTATGAAAAAATACCTGGCTCACGCCATCGACTTCTCCAAGGTTGAAACCTTGATCTACCACCTTCCCGACGGCCCGTCCTTTTCCGTGGAAATGAACGGCATGGGCGATTTGATTGATATTGAAATGGAAATAGGCGACATCTGTGACACCTCTGACATCGATGGCGTGGTCCACTTCTTCCCCCGTGGTAATGCCTGATCCCTTTTCGCCTAATCCCTTTTCGCCTCCCCCCTTTTTCCCCAGGTCCTTCTCCCGGCCAGGCTCCAGGCCACCTCACCCCCTGTCCCTCTCCCAGCCACCCCCTGACCATGCTTCCTCCAGACCTTATTGACCCGGGACTAGACGGCCATGTACACACCTCCCTCTGCAACCACGCCTCAGGGACCATGGAAGAGTATGTCCAGATGGCGATCCGCCAAGGCCTGCACACCATCTGCTTCTTAGAACACCTGGAGACAGGGATCGTCTTTCATCAACGCAGTTGGTTGAGGCCCGAGGACTTTGCCGCCTATTTCAGCGAGGGGGAACGGCTCAGGGCACGCTATCAGGGGAGAATCCGGATCCAGTTGGGGGTCGAAGCAGGCTATAATCCGGAGGAGAAGGAACGCTTCCAGGCTCTGCTGGCAGCCCACCCCTGGGATCGCGTCGGCCTCTCCCGCCACTTCCTCCGTCTGGATCAGGGCCCACATCTCAACCTGCTCAGCCGCAGGCGGGAAGGACTTGCCAAACTCGCTGCCCACGGCCCAGAACGGGTATTGACAGCCTACTTTGCCTCCATCAAAGAGGCCCTGCTCTTGATAGAGTGTGATCTGGTCTGTCATCTGGATGCGGCCCTGCGTCACTATCCCGGCATCGCCCTGGGCCAAGAACACCTGGAACAGGTTGACGAGATCCTGGAGATCATGGCGATGCGCCAGGTGGCGCTGGAGATCAACACCTCGGGATTTGAGATCAGGGACGCCCCCTTTCCCAACCAGGAGATCCTTGGCCGGGCCATGGCGCGAAGAATCCCGCTGACCCTGGGCTCAGACGCCCACCAGCCCCAACAGGTCGGCCGCCACTTTGAACGGATTCCCCGGTACCTTGCACAGATCCTGGCAGCAGCTGACCATGGCCCCAATGGACGGCAGCAAAGCTCCTGAGTCTGCCGGCCAACACCCATCCCAGCCTCCCCTCTCAATCCAGGCTGATATACTTGCCCATGGCCTGACGCAGTGTTTCGGCGTTAAAGGGCTTGATCAGGATGTCGTTGACCCCGGCCTCGCTTGCCGCCTCATGATCTTGAATATCACTCTGGGTGGTGACCATGATCACCGGTAACTCTTCGGCGCTGTACAACTTCCTGATCTGGCGGGTCAGCTCGATCCCTGAGACTTCCGGCATGTTCAAATCCGTCAGCACCAGCGCAGGCTTTTCGCTGCCCAGCCACTCCAGCGCACCTGCCGGGAACTCAAACAGGACCGGTTGACAACCGATTTCGTGCAGGGTCGCCTTATAAATATTCAGGATCATCCTCGAATCATCCACCGCGCAGATCCTCAGGCGCGTCCCCTGATCCTGCTGATCCCCGGCCAGTTGGCCGGCAAAATCCGTGAGCCCCTTGTCCTTGAGCAAGCGGGCATAGTGGCTGAGGATATCGGGATGGGCATGGGGCAGGTAGATCAAGGCCAACTTCTGAAAAAACTCCTCCACCGCCAGGCTGAGAAAGACACGATCCACCTGGGCATTGACGATGATCTTAACGATATGACGGGCCTCGTCCCCCCCTGCCCGGATCATGTTCTTGATCCCGGCAGCCAGGATCTCATTGAAGTTGCGGTCAATGGCCCGGGCCGCAGCGGTGCAGACATGGTCCTCACGATCGGTCAACCCGGCTGCAAGGGTATAGGCACCCTTGCGCAGCGGCAGCAGGGCCAGGGCCTCATAGGCGGCAAAACGGACATTGGCATTCTTGGGAACCGTGTTCAGGAGGGTCCTGATGGGCAGGATGGCACTCTCATCGCCCACCTCACCCAGGATATTCAAGGTATGGACCAGGAGATCGCTGTTCCCCTCTTTGAGATTTTCAATCAAGACCGGCACCGCCTTGACCCCCATCTCAACCAGGGCGTCCTTGGCATAGATCCGCATATGGGCATGATGGGAGCGCAGGGTATCGTTGAGCTTTTCCAGGGAGACCTGGTCCTGGACCTCTGCAAAGATGGTCAGGATCATCAGATCCAGCTCATTGTCGGTGCCCATGCGCTCGGCCAGACGATGCATGGCGGTATGGGTACCCACCAGGCCCAGCGACTTGATGGCAACGGTGATCAAATCCCGATCAGCGGAATAGAGGAAGTCGGTCAGGGTGTTGATGCATTCGGGATCCCCGATCAGCCCCAGGGTCTCGATGATCTGCCGCATGGTCATGCTGTCGTCAGAGACCGCCAACAGATCGATCAGGGCCGGGGTGGCCTCTTCATACTTCAACTCGCCGGCGGTCTCGATCATGATCGACTTATCATGGATCTCCGGATCGCGCAGGACCTGTACCAGGACCTCGGGATAGGCGATCAAATCGGAGATCAGGGTTTCCCGAATCACCGGCAGTTCCACGGCCAGGGCCGGCTGTTCCACCAGCAGATAGTTGAGGAGCGGCACGGCAAATTCCACATCTGCCTTGAACAACTCGTAGAGCAGCCGATTCTGAAGCTTCCGGTCCAATGAACCGAGATGGTCGAGTACCAGCCGTGCCTTCAGGCTGTCCCCAGTCTTGATATTGGCTCGGATTTCCTCGATCATATGTTCGGCGTTCAATGCGGCCATGCACACTCCCCTTAAAGTAGATGTTGATAGTAGTTAACGGTGGAGGAACTACTTGATGTACCAGTCAGGTTCCAGCCGACTGACCACATTGAGGCCTCCGCCTAAGACCATGCTATCCGATTTACCGAGATGGTCAAGAAAGACCTGCACTTCATAGGAGCGGGTCCCTGCATTACAGAGAATAATACAGGTCTTGCCCTCCGGAATCTCCTGGTAGCGTTCCCGCATCTGCTCGTACTGCACCGCCAACCACTTCTCCCTGCCATAGCGCTCCACATAGGGTTCCGCCTCCAGGGGATGACGGATATCCAGGGCCAGCCAGTCGGGTTGGCTGGACATGTCCTCCATCCAGGCCAAGAAACGATCCAGGTCGAGCTGGCGCATCCGGCCGTCACAGAGGTTCTCGGCCACATAGGCCACGGCGTTGATGGAGTCAATGGCCGAGGAAAAGGGCGGCGCATAGGCCATCTCCACGTCACTGAAGTCCTCGATGGTCGCCCCGGCAGCGATCAGGCCTGCGGCGGTATCGATTCGGGCAGAGAGGGAGTCGTTCATCATCCCAAAGCCCTGGACCCCCAGAACCCGCCTGGTCCTGCGATCAAAGACCAGCTGGAGGATCACCACCGACTGGTTGGGAAAGAAGTGGGCCCGATCAGGCGGCGAGGTCAGGGCATAGTCGGCATCGTAGCCCTCGGCCAGGGCCGCCTCATAGCTGATGCCGGTGGTGGCGATGCAGCGCTCAAAGGCCTTCATGATAAAGGAGCCGCAGACGCCCTTGAAGCGGGTGGGGATCCCTGCCAGGTTATCGGCAAGGGCCCGGCCTTCCCGGTTGGCCAGGGAGCCTAAGGGAGCGTAGGTTTCCCGGCCGGTGACCACAGAGGTGGAGGCCACACAGTCGCCGGCGGCATAGATGTCCGGGTCCGAGGTCTGCAGCCGCTGGTTGACCCTGATCCCGCCCCAGGGGGCGACCGAAAGTCCTGCCTCCCTGGCCAGTTCACTGCGGGGCCGAACGCCCACGGCCACGATCACCAGGTCCGCCTCCAAGGTGCGCATCCCGGTCTTGACGCCGCACACCTTGCCCTCTGCGTTGGCCAGGATCTCGGTGGCGGATTCACCGGTAAAGACCTGGACCCCGTTCTCCTGGAGATGATTCTTCAACATGGCGGCAAAGGGCCAGTCAACGATGCAGGGCAGGAGTTGGGGTTCCAGTTCGACCAGGGAGGTCTCCACACCCCAGAGATCCTTGAGCGCCTCTGCCATCTCGATCCCGATGGCCCCGCCGCCGATGACCACGGCATTACTCACCTTCCCCTGGGCGATGCGCTTGCGGATCTCGATGGCCTTGTGCAGGTTGGCGATGGTAAAGACCCCGTCCAGCTCAACACCGGGGATGGGCAGGGCAAAGGGCTTGGCCCCGGTGGCCAGGATCAGTTTATCGTAGGGCAGTTCTTCTTCCTGGCCGCTCTCCAGCCGTTCCACCTGAACCACCTTGCGCTGACGGTCGATGGAGATGGCCCTGGTCCTGGTCTGGACCTTGATCCCCTTGGCCTCCTGAAAGAACTTCTCATCCCGGACCACATGGAAGCTGGTGGCACGCAACTCGCTCTCGTCGGAGACATCTCCGCTGACATAGTAGGGGATCCCGCAGCCGCCATAGGAGATCAGGCTGTCCTGATCCACCAGGGTAATGTCCCAGTCGGGTTGAAGCCGTTTCAAACGGCAGGCAGCCTTGGGGCCGGCAGCAACCGCCCCGACAATCACTATCTTCTTTTCCACAATCATTCTCCTTAGTTTTATCGAATAGATCCCGTGAACCGACGACTGCGGCAGCCGGTTCCAAGACAGGGGATCGGCGTGTGCCGCAGCAGGCTCACAAGAAAATTTTCATCGGCTCCGGGCCGTGGACCACGACCCGGAATCGTTCCGGGGACTCAGCGCTCGCCGGGAGGACGATACATCCGAATCCGCAGCTCTTCCATGGTGACCAGACCGCCGCTGAGCACGGAATCCAGCTGATCCAGCAGCTCTTCCAGGACCTCCCGGGTATCCACCAGTTCGATGATCACCGGCAGGTCTTCGGAGAGGCGGAGGATCGAGGAGGTCTTGATCCGCGAGTTGGCGCCGTAGCCCATCATGCCACGAAACACCGTGGCACCGGCAACCCCCATGGATCTGGCCTGGAGCACGATCCATTCATAGAGCGGTTTTCCCTGATAACGCCGGGCCTCGCCGATGATGATCCGCAGCTGACACCCCTTTTCCGGTAACTTCATCCCTACCTCCAGATTCCGGCGGCCACGATCCGACCGCACCAGACCATGCCCAGGCCCACCACCACCTGGACCGAACCGTTGACCGCGGCAAGATCCAGCCGCCCCTCCCTGATCAGCATCAGGGTCTCGTTGCCAAAGGTGGAGAAGGTGGTGAATGAGCCCAGCAGCCCGATGAGCAGGAAGCTGCGCAGTTCAACGGAAAACATCGACCTGCTCTCCACCAGCATGGTCAACAGGCCGATAAAAAAACAACCCAGGAGGTTGACGCCCATGGTCCCCAGGGGAAAAAACAGCAGGCTGGATCGCTGCTGGATCCAGCCGCTGACCAGATAGCGGAGCACAGCTCCGCAGAAGCCACCACAACCGATGATGGCCAGGCGCATCAGTAGATCCATCGACTCACCTTCCAAAGATACTCTCAAACAGGCCGGGCAGGGCCTTGTCCAGTTGCTGCTCAAGTTGTTTTTCAACGGCCCTGACAGCCGCCTGTTCCAGCGCCCTTGCCAGGGCCTGACTGATCTTTTCCCGACTGTAGAGGGGAGCGTCCACCGTACCCTGGAGCGGGATCTCCAGGACCATCCCGCCGATCACCCGATACCCTTCCCTGCCGATCAGAGCCTCGCTCAAGGGGAGCTGAAGGAGGTAATCCAGGGAGCCGTCATAGCCCACAGAGCCACTCAGGGTCATTTCCGTCTCTCCCACCAGCAGATGGACAGGAGAACAGCGGATCCTCCCCTGATCCCCCTGGCAGCTGATCTCGCTATCCTTGAGCTCCAGGGGTTCCTGGCCGGCCTGGAGCAGGCCGAGAATCTCCTCCAGCAGGCCGTTGCGGCTCAGCGAGACCTTGCTCAGATCCAGGGTGGTGGTAAAGGCCGCGCTGCGGGCAGCCTGCAGGTCCCAGGACAGGGCCTCGGCCCGCATGCTGAGCACTCCTGCCGGCTGAACCAGCACCCCGAAGAGGGGATGCACCTTAGCCAGCAGCCCCCTCATCAGGGGTTCCTGGAGTTGAACCTCGCTGAGGAGTTGGCCAGGCTCAGGCAGGAACAGGGCCCCCGGAGTCCCTACGGCCGCCAGATCAAGTTCCGGTCTGAAGGCCAGCCGGCCCTGATTCATGGCTGCCGCAAGCTCCAGATAGCCCCTGCCCTCTTTCAGCTCAGCAGCCAGGCCCAGGTCACGGATATCGATCCCCTGGAAGGCCGCAGCCTCGACACCGCCGCCGTAGGAGAGGTCCAGGGCAGGCAGCCCTGCAGAACGGGCCGGGGTCAAGGGCAGGCTCAGCCTCAAGGTCTGGCGCTGCCGTCCCTGGAGGCTGAGCTCCCGGTTGCTGAGTTGCGCCAGCAGACCAGCCAGGGCCGGAAATTCGGGAATAAGGGTAGCTGCAAGCTCAAGCGCTGCCTGATCGCCCCCTCTGAGGGTGGCGCTGCCCTCGGCGTTGAGCAACCCTGATTGCAGCCGGAAGCTGGGTATGGCGCTCACCATGGAGCCGGGTTCATGGCGGAGCTGGATGGCAAGCGCCAGCGGCTGAGCTCGAAGCAGCGACTCCTGGCCAAGATCCAGGTTCAGATCACTGCTTGTAGCCTCAAGATCCAGGGAGAGCTGCTCTGCCGTCTGTTCCAGCCGGCCGACCAGGCTGGCCTCTCCTGCCAGGGCAACCTCTCTGGGCAGCCGCTCCAGCTGGTGGAGCACCTCAGCCAGACTCTCCAGCTTGAAACCGGCGACAAAGCCCGCCTCCACCCCCTTTTCCAGGCTCTGCCAGTCCCGGAGGCTGAGGGAGGCCTCGCTCAGCTCGACAATGCCTGAATCCAGAGAAAATCGGGGCAGGAGCAGCCCATGCTCCTGGAAGTCGACCCTTGCCCAAGCCTCCACCGGCGGTTGGTAGGCATGGCGATGGTCGTAGATCTCCAGGGGCTTGACTGTCACGGCTCTGTCGGCCCCCTTGGCAAGGCCTCCCTCCAGTTGCCAACGGACCCGGGGGTCATGATAGCTGATCTGGCCATACTCAAGCCCGAACTCATCGATGACCAGGTCCAGACCGCCCACCTCCAGGACCGCTGCATCCAGCCGGCCGAAACTCTGCCACCGGGCCTGCCCTTGAGCAGCCAGGGGCACGGTAAAGAGCTCCAACTGGTTGAGCAGAGCCGCCAGCGGTTCCAGCGCAAGCGAGGCCGAGAGGTCATAGCTGCCCCGGAGGCCGTGGTCGGCTCCCCCTGAACGCTCCAAGCCAGAGCTGCGCAGCCGGCTCTCCCCAAGCCAGGTCGCTGTCCGGATATCCAGCTGGGCCTGGCCCTGGCCCTTAAGCCAGGACAGGGGTGCCTGTCCCTGGGCGGAGAGCTTCAGCCGGTGGGCAGGGATAATCGGCTTGCCCGCAAGCTCCAGGGCAAAGTCATCGATGGTGACTCGAGAGTCCAGCAGATAGCGCTCGTCCTCCTGGATGGTGGAGGAAGCGCTGAAGTGCAGCTTTCCCTCTGTATCCAGGTGAACGTCCAGAAAAGGCTGCAACTCTGCCACGGCCTGCTTAAGGTCTGCGCTGGCCCTAAGCGCAAAGTTATCCGCACTGCCGCTCCCGCTCAGAGAGAGAAAGGGGGTGGAGAGTTCCAGGGCGGTCACGCTATAACGGCCCTGTTCTTCGCTGAGCTGAATCAGACCATCCAGGGGCTTGTCCCAGCGGAGGCTCTTCTCTCCATATTCGGCCTGGAGCGTCCCGGCCCGACAGGCCCCTTTGAAGCGGGTGACCCCATCCATCCGATCCAGTTCAGCGACAAAGCTGAGCTCCCCTTCGCTCACCCTGGTCCCGCCCCGCATCCGCAACCTCTGCGGGAAGAGGGTGAAGAGACGATCCAGCCGCAGGGTCCCCCCTGCCTGGGCACGCCGCTGCTCCCGGTTAAAGAAGGCCTCCCCCTTCAGGGTGATCAGGTCGGACTCCAATCGAAACTCCGGGACCTGCCAGCCCTGTTCCCTGCTGTGTCCGCCGTCCAGGAGGATCTCCACCTGGTCAAGACGGGGATGATCATCCCCCAGGAGGCCGCCGCTCAGGGCCAGGTCCCTGATGGTGGCCTGGCCCTGGACCCTGCTGTTGGCCAGGCCGGAGGTGGTGATCTGCCACTGACCATCCAGGATCCCTGATCCCTGGGGCAGGAGGGAGGGATCCCGGAGAAAACGCCGGGCCAGGGGCAGGAACGCGCCCAGCTCCAGCTGTGTAAGCGAAAGCTCTGTGCCGGAGACCAGCGAAGGCCAGATGGCCTGGTTGCGGATCGGCAGGTTAAAGAAACCCTGGGCCTGCAGCCGGCCCGGCTGTTCTCCGGAGCGATTGTGGTCAAGGGCAAGCTCGTAGCGCACGCTCCCCTGCTCCAGTCGCGCCGATAATTCCAGCTGCTCTGCCAGAACCAGGGGTTCAGCGGCAAGGCCGCGGAGTTGCACCCTGCCATGGCTGAGCCGCAAACGACCGATCAGCTTTTCCCAGATCGGTTTTTCGCTTCCAGCGGCCCCAAGGGCAGGGTCCGGTTTCGGGCTGGAAGGCGGCCTGACAGGGGCAGGGAGGGGACTCTGATCGACAGAGCTGCCAGGGAGGGCAGGAGGGCTGGCGTGCAGATCGATGGTCAGCAGCGGGGAATCGAGTTCCAACTCGCCCAGATTGCCTGGAGCCAGCAGGAGTTGGCCCAACCCCTTGTCCAGCCCGAGCCGACTGACCTTGAGCGAGATCCCCTGGTCCTGATCCAGATAACGGACATCTCGACACCGGATCGCGCCCAGCCAGTCGGCTGTACAGGACCCCACCGCAAGTTCTGCGCCGATCCTTTTTTCCAGATGGTTGAGCAGCGGCTCCAGAACCGGTGGGGAAAAGAGCCAGAGAGGCAGGGAGACGAGCAGGGCAAGTCCCAGCGTCAGCACCCCGAGCACAGACCACGGCCATATCTTTTTCCCGGTGGTTTCCATCACCTCCACTCTCCTCTCCCCTCAGTGGGTCGATAAAACGATTCCCGCACCTTGCCGCGAAACAAACCGGTTGTCAATGGTGTTTTCGGCTAAAAACAGGCAAAGCCGCCCCCTGAAGAGCCTCAGGGGAGCAGAGCCGGGAACGACGCTACAACTATTTGGTATATGGAAAGAATAAGACCTCGGCCCCTTGAGACAAGCAAAAAAGAACTAGCGTCTTCCAGCTCGAAGCCGGTCGTTCTTGATCCACAGCTCGAGCTCTGCCATTTTCCTGCGGTAACAGTCGGGACAGATTCCGTGACTGAGTTCGTTGCCCGTGGCCTTTCTGAGAAACTGCTCCATGGAGATCCACTGGTCGCCCTTCTCCTCTCCCGGCTGATCATCACGGATCTTTTTGCATTCGCTGCAGATGGAGAGCAGGTTTTCATAGAGCCGCAGGGTGGCTGCCATCTCCTGGTGGGTAAAGCAGCGGCCCACCCGGAGAATCATCTCATCGTAGTTATAGGGTTTGAGCAGGTAATCGCTTGCCCCCAGGCGGAGGGCAGCGATGGCGGATTCCAGACGACCGTAGCCGGTGAGGATGAAGACCGCCTGGTCCGGATCACGCTGTTTGACCCGCTCCAACAGCTCCAGGCCGCTCACCCTGTCCATGATCAAGTCGGTGATGATCAGACCAAAGCTCTGCCCCTCCAACAGCTCCAGGGCCGCCTCACCACTCTCTGCGGTGCTTACCCTGTAACCCTGATCGATCAGATCCTGCTCCAGGGAGTGACGGATCAGGGCTTCATCATCAACCACTAGTATGGTATGTTGCTGCACGCTTGCCTCCTGCTTACCCTCTTTTCCCTGTAGGGCAGGATCACCGTTATCCTGGTTCCCTGTCCTGATATCGAGCAGACCTGGATATCCCCGCCATGGTTTCTGACGATGGTCCGGGGCACAGCCAGGCCAGTGAGCATGCCCCCCTGCTCTGTCTGGCTCAGATAGAGCGGGTCAAACTGGTGCTCCACCTCCTTGGGGCTGAGCACCTGGCCGTCATCGGCCAGCATGACCCGGAGGTAGTCCCGATCTCTGGCAGTGGTCAGGACAAGGTCCCCTCCCTCTGCGGGCAGCCGCTCCATCCGGTGCCGGAGCAGGCTCAGGAAGACCTGCTTCAGCTGGGCTTCGGCCCCATCGATCCAGAGCTCGCCGCCGTAGCCCTGAATCAGGTCGACCCTGCGGTGCCGGAAGTACTTCTGGACAAAACGAACCACACTGTCCAGGCAGCGGTGGAGATCAAAGGCAAGCTGCTCCTCCCTGGAGGGAAGGTTGAAATCATGAAGGTCCCGGACCACCTTCTCCATCCGGCTGCACTCTTCCAGGGCCAGCCGGACCAGGAGGCTCTCCTGTTTGGCCATGCTGGTCTTGCGGCTCATCCGCTGAAGGACATTTTTGATCCCGCAGATGGGGTTGTTGAACTCATGGGCGATGGAGGCGGTCAGGGAGCCTATGGCACTGAGCTTTTCCGCCTGAATCAGTTGTTGCTGGGTGTGGTTGAGGTCCTCCTGGATCTTTTTCTGTTCCAACCGGTCACTAAAGAGCACCAAAATCCCCTTCTGCTCCCCTGCGGCCCCGACATAGGGCACGATATGGAGGGAACAGACCATGCGCCTGGAGTTGATCACCCGGTCAACCTCATCGGTGATCTGCTCAAAACCTCCGGCCAGGCGGGTGATGGGACAGAGGGCGGTATCACACTGATCGCAGAGCCAGAGTTCGGCCCCGCTCTTGCCCATCGCCTCCTCTGCGCTCAGGTCAAAGTAGCTGCAAAAAGCCCGGTTCACCCGGGTCACCCGGCAATCGGTGCTGAGCAGACAGAGCGGAAAGGCCATGTTAAAAATCTGGTCCAGTTCATTGCAGGCCTCCACCGCCCGTTGCTGGGCCTTTTTCTGAGCACTGATATCAAAGGCGGTAAAAGAGATGTTGTCCAGGGTCGGCTCTTCGGCGCGAAGCGGCTGGCCACTGAAGAGGACGTCTCTGGAGCAGCCGTCCTTGCAGAGCCACTGCAGCTCAACGGTCTGGTTGAGCGACTGTTCCAGCTGCTGCAGAGCCCCCCCCTGATCCGCTGCCCCCTCGTGAGCGAGAATCATCTCCCATGGCCGGCCGATCAACTCTTCAACCTGATAGCCGGTGAGGTCCACCATGGTATCGTTGACATAGCTGAACCGGCCCTTATTGATCAAGGCGATCCCGGCAGCGGTGCTGTTGAGCACGCTCTGCAGCACCTGGGTATTCTCCACCAGTTCCCTGGTCCGCAACTCAACGGTCCGGGACAAACGTTGATTAAAGAGGCGCAGTTCCTCCTCATTGCGTTTGTATTCGGAGACATCCCGGATAATCCCCTGGACACCACCAATCCCGTTCTCCGTGAGGTAGGGGGTTGCATGCACCTCCATCCAGGCAGAACCACGGTCGTGGGTACGCATCTGAAAGATGAAGTTCTCCTGGGCCTTACCGTCGAGCAGTTCCCGGAAGGCCTGCTGAACCAGGCCGTGGTCCTCGGGAACGACTCGGTCAAGGTAATATTGTCCCTGCCATTGAGGTCGCTTGAATCCGAGCATGGTCCTGCTGGCCGGCGAGAGATAGGTAAGATGGCCTCCGGTATCCAAGCGAAAAAAAAGATTGGCTGAGGACTCGGCAAAGGACCTGAACTGGGCCTCACTGCGACGCAACCGCGCCTGACATCGCCGCTCATGGGTGACAATCCGACCGCTGCCCACCACCCCGATCATCCTCTCCTCTTCATCAAACAGCGGTGATTTATAGACATCCAGATAGAGAAACTCGCCCCGGACGTTGCCGAACTCATCAAATCGCCTGCCTACCCGCTCTTTCAATATAAGCTGATCAGAATCGACACATAATTCGCCAAAGGTGTGCCAGCTGGGATCTGCCGGGTGGAGGCGACGCTGTCGCTCGGCAAAGAAGAGATCGGTTTTACCGATGGGCTCTGCCAGATCCTCGGCAATAAGGAGGGTCTCACAGATGGCACGGTTGACAAAGAGGTAGCGTCCCTGCAGATCCTTTGCCCAGAGCAGGTCAGGAGAGTTGTTGGCAAGCAGGCGAAACATCCGTTCAATGGAGAGATCATTCATGGCAACAGGGCCTCTTTACACACCATGGAGGGATTGTCCTGACTGGACTCTTTCGCTGCAGCCCTCGGTCCGGGGCATAGAAAGCGTACCGAAAACGTCAAGACGTTGTAGTAAAATCGAGGACATAGTAGCTCTGACACAGGGACAAGACAAGAAAAATCAGAACAGGGCAAAGCAAGGCTCCGGGCCAGAGCCAGGCCCGGACGAAGCAGATGCCGATCACGGCAGCCGTCTCCTCCAAGGGTGGGCACAAGCAGGCGGAAGCGAAAAAAGGTCACATAGGGAGCGCTCACTCTTGACCGGCCCCTGGAAAGGACCAGGCCGGCAGGCTCAACTGAGCCCGAGGAGGAAGTCCGCGACCTGATCGGCACCGTCGGCCCTCAACCGCCCATCGAGGCTGCCTGAAGACGCAATCAGCTCCGGCAGGACCTCCAGCCAGCTTCCCGAGACCAGAGCCTGCCTGGAGAGGAGCCGGGAGGGGATATGCTGCCCTATGAAGGCCTCCATGGAGGCGCTTTCGGGAAAATCCGGTCTGGTCAGATAGCCATAGGCGACCCCGGCCTGGAGGACCTCGGCCATGGTCGAATAGCCGACCTTGCCGATCACCACATCTGCGGCAGCCACCAGGTCTGGATGATAGAGGGAGGAGCGGGGCTGGAAATAACCGATATTGTCATGGACTTGCCCCTGGGAATTGCTTGCCGGCAACAGGAAAAAACAATCGCGCTCTGCGACCAGGGGCCCTAGGGCAAGCGCATCGCCCTGGTGTCCTCCCATGGTGATGAGCACCAGTTTTCTGCCCTCCGGGACAAAACGCTCCCGGTAGGCAGTTCCCCTGTCCCCGAACTGACGGGCAATGGGGTTGACCCGAAGCGCACAGGGATGTTCCAGGCAGACCGGGCTGGCCTGGATACGGTAATCCACCTGCTGGTAGAGTTCGCCGAGCAGCTGAATATAGGGCCCCAGCCGGGGAAAAGACTCCAGGTAAGCTCCGTAGATCCAATCCCAGGTAAAGTTCTCCACCAGCACAGAGACAATCCCGGCCCTGCGGGCGAGGGCAATCCCCAGGGGAGCGATATCAGAGAGCAACCACTGGCAGTCCCTGAACAGGGGTGCCAGCTCCTCCACCAGCGCATCCCGGAGCGGATAGATGGTGGCCAGGGCCCCAAGGGTGGCCTCCAGGTCATGCTCCAGAGAGGAGTGCTGGACCAGACCGATGTCGGTCTCCAGGGGATAAAAGGTGGTAATCGGGCGCAGTTCAGCAGGGAAGAACCAGGGCGGTACACTGGTGACCACCAGAAACTCCACTGCCAGGCGGCGGTGGAGGGCCTGCATCACCGCTGCGGCCCGGGCGGCATGACCAAAGCCATGGGGGGTGATGCAGCAGCCGACCTGCAATGGTTTCACTGCTGGCCCAGTTTCTTGACCGGCAAGAGGATCTGAAACCTGCTGCCCTGACCCGGACGACTCTCGACCAGGATCCGTCCCTGGTGCTTTTCCATGATGCTCCTGGCAATGGCCAGGCCCAGGCCGGTGCCGCGGTTCTTGTCGGTATAGAAGGGGGTAAAGATCTGCTCCAGCTTATCCGCCTCCATGCCGACCCCGCTGTCCTCGACCTCCAGGATCACCTGGTCCTGGGCAGCACTCAAGCCCGTGCTCAGGCCCAGGGTACCGCCTTCGGGCATGGCCTGCACCCCGTTAAAGACCACGTTGAAGACGACCTGGTAGATCTGCTCGCTGTCCATGAAGACCGTGGGCAGCCGCGGATTCAGGGCCAGCTCCAGGATAATCCCCTTGCCGGCGAACTCCGGTTCCATGAAACGGACCACCCGCTCGGCAACGGTATTGAGTGATTCACTGGTCATGGCCGCCTCCCTGGGTCGGGCAAAATCAAGGAACTCACGGACAATGGTATCCAGACGGGTGGTCTCCTCGACGATGATCCCGGCCAGATGCTCGTTGCCCGGGGCGACCTGGGAGATCCGCTTTTTCAGGATCTCGGCCGTGGAACGGACAATCCCCAGGGGATTCTTGATCTCGTGGGAGACCGCGGCCACCATCTTGCCCAGGGAGGCCAGCCGCTGGGACTTGTTGAGTTGTTCCTCCAGGGCCAACCGCTCCTTGGCCCGCCTGGCCATGATCCGGTTGGCCTTGACCACGATCAGGCTGAGGATGGCAAAGAGGATGGCCATGATACAGAGGGAAACCACGATGATCCTGGCCTGGAGGGCAACGATGGCCTGGAGGTCGTCGGCCAGGTTCTGGGTGACCTCCACCACCCCCATGATCTCCCCGGTACGCTTGCCCAGGTGATCTTCCTGGCGAAAGGGAACATAGGTTTTCAGGGTACAGAAGACCTCAGGCATCCCGGGCAGGAGGCTGAAGAGCGAACCTCCGGAAATCAGGATGGTGGTATTTTCCCCGTTCAGGGCCTTCTGATACTCCAGACCGCCCATATTACGTTTGCCCATCAGCTCCGCCCTGGTGGAGTAACTGATCCGGTTTTCCCTGGAATCAAAGATGGTCACCGACTCGATTCGCATCCCCCGGGTGATATTGCGGACGATCTGATCCAGCCGCTCGTACTGCTTCTTCTCCGAGAGGGCAATGCGGCCATATCGAACCACCGTGGGCAGGACGAACTGGAGAAAGACCTGACGGTTGAGGTTATCGGCAAAGAGCTGGGAGTAGGCCTCACTGCGCTGGAGGAGCACATTTTTGGCATTATTGGAGATCATCCAGGAGAGGAGCAGGGAACTGACCAGCATGGCCAGGAGGGCCATGAAGGCAAAATACTTGACCAGTTCAAAGGGCAGGAGCCCCTCAACCTGCCAGCCGTGTCTGAGGAAGTGCCCCAGACGGCGCAGGTCAGGGCTGGGAATCTTCGCCGCAAATGCCGCAGCGACGGCAGAGAGCCGTGTCACATGGCGACGTGAATTTTTCAGCCAATGCTTTCTCATATTCTTTCCAGAGATATCCGGTGGAGAGGCCATGGTCAACGATATCCCAGCACATCCGCTCGCCGGCGGTTCTGGGACGGACCGCATACTGCCAGCTGCTGAGTCGATACTTCTTCAGGGCCTGTTTAAAGGTGGCCCGACCGGTCCCAAGCTCCAGCAGCAGGGGGGCGAGTCTGCGGTCCCCCCTGGAATAGACGGCCTGGTGGAGAATCCGTTCAGGACGATCGACCTTGATCCGCAGGTTAGGTACCCTGGCCAAAGCCTTACGAAGATACTTTATTTTCTGTTTGAGCGCCAGGGTTGCCTTGGTGGCGGACTGCTCACTGCAGGCCGCCTGGTTATCCAGGCCGCCGTAGGAGCAGTACTGGAACGGCGTCCAGGGCTTGGGGACAAAGGAGTTCACCGAGAGGCTCAACTCGGTCAGGCGCCCCCGTCTCCTGCCGATGACCCGAATCCGTTGGTGGACCAGCTGGACCAGCTCCACCAGCTCTTCCAGGTCCTGGTCCGTTTCTGTGGGCAGGCCGATCATGATGTAGAGCTTGAGATGGAAGATGCCCGCCTCGGTCAGCCGCTCGGCTGCCGAGAGCAGGTCCGCACTGCTGAGCCCCTTGTTGATCAGTCGACGCAGACGCTCTGAACTGCCGTCCGGAGCAATGGCCACGCTCTTCAGGTTGGATGCGGCCAAGAGGGAGAGGAGCCGCTCTGAAATATGGTCGGCCCGGAGGGAGGAGAAGGAGAGAGAGCAGTGGTGTTCCTCCAGATAGGCGGCGATCTGATCCAGGGTGGCAGCCGGCGCCATCTCCATCCCCAACAGACCTATCCGGCCGACCCCAGGGGGACGCTGGGCCAGGGCCTCGACGATCCCCTGGCCGTTCCAGAGGCGCGGAGGACGGTAGATATAGCCGGCGGCACAGAAGCGACAGCCCCGGCTGCAGCCCCGACCCAGTTCCACCATGTACATCCCCAACTCGGCCTCCTCGGAGAGCAGCTGGGAATGAGCTGCCGAAGATTCCGCAGGCGCCACCACCTTTCTCACCCGAGACGGTACCCGGGTCTCCGTGGGCTCCTGCCGGCTGACCCGCCCCAGCGCATCATACTCCACCTGATAGAGGGAGGGGACGTAGCAGCCGGCCAGTTCGACGGCCGCCTTAAAGAGCAACTCCCGGCGGCTCAAGCCCAACCCGGCCCGGAGCAGGCCCATCAGCGCGGGCAGGATCCCCTCCCCCTCGCCGATGGCCATGATATCGGCAAAGGGTGCCAGGGGCTCCGGGTTCATGAAGACTCCCACCCCCCCCAGGATGACCAGGGGGCTGCCCGGCCGGACAAGATCCGACCGGTCCGTGCTGTAGGGCTCCACCCGGCCGGCAGCCAGCATCCCCACCAGCCGGGGAAAATCCTCCTCAAAGCTGACCGAGCCGCAGACCAGGGAAAAATCCTGGAGGGCGCGCCCGGACTCCAGCGAGCGCATGGCTTCACCCTGGGCAGGATAGACAAAGCGTTCACAGACGATCCCGGGGATACCGTTGAGCAGGCTGTAGATGAGCTGAAACCCCAGATTGGAGACAGCAACAGGATAGGTGTTGGGATAGAGCAGGGCAACAGGCAATCGATTGGTCCACTTCTTGTGGATGGTACCGATTTCTGAAATCAGGGAAGGATGCAAATAACTTTCAGCTTAAAGATTAACAACATGGCAACCGGAGCAGGCCTGAACCGGGATACGGTGCCCCAGGCCTGCGGGCCGGAGATGAACCACCTCCGGCTGGACCTGGTATGGTTGGCAGAGCGGCCGGCTCAGTTGGCCTTCTTGCGCAGATAGGCCGGCTCTTCGTAATCATTATGCTCATGATCATCAAAGATCGGCCGCGGCATGGAGGAGAGTCCCTTGGGCAGTCGATTGGGCTTAGCCTCGGTATAGGAACTGGTATCCACGCTGGAGACCTTCTCCTCGGTCGGCGTGCTCTGGGACGAACGGCTGGACTGACTGCCGGTCTGCTGGGGCTGACGGTTACGAACCACCTCCAGCTGGGAGATGGTCTCTGACTCGTCGATGCTGGAGATGCCGGTGGCTATCACCGTAACCCGGAGCTCCTCGCCCAGGGATTCGTCAAAGAGGGCACCGATGATGATATTGGCATCGTCGTGGGCCTTTTCCTGGATCAGGGCCGAGGCCTCCATGAACTCATTCATGGTCAGGGTCTCCTGGGCGGCCGAGATATTAATCAGGATGCCGCGGGCGCCATCGATGCCCACATCCTCCAGGAGCTGGTTATCGATGGCCCGCTTGGCCGCCTCGCTGGCCCGGTTTTCGCCCACCGCAGCTCCAGAGCCCATGATGGCCGGTCCGACCTCCTTCATCACGGTCTTCAAGTCGGCAAAGTCGACATTGATATGTCCCGGCAGGTTGATCAGATCGGTGATGCCCTTGACCGCCTGGAGCAGGACATTATCCACCATCTTCATCATGTCCACCAGGGTGGAGTTCTTGTTCATCAAGCCCAGCAGACGGTCGTTGGGCACGGTGATGATGGTATCGGCATACTCCTTGAGTCGTTCCCAGCCTGTCTCGGCGTTCCGCATCCGTTTCTTGGCTTCAAAGTAGAAGGGCTTGGTCACCACGGCCACGGTCAGGGCACCCGCCTCCTTGCTCAACTTGGCAATTTCAGGAGCAGCACCGGTACCGGTACCCCCGCCGAGGCCGGCGGTGATAAAGACCATATCCGCGCCACCCAGGGCACGCTGAAGGTCATCGTAGCTCTCCTGGGCAGACTCCTTGCCCATCTCCGGGTCGGCTCCGGCTCCCATCCCCTTGGTAATCCCGGGGCCAAGCTGCAAACGGATATCGGCGCGCGATTTCTCCAGGGCCTGCATGTCGGTATTGGCAACAATAAACTCGACACCTGCCAGTCGATTTTCCACCATGGTATTGATGGCATTACCGCCACCACCACCGACACCGATCACCTTGATTACAGCAACAGACTCTTCTTCAGCCATTCTAAACGGCATGCTCATCTCCCAAGAACAATATTCCTTAATCTTCTCGGCCGGAATATACCATCAATCGATCCCAGGCCAAAGGTATTTTCTGGTAATTCATAGGATATTTTTCATCCAATTTTTCAACTTGCTCACAACCCCGCCGTGCTCCTTGGGGGCATAGGGAGTGGCCCTGCTGCCATAGAGCACCAGGCCCACTCCGGTGGTACAACGCGGGGAGTGGACGTCATCGATCCGGCCCTCCACGCCGTGGGGATAGCCGATCCGCACCGGCATATCAAAGATCTGCTCCGCCATCTCGACGATGTTGGCCAAGAGCGCCGTGCCGCCGGTGATGACGATGCCGGCGTTGATCCGGTTGCGGTAGCCTGAGGCATGGATATTCTTGTTGACCATCTGGAGGATCTCCTCCATCCTCGCCTCCAGGATCTCCACCATCACCCGCTGGGAGACCTTACGCGGTTTACGATCCCCCACCGTGGGCACCTCGATGATCTGGTTCTCCTTAATCATCGATGAGAGGGCCCCGCCGTAGAGATACTTCAACTCCTCGGCCTCCTGGAGGGGTGTCCGCAGCCCCACGCTCAGATCACCGGTAAGGTTGTTGCCTCCCAGGGCCAGCTCCCAGGTATGCTTGATGGTGCCGTTACAGAAGATGGCCAGGTCGGTGGTACCGCCGCCGATATCCAAGAGGGCCACCCCGAGCTCCATCTCATCCTTATTCAGAACCGCATGGGAAGAGGCCACCGACTCCAGGACGATCTCGGAGACCGCCAGATCAGAACGATTGCAGCTGGTCACCAGATTATGGAGGGCGGTCACATCTGCAGTCACAATATGGACGTTGGTCACCAGACGTACCCCGGTCATGCCCAGGGGATTCTGAATCCCGGTATGGTCATCCACCATGTACTCCTGGGGCAGGACATGGATGATCTGCTGATTATCGGAGATCTTGACGGTCTGGGCTGCCTGGATGACGGCCTCGATGTCCTTCTCCTTGATCTCCTGATTGTTGACGGCAATGATGCCCGGCGAATTAAAACCCTTGATGTGATTACCGGCAATCCCCACATAGACGGTCTGGATGTCACAGCCGGCCATGTCCGAGGCATCGTTGACTGCCTGGCGAATCGCCTTGACCGTGGCTTCGATGTTGACCACCACCCCGTTTTTCAACCCGGAGGAGGCTGCTGTACCCACCCCGACAATCTCGATCCGGTCATCGAAGACCTCGGCTATCACCGCCATGATCTTGGTGGTGCCAATATCCAGACCGGCGACCAAATCACCAGGCTCACGCCTCTCCATCTCTTCCATATCCATCATCTATCCACACCTGTTCTCGCCACAAGTATCTTATTTTTGGCATAATCCATCCGGATAGCCGTGATCCCCTGCATCTTCTTTTTCCGGTAAAGCCGTTCCATGATCTTCACCAGCCGACCGTACTTGGTCAGAATGTTCCTGGTCCCGAAGTAAATGGGAAATGGCCGGTCCACCAGGTACACCACCAGGCCCTGCTCCTCATCCAGGTGTATCTCCGAGATAGACTGGATGGGAAGGATGGCATTCCCCTGGGCTGCGCGTTTCAAGAGCAGGATGGCTGATTCCGCCAGGCTGCCCCGGGGCAGCTGCTGACCCGCAGCAGCCTGGAGCCAGGCGAGCCCGGTGATCACCGGAAAATCAAAATCTTCACCCTGACCGAGCGGAGTGAAGATCACTCCCTGCCTGTTGAGGTAGAATAATTGATTCCCCTGGCCGGTTTCAACATTTATAAGCGCCAGGGGACGATGTTCCCGAACCACCACCCTGATGGTGGAGGGCCATTGCCGCTTGACGGTGACCCGGTCGATCCAGGCAAGGGCCGCGATTCGAGCGGCCACAGCTCCGCGCTCCAGGAGCAGCAGGCTCTTTCCCTTCTCCAGGGCACCGGCTTCGAGGATCTCGGCCTCCGGGGTAATGCGATTACCGCTCACCTGGATGTCGGTGAGCCGAAAGACCTCGGAGTGGATCAGGACCGAACTCAGCAGCCAGAAGATCCCTGCCAGGCTGCAGCCCAGGATCACCAGGGTCACCATCCCCCTGGAAAACCGTTTCAGGCGGAGTTCTCGCTGAAAACCGCTGACCACCGCCTGTACCCCGGGGGAATCCCCTCGCCGCTGCCTGCTCCGCCTGGCCCACCAGGCCCGCAGCCTGCGCAGCAGTTTTCCCCTTGCCTTACGCTGCCCCGGGGGGGAGGAGAACGATCCTGGGGTATACGCTGCCATCTCTCTGCTCATCCCTCCATTCTTGTTCGCTTAAGCCTGGCCGCCGATCTGCTCGGCTCCAGGGAGGCTCCAGCGACTATCACCGCATTATCAGGGCACTAAAGGCCACTAAAGAATAACGACTTCCGGTTCCAGGACAACTCCAGCAGAGTCAGCCACTCCCTGCTGGACGCGTTTCATCAGGGTGATAATCTCTCCGGGGGTAGCCTGGCCCCTGTTGACGATAAAGTTGGCATGGCAGCAAGAGACCTGGGCATCGCCCTGCTCCAGCCCCTTCAGGCCGGCGGCCTCGATCAGACGGCCGGCACTCTCCCCCGGAGGATTCTTGAAGAACGAACCCGCCGAAAATCCCGTACCCTGCGGCTGGCTGGCCCTGCGTTGCCGGCTGTATTCCTTTTCCCGGTTGCGGATATCCTCGGGCTCGGCCTGGTCCAGGATGAAGTCGGCCGAGACAATGACCGGCTGCTCCCCAGGCCCTGCTCCGGGAAAACGACTGGAGCGGTAACCAAAATCGATCTGCTCCGCACCAAGTTGCTCCACCTTCCAGACCCCACTGTTGCTGTCGCTGCCGGCAGGCGCGATTACACTCACCCTGCTGAGTTGGTGACTGATGGTACCCCCATAGGCGCCGGCATTCATCCGGAGGGCACCGCCCACGGTTCCGGGTATGCCCACGGCCCACTCCAGCCCACCCAAGCCCTCCAGGGAGCAACAACGAACCAAGCGGGGCAGGCTGCAGCCTGCCCCTGCACGAACCAGGCCTGTTCCGAACGCAGTCGGCGCATCGGGCAGCTTCCGGGCCTGACAGAAGCCGCCCTTAAGCCGGAGAAACACCCCCTCAACACGGGGACTGGCCACCAGGATATTGGATCCTCCGCCGATAAGCCGCCAGCTGATCCCCTGGCCCTGCAACCAGGACAAGAGGCTGCCGAGTTCCTCCAGGTCCTGGACATCCACCAGGGCATCCACCCTGCCCCCGGTGCGAAAGGTCGAGTAGGCACCCATATCCGCATCCCAGTGCACCGTGGCACAGAGCCGGGCCAGTGCTGCACGCTCCTCAGCGATCATCACGGCTCCTAGTCGGCAGAGTCGACAGGGTCGACAGGGTCAAGCAGTGCCAGAAGCTGCTCACCGCTACGGACAATGTTACCGGCCCCCAGGGTCAGCACCAGATCATTGGGCTCCACCATGGAGAGCAAGGCCTGGGGATCGGTGATCAGCTCCGGGATCAGGTAGGTCTGACGCTGGCCATGCTCGCGAATGGCCTCGCGAAGGGCCTGGGAGCTCACCCCCTCTATGGGCGCCTCGCTGGCAGGATAGATATCGGTGAGGATCAACACATCTGCCCGGTGAAAGGCGGTGATAAAGTCATTAAACAGCCCCTGGGTCCGACTGTAGCGATGGGGCTGAAAGGCGACCACCAGCCGTCGTTCCGGCCAGGCCTCACGCACCGCATCCAGGGTGGCCCGGATCTCGGTGGGATGATGGCCGTAGTCATCCACCACCAGCACCCCATTGGCCTCGCCCTTGACTTCCAGCCGTCGTTCCACCCCCTGGAAATCGGCCAGGGCCCCTGCGATGACCTCAAAGTCAATCTCCAGCTCCAGGCCGACGGCAATGGCTGCCAGACTGTTATAGATGGTATGGCGTCCCGGTCGGCGCAAACGGACCTCTCCCAGGTCCCGACCGCGCTGACGGACCGTGAAGCAACTCTCACCGTTATGGCTGACAATCCTGGTGGCGTAGATATCGGCCTGTTCGGTCAGGCCGTAGGTAATGGTCCGTTTACGGATCCGGGGCAGGAGCTGGGCAATGTTCTCATCGTCAAAACAGACCACTGCTGCCCCGTAAAAGGGGAGCCGGTTGATAAACTCGAGAAAGACCTCTTTGATATGGTCCAGATCCCGGTAATAGTCCAGGTGTTCCAGGTCGATATTGGTCACCACCTCGATCACCGGTGAGAGCTTGAGAAAAGAGCCATCGCTCTCGTCCGCCTCAGCCACCAGAAACTCCCCCTCACCCAGCTTGGCATTACTGCCGCCCAGGTGGGCCACCTTGCCCCCCACCACCACGGTGGGGTCCAGCCCGGCCTCACCGAGGATGGAGGCCAGCAGAGAGGTGGTGGAGGTCTTGCCGTGGCTGCCGGCAACGGCGATGCCATACTTTTTCAGGCGCATCAACTCGGCCAGCATCTCTGCCCTGGGAATCACCGGGATATGTTCCTCCCTGGCCTGGACCACCTCTGGATTTTCCCCGGCAATGGCGGTGGAGGTGACCACCACGTCGGCACCTGCCACCCAGGCGGCCTGATGACCGCGGTGAATGATGCCGCCCAGAGACTCCAGACGCCGGGTGATCTCGGTGGACTGCAGGTCCGAACCACTGACCCGGTAGCCCAGGTTCAGGAGGAGCTCGGCGATGCCGGACATGCCGATGCCGCCGATGCCGACAAAATGAATATGCTTGGTTTTCCTGTACATGACTCTTCTCTACTCGCTCTGCTCGCTGGTTATGATAGGTATCCTGCTCAGCTCCGGCGGCTGAGCAGTTCCACGCATTGGTCTACGATCCGCTCCGTGGCCTCGGGTATGCCCTGCTGCCCCATGGAGGCTGCCATCTGCTCAAGGGTCGCCTGATCCCGCAGGCAGGGTTCCAGCAGATCGGCCATACCGGTGCCACTGAGTTCCTCTTCCCGCTTGAGCAGGCAGCCCCCTGAGCCGGCATAGTGGAGGCCGTTAAACCACTGATGATCATCGGCTGCATAGGGATAGGGAACGAGCAGGGCCGGCAGGCCCACCACGGCCAGTTCGGCCAGGGTGGTGGCCCCGGCCCTGGAAATCGCCATATCGGCGGCAGCATAGAGTGCGGCCATATCGGTGAAAAAGGGCTGCACCTCGGCCTCCAGCCCCAGCCCCTGGTATGCCTCCTTCACCAGGGCATGATCCATTTCCCCGGTCTGATGGATCATCCTGGGGCGCAGGCCTCGTTGTACCAGCTCTGCCACGGCCTCAACCACCAGCTGATTGACCCGGTGGGCACCCTGACTGCCGCCAAGGACCAAGAGCACAGGGGGATCATGCTCCTCCCGCTCCCGGCCGGCCAGGGCAAGGATCTGCTCGCGAACCGGGTTACCGGTCAGGACGGTCCGGGCGGCAGGAAAAACCTCTCCGCAGGGGATGGAGGTACAGATCCGATCAGCCAATCGGCCGGCCAGCTTGTTGGCCAGGCCTGGTACCGAGTTCTGTTCATGGATACAGGTCGGCAGGCCCAGCAGCTTAGCCGCCAGGAGCACCGGCCCGGTGACATAGCCCCCCACCCCCAGGACCAGCTCGGCCCGAAAGCCCCTGAGCAAGCTGAGGGCCTGGAACACGGCCAGAGGCTGACGGAGCAGGCTGCGGACCTTGGCCGGATACCCGGCCCCCTTGATGCCGCTGCAGCGGATAACCGCCGTCGAGAGTCCTGATCTGCGGAGGATCTCCTGGTCCATGGCCCGGGCCGTGGTGATGAAGAGGACCTCGGCCGAGGCCAGGCGCTGCTCCACCCCCCTGGCCACGGCCAGGCCTGGGAAGAGATGGCCGCCGGTTCCGCCTCCGCTTACCACCAGACGCATCTTACTTGGCCGCCGCGAGCAGAGGGTGATGACAGTAGATTTCACCACGGCCGTGAACCACGAGCGGATGCCGGCTGACGATAAAGGAGTCAATCTCCCTCATCACCCGGGAAAAACAGGCAGGGCAGTAGCCGTGGCTGAACCGCTCAACCCCGGACTTGGAGTCGGGATAGCCCCAGTTGCCGGCATGCTCTACTTTCTTGCAGATACAACATACTCTGGTCATCTCCCTTCCTTTGCGGTTTCTGTTTCCTGCTTGAGTTGGAGCACACAGCGGCTAAACACCTCGCCTCGATGGCCATAGCCCTGAAACATATCAAAGCTGGCACAACCCGGGGCAAGGAGGACGCAGTCGCCGGGAGCTGCGACCCCGCTGGCCAGCGCCACCGCCTCCTCCATGGAGGAGGCCTGACTGATTGCCAGCCGCCCCCTGAAGAGAGCGGCCAGCTTGGCGGCGGCCTCGCCGATCAGGACCAGATGCCTGACCCTGCTCGCCAGCAGCTCGGCCAGGGGCCGAAAGTCACTGTCCTTGTCCCGGCCGCCGGCGATGAGGATGAGCGGCTGTTCGCTCCCTGCCAGGGCGGCCTGGAGGGCCCCGACATTGGTGGCCTTGGAGTCGTTGATGTAGCGCACCCCGTCGATCATGGCCACCTCTGCCATCCGATGGGGCGGCGGCTGAAAACCAGCCAGGCCGAGCTGGACCGCTTCGGGCCCGATATCAGTTGCCCCTGCAGCCGGCGTCCTCAGCAGGGGCGGCAGCAGGCGGACGGCCAGGAGCGCGGCTGCCGCATTCAGGCGATTCACCGCCGTAGCCAGGCTGGTCTGCTCCAGCCGGTAGCGTTCCGGCGGAGGTACTGACCGAGCCGCATCTCGTTCCAGGGTCAGCTCGATGATATCGCCGCAGACCCTGGCCTCACTGGTGGCACCATGGCCAAAACGATAGAGCGCAACCCCGGGAGCTGTCCCTGCCTGATCGAGCCGGGAATCATCTCCTCCCAGGATGGCGATATCCCCGGGCTGCTGCTTGGCAAGGAGCTTGAGTTTGGCTCCCATATAGGCCTCCAGGCTATGATGCCGGTCCAGGTGATCCGGGCTGATATTGAGGATCATAGCTATCTCCGGCCTGAAGTCTCCGGCCAGCTCCAGCTGAAAGCTGGACAGCTCCAGGACCACGGCCTGGTACCCTCCCGGATCGACGAAAAAATCCAACAGGGGGGTACCGATATTCCCGCCGACAAAGGTGCGAATCCCCTGGGCAGCCAGGAGCTCGCCCACCAGTTCGGTGACCGTGGTCTTGCCGTTGGAGCCGGTTATGGCGATCACCGGCAGTTGGAAACGTCCGGCTGCCAGGGCCAGTTCACCCAGGAGCGGAATATTTCGGGCAGCGGCTGCCTGGAGGATGGGGATATCAAGGGGGACCCCGGGGCTGGGGACGATATAGTCGCTCTCCAAAACAAACCCCCTGCTATGTTCTCCCCACTCCAGGGCTACGCCCAGTTGCTCCAGGGCTTCAAGCTGTCCCGGGTCAAGGGCCTCTGCCGGTCCACGGTCGGACAGGGCCACCTCCTGGCCATGGGCGAGCAGGAAGCGGACCACCGATAGCCCGGCCGCGCCGCAGCCCAGGACCACCCCTCTCTTTCCGGGAGTCAACGGAATGCTCATCGCAGCTTCAGGGTTGCCAGGGCAACCAGGCCTAAGATGATGGAGATGATCCAGAAGCGGACCACCACCTTGGGCTCGACCCAGCCCTTCTTCTCAAAATGGTGATGGATGGGCGCCATTAAAAAGATGCGCTTGCCGCCGCTCAGCTTGTAGTAGCCGACCTGGAGGATCACCGAGAGGGCCTCCACCACAAAGATGCCGCCGACAATGGCCAGGAGCAGTTCCTGCTTGATGATGATGGAGACCGCTCCCAGGGTCCCGCCCAGGGCCAGGGAGCCCACGTCGCCCATGAAGATCTGGGCAGGGAAGGTGTTAAACCAGAGAAAGCCCAGACAGGCCCCGACCAGGGCCCCGCAAAAGACCGCGACCTCGCCCGCACCCTGGATAAAGGGGATCTGGAGATACTCGGCCATCACCATGTTGCCTGCCACGTAGGAGAAGAGCAGGTAGACCGAGCCGCTGATCACCACCGGACCTGCAGCCAAGCCGTCCAGGCCGTCGGTGAGGTTGACCGCGTTGGAGGCGCCGACGATGACCAGCACTGCCAGGGGAATGTACCACCAGCCCATATCCGGCTGAATGCCTTTGAAAAAGGGCAGGCTCAGGCGACCGTCATACTCGGGATGGAGCAAGAGGTAGAGGGCGACCATGGAGGCGCCCACAATCTGCAGCAACAGTTTTTCCCTGGCAGTGAGCCCCCGGGAGTTGCCCTTACGGATCTTTTTCCAGTCGTCCACCGAGCCGATGGCCCCGAAGAAGAGGCAGATCCCGAGAAGCAGCCAGACCAGGCCATTGGTCAGGTCGGCCCAGATCATGGTGGAGAAGGTCATGGCAAAGAGAATAAGCATCCCGCCCATGGTAGGAATGCCCTGTTTGGAAAAGTGGGACTCCGGCCCATCCTCGCGGATGACCTGGCCGATCTGCCTCTTCTTTAACCAGGCAATAAACCAGGGGCCCACCACAAAGAGCACCAGAAAGGCGGTCACCGAGCTGCCGATGGAGCGAAAGGTGATATAGCGGAATACATTCAACCAACTGTACTCCGTATAGAGGGGATAGAGAAAATTATACAACATTACTATTTAGAGATCCAACTCTGGGGTTAAGTAGCCTTCCAAGGCCTCAATCATGGTTTCCATTCGCATGCCCCGGGAACCTTTGGCCAGGATCCAGTCCCGTTGGCTGATCACCCCGTTGGTCACCAGCTGATAGAGCCAGCCGGCAATGTCCGTGGGAGTGGAAAAACAGTGGATATCCTTGGCTGCCATCCCGGCGGCCCGTGCCCCTGCAGCCACCTGCTCCGCCTGCGCACCGGTCACGGCCAGCATGGTGTAACCAAGCTCTGCCACCAGGCGGCCGAGCTCTTCATGGGCAGGGCCTGCGGCCTCACCCAGCTCAAGCATGTCGCCCAGGGCGGCAACCCGGCTGCACCCTTCACCAAAGGCGGCCACTGCCCGCAGGGCAGCCTCCATGGAGGCAGGATTGGCATTGTAGGTATCGTTGACCACCTGGACCCCGCCGGGGAGGATCTGGGCGGCCATCCGTTTATCAAAGGCCTGGTAACGTTCCAGGCCGGCAACGATGGCCTCAGGGGCAACACCGGCTGCCAGGGCAATGGCAGCAGCGGCAGCACCATTGCTGACATTATGCAGCCCTGGAACCCGGAGCTGCAGCCGGGCCTTCCACCCCTCAAGCTCCAGGGTAAAGCGGCTGCCTGCGGCCCCCAGGTTGACCACCCGGGTGACCTTGACTCCTGGCCGGAGTTTCCTGCCCGCCGGGGTAACAGCAAAACCCAGCTGGCGGCCGCCGACCCTGCGGCTGAGCCTGCGGAGATGGGGGTCATCGCAGTTGATCACCTTCACCTTCTCCGCCCCCATGCCGGCAAACAACTCGCCCTTGGCCCTGGCCACGCCTGCCACGCTGCCCAACCCCTGAAGGTGGGCCGGCTGGACGTTGGTGATGCAGCCGATATCCGGCTCGGCAATGGCGGTGAGTCGGGCAATCTCTCCAAAGCTGTTCATCCCCATCTCCAGGATGGCGGTGGTATGGCTCGGCTGCACCGGCAGCAGGGAGAGGGGCAGGCCGATGAGGTTGTTGAAATTTCCGCCGGTCTTGAGGATCGGATCCATGGGGCCGGTTCCCTCGTTCTCCTGGGCAGCAAAGATCGAGGCAGTCATCTCCTTGACCGTGGTCTTGCCGGAGCTGCCCGTGATGGCCACCACCTGCAGGCGAGCCCCCAGCTTCTGCCGACGATAGCCGGCCAGATCTCCCAGGGCCCGGAGGGTATCCTCCACCCGGATGACCAGGACCCCGGGGGGCAGCTTAAGCGGCTCCCGCTCGACGATCAGGGCCGCCGCCCCCCGGCTGCAGGCCGCATCCAGGTAACGGTGGCCGTCAAACTGTTCACCACGCAGGGCGACAAAGACGTCCCCCTCTCCGATCCGACGCGAATCCGTGGAGATCCCAGCAAAGACCTGCGCCTCTGCAGCAGCGAGCAGCTCACCCCCTGTGGCTGCGGCCAGCTCGGCCGGGGTCCAGGCCACCAGTCCGTTCAGGGCCTCCAGGCGATCGTCAAAGAAGAGTTTCTCCCCGGCTGCCAGCTGATACTGTTCATGGCCCTTGCCCGCGATCACGATCCAGTCCCCCTGCTCTGCCAGGGCACAGCTCTGGACGATGGCCGCACGCCGGTCCTCGATAACGACAAAGGTGCGTTCCGGCGTGTCCCGGCCCAGAGCCGCAGTGATCGACTGCTGCCGGCTGCTGCCGCTCTCGGCGAGGCCGGGGAGGATGTCGGCAATGATCTGCCCAGGGGCCTCGCCCCTGGGATTATCCGAGGTCACCACGCTGAGATCGGCATAACGGCCCGCCACCGCTCCCATCTGGGCCCGCTTGCCCCGATCCCGGTCGCCGCCACAGCCAAAGACACAGATCAAGCGTTTGGGCCCGAGCTCCCGGACGGTCTTGAGAACGTTTTCCAGGGCATCCGGGGTGTGGGCATAATCCACCAGGATCACCGGCTGCCGCTCGGCCTGCAGGGGGTTGAGCACCACCCGTTCCATCCGGCCCGGGACCTGCTCCAAGCCGCCCAGGGCGGTGATCATGGTGGCCAGATCCAGACCAAGCGCATGCCCCACCCCGGTTGCCACCAGGATATTGAGCAGATTAAATCGACCGATCAGGGGGGCCTGGAGCCTGCCCTCCTCTCCCCCTACCCGCAGCCGACAACGGCTGCCGGCTGCATCCTGAACCAGCTCTGCGGCCCGGATTTCATGGCCAGGACCGAAACCGCAGCAGAGTCGGGAACAGCCCTCCAGGGCGGAGTACAGACGCTGACCCCAGTTTTCACTGCCTCCGCAGTCTTCGGTGACCACAACCGCCGTGCCTGTAGGCTTGAGATGCTCCTGGAAGAGCCGCTGCTTGGCCTGAAAATAGGCGGCAAAACTCTGATGATAATCGAGATGATCGCGACTCAGGTTGGTAAAGGCGCAGACATCGAAACAGAGACTGCCCAAGCGGTGCTGATCCAGGGCATGGGAGGAGACCTCCATGATCAGGTGGCTCACCCCCTGGTCCGCCATCTCCCGGATCAAGCGCTGCAGGGTCAGGGGATCCGGGGTGGTCAGGGGGGCCTCGCAGATCACCCGGGTCTCATGGTTGTGACGGTAGCGATAGTTGATCGTGCCGATCACCCCGGGGGTATGCCCTGCCTGGACCAGAAGCTGCTCCAGCAGCCAGGTGCAGGTGGTCTTACCGTTGGTGCCGGTTATCCCGATGGTGACCAGGCCCTCGGCCGGGTGATCATACCAGGCTGCGGCCATCTCTGCCAGGGCAGACCTGGGATCATCGACCTCGATGATCAGTTCCCGGGGTCCTCCGCCGTTTCTGGAGTGAATCGTTCCCCGGCGGGCCACCACGGCCACCGCTCCCCGGGCAAAGGCCTGATCTATAAAATCATGGCCATCGAGCCGGCTCCCTTCAAGGGCCACAAAGAGCGTACCCGGGCCCACCTCGGAGCTGCTGCAGGTCAGGTGGCTGACCGCTGTGGAAGCGCCAGTCTCTTCCCGGGAGAGCTGGGGGTTCGCCACCCCGGCCAATATGGTTTCCAGGTCATGATGCATAGGTCTTAAATTTCCGACTCCAAGGTGAGGATACACTCATCTATACCCCGCAGGGATGCCCCTGGCGCAGGTTGCTGATCAACAATGGTGCCGCTGCCGCTGATCCGAAGACGAAGGCGATGGCGGTTCAGTCGCTGCAGCCCTTTACGCAGACTCAGACCGGTGACCTGGGGCATGGCCAGGGGTGGCGCACTGACCACCTGCTCCGGTTCCTGGAAGTCCAGGCGTTTACTGATAAAAAAACGACGCAAATTCTCGCGGCTCTTGCCCCCGGGAAAACCGTTCTCTTCCCGGGGCGTGCTCGCCCCCAGCTGGGTAAGCATGGTCTCGCCAATGGCCGCAAGCCGCATCCGCTTCTTGCCCCGGCGGCTGGGCAGGGGGTAGAGCCGATCTTTTTCCACGGCCATGATCAGGAGGTACTTCGGCCTGGTCGCCGGAATCATGCCCACATAGAGCTCCTGCATCAGATAGCGGGACAGACCATCTTCCAGCTCAACACCCACATGGGAGGAGGTGACGCTGACCACCTTGCTGCCGGCCTTTGCCCTGCTCTCGGCTCGATCGGATCGAAACAGCTCCCGACGAATGACCACCCCTGCGGCCGGATCCAAGACATGGCGACGCTCCACACTGTCTCCCCGCCGGGGGTACCTGGCCCCGGTGGCATGATCATAGAGACCAGCCAGCATATAGGGGGTAATCCGCCAGCCGCCGTTGACCAGACTGGCCAGGGCAACCCCCATCTGGGCAGCGCTGAGGGCGGTCCTGGTGGAGCCGAAGCCAAGTACAGCAGCAGGATCCGTGGAGCTGCTCCAGCTGTTGCTCACCGGCGCAAAGAGCTGGAGCCCTTGCTCAAACTCAGCCACCTCTTCCGGGCTCAAACCATAATCAGGGGCCCCCACGGTTCGGGGGAGCAGCCTGCCGGCAGAAAGGCCCTTACGCTCGATGGCGGCGGCCCGGGTAATCAAGCCCTGGATCAAGCCTTTATGCAGATAA
The DNA here is from genome assembly GCF_000429965.1 of Desulfogranum mediterraneum DSM 13871. Lineage (GTDB taxonomy): Bacteria > Desulfobacterota > Desulfobulbia > Desulfobulbales > Desulfobulbaceae > Desulfogranum > Desulfogranum mediterraneum. The sequence goes on from NZ_AUCW01000003.1 coordinate 216,384, forward strand.
CGGTGGTAGAGCCGGTTACGCTGCACCCGTTCGTCGGCCTGCCAAAAGTAGTTGGGGTTAAAGGAGGGATGGTTCAACACCGCCAGGACCCTGCCGCTGAACGGCTCGAGCAACACCCCCATGCCCTTGGCTGCATCCTGCTGAGTCAGGTAGTCTCGGAACCTTGCCTCCAACTGTTTCTGGAGTTCAATATCCAGGGTAAGGATCAGATCCGTGGTGGTCCGCCCCAGTTTCTCTTCCTCCTTGAAATCAATGGCCGCTGCAGCAGCGTTGCGGAACTCTCCGGGCTGGAGGACCGTATCAAAGACGCCTTCGATCCCTGCCAGGCCCGTCCCCTCGCCCACAAAGCCGAGGGCATGGGAGGCAAGGGTATGGCCGGGATAAAAACGGACCTCCTCGGCCTTGGCATAGACCCCTGCAAGGCCCGCAGCCGTTACCGCCGCGGCCTGGTCACGGTCCAGGTCGTCGGCAAGCTCCACCACCCGCTGACGGCTCCTGAGTTGCACCTCCAGGATCTCTCTCTTTTCGCCGACAATGGCTGCCAGGGCCTCGGCCACCCTATGGCGATCCTCGATCTCTGCCGGATGCACATAGAGGCGAAAGAGGCGATAGGATACGGCCAGTTCCCTGAGGGAACGATCGTAGATCGTGCCCCTTAAAACAGCATCAGCGGGCGACTCGCCCGCTGATCTCTGCAAGAGGCTGTTGACCAGGGAGGCCATTGACCTGCCGACACCCCGGAGGGATGGGGAGAAGAGCTGAAGGGCAATGGCAGCGCTGACCGACAGGACGAGAGCAAGGAGCAGATAGAGTCGTTGTCGTTTCCTCTGTTTCTTTTGACTGGGAGAAATCGTACGTACCATGGATCACATGGAATGAACCTGACCTTTTTTCGGGACAAAGAGTCCTAAGCGGGCTCCGGCAACGGCCTGAATATGTCGCGCCGAGATCAACCTGTCCCGTTGCTCCCGAAGAAGGGCCTGCTCCTCGGCCAACTGACGCCCCTGCTGCTCCAGCTGGGCCATACCAAGCTGGACCCGTCCAATCTGCCAGGAAAAGAGCTGACTGGCCGCAAGCACCACCAGCAGGGCCGCCACCACCATCACTGCCAGGGCCCTGCGCAACTCGGCTGTTGCCGGCAGAAAGGTCTTGGCTGCAGGCCGTTGACGCATCACAACGGGGCGGTGAACGGGTCGATAGGTTCTCACATTATAATTTACTATCATAACACCTCCTCCTTGGGCTCGATAGGGCTTCAACAGGGCTTCAACTCCGGCTGCGATCCGCAGCCTCTGTTCGCTGGGCCACCCGTAACTTGGCGCTGCGCGAACGCGGATTGTCGTGCACTTCTTCGACCGAGGCCTGTACCGGTTTTCTGGTCAGGACCTGATATGCGGGATGCTCGCTGAAGGTCTTTTTCACCATCCGGTCCTCCAGGGAGTGGAAACTGATGATACAGATCCGGGCTCCGGGGGCCAGGACCTGGGGAGCGGTGGTCAACAGTCGAAGGATGTTGTCAAACTCTCCGTTGACGGCGATCCGCAGGGCCTGAAAGACCTTGGTGGCCACATGTATCTTCTTGGGATGATACTTCAGCGGTATGGCCCGAGCCACGATCTCCGCCAGCTGGCCGGTACTCACCACCGGGGCCTGGGCCCGGGCTTCAACCAGGTAGCGGGCGATCCGTCTGGCCTGGCGCTCTTCACCGTAGTGATAAAACACATCTGCCAGCTCTGCCTCGCTCAACCTGGCGACCAGCTCGGCAGCGGTCAGCCCCCCCTCCTGGTTCATCCGCATATCCAGGGGGGCGTCCTGACGAAAGGTAAAACCCCGCTCTCCCCGGTCCAGGTGGAGCGAAGAGACCCCCAGGTCGGCAATCAAACCGTCAATCTGGTGGATTCCCCGTCGCTCCAGCTCCTCCACCAGGTTGGCGTATGAGGCACTGACCAGATGAAAGCGCTCCCCGTGGCCGCCCAAGCGCTCACCGGCCAGGATCGCTGCGTCTTTATCCCACTCAAAGCCATAGACGCCGCCAACCGGCGGGGTATGCCTGAGCAGCTCGCCGCTGTGACCGCCGAGCCCCAGGGTGGCATCCACGTACACCCCACCGGGCACAGGGGCCAGCCAGTGAAGGATCTCCCGGCTCAACACCGGCACATGTAAGGTGCTGTTCTCGGTTACCATGACAAGGACAAAAGGCTATAGGATACCCAGGGAGGAAAGCCCTGGGCTGAAGTCGGAAAATCTGTTTCTGGTCTTGAGCCGTTCTGCGGCCCAGGCATTTTTTTCCCAGATCTCAAAATGATGCAGCATCCCGTTGAGGACCACATCTTTTTCTATCTCAAATTCACTGCGCAGGGTGCCCGGCAGGAGAATCCTGCCCTGCCTGTCCAGGGTGCACTCGGTGACCCCGGAGATGACGTAGCGGACAAAGTCGGCAAAACCAGGTTGCATCCTCCCCTGGTCGATCAGCTTTTCTTCGAGCTCTTCCCATTCGCTGAGCGGATAGGCACGAAGACAGTTGTCCCAGTTGGTGACAATCAGGGTTTCGCTATAGATCTCGCGCAACACCTCCCGGAACCGGCTGGGAATGTTCAGCCGTCCCTTGGTGTCTAGGGTGTGTTCTGAGCGACTGCGAAACCTGTATTCTGCCATGTCTTCCTTCAGAGCATATCTTCAGGAGCGACGCACCCCCTTTTAACCACTTTGCACCACCATACACCCGTTGTATACCAAGCAGAAAAGAGCGTCAAGGACAAATCATCAGAAGATCAGCATGTTGCCCCCTGGAGACTAAGGGGGCAACATACCATATATAGTGGCTCACCAGGGGTCGCCACCACCACATGAGCGATGGACGTAATCCCAGGATCGAGCAGAGCAGCAGGGGACCAAGCGACGTTCCCTTCTCAAGGGGCTGAAATCCAGAAACTTTTAGAGAAAGACAGTTGCTCTCCCGAGCGCACGATCAACTCATTTTTTTTAAACTAGAGGGTGACGAAGCAGGGGGGTGCAAAGTGGGGAAGACGAAAAAAGGGGGTCCATCCGGATCTCCCAAGGCATGAGCAGCGGGGACCTCTCCCCTCCCTGTCATCCATTGTTTGGTTGTCATTCCCCCGTAGGGCGGGAATCCAGTCTTGGGGGGAACCATGAAGCCCCCTAATCCCTCCACCTTGACGACCATACGAAATGGGACATTCTACACCGGTGTGAGCAACGACCTACTAAGGCAGCGTATCTGGGAACAGATAACAATCAAGCAGAAGTATAGGCAAAAAATGGCGTAAAAGTTGAGAAATACAACGCAGAGCAGGAATCCCCCCCAGTGGTTATATGAGAGATTGGTGTAAAGAGCTGGATGCCCGCCTGCGCGGGCATGACGGAGAGGGGGAAAGGAACCGGAACCTTTTTTTAGCTGGATGCCCGCCTGCGCGGGCATGACGGCAAAATTGATATATCCATAATGAATTCTATTAAAACCAGCCAGGAGATCTCCCGCAGGGATAGTGCTCCTCATCGTATGGGACTATTCGGAAGGGACATCCCTCATACTTTTTGGGCCTGAAGGTGAGGATCAGATTATGCCAATGAACATCTTCACGATTTTTTGAATCTTGGAACAGGCGAGCTTAGGTCCCAACCTTCTTGTATAGGAGATGCGTTGTTAGGCCCTTTTGAAAAATTAGAATATACTGAGAAAAGAGAGGGAGACACAGGAACAGGAAAAGAGGAGGCAAAGACCGGCTCAGCCTGCGCTCCGATCCCCTTACTCGAACAAGCGGCCCTGGTGGAGCCGCTGGGGCGGGGTATACTCGAAGTGGAGGTAGGCCGCCTCGGTGGCCATGCGACCACGGGGGGTACGCATCAGGAAGCCGGATTGAATCAGGAAGGGCTCATAGACATCTTCCAGGGTGTTTTTCTCTTCGCAGACCGCAGTGGCCAGGGTCTCCAGGCCGATGGGGCCGCCCTGGAACTTCTCGATCAGGGTGAGAAGAATACGGCGATCCATCTCGTCCAGGCCCAGGCGGTCCACATTGAGCATATTCAGGGCCTGGTCGGCGACCTCGGCGGTCACCACCGGATGGCCCCCGACCTCGGCAAAATCCCGGACCCGCCGCAGCAGGCGGTTGGCGATCCTGGGGGTGCCCCGGGAACGCTTGCCCAGCTCCAGGGCGCCCGACTCGTCGATCCTGAGCCGGAACAGGCCGGCGGTCCGCTGGATAATGGTCTTCAGCTCCTCGGGGCTGTAGTAGTCCAGGCGAAGGATCACCCCAAAGCGATCCCGCAGGGGCGGGGTCAGCAGGCCGGTTCTGGTGGTGGCCCCCACCAGGGTAAAACGGGGCAGATCCATCTTCACCGAACGCGCCCCCGGTCCCTGACCTATGACCAGATCAAGCTGGTAGTCCTCCATGGCCGGATAGAGGATCTCTTCCACCACGTGATTGAGCCGGTGGATCTCGTCGATAAAGAGCACATCGTCGGGCTGGAGACTGGTCAGGATCGCGGCCAGGTCGCCGGGCCGCTCGATCACCGGGCCTGAGGTCACCTTGATCCCGGCGTTCATCTCCTGGGCAATGATATAGGCCAGGGTGGTCTTGCCCAGGCCGGGAAAACCGTGAAACAGGACATGGTCCAGGGGTTCGTTACGGCGACGGGCCGCCTGGATAAAAATCCGCAGACTCTCCTTGAGCCGCTCCTGACCGATATACTGATCCAGGCGCCTGGGCCGAATCTCCAGCTCAGGCTGGAGATCACCCTCCCGCTCGTCGCCGGCCAGCAAACGTTTGCCGCTGCACTCTTCTTCAAAATTCATGGCTCACCTACCTGCCTGCTCCTGCCTGGGCCAGGCCCTGGAGGGCCAGGCGGATAAGCTCCTCCACGGCCAGCTGATCCGCCGTTTCCGGATGCCGCTGCTGCACCTGGCGCAGGGCCTGCCAGGCCAGGTGCTGGGGATAACCCAGGTTGACCAGGGCAGACACCGCATCCTGCATACCGTTTCCCCCTGGCACTGTCCCGGGGGCTGCCCCGGCCTTGGCAAGGGCCGGCGAGACTCCACCGCCCAACCCCAGGCCGGTGACCTTTTCCGCCAGCTCCACACAGAGGCGCTGGGCAGTCTTCTTGCCCACCCCGGAGATGGAGGTGAGCCTGGCATGATCCTGCATGCTGATGGCGCTGCAGAGCTCGCTCAAGCCCAGACCGGAGAGGATGGCCAGGGCCAGCTTGGGACCGATGCCGGAGACCGTCACCAGGAGGAGAAAGAGCTCCTTGGCCTCCTGGTCGCCGAAACCGTAGAGGGTGATGGAGTCCTCGCGGACACTGGTATGGATCAGGAGAAAACACTCCTCGCCCACCCGGGGAAGGGTGTCATGGGTGCGGGCCGAGATCAGGACCTCGTAGCCCACCCCCTGGACATCGAGGATGACCGCACTGTTATCTTTGAACCTGAGGATACCGTTTAGGGAGGCGATCATGGTGTGGACCAGGCAGGGAAGGGCCGCTGAACAAAAGAGCGGGAAGGAACGAAAGAAATAGGCATCATCAGGGGTCGGTTCTTCTCATCGGCTGAAACTTTGCTGATAGCTCAGATGCTGGGCATGACAGATGGCCACGGCCAGGGCATCGGCTGCATCGCTTGAGGGGGTTACATCCAACTCCAGCAGGGCCTGGACCATCTGCTGCACCTGGGCCTTGTCGGCCTGCCCATAGCCGGAGATGGTCTGCTTGACCTTACGGGCGGTATAGTCAAAGACCTGGAGTGGGTACTGCTGCACCGCGACAATGGCGGCACCCCGGGCATGGCCGAGCTTGAGGGCGGAACCGGGGTTACGGCTGACAAAGATCTCCTCCACCGCAGCCACCTGGGGCTGGTGGCTGGCTACCACCTGAGAGATCCCCTCAAAGATGATGGCCAGCCGCCTGGAAAAATCCGCCTCATGGGTGGTGCGGATGGTGCCGCAGGCAATGAAACCGAGTTCATGGCCCCGTGCGGCAATCACCCCGTAGCCGGTCACCCGGGAGCCCGGATCAATCCCGAGGATACGTATCACCGGCTTGGCTCAGGCTCCCTCTCAGGAGAGGGCTTCCATCAGTTCGTCGGGAATATCGAAGTTGGCATGCACCTTCTGCACATCGTCGTGATCTTCCAGATTTTCCAGGAGACGCAGCAGGGACTTGGCCGACTTTTCCTCGCTGACATCCACCATGTTCTGCGGCACCATGGTAATGGCGGCCTCACTGCAGCTGACCTCGCTCTTTTCCAGCCCTTCCACCACGTCGTTGAAGTCCTCGGGCAGGGTCAGGACCTGATAGCCATCCTCCTCTTCCACCACATCCTCGGCTCCGGCCTCCAGGGCGATGTCCATCAGGGTCTCTTCATCCACCCCTTCCTTGTCCACGGTGATGGTGCCCTTCTTGTCAAACATCCAGCCCACACAGCCCGATTCACCCAGGTTCCCCCCGGACTTGGCAAAATAATGACGGATATCAGCCACGGTCCGGTTCTTGTTGTCGGTCATGGTCTCCACCAGTACCGCCACCCCGCCGGGGCCATAACCTTCATAGAGGATCTCCTCATAGACGGCTCCGTCCAGGTCACCGATTCCCTTCTTGATGGCCCGATCAATGTTGTCCTTGGGCATATTCTCTGACTTGGCAGAGATGATCGCACTCCGCAGTCTTGGATTGCCGTCAGGGTCACCACCGCCCATCTTGGCGGCAATGGTGATCTCCTTGATCAGCTTGGTAAAGATCTTACCGCGCTTGGCATCGATGGCCCCTTTTTTCCGCTTGATCGTGCTCCATTTTGAATGTCCTGACACTGACTGACTCCCTCTTTGATTCTATTTATTCTATTTATCTCCAGATGAGCGTGAACAGCGATCCCCTCTGCCTCTTTCGGCAGAAAGCCCGAGCCGCCTGTCCAAGAGCCCCATCTCTTACGCCATTATGATTATGCAGTGCAATCCCTCTCCCCCCGGCTGCAGCTCCTGCTGCCGATGGCTCAGGCCGGTTGGGCCCTGGGACGAAAACCACGGCCGAGAATAAAGACCTCCCGACTCTCCTTACGCGAACTCTTGGGCTTGACCACCTTGACCGTCTGAAAGAAGGGCTTGCACTCCTCCACCACCTGGGGAAAGTCTTCCCCCTGGAAGGCCTTACAGTAGAAGGTCCCGTTTTCGTGCAGCAGGGAGCGGGACAGTTCCAAGACCCTGCGGACCAGACGCATGGACTGTTGGTGATCGGCATACTGGCTGCCGGTGGTTCGGGGCGCCATATCACTGAGCACCACATGGAAACCCTGCCACTGCCTGCGCAGCTCTTCAACCAGATCATCGGCAAAGACATCATAACAGAGCCAATGGATTTCGGCATTGGGTTTTTGCTGGGGGATATCCGTTGGCTGCAGATCCACTCCCACCACCACCCCCTGCTCCCCGACCACCTCGGCGGCATAGATACTCCAGCTGCCCGGATGACAGCCGAAATCGATGACCCGTTGCCGTTTCTTTAAAAAACGATACTTCTGCTGGACCTCTTCCAGCTTATAGACCGAGCGGGCCGGATAGTTGTCTTTCTTGGCCTTGTTGAAATAAAAATCCTGGGGTTTACGCATAGTTTCCCTTTCTTCGTTTTCCCGCTTAAGCGGGATCTGTAATACTTCAATTTCTTCTTTACGCTCAGACCGGGCGAGAACATCCATCGCAGATATTCACTCGAGGCCACCTTGATACTCCGGGATCAGCGAGACTGGACGAAACTCATTCAGGGCAACTGCCCCTGGGTGCTGCTACGACTCTTCCCGCTCGGCCAACAGCTCAGCCACCAGGGCCAGGGCCTGCTCACGGCTGACCACCCTCTGCTCCATCCGGGCCTCGGTAACCGCCTTCAGAAGCACCTTAAACAGCGGCCCCGGGACCAGACCGAACTCGCCAATCAGGTCCCTGCCCGTGAGCAGCGGCTCCCCCTCCAGTACCGGGGCCACATTCTCGCGGGCAACGGTCTCCAGCCGGTCATAGAGCCTGCCGAGCTCCGCCTCCATCTCCTCGGGCCGCAGGCTCCCCTGCCCGGCCCTGGCATCGGCCATGGCCAGCAGAAAGAGGCCCGCCAGCTCCTCTCCCAGGCTCTCGAGCAGACGGATACAGGCCTTGGTGGAAACCGGGCCCTGTCGGGCCACATTGGCCAGATGAAAGGGGCGCATATGCTGGCTGATCAGGCGGGCCACCCGCCGCTGCGCCCGGCTGCTCCAACGATAGCGTTCTGCAAACCCGGCAAAGAGAGCGGCCCCCACCTGGTCATGGTTATAGAAGGTGATCCGTCCCCCCCGGGCCTGATCAATCCCATGGGTCCGGGGCTTGCCCACGTCATGGAACAGGGCTGCCCACTTGAGAACCAACTGGTTGGCCGGGTCCCGGCCATAGAGCGCCAGCGACTCCCTGGGCGGGGCATAACCGCAGGAGGGGCTGGCCAGGAGAGCCTCCATCTGCAGGAGGGCCTCGAGGCTATGGCCGAAGACGTCGAGATGATGACTGGCAGGTTGCGCCATCCCCTGCCCCGCCCGCAGCTCGGGCAGGAGCTCCCAGAAGAGGCCGGAGTCCACCATCGCACTCAAGGTCGGGGCCGCCCGCCCGGAGGCCATGATCAGGTCCAGCTCATGATGAATCCGCTCCGGAGCCACCGCAGCGATCAGCTGCCGTTGCCGCTGGACCAGGTCCGTGGTGGCCCCCTTGATGGTGAAGCCCAGGCTGGCTGCAAAGCGATAGACCCGTAAGAGCCGGAGCGGGTCCTCCTGAAAGGCCCCTTGAAAGGCATGGCGGATCCTTCCCTGCTCCAGATCGGCCAGGCCGCCCAGGGGATCGATCAGGGCCGGCTGCCCTGTCCCTGCCCCTGCCCCAGTTCCCTTTCCCTCTCCCTGCCCGAGCAGGGGGCTCAGGCAGCAGCCCAGGGCGTTGATGGTCAGATCACGTCTGCCCAGTTCCTGGCGAAAGCTGGTGGCTCCCTCTCGGAAGGCCGAGACATCCACGGTCACCCCCTGATGGACCACCCGGGCGGCATCCTCGTTGCGCCCCAGGGGCACATAGGTCCCGCCCACCAGGGCGGCCAGCTCCCGGGCAAGGAGACGGGCATCGGCCCGGATGGTCAGGTCTATATCCTGGGGTGAACGTCCCAGGAGCAGATCCCGAACCGTGCCGCCGGCAAGATAGATCCTGCCCGCTCGCCGCTGCTGCAGCCGGGCCAGGCTCTGCCGGAGCCAGTCCGGAAAGAGCCCGGCCAGCTGCTGAGCAGTGAGGTTTGAGGCCAGGGAGGCCGGGGAAGCCATGGCAGCCAACTACTCCAGCCGCCAGGCTTGGAAGCGGCTCTCTTCCAGCGGTGCAAAGATCCGGCTTTCACTGCCGGCCGGCGTCTCAACCATGACCTGGGCAGGCAAACTGACCCCGTCCACCTTCTTGGCAAAACGCACGGCCATGCCGGCAGCCACCCGGATCAGCTCTTCACCCTCCCCTGCTCCTGCCTCCCTGGCCGCGTAGCGCAGCAGACCGGTGGGGCCAGGGTGCTCAGTCATCTGCAACAGCCAGTCATCCGGACCACGGGCCGCCTCCAGCCGGAGGTTCTCCTCCTCGTTGCGCCCCAGGATCAGCCAGTAGCGGTCAAAGAGCAGATACTGACGCCCCAGCAGCAGCAGGTTGATGTCCTCCACCGTGATCCCTGCGCCGCCAAAGGGATGTTCCCCGCTGTAGAAGCGTTCGATCCTGCGGCCCAGGTTGACGTCGGTCAGGATACAGCCCCCGGCCGGGTTGGGATAGTCGGTGATCCCGAACTCCCGGGCCAGCTGCATCTGCGCCTTCCGCCCCCGGCCGGAGAAGCCGTGGAGACGGGAACGATCCACCAGCCCCTCCTGCTCGGCTGCTGTGGGATTGAGCAGCTTGGCAGAGAGCGGTCGCAGCAGCAGACCGCTGCAGCCGGATTCCCGTTCAATCACCCGCAGGGTATCCCTGCGCTGGGACATGGGCCGCTGCCCCAGGACCTCACCGGTGATCAGAAAGGAGGCTTTGTACCGGGCCATCCGCTCCCTGGCCCTGGTGAGCATCAGGATCTTGCAGTCGATACAGGGGTTGAAATGCTTGCCAAAGCCATGGGCCGGGTTATGGAGGAGCTCCAGATAGCCCTCACTCAGATCCACCAGCTCCACCGAGAGCCCGTATTTGCGTGCCACCTCGGCCTGGTACTCCTCCTCCCGGCCCAGCAGCTCATAGTCAAAGAAGGGGGTGACAAACTTCAGGGCCACCACCCGGATGCCCTGGGCCACCACCACCCGGCAGGCCAGGATCGAGTCCAGGCCACCGGAAAAGAGCCCTACTGCCGTTGTCTTTTTCATACCCTGCTCCGCTGTTGTTTGCGCTCCACCAGTTCTCTGGCATAGACCATGGTCTGGCCGCTGGGATCGGAGCCGCCCAGCATCCTGGCCAGCTCAGCCACCCGGGCCTCGGCATCGAGCCGGACCAGGACCGTCCTGGTCCGGCCGTCCCGGACCTGCTTCTCGATCTTGAAGTGGATATCCGCCCCGGCGGCGATCTGGGGCAGGTGGGTGATGCAGAACACCTGGTGATGACCGGCCAGCTGACGGATCTTCTCGGCCACCGCCTCGGCGGCCTGGCCGCTGATACCGGCATCCACCTCGTCAAAGATGACCGTGTCGACCTGATCGCGTCTGGCCAGGATACACTTCATGGCCAGCATCAGCCGGGAGAGCTCCCCTCCTGAGGCCACCTTGGCCAGGGGCTTGTCCGGCTCACCGGGGTTGGCGGAGAAACGAAACTCCACCGTGTCCAGACCGGTGAGCTGGACCCCCTCCATGCCCAGCCCCTCGGGTGCCTTGAGCTGAACCCGGAAACAGGCCTGATGAAAGCTCAACGAGGCCAGCTCCTCCTCCATGGCCTGCTCCAACTTCCGGGCCGCCTCCTTGCGGTACTGGGAGAGTTCCGTGGCCCTGAGCAGGGCCTTGGTGCTCACCTTTTCCAGCTCCAGCTCCAGCTCATCGATCTGCCCCTCCAGGTTCTCCAGGGCGACCAGCTCCTGACGGATGTTGCCGGCAAAGGCCAGGACCTCTTCCAGGGTGGCGCCATACTTGCGCTGCAGCTGCTTGAGCAGGGCCAAGCGCTCGGAGATGCCCTCCATCCTGGAGACATCCGTGGGGACGGCCGCCCCATAGGCGCTGAGTTCCTGCTCGATGTCGGCCACCTCGTAACAGGCAGAGATGGCCCGCTCGGCCAGGGCTGAGGCGTCGGGATCCAGCTCGGCCAACTGGCCCAGGTCCTTGCGCACCTCTGCCAGGGTATCGAGGATCTTGCCGGCAAAGAGCTGGTGAGCCTTATCGACGATGGCCACCACCGTGGCCGAAGACTTGAGCAGATCCCGCTCCCTGATCAACTCCTCGTCCTCGCCGACCACCAGCTGGGCCGACTCGATCTCCTCCAGCTGAAATTGAAAAAAGTCCTTCTGCTGCTCCTTGTCCTGCTCACGCTCCAGGAGCTGACGCAGCTCACTGGAGATCTTCTGCCACTGGCGAAACAGGCGGCTGTACTCGCTGCGCAGGGGCCACAGCTCCCCATAACTGTCCAAAAAATCCACATGGTGGCGCACGTTCAGGAGCTGCTGATTGTCATGCTGGCTGGCAATGTTCACCAGTCCCTCGGCCAGATCCGAGGCAATCCTGGCGGTCACCAGCTGGTCATTGATGTAGAGTTTACTCCGGCCCTGACGGGTGATGATCCGGCGGACGATACAGCCGGAACCATCACGCAGGGCCTGATCATCGAGCAGTTCCAGCAGGGGCTGCTGTTCCGGCCCGATCTCAAACAGGGCCTCGATCATGGCCTGGTCGCAATCGTTGCGCACCCAGGAGGCAGAGCTCCGCCCCCCGCCCAGGAGATGAATGGCCTGGAGAATGATGGACTTGCCGGCTCCGGTTTCACCGGTCAGAACGATCAGACCGGCACCACGTTCCGAGACGTCAAAGTGCAAGGCGTCCACCAGGGCCAGATTATGAACCCGCAATTCATGTAACATTCTAATCGATCCTCAAGAAGAGATCCGCTCGGCACCGACATAATCCTTGACTGGTTTCCAGACAGGAATTATCCTCGCGTAGATACATGTAAAATTTCCACCACAGAGGATTTGTCGTGCCCACCAAGCAACAGTTAAGTGCCAGCCTGGAAGATTATATCGAAGCAATTTACCACATTATCGCTGAAAAACAGGTTGCCCGAGGCAAGGATATCGCCGCACGACTGGAGGTCAGCGGGCCCTCGGTTACCGAGGCCCTGCGAGCCCTTTCCAGGAAGGGCCTGATCAACTACGTGCCCTATGAAGTCATCACCATGACGGCAAGCGGCCGAGAGGTGGCCGAAGACGTTATCGAACGCCACAACGCCCTGAAACAATTTTTCATCGAGGTCCTTGCCCTGGACGAAACCACCGCCGAACAGGGGGCCTGCAAGATTGAGCACACCGCTCCTCGGGAGATAATAAACAGGATGGTGCAATTTAGCAAATTTCTTGCGATCTGTCCCCGGGGCGGCAAGGAGTTGATCGCCGGCTTTGCCGATTATTGCAGCAAAGGGAGTCCCAGGGACAGCTGTGCCCAATGCGTCTCCCAGTGTCGGCAGATTGGGGGCGAGCAAGCCTAGGCCCCCAACGGTATGACCGGTATGGCTAGCTAGCCCTGGCCGCGAAGAAGCCGGAGGATCTCGCCCGGGTCCGGAAAACGCCCCAGCTGCTTCTTGGAAAACAGGGGCTGCTGGTCGCAGAGGACCTCAAAGACGCCGCCTGCGCCGGGGATCAGGGTGACCTCAAGCTGATCGCCAAAGGCCTGCTCCAACTCGGCTGCCAGACCGGCAGCCCTGGGTTGGTAGTTTCACTGCACACAATATTCAATGGATAGCTGCATAAGACCCTCCAGAGGCTAAAGAAGACGATTGCTTTCTTACCAGACAGCGGGCTATATTAGCACACTGATTGGCCGGTGCAATGGCTATGGCGTTTTTTTTGGCGCCGCGATTCCCGGGGCCGCAGCTCCGGGCCCCATGTCCCTCCTCCTGCTCTCCTGGTGAGCTTATGCCTGTCTATGAATTCACCGCCCTCGACGGCTCGGGCAAAAAAATAAAAGGCATCCTCGATGGCGACAGCGAGAGCGCCGTCCGTCAGAAGATCCGCAGTCAGGGCAACTATCCCGTCGAGATCAGGGAGACCTCGAGCCGGACGAAAAAGGAAAAGAAGGGCTCGCTGCTCTCGATCCAGCTGGGCCGCAGGGTTGCGCCCCAGGAGATCCATGTCGTCACCCGCCAGCTGGCCACCCTCCTGGGTGCCGGCATCCCCCTGGTCCAGTCGCTGGACGGGCTGATCGAACAGACCGCCAACCCTGTACTCAAGAAGATCATCGCCCAGATCAAGGATGCGGTCAACGAGGGCAACTCCCTGACCGTTGCCCTGGAAGAACACCCCCGCCTCTTTTCCAAGATCTACGTCAACATGGTCCGGGCCGGCGAGGCCTCCGGCTCCCTGGACGTGGTCCTGGAGCGATTGGCCGAGTTCGGGGAAAATCAGCAGGCCCTGCGCTCCCGGATCAAGGCGGCCCTGCTCTACCCCCTGTTCATGGCCCTGGTCGGCACGGTGGTCCTGGTGCTGCTGATCACCTTCATCGTGCCCAGTATCACAGGGGTCTTTGAAGGCACCCAGCAGGCCCTGCCTGTCCCCACCCTGCTCCTCATCGGCCTGAGTACCCTGCTCCAGCAGTTCTGGTGGCTGCTGCTGCTCATCCTGGCCCTCTCAAGCCTTGGCCTCTCCTATGGCCTCTCCACCTCCAGGGGCAAGAAACTGCTCGACCGGGCCAAACTGGCCCTGCCGGGCCTGCGCAGCCTCAACACCAAGATCGCCGCAGCCAGGTTCGGGCGCACCCTGGCCAGCTTGCTGGCCGCAGGCGTCCCCCTGACCGCCTCCCTGGAGATCGTCAAAAACATCATCAACAACACCATCCTGGAAGAGATCATCAACCAGGCCTGTGCAGAGCTGGAAAAGGGGAGGAGTCTCTCCCAGTTCCTCCGCGACAGCCCCTACTTTCCGCCCATGCTGGTGCAGATGATTGCCGTCGGCGAGCAGAGCGGGGCCCTGGAAAAGATGCTGGAAAAGGCGGCAGACAGCTACGAAAAAGAGGTGGAGGCCGCCATCCTGGCCCTCACCTCCATGATCGAGCCGGTGATGATCCTGGTCATGGGGGTGGCGGTGAGCTTCATCGTGATCTCCATCCTGCTGCCCATCTTTGAGATGAACCAGCTGATCAGGTGACCCGGAAGACCTCCTCCAGGGTGGTCTGACCGGCCAGGACCTTGTTGAGCCCGTCCTGACGCAGGGTCAGCATGGAGCTGCCCTCCATCTCCAGGGCCTTGTTCTTGATCTGGCCCGCATCCGAGGTGGTCAGGGTAAAACGCTTGAGCTCATCGCTTAAGATCATCAGCTCAAAGATCCCGATCCTGCCCCTGTAGCCGGTATCGAAGCAGGCCTGGCAGCCGACGCCCCGATGGAGCAGGCGTCCCCCCAACTCTTCCAGGCTCAGACCGGCCTTGGCCAGATACTCCTGGCTCGGCTCAAAGGACTCCCGGCAGTCCGGGCAGATCTGGCGCACCAGTCGCTGGGCCAGGATGGCATTGACCGAGGAGGAGACCAGGAAGGGCTCGACCCCCATGTCGATCAGCCGGGTGACGGCACTGGCGGCATCGTTGGTATGGAGGGTGGAGAAGACCAGGTGGCCGGTGAGGGCGGCCTGGATGGCGATCTCGGCGGTCTCCAGGTCACGGATCTCACCCACCAGGATGATATCTGGATCCTGGCGGACGATGGTGCGCAGGCCATTGGCAAAGGTGAGGCCGATCTTGGCATTGACCTGCATCTGACTGACCCCGTCCATCTGATACTCGATGGGATCCTCGACGGTGATGATGTTGACATCCGGACTGTTGAGGATCCCCAGAGCAGAGTAGAGGGTGGTGGTCTTGCCGCTGCCGGTGGGACCGGTGACCAGGATGATCCCATGGGGGGCCTTGATCAGCTCCAGGAAACTCTCCATATCCCGGGGAGCCAGGCCCAGGGCCTGGAGCGGCAGGTAGGCGGTGGACTTATCCAACAGCCGCATCACCACCCGCTCGCCAAAGGCCGTGGGCAGGGTGGAAACCCGGATATCCACATTCTTATCCGCGATCCTGATCTCGATCCGACCGTCCTGGGGCAGCCGTTTCTCGGCAATATCCATCCGGGCCATGATCTTCACCCGGGAGATCAACTTGGCCAGGACATGGCGGGGCGGAGAGTACATGTCATAGAGGATACCGTCCACCCGTTTGCGGATCTTGACCCGATCCTTGTAGGGCTCGATATGGATATCACTGGCATTGTCCCGCACGGCCTGGGAAAGGACCAGGTTGACCAGCTTGATCACCGGGGCATCGCTGGTATCATCCAGCAGGTCGGCGGTCTCCTCGATGGCCGAGAAGATCGAGTCCGGGGTCTCCTCCTCGTGCATATCCTGCATCACCCGGTCTGCAGCCCCCTGGCTGGTAATGTCGTAGGCGGCGTTTATGGCCACAAAGATCTCATTCTGGGGGGCCAGCACCACCCGCATCCCCTCCCAGTCCAGGAGCCGTTTGAGGTCATCCAGCTGCTGAAAAAACTGGGGCTCGGCCAGGGCGACAAAGGACTCCTCACTGGTGGCCACCGGGATCATCTTATATTTTTTCAGATAGCCGATGGGCACCCGCTCGACAAAAAAAGGCTCAATCTCCTTGGGCAACTCCCTGACGACCGAAAGGCCGCACTGCAGACTCCTGGCCTCCAGCAGCTGTTCCTCGGTTATCTTCTGCTGCTGCACCAGGATATTGCCAGTCTTGCCCCCCTTTTCCTGCTTCACCTCCAGGGCGGCCGTCAGACTCTCCTCATCCAGGCCGAACTGCTCCTGTAAGATCTCTCCAATGCGTTGCATAGTGCTCACTCAGCGGATTAAAACCAAAAAAATCTTCCCCCTGGCTCTGTAGCGAGAAAGGCTCGCTGTCTCCCGAGGACAGCAGAAAAATTACAGAGCTTCAAAGGGAATCGGAAAAAAAATCGAGCAACCGGGGTGACCGCTCAATCACCTGCTCAAAGGATACACCATTTAGCCCGACTCTACCAGCCTGACGCCTGGCCGGCAGGGGTCAGGGGCCAGCCGGCTGCTACACAAGAAAGAGCCACTACCAACCCATCACCCAGGAGATGGTGGCCAATGAGACGGCCATGGGTAAGTATCACTTCTGCCGCCGCTTTAAGCAGTACTTCGGGCTCTCCTTTAAGCCGTACCCCAATCGAAAACGGATCACCGTGGCCAATAGGCTGCTGGCCGAACACGGCTACAGCGTCTCGGACGCCTGTTTCTCGGGGGGCTTCAACGATGCCTCCTATCTTTCCAAAGTATTCGAGGAGGTGAAAGGAAAGCCAGCCAAGCATTACCTGTACTCCAGATAGCGCCTCCCAGGAGGAGAGCAGGGGATGGTCTCCCTTCAAGAGGCGATTACACCATGAAGAAGGTCAGATCGGGAAGGCGCAAAAAAGGGTCAGGTCTACGCTTGACCTTTTGGTAAAGGTCTACCAGGTAACGCAGCTCTGATTGGGACCGTATGTAAAAAGGGGGGAGTGCAGCAGAATGAGGAGAGGTACAGCGATCGGCTGGAAAGTCTGCACTGGGAGAGATGGATCGCGGCCCGGAGGCCAGGATCCGAGCTTGAGCCATAGAAGCCTGGACAAGCCACGGCCTCCGGGTTGCGTTCTTCAGTAATTCTCGGTGATCGCAGAGAGCGCGGACTTCAGGGACACTCTTGGCGATTATTGACATACATTTTCGAGTAGTATACCTTCCCAAGATGGTACAAACCGCAAGAATCGTCGCACCGGAGCATATCAGCAAAGCAGAAGAACAACCAGATAACATTGAGGCGACAGCCACCCGGAGCCATCAAGAACCACCGGGCTGAATTCCTCTTCTTCAAGGTGGCCTCAAGGCTTATCAGCCCCTGGGGATGTACAAAAAGGAGACCGTTCCTTGGCAAGGGATACAGTTTGGCATAGGACCCCAGACAAAGGCAAGGCCCTGATGTTGGCAAAACGCCAACTGGAATTCAACAGCCTGATGCTTCCATTCTATAGCTCGGGCAAGCAAGAACCGATGAATACATTTTTGCGATCTTGCCTGGACAGCCGAATCATTACCATCATGAAAGAGGAGTGATTCAAAGATATCAGCTCAGATCAGGGAGGGTATCCCCTTTTTTATCACAGCTCTCTGCAACAAGCTTTCCGCCGGTTGGAAGCTTGTCTTGAAACCGCCTCACCCCATCTCTACAGCATCCATCAGTTCTTCCTGAAATTTCTCGTCAGCTATCAGTTTAAGGGCCATGGCCCTGCAAAATCCTGCTGGTAAAGAAGTCGTATCCGGTGACGCCACATCAACGGAGATCTCGCCTTCTTGGTCAATGGTCAGGATGAGTGCTGCTTGATTTTCGTTCAGTTCCATATCTGCGTCCAACGCCATTTTTGGTTATATCAGAATTTCCCAGAAGGGCTTAACAGGCGCCCTCCCAGACAACAAGGTTGGGAGTAAGGTCGCCTGTTCAAAGGTTCAGGAACTCCTGAACCTTTTTTGATCCCAGACACGCTTCAGCCGATCGCTGCTCAGGCCGGTGTAGAGTGTACCCTTCGGTCTACTCACCAAGATGGAGATGCCGGGGTGCTTCATGGTTCCTCAAGACTGGATTCCCGCCTGCGCGGGAATGACGACGACAAGGACAGCTCCACCTTCACAGTAGGACCCTACAGTTCAGTGCGTTATCTGGGTAAGAGCCTCTTGCTCACCATGCTCCAGATTGTAATCTATGGATTCTTTTGCCCTCATGCCCGGGGATGCGGCCATCCAGGTCTTTACGATCGTGGCTCATATAATCCCTGGCACCAGGGTCCATTTCGTCTCGATGCCATTGCCTCTGCTCGCCAAGATGGAAACGCCAAGCTGCTTCACGATTCCTCCAGGACTGGATTCCAGCCTGCGGCGGAATAACGACATCTATCCTGACACAGGGGGTAACACAGGGAGCCCCGCGGCTGATGCCTTGGGAGATTCGGCCAGACCCGTTTTTCAAGCTACCCTACGGTTGTTTTCCTGAACCCAGGTGAAGGATGTTGTCCCGGGCAAGCTGCTTGAGTGCCTCATAGCTCTCCTGCTCTCCATCGCCGCCCTGGACCTCACCGGGATCAAACTCGAGCACCCGTTGGTACATCTCCCGGGCCGCGGCCTGGTTGCCCTCCCGCTCGTAGACCACCCCGAGGTTGATGGTGGCATAGGGATTGTCCGGATCAATACGCAGGGCCTGGAGAAAGTAGTCCTTGGCCTGCCGGTTGTCCTTACGCTGCAGTTTGGCAAAACCGATATCCGTCAGGGCCACGGCATGGGCCGGGTCCGGTGTATCGTGGAAGAATCGATCCGGGATGTCGCTGGAGCCGGGCTGGACATACTCCATGATATCACGTTTCTTATAGTAGATCTCGGCAATCTCTGCCGGATTCTCGACGATGTGGGGGGTAATGAAGATAAAGAGGTTGGTCTTGGTCTCCTTATCATTTTTGGATTTAAAGAGCCAACCCAGGAGGGGGATATCCCCTAAGAGCGGTACCTTGTACTCGCCGCTGGTGGTATCCTGCCCGATGATGCCGCCCAGGACCACGGTCTCCTCGTTATGGACCACCACCGTGGTTTCGGCGTTGCGGGTGAAGGTGGTGGGATTACCGTCGTTGAGATTCTTGAGTTTGATCACCTCCACCCCGATCTCCAGGCGGACCACATTGGCCTGGTTGATCTGGGGAGTGATGGTCAGGGTGGTGGCCACATCCTTGTACTCGTAGTTGGTATAGTCCTGCTGGGCCGTGGTGGTGTTGCGGCTGGTGATGTAGGGAACATTCTCCCCGACCTTGATAAAGGCCTTCTTGTTATCGGTGGTCAGGATCTGCGGGGTGGCGATGATGTTGATATCATCGTCCTTCTTATAGGCGTTGATCACCGCCCCCAGGTCGGGGAAGTAGACCCCGCCGATCTCGATCCCCTGCTTGAGCACGCCCAGGGAAAAACCGGCAGGCAATACCGGCGGGGTGGCATTGATGCCCTGGAGTACATTGTAGGGCTTTGCCTCGCTGCCGCTGAAGCCGCTGAAGACCTTACCGGTCTCGTCGGCAAAGGAACCGCCGCCGCCCCACTGGACCCCAATGGCAAAGTCCTTGGTCACCTGGACCTCCATGATCAGGGCCTCCATATAGACCATCCGCCTGGGGATATCCAGCTTCTTGATCACATCCTCCAACACCAGGTACTCCTCCCGCGCGGCGGTGATGATCAGGGAGTTGGTCTCCACATCGGCGACCACCTTGAGGTCTGCGGAGATGGCAGGGGCCTTGGCAGGCTGTTTGCTGCCGGCGCTCTGCTTTGCAGGCAGGTTGGTCAGCACCTTGACCAGCTCTTCGGCATTGGCGTGCTGCAGGTAGTAGACCCGGATATTACCCTCACCTCTGGGACGAGGGGTGTCCAGCTCGTTGAGCAGGTTACGGATCTTCTCGATATGGGAGCGTGGGGCAAAGACGATCAGGGCATTGGTGCGCACATAGGGGATGACCCTGATATTCTGGTTGCGGACCCCCTTAACAGCCCTGCGCACAAAGAGCTGGCCCACCGACTTGGCCACCGCGGTCACATCGGCATGCTCCAAAGGGATGATCTCCAGTTCTTCGCCGATGGAGGGAACATCCACCACCTTGATGATCTCCAGCAACCGCTTGATGTTGGACTGGACATCGGTGATGATCAACACCCCGGACTGGGCATGGGAGATCAGGACCGAGGTCTTGGAGACCAGGGGTGCCAGAATCTTCTTCAGGTCATCGGCATTGGTATGGACCAGGGGGATGATCTGGGTGACTACCCTGTCCTGGGGCGTCTCGGAGCCCTGTTTGAGGATGGTGGCAATACTCTTGGAACGGGCCTGTACAGCGGGCACGATCTTGATGATGGAGCCGCTGGGCACGGTGGTAAAACCATGGACCTCCAAGACCGACTCAAAGACCCGGTAGGCATCCTGCTCGGAGATCTGCGAGGGAGAGATGATGGTGACCTTCCCCTTGACCGCCCGGTCAACGATGAAGTTTTTCCGCGTCAGTTCACTGATATACTTTATAAAGAGGTTGATATCCACATCGTTGAAATCGATGGTGACAAAGCGCTGACTCTGGGCAGCCATCAGCTGACCGGCGCCGTTGCCGCCCAGGCCGATACCACCGGCCAGGAGCAGCATTCCCCAGAATAGTATTCTTCCTAAAAACCTGTTCATCTCTCTCATCCCAACCTGCCAAAGTACGAAGGTTTCCAGCCAAGTTCCTTCGCCGGTTTTCTCTCTTTCCTCTCTGCCAATACCTGCACCACGCCTCCTCCCTGCGACCAGCCAAAGCGATGATCAGTAGGACTCCTCTGTTTCAACGGCTGCCGGCGCATCTTGCTGTTCTTTAGCCTGCTCAGCCTCAGGATCACTCTCCAGGGGTTCCTGGGGTTCCTCAACGCTTTCCACCAGAGCCGGCCGGGGCTGCCGAAAATTAATCCGCCTCCTCGGTCGAATCACGGTGGCTCTTTTTACGGGAGCTGCAAGCCGGGGAGTTCTTCCCCCGTTTGAGGCTGCAGCCGCCCTGGAGGGTGCACCGCCTCCCTCCCGATCCTTGATGGTCAGCACCTCGGTCTTGCCGTTGACCTGGAGGATGACCTTACCCCGGATGATCCGCTGGATGGTCGCCCCCTGGAGGGCATCGCCGATCCGAAAGATATCCTGTCTCTTTTCTTTCTGATCGATGATGATGGCCCGGGCATCGTTCTCGTCTCCGGCTACGGTCCCCAGAAGCACCAGCTTCAGACGGGTCTCCTCCAGATCTGCTGCATCCGGCTCTGTGGTTTTCGTCACCGGCTCGGCCTCCAGCACGGCCTGGAAGATATTGCGCCTGACGATCACCCCATGATCGGGGGGCGACTCCAGAGCCGGAAGCGGAGCGGCTTCCTGGCTTGGAGCCTGCCCGGGTGTAACGGTCACCTTCCCGGAGGCGGGCAGGAGTGCCATCAGCTGCTGCTCCAAACGATCATACCAGAGAAAGACCGCCAGAGCGGAGAGCAGGGCGATAACCGTCATCTTCACCAGAGTCTTTACCATATCAGCCCCCTCCCTCAGGTTGGAGCAGCTCCATCAGCTCTGCCAATCCCGAAAAAACGATCCCAGGCGACTGCAGCGAGCCGCTGATGGTAAAGGAAAGAGGCCCTTTGGCCAGCCGTCTCCGCAGGCCCTCCGCCGTCTGCCGGTCTTCAATATTTTTCAAGAATTCAGGACGAGGCTGAAGCGTACCCCGGATGCTGAGCAGACTCTCTCCCAAGGGCTGCTGCAGTTGCAGCCTGCCCCTGAACTCAGCGGCAAAGAGGCTTGACTCCACCACCCCCTGGCTCAGCTGAAAGGTCCGGCCCTTGCCCTCGATCCGGGCTGCAAGCGAGGTGATGGGCAGCAGGGTATGACCAAAGATCGGCTGCTTGAGCCCCACGACTCCATCAACAAGCTCCAGTTCCAGATCCATGGTCTGCAGGGCCTCTTCCTCTTCGCTGCCGCGGTTGAGGACCAGGCTAAACACCCCGCCCAGCCGTCCCCGGAGTTCCCGCCCCAGGGTCTGCTCAAGGAGTTTGACCCCTCCAAGCTCCAGGGCGGAGAAATGTCCTTCAAGGCGATACTGCCCCAAGAGCTCTCCCCCTTGAAGACGTGCCTCAAGCTCACCCCCAGCCAGCCGGCCGGCAAGCTGCAGGACCGGGCCGCGGGCCCGGAGGCTCTCTCCTGGCAGCGGCCTGAGGAGCAGCTGCTCAACCACCAACAGTTCTCTGCCTCCATTCCTGCCCCTGACAGCAGCCAGTTCCAGGCCACCCAGTTCCAACTGGCCCGGGAAACGCAGGGCCAGCTCCTCCATTTCCAGGGAATAGCCTGGAAACGCGGCCTGGAAGTAGCGGGGGGTCCACTGCCGTAAAAACGCAGCCGGGAAGAGCAACCAGAGCAGCAGGGTCACCACCACCAGGGTGTAGGCCAAGAGGAACGTGGCCCGGCTTGCCCAAGCAATAGCCTTCATCAGCTGCCCTGCTCCACAATTGCATCCACACTGACAATCTGGACCGTCACATCCAGGGTCCCCTCAGCTTTGCTGTTTTCCTGAATCGAGACCCGCCTGATCCCGACGACCTGCCTGGGTGATTCGATTTTTTCTAAAAATGAGACCAACTGGACTATACTGATGGCCTGGAGCTTCATCTCTACAAAACTCTGCTCAAGCAGTTCATTATCCGAGATCTCGGCAGGTTTCATGTAGGCGATATTCCCCTTGACTCCGCTGTCTGCAGCACTGCTCTCGACAAAGGAAAAGAGGCTGAAGCCCTTATCCCGCTGCTCCAGCAGCTTGGCCAGGGATTGATTCTTCCTGCTGAAGTCCTGGTAGCGCTGCTCCAGCTCCACCATCTCGGCCAGCTGTTTTTCACGACTGCTGATGGCCCCCTGCAACCGGCCCCTCTTCTCCAGCAGGGGAAAGAGGAAAAGCTGCAGGAGGACAAAGAGCAGCAGCGCCAGCAGTGCGCAGCTGACCGCGACCTTTTCCCGCTTGGATAACCTGGCCAGCATCAGCCCTCTCCCAGCTCAAGTTGAAGTTCAAAGCGAATCTTGTTGCTCTTCTTATCGGCAGTGGCAGAGACAATCGCAACCGAGCTGTAGTAGGCGGAGGCAGAGAGATGGTTCTTGATGGCATCCACATTGTTAAAGGTGCCCGTAACTCCCCGCATCCGCACCGCCTGTTGATCAATCACCATTCGAGTCACCTGCAGGCTGAGTTCCTCGGGAATGCGGGCGGAGATATCGGCCAACAGGGCCAGTACCTGGCGTTTGCCGGCATAGACGGGAACCGTGGTCTCGGAACGCTCCATCTCCTGGACCGCCACCTTCAACTGCACATAGGGGTCCTGGATACGGGTGGCCCTGGGAAATATCCCTTGATAGAGGGTCGTCATCCGCTGGCGGAGTTCCTGGTTACGACCAGCCAGCTGCCTGTTGCTGACCAGCCCTCCGACGGTCAACACCAGCAGCAACAGCAGCCCCATAACCCCGGCAGACAGCACTTTTTTTCTGGAGGCAAGGAGTCGGCCCCTGGTGGCAAACTCACCGCTGCGAAAGTTATAACTCGCCCTCTTCTCCGGTCCATAGAGCGCCAGAGCCACGGCCCGCTCATGATGGGCGTCAAGCGGGCCAGGGCTGCGCTGGTCCGACTCCAGCCCCAGAAGGGGTCCAAGGTCCAGCTTCTCCGGCACCAGGCCCAGGCCGGACCCGATGAGGGTGCAGAGGGTCGGCTCTTCTCCCACGGTTCCGCCGACGACCAGATCCTCGATCTCCCCTACGCCCGGCCTGTTTTGCCGAAACAGATCAATACTCCGCTGCAGCGCAGGGATCAACTCGGCACAGCACTGCTGTCCGGCTTCCAGACTGACCAGGCGAACCTCTCCCTGTACCAGGGCAAAGGGTGAGTGCAGCTCCAACAGCTCCGGATAGGGCAGGCGGCGGTAGAGGCGACAGCTGCCGTCATAGAGCAGGCCGACGCTGAGGGCGGAAAGATCACCGTGGACCACCAGCAGCCAGCGACTGCCGAAACGGCGACTGACGGCCTCAAACATGGGCAGGACCGAGGGCAGGAGGATCTCCGGATCCAGGCCGTGCTGCTGCAGTTGCCCCAGGAGCAGAGCCAACTCCTTTTTGGGCGTGGCCAGGGCCATAATCTGACTCTCGGCCCCCTGGAGATCGGTCACCTGATAGGAGGTCACCAACTCCTCTATGGGCTGGATCAGCTGGTCATCCAGTTCATAGGGCAGGGCCTGCTCGATCTTCCTCCGCTCCACAAAGGGCAGGGTAAGGTTGCGGACGCTGACCATGGACTGGGGGACCCCGCAGACACAGCGCCCCCCCTGCCACTCCAGTTCGGTCAAGAGTTGCCCCAACGCCTCTCCCAGCGCCTCGGGACCGTCCTGGCGGAGCACGCTGCCCCGGGCAAGGATCTGCGCACGTTTTCCCTGCTGTTCGACCACGACCCCGGAGAGGTAGTGGTCGTTTATGTCGAGACCAAGCGAGTTCTGTGCCATCTGAACCTAGCGCTACTCCCAGTTTATTATTGAACCTTCCAATGGAGGATCTGCTGGGCACCGTTCTCGGCCCGGCTGACCTCCCCGACCCCGGTCCTGCGCCCCTGCTGCTCCCCTGCCGTTACCGTCACCTGAAAACGTCTCCCCACCACCGAGAGCAGTGTTTTGTCCAGGACGATATCACCGGGCAGATCGCTTACCTGTTGGTACCAGGTCGGCTCTGCCAGCGCCTCCCGGTGATCGATCTCCTGCCGATAGCTGATCATGGCCTGGACCATCTCCTCACTGAGCTCCGGGTGGAGCGCCTGGAGGATCGGACCGGGTGCGGTATTCAGGTTAATGGTGCCATCCTCATCGCTGCCTGCCGTGAGATAGCTGCCGATGCCCTCGTGTTGGCCGTCCCCGAAAAAGAGCTTCGGGGTCACCCCCTTGACCAGGAGCAGTTCCTCCCGGTAGAGGACCGGCCCGTTGCGGCTCTCGTAGCCGGGCTCCAGGCCCTGATAGTAGCCCTTTTCCGCCCCATACTCCCGGGTATCGTCATCCTGGTCAAGCCAGTCCAGGATCCCGTCAAGGACCTCCCTGGCGGCCTCGCTCCCCTCCAGACCAAAACGCTCCTGGGCAAGAAAACGCAGCCAGAGCTGGTGGAGGGCCTGCTGCCTGGCCTCCAGCTGCTCCTGGTCCGCCTTGGAGAGCTCCTTTTTTTTCTTGAGCTGGAGGGCATTGATCGCCAGCCTGCCGGAAAGGTCCTCCACCCTGATCAGCAGGGCCTCACGGTCGCTGAGCACCTCGATCCCCTCCTTGCCCAGGGTGGCCCAGCTGTCATGGCCCGAGTCCACCTTGTTCTCCAGCTGGTCACCATAGAGGGCAGCCTGGGCCAGGCTCAGGCCGGAAAGCATCAGGCTCTCCTGCCTGACCATACTGGTCATCACAGCGGCATCCTCCATCTGCCGATCCACGTCGGCCAACAGCTGCACGGTCACGGCCACCAGAAAGCTCACCGTCACCAGGGCGAGCAACAGGGCCACCCCCTCCTGGCCTCCTGGTTGCCAACGGCTAGCCACGGTCCCCATCCCCAAGGTTCTGGGCAGCGGGAATCCAGACGGCCGAACGAAAAACCGCCACCTGCTCCTCTTCCTGATCCAACCAGAACTCGAGGGTCAGAAAAACCGCCCGCGGAAGCTGGGCCGTCTCGTCCTCTTGCTCCTCAGCCTTGCCCCCCTCCCAGGTGTCAATCTTTTGACCATCAGCACCGACATAGGCCAGACTCAGGGAGCGGAGATCTTTACAGAGGACAAAACCACTCCCCTCTGCTCCCTCCTGACCCGGTCGCAGGCGGTGATCGCGACGGAGCAGTCGGAGGCGCTCGGGCTGTTTTTCCTCACTCTCCACCAGATAGGAGATCTCAGCCACTCCCCCCTGCTCTCCATCCGGATCAAAGACCAGGTGGGCCAGCGAGGCAAAGCTCAGGCTGTCGGCGCGCTGACCATCGATCTCCCTGGAGGTGCCGCTGAAGTCGATACCCGGGACGACCAGGGCTGCGGCCAGGTCCTCACTCAGCCGCTGTACCACCACCCTGGCCTGGCGATGGACATCCTTCTGCAGGGCAGTGGCCCCAAGCACCGCAAAGCTGCTCTTCAGGGCCAGGCCGACCATGGAACTGACCACGGCCAGGATCGCCACGGCCAGCAGCACCTCCAGGAGGGTGAAGCCCTGTTCCCGCTTAATCATCACCTGGCTCGATCTCCTTGAAGAGGATGGTCTGCACGGTCAGGGATCGCTCGCTCACCCCTTCCAGGCTGACGGTAAGGTAGACGGACTTCAAGCTCTCATCAACACCGACGATCCCGACATCATCCTCTCCCAGCTCCGTTACCTGGGTCTTCCAGATATACCCTGCAAATTCTTCGCCAAATTCTCCCTGATCCGTGGAAACCTCCTCAAAGGCTTGGAGGCGAAGCTCGGTCAGCTTCTCCTGGGCCAATAAAGCGGCCACACCTTCAAAGCGGGCCACCGTAACCAACGAGATGCTCTGGGACTGCGAACCGATCAGGGTAACCAGGCCGATGGCCAGGATGGCCACGGCGATCATCACCTCCAACAGGGTAAAGCCCCTGGTATGGTCGGAATGGAGAGGGTTCATGGCATGTCAGTGGAAGAGTTCTTTCTCCAGGGGCAGGTAGCCCTGGTGGATGTAGACCCGACTCAAGAAAGGAGAGAGCTCCAGGGTCAACTCCTCGCCCTCCTCATCCTGGAGATGGATCAGGGCCGGCTCCAGGTAGCCCTGGGCAGAGAAAAGCAGGCTGAGAATGCCCACGGACTGGACCCCCTGATAGTAGCGGCCAAAGTCTTTCACCGCGACCTCCTCGGGCAGTTGCAGGCGAGGCAGCGAAGGCTGCTGCTCAGCCGATTCACGCCGCGATGAATCCAGGGGGACCAGGGTGAAGGTCCTCTCCAGAGGCTCGTACCGCAGCTGGTGGGCCTGGGAGGTGCGCACAGCCACCTGGGCGGACTGGCTGATGAGTAGGGTCAGCTTACGGGCACTGCGCTGGAGCGGTGAACCCAGGGTAAAAGAGGAGAGACGCGGCAGGGCAAGGCTGGTGGTCACGGCCAAGAGCACCATCACCAGGAGCAGCTCAAGCAGGGTAAATCCGCGGCTGTCCGGCACAGGGCTCAACCCTTCCCGGGGAACAGCGATAACCAGTGGAGCCTACTCCAGCTCCCAGTTGTTGATATCCGCATCACTCTCTTCACCTCCAGGCTCGTTATCCGGGCCATAACTGAGCAGATCAAAATCACCGTGGAGTCCCGGGCTGAGGTAGATAAACTCATTGCCCCAGGGGTCCTGGGGCACCTTACCCTTTTCAAGATAACCGCCGGAGCGCCATCTCTTGGCCAGGCGGCCCACCGAAGGCGCCTCAACCAGGGCCTGTAGCCCCTGCTCTGTGCTGGGATATTGGCCATTGTCCAGCTTGTACAGCTTCAGGGCCTGCTCAATGGACTGGATCTGGATGGCGGCCTTGGTCCGACGCGCCTCCTCCGGACGATCCATGATCCTGGGCACGATCAGGCCGGCCAGGATACCCAGGATCACCATGACCACCATCAACTCGATCAGGGTGAACCCTGCCTCCCCTGCTCTCACCCGAACACCATATCTTTGTGACATCTACTTCACTCCTGCATAGTTAAAAAAGTGTGATCCTGCTCCTGCCGAGCTGCCCCGGCCCGACCGCTCAGGCCGCCATCCTGCTGCGTACCATCCCAAGGATGAAAAAACCGGTTCCAAGGCTTACCACGGCCGACACCAGGCCCAACTGCAGGGCCAGCCAGGAAAAACCGACCAGCGGCAGGAGCAGCAGGCTGACCAGCAGACGAAGCAGACGGCTGTTGGCTATCTGCTCGGCCAGGGGCGGGGACAAACTATAGTACAACTCCACCAGCTCCTGCCCCAGGCTGCTCTTCAGGAGGAAGGCATCCCTGAAATCCCGGAGTAACCGCACACAGGGGTGGATCAGGGTGCCGTAGGCGGCGGTGGCGATGAAACAGGCATCGGCGGTGCGGAAGACCTGCTGATTGCCGTAAAAGACCGTGCTCCCCACCTGGGCATAGGCCCGCACATGGTAGGTGGTACCAGGCTTCAACTTCTTGAGGATAGAACTGTAACGCCCGATGCCTGAGCCGTCTTCGGTATGCCCCTCCTCTACAAAGTCATCCTCTGTGGAGCTGCCGAACAAGCCCTGGTTGCTGGTGTCGGTGCTGGTACCGTTGGTGCTGGAGGTTGTACCATTTGTGGCATGGGCCGAAGCCACCAGGAAGCTGCCGGCTCCGTTGAGCACCCGTTCCAACACGGCAGCGCTGGTCGCCAGTTTGATGGTAAAGGTTACCGAATCCACGGTTTCCTCCTGATCCGCAGTTTGGCAACGGACAAAGTAGGTATAGGACTGGTCATCGGTGAGGCCGGACAACTGGGCCGAGTGGGAGGTGGCCAGGCCGTCGGGGAACTTGGTGGTGGAGGCAAAGCCGACATCAGTGCCCTGATTGTAGCCGCAGGTGGCCTTCTCCGAGGTGGTCACAGTAAGCGACGGGGTCAGGGTGGTGACCTCGGCATTATCGACCGGGCTGGTGATGGTCACACTCAGGCCGCTGCCCGAGTCACTGCCGCCGCTGGCCTCCTTGAAGACCGGATCCGGGGCAATGCTGAAGACCACACCCCGCTTGGTCACCCCGCTCAGGCCCACCAGGATCTCACCTCCGCTCAAGGCGCCGGTGCGGGTGATCTCGGTGATCGGCTTGGTGGAGATAAAACGGCTGGTCTGACCGTCGGCAGAGGCATCCCTGCTGAGCTGCTGCTCGCTCTGAAGCCGGACCACGGCCATGCTGTCCACGGCATGGCCATCGGTCTGGGTACCGACCACCACCACCCTGCCGTCGGGCAGCACGGCCAGACCGTTGCCCACGGCCTCCTTGCCGGCCAGCTCCACCACCTGTTCTTCAGGCGCCTGGGACTGGGAATCGGGGAGTTCGGCTGCGACAACAGTGGGGACCAGGAAGGAGGAGAGCTGTTCCAGCAGGCAGCCGAGGTGAGCCCTCACCCCCTTGCCGGATCCCAGGGACCACCAGGAGGCGGACGCAAGATCCTCTAAGCGACCAAGGCCGTCCTGCTCCCTGTGCAGCAATGCGCCCTTGCCCAGATAGTCCTGAAAAGAGGCCCTGCTCTTCAACTCTTGCACCTGGATCGTTCCGGCAGCGCCCGCCCGGGAGCTCTCCAGGACACTCAGCGGAGAAACCGAGACCGGTGCATCCTGACGGGCGAGGCCGGCTGCCGAGGCCGCCGGCTGGGGATCATTATCGACGCCGCTCGGCTGGTCATTCAGCTCCAGGGAGACCACGAAGAGTCGACGCACCCCTTCCCGGGTGGAATAGCCGCTGGCCACCAGGGTCGTGCCCCCGGTGGCCTGGACATCGTAGAGGACATCATCTTCAGGGCCACCCTGAAAGAGCAGGTAACCGCCCTGGGAGAAGGAGTGATCGACCTCCCCCTGGCTGGAGAAACGGAAGAGGACCGGATCCCGCTGCCCCTCAAGGCCTGCGGCGCCGGCCAGGTAGAGAGTTCCTGCCGCGTCCTGGGTCAGACCGTAGCCCTCACTGAATGCAAAGGCGGTCGCAGCCGGGGTGAGCCCCTCCACACCAAAATCGGTCTCCAGGCTGCCGTCGGCCTGCAGGCCCACCAGCACCCGGGAGGTGGTCTCCCCGTCCCGGTAGGAACCGGAGAGGACGATCCGGCCGCCCTCCTGGATCAGCACGCCCTGGGCAATGGCGTCCGCACCAATGCCGAAGAGAGCGACCCCCTGTTCCCCGAAGCCCAGATCGGATGAGCCGTCCCTCAAAAAAGCTGCCGCCACCATCACCCGGCCATTGGTTCCATCGGCCACACCGGCGACCACAATCCGATCATCGGGCCCGATTGCCAGGGCCGTGACCTCATCGTGACTGTTGCCAATGGGCAACACCACCACCCCCTCCTGGCCAAAGGAGCGATCGAGTGAGCCATCGTCCAGGTAACAGGCCAGGGCAAAATCACGATCCGTACCGTTAAAACTGTAGCCCCCGGCCACGATCCGACCGTCGCTGAGCAGACCGACCGCCAGGGCCTCGTCATCCTGACGCCCCACGGCGGTGGTTACCCGACCATCCTCATTGAAACTGGGATCAGGACGACCATCGGCAAGCAGGCGCAAGAGGGAGAAATCATGATCAGCGCTGCTGGAAGCGGAGCCGGCAACGATGATCCTGCCGTCGCTCTGCACCACCACATCGTTGGCCCGGGCGCCATAACTCCAGACCAGGTCACCTGCCCTGCCCTGCTCACCAAAAGAACGATCCAGGGTATAGCCGGCCAGGACCGTGTCCCAGCTCAGCAGAAAGGCAACAAGACAAACATAAACAAGGAGCAGCCTGTGTCTGTTCATAGGATTCTACCTGTAGAAGAGCTTGATGATGAAAATTCCCGCACCTCTCTTATCGGCGACCTGGTCAATAACTTTATGATAATACCGAGTTTGTCATTTGCCAAACGAACAAATCGGATACTGACAGTGTTTACAGTTCCGGCAGAGCCCGCCGTGGCCAAGCTCGGCCAGTTCCCGCCTGCCGATGGCCTCACCGCTGAGGATCCGGGGCAGGACCAGGTCAAAGACGGTGACATGGTGAAACATCCCACAGGCAGGCAGGCCAAGCACCGGCACCTCGCCGATCCTGGCCACCAGGAACATGGCCCCTGGCAGCACCGGGGTGCCGTAGACCATATCAGAGGCACCGGCCGCCTTGATCCCCTGCCGGGTGACGTCGTCGGGATCCACCGACATCCCCCCTGAGGTGACGATGAGTTCGGCACCCCTGGCAAGGCACTTATGGATCTCTGCCGCGATATGCTCCGGGTTATCAGGGGCAAAGCCCACCTCGATCACCTCAGAGCCCAGGGCCTCCAGCTTGTCGCGGAGCACCTCTTCAAACCGGTCTTCGATCCGGCCGTAATAGACCTCGTTACCGGTGATCACCAGGCCGGCCTGGACCTGCCGCAAGGGCAGGACCCGCAGGATCGGCTCGTCAACCGAGGCAATGGAGACGGCGCGCTCCACCAGTCGCCTCCTGGCCACCAGGGGGATCAGCCGGGTGGCCCCGATCTGCTCACCCTGCTGCACCGGAGTGTTGTCCTGGAGGGTGGCGCACATCACCTCGCCCAGCATATTGAACTGGAGCAGGGCCTCCTGATTGACCTTGAGCAGACCGTCGCAGGCAGCGCTGATCGCCACCTTACCCTCCACCACATCCTTTGCAAATTCTGCACCAGAACCAGCAAGGGCCTGGGCCAGGAGTAAGCCGGCCTCGTTCTCATGGATCTCGTATTCGCTGAGTTCAAGCACGTAGATGTTATCCTTGCCCAATCGCCGGAGATGCTCCACATCCTCTGGCTGGATAACATGCCCCTTCTTAAAGGCCCTGCCCTTGAAGCTGTCCCGGACAATCTCGGTAATATCATGGGGCAGGACCATCCCCACGGCCTGCTCCACCGGAACACATCGTTTCATCGATACATCTGCCATGCTTGCTTCCCTTTCCTCTCAACCCTGGGGCTGTTACCAATGGTGTTTTCCACAAATCCTGTTCATAACAAAAATCAGCTGGTCATGGACCTGAAGGTTCTTTTCTCCGGAAGGAATGTACCCTTCTCCGGAAAAAATGCAACCTCAACCACCCGAGCCAGCCAAAGCAGAGCAGGCCACGACCTGCAGGCATGGGCCCCCAGAGGGGGGCTACAAAGGCTCTGCCAGCGGAACAGAGGGAAACGGCCCGAAGAGTGAAGCAAAGCGCACAAAAAAAGGTCACTGCGCCCGAGGGCGCAGTGACCTTGATACCACAACAGCTGTCTGAACAAGAAAACCTTACAAGCCGGGCGTCCCCTCGGTCAGGGCCTCGGGCCAGCGGCGCTCGGCTACCTCATCGGTGGAGTAGTCGGGCAGCAGGATCGGGGCGACCTTCGGCTTCTCAATTCCGGCCTCCTGGAGATCCTGCTCAAACTTGATGACGTGATCCAGGGAAAGCTCCTTGATCTCCACCCCGCCCTTGATATACTCGGCGGCATTGATCCCGGCCCGGCGACCAAAGGTGATGATATCCTGGAGGCTGTTGCCCATCAGCCGGTTCTCACCATGGACCCCGCCGATAACCTCACCGGCGCCGAACAGGCCGGGCAGCACGGTGTTGGTATCGCCGTCCACGTTGATCCCGCC
The DNA here is from genome assembly GCF_000429965.1 of Desulfogranum mediterraneum DSM 13871. Taxonomy (GTDB): domain Bacteria; phylum Desulfobacterota; class Desulfobulbia; order Desulfobulbales; family Desulfobulbaceae; genus Desulfogranum; species Desulfogranum mediterraneum. The sequence continues at coordinate 248,472 of NZ_AUCW01000003.1, forward strand.
GTTCTGGTAGTGGAGGGTCGGGTAGACCAGCATGGGCTCCTTGGAGATGTCGATGCCGTGGCGCTCGAACTGGATGAACTTGGCAGGCAGCTCCTTCTTGACCGTACCCGCTCCATGCAACTCTTCGATCATGGGGGAATCCAGCCAGAGCCCGACCCGACCGGTGGGGGTCATGATGCCCTTACCCTTGGCCATGGCCTCCTGAATCAACTCGGCAGACTCGACGTCGCGGGGCTCCAGGGGAAAACAGAACTGCTCGCCGTCACTGTTGAGGACATGCGCCCCAAGGCCGCGCACCTTCTCGGTGATCAGCAGGCCCACGTTCTGCTCAGGATAGCTGACTCCGGTGGGGTGATACTGGGTGGAGTGGAGCGACTTGTTGCCCACGCCGGCCCGGTAGGCCATGACCACGCCGTCCATGGTGGCACCATAGTGGTTGGTGGTGGCAAAGCCCTTGATGTGGAGGCGACCGAAACCACCGGTGGACATGACCACGGCCTTGGCCTTGACAATGGTGAACTCGTGGGTCTCCATGTTGAAGAGGATGGCGCCGGCGCACTTGCCTTCGCTGTCCAGGAGCAGCTCAACCGCGGGGTTGAACTCGATCACGCTGATCATCTCGGCCCGGTTGCGGGCCTCATCGCGGACCACCCGCATGATCTCTGCACCGGTCATGTCTCCGGCGGACTGGAGACGCTTGCGGGAAGAACCACCGCAGTGGCGAACCACGGTCCGGCCGTCTTCGTACTTGTTGAACATCATGCCCAGCTTTTCCAGCCAGGCGATGGAGAGCGGGGCATCCTTGGCCAGGGCCGCCACCAGGTCACGCTGGTTGGAGAAGTGACCGCCGCCGATGGTGTCCAGGAAGTGATAGTAGGGAGAATCACACTCCTGGGTCGCAGCCTGGATGCCGCCCTCGGCCATGATGGTGTTGGAATCACCGTGACGGAGCTTGTTGGCGATAATGACCTTGCAGCCGGCGTCTGCGGCCATGATGGCTGCCGAGGTACCGGCACCACCGCCGCCGATCACCAGGACATCGGTTTCCATATCCACCTTGCCCAGGTCCACCTTGTCCGGCCGGACCACGGAGCGGGACTCCAACAGGGCAGTCACGCCTTCCTGGAAGACATCGCCCTTGTTGGGGCCGACCTTGACCTCACGCTTGGCATCTTCCTGGTAATCGGGGTGGAACTTACTCAATACCTCCCGGCGCCCATCCATACTCAGGGCCGGATAATGTTCTTCGCGACGCGCCTTGGCCACTCGCTCCGGGCGGGTGGCCTCAACCTTCTTGATCAGTTCTTTTAACTCGGGTGTATATCCCATGACAATCTCCTTATAACCAGATAATCGATATTTTTTTTCTTAGAGATACTGCCTGTCCTGCGGCATCCAGGAACCCGGCTCGACCATATCCGGTTCACGCTCACGATCCACATAGGTCTTCTCTAAATCATCCTTGCTCATACCACTCATCTCATCGAGCATCTGGTCATACTTGCCGGCCTCGATCTCGGTCACCCGACTCTTCAGGTGCTCGGCCTGGGGCTGGATATAGCGGGCAAAGACCCTCCGGGCCAACTGGGCGATATGGTACTGGGGGATCTCACCCATACAGCGGCTGGCACAGAGACCGCACTGGATACAGTCAAAGGAGAGGCGGGCGGCTTTTTCGATATTGCCCTGCTTCAGGGCCGAGATATAGCCCAGGACATCCACGTCCATGGGACAGGCCTTGGTACAGAGGTTACAGGACACACAACGGAACAACTCGGGATAGAGGGCATGGATGGCATCGGCCAGACCGCTCATCTCCTCGATATCGTAACTGGCCCGGTTGGCCGGGAAAAACGGGATCTGGGCCAGGTACATGTTGGGCTCGACCACGGTCTGGCAGGCCAGGCCGTAGTGGAGCTTGTAGTCGCCGGCCTTACGGAAGACCGTGGGACAGGCCCCGCAGATACCACCTCGACAGCCGGCGCCGCGCAGGAAGCGGAAGCCGGCGAATTCCATTGCCTTCATGATGGTCAGGGTCTCAGGCACCTCATACATCTTGCCCATGACATAGATGGGAATCGTGCTGGCACCTTCAGGTAAAATGGCCCGATCCCCGGTAGCAAACTTGGGTGTACTTGTCGTCTCACACATGGTTGTTCTCCATTCACTCACAAAATATGCTTCAACACCAGGGCGCAATCAGGCTGCGGCCAGGTAGTTCTTGCTCTTTAACAGTTCCAGGCTCTGGCCGTCATTGAGTTCAAAGCGGCAGAGTTCGGGATCGATCCCCAGGGCCACGGCCAGCAGTTGGCTGAAGTAGAAGGTCGGTACCCCCTGCTCGATGGCCTGTTTCTCCAGCATCTGTTGCTGCTGCTTGCCCAGGTTGTACTCGCAGAGGGGGCAGCTGGTGGCCAGGGCCTCGATGCCGGCGCCGGCGGCGCTGTTGAGAATGGCGCTGGCTGCACTGTTTTCACCCGGAGCCGCACCCAGCACCTGGTAGGAGCCACAACACTTATCCGCGGCATTAAACGGCACCACCGTGGCCCCCAGGGCCTCCAGCAGACCGGTCATCTGGGTATAGCTGCCCATGGGCTCGATGCCCACCTCGGCAGGACGCTGGAGGGTACAGCCGTAGTAGGTGCCCACCTTGAGACCGGTGAGCGGCACCTTGACCTGCTCCCTGAGTTTGTCCCAACCGACCTGCTCCTGGAGATAGGTGAGATAGTGCACCACCTCCACCTCGCCGCTATAATCGATTTCATCATCCATAAAGCGGTTAATGGTATCGCGCTTTACTTCATCGTCTTTCATGAGTTGATTGGCTCGCGCCAACGTGTTGTAACACATGGAACAGAGGGTCACGAGCTTGTCGGCCCCCATCTCTTTGGCCCGGATAAGATTACGTACCGGTCCAACGTGATGAATAAGGTCATCGGCTGTCAGTGAATACACCGCACCACAGCAATTCCATCTGTCAATCTCTTCCACCTCGATACCGAGCGCTTCCAGAGAAGCAACCGCAGCCTTTTCCAGATTGTTGGCTTTGGTTTTCAAGGTACACCCGGGATAATAACTGATTTTCATTGCTCTCCCTAGCTGGTCATTTTTCTGAATCCGGCGACCAGGGCAATCTGCGGCAATTCCGCAATCGTCTCGGCCGACATTTCCGAAGGCTCAATATAATTCGTGTTGGTCCGCAGGGTCTGCTGGCGCAGGGCTTCCATAACCTTGGCAATATCAATCCCCCGAGGACACTTGACGGTGCAGGCATGGCAGGATGCACACTTCCAGTAGGTATTGATCTCCTCCAGCTTGGACTGCAGCCCGAACTGCGCCATATGCATCACCTTGCGGGGACTGTAGTCCATCTCTGCCGCCATGGGGCACATCCCGGTACAGGTCGCGCATTGCATACAGAGTTTTACATTTTCCCCGCTCAGCTCATTCAGATTCTTGATCGACTCCCGCGAGAGAGTCCTGTCGTTAATTCTTAATGTCATTTTGATTCTCTTCCTGTAAACAGTGAAATAGCCTCCTATACCATCAGAAGGTTGCGTCATCACCCTTCCTGCCTCTCAAGGATCCTGGACTGCGCTCGTTGCCGCCGGATAAAGGCCGGCTCCGCTCACCCCCCGCTCAGTTCCACAAAGCATCCACCGGAACCAGAGCATCAAACTGCATAGCCTTAAAAAAACAGGTTAGCCCAAACAGTAGACCATTTTGACTCGATAATATTTACCAGAGAGGGGTGTTCTTTTCAAGAGCGATTATGGTCTTTAGTTACAAAGCATTAGGCAATTACCCATGAATGAGCCCTCATTCCTTTATTTAGGGAAGCCTGCAGGGCTCACTATTTCCGGGCCTCCGGAGCTCAGCCCCTGCCTGGCTGCAGGCCCCTTTTTTCGGGGCCCCGGCCCAAGCCGGGCCATGACGACCGGCGCCAGAGAGAACATAAAAATCCACTTGTGGGCTCGAAAAAGAATCAGGATGGAGTCAAACTGAAAAAAGAAGAGGACCGAGCCGGCAGGCAGTCAGCAAAAACCGGCCTCCGGATTGCCCTCAGTCGGTATTCGTCGCTATCGCTCACCTGCTTCAACCGCAGATGGGAGCAGGATTCACTGAAGGGTATCCTGGACAATTGGCTGTTTTGTTCCACATCAAGACATGCGAAAAATAGTACCACAGCTATGCAAATGATATTCCAAGTTTTTTTTTGCCATAACCCCAGAGGTTGGACGAAAGAACCATTATTCAGGATGCTCTAATGCCCTAAACAGGTACACCTGCACCGCTGCCAGCGACTTGCTGCCGCCTGTGAAGCCCCCCTCTTCTCTGGGGGAGGAGAATAATCGAGATCAGAAGAGGAGGGAATGGGGGCTTTTGTATGAGAGCCTGCCTCAGCCTGCTGCAGGGACACCTGATTCGTCTCCACCAGGAAGGGGATCGCTGCTGAGCTCTTCGCCCGCCAGCTGTGCCGCCACCATCTGTTCGGCCGCCAACTGCTCCGCCGACAGCTTTTGGGCCCCGTCCTCCGGGGAGAGGGAGGCCGGTGCCCCCTGAAGCACAGCGGTTAGATCATTCAAGCCCTTGCCGTGGAGACCGATATCTGCCAGCAGCGAATCGACCAGAGGCGCCTGGCCGCGATACTGCAGGGCACTCTCAACCAACTGCTCGGAGAGGTTGACACGGCTGGCCCCCTCTGCCGGGCTGCCTGAGGCCGCGCGGTTGAGTCCGTCGACCTGAACAATCTTTATACCGTCGATCTGCTCCATGGGCTTCACACTCTCGCGAATGATGGCAGGCAGGTGTTCGATGAGGGCCATCCTGATCTGCATGGCGACCTGCTCGGCGGAGAGGATGTTGTGGGACTGGTTCAAGGCCCTCTGGCCATCGGCATCCACCTGGTAGCGCTTGGCTGCCGCCTCGGCTCGCAGCTTCTCGGCCTCAGCATCACCCTGGGCCTGTATCCGCTGTTTATCCGCCTCCGCGTTGGCAAGGATCTTCACTGATTCGGCATTGTCTTCGGCAGCCATCTTCTCTGTTTCAGCGGCCACCTTGATGGAGATCGCCGCCTTTTCGGCAGCCTGGTGCGCCTGCACCAGCTCCACCGCCTTGGCGCGCTCGGCGACCTCGGTCTCACGCACGGTAACCACCGCCTCCTCCTCCTTGACCGCGATGGAACGTGCCCGATCAGCCTCGGCCTGGGCCTCGGACTGGGCCCTGGAGCGCTCCGCAATGGCAATCGCCTTCTCCTGCTCGGCAAGTTCGATGGTCTTCATCCGCTCGATTTCAGCCGTCTCCAGCACCTTGACCCTGAGGATATCCTTTTCCTTGAGCTGCCGCTCATTTTCAATCCGCTGCTCTTCCACGGCCCTGTCCGCATTGATGCTGGCGGTGTCGACCTGCTGCTTGGCCTGGATCTCCGCCTGCTCGGCATCGCGTTTTTTCTCGGCCTGTTCACGGGTGATCTCGGCAGACTGGGCGGCCTTGCGGATCTGGATCTCCCGCTCCTGTTCCAGACGGGCATATTCGGTCTCCCGTTCAATCTCCAGCTTTTTTCGTTCCGCCTCCAGGTTCTTTTGGGAGATCGCCACCTCGGTATCCTGTTCTATCTCGTTTCGTTTACGCCGCCGCTCCTCTATCTCTTCGGTGAGCTTGGTCAAACCCTCTGCATCAAAGGCATTATCAGGGTTGAAATGTTCTTTGCTGGTTTGATCAAGGCCGGTCAGGGAGACCGACTCCAGCTCCAGTCCGTTTTTCAACAGGTCCTCAGAAACGACCTGCTGCACCTTCTGGACAAAATCGACCCGTTGCTCATGCAGCTCCTCCATGGCCATCTCTGCGGCTACCGCTCGGAGGGCATCGACAAACTTCCCCTCGACCAACTGCTTGAGCTCGCTGGGGTTCATGGTCTTCATCCCAAGGGTCTGGGCGGCATTGGCAATGGACTCGTTGGTGGGCTTGACCCGGACATAGAATTCAGCCATCACGTCCACCCGCATGCGGTCACGGGTGATCAGGGCCTGATTGTTGGCCCGCTGCACCTCGAGCCGCAGGGTATTCATATTGACCGGGATGATCTCATGCAACACCGGTACGGTCAGGGCGCCGCCATTCATGATGACCTTCTGGCCGCCAAAGCCGGTCCGGACAAAAGAAATCTCCTTGGTCGCGCGGCGATACATCCGGGCAATGATCATGCCCATGGCCAGGAGGGCTATGAGGATGATCCCGGGAATGATCAACAGCTCAAAAATATTTGAAAACATGTACGTATCTCCTCTTGTTTGTTAAAGAACAGCTGCTCAGGGGCTCAGGGCCTGACTGGGATTTTCTATCGCCGTGAATCCGGCGCCTTTCCGGCTGACAATAAGAACCGTGCTGCCCTGATCCAGGCAGGTTTCCTCGCTATCCGGTTCAACCATGATGTAATGGGCCTGACCGAATTGATCCTTCAATCTGGCCTGGGCCGGTCGCCCCTTGCTTGCCCGGCCCAGGGTGATGACCGCGATTCGGCCGATGAAGCTCTCCTCAGAGACCGACTCTGTCTCATCCTTGGGCAGGATGCGCACCAGCACCCCGTTGCTGATCCTGACCAGGGGCAGGGCGAGCAGCAGGGTGGGCAGAACCGCCAGCCAGGCCGGCAGCGGTGCACCTCTGATGGCGGCAGAAACGGATTGGGAGATCAGACCAAGCAGGCCGAAAACGGTGAGAAAGACAATGGCCAGGATAAGGACAGGGACCTGGCCGATACGCAGCCAGCTCAGAAACCGGGTGAACACCCCTGGCGCCTGTAGATCTGCATCAAGATCCGCATCCAGATCAAGCTCAAGCTCGGGCAGCACCGACTCCAACAGGTCGGACAGTCCTGCGCCGATGAGGGTGGTGATCCCCTCCACCAGGGCTATTGCCAGCATCATAACCAGGGCAACGGTGAAGGGGCTGTTTTCCGGGGCCAACAGAAATGAGATCATTGCTCGCCCATATCCGTCTTGAGCGCGGCCAGACGCTCCTGGATACGATGCTTCCTGGCCAGTTCATCCAGTTCCGCCAGCTTGGCCCTGGAGTGATGGTCCGTTGGACCGGCTGAGGCAGCACCGATCCCGGTGGCCTGCTCAAAGACCCGATCAAAGGCTGAACTTGCCCGCTCAACCGTGCCTTCAAGGCTCCGGCTCCTCTGCTCAGTTGCGGCCGGTGAAGAGTTAGCCGGCGCGGCGCTGCTATTCAAACTCTGCCGATACTGGCGGATATCCTCCTCCATCTCACGACGTTTCGCCTGCAGGGCAGTGATAAAACGCTCCAGTTCCTTCTCCTGGCTGCTGTTGTCGCTGATGGTCGTTTCCAGGACCGGGATCTGGGCCTCAAGGTCCAGTTGCCGGGCCACGGCAGTCTCGGCCAGATCCTCGCGGGATTCCTTCAGGGCAACAGAGATCTTTTGGCTCAGCTCCTGGTGTTGCCTCTTGGCCTCCAGCAAGCGCTTGCCGGCCAGATGGTTGGCGGCAAGCAGGCTACCGAGTTCGGCTCTGACCTCATCGATGGCAGCGTCGATCTCACGGAGCGCTTCTGTCATAACGCTCTCTGGCACGGCGCTTTCAAAGGTATCGATCAGCGAATGGAGAGTGCCGCTGAGGATCCGGCCGGTACGGGCTATCAATCCTTCTTTCATCTGTCTTGCTCCTTTTTTTCAGGTGGAGGTGGGGATCTGGAAGAGAATCCTGAGACCAGGGTTGTCCGGCAGCTCTATCCAACAGGGAAATGGAGGGGCAAGGGACGGGGAGTCCACCTCTTTTGCTGACAATCAGGTGGTCCCTGGCATCACAGAGGCGACACCGTCCTTGTCCGGGCAATGCCCTGCTGCTCTGCTGGGCCTGCAGGCCGGATGGAACGGCACAGCTACACAAAGGATATCAAAAGGGATAGCCGCTTGTCAAACCATGGAAATTCCGGGAAAAATCGTTTCAGCGCAAGGCTTCTGGCCGAATCCTGCAGCAGCGGCTTGAAAAAAAAGGCGATTATTTCATGGGGGCAAGAACAGTACGCTCCAAACAGCTGGCAGGAGAGCTGTTCCCTCTCCATTCAGCGTGGTCGACAACATCGCCTGCGCCCCTGTTGCTCAAGGTCTGCCCAAAAAGGTGCCTGACCTGGAGCACAAAGGGTACCATCGTGGCCCCCCTCTACAGAAATGTACCTTTTCCTACCCTTTTGTCCCTGCCAGGCAGCCCCTCTTGCCGAGCCCTCAGCCCAAGGGGCAGAAATCACCCTCCCAGCCCCCTCTCCTTTCGCGAAACGCGATCCCCGGTAAAGCAGGACAATCCGGCCATTCGACGCCCTCTTCCTGCCTGGTCGAAATAAGAAACTTATGATTCTGGCCGCTTTTCTGCTTTACAGTAAACCGACAGTATGTATATTCGCTATTCCATAAACGCATAACGAATCATAGGGGTAGAGATCTCTTGAAAAAAATGACCCAGGCCGTCTCTTCGGCTGCACTGCTCTGCCAGCTGAGTGACGGCAGCAACCGGGAAGACCCGATCATCAGCCTGCTGGAGGCCATTGGTGCCAGCGGCTCCATCAACCAGGCAGCCAAATCCGTGGGCCTCAGTTACAAGGCCGCCTGGGAGCGGCTAGAAACCATCAACAACCTTTCCCCCAGCCCCCTGATCAGCCGGCAAACCGGGGGAAGCGGCGGCGGGGGCACGCTCCTCACCCGGGACGGCCGCGACTTCCTTGCCCGGGCCTCACTCTTTCGGCAGCAACTGAAACAGCTGGTCAGCTTTTTCCATGACAGCCCGGAAGAGGCCTATGCCATGCTCACCACCCTGAGGGGAATGGAAATGAAGATCAGTGCACGCAACGTCTGGCTCGGTAATGTCACGGCCATCGAGAAGGGAGTAGTCAACAGCGTCGTTACCGTGGGCCTCAAGGGCAGGGATACCATCGTGGCCACCATCACCGATAACTCGGTTAAGCGACTCGGCCTGGAGCCGGGCAAGGCGGTGCATGCCATCGTCAAGGCCCCCTCGGTGCTCCTCTCCCTGGAGGTCGATCCCGGGAAGATCTCGGCCCGGAACATCCTCCGCGGCACCATCAACCGGATTATCGGCGGCGCGGTCAACGACGAGGTGATCATCGATATTGCCGGCGGCAACACGGTCACCTCCATCCTGACCAGCGAAAGCGTCCGCAGGCTCGGCCTCGGACAGGGGCTGGAGGTCGCGGCCGTCATCAAGGCATCAAGCGTCCTCCTGGCCCTCCCCTGATCCGGAGGATCCCGCTCCATGCACACCCCGGCAGCAGCCTGAAGTCAGGGAGGCAGAACCGCCGGATACCGGCAGGCCATGAACTGTAATTGCCCTACGCTGCTGCAGCCATGGTCGAAAATTTGTGACTATTGAGATCATTTAACTCCTTTAACCCGTTTAACCCGATCAGGATCGGAGAAATCCCATGAAGCGAACAACCCCATTTCTGGCCGCCGCCCTCCTTGCTGTCAGCTGTCTCTTCAGCCCCAGCCTCCATGCCGAGGAACTGCGGATCTCGGTCGCCGCCAGCATGACCGAGGTCTTCAAGGAGCTGATCGCTCATTTTTCCAGGGAGCATCCGGCCATAACCGTTCTCCCCAACTTCGGCCCCTCAGGCGGCCTGGCAAAACAGATCAACCAGGGCGCCCCTGCCGATCTCTATGTCTCGGCCAACCCGAAATGGATGCAGTTTCTGCTGGCAGAGGAGAAGATAGAACGCTCCAGCCTGAGGACCTTTGCCCACAACAGCCTGGTCTTTGTCGGCTGCACGGAGCAGCAGGTTGCCGGTCTTAGCGACCTGCCCAACCTGGAGCGTATCGGCATCGGCAGCCCCAAGAGCGTGCCGGCCGGCCAGTATGCCCGCCAGGCCCTGGAGAAGGCCGGCCTGTATGAGCAGTTGCTCACCGCCGGCAAGCTGGTGATGGCCAAGGATGTCCGCCAGGCCCTGATCTACGCCGATCGTGGCGAGACCGACGGCTCCTTTGTCTACAAGACCGACGCGCGTCTGGCCGGCCGGGCAAAGATCCTCTTCGAGGTGCCCCGGGAACTCTACAGCCAGGTCACCTATCCCCTGGCCATGACCAGGGCCGGTTCCTCCAAGGCCGCAACACAGGCCTTTTACGCATTTGTCACCTCCAGGGGCGGTGGCGCCACTGTCAGCAAGTACGGATTTTCCCTGCCTGAGTAATGGAGCCCGTGCTGCTCATCGTACCCAGCGTACCCATCATACCCATTGGAGCTAAAGGAGGCTGCCGCCCATGCTGACGCTCTCCCCCCAGGACATCCAGGCAGTGGGCCTCTCCCTGAAGGTGGCCACCACCGCCACCCTCATCTCCACCCCCCTGGGGATCGGGGTGGCCTACCTGCTCGCCTTTGCCAGGATACGCGGGACCGCCCTGCTCGAGGGTCTGATCAATCTGCCCCTGGTGCTGCCGCCGGTGGTGGTCGGCTATCTCCTCCTGCTGGCCTTTGGCCGGCACGGCTGGATCGGCCAGTTCCTGGACAGCCTCAAGCTGCGGGTGATCTTCAGCCTGAGCGGCGCGGTCATTGCCTCGGCCGTGGTCGGCTTTCCGCTGCTGGTGCGCTCCATCCGGCTCGGCATGGAGTCCATCGACCCCGCACTTTTCCAGGTTTCACGCACCCTGGGTGCAGGCTGGTGGGACAGTCTCCTGACCATTATCCTGCCCCTGAGTGGGCGGGCAATCTTTGCCGGCATGACCCTGATGTTTGCCCGCAGCCTGGGCGAATTCGGCGCCACCGTGATCCTGGCAGGCAACATCCCGGGGGTCACCCAGACCATCCCCCTGGCGATCTACGAATACACCAGCACCCCGGGAGGGGACCGGATGGCCCTGACCCTATGCCTGGTTTCCATCGCCCTCTCCTTTACGGTACTGCTGGTGAGTGAAGCGGCAGGCCGCAGGTTGAAGAGGAGCTAACCCATGCTGCTGGAGCTGCGACTCAACAAGACGGTGGGCAACTTTCGACTCGACTGTGAATGCGCCCTCTCCAGCGACCGCACCGGGATCTTTGGCCCCTCGGGCAGCGGCAAGTCCACCCTGATGCACCTGCTGGCAGGCCTAAGCAGCGCGGACAGCGGCACCATCCGGCTCGACGGCGAGACCCTCTTTGACCGGGCCCGGAGGATTGACTCTAAGCCGGAACAACGGCGGATCGGGGTGGTCTTTCAGCATGCCCATCTCTTCCCCCACATGAGTGTCCGCCGAAACCTGCTCTACGGCTACAGACGGACCAGGGCCGCAGAGAGACGGATCAGGCCGGAGACCCTGTTTGAGGTCCTCGGCATAGAGCCGCTCTTGGAGCGCGACGTCACCACCCTTTCCGGCGGGGAACGCCAGCGGGTGGCCCTGGCAAGAACCGTCCTGACCTGCCCCAGGCTGATCCTGATGGACGAGCCGCTCAACGGCCTTGACGAGCATCTCAAGTTTCAGATTATCCCCTATCTCAAGCGGGTCTTCAGCGAGTTCAAGATCCCCCTGATCTTTATCAGCCACTCCATGCTGGAGATGCGGATGATGACCGAAGAGGTCCTGGTGATGGAACAGGGGAGTATCCGCCGCCGGCTGGCCACGGAATCCCTTGCCCGATCCTCCTGGGAGGCCGACCGCCAGGGCTACGTCAACCTCCTCAGCCTGGGCCGCTCCAGGCCGCACCGGGACCTCTTCAGCTATCCCTGGGGAGACACCGCCCTGATCCTGACCGAGCCGGGCGAGCAGGAGGAGAACCTGTTTGAACTGGATGCCCGAGAGATCATCCTCTTCAAACGGCACCCGGAAACGACCAGCGCCCGCAACCTCCTGGAGTGCAGGGTCAGCCAGCTCTATCGCTCGGGCAACCGGGTGCGGGTCGAACTGGGCTGCGGCAACAGCCGGCTTATTGCCCAGATTGTGCCGGAGGCGGTACGGGAACTGGAAATCAGCCAAGGCTCCAGGCTGGTGGCCGCCATCAAGGCCTCGGCCTTTAAGCGGATTTTCTGATGGCCATGGGCTACCTGATATTCCGGCTGCCGCTGCCGGCACCAGGACGCCCTCCAGCCGGGACCAAGGTCCCTCTTGGCAGCGGAGGGTGCAGATGACCCTCCTGGTGGATGTCGCCAAAAAACTGGACCACTTCACCCTGGAGGTCTGCCTCTGCTGTCCGGCCGGGACCCTGACCGCCACCGCCGGCTGGGCCTGGTCTTCCAGGAGTATCCCCTCTTTCCCCACCTCACGGTTCGCCAAAACGTGGCCTTTGCAGCCAGGGATAAGGCGGGCATCGATCCCCTGCTGCAGCGCTTTAAGATCCCTGGGAGAGGTCGGGATGACCCTGATGCTTGGCGGCAATGTGATCGGTCGAACCAACACCCTCTCCCTGGAGATCTACAACGCGGTCTTTAACGGCGAATTTGAACGGGCCACCCTGCTGACGCTCATCATCGGCGCGATCTCCATCTCCATGTTTACGGTCCTGAAGAAGATAGCAGACCAGTGAGCCCGAGCCCCCTGCGGCTCCTGGGATTGCAGCCAGGGACCCAGGCGGGGAGCAATCCCCTTTTTAAAAAAACAGAACAGAGAGAGAAGGCTAAGTATGAAGCAATCACTGATAGAGGATGTCCAGCAAAGGGCCCGTGAAATCTGGCAAGAGGCGGGTATCCTCAACGAAGAGGTGAGCGTAAGCGCCCGCACCCTGAGCGTGGAGGAGGCCATCGGAAACCCCGAGGGGGACGACTTTCCCCTCCAGCGGGGCAAAGAGAAACTGATGGAGGCTCTATTCCGCCAGGACCGCGGCCAGGCCTTTACCGACCGTTTTGGCGACTTCAGGGCGCCCTTGGGCGAGATTGCAGAGATGAAACTGGAGAATAACTTTCGCCGGGCGATCTTTGTGGCCACCCTCAATGCGGTCCAACGCAGCCTGGGACAGACCGGGAACACCATCCACTGTCGCGATGAAGGTCCGTCCCTGTGTGCGCCCCGGTTTGCAGACCATATCAGCAAACTGTACGGCAGGCCGAAAATCACCCTGGTCGGCTTTCAGCCGAAGATGATAGAGACCCTAGCCGAGCGCTTCGAGCTGCGGGTGGTGGATCTGGACCCCGACAATATCGGCAGCCGCAAGGCCGGAGTGACCATCGAGGGACCGGCAGATAGTGGTGCCGCGGTTGACCAGGCTGAGCTTCTGGTGGTCACCGGCTCAACCCTGGTCAACGACACCCTGGCTGATTTTTTACGGACAGACCGGCCGACGATCTTCTTTGGCACCACCGTGGCAGCCGCCGCCGACCTGATGGGCTGGAACCGCTTCTGCTGCCAGAGCAGTTAAACACAACGCAAACCGTAGGCCTTTAGGCCGGGAGTTCTCTCCCGGCCTGAGCTCAATGGGCTCAGGCCGCCAGCTCCCTGGCCAAGAGGAGCTCACGGCCAAAGGTCTCGATCTCAAAGCCCGGATTTATGGCCATAGATTCCGGAAACTCGCCTGTACCGGCCACACAGCAGTCATTCAGCTCAAACTTTTTCGCCCGATCCTGTCCAGCGCAGGCAAATGAGCATACGGGCCTGACCGCCGATATCCTGTACCACACGGGCCAGCGGGCAGGAGGCAGAGGCCCAGGGTCCCAGCTCCCAGGTCCCCAGGCGGCACCATGCCCTTTGACGGTGAGTTCACCCAGAAAAAATATGCCCAGCAGGTGATCGATCGATACCAAGAGGCAGACGTTCTTCAAGAGGGGTAGAGCAGAAATCCTCCCCCCCTAATCCCCTAATCCCCTAATCCCCTAATCCCCTAACCATGACGGCGCCCCCACCAGGAGCAACTCCAGCGAGTTGATACCCTGGCTTGAAAAAAAAGAGGCTAAACCGGCTCTGCGGGAAAGAGTACTTGGTAAATGGACAGAGGAGTTGATAGAATCTAGAGGAGGTCTCAGAAAAGGTGGGCGCTCCTTCCCTGCAGATCAGCGGAATCAAGAAATACGTCCCGGGGAATGGCTGCTGTTCCCATGACACCTATCCGGGCAAAGAACACCACCTTCCAGAGAGGTAGCGATGGAGAGGAAAATTTTTGGTCCTGTCGTTCTCACGATCCTATGGTGCACACTTGCGCTCCTGATCGTACCTACTCTCTCCCACCCCTCTGCACGCCCGCAAAAAGATCAGAAGATATCCTTACTGGAAGATCAGATCATCCCTGAATTGAACAAGGTGGTCTTTAGCAGTACCGAGACGGCCTCACAGTCCCTGGCAGAAACAGGCGAAGTGCGATCCCAGCTGACGGAGAAAAGAAAACCGGATCATCCCGAGGTCATCATTGCCCTTGAAACGGCCAAGAGAATACTCAATGCCGAGTTCGTGTATCTGATGGACCGAAGCGGCACCGTTGTCGCCTCCACTTCTGACCATGAGGGCAAAAACCTTACCGGTAACAATTACCTCTTCCGCCGCTATTTTCAGGGGGCCCGAAAAGGGAACAATGTCATCTATCCGGCCCTGGGGGTGACAACCAGGCAACGTGGGGTCTATTTCAGCTCTCCTGTGTACTCAGCTCAAAAACAAGCCTTCATTGGTGTTGTGGTGGTGAAGATCCCGGTGAAAGATCTCGACCGCCTCTTTTTACGCTATGAAGAACCGATTTTTTTGCTCACACCGGAAGGGATCGTCTTTGCGACCAACCGGAAAGAGACCCTCTACCACTATACCACTCCGCTTCAACCGGAAACCATGGAGCGGATTCAAGCAGAAAGGCAATTCGCAGACCAACCCCTGAAACCTTTTCCCGCCTTTCTTGATAAAGATACGGTGGTCTTTGACCAGCAAAGGTACCTTGTCGTCCGCAAAGACGTTATCCAGGGATGGTCAATCATTGCCTTTCACCGCGACAACGGCCTGTTTGAAATAAGCAGGGCGGCCTTTTTCTCCATCCTGGGGGTCATTTTTGTCTTAGTGGTGATTCTTATTCTGCTCCTTCGACATAACCTCGCCATACGTAAGGTGGAAGGGGCCCTGCGCAAGAGCCAGGAACTTTTTCAGTCCTTATTTACCCTGGCTCCGGACGGGATAGTCATCACCTCCATGGAGGGAGAGATTCTTGCCTACAACGATTCTTTTCTGGAAATTGTCAAGAGTGACCGGACGAGCATCGCTGACCACAACATCAGAGACTTTTACGACAACCCGGACAGAGACCGACCGGCCCTGATAACCTTGCTGGGTACCAAAAAGATCATTAAGAGCTATCCCCTGACCCTCAAAAACAGCAGCGGCGAGGTGAGGAAGGCATCTGTCTCGACAGCGTTTATCGACTACCAGGGAAAAACCTGTATGGAGTCGATCTATAGAGACATCACAGACCTGGAAAACATGGAGGAACAACTTCGTTTTGCCCAGAAGATGGAGATGATAGGCACCCTGGCAGGTGGACTGGCTCACGATATCAACAACATGCTCTCAGGCATCACCGGTAGTTTATCCCTCTTACGGATGCACTCCGACAAGGAAAGGGGAGTGAGCAAAGCCAACTTTTTAAAATACCTGGACATCATGGAGGGTGCCTCCAAAAATGTTGCGGCCATGGCCCGACAGCTCTTGACCCTTGCCCGTGAGAACGAACCGTCGCTTGGCTCGGTGGACCTGAACGCCTCTGTCAGGCAGGTACTGAAGATCTGCCAGTACTCGCTTGACAAGACGATCTCCTTTGAAACATCATACTCCAAGCATCCGGCCCTGGTGACTGCCGACCCGGTGCACATTGAGCAGGTACTCCTCAATCTCTGCATCAACGCGGCCCACGCAATGACGATTATGAAACCCGAAGCAGACACCCCGGGGGGAATACTGGCAATCTCGGTGGAGCGGGCCCTCCATGCCCCTGTCCATCCTGCCGGAGATTCCGGAATTCAGGACAGGGGGTTTTGGCTCATCTCTGTCAGTGATCAGGGCGTCGGCATGAGCCCCGACGAGATAGAAAAAATATTCACCCCCTTTTATACCACCAAGCAACAGGGAAAGGGAAGCGGTCTCGGACTGAGCATGGTGAACAACATCATAAAACGATACCAGGGTGTTCTGGAGGTAAGCTCCACCCCGGGCAGAGGCAGCACCTTTAAGATCTACCTTCCGGCGACAGAGCTCCCACCCCCGGAACACCATGTTGAGGAGTCCTGATTCCGACCACCCTCTTCACGGGCGCCCCATTCAGACCAGCTCTCTTTTCCTCTCTTATCGGGACGATAGCGCCGACAGCCCCATGGCTCTATGGCGCTATGGCTGTATAAAGTCGCATGGTGCCAGCCTGCTGCAGATACTCCCCGACAAACTGCCCCGCATCTTCGAGGTTGCGCTCCTGATCAGGAACGTCCTATTTACACATTCTCTGCGCACACAGCTATCAGCCAATGCAGCAGGACAGCAGCCCACCTTAATACATTGTTTTTCTTGCCTCTTCAGACCCCGGCGTTGCGCTCAAAATTTTGTCCTCGGGATATCAAGCAGATGCCTGCGATACACTTCGGCACGCGCCTTGATCTTGATCGAAAAGTTTCATTTTTCAAGGTACCCACAACTCTCCCCTGTCTTCAAGTTGGTGCAGAGGTTCCGTTATCCAGAGCTCCATGATGGAAATATCCTGATTTCCGAATATCTTTTTCCAGGAAAGCGAATAATTTCATTGTCCCTGAATTCATATAACAGGCGCATATCCTCCCTAGCTAGCTGAAGAGAAAGACAATCATCTGAAAAAAACAGCCAAATCCACCCACGCCACCTGCTGTTTTTTTTTGGACAACTTATTGCATGGCAAGAATACAGCTATGGACATAGTTTGCTTTCTTTTATGGTTACCACTCAAATTCTACTAGGTACCAACAGAAGCTGCAGAGACAAGACCAGGGGACTGATCTTATTTTGATTGGTGGTAAGATTGGTGGTAATCATATTCTTTCATCATTTTAACTGAAGGAGGGATGCACCATGAAGAAAATCATTACAATCTGTGCCATCATTGCCCTTGCCGGGATCTTCACCACCAAGGCCATGGCCCTGAACATAGCTGAGGGCGCCAGCGTGGATCTCCACGGTACCTTCTTTACAGGTGGCTGGGGAGGGTCAACGGTTGTTGGAGCAGAAACGATAGTTGACGGGGTCTTTTTACCCGAGGGCACCCAATGGGATCAAGGTGCGGTCTGGTGGGATGCCAATCCCTACCCAGTACACTTACAGCAGTATATAACCATCGACCTGGGCGGACTCTTTCATATCGACAGCTTCGTTCTCCAGGCCGACAACAACGATCGCTACCTCATCTCCTACCTTAACGACTCTACCCTGGAGTGGGTCTATATCGGAGATGTAGCAGGATGGGGCATGATGACTCGGCCAGAACTGTTCCTGCCAGCCACAGTCACCACCAGTGCACTCATGATTCAGGGTGTTGATGGTGACGGCTATTATTCAGTTTCTGAAATCCAGGCCTTTGGTCGCCCTGTTCCCGAGCCAGCTACCCTGATCCTCCTAGGGACAGGCTTGGCAGGCCTGGCAGCGGTGGGGAGAAGAAAAAAATAAGCCCAGAAGCGCAGATATGGCTCAAGGTAAAGGCAGGGACGCTCCAGCTCCCTGCCTTTTTTCTGCCCTTATGCCCTGAATGGCGGCTGAATCCGGCCGGCGCCCAACGGATATCGCCCCGACCAGGGGACACTCCATCCGCATCACCCTGCCCTTGCCGGGCAACCAGAGAGCCTGGAGACCGGCTGGCAAAAAACAACAGAAGCACCCTCTTTCAAAACGCTGCCCCTCCCGCCTCAATACCGCCTCAATACCGCCTCAACGCCGCCTAGCCCAGGGCCAGCCAGAGCCCTACCCCCACCATCAGGCTGCCGGCAATGCGGTTGAGCAGGCGGACATTGCCGCTTGTATCCAGAAAAGAGCGCAGGGTCTTGCCGCCACCGGCATAGATGACCAGGCAACAGAACTCGATGAGCACAATCATGACCAGCAGGGTGATCAGCTGGGGCGCCAGGGCAGACTCCTGGTTGATGAAGGGCGGCAGCAGCGAGATCATAAAGGCCCAGCCCTTGGGGTTGGCAATGGCGGTCACAAAGCCCTGCAGGGCTAAGCCCAGACGGTTGTCCCCAACCCGGGCAACAGCACGGGCAGAAATGGCCATCTTTCCCCGGGAACACCAGAGCTGCCAGCCCAGGTAGCCCAGGTAGCCGCCGCCGAGATACTTGAGCAGCTGAAAGAGCAGCGGATGGTGGAGCATCACCGAGGCCACCCCGATCACCGCGGCCGCAGAGACCAGGGCCACCCCCACAAGCTCCCCCCACATCATCCAGAAGGTACGCCGCACCCCCAGGGTCATCCCCAGGGTCATGGAGAGGGTCATGCACATTCCCGGGGTGGCGGAGACGAAGAAGAAGGTGGGGATAAAGATGGCGAGACTGGGAAGGTCGATAACCTGGGACATGGGAACAGGATCCTGTACAGAGGGTTCTCTTGTTGGGCGAAGCCCTGCCAGGGCTCACCCATTTACACTTCAGGGGCAAAGCCTCCGATAGTACCACCAGCTCCCTGGGTGGACAAAGCATTTATCAGGCTCATCCCAGGCCAGCCCACCACTCCGACTTCAACCCGGAGCAGCACGACTCTCACCTCAAACCACCAGCCAGCACCCAAGACCAGAGACAGTGCCGCAAAAAAAACGCCGGGGTCGCCAAGTCAAGCGAAAATAACAGCCGACACGCAGCCAGCAAAGCCCCGCCCCCAGCCGCACCACCCCTGCAGCCTGCCATAGATAACAGCCGCCGCCGACAGCAGAGAAGACACCGGCGCAAAAAAAACGCCAGAGTCACAACATAGCCCTCGGAAAAAAGAAATTTAACTTGACATCTGCCAGGGAATTAGAGTTAACTGTCCGACGCTGCGTGGTATTCAGTCATAGATATCCAGGCGGATGCCTGCCAGCACCTCCCTGTTCTCCCACAGGGACTGCACCACGGCTTGCCCCCTGCCGGACACCACCGGCCAGCTATCACCCCATGGCAGGGTGAGTGGGGCAGGCGAGCGGGCCGCTTATTTACGATGCTTCGCCCTACCCTCAGGCATGGACCTGAGAGCTATTCGAGACACCTGGAAAGGACGCAGCCTGACCCATTCTGAACAACCGTCCTGATCCAGACCCACATTCATCGCACCACCAACCGACAACAGGAAGGCAACATGGCATTCTGGCGAGAACCTCTGGACACCCAAGAGATCCAGATCAGCAAAGGCACCGTCCACATCATCCAGGATCGGTGCAAGGGCTGTGGATACTGCATCGAATTCTGCCCCAAAGATATCCTGGCCTTCTCAGACAGTTTCAACAAGAAGGGCTACCATCCACCGCTGGCAGCGCGGCCCGACGACTGCGTCAACTGCCACTACTGCGAGATCATCTGCCCGGAATTTGCCATCTACTCCACAGAAGACCCGGACATCGCAGCGACCGAGACCACCTAGCCTCTCACCTTCTTCTCCTTACCCAGAGATTTTTTATGAAACCAGCCGTCTTAACCGGAGAACACTACATCACTGGCGACGTGGCCTGCGCCGAGGGAGCCCTGGCCGCAGGTTGCCGTTTTTTTGGGGCCTATCCCATTACCCCGGCCACAGAGATCGCCGAACACATGGCCGAACGCCTGCCCGACGTGGGCGGCACCTTTATCCAGATGGAAGACGAGATCGCGGCCATGGCCTCGATCCTTGGTGCGGCCTGGACCGGGGTCAAGAGCATGACCGCCACCTCGGGCCCCGGCTTCAGCCTGATGATGGAAAACCTGGGCCTGGGCGTCTGCACCGAGACCCCCTGCGTGATTGTCAACGTCCAGCGGACAGGGCCCTCCACCGGTCTGCCCACCCTCACCGGGCAGGGCGACATGATGCAGGCCCGCTGGGGCTCCCACGGCGACTACGAGATCATTGCCCTGGCCCCCTCTTCTCCCCAGGACTGCTTCTACCACACCATCCAGGCCTTTAACCTCAGCGAGAAGTACCGGGTACCGGTACTGGTGATGGCCGACGAGATCGTCGGTCACATGAGCGAAAAGGTGGTGATCCCCAAGGCCTCCACCATCTCCCTGGTTGACCGCCCCAAACCCAGCGGCAGGAAGGACCGGTTCAAGCTCTACCAGCCCGGCCCCAACGGGGTCGCCCCCATGCCCGCCATCGGCGAGGGCTACAATGTCCATGTCACCGGCCTGACCCACGATGAACGGGGCTATCCGGCCATGAGTGTCGAGGCCCAGGAACAGATGATGACCAACCTCAAGGGGAAGATCAGAAACAACCTGGAGGACATCATCGAGACCGAGAGCTATCGCCTGGAGGATGCCGAGATCGTGATCGTCTCCTACGGGATCTCGGTGCGCACCGGCCTGACCGCGGTGGATGAGGCCAGAAAGCTGGGCTACAAGGCTGGACTGCTCCGCCTGGTAACGGTCTGGCCCTTTCCCGAAGAGCAGATCCGCGAGCTCGCGGCCCGGGTCAAGGGGTTGATCACCATCGAAATCAACCTGGGCCAGGTCCACTACGAGGTGGAGCGCTGTGCCGGAGGCCAGGCACCGGCCCACCTGGTCGGCAGCGCCGGAGGCAAGATCATTCACCCGGACAAGGTTATCGCCCTGATCAAGGAGAAATTCTAAGCCATGACGAAAAATCCTCAAAAACCACTCAAGCCGGCGGCCCATCCCCTGGATGACCTGATCCGCACCGAGCGGATCCCCCACATCTGGTGCCCGGGCTGCGGCATCGGTACGGTCTTCTCCTCAACCCTGAAGGCCATCAAGGGAACCGGGATTCCCTATGACCGCTTTACCATGGTCTCCGGGATCGGCTGTTCCGCCCGGGGCGCCGGTTATGTCAAGCTGGACTCCTTCCATACCACCCATGGCCGGGCCATCCCCTTTGCCAGCGGCATCAAGATGGCCAACCCGGATCTGAACGTGATCGTCTTCTCCGGGGACGGCGACCTCTTTGCCATCGGCGGCAACCACTTCATCCATGCTGCCCGGCGCAACATGGACCTCACCGTCGTCTGTGTCAACAACCTGACCTACGGGATGACCGGGGGCCAGGTGGCGGCCACCACCCCCAACCGCGCCAAGACCACCACCACCCCCTTCGGCAACCCGGACGCGCCCTTCAACCTTCCCCTGATGGCCTCTGCCTCTGGGGCCAGCTATGTGGCCCGCTGGACCATCCTCCATACCCGGGACCTGACCGACTCGATCAACGAGGCCATGGCCAAGAAGGGCTTCTCCTTTATCGAGGTGCTCTCCCCCTGCCCCATCAACTATGGCCGCCGCAACAAGGAAAAGCCCCTGGATACCCTGAAGCTCTACCAGGAGAGAACCATCATTAAAAACGGCGCCGATCCGGCCCGGGCGGATATCGACTTTGACCGGGGCGTGATCCTGGGAAAATTTGTCGATATTGACCGTCAGACCTGCGACTCGATGTACAATAGTGTCTGCCGTCCCTGCTCCGACGACTGAGCCCCTCACTCTCTCAACTTTGCCGAAACAAGCCTATGCCCACCCTTGAAAACGACCACCCGACCCAGACCGAAATCATTGTCACCGGCTTTGGCGGCCAGGGCATCATCCTGGCCGGCAAGATCCTGGGTATGTCCGCCTCCCTGGGGGACCATAAAGAAAGCACCCTGGTCCAGGCCTATGGCCCTGAATCCCGGGGTGGGGCCTGCAATGCCCAGGTGATCATCGCCGATCGTCCCATTCACTACCCCTACGTCCAGACCCCAATAATCCTGATCGCCATGTCCCAGGCCGGTTACGACAAGTTCTCCGGCCAGGTCCGGAAGGACGGCACCCTCCTGATTGACCAGGACCTGGTCCCCATCAGCGAAGCCCCCTGCCCCTTTTACGGGATCCCGGCCACCCGGATGGCGGAAAAGCTCGGCAACAAGATGATGGCCAACATCATCATGCTCGGCTTCACCACCGCCATCACCCAGGTGGTCTCCATCCCGGCGGCCAAGAAGACCATCAGCCAATCCGTTCCCAAGGGCACGGAGGAACGCAACATCCAAGCATTCAGCAAAGGGTATGACTACGGCCTCTCCACCCTCAAAGGGCAGGAGCGACGGGCCGCAGGTCAGCCGGGAGCCATCGCACAATGACACGACAGAAAGAACGGCTGCAGCGGGTTATCGTCATCGGCGCCACCCCCGAGGGGATAGCCGCCACCAACAAACTGGGAGAACTGGGCGTGCCGGTCACCCTGATCGAGGCAGAGACGGATATCGATCATAAGCTCTCGACCGAGGGCTACCGCCTGGACTCAGGGCTGAGCTTCAACGCCGCCCACCGGCCGGGCCTGATCCGAATCATGCGCAACCAGGCCATCCGCACCATCCTGCCGGCCTCCATCCGCTCCATCAAGCACAGCCCCCAGGGCTTCAGTGTCCGGGTCAGGCAGGAGCAGACCTTTATTGATCCGGAGCGATGCACCCTCTGCGGCAAATGTGTGGCTAACTGCCCGGTGATCACCACCGAGGGCTGCCGGCCCATCAGCTTCCATGCCAGGACCAGCCTGCCCGGACGCCCCTTTATCGACAAACGCCAACAGCCGCTCTGCCAGGCCGGCTGTCCCCTGGGGGTCAATGCCCAGGGCTATGTGGCCCTGGCTGCCCAGGGAAAATTCCAGGAGGCCCTGGCCCTGATCCGCCGCCATAACGTGCTACCCGGGATCTGCGGCAGGATCTGCACCCATCCCTGCGAGGAGAGCTGTCGCCGGGGAGAGCTGGATGAGCCGGTCTCCATCCGGGCCATCAAACGCTTCCTGGCCGACTACGCCCTGGAGCACGACCTGGAACCCACACCTCCGGCCAGGCCCGACTCAAGCCAGGAGGAGGAGATCGCTGTCATCGGCTCCGGTCCGGCCGGGATCGCTGCCGCCGCCGAGCTGGCCGGCCAGGGTTACCCGGTGTCCGTCTTTGAAAAGGCCCCCCAGGCCGGTGGTCTGCTCCGCTACGGCATCGGCGACCACCGACTGCCGGCAGAGGTCCTGGATCGCGAGCTGGCGGCCATCGAAGAGCTGGGCGTCACCTTTCACACCGGCCGGGATGTTGAGCTGACCACAGAGCTTGAGCCCCTGCAGCAGCGCTACCAGGCCGTGATCATCGCCAGCGGCTCCTGGCAGGACCGCGCCCTGGGCGTGGAGGGCGAGGAGCTCGAGGGCGTGGAGGGCTGCCTGGCCTTCCTGGCCCGTTGCCGGCACCAGAGCCCGGAGGGGGAGCTGACAGCGGCCGCTGAGGTCCGCGGCCGGGAGGTTGCGGTCATCGGTGACGGAAATGCCGCCTTTGACCTGGCCCGGATCCTGATCCGACTGGGCGCCCGGGTCAGCCTGATCTCCTGGTTCAAGCAGGAGCAGATCCCGGCAGACCAGGAAGAGATCCGTGAGGCCCTGGAAGAGGGACTCACCATCATCGACCAGACCCAGGTGATCGCCTTCAACGGCCAAGAGGGGCGCCTGGGCACCCTCCAATGCCGGACCACCATCCCAGGCACAGTCGATGCCTCGGGAGTGGCCTGGCCGGTCATCGACCAGGAGCAACCGGCCTTTCACCTCAGCTTTGACCAGGCCCTGGTGGCCATCGGCCAGGTGGGCGGTTTTGCCCGGGATGGAGCCCCCCAGGGATGCCGGGTCACGGAGCAGGGCCTTATCGCCACCGATGAGCAGCAGCGCGCCGCCGACAGCGGCATCTACGCCGCCGGCGATGCCGTCTCCGGCCCCAGTTCGGTGGTCCATGCCATGGCCTCGGGAAAACAGGCCGCAGCAGCGGTACACGCCGACCTGCGGGCTGAGCAGCTGAACACAACCGCATCCCGGCCGGCAGAGCGCCCCTTTGACCCCATCCCCACCGAGATCCCCTGCCGGAAACGGCCGGAGATGGCAGAGCTGCAGCCGGCGAAACGGAGGAACAACTTCCAGGAGGTGGCCCTGGGACTGACCCAGGAGCAGGCCCAGGCCGAGGCAGGCCGCTGCCTCCAGTGCGGCAGCTGCTCGGAGTGCCTGGAGTGCATCGCATCCTGCGGGGCCCTCGGGGCCATCGATCATCTCCAGCAGCCCCAGGAGGTGATCGAACAGGGCGGGGTGCTCATTGTCGCCGATCCAACCATGTCCACCACGGTCAAGGGAGAGGATGTGATCAGGGCCTATGGGCCCAAGGCCGCCCGCACCGCCAGCAGCGACATGATCGTCCGCGGCTATGCCGCCGCAGCCAGGGCCATGGTCCTGCTCGGCGACGGCGCCCGTAAACACCTCAAGGGCCATGGCCTGGCCTTTTCCGCACCCGATGCCGGCCTGGCCAGCGAGATCCGGATCGGGGTCTTTGTCTGCCGCTGTAACGACTCCCTGGGCTGGCTCGAGGGCATGGACCGCTACCTGGAGCAGCAACAGGCTGCAGATCCCGCCATCGTCCATGTGGAGACCCTGGTCTCGGCCTGTGTGAGCGAGGGAACCGATGCCATCATCCGGGCCACCCGGGAAAAGGGATTGACCAGGATCGTCCTGGGTTCCTGTGTCTGCTGTCCCCTCAACTTCGTCTGCAGCTCCTGCACCGACCAGCGCAGCCGCCTCAAGGACCGTCTCTTCCACGGCACCGGCATCAGCCGCTCCATGGTGGAGACCTGCAACCTCAGGGGCGAGATCCTTCGCCTGATTCCGGCCAATCCGGCCCTGGCCCAGGAACGCTTCCAGGGCCTGCTGCACCGCTCCATCGAACGGACCAAGATCCTCCAGCCTCTGCCGGCGGTGGACCGCAACTACAACTTCACCGCTGCCGTGATCGGCAACTCCCAGGCCACCGTCAACAGTGCGCTCCACCTGGCAGAGACCGGCCATGACGTCTTCCACCTCGATACCAGCGAGCAGCCCCTGGATGCCCAGCTCTCCCACCACAACATCCACAGCCTTACCGGCTGGGAGGTCCAGGCCCTGAGCGGCACCATCGGCGATTTCCGGATCCTGGTCCAACGCGACCAGGAGCAGCAGGTGCTCCGGGCCGGCACCGTGATCCTGGGGGAAAAGGTCCGGCGCCGCCTGCCCTACACCCATCAGGAAGGGTTGCCCAACTGCTGCATAGAACCCATGCAGCAGCAGAAGGGTAAACCCAATGTCCCCTTTGCCGCCCCCTGCGCCACCTCGGTACCTGGACTCTTTCTGGCCGAGCCCTCGGGGATCAATGTCTCCAAGCTGAAGAAGGGTGCGGCAGCTGCGGTGATGGCGGCAGCGGCCCTGCCGCGCGGACCCAGACAGTCCAAGGGCTTCACCGTGGTCATCGATCAGAAGAAGTGCCGGGGCTGCGGCCGCTGCACCACGGTCTGCCCCTATCACGCGGTCAGCTTTCGCCAGAACCAGATCGATGGCTGGCAGGCCACGGTGGACGAGGCCATCTGCAAGGGCTGCGGCAACTGCATCTCGGTCTGCCCCACCGGCGCGGCAGACAGCCCCTATCGCAACCGAGAGTACCTGGAACAGGCGCTTGAGGAATTACTCAGCAACAGTGGTGTCCATGAATAGACCAATGAAGCATTCTAGCCAAACCAAGATCATCCTCTTTCTCTGCAACTGGGGAGCCCATGCCGCCTACCAGACCCTCCAGGACGAGCTCCGTGCCATCCCGGACCAGGTACACATGATCCGAATCCCCTGCACCGGCCGAATCGACCGGGCCCTGCTGCTCAAGGCCTTTGCCATGGGAGCGGACGGGGTGGCCCTGGTGGGCTGCGACCCCGGCACCTGCCGTTACGGTGCAGGCACGACCGCGGCCCAGCGCAACACCACCGATACCGGCAAGATCCTCGAGCTGCTGGGCCTGGGTAAGGAGCGGGTACGCTTTGCCACGGTGCTGCCCGAGGAGAGTGAGCAGCTGCTGGCATTCCTCCACTCCTTTCTCGACGATCTGGTCCGCCTGGGCCCCAGCACCATCCAGCAGCAGCCTGCCGTCGCTGAGCTGGAGTTGGCAGTCGACTCGGACCAGCGCCTGCAGCAGATCATTGCAGCCCATGACATCCACGCCTGTCAGGATTGCGGCAAGTGCTCCTCGGCCTGCCCCCTTGCCCTGATCGGCAAGCCCTTCTCTGCCCGGGGCATTGCCACGGCGGTGATCAACGGCGAGCTCCACCAGGAGTCGGTCAGGGAAAATGTCTGGTCCTGCCTGACCTGCGGCCTCTGTTACGAGCGCTGCCCCTCGGCCGTCAACTTCCCGGCCTTTATCCAAGAGCTGCGCCACCTCTACCGCCAGAAACAGAGCCAGGGCGACGAGAGCCACGGCGGTTTCCTCCACTCGCTGATGCGCTCCATGGCCTCGGCCGAGCTCAAGCCCAAACGGTGGCAGAACCTGCCTGAAAAGCTCCGGATCGACCAGGAGAGCACCACCCTCTTCTACGGTGGCTGCGCCCCCTACTATGATATCTTTTTCGGTAAGCACCTGGATGTGCAGACCGAAAAGATCCTCTTTGACGCCATCGGCCTGCTCAACTTCTTTGACGTCTTTCCCAGGCTGCTGGACGATGAACGCTGCTGTGGCCACGATCTGCTCTGCGCAGGCGACAAGGACCACTTCCAAAAGATCGCAGCCCTCAACGGGGAACGGCTCAACAACCTCGGCATCACCACCATGATCACCTCCTGCCCGGAGTGCTACCAGACCTTTAAGAGCACCTATCCGGCCCAGGGGATCGAACTGAACTTTGAGGTGGTCCACCTCTATGACTTCTTAGAACAGGAGATCGATCGCTCAGCGGTCCGCTTCACCCCCCTGGATCGCCGACTCACCTTCCAGGACTCCTGCCGACTGGCACGCCTGGAAAATCGGGCCGAGCTGCCCCGTCAACTGCTCAACCGACTGCAGCCCGCCTCCTACGAGGAGATGCAGGATTCAGGCAGGGCCGCCATCTGCTGCGGCAACTCGGGCTGGATCGGTTGCGACACCTACAGCAAAGCCATGCAGGTCAAACGGCTGGAACAGGTCCGCGCCACCAAGGCCGACCTGCTGATCACGGCCTGCCCCAAATGCCAGATCCACCTCAAGTGCGCCATGGAAGACCCCTTCCGCCTGGACACCCCCTCGGTGGAGATGCTGGACCTGACCAGCGTCATTGCCCAGACCATTAGCTGGAAATAACCATATCAGCGGAGATACCCATGTCAAACCATACCCAACCACCGCAGCCTGCCGAGGGTGAACCTACACCCCGCATCGGCGTCTATGTCTGCCACTGTGGTCTCAATATCGCCCAAACCGTCAACTGTCCCCAGGTGGCGGACAAGGCCGCCCAGGCCGATGATGTGGTCCTGTCCACGGATATCACCTATGCCTGTTCCGAACCAGGACAGCAGCAGATCAAGCAGGACATCATCGACCGGCAACTGGACCGGGTGGTGATAGCCTCCTGCTCTCCCCGCCTCCACGAGCCCACCTTCAAGCAGATGGCCCAGGATGCCGGGATCAACCCCTATATGGTGGAGATGGCCAACCTGCGCGAACAGTGCTCCTGGGTGCATATGAACGACCAGGACCAGGCCACGGCCAAGGCAGAGACCCTGGTTGAGATGGCGGTCTCCCGGGTACGCCACCTCCAGCCCCTGCACGAAGACACCCTGCCCCTGACCAAGCGGACCCTGGTGATCGGCGGCGGTATTGCCGGCATCCAGGCCGCCCTGGATCTGGCCGACAGCGGCTACGAGGTCACCCTGGTGGAAAAGGAGCCCTCCATCGGCGGGATGATGGCCAGGCTGGACAAGACCTTTCCCACCATGGACTGCTCGATTTGAATACTCGGTCCTAAGATGACGGATGCCGGTCGGCATCCACGCATAAAGTTGTTGACCTTGAGCGAGGTCAAAGATGTCAGAGGCTATGTTGGTAACTTTGAGGTTACCATCATCAAACGAGCAAAATATGTCGATGAGACCGAATGTACAGCCTGCGGCGACTGCGCTGCGGCCTGCCCGGTGGTGCGTCCCGACGAGTTCAACATGGGACTCTCCTCACGCAAGGCCATCTACAGCGCCTTTCCCCAGGCCGTGCCCTCATCCTACCAGATCAACATCAAGGAATGCCTGGGTCACAACCCGGCTGTCTGCTCCAAGTGTGTGGACGTCTGCGAGAAGAAGTGCATCAACTTCCACATGTCGGATGAGGAGATCGTCGAAGAGGTGGGTTCCATCATCGTGGCCACCGGCCTGACGCCCTACGACCCCACCGAGTTGGACGAGTATGGCTACAGCCGCCACGAGAATGTCCTGACCAGTCTGGAGTTTGAGCGGCTGGTCAATGCCGGCGGCCCCTCCAAGGGGAAGCTGATCCGGCCCACGGACCGCAGGCGGCCCAAATCGGTGGGCTTCATCCAGTGTGTGGGCTCCAGATCACGGCGCAAGGGCAAGGAGTACTGCTCCAACATCTGCTGCATGAACACCATCAAGTCCACCCTGGTGCTCAAGGAGCATTATCCGGACATGGAGGTCAAGGTCTTCTACATCGATATCCGGGCCTTTGGTAAGGGCTTTGAAGAGCTCTATACCCGCAGCCGGCGACTGGGGGTCAAGTTCATCCGCGGCCTGCCGGGATCTGCCACAGAAACCGCAGACAGGTCCCTGCGGGTGGCGGTGGAGAACGGGGCCAGCAACTCCCTGGAGTTCCATGAGCTGGACATGCTGGTCCTGGCCCAGGGGGTGCAGCCGGCGCCCAGTACCCAGCGGCTGCAGGAGATCATGGGCTTGCAGCTCACCCCGGACGGCTTCTACCTGGAGGCCCATCCCAAACTCCAACCCGTGGATGCGGCCACCCGGGGCGTCTTCTATGCCGGCTGCGCCGAAGGGCCCAAGGACATCAAGGAGAGCGTCACCCAGGCCTCGGCCGCGGCTGTGCGGGCCATCCGGCTGATGCACAGGGGCGAGATCACCACCGAGCCCATCACCGCCGAGGTCATCGCCGAAAACTGTACCTCCTGCGGGATCTGCGCCAAGGTCTGCCCCTACAACGCCATCAGCGTTGAGGTCAAGAAGCGGCAGCCGGCGGTGGTCAACCAGGCGGCCTGCGCCGGCTGCGGTACCTGTGCCGCGGAATGTCGCACAGATGCCATCTCCATGAACCACTTCACGGATCAGCAGCTCGTCGGCCAGGTGGATGCCATGCTGAACCAGGCGCCGGACAGCAAGATCCTGGTCTTTGCCTGTAACTGGTGCTCCTATGCCGGGGCCGACTATGCCGGGGTCTCCCGGCTGCAGTACCCCGCCAATGTCCACCTGATCCGGGTGATGTGCTCCGGTCGGGTCGATGAGAAGTTTATCTGGGAAGGCTTCCGCCAGGGCGCACCGGTGGTGCTGGTCAGCGGCTGCCATATCGGCGACTGCCACTACATCGACGCCAACCACTGGACCGAGAAACGGGTCAACCGGCTCCACAAGAAGATGGCCAAGCTGGGGATCCGCCCGGAGCGGCTCCAGCTGGAATGGATCAGTGCGGCAGAGGGAATCCGCTTTGCCGAGAAGATGCGCCAGATGGAGGCCCTGCGCAGGAGTGTCTCGGCCGAGGAGATCGCCGAGACCAGCGAACTGCTGGCCAATGCCAAAGTGCCGCTGATGGAGCGCTAGCACAGCTGCCCCTGGAACCGAGCAGGGGGCTCAGCCCTTGAAAAGATTGCCTCTGGGGGCAGATCAGGTATAGTGGAACCGGAGACAGGGGTGAGGGCAGAGGGATCGTTGTCGCTCACCCCTTCAGCTGTCCGGGCCTTCCGGCACAGCCATCGTCAACCCTTAGACCTCAAGATACCCGATGATCGAGCAGACACTCCTGGACATCCTGGCCTGCCCCCAATGCAAGGGCCCGGTACAACTCAGCGACGATCAGGCCGGCCTGATCTGCCGCAGCTGCAGCCTCCTCTACCCCGTCAAGGATGATATCCCCATCATGCTGATCGACGAGGCGATCTCCCTGGACCCGGATACCTCGGATCAATAAAAAAAAGCCCGCAGCCGACCGAAACTGACGGTCGGCTGCAGGCCTCTTCATCTTATCTTCTCAGGGGCAGCCCGCTGTCAGGGAGCTGCCCCTGTTTTTTCCGGCCGCTACTGCGGAGCGATCCCCAGCTCCTTTTCCTTGGCAGCGATCTCCAGCCGGGTCTTGACCACGGTGTCGGAGACCAAACTGATCGAGTCGATGCCCTGCTCCACCAGGAAGGTGGCAAAGTCGGGAAAATCCGAGGGCCCCTGGCCGCAGATGCCGATCTTCCTGCCCCGCCTCTTGGCGGTGGCAATCACCATCTTGATCATGTCCTTGACCGCCTGGTTGCGCTCATCATAGATATGGGAGACCAGATCCGAATCCCGATCCAGCCCCAGGGTAAGCTGGGTCAGGTCGTTGGAGCCGATGGAGAAGCCGTCAAAGACATCGGCAAAGGCATCGGCGGAGATCACGTTGGAGGGAATCTCGCACATCACATAGACCTCCAGTCCGTTTTCCCCCTGGACCAGGCCGAACTCCCGCATCACCTCAATGACCCGCCTTCCCTCCTCAGGGGTGCGGCAGAAGGGAACCATCAGCTTGATGTTGCTCAGGCCCATCTCGTTTCTGGCCTTTAACAGGGCCTTGCACTCCAGCTCAAAGGCGACCTTGTAGCGGTCATCGTAGTATCTGGAGGCCCCGCGCCAGCCGATCATGGGGTTGGACTCCTCCGGCTCATAGAGGAAGCCGCCGATCAGGTTGGCATACTCGTTGGACTTGAAATCAGAGAGGCGGACGATCACGTCCCTGGGATAAAAGCCGGCCGCGATCCGGCCGACCCCCTCTGCCAGCTTGTCGATGAAGTACTGGCGCTTATCATCGGGATAGGCCGAGGTCTTGTAGTTGATGTCCTCGACGATATCGGCGATCTCCTCGTCCTCACGGGCCTCTTCGGCCAGCTCCTCATAGTTGTAGAGGGCCAGGGGGTGGATGCCGATGTGGGAGTTGATGATAAACTCTTCCCTGGCCAGGCCCACCCCGTCATTGGGGATCTGGCCTTCGACAAAGGCCTTTTCCGGCAGCCCCACGTTCATCATGATCTTGGTGGTGGTCTCCGGGATGTTATCCAGATCCAGGGTGACGATCTCAAAGTCCAGCAGCCCCTCATAGATATAGCCGCTCTCACCCTCGGCACAGGAGGCGGTGACCTCCTGGCCGGGCTGGATCATCTCGGTACCGTTCTCGCTGCCGATCACACAGGGGATCCCCAGTTCCCTGGAGATGATGGCGGCATGGCAGGTCCGGCCGCCCCGGTTGGTGACGATGGCCGAGGCGATCTTCATGATCGGTTCCCAGTCAGGATCGGTCATGTCGGTGACCAGGACCTCTCCGGCCTTGAAATCATGCATCTGACTAACATCATGCAGGATCCTGGCAGGGCCCCTGCCGATCTTGGCGCCCACGGCCTGGCCCTGGGCCAGGACCCTGCCCTTCTCCTTGAGCAGGTAGGTCTCCATCACCTTGGTACTGGCCTGGGAATGCACGGTCTCGGGCCGGGCCTGGACGATGAAGAGCTCACCGCTGCCCACGCCGCCGTCGCCGTCCTTGGCCCATTCGATGTCCATGGGACGACCATAGTGATCTTCGATGATGCAGGCCCAGCGGGCCAACTGAAGGATCTCCTCGTCGCTGAGCACATAGCTCCCCTGCTCGGCCGGGCTGGTATCCACATTGATGACCGACTCCTCGCCGTCAGGATCGGGGTTATAGATCATCTTGATCTCTTTGGACCCCACCCGCCTGCCGACGATGGGCCGCTTGCCCTGCTTCAAGGTGGGCTTGAAGACATAGTACTCATCCGGGTTGACCGCTCCCTGGACCACATTCTCTCCCAAGCCCCAGGCAGCGGTGAGAAAGACCGCATCCTGGAACCCGGATTCGGTATCGATGGAGAAGATCACCCCTGAAGAGGCGGAATCCGAACGGACCATCTTCTGGACCACGATGGAGAGATAGACGTCAAACTGGCTGAAATCCTTATCATGGCGGTAGGAGATCGCCCTGTTGGTAAAGAGCGAGGCAAAGCAACGCTTACAGGCATCGATCAGGGCCTCGGGGCCCCGGATATTGAGGTAGGTGTCCTGCTGGCCGGCAAAGGAGGCATCGGGCAGGTCCTCGGCAGTGGCCGAGGAACGCACCGCCACATCCACCCCTTCACCGTACTCATCCTCCATCTTGCGGTAGGCCGCGATGATGGCCTCACGCAGGTCAAGGGGAAACTTGGCCGTGCGGATGATCTCCCGCACCTTGGCCCCCCGCTCCTGGAGATTATGGAGATCATGGGTATCCAGCCCCTCCAGCGCCTCCTCAATGGCCGCCTCCACCCCTGCTTCCTTTAAGAGATACTGATAGGCGTAGGCGGTGATCGCATAGCCGTTGGGCACGCTCACGCCCTGGCTGTCAAGTTTCTGGTACATCTCGCCAAGCGAGGCATTCTTGCCTCCAACCATCGGTACATCGTCAATGGTGATCTGATCAAACCAGAGGATCAGTTCCTTGTCATGTACGCTAGCCATTTACTTTCTCCTTCACGATTCTTCTCCTTGCCAGAACCGGCAGGACCACATCCACACCGCTCCGGCTTCAATCTATTCAAGTGCAGCAGAGCCGGGCCGGCAAAACGCCGGCCAACAGAACATGCACAGATAATTTTGCAGCAAGCCCCCTTGCCCAGCTCAGACGGGATCAGGCCCTCTCAGCGAAAGCACTGGCCGCAAGGGCTGTGAGCACGGATATTGCCATTCTCCCGACGAAGGGCTATACTTCTCTCCCGATAGCATAAACAAAATGAAAAGACCCGGTTTATCTGAAGACCAGCTCTCTAAATTCCATGAGGTGCCTCCATGACCGACTACCCAGCTGCTGCCCCCATCCTTAAACTATACCTTCACCCCGATGACCATGCTGCCAGCGACTATTTTTCAGCCCTGAAAGAGCTGGTCCGACAGCGTAATGCGGCCGATCCAGCTGAAGCCAGGAGCTGGCAGAACGCCATCGACGAAGTCTATGGGCAGATTCGCCGGGAGATCCTCACCAACACCAGCCCACCAGTCAACCAGGTCAGCTTCGGTACCTCGGGCTGGCGGGGCACCCTGGGCAAGGACCTCACCATCCACTCGGTGGCCACGGTCACCTGCGCCATCCTCCAGCTCTACCGTCAGGGGTCCGCTGACCCGGCCATGGCCGCGGCCCTGGGGGGACTTGATTTCAGCGCCATGCAGGAGCAGGGCTGCGTGATCGGCTTTGACAACCGTTTCGGCGGCGAGCTGCTGGCCCTGGCTGCGATCAACATCCTGGTGGCCAATGGGGTGCGGGTCTACTATGCCGGGGAATCGACCACCGGCGCTCTCTCGGCCTCGGTCCTGATCCATAAGGCCGCCTTTTCCATCAACCTGACCCCCAGCCACAACCCCATGGAGTACGGCGGGGTCAAGTACAACGCCGCCGACGGCGGGCCGGCAGCGCCCATCCTCACCGACACCATCACCCGGATGAGCCGCAGCTATCTCCAGGGGGAGGCCAACCCCTTCATGCTCTCCCAGGATCGCCTCCAGACCCCCCTGGAGCAGTTGAAGGGAGTGGTCAGGGAAGACGTCCTGGCGAGCTGGCAAGAGCTGGTCCGAACCAACCGATCGAGCCATGGACTGGACTACGATCAGATCACCGCAGCCTGCGCCGCCCGCGAAGAGCTGGTGGTCTGTGTGGATGCCGTCCATGGTGCCTCCAGAGACTACCTGAGCCGCCTGTTGGCTGAGCCACCCAAGGCGCGGCTCATTCTCCTCCGCAA
The DNA here is from genome assembly GCF_000429965.1 of Desulfogranum mediterraneum DSM 13871. Taxonomy (GTDB): domain Bacteria; phylum Desulfobacterota; class Desulfobulbia; order Desulfobulbales; family Desulfobulbaceae; genus Desulfogranum; species Desulfogranum mediterraneum. The sequence continues at coordinate 282,330 of NZ_AUCW01000003.1, forward strand.
CACCCCGGATCCCACCTTTGGCGGCATTGCCCCGGAACCTTCTTCCGCCAACATCCAGCCCACCATGGCTGCCCTTCGGGCCGCTGCCGCCCCTCTGAAAATCGGGGCCATCATCGACCCGGATGGTGACCGGATCCGCTTCACCGACGGCAGGGTGGAGATCTCCATGAACCAGTTCGGGGCCATGGCCTACCACTTCCTCCACGAGGTCAAGGGCAAGAGGGGAATGGTGGCCAAGACCGTGGCCTCCAGCAACCTGGCCAATGCCCTTGCCAAGGATCTGGGAGAAGAGGTCTTTGAACCCAAGGTGGGCTTTAAGGAATTCAAGCCGGTGATGGGCAAGGCCCTGGTCTACTTCGAGGAGTCGGACGGGATCTCCATCATCGGCCATACCCCGGAAAAAGACGCCTTCATCGGCCTGCTCCTGGCCCTGGATATGGTGCTGACCCTGAACATCTCCCTGGGGGCGTACCTGGAGCAGATCGAGCAAGAGTATGGCCACTTTTATCCGGATCGCGACGGCATCGTGGTCAGCGTCCAGGGTGAGGAGTTGAGCAAGGCCCTCCAGCAGCTGGAACGCTACCAGCCGGGACAACAGATCGCGGTGGGTGATCAGGCCAAGACCATTGAGGAGGTGATCGCCATCGATGGCCGCAAGATCATCTTTAGCGACGGCTCCTGGCTGATGATCCGGCCCTCGGGAACCGAGCCCAAGGTTCGCTTCTACGTGGAGGCCAGGACCCCTGAGGAAACTGCGCTTCTGGTGAAAAGTGCACATTCCATGCTTGCCGAATGCGGTCTCCTGCCATACAGTTAAGACCAATCTTGAGAGCAACAGGGAAAACCGAGGGGGACAAGCGCAGGGAGCATGGCAGCCCGCCCGCCCCAGCCAACACCTTTTCCTTAGCCATAACAACTACCTAGAGACAATCAACATGTGGGAATATACGGATAAAGTCCAGGAGCATTTTATACACCCAAAAAATGTCGGCGAAGTGGAAAACCCCGACGGCGTTGGCAATGTGGGCTCCCTGGCCTGTGGAGATGCCCTGAAACTGACCATCAAGGTCGACGAAAAGGACATCATCACCGATGCCAAGTTCAAGACCTTTGGCTGTGCCTCTGCCATTGCCAGCTCATCGGTGCTCACCGAGATGCTCAAGGGCATGCCCCTGGCAGAGGCCAAAAATATCACCAACGATGACATCGCCGAGGCCCTGGGTGGACTGCCCAAGGAAAAGATGCACTGTTCGGTCATGGGCCGGGAGGCCCTGGAGGCCGCCATCGCCGATTTTACCGGGGCTATCCTGCCCATGGCCCAGGGCGAGGTGGTCTGTGAGTGCTTTGGAGTGACCGACCTGGAGGTTATCCGGGCGGTGGAGGAAAACAGCCTCCGCTCGGTGGAGGAGATCACCAACTTCACCAAGGCCGGCGGCGGCTGCGGCAAGTGTGAAGAACGCTTACGGGAGATCCTGGTCAAGACCGTGGAAGATCTTCCGGAGAAGGCCCAGTCCCCGCCAAAGGAAAAACGGATGACCACCCTGCAGAAGATCAAGAAGATAGAGCAGGTGCTGGAACGGGAAATCAAACCCACCCTGAAGAAGGACGGGGGTTCCATCGAACTCATCGATGTGGACGGTGACTTTGTGACGGTATCCCTGCGCGGGGCCTGCTCCGGCTGCCACTCCTCCCAAACCACCCTGAAAGAGTATGTCGAGAAGAAGTTGCGGGAACAGGTCCTTGAGACCCTGATCGTTGAGGAGGAGAAATAATGCAGTGCCACAGTGACCAGGTCGTCTACATGGACAACAACGCCACCACCCGGATTGCGCCAGAGGTGGTGGAGGCGATGATGCCCTTTCTCACCGACTGTTACGGCAACCCTTCCTCCATGCACACCTTCGGCGGCCAGGTGGGCCAGGCCGTGGAGCAGGCCCGGGAGTCCATTGCCCGTCTCATCGGTGCCCGGGCCGAGGAGATCGTCTTCACCAGCTGCGGCACCGAGAGTGACTCCACCGCCATCCTCTCGGCCCTGCAGACCTTTCCGGAAAAACGACACATCGTCACCACCCGGGTGGAGCATCCTGCGGTCAAGAGCCTCTGCGAGAACCTGGACAACCTCACCGGCCACAAGCACCGAATCACCTGGCTGAGCGTCGACGCGGACGGCACCCTGGACCTGGAGAGCTACCGCCAGGCGCTCAGCGACGAGACCGCCATTGTCAGCGTGATGTGGGCCAACAACGAGACCGGGGTCCTCTTCCCGGTGGAAGAGATGGCCCGGATCGCCAAGGAACGGGGCGTGCTCTTCCACACCGATGCGGTCCAGGCCGTGGGCAAGGTCCCCATCAACCTGGGGGCAACAGATATCGATTTCCTCTCCCTTTCCGGCCATAAACTCCATGCCCCCAAGGGAGTCGGGGTCCTCTATGTGGCCAAAGGCACCCCCTTTATCCCCTTTATCAACGGTGGCCATCAGGAACACGGACGTCGGGGCGGCACCGAAAACGTTGCCTCCATCGTTGGCCTGGGTAAGGCCTGTGAACTGGCCGGTGCCAACATGGAAGAGGAGAACACCAGGGTCCGGGCGCTCAGGGACAAACTGGAGGCAGGGCTGCTCGGCTCGGTTCCCAAATCGCTGCTCAACGGCCATGCCCAGGATCGGCTGCCCAACACCGCCAACATCAGCTTTGAATACGTGGAAGGTGAGGCCATTCTCCTCCACATGAACCAGCACCAGATCTGTGCCTCCTCGGGCTCGGCCTGTACCTCGGGTTCCCTGGAGCCTTCCCATGTGCTCCGGGCCATGGGCGTACCCTTTACCGCCGCCCACGGCTCCATCCGCTTCAGCCTCTCCACCTATAACAGCGAAGAGGAGATCGACTTTGTCCTGGAGAAGATGCCGGCCATCATTGCCAAGCTCAGGACCATGTCACCCTTCTGGGAAGAAAACGAGTAGCTCCCCTCCCGGAAAACTCCACCCCGGCCCAGGATGCCGGGGTGGATCCCACCAACCCCAACAGCAATGGGCCGCCTACGCCATGAAAATCACTGACCCCTCCTACACCATCCTCCACGAGCTTGATCGGCAGAGCCTGCCGGTGCGCATAGAGTACAGCGGCCGCATCTGCTACAAGAGCGAAGATCGTATCGACAAGGACTCCGCCATCCCCTTTGTCCGCAGGATGTCGGAGTATGGCCATAACTCGGTTTTGGAGATGGGGGTAGCCACCTTCCGAGTCAAAGGGACGAGCCAAAAACAGCAGGACGAGCTCTTTCGCTGTCTCCCCAGGTACCTCCAGATCGACCAGGAAACGGAGCAGAGCCTGCTGATCACTGGCTCTATCCGAGCCTTTCGTGAGTTGGCCCAGACTGCAGCCGACACCCCTGTCATCCAGGCCGTCATCGCCTTCCTGGCCAGCCGTCACCCCTACTTTTTCGAGACCATCGCCCTCCCCGAGCCATCCGGGGCAGCGGCATCCCTGAGCGTTGACAAGCTGAACCTTGCAGCCGTGGACCAGCTGAGCGAGCCTCTGCTCAGCCGCCACCGCTACCTGGGCGTCCGCTTCGTGGTCAACCGGGCGGTCAGCCACGAGTTGGTCCGCCACCGGCCCTGCGCCTTTCTCCAGGAGAGCCAGCGCTACTGCCGTTACTCTGCCGACAAGTTCGGCAACGAGGTCACCTTTGTCAAACCCCTCTTCTTCAGCGAGGGGAGTACGGAAATGAGCCAGTGGCAGCAGGCCATGGAACAGAGCGAGCAGATCTATCTCCAACTGCTGGAGACCACAACCCCCCAGGCCGCACGTACGGTCCTGCCCAACTCCTGCAAGACCGAGATCATCGTCTACACCAACTTGCAGGAATGGCGCCACATCCTGGCCCTGCGCACTCCGAAGAATGCAGACCCTTCCATGCGGGAGGTGATGATCCCGCTCCAGGAGGAGCTGGAGCAGACCTTTCCCGCCGTCTTCAGCTGAAGTGACCGGTCGGGGTCAGATCCCCACCGTCGCCGCCTGGCCCCAGGGAAGACACAATAGTTCAGGGAGAACGATTCCCTTTTTGACCATATTCCTAAAATAGAGTAGTATGGTGCAGTATCTATAGTCGTTTAGAACCATTAGCAGCAACTAGCCAGCAACTTCAGCCACCCGGGTTTCTCAAGACACCATGGCCGCACCATCAAAGTCCAATCAGCAGACTGCGCAGAAGGCTTCCATGAAACGGACGGTCAAGGACCAGTCCGGCGCAGGTAAGCTGAAGATTGGGGAACTCCTGAGCAAGGCCGGCTATATCACCGCCGCCCAATTCGACCAGGCCAAGGCTACCCAGAAGAAGACCGGAGAACGGCTGGGCCGGATTCTGCTGGAGAGCGGCGTCATAGAACGTGACACCATCGCCAACTTTCTGAGTCGGAACTTTAACTACACGATGGTGAACATCGAGGATGAGCCGCCCAGCCAGGAGGCCATCGACCTCATCCCCTACGAGACCGCCAAGAAGTACCTGGCCTTTCCCCTGCGGGTGGCCGGCAATACCCTGCAGATCACCATGACCGAGCCCACCGATGCGGTGGAGGTGGAGGAGCTCCAGGATATTGCCCAGAAGGGCCTCAACGTCTGCGTCTCCACGGCCAAGGATATCATCGAGGCCTACAGGAAATATTATCAGATCGACGATGAGGAGTATCAGTCGTTTTTTCGCTATGATCAGGAAGAGGAAGCCGAGGAGGTCACCCAGGTCGAGGACTTCGGCGCCCTGGTTTCCGATGCTGCCGATGATTTTGAGATCGAGTCCGGCTCAGCCGACGATGACACCTTTGAGCAGTTTTCCGCCTCCGACGCCCCCATCATCAAGCTGGTCAACGGTATCCTGGTCAAGGCGGTCCAGGAGGGGGTCAGCGATATCCATATCGAGCCCTTTGAACGGACCATGCAGGTGCGCTACCGTAAGGACGGGGCCCTGTTTAAGTCCATGAACCTGCCCTTGACCATCAAGAACGCCATGGTGGCCAGGATCAAGATCCTTTCCGATCTCAACATCACCGAGCGCCGCGTTCCCCAGGACGGCCGGATCAAGATGCGCCTGGGCCGCAACCGGGCCGTCGATTTCCGGGTCTCCACCCTGCCCCTGCTCCATGGCGAAGGCATTGTCCTCCGTATCCTGGACAAGGGCTCCCTGAACGTGGACCTGACCAAGCTGGGATTCACCGCCGCCACCTTTGAATCGCTGAAACGCTGCTTGAGCCGCCCCCAGGGCCTGCTGCTGGTCACCGGTCCCACCGGCTCCGGCAAGACCGTTACCCTCTACTCGGCGCTCAACTCCCTGAACACCGAGGATATCAAGATCCTCACAGCCGAAGATCCGGTGGAGTTTAACTTCAAGGGCATCAACCAGGTCAACGTCAACGCCGAGGTAGGGATGACCTTTGCCGCCGCACTCAAGGCCTTTCTCCGTCAGGATCCTGATATTATCATGGTGGGTGAGATCCGTGACTATGACACCGCCGAGATTGCCATCAAGGCAGCCATGACCGGCCACCTGGTCTTCTCCACCCTCCATACCAACGACTCTCCTGCCACGGTCAGTCGAATGGTGGATATCGGTGTGCCGGCCTACATCCTGGCCTCATCCCTGACCATGGTCCTGTCCCAGCGCCTGGGCCGACGCCTCTGCAGCCACTGCAAGACCCCTGCGGAGTATGACCAGAAGAAACTGCTCAACGTGGGGTTCAAGGAGCACGAGCTTGAGGAGCTGCAGCTCTTCAGGGCCAAGGGCTGCAACGAGTGTAACGGCCTGGGCTACAAGGGCCGGGTGGGCTTCTTTGAGCTGATGGAAATTACCGACGAGGTGGCCAAGGCCATCCAGGCCGAGGTACCAGAGGAGCAACTGCGGAAGATCGCCATCCAGGAGGGCATGTACACCCTGCGCGAGGCAGCCCTGCAAAAGGCCCGGGAGGGGATCACCAGCCTGGAAGAGGTGCTCCGCCGTACCGTTGCCCACGAAGACAGCCTGCCGGCCTACCTGGTCAACCCGGATGTGGAAGAGTATGAAGACGGAGATGTGATTATCCAGGAGGCCAACAAGGATAAGGACTTCTTCAAGCTGGTCCGCGGCAAGGTGGGGGTCATGCGCGGCGGCAAGAAGATTGCCGAGATCACCGAGCCTGGTGAATATTTCGGCGAGATGGCCTCCATCCTGGATGAACCCCGCTCTGCCTCCATTATCTCTGCCGGCCGCTGTACCATTAAACGCTATCCAGGTGACAAGTTGAACGAACTGATCGAAAAGTATCCCGAGGTCTCCAAACACCTCTTCAAGACCCTGGTCGAACGGCTGCAAAAGACCGACCGGATCGTGGTCCAGTTGGCCAGCGGTGGCCGGAAACCCAGACCCCAGGCGGTGCGACGCGCATGAACAAGATCTCTGTCTACATCATTGCCTACAACGAGGCAGAAAAAATAGAGGCCGCCGTCAACTCGGTCCTCTGGGCCGATGAGATCGTCCTGGCCGACTCCTACAGTCAGGACCAGACCGCGGCAATCGCCGAGAACCTGGGAGCCCGGGTGGTCCAGATCCCCTTCCAGGGATTTGGCGACCTGCGCAACCGCGCCATGGAGGCCTGCTCCCACCCCTGGATCTTCTCGCTGGATTCCGATGAACGCTGTACCCCGGAGGTGCGGGACGAAATCCTGGCCAGCGTGGCCAATCCCCAGGCTGACGCCTACTATATCCCCAGGCGCAACTTCTTCATGGGCCGCTGGATCAAACACTCGGGCTTCTATCCCGATTACCGTCAACCCCAACTCTTTCGCCAGGGCAGCCTCCGCTTCAAGGACGACGACCCGGTGCACGAAGAGTACACCATCCTCTCCTCCCTGCCGGTGGGCTACTTCAACCATCCGCTCTGGCAGTTCCCCTATAAGAACCTTGAGGAGGTGGTCCATAAGGCCAACAAGTACTCGACCCTGGGTGCGCAGAAGCTCCAGAACCGAGGCCGCAGGGGCACCATGGCCACGGCCCTTGCTCGCGGCATCTGGTCCTTTCTCCACATGTACCTGCTCAAACGGGGTATCCTGGATGGCTGGCCCGGCTTCGTGATCGCCCTGGGAAACTTTGAAGGGACCTTCTACAAGTATGCCAAGCTCCACGAGCTCCAGGCCAACACCCCGCCGCCGGAATCCCCACCGCTCAGCAGATAGCGGTCTCTTAACCCAGGTACTGATCTATCCCCTGGCTGCACCAGACGCTCTTGCTGGCAATGGTCTCATGGAGAATGCGGTCATTGATGGCCAGGCGTGCCCTGGTGTTCATCGGATGAAAGAGGTGGTAGCCCAGGGCGAAAAACTTCAGGTTCTGACGTCGCACCCCTGAGTTGAGCAAACGGGCGGTGAATTCGGAGTCTTCCCGCCCCCAGCCGATAAACTCCTCGTTAAAGCCGTTGATCCGAACGGCATCCTCTTTCCAGAAGGCAAAGTTGCAGGTCTTGATCCCCTTGATCCGACGACTGCGCCAGGAACAGAGCCGGGCCAACAGGGGGGAGCGCAGACAGTTCTTGTGATTCTGCACCCCTGGGGTCAAAATCCCGACCTCGACCCTGCCTGTCTCGAGAATCCGAGTCGACAGCTCCTGGTTGAGCAGCACCCTGGTTCCCTGGACAAAACAGTCTCTGCGGGCAGAGCTGCAGTGATCTTCCACAAAGTGCCTTTCCAGGATAATGTCGCCGTCGATCAGGATGATATAGCCACCCCGCGCCCTGGCAATGGCCTTGTTGCGGCTCTTGGCCAGGCGAAAGCCCTTATCCTCCTGCCAGGAGTGGACGATCTTCACCCCGGCCTGGGCCTGGACCCTGCGCACCACCTCGGCGGTTGCCTGGGTCGAGCCATCATCGGCGACGATAATCTCCAGAGGCGGTCTTGTCTGCGCCAGCACACTGTGCAGGGAGGCCTCCAGGGCCTGGGGCCAGTTATAGGTGGTGAGGACAATACTGACCTGGAGCTCAGGGGTGATCATAACACCCTCCCTCCAACAGGGTACGCACAGCCCCCTGCACCTGGGCAACCGAGATCCCTTTCATGCAGCTCCGGTGGCTGCAGCTGCGCTGGCGGCAGCAGAGACAGTCCAGGCCAGGCGCCTGGACAATACGATGCTCCACTCCGTAGGGTCGGACCCGTTCGGGATGGGTAGGGCCAAACAGGGCCACCACCGGGGTCTGTACCATGGCGGCGATATGCATCGGGCCGCTATCCAGGCCCACATAGACCCCGGCCCGCTCCAGCAGGGCCGCGGAGCCGGGAAGAGTGAGTCTGCCGGCAGCCACCATGGGGGTCTGCACCATCCTGCTGACGATCTCCCGGATATAGCCCTGATCCTTGGGACTGCCGCCGAAAACCACCTGGAGCCCGGAGGCGATGAGTTGGTCCGCCAACAGGGCCCAGCTCTCCACAGCCCAGAACTTGGTCTGCCAACGGGCCGCTGGATTGGCATAGACCAGGGCTGGCCCGCTCTTATCCCCCTGATGGCTGCGAAGAAACTCTGCAGCCTGCTGCCGGTCCTCATCCCTCAGGCAGAGGTGGTAGTCCTCCGGCCCGGCAGGACACTCCAGAAACTCGGCAAAGAGCAGGTTCTTTTCCAGGGCATGGACCCTCGCCTCGGGATTTTCGAGATGTTGCTGCTGGAACCAGGTATTCAACTCCCTGGCATCGGCAAAGCCGATGCGCAGCCCCCCGGGATTCATCCGGGAAAAGAGGCCGCTGCGAAAGGAGGCGTGCAGGTCAAGGATCAGGTCATAGGGGGCTGCCCTGAACTCCCTGCGCAGGGCGGCCAGGGTGCTGCAGCTGGCCTTCAATGCCCTGAAATAGACCCCTGGCTCGGCATCCGGATCACTGGTTGCAGGGATGGATACCGGATAGACCCGGTCCACCGCCTGATCACGCTCCACCAGGCCGGCAAAACCCTGATCCACCACCCAGCCGATGACACAGTCGGGATGATGCCGTTTCAGGGCATGGGCCACAGGCAGGGCATGGATGACATCCCCCAGAGAACTCTGCTTAATCAGCAGCAGTCGTTTATTGCTCAACTCCATAGATCACTCACTTCTGCACCCGGCAAGTTCCTTGAGTGCCTCAATATGTTGTCCGGTTTCCAGCTGATGTCGGCCTGCAAATCCCGGCTCCACCAGCCGGGGCCGTAAGCCGGCGATCACTCCAGCCAGGGTCGCCGGGGCATTATCCGCCACCACCACCCCGTCCCCCGGCTCCAGGAGCTCGGCAGCCCCCACCGAGGCCGTTACCAGCACCGGAGTCCGGCAGTGGAGGGCCTCGGCCACCACCAGGCCAAAGGGCTCATAGTGGGAGGGCAGCACCAGATAGTCCACTGCCTGGTAGAGGCTTGCCATATCCTCCACATAACCGAAGAAGCGTACCCTGGGGTCGGCAGGATAGCCCCGACCGGGATCTCCGACAACAATAAGCTCGTGGGAGGCAGGGTCAAGCCCTTTATAGGCCTGGAGCAGCTCTGCCAATCCCTTGCGCTTGTGACTCATGGAGGGGAAGAGCAGGGTCAACTTGTCCGGGGAACAGCCGAACCTGCCGGCAGCTGATGTCCTGGCGTCCTGGTCCACCTGGGCGAAGCGTTGGCCGTCTATGGGAGGATAGAGCACCTTGATCTTGGCTGGGTCCACCGGATAGTGGTGTTCAATCTCCTCCTGAATGGCCCGGGAATGGGCCACAATCCAGGGAACCCCGGAAAACATGGCGCCCTCGTAGCGGGTTTCAACACGATCGTGGATCGATCGATACCAGCCGCGCCTGCCGGCCCTGAGCACCGATTGGGGGTGTACTCCGCCGACAATGGCCACATCCTGACAGGAGGTCCTGGTAAGGCTCAGGGAGAGGTCATAGTCGCCTCTCCTGAAGCCCCGATTCATCCGCTTCAGGAAATAGTATTTGCGCAGCCGCCTGGGCAGGAGAAACAGGCGCATCTGGTGGATGGTACAGTCATAGCTCCCGGCCAGCTGGTGATCCAGCTCATAGGTGTGGACATGAACCTCATCACCGGCCTGGAGAAACCCATGGACCAGGGTCAGCAGGTACGACTCCATGCCGCCGGAGGTCTTGAACTGGTTATGGATCAGTGCTACTTTCATGGCGCATCTCGTGGCTAAAGGAGCGATAGAGCTGTGCTACCAACCGATACTTGGCAAGCTTCAGCCGCCGCAGCTCTTCCCTGCCGGGCAAGGGGGGAAGGCAGCGCAGGGAGAGCAGACGCCACCAGGCCTGGAGGCGACGGGCCCTGACGATTCGTTGCCTGAGCTCCGGGGGATAGTGGAGCCTGAAGAAGAGCAGTTCGGCTCGAATCTTTTTCTCCAGCACGGCTGCCGGTGTTGTGCTTCGCTCGCTCTGCCCCTCCAGGTGGGTGATCACGGCATCCTCGATCAGCCCGAGCCGATAGCCCGCCTGACGGACCCGCAGACAGAGGTCGATATCCTCGCCATAGAGGAAGAAACGCTCGTCAAAGCCACCCAGTTGAGTCATCAAACCCTGCCGGGCCACCATCCCTGCACCCAGGACCCAGGCAATCTCCCCGGGTAGGTCATCGTGCAGCCCCCGGCTGTAGCTGCTGCCGGGGTAGGAGGGTTCGGTGGAGTGATGGCAACTGCCATCGGGATCAGTGATCCTGACCCCGGCAAGCCCAAGCTGCTGCTCAGCGGCCATGGATCTGCGGATAGCTGCCAGGCAATCCGGATGGACCCGGGTGTCCGGATTCAGGAAGAAGACCAGATCAGAACGGCAGCGGGCCAGGGCCTGGTTATTGGCCGCCCCAAAGCCGAGGTTCTCCTGATTGGCGATCAGCTGCACCTCCGGATAGCGGTTCCGGACGAGCTCCGCACTACCGTCGGCGGAATCATTATCCACCACAAAGAGCTGTTCCAGCTCCCGACCCTGGCTGAGGAGCGCGTCCAGACAGGCAGGAAGGAGGTCGACGGTGTTATAGCTCACCAGAATCACTGAGATGGTCGGCTGCATGACTAGGCACCACCCTGATCAGTTAGAGGGGAGCTCTGCTTATAGAGCACCGCTGAAAGGAGGGAAAAGAGGAAGCCGGTCTGGTAGACCACCAGATAGGATTCGGTGAGCATGATCACCAGGAAAAAGAGCGGAAAGGCCTGGCCAAGGCGCTCCAGCCCATCCCGATCCCGCCCGGCCTGGCGAAACTGAGCAAAAAAGATGGCCAGCAGGGCGCACAGGCCCAGGGCACCGTAGCTGGCGGCGGCCAGCACGTACTGATTGTGGGGGTTGTCCGTGGGGGGGACCTGGGGAGAGCGTTGCTGGTTGATCCGGGCATAGGCCGCCTTAAAGTCTCCGGTCCCCACCCCCATGAGGGGTGCTGCCTTGATCATTTCCCAGGAGTTCTGCCAGTAGTGGAGCCGAAAGCCCACCGAGGTCTGGGGGTTGAGCTCAAACTGGCGGATCTCCTCACAGGCCAGATCCACCCGGGCCTTGAACATGGGGCTCAGGAGATAGCTGCCGCTGAAACTGAGGGGCAGGAGCACCGCCACCAGGAGCAGGGCAGCGACCAGCTGTCTGCGCAGAAGCTGGAACAGGTAGAGGGCCAGGAGGGCAAAAAAAACCAGCTGGCCGGCTCTGCCCTCGGTGATAAACATATTGAAGACCATCACCCCCGCAAGGCACCAGCCGGCCAGGCGCCAGCCTCCCCTGGGCCTGCCCCAGGTCAGCTCATGGCAGAGGGTATAGATGGCAAAGGCCAACAGGGGATTATAGACCACGTGGAAGGTCTTCTTGGTCAGGTGCTCCGGGGAGACATCGGCGTAGTGGAGCAGGTCAAACCAGGCCAGATAGGTCATGGCCATGGCCACGGAGATCCCGGCGAGAAAGGCGGCCAGGTACCATCTCCGCCGCTCATAGATCACTGCGGTCAGGAACAGGGGCATCAGCATGATCTTCCAATGCTTACCCAGCCACTGGATACCGGTTCGGAGGTCTTCTGCCCAGAGCAGCCCGACCACCATCAGGAGGAGATAGCCGACCACCGCCAGACAGACCGGATTGGTGCGGATCTCTGTGAACTTTTCCAGATAGCGCCCCTCCAACAGCCAAGAGAGACTCACCAGGATGGCCAACACTGAGATGGCCGAGGTGGAGAGCGGCAGGCAGAAGGCGAGCAGGAGCAGCAGCCAGAAGTTAAGCCGGCTGAACCGATCAGGGACAGAAGCGGAGGACATGGCCTGGGACTCCATCTTTTCAGTGCGCGTACTGAAGCTGGTACAGGGATTGATACTCACCATCTGTGGAGAGCAACTCTTCGTGGCTGCCGCTCTCCACCAGTCGCCCCTCCTTGAGGACCACGATTCGATCGGCATTTTTGATGGTGGAGAGGCGATGGGCAATGACGATGGTGGTACGGTTCTGCATCAGGTTATCCAGGGCACGCTGCACCTGTTGCTCTGACTCGGTATCCAGAGAGGAGGTGGCCTCATCCAGGATCAGGATAGGGGCATTCTGCAACAGGGCCCTGGCAATGGAGATCCGTTGCTGCTGCCCTCCGGAGAGCCGGGCACCGGATTCGCCCACCACGGTATCCAGCCCCAGGGGGAGCTCCTGGATAAAGTCCAGGGCATAGGCAGAGCGGGCCGCGGCCAGGATCTCCTCATCGCTGCAGGCCTCTACCCCGTAACCGATATTGTAGCGGATGGTATCGTTGAAGAGGATGGTCTGCTGGGTGACCATGGCGATCTGCTGGCGCAGGGAGTGCACGCTCACCTCCCTGATGTCGATGCCGTCAACCAGGATGGCTCCACTGCTGACATCATAAAAGCGGGGAATGAGGTTGGCCAGGGTACTCTTGCCCGAGCCGCTGGGGCCGACCACGGCCAGGACTTCACCACGGCGAACCGTCAGCTTGATCTGGCGCAGCACCGGTTCATCCTGACCATAGGCAAAGACCATATCCCGGAACTCGATACTGTTGCGAAAGGGCTTGAGCGCTACCGGGGCAGCGCTCTCTCTGACTTCCGGCTGGATATCCAAGAGGGTAAAGATCCGTACTGCCGAGGCCATCCCCGACTGGATGGTGGAGTTCAGCTTACTCACGCCCTTGACCGGCTCGTAGAGCATGACCAGAGCGGTGAGAAAGGACATGAAGGTACCTGGGGTGGAGTTGCCGTTCAAGACCTGCATGCCGCCAAACCAGATAATCAGGGCCATGCCGATGCCGCCGAGGAACTCCACCAGGGGATGGGCCAGACAGCGAAACCTGGTCTCACTCATCAGAATCTCAAACAGCTTCTCCATATGGCCGCTGAAGCGTTGCTTCTCAAAATCCTCCATGCAGAAGGCCTTGACGATCCGGGTGCCGCTGATGGTCTCATGGAGTTGGTTGGTCGAGGCCCCCAGATGCTGCTGGTAGCGGGTACTGATCCGACGGAATTTTTTCCCAAACACCGTAATCGGTACCGCTGCCATGGGAATGAAGATCAGGGAGATCAGGGCCAGCCGCCAGTCCATGTAGAAGATCACCCCCAACAGCCCGATCACCGTAAAGAGGTTGCGCAGGAGGTGGATCAGGGCATGGGAGACCGAACCCTGAAGCATGCTGACATCGTTGATGATCCTGGAGATGAGTTCCCCGGTGGCGTTCTTGTTGTAGAAGGCCATGCTCAGGTCGTTGAGGTGGGCGTAGATCGTGGTCCGCAGATCCCGGATCACGGACTGGCCCACCCACTCCAGGAGGTAGGAGTAGATAAAATAAAAGATCCCCTTGATGAGAAACACGGCCAGCAGCATGATCGGCAGCAGGTTCAGGAGGGTGGGATCTTTCTTGAAAAAGATCTCATCCAGGAGCGGCTTCACCATGTAGGCCTGGGCCGCATTAAAGGCGGCCACCACCACCATGGCTCCCATGGCCACAAGCAGCTTCATCTTATAGGGCTGCAATACCACCAGCAGCCGGCTGGTTACTTCTTTTGTTGTCATCATCTCTCTAGGTAAAATTATCGTAATCGCCAGGTTGCCGGGGGCGACCGGCTTTAGCCCAGCTGGACCAGGGTGTGAAAGGCCCGCTCCACCCTGCCGGTGGAGAGCAAATATTTCCAGTAGTGCTGACGCAGATAGCTGCCGATAAAATTCACCACCGGCGTCACCACCCGGACCTGGCCCCAACCCGGCTGCCAGACCCGCGCCTTCTTCTTTCTGCCGTGAATGCTGAGAGTGGGAACCCCCAGGCAGGAGGCCAGGTGCCCGCCGCCGGAGTCGTTGCCGATAAAATAGCCCGACTCGTAGAGGTAGGCGGCGCATTCCGTCAGGGAGGCAAAGCCCAGCAGGGGAAATTCGGTGCTGAACAGGGGCTGCCAACAACACAGCTCCTGCTCACTCATGACGATCACCGGTTCATAGCCCTGGGCGGCAAGTCTTCGGGCCAGGCGGGAAAAACGCCTGGGCAGCCAGTTTTTGCTCTCCTCCGCGCTGGTGGGGTGGAGACAGACCCGACGGGGATATTTCCCTCCCACCAGGCCGCCTGGAGGGGTGATACCGTTGGCCAGGACCGGTTGATGGCCGGGAAAACAGTGACCGCAGACCACGGACATATTCTCCACCTGGGTAAGCTCTTCCTGATGCCGGGCCATATAATCCACCGTCTTTGCAGCGAGTAGTGCTGCCAGCGGCTCTGGCAGGGATCCTGACCAGAAAAAAAGCTCAAAGGGGGGCAGGACCGAGGCAAAATCGTCCACCGCCAGGGAAGGTTGAACCCGATGGCCGGGAAACCACTCCCTGAGTTGGCAGATCACGTTACTGTAGACCGTGGTCTCATAGCCCAGAAGACGGGCATTCTCCAGGAGCACCATTTCAATCAGGTTATCCCCCAGACCATATCCTCCCACCAGGGCCACTGGTTGCGATGCCATCAGGACAACCCCTTTTCGTAGTTCCCGGTGAACAGCTCCTGCGGGGGAGCATTGCCGTGCAGCAGCCCGGCGACCTCCAGGGTAGCGCGCCGCAGATTGGGGTAGCTGAGATCCAACACAAAGTAGCCTACCCCCATGGTCATCATCTCCTGGACCTGGCCCAGGAGCACCAGGGACTGCTCTCCATAGACCCGGGTCAGCCCGCCTGTCCGTTCCAGGGTATAGGGCTCCCCCTTGGGACTGACAATGTTCTTTTTCGCTTGGAGATGGGGGGCTTCCAGTCGGGCGGTAAAGAGCGGCGGCCGGCCATAGACATACATCCCAACCTCCATATTCCGGAGGGCAGCCGGCTGTTCCCTTTGCCACCGTTTCCAGCTGCCCAGCGCGGCCTGGAGGGTTGTCCGGTCTGTTTCAAGGGAGAAGAGCATCCCGGCCAGTCCCTGCCGGGCCCCCTCCACCAGGGCGGAACTGTTCAGAACGTTCACCGTATAATCGGCAAACAACTGCAGTTCATCCTCTTTCTGAAGATGATCCTCAAAAAAGAGCACCTGGGAAAGGTGCCCCAGTTGAAAACTGCTCAAACCTGCTCCCAGCAACTCGGCCACGGCCTCCTGATACCAGGCCTGATCCTGCTCATGGATGACCGGGGGCAGCATCCAGATCAGCTGGGAAAAGATCCGCGCCGCCCTGGGTCCGACCCGGCGAAGTTGTTCCAGGGTAAGGTGGTTGAGGGGCACCAGGACCCTTGCTGGCCGGACCGGATACCCCTGCCTGGCTGCGGGCAGGCCACTGAGCCGGACCCACCACTGGGGCCGATTCCGGCTGATCTGTCTGGATTTTTTCCGTCCCCTGGCTGAGGCTGCGCTCCTGCCGGGGGAAGCGGACGGGCGGCTGCCTGTGGTCCAGTGCATGGCGGCTGCCACCCGGCTGAGCTGGTCACGATCTGGTTTCGGCTGCATCCCTGGCAGGACTCTAACCAGGCTCCGACCGCTCTCCCGTCTGCGCCGCCCGCTGACATCCACCAGAAAGAGGAGGCCGGGACCTGCCTTTTTCCGCCCCTGGGAGACGGATCCGGAGACCTCCAGCTCCACCGTTTGACCGGCAGCCGCATGGCTGGTCGGGCGATTCTTATGGTGCAGGCCCTGCAGGGTAAAGCTCTCGCGCACATCACCATGCTCACTCTGAAAACGGAGACGATCCCCGCTCTTGAGCCCATGCTGGAGGGTCAGCTGGTAGCTGCTGACCCGGCCGGAACCGCTCTTCTTCACGGGTCTGGCCTTGCCCAGGAAGATACCGGCCACCCCGCTCTGCCGGGGTTTGATGATCCCTCCATGGTTGTCGCTGAAAAAGCCTGGGGTGCGCCGGCGGCCCATGGCCTGATCCAGGAGGAGACTGGCCTCCTGCTCAACCTCCTTTCTCAGCTGGGCAGGGGCCCCAAGGTGATCCAGGCAGAGGCGGTAGGCCCGCACCGTCTTGCGCACATACTCCACCGACTTCAACCGTCCCTCTATCTTCAGGCTGACCACCCCCATGGCTGCAAGCTGCTCTAAGAAACTGATACCGCAGAGGTCGCTCATGGAAAAGAGGAATCCTCCCTTCTGCCCCCCCTTCTGCGCTCTGTTGGCCGTGGTCCGACCGCTCCCCTTGCCCCGGCGGGCGGACTGCTCGTTATAACGACGTCGACAGGGTTGAACACACTGCCCCCTGAGGCTTGATTTTCCGCCATGCATGCTGGAGAACAGACAGAGTCCCGAGTAGCTGAAGCACATGGCCCCGTGGATAAAGACCTCCAGACGAGCACCGCTCTCCCGGCCGATGGCATGGATCTCTGCCATGCTCAACTCCCTGGCCAGGACCACCCGTTCAAAGCCGGCCCGGCTCAAGAAACGGGCAGCCGTGGTATTGTGCACCGACATCAGGGTCGAGGCATGGAGAGGCAGGGTCGGAAAAAAGGTCCTGGCCAGGTGGAAGAGGCCCAGGTCTTGGATAATCAGGGCATCCGGCTTGATGGCGGCCAGGATGCTTAAAATCTCCAGCGCCTGCTCCTGCTCCTGCTCCTTGACCAGGGAATTCATGGCGATATAGATCCGCTTGCCCCGCTCATGGGCGGACCTGGTCATGGCAGCAAGCTCAGCCATGGAAAATTCCTTGCGAAGGTCCCGGGCATTGAAGCCGGGAGCACCGACATAGACGGCGTCGGCCCCCTCCTCCAGGGCCCCCTCAAAGGCAGGCAGGGTTCCGACAGGGGCAAGCAATTCCAGGGAAGAGGTAGACGCAGACAGGGGGGAAACATGCATGATAAGCTATGATACCGATAAAAGAGACCACCAGAGGCGGCAAAGGAGGCTGGAGGGCTAGAGCCCTTCGTTCAACAACATGGGTGGGTAGTCCAACGGCGGCATGGGCAGGATAAAATAAAAATTATTTCCCTGCGGGGTGGGCTCGTAGCCGGCAACGCCGCCATGCATCTCCACAACCTGGCGGATAAAGGAAAGGCCATGACCGGTGCCGGGAATATCTTCACATCCCTCTCCCCGCACCCCCTCATGGAAGAGATGACTTCCCTCTGTCTCCGTCATCACCGGACCGGTGGTAAAGACATTAAATTTAATGCCCTTGTGGCCCTTGGTCGGAAAGTCCTGGATAATCTCCCGGCCATAGGCCATGGTCTTGCGAGGCTTACCATTCTGGTCGATGATCTCCCGGGTATACTTGGCAGCATTGGAAAAGAGATTGGCATAGACCTGGGCCAGCAGACCGATATCGACCAGGACCGAGAACTCTTCATCCACCATGTTACGTGGCTTTTCCACGGTCACCCTTGCTGCCTTGAGCCTGCTGGCATAGTGCTCCAGTTGCTGGGCGATCACCTCTTTTTCAATAAAACAACGCTTGGGCCGAAGCACCAGGTGGCCCCGCTCAAAATGTTCCCGCCGGAAGAGACTTTCCAGAAACAGACTGGTACTGGTGTGATGTTTGACAATCTCCTGGTGATAGCTCAAGAGGTTATCCTGCAGTTCCTGAAGCTGTTGGCAGCACTGCCGGCATTCGCTGCGATCACCGGGGTGTTCCAGAAAGGCTTCAATCCTCCCCTTCAAGCCGGAGAGCTCCAGGATCTTTTTTTTCAGTTGATTATAGAGGTGGCGGAAATACATGTTGGGCACAATGATGTTATGCTCAATATCCACCACCAGGGTATTGATAAATTTCAAATGTTCAATATTCTGCAGGGCAATCAGACGATTATCCAGGTTATAGCCGATACGGTTGGCATACTTGATAAAGAAAAACTTGTCTGCCTCGGAAAAGCCCTCAAACATCCGCACCTCATATATCCCCAGGGTACGCCCCTCTTCACAGAGGCCCTTGACGTCGTTCCAGAGGGTGGTCTGACGCTGCTGTCCTGCCCCAGGGCCGCTGTCAGGGCTATGGTGCTCAAAGGGCTGCTTACTGAAAATCGGGATCATGAATGAATCGCCGACCTCATAGGGACTCTCGTGCATCTGAACCAGGAAGGAGGCGGGTTCCGGCTCGGCCAACACACCGCGTTCACTGGAGCAGACCAGGGCAAGGCCCTCTTCCGTGCCCCGGCAGATATGGAGTGCACTGCTGACCCCGATCATCTCCAGGGGCACCGCGACACAGACACGGTAAAAATCCTCCAGGGTGTCATACTCCTGGGCAAGGTCAAAGAAGGCCTTGAGAAAATCGTTGTGATGCTGAGAAAAATTATACTGCTGGTAATTTTGGGACTTCTCTTGAACCCGCCGGCAAATCCTGCGCAGATCTGAGGGTATCTGATGTTGCTGTAGCTCGGTCATAATGCGTCGTGGCACTGATCAATAAATTGCTGGAACCCAGGGGGTCATCCTTCGACCTCCCAGCCCGATCTCATCCCTTGGGGACAGTGTACCATGAACCGGCTGTAAAAATCCAAAAAAACAAGCACTAAGATCGCGAGACCAGGACCAGGACCAGGGCAGGATTCTCCAGCAGCCGCTGCAGGCGCCCTTGAATCATCGCTTTTTCCGCCCATCCCTACCCCATATTCCGTCCTGTGCCAGCATAGGACGGGTTGCATTCCCGGAGCTGAACAGAGAATCTGACTCCATCAAAAGATGCTGTACGCTCCCCCAGCCACAACCCTAAGGCCTGACCAAGCCCAACGGACTCGGCAGATCCGACTCGCGCCAAGCCCAGGGAACCTTACTGCTCCGATGGTGGTCAAGGAGCACAGGGCTGCTGCCAGGCTGCGGCCTACCTGCCAAGGCAGACCAGACCCAGACGCTTCACTGCCGGGAAACCACCACCTCATCCCGGCCCCCATGTTCCTCCAGGAGCACATCAATCCGCTCCCCCTCGGCGCCTTTGACGCTCATGCCGATATAATCGGGCTGAATCGGCAGCTCCCGACCACCCCGATCCACCAGGACCGCCAGCTGAATGGAGCGGGGACGGCCGTAGTCCATGATGGCATCCATGGCAGCCCGGATGGTCCTGCCGGTGAAGACCACATCATCCACCAGGATGACCCTGCGGTCCTCCAGAGCAAAGCCGATGTCTGATTTTTTGACAATGGGATTCTGAGAGATCAGACTCCAGTCATCACGATAGAGGGTGATATCCAGGTTGCCGATGGGCAGGGCCAGTTGCTCGTAGGCCTCGATCTTGCGGTGGATCCGTTCCGCCAGAAACACGCCGCCGGTATGGATTCCCACCAGGGCAAGTTCAGCCACCCCGTGATTGCGTTCCACAATCTCCAGGCTGATCCGGTCAAGACTCCGCTCGATATCCTGTTGGCCCATGATGGTCTGTGTCATCAGCTCTTCTCCACTCTGTTCCAGAAAAAATTCACACCCTTGGCATCAACCAGGTTGATGGCCGCAGGATAGACCTCACACTCCTTGGCAAAGACCTTGGCCGCTATCTCGTCGGGCCCATCGTCAAAGTCCAACTCCACACAGCGTTGGAGGACAATGGGACCCTGGTCATACTCCTCATTGGCAAAATGAACGGTGCAGCCGCTGACGGTACAGCCCTTGGCCCTGACCGCCTCATGAACATGGTGGCCATAGTAGCCCTTGCCGCAGAACGAGGGAATCAGGGAGGGATGGATGTTGAGCACCGCCCGTTCCAGCCCCTTGGGCGGGGCATAGAGCTGGAGGTAGCCGGCAAGAACGACCAGGTCGATCTCATAGTCTGCCAGGATGGTATTGATGGCCTTGTTATCCCCGGCGTGGAAGGCAGGGTAGCCATATCTTCCGGCCTTTTCCAGCCCCAGGACTCCAGCCACGTTGGAGATCACCACCTGGATCTCTGCCTGGAGCTCCCCGGCCTGGATCCGCTCATGGAAGTTATCCAGGGTCCGGCCGCTACCGGAGAGCAACACTGCCAGTTTCTGCATCCTCACGCTCCCTTGAAATAGGGTTCTTCAGCCACCTTCACCGTGGAGAGCCAATCGGCAATGGCCCGATCATAGTCGGCGGTCAGGGCAAAGACCTTGCAGGCCAGCTGAAAACGGGTGACCAGGGTGGTCGTGCCCGCCTCCTTCAGCTCAGCAATGACCCGAGGGTAATCGGCAGGATCGACAATCACGGTGACATCGTGAAAATTTTTGGCAGCGGCCCTCAGCAGGGTGGGACCACCGATGTCTATATTTTCAATGGCATCTGCAAAGCGGCAGTCCGGTTGGGCCACGGTCTGTTCAAAGGCATAGAGGTTGACCGCCACGATATCGATGGGCACAATCCCGTGGGCTGTGCACTGCCGGCAGTGCTCCTGATTGGCCCGTTGATGCAGGATTCCCCCGTGGACCTTGGGGTGCAGCGTCTTAACCCGGCCATCGAGCATCTCAGGAAAACCGGTAAAGTCGGAGACATCGGTAACAGCGATGCCGCTTTCCCGCATTTTTTTGGCAGTACCGCCGGTGGAAAGAATCTCGACGCCCAACGCTGCCAACTCACGGGCAAATCCTTCAATACCGCTCTTATCGGTTAAGCTGATCAGCGCTCGCTGAACCTGTTTCATAACTCTTCTCCCTCAATACCCCTAGGCTTTGTTGAATGTTGTTGTGCTGACAATCTCGGCAGCCTGCGTCTCTCTTTTCCAGAAGGACAGAGCCCCGGAGAGACGCTCTGAGCTGTGCAACCCTGGCCTGCCGCGCAGGATGGACAAGACCCCCTACTGCTTCTTGATAAATTCACGGATCTTCCGCCGCTCCCGCTTGTCCGGGCGACGATCTGGCCTGGCGGCAGCTGCCGTAATCAACCGCCGCTCGGCCCGGAGCTCTTCCCGTCTGGCCATGGAGGCGGCACTCTCTTCATAGAGCAACCGGGCCTGGCTGGCCGGCCCGCGCCGATCATGGAGCCCCAAGACCTCCACCGAGAAACTCAGCTCCCCTTTACGGATCTCCAGGCTGTCACCGATCTGGATCAAGCGTGCGGGTTTCACCCGCTGACCGTTGACATGGACATGGCCGCCGCTCACCGCCTTGGCGGCCAGTGATCTGGTTTTAAAAAAGCGGGCTGCCCACAACCATTTATCGAGTCGAACTTTTTCCATGACAGTACACCGAGCCATAGAGGCCACCTTGAAAATTTGCTTTTCCTTCCAATCTTGGCCTTGCTTTCAAAATTTTACCCTCGGAATATCAGCCATATGCCTGCGGGAAAATTTATCGCGCGCCTTAGCCATGATCAAAAAATCTATTTTTCATGGTACCCCAGAGATTTAAAGAGAGCAGATCTACCATATTCTCTGCGATCCATCAAACAAAGAACTCACCTGAGGAGTTACCCCCCCTTTCCTCCCCTCTCCCCCAGCCACGCCTGCTGTGGCCGGAGAAAATCCGCCCGAGGCAACAAGGCCCTTGCTCCCCTGTGAAAAATACAGTATGTGCAGCAGGTACGGGTCGCTCTACCACCGGCCGTCGCCCTGGAACCGACCCTCCTCTAACCCTGGATCACCACCAGCAGCATGCACAGCACTACAGACAGATGACTCTCAAGACCGTCGGTATCCACCAGCTGACCCGCCCGATCTCCATCAAGACCAAGGACGGGGCCCTTCAACAGACCGTTGCCACCATTGAGCTCGACGCCCTGCTTCCCCACGAGCGGCGCAACTCCTGTATAGAGGTCATGCTCCCCCTGTTGGCCGATTTTGCCGAAGATATTCATGTCGGCAACTTCCCGGACCTTCTCCATACGGTCCAGGAACGGTTGCAGGCCAAGGAGGTCCGGCTGACCCTGACCTTTCCCTACTTTATCGATAAACAGGCCCCTGTCACCAACACGGCCAGCCTGATGGAGTACCAATGCTCCCTCACCGGCACCTCCCGACAGGCCCACTCTCCCCGCCTGACGGTCACGGTTCCGGTGACCACCCTCTGTCCCTGTTCAAAGGAGATCAGCACAGCCGGAGCCCACAATCAACGGGCCGAGATTACCCTGGCGGTACAACCCCGCCGTTTCATCTGGCTGGAGGACCTGATCAGCCTGGCCGAGGAGTGTGGTTCCTGCCAGGTCTACGCCCTCTTGAAGCGGCCCGATGAAAAACATGTCACCGAGACCGCCTATGACCAGCCAATGTTTGTCGAAGATGTGGCCAGAATGGTTGCCCTCAAGACGATCTCCCTCCCAGGCATCGACTGGTTCTCCGTAGGGGTGGAGAGCTTTGAATCTATCCACAAGCACAGCGCCTACGCCTATATCGACAGCAGCGACCTGGAGAGTCTCCGTTCGCCGCTCCCCTGACCCCGCCGCTGGCCAGCCAAAGCGCTAGCCATCCCTGCCTGCCGGTGGAAAACGCGCCCTGGGGGGACAACCAGTTCCTCTCCTAAAGGAAGGAGCCTGGCCAAAACCGACAGATACTTTTCTTGTCCCGACGGCCCTGTTCATGGTATTCATGGCTAAGCTGTCCACCTCTAAGCTGTCCACCTCTTGCCGAGTACCAGATGATTATCGACCTGCGAAAATCCTCCCGAAAAGCCGATTTCATGCCCCTTGCCATCCATGCCGTCAACGGCGTCGACGGTAACCCCCTGGCCGGCCCCTTTTCCGGCCGCATTCTCGACTTCTCCAAACACGGCGCCTGCCTGCTGATGACCCAGGTGCTGATAGGACCCTACCATATCTATCATTCCACCAAGGATAACGATTCCAACCTGCTCCAACTGAAAATCACTCACCCGCCGGAACTCTACGAGCTCATCATCCCGGCCCGACCGGTCTGGATAGCACCCTTTCAGCGCCAAGAGATCCGTGCCTATAAGCTTGGGGTCGAATTTATGGTCAGCCCGGACGGTAAACAGATGCAGATGATAACAGCGGCCATGGAGAAGGGACAGCAACAGCGCAGCAACTGGTGGACCCGGACCTGGGACCTGATCCAGCAAAAAAAACAGTGATCAGGGGCTCACGGCTGGTGGAAACCCTTTGCCAGCTGCTCAACTTCGTCGGCCACGGACGACATAGACCGGAAGCGGTGTCTCGATCCCTCGCAGCTGCACCTCCTCCAAACGATCCAGGGCATAGGAGGCGGCCAGATCCCGTTGCACGGCTTCGGTGAGGTAGATACTGCACTGACTGGACTCTGCGGCAAGCCGCTGGGCCAGATTGACCTCATTGCCGATCACGGTATAGTCAAACCGCCGACTTGAGCCCACGTTCCCTAAAAAAACGCTCCCGCAGGTCACCCCGATACCCAGGTCCAGGTCGACAAAGACCTCACTCTGCTCCAGCCAGTGGAGACGGAGCTGTTCAAAACGATGCCTGATCGTCAGGGCCGCCTCCACAGCAGCCTGATTGGCCGCAACATTCTCCACAGGCGCCCCAAACAGGGCCAGGACGGCGTCCCCCATGAACTTATCGACGCTGCCCTGCTGCTCAAAGACGGTCTCGGTAAAGATATTAAAGAAGTCGTTGAGAAAGGCACGCAGGATACCGAGTTCAAGGTGCTGCACCAGGGTGGTAAAATTACGGATATCGGCAAAGAGGATGGTGACCTCCTGGATGTCACCCAGCTGCATGAGGTCCGTATCCCTGGCCAGGAGCAGAGCAGCAACCTCAGGGGCCATATACTGTTCCAGCAGGGTCTGCAGGCGGGTGTTCACCTGGAGCTGGGTCAAGGCCCGGACATTTTCCAGGGCCATGGCGGCCTGGGCAGAGACCACACTGACCATCTCCATATCGGCCTCGGAGAAGCGCCTGTCCGTGGCCTGCTGACTGATATTGAGTACCCCGATGATCTTTTCCCGAATGACCAGGGGACAGGAGATGGAGGAGACGATATCGGGGCGCTGGAGAAAGGGAGCAAAGATGGAGTCTGCCTGGTCCTCCCGGTTAAGGATCACCGGTTTGCCGTGGCTGAAGACCCAGCCCGCTATCTTTTCACCGGGCTGGAGACAGATAGAACGGACCAGCTCCTTATCCAGACCACGGGAGGCCGCAATCTGCAGACAGGAACGCTGCTGGTCAAAGAGCAGGACCGAGAGATTACTGCAGGGGGTCAGCTCGGAGACCGCTGCCAACAGACCGTCCAGCACCTCCTGTTCACTGCTGGAGGAGAGAAACTGCTCACCCAGACTGTAGAGGGGCAGCAGGGTCCGTAAGCGGGTATTTTCCTCCTGCAAACGGACCCGTTCCCAGACCTGAGCCACCACCCGGACCAACTGCTCGGTCTGCACCGGCTGGGGCACGACCCCCAAAAAACCCTCTGCCAGGGCGGTGTTCAGGGCCTGGGTATCAGCGGAGGAGCTCAACAGAAACGCTGACAGTCCGGGACTGATTTCCTGCAACTGCCGGAGGAGCTTGCCGGCAGCGACTCCGGGCAGGTCGTCGGCGAGCAGGGCCAGATACACCTCCTGCCGGCTGACCATGGTCAGGGCCTCTTGCTCGCTGACGCAGGTTACAACGCTGTACTGGTCCAGGGCCGAGCTGATTGCCTGGGCCTGATCAGGAGCGGTTATCAGGAGAAGACTATAATTCATAGGTCCTTGAAAAAAAAAGAGGGTTGTTCCACCCTATCATTTTGGACGAGAGGACGCAAGCCATGGACCCGGCCCCCCTGAGACGCACCTTGACGACGCGGTCCGCTCCGCTCATAATAGAGGGTACTGAAAGAAGGGTACCTTGAAAAATTCGATTTTTCGATCAAGGTCAAGGCGCGCGATAGATTTCACCGTAGGCATATACTTGATATTCCGAAGATAAAACCTTGAACGCAACGCCGAGATTGGAAGAAAAAACATTTTTTCAAGGTGGCCAGAAGACGCCATCGCTTACCAGCGCTGTCCCCTCTTTCCACCCCAACCATCCCTTCCCATCGACAGGAACCCATCATGACCACACCGCAGCCAAGAAGTTTCATTCCCTGCTGGCTCTGGCTGAGCTGCCTCCTGCTCGCAGCTCCGGCCCTCGCCGCCCCAACCACCTTTAACCTGCTCTATAGCAATGATCTCCGCGGCGAGATAGCCCCCTGCGGTTGAGGCTCGGGGAAACTGGGCGGTCTGCCCAGAAAAATGGACCTCATCAACCAGCTGAGCCGTACCTCCCCCAGCCTGGTGGTGGACGGCGGCAACCTGCTCTTCTCCTCATCTCTGCCAAAGCCTGTCCCTGCCGGGCGAGGAAACAATGCAGCGATCATCGCCCAGGCCTACCTGGCACCATCCCAGGCCCTGGTTGCCGTGGGCCCCTATGACCTGGCAGGAGGCACAGAGCTGCTGCTTCAGTTGGCCCGACAGTTCCCCCTCAGGCTGCTCTCCGCCAATCTGGTGGACCAGACTACGGCTGAACCCCTGTTTTCGCCCTACCAGCAACACCATCTTGGAGAACTCAGGATAACCGTGATCGGCCTTACCGGCCCTGCGCTAAACGGCGCCCCGGCCGGCAGCAGGATTCTCTCCTGGGAGGAGGTGCTCACCCCGCTCATCACCAAGACTGACCTGGAGAGTGATCTGACAGTGCTGCTCTCCAGCTACCCTCCAAAGGAGAACCTGAAGATTGCCCGGCGCTTTCCCACCATCCAGATCCTGGTGCAGTCGGGTCATGCGCCGGCCAACCGGCCTCCGCGCCTGGTGGAGAACACCCTGATCTGCCAGACCGGCAGCAGAGGCCAATACCAGGGCGTTCTTGAGGTGGAGTGGAAGGGCTCCGGCCGCTGGCATCACGACACCAGAAGAGAGCAGGCCCGGCTCGCCGGCCGGCTCAAGATCATCAATCAACGGATCGCCGCCCTGGAAGGCGGAGAGGCCGACAGCCTGGACAGGCAACTGGCCGACACCCTCCTTGCCAGGGAAGAACTGAGCAGACAACTCGACCAACTCCGCGCCCAGCAGGCAGAGACGCCGCTCAAGGGGATGAGATACCGCAATCGATTCATCGCCCTCTCTGCACGCCTTGGCGACGACCCGGACACGGCAGCCCTGATCACCACCCTGCAAAAAAAACGTAAGGAAGCTGAACAAGCAGCCGAAGATTGAGCCGGGGAAGGGCTCTGCCGCCGGCCGGCAGGATCAGAAAAGAAGCTCCGGCTCATTGCCTGGAAAAAAAAAGGGCATATCTCCCGGAGGAGATATGCCCTGCTACGAGGCTCGCTTACAACTGAGGAACTAGAATACCTGCTGCAGGTTGGGCACGGTCTGCTTCTTCCGGCTCATCATGCCGTCGATCCAGGCGGTGTTGCCTTCCAGCTTGACATCAAAGGCTTTTTCCACCAGTTCCGGCTCATCGGAGAGGACCACCAGGTCGGTTCCCTCTTTCACCACATCGGTGAGCATCAGCAGGATGGAGTGACGACCATCGGCCTTCATCTCTTCCATGGCCTTCATCAGATCACCACGCATATCGGCGACCTGGTCAAGGGTGGCCAGCTCAAGCTGGCCAACGCCGACCTTCTTGCCGTTCATGTCAAAATCTTTGTAGTCGCGGTTGACCAGATCCATGGCAGGAACACCGGCCACAGCACTCTTGGCCTTCAGCATCGCCATGAACAGTTCATCGGTGTCGGTAACCCCGGCGATCTCGGCCAGCTCAGCAACGGCCTTCTTGTCGGCATCGGTGCAGGTGGGGGACTTGAAGTTCACGGTATCGCTGAGGATGGCGGCCAGCATCAGTCCGGCAACCTTGGCATCGATGGCAACGCCGTCCAGGTCAAAGAGGACCTTGAGCACGGTACCGGTACAACCAACAGGCATGTTGCAGAAGAAGATGGGGCTGTTGGTGGTGACATCACCGATCTTATGGTGGTCAACAACCGCTACCAGCTCGCCCTCGCTCAGGTTGTCAGGGGCCTGGGTCAGGTCGCTGTGATCCACCAGGGCCACCTGCTTGCCGGCGGCATCGGTCATGATCTCAGGCATGGCCACCCCAAAACGCTCCAGCACGGTAACGGTCTCAGGGTTGGCCTGTCCCTGCATCACAGGAACGTAATCTTCACCCTTGGCCTTCATCAGCTCTGCGTAGGCGATGGCAGCGGTAACAGAATCAGTATCCGGGCTCTTGTGACCAAAAACATAAACAGACATAACGTTATTTCCTCCAGAAACTTAATGAGATAATACGGTAGTAGACCTTGTTTCCCGCTCGATCCTCCACAGAACCGAGAAACAATAAAATTGAACGATATTATAACGTTCATTTATAAGCGTCAAGAGGAAAAACAAAAACAACTGTTAATATGGCTAGTTGTCCGTTATCGTGAACAAAAATTCATACCCGCCCAGATCGCCGCTGCTTTTCCTACCCCGATGGACTGCAATCTGCTAAACTGACAACAAGAAAAAGTGTGAACCAATCGCCGATCAGCCCGATCTCATCCAGCCCATCAACCCCGCTACGGCCTATGCTCGACCCAGAAGAAGCGCAACCTCCCCAGAGGCGATCATCGCCATCCAGGCTACGCCTTCCCCTCCTGCTGCTGAGCCTGCTCATGGCGAGCCTGGCCATTGCGGCCCTCTTCCTCCAGCCATGGCAGCGGCCGCAGGAACCCTCCGAGGCCCCTCCCCTCTCCCAACAGCCTCCAGCCAGCCTGGGGTTAGCTGCACCCGAGCCGGCAGAGCAGGCAACGGAGGCCGAGAGGCGAGAGGCGACGGAGAAGAGTCCTCTGCCTCCAGGGGCTGCTCCAGCGGCCCAGCCCACCCCTGGGCAGGGGACCGGCGAAATCCTTGGCCAGGAACCATCACCCGGATGCCCTGAGCTGGGTCTGGCCCTCACTCAATTCTTCACATCCCTGGACAGTAAACCCTATATCCAGGCCATGGCTTTGCAGGATTCCTGCCAGCAACATTTCATTACCCTGGCCGACAAACTCCTCACCAACCCGCCGGTGGTCTCCAGGGAGACCGATGACCTCTTTACCCTGCTCACCAACATGGCCCACTTTTTCCGGATCATAGGTAAGGATAACATCC
Source organism: Desulfogranum mediterraneum DSM 13871 (assembly GCF_000429965.1). Lineage (GTDB taxonomy): Bacteria > Desulfobacterota > Desulfobulbia > Desulfobulbales > Desulfobulbaceae > Desulfogranum > Desulfogranum mediterraneum. The sequence continues at coordinate 310,661 of NZ_AUCW01000003.1, forward strand.
TCCTGATCAAGAGCATTCTCCACCGGGAACGGGACCTGATCGAAGACATCGGCCTGGAGCTCTACGCCTGGCTGCTCAAAGAACGGTGCCGGGATCCACAGTTTCCGTTACAGGCCTCCCTGGAACAGCTCTATGAGTATGCGGGATTTTTTCTCAACACCATGGGCGGACGCTCCTACCTGTTCCGGCGGGATTCCAGATCACGCCTCCTGGTCAGCTACTACGCCATCCTGATCGTTGACCGGGCCAACCAGGCAGGCCTGAATCGGCACGGCATCAACCTGGTCGAACCACTGCCCCTGCTGGTCAACGAAATAGAGGCGACCAATCAACTGATCTATAAAGAACAGTATCTTGATCGCCTCTACCTCTTACTGGAAAGCTACCAGTAACGGCCGTACAACAAAAGAAGTGCAGGCACAGCCCCTCTGCATGCCTCCTTGGGAGATTAATCCCGCGCGCCGCCAAAGAAGCGCAGCAGCATCAGAAAGAGATTGATAAAGTCCAGATAGAGGGCCAGGGCGCCGATGATGGCTCCCCGTTGAATGGCCGCCTCCCCCTGCTCCATAATTCCCTGCTCTCCCATGGTCTTGATCTTCTGCACATCATAGGCGGTCAGGCCGACAAAGACCAGCACCCCGATCACCGAGATGGCCCAGTAGAGGCTGGAGCTGTGGAGAAAGATATTGACCACCGAGGCCAGGATAATCCCGATCAGGCCCATAAAGAGAAAGGAGCCCATCCCGGAGAGATCCCGCTTGGTCACCATCCCATAGGCGGCCATGGCTCCGAACATCCCGGCGGTGATCAGAAAGGTGCCGCCGATGGAGGCCCGGGTATAGGCCAGGAAGATGGTGGACAGGGTCAAGCCGTTGAGGGCGGAATAGCCGAGAAAGAGGGCGGTGGCCGTCCCTGGCTGGATCTTATCCACCCGGGCCGAGAGGAAGAAAACCAAACCCAGCTCTGCCAGGATCAGGATGATGAACAGCGGACTGCTGGCAATGGTCAGGGCCAGGCCGGAGGCCGCCGTAAAGTAGGCCAGACCGCCGGTCAGGGCCAGGCCGATGGCCATCCAGTTAAAGACCTTGGCCAGGAAAACCGTCGAGGCCTCCTGCTGGGCCTGGGCAAGGGTCATGGAATGGGATCTTGTCTGCATGGTGATACGCTCCTTAAAAGAGTTTTATTCAACAGGCCCTCACCCTCAACTCTTCCCACCAGCGTGGGCCGTTCCAGGGCGAGGTATTCATTGAGCTAACCTTGGTTCGCCTGCATCACGGGATTTCCCGATCAAGCTCTGCCGCGCCTAGACTCTGCACATCTTCAAAACTGTACCACAGCCGGATATTTCCAGGATAGTTTTTTCAGCGCAGCTCGAGATTGAGAGCAGGACCGGATCCAAGGATACCATCTTGGGGCTACTTTGAAAAATGAGATTTTTCGATCAAGGCATGGTGAACGTTTTAGCGCAGGCATCCTCCTGCTATTCAAAAAAACTGTGAGCACAACCCAGAAACCAAAGGAATCGGCCCTGTTTTCAGGTGGCCTTTGATGCCAACCGTAGAGTAGTAGGGTAATCATTATCCCTGCCCAGGGCAACGGCAGAAGCAGCGACTTCTAGTCCTGCTCTCCCTTCTGATCTGGACCTTGGCTTCGTCTCCGGGAGCAGGGAGCTGATCGTTAATAGGCGCCCTTGCCGCTGAACATACAGCGCACGGTCTTGGCAATGATGATCAGATCGGTGCGCAGGGAGTAGTTGAGCACATACCAGTCGTCCAGCTCCACCCGCTCCTGGTAGTTGACCATATCACTGCGCATCATCACCTGCCAGGGGCCGGTTATCCCGGGCTTCATCGAGCAGTAGCGCCCGGCACTCTGCTCACCGTTGCCCTTATAGTAGGCCTCCAGCTCCTTGCCCACAATGGGCCGGGCCCCGACCACACTCATCTCTCCCCTGAACACATTAACAAACTGGGGCAGCTCATCCAGGCTGGTGCGCCGCAGAAAACGACCGATCCTGGTAATCCGGGGATCATCCCTGAGCTTGAAGTGGAGTTCCCATTCAGCCCTGGCCGCAGGATCGCCTGCCAAGAGCTGCTCCAGCTGCCGCTCGGCATCGACCACCATGGTGCGAAACTTCAGACAGGAGAATTCCCGCCCCGTGGCCATGATCCGGCGGTGCCGGTAAAACACCGGACCAGGGCTGTCCAGCCTGATCACCAGTGCCAGGAGCAGAAAGAGCGGACTCCCCAGGAGCAGCACCAGGGAGGAGAAGATCAGGTCAAAGGTCCGCTTCCACTGCCGGTCCGGATTAAAATTCAGGACCAGCATCTCGCCCAGAGACTGGATCTCGGCATGATGGAGGCCAAAGATGTAGAGATCCGGCACCAGCAGGATCTGGGCCCCCAGATCCCGACACTGCTGGAGGAGTCCGAAGATCTTGCGCTCCGCCCGCATGGGCAGGGCGATATAGACATAGTCCACATCATGCAGCCGTAAAAAGGACTCCACCTCATCGATCCTGCCCAAAAGCGGCTTGTTCAACTGGGCCAGCTGTTCCTCCTGCTCCAGCTTGTCATCAAAAAAGCCGATGATCTCGATCCCTGCCCAGGGAATCTCCTCCAGCTGTCTGGCCATCCGGATGCCCAGATCCCCTGCCCCGACGATCACACCATGGCGGATATTCTTGCCCTGACTGCGGTAAAAACGAAGCAGCTTCCGCACCAGCAGGTGACTGCAGAAAATCAGAAAGGGGGTGGTCACGCTGAGGAGGATGAAGACCGTCCTGGAGTAGGCGATGGAGATCTTAAAGATAAAGAAGTAAAAGAGGAGAAAACCGATCACCGCCCCCCAGGCCTGGAGGATCACCAGAAATTCCCGGTAAAATTTCCAGCCCCGCCAGGAACGGTACATCTGAAAGGAGTGAAAACTGAGGAAGGAGGCCGCAAAGAGAAGAAGCTCCAGCCGGGTATAGTAGAAGGTCCAGGGTACCTCATAGATCCAGACAAAGAACCAGAGGAAGAAGCAGACCAGCAGACAGTCAAAGATGTGCAAGAAACGATAGATGACCGAACTGCGTTCCCGCAGATTCAAGGAGAGTAAGGGGGCCATGAAAGAATACCTGTTTATTTCCACCAGCGATGGTGCATACTGAAAAAACGGGCCAGGCTGCGTGGCAGCAGGGCCTGTCTCCTGCCCAGGAAGTAGGCAATATATTTCAAGCCATTGCGCAGCAGGCTGAAAGGGATGAGACCATATCTCCCCTGGTTGAGGAGAAATACCATCTCGGAACGGACAAAGCGTTTGCCCGCCCCTGTGGGTTGACCGAAATGGGCCAGCAGCTCCGGCTGAAGACTGTGGAGGGCGCCGATGTCAAAGTAGCGCTTGAACTCCTGGACCAGGGTGTAGTTATGGGAGTGATAGACCCGGGCATCTCCCACATAGCCGACCAGATAGCCCCGTTGGAGCAGGGCAGCCACGGTACAGGTGTCCTCGCCAAAGAGGATGTTGTCGGGAAAATAGTCGACCTCGGCCAGCCTGCTCTTGCGGTAGGCGGCAAAGGAGTTGGAGATAAAGATGGTCTTAAAGCCGTGAACGGCCCGGTCCTCCCAGGACCTGACCCAGCTCTCTTCAGGGTAGTTGAACAGCCTGAGGTGCTCGCTGAAGGGGCTGGCATCAACATTGGCCAGCTGGCGGCCATAGCTGGCCCCAAGGGAGGGCTCCGCGAGCAGGGGGCCGAGCAAACGCTCCAGGGCCTCCTCATCGGCGGGAATGGCATCCTGGGTCAGAAACACCAGGATTGAGCCGCTGGCCCGGCTCGCTGCCATGGTCCGGGTGCCGCCATGGTCAAAGTCGGCTGCCTCGATCTCCACCAGGGTCGTGGGGTAGCGTTGGAGAATCTCCCTGGTTCGGTCTGTGGAGCCTGAATCCACCACCAGGATCTCAGCCAGGGGGATCGTCTGGAGCATCAACATCTTTAAGAGCGACTCCAGCCATGCTTCGGCAAAGTAGGTGGGGATGATCACCGACACCGACTCGCCCGGGGGCAGTGGTGTTGCCGCCTGGGTGGCTGGGTTCGGTTCAACCATCCGGCTCACAGTCCTAGCCCCCGTACCCCCAGGTACTTGACCAGGGCCCAGAGGATATAGCAGGAGGGGTGCTTACGGTAGAGCAGGATCTCGTTTTTTGCGGCGATCCTCCGCAGCGCCAGGGACATCCGGCTGCGCCGTCGCTGCCAGCCGCGGCCATGATAGACCTGCAGTTCAGGTGCATAGCCGATCTTCCAGCCCTGTTTACGCAGGCGCAGGCTCAGCTCGATATCCTCCTTGTAGAGAAAAAAGTCAGGATCAAAGACCGCGCCCCCGTCCAGGGCGACCTGATCCAGCGCCGTACGCCGACAGAGCATGAAGGCCCCACAGGCGGCCGGAACCTCCTCGGCCCGGTCAAACTGTCCCCGATCCTCTCTCCCCTGGCCACGGTCATACCAGCGGCCATACCAGCTACGGAAGATTCCGGTGGAGTCGAGCAGGCCGGTGGGCCGCCCCTGCTCGATATCATAGCCCAGCAGGCGAGCGGTGAGACAACCGACCTCCGGCTGGGCAGCCATCAATCCCACGGCCTGCTCCAGGGTGGTGGCGGCCATGAAGGCGTCGGGATTGAGGAACAGGATCAGCTCAGCCTCGACCGGACAGAGGGCGTAGCCCAGGTTGTTAGCCCGGCTGAACCCCAGGTTGGCCTGTTTCTCCAGGCGAAACCCATACGCTTCCTGGAGACGATCCAGGTACACGCTGGAGCTTGAGCCCGCATCCACCACCACCGTGGAGAGACTTTGGAGGCTCTGCTCAGCCACTGCCTGGAGGCAGGTTCCGAGCACAAGGCCGGAGTTATGGCTGACGATCACCGTGGCGACTGAGGTCATGGCGGATAAGAGGGCGCAGGTAGGACGATTCAAGGTATCGCTCCCCCGCAGGGGAGCGGCTGATGGAGCTCTCGCCCCGGTCAGGCAGGCGAGGACGATGCTCCCTGATCACGGCCCAGAACCCTGCGCACATGATAGATGGGCTTGCTCTGTGACTCATGATAGGTCCGGACCACCAACTCGGCCACCAGGCCGATGGTGATGAACTGAATCCCTATGAAGATCAAGAGAATGGCCAGGAGCAACAGCGGCCGACTTCCCAGGGGGACCCCGAAAAACTGACGCTGGATGGTCATGACCAGGGCCATGATCATCCCCAGGGATGAGGAGAGGAAGCCCACTCCGCCAAAGACATGGAGCGGCTTGGTGGCATAGCTGAGCAAAAACTTGACCGTGATCAGGTCCAGGACCACCCGCAGGGTCCGGGAGATGCCGTACTTGGAGCTCCCAAAACGACGGGCCCGGTGGTTGACCTTGACCTCGGTGAAGCTGATCCCCATGCCGCTGGCAATGGCGGGAATGAAGCGATGCATCTCCCCGTAGAGCCTGATATTAGAGGCCACCTCCTTGCGGAAGGCCTTGAGGGTACAGCCATAGTCATTGAGTTTCACCCCGGTAATCCAGGAGATCAAGCGGTTGGCCAGCTTGGAGGGCAGCTTTCTGGAGAGATAGGGATCCTTGCGGTCGAAGCGCCAGCCAGTGACCACGTCATAACCCTCCTCCACCTTGGCCACCAGGGCGGGGATATCCCGGGGATCATTCTGGAGATCGCCATCCATGGTAATACAGATTTCACCCTCGGCATAGTCAAAGCCGGCGGACATGGCTGCGGTCTGGCCGAAATTGCGGCGAAAGCTGACCACCACCACCCGCTCATCCCTCTCCTGGAGCCCCTCCAAGACCTGAAGGCTGGTATCCCGGGAGCCGTCATCCACAAAGATGATCTCATAGGAGCGCCCGGTCTCGGCCAGGGCATCGCTGATCTCCTCATAGAGATAGGGAATATTTTCTTCTTCGTTATAGATGGGCACAACCACTGATAGATCCACAAGGTACCTCAAAAAATTCAAAACATTAAAAGCGAAAGATCGGCAAAGCGCCACTCGTCACCACTCAAAGAGACAGGGCGACGCCCGGGAGCGGTCTCGGCTCCTGCCAGGCTACCGGCTCCATGGCCGGGATACGATCTCGGGTTTGACCGCAACCCCATTATTCAAGCAAATTCAAGCAAACTCAGTCCGGAGCAGCACCCTGCTCCAGGGCAAAGACAAAGGGGGCGCTCAGGCGGCCGATTTCCTCCTGTTGATGATCATAGAGGTGGAGGGTAAGAGAGATCTTCTCCACCACCCCCTCCAGCTGGGCGGAAAAACGAAAGCCCAGGGGTTGATGACGGAAACGGGGATAGACGGCCTCCACGTCGGGCCGCAGGTCGGTGGGCAGGGTCTCCCCCAGGTATGCGTCCCCTGCATAGAGCCTGATCAGGGCTATCTCCGTCTCGGCCGCGGCCCAGCCGCGGAGCTGCAGCAACTCGCCGGGCATGATCATCACCTCATCGATCCTGGCCTGCCAACGTCTGCGCAGCTTTTCACCCAGGCCGGCGATCAGGGAACGCTGCGGGCTGCCGTACAAGACCCCGTCAAAAAAAGAGGGGTGGGCATTGGTGGTGACGTTGGCCTGGACAATGGGCAGGGAGGCGATGCTCTCCATGGTATATCTTTGAGAGTGATACTGGGAGTGGGTCACCACAAAAACCAGGGTATCCACCCCCAGCTCCCGGGCCCTCTCCTGGGCAGCCAGCAGCTCTTCCTTGGAGTCGTTGAATTCAAAGAGGATATATTTCCAGATGACCAGGGGGCGGCCCCGCTCCTTGGCGGCAACCCCATCGCCCATGAAGCGGAGCACCTTCTCCACCCTGCCCTTGACCCGGTACTGGGCGTAGCTCTCCTGGTAGAGGCCGTCTCCGGCGACCATCACCTCATCCAGGGGGGCGGCGCCGACGGTCCGTTCATAGGAGACGTTACCGTTGGTGATCAGCCGCTGCCAGGCCTGGGGGTAGTAGCGTTTGGTCAGCTGGACAAACTCGGCAAACCTGGGGTGCATCAGGGGCTCGCCCTGGCCGCAGTACTCGACGCTGTCCAGGCGATAGCCCCGGTTCCTTAGGGCCGAGAGCACCGCCTCATAGGTTGCAGGCTCCATCAGGTGGGGCTGCTCCCTGGTGGTGATCTGAAGATCATTGCTGCAGCAGCGACAGTCCAGGTTGCAGAGCAGCGAGGGCTCCAGCTGGAGTTTGCTCAGCCGCTTTTCGGCCAGGGGGTCGGCAAAGGGTTCTTCACTACGGAGAAAGGCACACTCTTCACAGACCCCTTCCCAGGGGACCCTGCCTGCGGCCAGGGAACTCCGTATATGGCCATAGGCCTCATTGTTCAAAAGCTCATCCAGGCTGGCGGCGGTGGTCTCGGAGGAGACCCGGCCCAGGAGAATACGCTCGCCAAAGTCATCGTTACAGAGGACCTCGCCGTTGCTCTTGATATAGAGGGTATGCAGAATTTCACAGTTCATAATGGGTCATCCTGAGCAAACTCCTTGCCGGGAAAATGTTCTCCATCTTAGATGCAGCCCTGCTGCCTGGCTCGACCATGCCGGCCGTACCGATACGGCCCCCTGACCCCGGTCAGGCCATCCCAGATCCCCCTCAACAGGAAGATCCAACGCTGGCGGCGCCCAGGGGCAACAAGCAGCAGTACCATACAACGAAGCAGCACCTTTCGCATGGTATAAGAGCAGAGCCACGATTTCGGCACCCAGCGCTTCCTGAAGAGCAACAGGCTGTTGCGGAGCTGATAGTAGCTGCGCAGCGGCGGGTGCACGCTTATCCTCCGGCTCAGGGGACCAAAGCCGAGCCGCTGTTTCCAGCCCACCTGATGATAGAGCCGGGCGGCTGCAACCCCGAAACAGTACCGGCCCAGAGCTGCGGCCCGGAAGCACCACTCCATATCCACCAGATCGATAAAGAGCGAACCATCCATCCCACCGACGGCGGTCATCACCTCCAGCCGCACCAGGGTACCCGAGGCATGAAGATAGCGGACCCGCTCTAACCCGCCGATGGAGGACTCCGCTCCTGGCTCCGGGTGGAGTGCAAAGGATTCTGCCTGCCGGGTCTCCCCGGAGACCGGACAGGGCCCCACGGCTGCCACCGCTATGCCCTGTGCGATCAGCTGCGCCTCCGCCGCCAACAGGGCGTCCACCATTCCGCTGGCCGGGAGACTGTCCTGATCCAGGAGGAGCAGATGGCTGAAATCACGGGTCAGGGCCCAGGCCAGCCCCTGGTTCTGGGCATGGCCGATACCGTGATTCTCTCCCAGAACAAGGACGGAGAGCCGTCCGGGGTCATACTCTGCCGGCAGGCCTGCACCGCTGCCATTGTCCACCAGGAGGGTATGGCTGAGCTGTTCGTCCAGGCTGGCACAGAGTTGGGCCAGCTGCTGCGGCTCCGGCTGATAGCTGACCACCACCGCCAGCACCCGGGCCCCTGAGGGGGCTGCCGCAGGAGCGGGCTCAGCGGAGCTGTGGGCAGAGATTCCAGCCCTCGCCATGGCGGCCTCTTCGCTCAATCAACGCCACCGCTGGGTGGAGAGGGCTGCGATCCGGCCAAAGGCGAGCCAGGCCACCATATAGATAAGCAGGCCAAAGAGCAGGGCAAGCCGAAAACCGAAGAAAAAGGCACAGAGCAGGCTCAAAAAACCGCCAAAGACCGTAAAAAAACCATTCATTCCCCAGGCCCAGGGGATACCGCGGGGCTCCACCTGGCCCAGACGATACATGCCCAGCGGAAAGGGCATGCCCAGAAAAAAGCCCAGGGGCAGCATCATCAGGACTGCTGCTCCGACTCGGAGCCAGAGATCATACTGGAGCAGAACAGCAAAGAGGCGCTGGTAGGAGAGCAGGAAGAGGATGTTGACCACCAGAATGGCCACAAAGATCAGGGGCCAGCGCCGAGGCTCATCCAGGCGCCAGCGTTTGGAGGCTGCCGAACCGATCCCGGCGGCAAAGAGCAGGGAAAAGAGCACCGTGGCAAAGGTATGGGTGGGAAAGCCGATGAGCTTGGTAAAGAGTTGGATCAACATCAGCTCAATGATAATAAAGCCGGCGCCCAGACAGGAAAAGTAGAGCAGGTACCAGCCGCGCCCCTGCCATCTGGCCTTGCCCGCCGAAGAGGCCAGCAGGGGAATAAAGACAAACAGACAGGCAAAGAGGATGGAGACCAGCCCGACCACAAAAAAGCTGATCAGGTCCCGGGAGAGGAAGGGGAGCAGCTGGGAGTTGAGCACATTGACCGTACCGCCGTCGATAAACCTGGACGCGCCCACGCTCAGCCAGCGGGTATTCTTGCGGATCATGTTAAAAAAGGGCTTGTCATCGGTCACCGGTGTGAGCCGGTAATCGGCCTGGGCAGCCAGCTCCTCGGGAAAGGGCTGCTCCAGGAAGCGGGCAGGCAGGAGGTTCCCCTCCGGCTGCAAAGGGTCAAAGGCGATCTGGTAGGTCTCGACCGCACCGACAATCTCTGCCGGCAGCACGGGCCGGCCCTTTTCGTTGAGCCAGACCGAGAAGGCCTGCTCAGGGTCAGGATTATCAGAGGAGAGCTCCAGCCGGATCTCCTCTCCCTTCACCCCGCCAAGGGGAGGAGAGAGGATAAAGACTGCATCCTGGTTATCCCCGATCCCTGCCCCGTCAAGGCGGACCAGCCTCTCCTCTCCAGCGGTCCGCAACCTGAGGGTAAGGGTGGAGGCCAGGCCAGGCTGCGTATAGGTACCGATGAGCAGCGGGATCTCGCTCAGGCTCTCCAGCTGGGAGATAAATGCTGACTGAAAGGGTTGCCCCTTGAGCACCTTGACAGAGGGACGCACCGCCACGGCCCGCTGAAGACGCTTGGTCTTTTCCCGGTTGGCATAGTCATGCACCCGCTCGATCTCCGCCCGGCTCCAGGGACTCATCTTGACCAGCATGGTGGGCAGGCTATCCTTGCTGTAGCGTTCCAGGACCAGGACATGGCGGCTGAAATCGCCTCTTCCCAGCCGCTCCCATGCCAGGGCGGCGGTGGTGAGCATCCTGGGATAGATATGGCGATTGATGGAGAGGATCCCGTCCTCCTTGAGGTGCTGGAAGTATTCGATATAGGCCTCAGCGGTCTGGAGGTAGGCAGCCCCCAGGGCTCCGCTTCCCTGGGCAATGCTGGAGCTGGTGTGGTTGCTGAACATCTGGATGATGTCATAGCGCTGGTCCGAGGAACGAAGAAAGGTCCGTCCCTCACCCACCTGGTAGTTCACCCTGGGATGGTTGAAGATGTTGCCGGAGTAGTCTGCGTAGCGCCCCTTGGCGGCATCCACCATGGCCCCGACCAACTCGATGGCATCCACATGGTCGGCACCAAAGACCAGGGCAGCCTTGGTCTCACCACCCACCGCGGCTCCCAGGATCAGGACCTGGGCATGGCTGTCCTGCTTGAAGAAATGGGCCAGGGAGTTGAGGCCGAAATAGTAGCCCCCGGGGTTGGCTGCCCGCTCCTGCCGGTACTGGTCGAGATCTCCGTTAAAGGCAGAGAGCCAGGAGGCCTGCTGACCACCGTCCAGGGCAAAGTACTTGGCATGGGGATGGGCGTTAAAGACGTCCAGCTTGGAGACCGCATCCCAGCGCACATAATCGCGCTTGCCCTCCTTGATCCAGCGGTCGATACCCCGCTTGTTGCCATGACCGCGAAATTCAAGGTAACTCTCCTGCAGCAGGGGGACGGCAAGGATCCCGACGATCACCGGTACGGCCAGGAGTAAGCGAGGCATGGAGAGGGAGGAGAAGCAGCAGCCGGCTGCAACCAGCATGGCCGCAATCACAAAGAGCATTCCACCGGGACCGAAGAGGGGAATCAGCGGCACCAGGAGCAGACAGCCGAGGCCTGCACCCAGGAGGTCAAAGAAGTAGAGGCCATGGCTCTCTGCGGAACAGATGGAAAAGACCATGGAGATGATAATCCCGCCGATGAAGAAGGGTATAATCAAGGCTGCATAGAGGCCGGCCCAGGAGAGAAGCTGGACAGTGATCGAGCCCCCGAAGTTCATATCAAAGGGGAGCAGGTTCAGGGTCGGCAACAGGGCCAGGGCAGCCCCGCCATAGGCCCAGGAGAGCAGGGGGAGCAGCCTCTGCAGATCAGCCTCTCCGGATTTCAACAGGTAGACATAGATCCCTCCCAGTCCCAGGGCAAACATGGCCGCAGTGACCACCATGTAGCCCATGGAGGGGTTGAGGATCACATCAAAGACCCGAACCATGGAGAGTTCAAGCAGGATGGTGGCAAAGGTGGTCAGGCCCAGGCCGAATTTCATCCGGATGATGGGGAGGTTCTGCTGCATGCGCATTCCTTGCTGGTGTTGGTGGCATCTTCAGCCCATCTTCCGCTATCCTGGCAGCCTTGGAAGAGAGCGCCGGGGAGCGGAAGACGACGACTCGCCGAGAGGGCTAAACAACTTGTAAAAAGATGACTATATAGCTCAATTTAGGCGAAAAAGAAAGGGTTAAAAAAAAGGGCGGCACCTCTGCTCTACACTTCAGGCCATTATGAGCTGCCAGGATCCAGGGGGCGAAGGCGATCCATCACCCGCCGCAGCTCGGCGGCCTGCTGCTCTTCATCCCAGCCCAGCAGCTCTGCCATGGTGGCGGCACACTGCTCCAGCAGAGGCTGCGGGACCATGGCTGCGGTCGCCAGATCCGTTCTCCGAAAGAGGATATCCTCCAGGTGAAGGGCCATCTCCTCGGCAACGGCATAACGGATTTCCCCCTGATCAACAGGCTCCGGTTCCTCGACGGGCGGCTTCACGACCTGCCCTCCCCTGTCCGGGGCAAGGTAGGGATACACCCGGGCCGCCTGACGGCCATATCGGCGGAGCAGATAGCCGGGGAGCTCTTTGACTGCACCCGGGCCGGCGGCCTCCGGCATCAGGCTGCGGATCCTGGCCCGCCACTGCGGCTCCAGGGCCAGGCCCTGGCCGGCCAGATGGGCCATCACCTGAGAGGCCAGCGAGAAGGCGGTGGTGTACTTGACGGTCTTCACCGTCAACACCCGGGGAGAACCGCCTAAGGCGCCGTGATCCACCAGGGCGGCCTTTTTATCCAGCTGGACATCAAAGGGCCCGCCGTTTTCCAGGGGGATCGAGGGCATCAGACCGATATGGATAAGAGAGATATCCTGATAGCGCAGCCGGGCCTGGGGGTTGATCTGGTTGACCTCCTCCAGGATGGCGCAGAGTTCCTCTCTGCTGATCTCCGGGGCCTGGCTGGGATCCGGGTGGGGGCTATAGACGGTTCCGATCATGGTCTTGCCCCGCCAGGGAACAAAGAAGAAGAGGCGTTTGCCCTTCTGAATGACGGCATCCTGATCGACAAAGGAACTCTGTCCCTCGAGCCCTACCCCATAACCGGAAAACAACCGGGGCTTGACCACCAGGTTGACGGCCCGGCTCCAGCCGCTACAGATCGGGGCCAGTTCCCGCTGGAGCTCGGCAAACTGGGCACAGCCCGGACCGGTGGCATTGACCAGCCAGCGCGCTCGCACCTGAAAGGGCCCGTTCCCCTCCTCATCCTCACACTCCAGGAGCTTGCATCCATCCTCATCCGAGATGGAGCGCAGGCTGACATAGTTTGCGGCCGCACCGCCCAGCTCGCTCAAGCGGTTGACCAGATCCAGGACAATGCGTTCCGGATTCAGGGCCAGGGCATCGTGCCAGACGGCGCCCCCGGTGTGGAGCGAAGGATCGAAGCCGGGGATGATCCTGGCACAGGCTGCAGCCGAAATCACCCTGCCCCGCCCCAGTCGTCGACCGAGAGGGAGTCCGCGGTTGCGGGTACAACTGAAGAGGTCGTTGAGCAGCAGCCCCAGGGCCATGACGCCTCTGCTCCGCAGCCCCCTGCCCGAGGTGGGCATGACACAGGGTAAGGGCTCAACCAGATCCGGAAAGTTGGCCATCATCCAGCGACGACTGACAATGGAATCCCTGATCCTGGGAAGATCGAGATGCTGGAGATAGCGCAGACCGCCGTGGAGGATCTTCAGGCTGTTGGCCGAGGTGGCGCCGCAGAAATCGCCCCGTTCCAGGAGCAGCGTGGAGAGGCCGCAGGCTGCAGCAAGGGCGGCAATGGTGGCCCCATGGATGCCGCCTCCGGCCACGGCCAGGTCAAAGGTGGTGGTCTGCAGCTGCTCAAGATCTCGTTTCATACGTCTCTGTACCCTGGTCGTTAAGAAAGAGGTAAACGGAGGAGGAGTTGGTTCCGGAAAAAACGGCCAAGGCCTTGGAGCTCGCCATAGTCGTTCAATGGCCGCTCACCCGCCCCCAGGGCACGCTGCAGACCGGCCAGGGGATGCTCCAGGTCCAGCTCCGCCTCAACCCGGGTACCGAAACTGCCCACCCGCTCCAGTTCACCGGGCAGCAACAGAGGATCCGTGCCCCGGATAATCGCCCTTGCCTGCGCCCGGGCAAGGACAAACTGGGGAACCCTCTGCCAGAAGCGCGGCCGACCTGCGTTATCCCCCAGGAAGAAGGAAAGATGCCCCTTGTCGGCCAGGAGGTGCCGGATCAGCCGACCGCGCGCCCCCAACCACTTGCCCACCCCCCAGGGAAGGATCACCAGCCCCCCGGCCGCACAGGCCTGCTCGATGCTGTCTGCCAGCCCCGAGGCTTGATACGGTTCCTGCAGCCCAAAGAGCAGCAGTTCCAGTCGCTCCCTGGTGTTCACCTGCTCGCCGATGATGCAGACCAGGCAGTCCCCCTGCTCGCTGGTGGCGACCACGCTGCCCTGCTCTCTGCTGCAGCTCATCCTCCACTGTGATCGGCCAGGGAGGAGCTTCCCCTCCCTGGCCCAGCCATAGAGCGCCTGGGGCCAGCCCTGCCCAGGCAGGGCGGCCATCAGGAGTACCCCCTGCAGAGGCGCCTCTGCACCTTCCCGGTTCCTTGGCTGGCGCATATTAGCGCTACAGCAGTCCAAGAGTTCTACCAGTCGGTCCTGGTGCTGCAGATGGACATGTCCGTCAAGAAGATACATCCAACGATCCCCCTTGGCTCCCGGCCGGGAGCCCTCAAAAAGACGAAAGGGAAGGAACAGCAGCTGTCCCTTCCCCCAAAAGCTGACGACCCCGCCCGCAGACGCGGGTGAGGTCCCCATTTCCTGCCTGCTCTTAGCTGGCGGTCTTAGCGGGGATGCGATGCCGGCGAATCAGCCAGAGCCCCAGCGCAGAGGTTCCGGCCAGGAGCAGCAGGGCCAACAGCTGTTGCCAGAACGCAGCCTTGACCAGGAGGTAACTCAAGATCAGCAGCGGATAGAGCAGGATCCGAACCAGGCCCTTCAGCCCCTCATGCTCGGCAATCACCCGGGCGATGGGCGGTGAATAGTGATAGTAGAGGGAGACGAAGCGTTTGCCCAAGGCTGAGGGCAGCAGGATCTGGTCCCTGAACTCCTTGAGAAGGTGGACATGGGGTTCCACGGCAGAGCCAAAGGCTGCCGTGGCGATGAAGCAACCGCCTCCACCACCACCGCCGCCTCCAGCGCCACCGCCACCTCCGGAGGAGACGATCACCCCCTTCCAGGCCTCGGCAATGACCTGATAGCCGCCGTCATTGGGGTGGATGCCGTCAGCGGTCCATCCCCCCCAGTTGGGTGCCACCGCAGCATACATATCCACCACCGCGACCCCCAGGTTGGCGCCCACGGACCGAATCATCGGATTATAGGTCCCCTGGATATCCTTGGTCACGCCATTTGCCCGGGTATCAGGGGTCAGGGTGGCCAGGACCGGAGTGACCCCGGCATTACGACTCTTGGCGATCATGGTCTCCAGATGAAACTGGGTGGCGCCCAGGGACATCCCGAAGAAGAGATCGTTGGTCCCCTCAAGGATCAGGATGAAGTTGGCACCGGGATGCGCTGCCAAGGGGGCATCGATCCGACCGGAGCCATAGGACGTGGTCTCTCCCTGTTGACCGTAGTTGAGCACGGTTGACGGGGCACCGGCCGCTGCCAGCAGGGCCTCCAACTTGGTGGGGTAGCCCCCGGTTGAACTGCCGGTCCCGTAGGTAATGGAATCACCAAAGGCGATGATCACATAGGCCTGCGCTGCCGTGGCGAGACAACCGAACAGCAGCGCCGCTATCACCTGAATCACAATGTTTTTTTTCACTCTCAAGGCCCCCTTCAGGTACTTGTTCTTTGGATGGTTCAGCGCTTACTGTCGTTTCCCGGCCTCTTGCCCCTGGCGATTCAACAGTCGCACAGGAATGGACTGGACCTCCTGCTCCGGCAGAAACAGACTAAGGGTGTCAGGGTTGGCGACAAAGTCGGGAATCTCGAATTCAAGGGTCGGCTCCTCGACAGCGACCGACGCAGCAGGCTCAAGCCGCCGCAGCAGGAACGAAGGGCTGGCCTCCACAGGCTCACTCCAGCCCTCCCCGCTCCAGACCGCGGTTCTGGTCTGATAGCCTGCCTCGCCATGATACTGCCACTGCGCCCAGACCATGCCCTTGGAGTTCAGTCCCAGAACCGGCAGGACATCGGGCACCGCATTATCTGCAATCCGCTGGGCCGGTTCAAAGGCCGATCCGTTCCAGCGGGCATAGTAGATGTCATCATCCTGGCCATCGCTTCCTGACCAGACCAGCCAGACCACCTGGCTGCTGTCCACCAGGAGAGAGGGGGCGATATTGGCCTGCAGACCGGTCTCGATCTTTTCAGACTCTGCCCAGGCGCCGTCGCTGAAGCGACGGAAATAGAGATCCGTAGCCCCCTGATCAAAGACGGCCCAGACCACCCAGATCTCTCCTGCCCGGGTGGCGGTGACCGCAGGCACGATATTGAGTTTTTTATTGGTGGAGATCGCCTGGGGCGTCTGCCACTGGCCATCGACCTGCCGGCTCAGGTAGACCTGATAGAGGCCCTCCGCCTCCTGGGTCCAGACCATGATCGGCTCAGCCGCTCCAGCCGGAGCCGCTGCAGCTCCGGGGACAACCCCACCCAGCAGGAGACCGACCGACACCATGGTCGCCAAGAAAAAACAGCTTAAACACCTCTGTACCGAGATCGACATTAGACGCTCCTCATCATCTCAGCCCGGAACCCCAACGTCCACAGTCAGGCTCACAGGCAGATCATTAGGCCACCTTGAAAAGTTGCTTTTTCTTCCAATCTCGGCGTTGCGCTCAAAATTATATCCTCGGAATATCGTATATATGCCTGCGGTACAATCTATCGCGCGCCTTGACCTTGATCAAAAAACCTAATTTTTCAAGGTAGCCATTATTTCAGATTCCCTCTAGTAAAGAATGATTCCTAAGGGTTTATAACGCGTTACGGATTATTCGCCAGTAAAAAAACAGGGCATTGTTTAAAAATTTGTACCCCATGCGCAGGAGCGGGGAAGACATCTCATCGCTGTAGACAAAGATATCTCCACAGCCCATCAGCTGACGATCAGGGACCGTGCGCCTGGCCTGAATCTTTCGTCGCTCCTTGAAGATGCTCGGCAGTTGGCTGAAGACACTGGCCATACCCCGGAAGTAATCCCTGGGCCGACGCTGCAGCAGCAGAAAGCCGAACAGGGGAAATTCATAAAAGAGCAGGGCCGGACTGATCAGGAGGATGGTCTTCCACTGGTACATCTCCAGGATAAATCGCCAGCGGTTGCGGACCGCACTGACATAACGCTTGGAGGCGCTGTGACGCTTGTGCAGCACCACCGAGGCAGGGATATGGTAACAGTTGCAGCCGGCCATGTTGAGTTTATGGTTGAACTCGCCGTCATCACCCCAGCCCAGGGAGTAGGCCTCGTTAAACCAGCCGAACTCGGCGGTCTTGACCTTGTTGATCAGCTGCACCCCCCAGCCGATGCTCAACCGCGGCTCCTGATCCACCTCGGTGAGTTCCCGGTCCCGGTTGATATTGGGCGAGGCCCCGATATAGTGGAGCAGCTGGCCATCCTGGTAGATCAGGTTGGGCTTTTCCTCGTACACGGCCCGGGTCGTACAGACCGTGGCTCCGGGCAGGGTATTCATTCCGAGCAGGGCGGCCTCCACACAGTCGGGGCTGAGGACCACATCGTTATCCACGATAAAAACCAGGTCGGTCCGGGCCGCGGCCAGGGCCCGGTTGCGGACCAGGTTGAGCATGCCCCCGGAGTTTTCCGGCAAGAGCACCAGTCGCACCTGGGGATGGTTGGCCCGTACCCACTCGGGGCTGCCGTCGGTGGAGCCGTCATCCACCATGATGACCTCGGCCACCTCCTGCTCCAGCTCCTTGATGGAGGCAAAGAGATCCGGAATCTTATCCAAACCGTTATAGTTGAGGACAGCGATGGTCACATCCGCACTCGAAAAAATCTTCACGCTTCTACTCCTCTCTCCCATGGCCTGCGCCATGGCTGAATTGTCGCCTAAGTCGCCTCATCAACCGGTGAAGACGCTTTCCGGCCCGGGCTTTGTTGTTTGTGAAAAAGGTAAAAGATCCCCCCCATCAGGCCGATCACGGTGACCATGATGGAGTTGGTCCCGGAGATGGCAAAGGATTGATTGACATCAAGCCCCACCAGTGCAAAGAGGCTGACAAAAGAACCCTCCCTCACCCCCAGGCCGCCCACCGAGATCGGAATCATGATGACCACCACGGTGATGGGCACCACGATGAAATAGGTGAGCAGCTCGGCCTCGATGCCAAAGGCCAGGGCCGTGATATAGATGGTCACCACCCGGATCAGCTGCAGCACCAGGGAGTAGCCAAAGGAGGTGAACATCACCCTGGGGTAGCGTTTGAACTGAAGAAAGGAACGATACATCCCCAGCACTTTTCGCCCCAAGCGCTGCTCTCGGAAAAAAACCAACCGCTCTTCCAGTACCTGGGGCACGGCCTCCCAGAAGGCGCAGCAGGCCGCCGCCACTGTGCAGCAGCTTAACCCCAGGACATAGTAGATCAGGCCCCCCTCAAAGTTGGAGCTGTAGAGCAGGACACTGACCAGGCAGAGAAAGAGCAGGGAAAACAGCCCCATCATCCGGTCCACCACCACCGAGGCGGCCGAGAGTTCCAGGTTGGCGGTGGATTTGGAGAGATAGTAGCCCCGGACCACATCGGTGCTGAGGCTGGAGGGCAGAAACAGCCCCCAGAAGGCGCCGATATTGTAGATGGAGAACAGGGCCCAGGTGGATATCCGGGCCCCCTGGGCCAGCAGCAGGTAGCGCCACTTGAATACCGCCCAGACCCGCTCAAGCCAGAGCAGGACAAAGGCCGTAGCCAGCATGGAGAGATCTCCCCGGCTCAGGGTGGTCATAAAAGTCTGCCAATCGATCCGACTGAGGATCAAACCAATAATAGAACAGCTGACCAGCAGCTTGAGAAGATAGCGGCTTCGCTGGGAGAGGTTGGCCACGAGCTAGCCTTCCTGCCGGGACTTCTTGACCCGGGCAGGAACCCCGGCAGCCACGCTGAAGGGAGGGATCTCCCCCCGGACCACGGCTCCGCTGCCGATGATGCTGTCGCGGCCGATGACCGCCCCGTCCTGGACCATCACCCCGCCGCCCAGCCAGCAGTTATCCTCGATGGTTACCCCGCGCACCACCTGGCCCTGGCTGAGGATGGGGATATCCAGCCGCTGGGTCTGGTGATCGCCGCCGCCGATGACATAGCAGTAGGCCGCAAAGAGGACATGGCTGCCGATGTGCACCTCTCTGGCGGACTGGATGAAACAGCCCAGGGCGATGTTGCTGTTGTCGCCGATGAAGATATCGCCGTTCTTGCAGCTGAGCACCGTGGACCTGCCGATCATGACATTATCGCCGATGACAATGCCGCGGTTCTCTTCTCCCTTGGCATCCAGGACCGTGTAATCATCGCAGACCACATTATCGCCGAGGTGGATCTTATGGGGATGACGGATGGTCATGGAACGGCCAAAGACCACGTTTCGTCCCACCGAGCCGAAAAGCAGGGGATAGAGCTTGGCCCGGAGCAGCAGACCGGCGGCCCCGGGAAGGGGACCTATCAGGAGGATGAGCAGCTCATAGAAGAGCAGCCGGAGCACTCCGCCCTGGCCGATCACCAGCTGCTGATACTTCTGAAGACCTGACTTGCGCTCATCGGTCAGGGCAGACTGGAGGGCGGTCTTGCCCTGGCCACCGCCCTCGGCGGCAAGGATCTCTTCCTGCCCTTGCTGCTCCGGTCGTTCAGGCTGCCCAGGACGCTCAGGACGCTGTAACTCGCTCATAACCAGCCCTCCTGTTCGTACCAGGCAATGGTACGCCTGAGGGCCTCGCGCAACCCCACCTGGGGCTGGTAACCGAGCCGATTCTTGACCTTGGCGATGTCAAAGGCGCGGTTGTTCTGAAAGAAGCTCACCCGCCGGCGGTGGAGGGGCGGCTCGATCCCCAGGGGGACACAGAGCGCCTCGCACAAGCCGGCCAGGAGCAGCACCGGTTGCAGGGGGATGCGCACCGAGGGTGGCTTGACTCCCAGTTCCTCGGCAATGATTACAAAGAGCTCTTCCAGGGGTACATACTCGTCGCTGCCCACGATAAAGACCTGGCCATAGGCCTGTTCATTCCCCAGGCAAAGCAGAAATCCGGCCACCACATCATCGATGTAGGCAGGCTGGAAAAAGGCCTGACAGGGGCCGATCTTGACAAACTTGCCCTGCTTGATCATCCGAAAGAGCTTGAGCATCCGTTTGTCTCCCGGACCGATCAGGGAGATGGGACGGATCACCGTGGTCCGGAAGCCGGCCTGCTCGGCAAAACGCCAGACCTCCTGCTCGGCCTCCAGCTTGGTCTGCTGGTAGAGGTCACCTGGATTGTAGGGGGTGGTTTCGGTGGCCGGGATCTCGCGGACACTGCCGTGCACCCCGATGGTGGAGCAGTGGACCAGCTGCTTGACCCCATGGAGTTCGCAGGCCTCCAGGACCAGCCGGGTCCCCTCCACGTTGATGGAGTGGGCCTCGCCCTTGTCCGAGCCGCCATGGCGGAAGTTGGAGACCGTATGGATCACCCGGTCTACCCCGGCCACGGCCCGGCCCACGGCCTCCGGGTCACGGATATCGCCCCAGATGGTCTCCGCGCCCTGCCTGGCGGCCTGATCGCCGTGGCGGCGGGCCAGAATTCGAACCGTATCACCCTGTTCCATCAGGGCAGTGACCAGGTGGGAGCCTAAAAAGCCGTTACCACCGGTGACAAGTACTGTTTCCATAATGCTCAACCATTGCTTGTCTGCCCCGTTGCCTGTGCATAGGCCTGGAGCAGTTTTTTGGTAAATATCTGGTAGCTGAACTGCTCCCGGACCAGGGCCCGGGCTGCCGCTCCCCGCCGGGCCCCCTCGTGCGCTGCCGCCCCACCCAGGACCCGCCCGATCTCCCGGGCCATGGCCCGGGGTTCGGCTGCGACCAGGAAGGCGGTCTCATCGCTTAGGACCTGGGTGTGGGTGCGCATTCGGGTGGCGATGATGGGCTTAGCGGTGGCCATGTAGGTGTAGAGCTTCAGGGGCGTGTTCTCCCCCTGGGAGCGGGGCGAGATCAGGCCATGGGCCAGCTCCATCCAGGCAGACATCTCAGCCGCCGGCCTGGGCCCGGTGAAGCAGACGCTCTCGGCCCAGCTGCGGCCGGCAAGGCCCTCCTGAAGACGCGCTGCCAGCTCTGCAGGGCCGCCCACGATGACCAACTGACAGGGCTGCTCCCCTCCCTGGTCTGCCATGAACAGGCCCCAGGCCTCCAGCAACAACTCGATCCCCTGATAGGACTGGAGATTACCGGTATAGAGGAGCATCTTGCCGGCCCCCAGCCGGTACTGTGCCACCGCCTGTGCCACCGCGGCCTCAGCCCGGAGGGCCTCCTCCCTCTCCAGGGGAAAGGCGAACTCCAGGGGGATATCTTCGATCTGGACGATGCGTGCCCCGGGTTGCACCGAGCGGGCCTCCTCGGAGAGGGCCTCACAGACGGTGAGGATCAGTTCGGCCCGGCCCATGGCCCACTGCTCCAGCCCTGCCACCACTCGCCGGACCAGGGCAGCAAGGGCTCCCTTGGACCCGAACTGGGCAGACATGACCGAGTCCATATCAAAGATGGTCCCGCTCTTTTTGCAGAGACGTCCCAGGGCCACGGCCAAAACCCCGCCCTCCTCCACCCCATGGATCACCGCATAACGATGGACAAGACAGAGAGAGCCGCACCAGAGGGGCAGGAGCAGGTCAAAGACCATCTTTTTCCAGGAAAAACCGATGGGAATATGGGAGGTGGCGAGAATATTGGGCAGGCGAATCAGCCGCACACCTGCAATCTCCAGATCCCTGCCCGTGGGAAAGGCCACCAGGTCGACCTGATACCCCGCCCTGGCCAGGACCGTGCACATCAGCCGCACGTTCATCGGGGTACCGCGCTCCTCATAGAAGGGCTGGGGCGCGATGAGCAGCACCCGCCCCTTGCCGGGCTGCTGATGGAGCTCTTTACTCCGCACCATCATCTCAGCGATCCGGTATGGGAAAGGTGCATGGGACGATGGGCTTGCTTCAGATCTACAGGGTCCATAGGATTACAGGCTGATTGGTAGATTCTTGCCAATGACGGCAAGCTGGGACGAGACAACAGCTATTGGCCCTCCCTTCAAATAGAGGTGGCCGTTGTATAGCGACGTTTCCAGGGAGACAGCAAGGAAAAAATTGTGTATTCTTGGTTTTGGTCTGCGCAAATCGTAGAGCAGGGGGCTGAGTCCGCCTGCCTATTCAACTCAAACGGCTGCCCTATTCTCTCCGTGGTATTCAGCTCGACAACCTTTCTCTTTCTCTTTCTGCCGCTGGTTATCAGCAGCTACTACCTTGCCGGTGCCACCAGGTGGCGCAACCTGGTTCTCCTGGGGGCCAGCCTCTTCTTCTATGCCTGGGGCGAGGGGGTCTACCTGGGGCTGATGCTGCTCTCCATCGGCTTCAACTACTGGGGCGGACTCGCCCTGGGCGGAACGCTTCCTGGACCGCGTCGCCGACTGCTCCTGGCCGGAACCGTGGGCTTCAACTTGTTGCTGCTGGGCGGCTTCAAGTATGCCAACTTTGCGGTGGACAGCCTCAACCAGCTGCTTAGCCTGGTTGCCCTCGCGCCTCCCGGCCTCCAGCCCAGCCAGCTGTCTGTTATTCATCTCCCTGCCATTCAGCTCCAGCCCATTCATCTCCCAATAGGCATCTCCTTTTTCACCTTCCAGGCCATCTCCTACCTGGTGGACGTCTCCAGGGGCCAGGCCAGGGCCCAGCGCAGCCTGCTGGACTGCGGCCTCTACATCGCCCTCTTCCCCCAGCTGATCGCCGGCCCCATCGTCCGCTACCACGATATCGCCCGACAGCTGCGCCATCGCTCCCACACCAGCATCAGATTCGCCGGCGGCGCCCTGCTCTTCCTCACCGGACTGGCCAAGAAGATGCTCCTGGCCAATCCCATGGCAGGAGTCGCAGATCAGGTCTTTGGCCTGCCGACCACGGAGCTGACCCCGCTGCTGGCCTGGAGCGGCAGCTTTGCCTACACCCTCCAGATCTACTTTGACTTTTCCGGCTACTCTGACATGGCCATCGGCCTGGGCCGACTGTTCGGCTTCGAACTGCTGATCAACTTCAACTACCCCTATACAGCCCGTTCCTTCCGTGAATTCTGGCAGCGCTGGCACATCTCGCTCTCCCGCTGGTTTCGCGACTACCTCTACATCCCCCTGGGCGGCAACCGCAGGGGGCCCGGACGCACCGGCCTCAACCTCCTGCTCGTCTTCCTGCTCTGCGGCCTCTGGCATGGGGCCAGCGTCAACTTCATCATCTGGGGGCTGCTCCACGGCTGCTTCCTGGTGACCGAGCGCGGCCGCCTGGGTAGGCTCATTGCCGGCTGGTGGCGTCCCTGCCAACACCTCTACCTCCTGGCCGGGGTGCTGCTCAGCTGGGTCTTTTTCCGGGGAAACGACCTCAGCCACAGCCTCGGCTTCCTCCAGGCCATGGCCGGGTTCGGCTCTGGCGTGCCCTGGCTGCATCCCCTGGGTCTCTTCTGGAACAAGGCGACCATCCTGGCGGCCCTGGTCGGGATCGTCGCTGCAACCCCCCTTGCCGGCAAGGTACACCAAGGTGTGCTCCGCAGCCATGGAGAGAGCCGAAACGGCCGGGCCCTGCTCTGCCTGGCCCAGGCCTGCTGGGGCTTTTTCCTCCTGACCGGCTGCGCCATGGAACTGGCCGCCGGTACCCATAACCCTTTTATCTATTTCAGGTTTTAAGATGAACTGCCCACGAACCATCCGCTACGGCTTCATCGTCCTCTTTCTCCTTGCCCTCTGGACCCCGCTGCTGGTCACCTTGGCCACCCCCCATCAGGAGGTCTCGATCAGCGAAAAACGTCGACTGGCCCCGCCTCCGAGCCTGAAGCTGGCGGAGATCTCCCGTTTCCCCCGGGACTTTGAGGCCTACTACAACGACCATTTCGGCTTGCGCGAACCCCTGGTTCAGGGGTACAACTCCTTTCAGTTCGCCCTGTTGAACACCTCGACCTCGAAACGTGTCATCGTCGGCAGAGATGGCTGGCTCTTTCAAAACGGCCGGGACCATGTCAGGGACATGCGCAACCTCTGGCCCTTTTCGCCGGGTGAGCTCCAACACTGGGCCCGGGTGCTCTCGGCCAAGCAAGCCTGGCTCAAAGAGCGGGGAATCGTCTATATCTTTGTCCTCACCCCCAGCAAGCCCCTGCTCTACCCGGAAGAGCTGCCCCAGGCCTACCAACCGGTGCAGCCCGAATCCCGGGCCGATCAGCTGATCGACTACCTGCGCAACCACACCCAGGTACCGGTGGTGGACATGCGCCGGGCCTTGGCCCGGATGAAACGACGGCTGCGCCCCTACCACAAGACCGACACCCACTGGAACAGTTATGGCGCCTATATCGGCTATCAACAGATCATCAGAGAACTGCGCAAGCACCTCCAGGATATCAGCTCCGTCTCCCTCAAGGCCCGGGACTTCAAGATGAGCAGCGAACCAGGAGGCGATCTGGCCCGCTCCCTGAACCTCCGCCAGTCGGTCCGGGAAGAGGTCCCGATTCCGATCGACTGGCAGCCGAGCTGTCTGCCCAGCGCCACCCTGAAGGGGGAACACAACGATACCAACCGCAACAAGCAGTGGTTCTCCACCAGCTGCGAAGGCAAACACCACCGGGTGGTGATGTTCCGCGACTCCTACTCCCTGGCCATGATGCCCTATCTCTCGGAGTCCTTTCGCTTTATCTCTTACATCCCCCACAGCCCGGTACGGTTGGCGAACCTCCAGGAGATCAGCCAACAACAGGCCCCTGATATCGTAATTGAACAACGGACGAGCCGCTGGCTCAGAACCCCGGAAGGATAATCCCATGCGCATCAACAAACAGATCTGGCTCACCCTGGGTGTGGCAGGCCTGATCAGCCTGCTCTCTGCCTGGTTTCATTACCAGGCCAGCGGTTACCAGACCATCTCCCTGGAGATCCGGACCAACACCGAGCTGGAGACCCCGGTCTTCCAGCTCTTCTACGACCTTGGTCGAGGCTATAGAGAGAGGGACTCCCACAGTTTCCTGCTGCAACCGGGCGAGAGCTTCCAGCAGCTGAGCTACACCATCCCCAGCCATACCA
Organism: Desulfogranum mediterraneum DSM 13871; assembly: GCF_000429965.1. Taxonomy (GTDB): domain Bacteria; phylum Desulfobacterota; class Desulfobulbia; order Desulfobulbales; family Desulfobulbaceae; genus Desulfogranum; species Desulfogranum mediterraneum. Next base: position 335,255 of record NZ_AUCW01000003.1, read on the forward strand.
TCCACGGCCTACGCCTGGACTTCCTCAACGGCCCGGGTCAGGTCACCCTCAGACAGTTGACCTTCCACCCTGCTGACAGCGATTACCTGGCACCTGCTCCCCAGGTGCAGCTCCACTTCAACCAGGCCGAACCCCTGAACCACTCTCCTGCGGGCCTCACCATCCGGACCCGTCCTGAGGCCAATGACCCCTTTGTTCAGCTCTCCCTGGAGCAGCCGATCTGCCATCCCTGCTCCCATCCACTCTGGCCGCAGCTCCTCTTTGCGCTCAAGGTCTTCACCTTCCTGGGCCTCTGCCTGGGGACCGTCCTGTTGCTCACCAGACGGTAGCAGCGTGGTTTCCGCCCAGGGCCTCATGCAGCCAGTCCTGCCCGGTCCCAGTCACCAGCAGCTGCTCACCCCTGACGAACTTGCAGCCCTCTTGCTTCTGAATCGTGGAGATCGTGGGGCTCGTGGGACTCATTATCACCGGGCTCCCCTGTTCGGTTCTAGGATGGGGCATCTCCACCAGAGGAGCAGCACCAGCAGCAGGGAGCAGAGGGAAACCAGCAGGGCCGTGATGAAGAAGGGCGGACGATAACGGAGTTCAACGCGGTATTGCTCGGCAGCGGCCAAGGGAACCCCGATAAAGCCGAAATCCACCCGGATGGCTGCGACCTCCCGCTCATTGAGGCTGAGCTGCCAGCCGCGGTCATAGGGGATGGGCAGCAAGAGCACCCCAGGCTGATGGGTGGTGATCCGGCCCTGAAACTGTTCTCCGTCCCAGCTCTCCAGCCGGAGCCCTTCCCAGGCCAAGGGGGCACGCTCCTTCTCCCAGGGTTGAGCAGCTCCCCCTGCGGCCAGGTCCACCAGGGGCAGCCAGGGGATGGGTTGATCGGTGACCACGGCCTCCAGGAGCAAACCATCCCGGGAACTCTGCCCGATGCCGGCAAAAGCCTGGCGACCGATCTGTTGGTAGACCATCCGTCCCAGCACTTGCCCTGCAGCCTCAAGCCGGGTGTTGCGGTAGATATGGACCCCCTCCACGCTCTCTTCCAGGCTAAAACCCTCCAGATCGGCACATTCTTCCTGATCGCGGCAGAGAAAGTACTTCACCCCGAGAAGCGACTGCAGGGCCGATCGTTTCTCCAGGCCATAGCGGTAGGAGGCCAGCCGGGGAGACTCCAGGGACAAGCCCAGGTTATGGTAGAAGTCCACCACCCCGCTGGAGACAAAGCCAAAGTAGGACTGGGTGCCGAAGTAATCCTGGACCAGGGGATCGTTGAGGTGACCGTCGTTATAGCCCTTCTCGATCCGGTAGAAGCCAGCATCCTGCCGGCGGATCCGGGCCAGGGCAGCTCTGGTGGCGGGGTTGAAGTAATGCTCGCCCCGCTCCGCAAAAAAGGGAGTCAGGGCACCGGGATCCCGGCCCACGGTCAGCCCGGAAAAGAGGGCCACCTCCACCACCACCAGGAGCAACACCAGCCACTTCAACCATGGCCGCTGCCCCGCTCGGGACAAGCCTAAAAAGAGCAGGAGCCAGCAGATCCCCAACACCAGGGTGAGCGGCAGGAGCTGTTGGTCCAGACGACCCCAGCTCTGGAGGAGTTCCCTGTTAAAGAGAGAAAACAGCCCCAGGCCCGTGAAGAGCAGCAGGAACAGTCCGGAAAAGAGCCGGACCAGCAGCAGGGTAAGGCGGTCGGCCCTGGCGGTGAAGAGTCGATCCAGCACCTGCAGGGCCCCGAAGAGGGCAAAGAAGCCGCAGTAGAGGGAGAGGTACTTGAAGGTGCTGCTGGCAAAACCGTTGAGCGCGCAGCGCAGCCAGGGAAAGCCCACCACCAGGAGCACGCTCAGGGGAAAGATCCAGAGCAGTCGGCCGTTGCGTCGACCGCTGAAGAGCACCACGGGAAAGAGGAGAGCCACGGGCAGGCCGATATAGAGGGTCGAGTCCTCAAAATAGTTCAAGACGCCGCGGTAGCCGACCCAGGAACCCAGCAGGTCGTTGGCCAGGAAACGGGCCAGAAAGACCCCCAGGGTTGCCCCCTGCTCGGGCTGGAGCATCTTGAGCAGCTGCTCCCAGGTGGAGGCATCGTTGACCGCACTCTCCACCCGGGAGGAAGAGACGATGGCCAGCACATTGGGGAGAAAGACATAGGCTCCCACCAGCAGGCCCAGGCCGAAGAAGAGGGCCAGCCAAGCGTAGAGCCGGAGCAGGCGAAGCGACCAGCCATGGAGCTGGACTCCCCGATAACAGACATAGATGAAACCAAAGCAAGCCATCTGAAAGAGCTGGAGCTCACCCTTCAGGCCCACCAGCCCCAGGACCAGCACCAGGGGCAGCCAGCGCCCCTGCTGCAGCCAGAGCTCAAAGCAGTAGAGAAACAGGGCGATGAAGACCGCATAGTTGCTGTAGTGGTACCAGTGGCAGTTGACCAGCATGTAGCCGCTGAAGGTAAAGAGCAGGGCCCCGATCAGCGCGGTCATGGGGTCTAAATCCAGCTTGTCCAGAAAGGCATGGAAGAAGAGGCCTGCGGCCAGGAACTTGGCCAGGACCACCAGATGGACCACCTCGATGAAGTGATCCGGCCCAAAGAGCAGGTAGACCAACTCAAAGGGGTTGCTGTTGATCATCAGGGAGTAGACATCGATGCCCAGATCAAACTGAAAGGACCAGAAGGGCAGCCGGCCTGCAAGGAGATTACTGAGCCGAAAATAATCAAGGGGATAGAACTGGCTGAGGGTATCGATGGCAAACTGGTCAAAGACAAAGGCCTTGCGAAAGAAGAGATAGTCACGAAAGACCAGACACCAGATGGCGGTGATGGTCACCACCAGCAGAAGTTGACTGTTCCTCTCCAGCAAACCGGCAATGGCTTGGGTCTGTTTGCGCAGATCGTTGATTATGGTCGTCACCCTTGTTGCACTCATCTTTAGGCCCCCATGGATCCCAGGGAAGATAACAATTTGTTCGCCTTAGTCCTTTTCCCATTTTTCCCAGGAAGCATCCAGGGAAAAATCCTCCCTGCTCAGACTCAGGTGGGGATTGTAGTAGGGATCCCCCTGCCCCAGCAACTTATCCCAGCGCTCCTCGCAGAACTCTCGTTCCTGCTTGAAACGGTCCATCTTTTCCGGGGTATTTTCATAGCCGCGGCTGATGGATTCGTGGTGATAGAGTTCGGCAAAGGGGGTGTAGACGATCAGGTAGCCCTGCCTGCGGATGCGCAGACAGAGGTCAACGTCGTTGAAGGCATGGCTCAAGCCCTCTTCAAAGCCGCCGATCTCCGCAAACACGCTTCTCCTGGTCAGGAGGCAGGCCGCGGTGACCGCGCTCAGATTCTGAACGGTCTTCAAGCGGCCAAAATAGCCATACTCCCTACCCTGGGCATACTTATGGGCGTGGCCGGCCACCCCGCCGATGCCAAGGATCACCCCGCCATGCTGGACCGTGTTGTTGGCATAGTAGAGCAGGCTGCCCACCGCTCCCACCTCGGGACGCTGGATATGGCCCAGCATCTCCTCCAGCCAGGTGGGCGAGATCACCTCGGTGTCGTTGTTGAGAAAGAGCAGAAAGGGTTCGCTGGTCTGGCCCACGGCAAAGTTGTTGATGGCCGAGAAGTTGAAGGGCTGATTGTAATGGAGGATATGTACCTGCTCCCGGGACTCCAGGGAGCGGTAATAGGCAAAGGTCTGCTCCTCCTCGCTGCCGTTATCCACGATATAGATCCGGTAGTGCTGGTAGCTGGTGCGCTCCAGGATGGAATCCACGCAGCGCTTCAGGACCTGAACCTGATCCTTGCTGGGGATAATGATCGCCAGCGGATGGGGGGCGCTGAGCCGGTAATGGATCCGGTAGGAACCGAGAAAGAGCCCATCCTCCACCCTGCCGGCGAGCTTGAGCCGCGCCAGGTGCTCCCTGAGTGCCTTTCTGCCGCTCTTGTAGGCATACATCTTGGCATCCCCCCTTTTACCCACCGAGCCCTCGATGGCCCGCCAGTGGTAGAGGATCTGGGGGATGTGACCGATCTGCCGGGCCTGTTCGCTGACCCGGAGAAAAAGATCATAGTCCTGGGAGCCCTCAAAACCCGCCCGGAAGCCGCCGGTACGCTCCAGGAGCTGCCGCCGGACCAGGGTGAAGTGGCAGAGGTAGTTGTAGCTGCGCAGGGTGTCCGGCGACCAGTCGGGCTTGAAGAAGGGATCGTAGCGATGGCCCGACTCGCTGAGCTTGTCCTCATCCGAGTAGATACAGTCCAGCTCCGGGTTGGCGTCCAGGGCCCGGACCACCTCCAGGAGGGCATGGGGAGCCAGTTCATCGTCATTATCGAGAAAGCCGACGAACTCGCCCCGGGCCATGGCCAGAGCCGCATTGGAGGCCATGGCGATCCCCTGGTTCTCCTCCAGGAAGCGGACCTCGATCCGTTGGTCGGCCGCGGCCAGCTCTGCCAGCATGGCCCGTAACTCCGGGTCGGTGGAGCAGTCATCGGCGATACAGAGCTGCCAGTGACCATACCACTGCTGCTGAACCGACTGGACCGCAGCAAGCAGCCAGGCGGGTTTGACGTTATAGACCGGCATCACCAGGCTGATCAGGGGCTGGCGCTCCAAGGCCGCAATCCTTGCCTCTGCCTGCTCTCCCAGCTGCCGGAGATACTGCGCCTCCCCGGCCTGCCACTGCTGATACTCGCCCTTGATCAGACCCAAGCGGGTCAGGGGCAAGAGCAGGTATTCCCGGCTCCAGCGTCTGGCTGCCGGCAGATGGACGCTCTGCAGGGAGGGGAAGAGATGGAGCAGCTGGACCCGAATCAGGCGCCTGAAAAACTCGGCCGTTCGCCAGACCTTGGAACCGGTCACCGCGGCAAGCTCCTGCTCCAGCCGCCGGATAGTCCGCTGCTGCTTGTTCAGCTGGGCCCGGAGCTCAGCCAGCTCGGTGACCTGCTGTTGTCCTGCGGCCTCTGCTGCATCTGTTCCTAGGTGCTGTTCGTTCATCCCTGGCCTGCCTCCCCTTTGAGCAGCTCTTCCCTGGTGGCTGGATCCTTGCACCAGCTCAGGTTGCGCTTCACCGCATAGTCTTCCCGCTCCAGACTGAAGTTGGGATTGAAGTAGGGATCACCGGCCTGGAGCAACTCCTGCCACTTCTCCTGAAAGAAGCCCACCTCCCGCTGGAAGCGGGCCTTCTTTTCCGGGGTATCCTCATAGCCCCGGGAGGCAGACTCATGGTGGTAGGCCTCTGCATAGGGGGTCCAGATGTTGAGAAAGCCCTGGGCCCTAAGCTTGAGGCAGAAGTCCACATCGTTGAGTGCGACCCCGAAATGGGTCTCATCCAGCCCCCCCACCTGCTCGTAGCAGCTGCGCTTGACCATCAGCAGGGCCGCGGTGACCGCACTGAGGTTCTGAATACAGAACAGCCGGTTAAAGTAACCGGCAGAGTCCCGGGGAAACTGACGATGGCCATGGCCGGCAAAGCCGCCGATACCGATGATCACCCCGGCATGCTGGATGGTATCATCCGGGTAGTAGAGCTTGGCGCCCACCGCACCCACCTCAGGCCGCTGGGAATGCTCCAGCATGGCCTCCAGCCAGTCCAGGTTGATGACCTCGATGTCGTTGTTCATCAGCACCAGCTGTTCCCCTCTGGCCTGGCTTACCCCGAAGTTGTTGATGGCCGAGTAGTTGAAGGGCTGGTTATACTCGACAAAGCGGACCTGGCCATCCCGGGTGGCTAGCTGCTCCATCAGCTCAAAGGTCTCGGCCTGGCTGGAGTTGTTGCTGATGCCGATGATCTCGTAGTGGGGGTAGTGGCTCCGCTCCCGGATGGCCTGGATACAACCCTTCAAGAGCTCGGGCTGGTCAGAGAAGGGGATCAGGATGGAGACCAGGGGCCTGGCCGTCAGCTCACGTCTGAGCCGGTAGTAAAAGGGCAGGTTGCCGTAAAAGACCTCACCCTGCAGCCCCCGCCGCTCCAGGGCCGACTCCAGGGCCAGCTTACCGGCCCTGTCGGCATAGGACTTGGCCCCGGGATTACCGCTGGTGGAGGTTTCCAGGCTCCGCCAACGGTAGAGTACCTTGGGGATATGGACGATCCGCTCACTCTGCTCGCTCACCTTGAGGAGCAGGTCATAGTCCTGGGCCCCGTCGCAGGAGGAACTGAGCCCGCCCACCCGCTGGAAGAGCTCAGCCCTCAGCACCAGGAAGTGGGTGATATAGTTATGACAGAGGAGCAGATCCGGCGAGAAGTCGGGCTTATGGTGGGCCTCCTGAAATGCCCCCTCAGGATCGACGATGCACTCGTCGGAGTAGATGATCTCCGCCTCCTGGAGATTGATGGTGCGCACCACCTCCAGGAGGGCATCCCTGGTCAGTTCATCGTCGTTATCAAGAAAGGCATAGTAGCTGCCCGTTGCCAGCTCTGCAGCCGCATTGGTTGCCCCGGCAATCCCCTGGTTGCCAGGAAGATAGCTGACCCGGATCCGCGCATCCAGCTCACTGTACTCGGCCAGCAGCGGCCGGACATGGTCGGCAGGGCTGGCATCATCCACCAGACAGAGCTCCCAGTGCTCATAGCTCTGGGCCAGGACCGACTCTATGCAGGCCCGGAGATAACGGGCCGGCACGTTGTAGACCGGGACCAGGATACTGATGGTCGGCCGGCTGATGAAGTTATCCTCAACCTGACAGGTCGCCCGCCCCTCCCACACCCCGCTGCGGAGGAAATGCACCAGAGGATTTTCTCCGCTGGCAGCCACATCCGGATTCTGCTCCAGGTAGTAGGCCCCATCAAAGAGCGGGTTGGGATTGTAGCCCTGAACCGCGCCCTCCTGGAGATAATGGGCCAGGGGATTCGCCCCACTGGCCCGCACCTGGGGATAACTGCGCAGGTAGTAGGCGGTCTCAAACATGGGGCAGGGGTTGTTCCCCTGCTGCCAGCCCTGGGCAATATAGTGGTAGAGGGGGTTGATGCCCTGCTCCGCGCTTTCAGGATAGCGCCTGCGATACCACCAGGTCGCAAACAGCGGGTTGGGATCCCTGCCCTCACTGTAGCCATACTGGAGGTAATGGATCACCGGGTCGATCAGGCTCGACTGGAGATCCGGATTCTCACGAAGATAATAGTCGGCATCAAAGAGGCCTGAGCGGACAATGGCCCGGTAGGGCCTCTGCAGCATAAACCTGGCCTTGACCAGGGTGTAGAGCAGCTTGCGCGCGCTCAGCCGGGCCAGTCCCTGCCAACTGAGCGATACCGCCGGCTGGTCGAACTCCACGGAGCGATGACGGGCCAGCTCGCCCCGGCAGGCCGCCAGCTCCTGCTGCTGCTGCTCCAGGAGTTGATCCTTGCGCTGCAGGAGGTAGAAGAAGGCCTCCTTGCCGATACGCAGGAAATTGAGGGTCACGCTGAAGCGGGCAATCCGGTTGGTGTAAAAACAGGCATCAGGAAACTGATAATCCACATAGGGGGTATTATCGTTGAAGACCAGGTTGACGCTGTTGTTATCGATGGTATTGGCCTGAAACTCTTCCAAAACGATGGAATAGCCGGTCTCAGAGCTCAGCTCGACCCGGCTGAGGTGGATGGCGCAGTAGTCGTTGACCGGGTGGAATCGCAGCCCACGCACGTTACGGAATCCAGTGACATCAAAGGAGATGGATCGTGTCAAGGGGTCCAGCTTCTGGGTCAGGGTCTGCGCCTCGTTGTAGCCGTCGCCGGTGTCCACATAGAGTCGGGTAACCAGGGACTCCTCGGGCCGGTCCAGGAGCTTGTCTATCCAGATCTGGATATTGTCGGAAAAGAGGCGTGGATGCTTATGATAGATCTTCTCCAGGGTCTCCACCTTCTGCTCCTTCTGCTTGGAGCGGACCATGGAGTCGGCGGTGATCCGGTAATGAAAGAGAATCTCCGGGATCTTGTGGACCAGGGCCCCCTGTTCGATCAGGGAAAGCCAGAAGTCCCAATCCTCCCAGCCATGGACCATGGCCGGATCATAGCCGCCCACTGCCTGCCACTGGCTGCGCCTGAAGAAGCTGGAACAGAAGATCACGTTATCCAGGAGCATGTTGTCCAGGGAGTATTCCGGCAGGATCCACTCGCTCTCCAGCTCACCAAAGAGCCGGGCCCGGCAGTAGACGATGCCGATATCCGGGCTCTGTTCCAGGATCCGGACCGCCTGCTCCAGGTAGGTCGGGCCGATCCGGTCGTCAGCATCCAGGGGCAGGATATACTCCCCCCTGGCCTCGCTGATCCCGTTATTCCGGGCTGCAGCCAAGCCCTGGTTGTCGGTGCTCACCACCCGGGTTTTGGCCTTGGAGTAGGTTCCGAGCAGCTGGTTGGTAAACTCGTCACTGGAGCCATCGTTGACGATGATGATCTCAAAATTCTGACAGCTCTGGGCAAGCACCGAATCAACGGCGTCGTCCACATAGATCCCCTGGTTATAACAGGGAATGATCACACTTACTTTGGGCGAGGAGTGCATAGAGAAGGGCGTAAAGGCAAAGATGGGATAGAGACGGCGACCGGGACGGTGCACAGGGGATTACCGCCCCTGTGCACCCTCATTCAGACGCGCTTATTTGGCCTGGGAGAGGAGTTGATCAAAGTAGGCGATCGTCGGCTGGAGTCCCTGCTCCAGGGTGATGGACGGCTGCCAATCGATCATCTCCTTGGCCAGGGTGATATCCGGCCGGCGCTGCAGGGGATCATCGCTGGGCAAGGGTTTGAAACTCAGTTTTGAGGCAGAACCGGTGATCTCGATCACCATCTCGGCCAACTCCCTGATGGTGAACTCACCGGGATTGCCCATGTTCATGGGACCGGTAAAGGCATCGTCCGTATCCATGATCCCGACAAAGGCATCGATCAGGTCATCCACATAGCAGAAGGAACGGGTCTGGCTGCCATCCCCATAGACGGTGATGGGTTCATTCTGGAGGGCCTGGACGATGAAGTTGGAGACCACCCGACCATCGTGGGGGTGCATCCGGGGACCATAGGTGTTGAAGATCCGCCCCACCTTGATCCTTAGCTGATGCTGGCGATTGTAATCGAAGAACAGGGTCTCGGCACAACGCTTTCCTTCATCATAACAGGACCTGAAGCCTATGGGATTCACCCGCCCCCAGTAGGACTCCGGCTGGGGATGGACCTGGGGATCGCCATAGACCTCGCTGGTCGAGGCCTGGAAGATCTTGGCCTTGACCCGCTTGGCCAAGCCCAGCATGTTGATGGCCCCGTGGACACAGGTCTTGGTGGTCTGCACCGGATCAAACTGATAGTGGATCGGCGAGGCAGGACAGGCCAGATTATAGATCTCGTCCACCTCCACATAGAGGGGAAAGGTCACGTCATGGCGGAGCAGCTCAAAGTTGGGATTATCCAGCAAATGGATAATATTCTCCTTGGTGCCGGTAAAGAAGTTGTCCAGGCAGAGGATATCATTACCCTCGGCCAGGAGTCGTTCACAGAGGTGCGAGCCGAGAAAGCCGCTGCCGCCTGTTATCAATACACGTTTTTTTGAAAAATTCACCGCAACTCCATGGAGTTGATTTTATAAAAAGAGGACTGGGATAGGTATCTCAGCGGGTATGCCAGTCATAGGCGGTCTGAATGATGGTCCTGGCATCAGAAAAACGGGGTTCCCACTGCAGCAGCTCTCTGGCCTTGGCAGCATCGGCCACCAAGACCGGCGGATCGCCGTCTCTGCGATCACCATAGACCGAGGGGATCTCCCGGCCACAGACCGCAGCGGCGATATCGACAATCTCCCTGACCGAGGTCCCGGTCTCTGAACCCAGGTTAAACTGGTCGCTTGCTCCGCCGGCCTCCAACATGGCCAAGGCCCGGACATGGGCATCGGCCAAATCCATCACATGGACGTAATCCCTGATGGCGGTGCCGTCCGGGGTGGGATAATCGTCACCATAGATCACGATCTGTTTGCGTTTGCCCAGGGCAGCCTCCAGCACCAGCGGGATCAGGTGGGTCTCCGGGAAGTGGTCCTCGCCGGTCTCGCCGGCAGGATCAGCACCGGCGGCATTGAAGTAGCGCAGGGCCACATGTTTGAGTCCGTAGGCGCGGTCATAATCGGCCAGGACCTGCTCGATCATCAACTTGCTCCAGCCATAGGGATTAATCGGCTGCTGGGCAGAGGCCTCGGTGAGCGGCAGGGTTTCCGGCACCCCAAAGGTTGCACAGGTACTTGAGAAAACAATATTTTTGCAGTCAACAGACCTCATCACTTCAAGTAAGTTTACGGTGCCGGTTACATTATTGGTATAATATTTCCCCGGATCAACTACCGATTCACCAACGTAACCGAAAGCTGCAAAGTGAATAACCGCGATGGGATTATACCTATCAAATACTCCCTTCAGCCTATCGAAATCAAGAATATCCCCCTCTTCAAACGGCCCCCATTTCACCGCCTCTTTATGACCGTAGATTAGATTATCATAGGTTACGGGCAAGTAACCGTTATTTTTAAGAACTTTACAAGTGTGACTGCCTATATATCCAGCCCCACCGCTTATAAGAACCACCTTGTTGCTCATTATTTTATCACCTTCGGCCCTGACAAAAATAAAAAGTTGACCAGGCTCATTCCACAATGTCCACTGTGGGGCCTGACATCGGAACATTAAAAAATATTATTGCTGGAGACTGCGTTCCTTGCCAACCGGATCCACCTCAAATTGAACGTGTGACAAGGCCTCTTTCCGAGTAAGTTCAGAAACATTCTGCTCTATCTTCTCAATCGCCGACAATAGCTTGAAAATTATCAAAAAAACCATGAGGAAGCCAATCATAACAACCGCATTAAAATTGTCCTCCATCCCAAGTAGTCGTGCAAAAAGTATAGTCGAGTTGGGATACACTGCAACCGTCCCCATCCCCCCCCAGACGACCAGACGAGCAGAAAATTTCAGTAAAGTCTGGCCTGATTCACGCTTAAAAAACTCCTTCGCCCCCTGAAACAACATAACAGACGATATTGCAATAACTATTATCTGATATAACTGAATGTTCATAGCACCCTTGCTTTGATTGTTTAAAATTACACGAAAAGCCCCCACACCATACGTACAAGCGTCTTGATGCCGTTTACAAAGCCTTGTTTTTGCAGCTTCCCCATCGAATATTGAGTATACCTGACCTTGATAGGCACTTCCGTACAGGACAACCGGTTGTTATTAATTTCTCTGATAACCTTACTGTCGTATTCATACTTATCCGCCTTGGTATCGATAATCCCGGCAGCATATCTCGAATAGGCCCTGAACCCAGATTGGCTGTCAGAAACGTGCATCCCGTACAATAGCCATGTAACGGTATTACCTATCTTATTAGCTATAATTTTTACAGCAGGCATCTCGCCCTTCTTCCTTCGCCTAGATCCAAGCACTACCTCGTACTCATTAGCAAGTATAGGCGCAATCAAATGCTGTATATCTGCCGGATCATGCTGCCCATCACCATCCATGGTTACGATGACGTCCGCACCCAATCTGTTGGCTGCAATTATTCCCGTTTTCACCGCAGCCCCCTTACCTCTATTAATCATGTGCCTTAGAGCAACAACGCCTGCACAGCCGGACGCTTCCTCATGGGTTGAGTCACTAGAACCATCATCGACCACAACCAAGTGATAATCACCTGATGCCCGAATTTCACGGATAACATCGCCAATAACCGTGGCTTCGTTATAAACTGGAATAACAATAAAAATTTTTATTTGACTAGACATATAAAGCAGGCACCATCTCACAATTTGCTAAGAAAAAAACTGGGCCCAGTCATCCCCGGTTTATCGCCAGTGACCCAACAAAACTACACCCCATGCCCACCGAGATATTCAACAAAACCGACCCAGGGGAAGTAGATCTATATTCAGCCTAGATCAACCTGACCGCAGTGGACAATATCCTTGGCTGTTTTATTTCCATTTGGCTCCCCCCCCCCGAACTCAACAAAACTTACAGATCCCCAGCAAGAGTGAAGCCTATTGCCGAAAGGCACTTCGACCTAATCGATACCATCTCGCCTGATCTCACAGCGGTCTCAGTAGCAAGCGCCAAAGATTAAAGTTTTTTACGATTCAAATGAACGTTAGCGGATTTTGAATCAGCGACACGAGCAGACGGCGGAACTGAGGAAAATATTAATCCGCCCTTAACTGTGTCCAACGACGAGTATACTGGGCACACCTCTATTTTCCCCAGACTTATCAAGAACATGAAACAATTGCATGTACATTACTCAACCCTTATTACCAGCAAACTATAGCCAGGCGGCTTGAACCTGGATGACAGATTAAAGGCCGCCTTGAAAAAATGCTTTTTCTTCTAATCTCGGCGTTGCGCTCAAAATTTTATCCTCGGAATATCAAACATATGCCTACGGTAAATTTTATAGCGCGCCTTGACCTTGATCGAAAAATCTATTTTTTCAAGGTACCCTAAAGATCAAGGCCTCAAACTGTAGGGACTACTATTTTCAACGTCATTCTATGATAATCAACCAGCCCCGGTTTAAAAGAGAAACCTTAAAACCATTCCTCTCGCATGGTCTAGATACCTGCTGTTTGTGCTCTGATTGGCTTTCATTGGAAATGAATTTCGACCTGATCACAAAATCACATATACTTATAAAAAACAAAACTCTTCTTATTTAGATCGGTGTTATATATAACTTTTTCTTCTAATAAATAATATTTTTTACTTTTAAAACTCAACTCCGGCAAAGGCTCAACTCCGTCAAGATGAGCAATATAGAGGACGTCAAAGACCTTTTCATCAATTAATTTTTTATCATCGGTAACGAAGACATTACCATGACCATTATAACGAGAAAAAGATGTCAGCTCACCTAGAGGCATCTTGTAATTAAGAACAGCCCCTCTCTCCACATCAATTATATTAAAAAATTTATCAAAGTTCAATATTCGCTTTAAATGCAAAACACTCCACGGGACACTGATCTCCCACCTTTGTGAATCATCATAACCTACATATATATATACATCCTCACCATCAACATCACCGAACTCTTCATCGATATCATCAGCCACGTCATAAAGTGCCGTCACTCCATAATTAGAAACACTAAACAAATATTGTTTCTCCTTAACTGATTCCCCATAGTAACCACAATAAAGAAACATGTAAGACATGACGACTATCCCAAAAAATAGATATGATTTACCCCCATATCTTTCCTTCAAAACCGAAAAAACGAACGAGACTGCGTATGATACCAAAAAAGAAAAAAAGAAAACAGAAGGATAAACATATTTTACCAGAACAGGTTTCCATGGAAACAGAACAACCAGGAACCCGACAGACAAGAACAACAATAGCAACGCAAAACGAATATGGTTTTCGACAATGATATCATTGACCTTTTGGCCACGAAGCATACCTGCCAGCACAAAAAAAACAGCTACAAAAACAAAGCTAAAAACATTCACAAGAGAATACTTTGAAACAAGCACCCATAATTGGCCAAACACAGAAACCAGTCCCAAGCAACTAACGTTATATGAACTCGCGTACCCCCGGCTATTTACAGCCACGAAACCTACAACGCCTATGGCAAGAACAACACTTAACGCAGACTGTACAACAACAGCCTTTGTTGGCCACGCATATTCCTTACCAAATCGAAAAAATAACAATTCCAACAGAACAAGTAAGCATAAAGCACAGGCGATGATTACAGAAGTTTCTTTCACAAGAAAAGAGACAAATAGCGCTAACAGCGATATCGAAAAATATAAATACTTCTTAACAGTAGAATTTTCGTATTTAAAAGAGGAAAACAGAGAAAACAGCCAAAGAGAAGCCAGCAAAACCAAAGGTATTTCTTGGCTATCGATAAAATTCTGAAGCAGATTCTCTGCCAAAGACGGTGATAACGGAACAAAAAAGACAGGCAACAGAGAGAATAAAATCGTATTACAAAATCTATATACGGAGAGCATCAACAGAGCCATTGACACGACCACTGAAAGCAGTAAGAAAAAACCTGTTATCCGCAAGTCCCCATTCAGTAAATCGAGATAAGGTCGCGCCTCTTCGGTAGCTTCGTTGTCGTATACCACCGGTGACAAAAAATAGGGGATTGAAATATACGTAAAAAAGGCCGGCCTGAATCTACCGTGAACCAAGTCTTCCTTAACTATTTTCTCAATTTTTTCAACCACTGACAAGTGCTCATCCAGATGAATTTCTGGATAGATCGAAACCCACCCATTGGCCAATGGTCGATAGCGCACAGCATCATCTATAGCCAAATCGAGATAGCTGAATACATACGCAGCAGCCAAAAAAAGAACAAAAAAACAAACAGCAAGGCCTTTTGCGCGACTCTTATCAATCATGCGGTATTATTTGTTGAAAATTTAACCAATAACGGCGGCACTACTTATCTTCTCCAGGAAGTTTAGCTGCACTTACCAAATAGTTAGGCCTTCCCTTGACCTCCATAAAAATACGGCCCACATACTCACCAAATAGCCCCAAAAAAATGAGCTGCACCCCACCCAAAAAATAGACACCAGCCATTAACGACACCCACCCCGAAACAGCTTGATCAGAAAACAACTTGATCATAATCGCATAAAAAACATATGTAAAACTAACCATTGCGATCAAAAAACCCGTTACCGCCGCCAACCTCAGCGGCAAAAAACTAAATGAGGAAATTCCATCAACAGCGAGCCTGAGCATTTTCCTGTAGGTATACTTGCTCACCCCGCCTCTTCGTCGTTCTGGGGTATAGGCGACCTCACACTGTCTAAACCCAAGCCATGCGACCAGGCCTCTATAAAAAACATCCCTTTCTTTCAATCCTCTAACAGCATGGACTACCTTTTCATCAAACAATCTAAAATCAGCCGCACCCTTTTTAAGGTCAACGTCTGCAATCTTCCCAATTAACCAATAAAAAAAAGAGGAAGTATATCTTTTTACCAGAGAGACCTCTCCCCCTTCTTTCCGGGTGGTAAAAACAACATCATACCCCTCTATCCACTTATCAATCATCTCAGGAATCAAACCAGGGGGATGCTGATGATCTCCATCCAAAGTAATCACAATATCTCCGGTACAGTGATCAAACCCGGCTCGCAGCGCATTCTGGTGACCAAAATTGCGCGAGAAGGAGATAAAATAAACTTTACCATTTTTATTGGACAAATCCTGGATCAACTGTAATGAATTATCCTTGCTCCCATCATTAATAAAGACAATCTCAAAATCAGCATAACCTGACAAAATTGACATTATCTCATCAGAAAGAGATACAACATTATCCTCTTCATTATACACAGGAATTAACACAGAAATCTTGCCAACGATTCTCGGCGAGCGACTAACATGACTTTTCACAACAGCTCTCTATATTTTTCCAGCAACCTTCTATCAACGACTTCACTCTCTAAATATTTTTTATAGTACTCCTTTGAAGCCAATGACATTTTCTCCCTATACTGACGATCACGGTAAGCTTTTTTAAGCACATCTACCATTTCGTCTGGACTGTCAACCTCAACCCATCCAATTTCACCAGAAGGAAGACCTCTCATTGCACCTTTCCTCGCGATTATCACTCGTCCGTGCGCAAGCGCCTCCACTCCTTTTATTTGCACTCCGGTACCGCTGGAGGTTAGCATTAACACGATACCGCACTTCTCGTATGGTTCCGAAGATGCTGCATAATTTCCTTCCGACAAGAACCTATCATCGTCTCCGACATAATCAGAGATAGAGCCGTAGCAATGCACTTGGGTTGGCATTTTTTCAGTACTGCTTTTCAACCATTCCAGCCCTTCTACATTATGATGATTACCAGAGGCAACAACACATACCTCAGATGCATCCGCACACTCAAGAGGCTTGACTCTTGGAGGGCTCCAATGTACGTTTTTCATCCCTCTTTGAATCAATTTATCCCGATCTTCTATCGATACCGTCACTATCAGGTCAGCCAAAGCTAATTCAGCGCTCTCCCTTCTCACCCCCTCCCACATAAGATCAGACCACATATCATGCAGCACGACGACCTTGGGACATGCACAAGGTAGCCGAGACCAGTAAGAGTAATGTATTTCCGCGATATCTTTATTCACGGTTTGCTCATACCACCAGTCACTTGGAAATGCGTAACGATGGTATAAGTTAGAATGCCCAAAGGCCTTTTCCTGTTTTAATATTTTAAAAAAACAGGCATAGAGCATCCCTATAACATACGGAAACGAGCTCCCCCCCCACTTGTTGCGGAACACCAACTCAAAGCCCTGCCCCTTTAAATCTTGAACAATGTCTGCACCCCAACCTCCACCTACAGGAAGCTGCCTGGCTGAAGCGACAGTACAACGTCCCTGTTTATTCAAAAAATGCAAATGTTTCAAAAAAATCACCCGGGCCCCTGTCGTGCACGGCAACGGGGCATATGGAATCAATGATACCGAATTCATTTTTCCGACAACACTCTTTCAAAAAAAACTATCTGTTTTTCGGCAATTTGCTTAGGAGAGTATACACTTCGAACCTTTTCAAAGCCGCTCAATCCTGCCTTACGGCGCAATGAAACATCTTCCAGAAAGCGCACTATATACTCTACAAAGCTATATCCATCTGGTTGCGCACTGTAGTTAGTTGTGCCCACGATCATGTCAGGCATACCGCCTACCTCACTTGTTACCAATGCCTTTTTACGTGCCATGGACTCCAAGACTACGTTAGGAAAGGTGTCCCACCGGGAGGGGACAATAACCACCCAAGCCCTTTGATAAGCCCGATTCAGTGCCTCCTGATCGAGATGTCCAAGGAATACCAACTTTTCCAAAGAGTTCCCACCGTGACGACAGAGCCAGTCCTGTATAGAACCAATCCCTCTTGCATAGCTGTCTCCCCCAGCAATCTCCAAGCGAATTTCTGGAAAACGGTATGAGACACAATCCAGCAAACGCAGCAAATAATCAACCCCTTTACCAAAATCCATTCTCCCTACAAAAAGGATTGTGGGAGATTCAGACTCTTCATTCTTCCAATCATAGTTAAGACACACCGGATTGGGAATCACTTCAACTGCTTGAGGAAGCGACAGGTGATGCTGCTCTGCTAAATCAACAATTGCCTGACAAGGTGCCGTTATGGCATCAGCAAGTTCCATGCTCCGCCTTTCAGCAAACAGACGTCCACGTTGCCTGATACAGGCCAATTTAACCACTGCATATTGCCAAAAATACTTTGCCTGGGCATAACGCATGGTCGAAAACACGTCGTTATAATGGAGCTTAATACAAACAGGCGGTCGTGATTTAAACCGTAAAAGCGGGTACGATTCACCGAGATGATCCGCACCCTCTATTATATCGATCTGGTGAGTCTGGGCAATTTCTAGAATTTTTTCAGCTACTGGAAGAGAACCAATTTGAGCAAAATCAAAGATGCGATAAACAAGCCCATTCTCTAAATACTCTATTTCAGCACACTCTGGATATCGACTTGTCACTATCACTACAAAGTGCCCCTGTTCACGCAAGGCGGCTGAAACGACAGATATATATTGCCCTATCCCAGACCCCTGGGGCGGATATTCCCATTTATGAAATAATATTCTCATGTATTACTGCAAAGAAGCAAGAATCTACAACCAACAGCAAACCTAGTCGAGTAATCCATCTCAATCCAAATTAATTTTTGAAATTTTAGAATAGGCCTTCATGACATCCCCCATAACTACTCTGATATCATATTTCTCCTCAGCCTTTCTCCTGGCAACTCTTGCCATTTTTTCTCGATATTGGTTGTCAGAAAGGACTGTAAGTATCGCCTCTGCGAACTTTTCCGCATTCCCCACAGGGGTGACAACTCCATTTTCACCATCTGTTATCACCGCCATATTACCGGGTATATCTGAAACAACGGCAGGGATACCCCAACTCTGCGATTCGATTAAGGCGTTGGAAAGGCCCTCTACCCGAGAGGGCAATACAAACAAAGAAGCATCACAATAATATTTACCTGGGTCGTCAACTCGCCCTACAAAGGTAACAGAATTCGTACACTTATTTTCCACAAGGTAGTCGACCCATTCGGAGCTGTCTCCGCCACCAACCACTGTCAGTCTCGCCTGGTGATTTTTCTCTGCTACAATACACCAGGCTTTGAACAACACATCAAAGGCCTTCCAGTCACTGCCCTGGGTTAAGTTCCCTACATATAAAACCTGATCAGGGAAACTGCGACTCACCTTTGAAGGTAAATGAACTCCGTTGGGGATTTGAAAAATACGATCTTCCCTAATGCCTTTCCCGACCAGCTCATCTTGAGTAAAAGCGGTCATGGCTATGTACCATGGAAGACGCCTTTGCCGATCCAAGATCCTCCGA
Organism: Desulfogranum mediterraneum DSM 13871; assembly: GCF_000429965.1. Taxonomy (GTDB): domain Bacteria; phylum Desulfobacterota; class Desulfobulbia; order Desulfobulbales; family Desulfobulbaceae; genus Desulfogranum; species Desulfogranum mediterraneum. Next base: position 353,616 of record NZ_AUCW01000003.1, read on the forward strand.
AAAGGTACATCATAGCCAATGACGGGTAGAGCTGGCGTGGTTGCCTCCTGACATAATATGGCAGAAGAAGAATAGTTGGAAACAATCTGTGCGACCCCTCCCAGCCAAGAGGGCTCATGAAGATGAATGACATCAACCTTTCGCCCTGTAAACAACACCACAACAAACAGCTCAATCATGAACGAGAGGCGACTAATCCAGTTCAAGGGGAGCGACAACCAAAAAAAAGCACTATTGCTTACCTTGTTTTTTCGAAAAGATTGCGAACCGGAATTTGGCTTGCACAGCAGAGACAAGAAACGACGCACTACCCTTTGCCACCCTGCACGCAAAGGCGCCAAGGTACCTAACCGGAGGATTCTTACCTTTCCGTCATAATCCAATCTCCTCATGGACCAACTGGACCAAGAAGTAATTATTTCGCAGTCAACGTCCCTAGCAAACAGTTCCTGCGCCACCATCCTGGCTTGTCGCTCAGATCCACCTTGAAGACCGGGCCAGTAATCCCATATCAACAGCCAAACTTTCATGCTATTATCCGACAACCCAAAAAAACTCGCGCCCAAACGCGTTCGCTTTGAAATCCCAAAACATTTACGGTCAACCCTTACCAGCAAGAAGCACGAGCAAAGAAGCTACTCCGAGCAACACACCCGTACCTTTTTGCAGGGACAGAGGCTCGCCCCATATAAGTACACCCGCCATTATGACTAATAACATCACAGCGATAGTATTAACTGGACTTGCTAAACTTATTGGAAAGAGCTTCAACGCGTTGGAATAGAAAAAGAACGCAAGAAAGTATACAGCGACACTCAAAGCCATTACCATAAACCAGCTAAAAGTGTTTGGCTGTTTAGTTGACGCCACCTTTAAAAGAACCTGCGCCAGGGCAGAGAATACGACAGGAATGAGAAGGAAAAAATACTTAGTTATCAACAAAAACACCGCTATTGAAAGCAACCAAAGAAAATTTCAAGCTACACCTCCACCCATCCCTCCCAGACGGGATCATAGCCGATCGGGGTAATCCTTGCATGATATTTGCCCCAGATAACCTTTGGCAGGAGACACAAAAGCAAAGTACCGTCTGATTATATTTCAAAAAAAAGTTATGCTTTATTCAGTATCAAACACTTGCCCGAAGAGATCCTGACTCTTCGATGTTTCATGTGGATTTCAGTACATTCTGAACCGGTGACACGAGAGGATAGATGATACTGAAAAAAGTTCCACGTTAGCCCAACCTCGCGACGGAAAGACAAAATACCGTGTAATTTAAAAATGTTATCCATACCTGGTCGTTCAGTATGGCACTACATCTTTCATTTTGTTGCAATGGTAGGCCGTATCTATTTCCTTAACCGGACAGCAGTGACTAAAAGTGCAAAATTTTTATACCCCTGTAATGGCGTGCTTTAAATTTTCGTAGCCGACGAACAACCTTCGCCACAGATTTTTTTTAAAAATCAATCTCGCTAAGTTGGGCTAAGCAGCGCCTTCTTCCCTAATGCCAGCAGCAATAACATCCGATATTTCCCAAGAAAATCATACCTCGGCATTCGCATGTATCGAGCAACCAATGCGCTGTTTCGCTCTACACAGTTCCTATAACAGACAGCAAACCACACTTTTCGGATGTACATCAGCCACAGGGAACGCTGTCCCATTGTTTCCGCCATCGAGACCGCCCGTTCGAACCAGTCATATGCCGACCTAATCTCAGCTTCATTATCTTGCAGGCGATTATGGACAATTCTAAGGTGCAGTTCCAGTTCATCATCCGAAACAGGCTCTTGCGAATAGACATCTAGCATGTGCCGATAGATCGCCAAACTTGCCTGTCGACGTTCCTGCTGACGAGTAGACGTGATGTTCTCAGAATGCATGCGATATGCAACAAGAGACCTCGACACATTACCGCAAACCACACCGCTCAATACAAGACGCGACCATAACTCAAGATCCTGTGCAACACAAAACTCAGGATCGTATGTCAAGCCTGCCTCGGCCATGACGCTTCGCCGAAACATCACAGAAGAATGGACAAAGGGACATTCCCACAGGATAGAAGCATGGATATCCTGCATATTGACTGGCGTGCGAATACGCCCTTTGCTCTGCCCAATGATTCGCGCCCAGGTACCGCAGACCCCTGCATCGGGATGTCTACGCATCCAGGTCATTTGATGCTCAAATCGTCGTGGGTACGAGATGTCATCTGCATCCATACGTGCAATGTAGTCACCACGTGCAACGCCCCACCCTTTCAACAAGGACAATGTCAATCCCAGGCGTTCTTCATTGTGCAATAACACTAGAGGAAGCTGACTGGTGTAGCTCTGTAGAATGCACGATGTATCATCATCTGATGCATCGTCGACAACCACAATCTCATCTGCCGGATGTGTTTGCTGGCAAAGACCATCCAGAGCATCTCGCAAGTACGTCGCTCCGTTTCGAACTGCCATCAACACGGAAATCTGAATCTTGGCATGATGACTCACAACACCATATCCTCACCCAGAGATTCAAAGACAACTCTATGCCTTTCGAGCCACGATACGACGTCGAAATCATCTACTGCCCGGCGCCGGGCGGCGCGCGAATAACTAGAATATGATGCCATAATCGTCTCAACACCTGCGGCCATATCCGTCGCCGATGGCCAATGACGCGCCTCCCAATCAACTGGTGCGGGAATCCCAACCCCCGAATCGGCATCAACCTGTTCAGGAATACCGCCTGATGCCGAGTAGACAACGGGCAATCCTGATGCCATGGCCTCAACAACCAGGCGCGGACAGCAATCATTGTACTGGGAATGCAGCAGTATATGAGAGCGCCGAAACAACTCAGGGGCCGCCTTCTGGGAGTACGGCCCACTGATCGAAACATATGACTCAATATGTCGCTTAGACAGGTAGTCTCTAACCTGTTGCTCTGCAACATCTTCTTCTGCCCACGCGAGACGCCCCGCAATTTCCAGATAGGCATCTACTCCATTGTTCCGCAACTCATAGATTACATTTAGCGCAGTCTCTACACGACGGAAAAGATTATGAGTTCCTGCGATAAGAAGCCGAAGGGGTTCGAGCGGCAAAGGTTTGTCTATGGGACAGAAGCAGTCTGTGTTTACAGGGTTATGCAGGATTTCACATGCACTATCACGTTTACCAATATATCGATCAGCCGCTAACTTACAAAAATGACTCTGATAGAAAACATAATCCGCCTCCTGCAAAACAGAGCGTATAAAGTGGTTTGTGCGTTTCCACGCCCCACCATGTACAGGATAAGAGACCCCATTCTGGTTGAGCACAACCTTGGCGCCATTCTCTCTGGCAATTCTCGCCATGGTGTTGGCATAAGGCGGCAGTGCGCTGCTGACCAGATACAGAATATTCGGCTGCTCTGCGCAATTCGGAAAGATCATCTGCAGATCCTGAACCTTAATAATTCCCCCACCACTTAATTCGTCTCTAGACTGCATCGAGTCAGCCCCGTAATACACGCGACATCCTTCCGAAGGTTGTGGCTGTCGCCATCGCTGACGTTCACGCCGCCAAATCTGACACTTCGAGATAATCTCGTAGAAATAGTTCATAAAGAAATCACCTACTGGTTGCTGCATCCGGGTCCGGCTGAAATTCGCAACGATATTGCAAAACAAACTCATTACTCTTCACGCATATCATCAGTCACTATCAGGTATGCATCGGCTTCCAACCTGAACGATGCTGAAAAAGCTCAGGAGCCAGATCGACACACATCGCCAGTGCCCAGGTAAACATGACTGCACCATGCATATCACTTTCAGGCAGGCCACATGTAACCTGACACCCAAAGTACGAGCTCTCGGCGCGATCAGGAAAAAATGAAAAGCCGCCATCGTCACGAATGAACCGTTGCAGATGAGCGACAGAATCCGCAACTAACGTGTTAATCTGGTGGCAATACTTAGTCGAATCACACCCACGCGAAGCATTCCACACGACATACAGACGATTTAAAAAACCACATCCATCACTTTCAAAGGGCTGACTCAGTGCAAATCTCATCAGTGCAGACGAATCAGGAAAAGGACGATCCAACCAATTCAACATTGAAAAAACCTTCATTGCCCCATTGATCTTCATGTTGTCAGGAATGTCCCCCTCATACCAGCACCCATCGTCTCTCTGAATGGTCGCAAGGCAACCGCAGACAGCGTTGACCACAGATTCATAATCGTCGACATTCCTGAACATACGGTTATTGACCGAAAGAAAGAACATCTCATGCGACAGATGACTGGCACAGCCCCACGGTGTCGTCCAGTCCAACGAATGGAAATACTCAACGGCCTTGTCTGGTGATGTAAGTCCGGCAGGCAGGGGATACCGAAGTTTATGTCCATACTCCAGCAGGACTGAGGCAATCTGCCTGGTATCTGCACGAAGGTTCCGCTCTCTTTGAATACGTGCAGGCACCGGCCATTCACAGAGTCTCAAAATAGCGGCTATATACGTTTTCCAGGTAGGCACCGGCACATCGGCCAAAAAAGGATCAGCAAAGTAGCCGTCCTCTCTTTGATTTGACGCCAGGAACTCGAGGCCACCTTTGACTCTCTCGGCCGGCCACTTGAAATGCAGCCCGCAATTCCATGCCGCTTTCAACGCGAAGCATGTCGAGAAGAATGCTGCATTCCCCTCGATCGGGATCAGACTGCCTTCCGTCGAATAACGAAAACGACCCTCGTCAAGATCGCTGGCCACCTTTTCGAACCACGCTCCAAGAGCATCTCGATATATTGCCAGATCAAACACGCTTCCCTCCTAGTATGGTTCTCTTCATATGAGACAACCACATAATGGTTCGGTACTTGATGACCGGCAGCACTCCAAACTCACGCCACAGCAGTCGTTCGAGGTTCACCGTGGCCCAGATACAAGAGATACGTGAAACAGGCCGTGTATCTAACGTACCTGCGAAGGCCACATATTGAGAAGCCAACACCTTCATTGTCGGAAGTTGCTCGACGCTTTCATATTGATGATGATTAAGAACAATTCGGTCCAGCAAATCCGGAATTTCTTCCGGCGACTCATATAGCTCGCCACGGTCCTTTGGCAGCACCTCCGGGTTGCTCGTAGTATTGGATGCCACAACAACTTTTCCTGAATAAATAGCCTCCAACAGCATATTTGAACACGCTTCCACGCGTGATGGAAAGATGAAGATATCGTGCTCTGCCAACAGACGAGCTAACTGGTCAGGTGCAACGGGAGGGCGAACTACGATGTTACTATAAGTTACCTGAGTTCTTCCCACAAATGTAAACGCATACCTATAGAAATCCAAGACATCATCCAGGTATGCGAGAACGTCTCCTCCCTTGTTGTAATTGTCAGACCATGATGCGTACAGCAGTCGAACCTTGCCCCCTTCCTCAGCCTCATCTCTCCACACCACATCGCTGGGAGGAAAGTGCTTCTCGCCAGGCACATTGATGATAACGGTTGCCGGAACATTCTCGGGTGCCCCAGCGGTGATATTGGCACCTTTAGACCAGGATGACTGATAGACAATCCCATCGGCGAACTGACGGAGGAAATAGAAAAAAAGGCGATCCCAGCAGGACTGATCCTCGGTTCCCCGTGCAATTGAAATAGGCCCGGCCAAGCGGCAAAGCAGCTTCTTGCCATGTTTGCACTTCAAGCGGATCGCCTCTGACATCAATCCGAATATCCGAAAAGAAGGAGAGAGATTGAGCAGGACGATATCACATTCTTCAGGGCTGTTCGCGTAATGACCGTCCACTGCGAAACGCTCGCCAACCGAGTTCATAAAATTGTTCCCGCCCCCGGAAGGGCCGGAACTGGAAACATACAGACAATAAAATTTCATACCGGCGATCTATTTAATTTTTACTGAAATATCTGCCCCATTCGCTCAAGCAACGCCCCATAGTTGTTAACCCTGATCGTTTGCTGGAAAGTTGTTCCAACCACTTCTTCGGTGAATTGCGGATCCTCCATGCAGCGTGTTACCAGTTCTGCAGCTTCTTGAGGGGAACTGTAGATCATACTCGGTGCAAGAAAGTCGGCAGCCATCCCAACTCTCGTGGCTATTACGGGAACCTTGCAGAGGGCTGTTTCTACAGCAGCCATAGGGGCACCTTCTGATTTCGAAGAGACAATATAGAGATCGCATAGGTTGTAGAATAGATTTGTTTCGGATTTTGACAGAAAGTTCTTCCCATCATGATAATCATCGCGTCCCGAAATGACGTACGACTCGTCTCCGATATAGTAGTATGGTATCGAGAGACGTTGGCATTGCTTAATGATGTAGTGGCGCCGCGGTCCCCCAAGAAGCAACACAAACTTATCCTGATCCAGACGCTGCAGCACACTCAACAGAAGGTCCGGATCCTTTTGCCACTTCGGCTTATCGAGCTCATCCCCCAGAGAGTCGCGCTGCAGCGAGCCTATTACATAGCGCCCCTTAAGTCTGGAATAGTCAAGCCCCAGGCGAGCAGCTAAGTCCTTTTTCGATAAGCGTACGGGAGAGTAAATCGTTTCATCTACATACACAGGATTGTAGTGCATTGCCGATTCTTCTATTCCCTCAGCTTTCAGAAACTCGAACTGCTGGGTATTGAAATAGATATACTCATCCGCAATTTTCCTTATGGGCTCAAAGTATTCGGGATGAAATGCTGGGTTACTGCTCAGAACAGCGTAGAAACGCTTGTTGGGGAAAGCGCGCTTAAGCAAGAACCAGTACCATTTAATCATGTGGTACCATGTGACTGCGACTATTGCCTCTGCGGCTATTGGGTTCCCTACAATCTGATGTCCGAGTTCTCTCAGGACCTTTCTGTAATGGACCTCATCGACCCCCGTGGCCCACATCTGGTCACACCCAATAATGTATATCTTCATTCGGAGCCCTCAAAGTAAAATCGTTGCGTTCCACGATAGATACAGGCTGCATAAACAGCCCTGCGGTCAGAATTCAGTATTCTGTGCGGCAAGCATCTTGCGTTGACTTATCTTCCTTTGTTTCAATTTGTACGCCGTACCTCGCCTCTGGTCCCAATGCTTGAATGGCGACCAGGCAATATCCAGAAGCGTATGCTTAATGGCTTTACCTGGGCTGCCGTTCATCCAGAAACAGTCCGCAGCATAACGATGCCCTTGCGCCATGGCATCGCGACGGAGTGATTGGTATGGCTGCGCCTCTGGCATGGCATACAGATTCCTCGCGATGCTTAGCCGCTCCAGCGCACGCGTCTCGGGCCACTCGTTATGGCTCTTCGTCGCACTGTGATAACGGTAGTAGACCAATTTCTCGTGGAGATAGAGGGCAGGTTTGAGAATGGCCAGTCGCAGCAACAGGTCTATATCCATCACAAAATGCAGATCTTCGTTGAGCCCACCGACCTGCAGAACCAGGTCACGATCCATTAGGCATCCCGGCTGAGTACCCGTTTTCAGCGTCGCTATGGATCTGCCGACATCGGGGGCCAGCCGCGTCGGCGGACCAAAGGCATTCTCGGTCGTTGCATGAAGGCTGCCATCGGCGTAGATAACATCTTCATAGCCGTGTACTAAACTTGCCTCAGGATGTTCCAAAAGCGCATTAACAGCCTTAAACAGACAACAAGGGGTCAAGATATCATCTGAGTTCTGCCAGTTAAAATACTTACCAGTGGACTTCCTTAACCCTTTATTGATGGCATCACTCTGCCCCCGGTCCTTCTCGCTCACCCAAAAGGTCAGCCAAGGTTCATACTTTCGAATAATATTGACACTGCCATCCGATGACTCTGCATCATACACAAGAAACTCAAGATCCGGATACCCCTGGAGCAAAACCGAGCGTATCGATTCCTCAATAAATTCTGCCTGGTTGTATGACGGCATAACGATGCTCACACGAGGCCAATCAACACGTTTCCTTAACCATGCAGAACTGTCGCTAGCCTCGGTCCATGGCCAGCCAGTCCGACCTGCAGGTGGCGCTGGGATATCTTGTAACGACGGACACCTCATCTAATCTCCTCTGTATTATCGTTGCCCATTTTCTATTCGCTTAGGCCAACTCTCTTTTCACATTCAGCATAACCTGACATATCAATCTCCCTACCCGCTCTCCGTGAGAATGTTATTGCTGCCTCATGTGTTGCATGTTCACCATCTGAGTAAAACTCAGGCCCTACAAACTCATGGTTAAAGTAAGTAACCACCGGTAAAACCGGTGGCTTTAAAAAACTGTGAACCGCTCAAAGCGGTATGTTAAAAAGTTTCGCTGACCACCATTCGGTGGTCGCCTATTGTAATAATGACAGTTGCTCGACACGCTTATCTTCTTTTTCTTGCTCACGGATATAAGCACGAACAACATCCTCATCGGTGCCAAAAGTTGAAACAAAATAGCCTCGCGCCCAGAAACTCATGCCGCCATAGTTTTTCGGCTATATCCGAATCTCCCAACGAGGTAACTCCCGACACAGCCGGTGGCCCCATGGTTTGACAGCACATTTATAGTGTCCGGAAACCTGGCGGAATTTGCCCAGGAATATCCAGGTCCCCGACGGTCAGGAAAATCATGTCTGAGAAGGCCTCCAGATTCCGAAATCCACTGGCCCTGTTTTTGACGATTTTGATAATTCTGTTGAGCCCCTCGGCGATGGCATTAGTGAGGCCAAGCTCTACGAATGGTGTCAGCCGCTGCTCGTGCTTTTTGACTGTTTTAACAAACTTCTTGATAGGCTCCAGGCGGCTCCTGTTTGCCGTCTTGCACCAGTTGCCGAGGAATTCCTTGGCAGCTGCTTGATCTTTGAGATCCCAGAA
>NZ_AUCW01000004.1 GCF_000429965.1 Desulfogranum mediterraneum DSM 13871
AGGACAGGTGAACACTTTAATATTATTCTTTGATAATCAACATGTTAATTGCACGGTCATGTGATATTTGTTGGTCGTTTGTCACGGATTAAGGAGGTAGCCTCAAGTTGGGTCACCTGGATGGCGTCGAGGGCAGACGACATGGCAAAATATCTGCAATATATCAGGGGATGGAATCTTGACAGAGAAGAAGAGCAGCTGACCGGGCAATCATCGTTTTTCCCTGTAAAACCACAGACCGCACAGAGGCAGGCAGGGAATCGAGCCGCATCGTGTCATTTTCACCTAACAGGGGGTATCTGCCTGGCGTCCTGCACCTTGATTCCCGAGGGCCGGCACAGGCATAGATGCAGCCTCATGCCCCCTCAGCAAATGCAGGGGGATGCCTCACCCCATTGCCCCGGGTATGCTGTTCATGGACGGTCAGCACAGCCCTTGGCAATGGAAACGTAAAAGATACTCCCCCGCTCCGACGCCGGTTGTGCCCAGACCCTGCCTCCGTGTTGTTCGGAGATTTCCTTGACAATGGCCAGGCCCAGGCCTGAGCCTTCGATCCCCTTGACATCATCGTTGCGCTGAAATTCGTCAAAGATCTTCTGACTGTCTTCCCTTCCTATGCCTATGCCGTCGTCTCTCACAGAGATGATATGATGGAGGGGGGACTCCTCATAATTAACCGCAATCTCGCTCAGATCATCACCACCATATTTGAGGGCATTGTCGACTAGATTTCTGAACACCCTCAAGAGTGCAAGTCGATCGGCCTGTATCTCAGGCAAGACATCGGGCACGGTCCACTGTATCGAGCGGATGCTGAGCCGAGCGGAAAATTCATCTTGAATTATTTGGAGCACACGCTCCAGCTTGACCTTCTCCCAAAAGAGAGAGACCTCCTTGGTGGAGATATAGAGATTGATCTGTTCAACCAGGGCTATAATCTGCTCAGAGGACTTGAGAATCTGCTCACAGTAGGATGCTCCCTTGCTATCGAGCACGTCGCAGTACTGCTTATGGAGCAGGTTGGTCAGGCCGTGAACCCCTATGGCCGGGCTTTTAAGGTCATGGGATACTGAGTAGGCGAACAGTTTTATTTTTTCAGCACTCCTGTGCAGGGCCTCTTCCATCTGCTTTTGCCTGCTGACATCCCGACCCACGCATTGAAATTCCTTAAGACGATTCTGGCTGTCAAAGATGAGGTGGTTGGTCCACTGCTGCCAACGAACGGCACCATTGGCTTGCACTGCCCGAAGCTCAAGGGTCCCTACAGGCTGGCCCGGGTTGAGCAAGGCAAGCTGCTCCCTGGCCTTTTCCCGGTCCTCTTCAAGCAGGAAGGGAAAGATGTTTGTGCCTATCACCTCCTCTGCCTGTCGGTTAAAATAACGACAGAAGGCCTCGTTGACAAAGGTGATGGTCTGATCAGGCATGGAGCGAAAGATGAGCTCTGTCTGATCCTCGACAATGGCTCGATATCTGGCCTCACTCTCTCTCAAGGCCTGGATTGCACCTTTATAGGCGGTGATATCCCGAAAGACCCCTTGGTATCCCAGAATGTTGCCATCCTTGGTATACTTGAGCGTCGAGGTGAGCAGGCAATCCATCTCCTGGCCGTTTTTCTTGAGAAAGACCACCTCATAGTCCCGTATGGAACCCTCTCGCTCGATCTTCTCCTTGTACTCATCCCGTTTGCTTTGGTCAGCATAGAGTTGAGCAATGTTTTTGGTCATCAATTCGTTGCGGCTATAACCGAACAGATCCAACCCAGCCTGATTGATCTCGAGAAACTGACCCGAACGGGTGACGACGGCAATGGCATCCCTGGAGTCCTCAAACAGGGTTCGATATTTCTCTTCATTGGCCAGAACGGTCTGTTCCGCCTTGTGCCGTTCTTTGATCTCAGCGCGTAATTCCCTGTTAGCCTGTTCAAGTTCAGCCGTGCGCTCCTGGACCCTGATCTCCAGCTCATCCCGCATCCTGCGCAGGTCCTCCTCGGTGCGCTTCCGCTCGATGGCATAGCGCGTCGCCCTTGCCAGGAGATGACGGCTGACATGCCCTTTGGCGAGATAGTCCTGGGCCCCCTCCTTCACCGCCCTGATGGCCAGGGTCTCATCATCGAGTCCGGTGAGGACGATGATGGGAATTTCCGGGGTCAGGTCATGAACCCTGGTAAAGGTTGTAAAGCCCTGACTATCGGGTAGGGACAGGTCCAGGAGGATGATGTCAATCTCCTCGCTGCCGAGAACGTCAACGCCTTTGGCGAGGGTGTCTTCACACCTCAGGTCAAAGGAACCGGGAAGGCATTCCGAAAAGAGCTCTTTGATCAGCCGGGCATCACCCGGGTTGTCCTCGATCAGGAGGACCTTAATAGATTCGGGATTCATTCCTGTGCATCCCGCGGTAACTTCACAATGGTAAACCAGAAGTCTTCGATGGACTCCACCACGGATATAAACTGGTCCAGATCCACCGGCTTGGTGATGTAGCAATTTGCATGCAGGCTGTAGGCCTTGAGGATATCCTGCTCCGCCTTGGAGGTGGTAAGGACCACCACCGGGATGTGGGCCAAATCCGGGTCAGACTTAATCTCTGTCAGGACTTCGCGGCCATCTTTTTTAGGCAGGTTCAAGTCAAGCAGGATCAGGTCCGGGCGGATGGCATCACCATACTGTCCCTCTTTACGTAAAAAAGCCAGGGCCTCGACGCCATCGGCCACAACGTGGAGATTATTTTTAACCTTGCCTTCCTTAAGTCCTTCAACGGTCAAGCGGACATCTCCGGGATTGTCTTCGACCAGCAGGATTTCTACGGGTGTGCCTTGGTTCATTTGAAGCATTACTGATTTCCTTTGCTAGCTGGAATGGTAAAATAAAAGCTGGTCCCCTTTGCCAACTCAGATTCGGCCCAGATGGTACCGCCATGATATTCAACGATTTTCTTACAGATGGCCAAGCCTATGCCGGTGCCTGGATACACCCCCACGCCATGGAGACGTTGAAAGATGATAAAGATGCGATCCGTGTATTGGGGATCAAAACCGATGCCGTTGTCGCTGAAGGTGAACAGCCATTCATCATCCTTCAACTCGGCCGAGATGTGGATATGGGGCGGATCCTCTCCGCGAAACTTAATGGCATTGCCGATGAGATTCTGGAAGAGCAGCCCCAAGAGGCTTTCACCGGCAAGCAGAGACGGAAGAGGATCGTGGCTGATGAAGGCCTGGTTCTCTTCAATGGCCGCGGCCAGGTTGCCCACAGCCCAGTCCAGAACCCTCTCGCAATCCGTGGACTCCATATCCCCGCCAACCCTGCCGACGCGTGAATAGGCCAGCAGATCGTTGATCATGGTCTGCATCCGTTTGGCCCCATCCACGGCAAAGGCGATGAACTCATCTGCATCCTCATCGAGTCGGCCCTGATAACGGCGGGCCAGCAACTGCACGTAACTGGCTATCATCCTCAGGGGTTCCTGCATGTCGTGGGAGGCCACATAGGCGAATTGCTGTAACTCCGCGTTGGAGCGTTCAAGTTCCCTGGCCTGCCTTGCCAGGGCCTCCTCTGCCTCTTTGCGCTTGCTGATATCGGTTATGATGCCGAAGCTGCCTCTGAACGCCCCCTGGTCATCGTAAATGGGCCTCGGAGACATGATCGTGGCAACCGCCCCTCCATCTTTTCTTGACCAGGAAATTTCGTAGGGTTCGTGACTGCCTTCCCGTCTCCTTATCCTCTGTTCCCTGAGGATACGTTCGTTCTCTTCATCCAGAAAATCGGTAGAGGGGTGGCCCAGAATATCCTCGCGGCCATATCCCCACATCTGACAGAGGCGCTCGTTGACATAGGTGATACATTCCTGTTCATTGCGGATCAACAGCCCCTCATTCATGGTTTCGACCAGGGTGCGATAGCGCTGCTCGCTCTCTTTCAAGGCTGCCTCGGCCTCCCTGGTTTCGGAAATGTCTTCAAAGAGCGCCACTGCCCCGAGAAACTTGCCCTGCTCTGAGGTGAGACAGTTATAGATGGCCCTCAACTGGGTGACCTTGTTGCCTGTGGCAGAACGATACGCTCCCTCATAGGTGCCCATACGCCCATCGAGTGCTGTTCGTACAGCCGCCCGCATGGCAGGGTCTTGCGAGGAACTGACCATATTGAACCCAAGAACCTTTTCCCTGGAAGCACCCATGATCTCCAAAAAATGGTTGTTGCAATCCAAGATGATGCCGTCCTGATCGAAGTTGACGATTCCCAGCGGTGAATGGTTGAAAATCAGCCGGTACCTCTCTTCACTGTGCAACAGGGCCTCCTCGACAACCTGCCGCCTGTGCTGTTCTTTTTCCAGCTGCTCAACTCTTTGCACCAATTCCTGGTATGTCGGTTTCTGAATCATCCAAACTTCCCCTGATGAGGCCATAGAAAATAAGCTTATACAAACAATTCGGAACAACCATCTCTGCCTGCAGCAGCCTCGCTAAAGCAGCCGAGGTTTTTAGGCAAAAAAACTTGTCGGCCGACACTGTACCACTTTTGCTGAGAATTGAAATACTGCTTGGCTGGAAAAGACTGCAGACACCACTCAGTGATCCTTTTGGCCAACACAAAATCAACAATTAGCCAGGCAAACATCGGCAACATCCTGGAATAAAGATCCTGACCGTCGCAAAATCGGTACAAACCGGTAGAAACAGCCGATCTCATTTTCAACAAGGCCACATCTTTGCCGTCAAGGCGCTCTCTATTCAGAACTTTTAGAACGACAGGCAATGAAAAACAGTGCCAGGTGGTCGGGACAGGCGATACAAACTGTGTGGCACTGTGCTGTTGCAGAAACCTCCCACAGACAGAAACGAGAGAGGATCTCTTCCAGATCAACCTTGAAGAACGAACCTGTTTACCAGGAACGGTTGAAGGAAAGTGTAGTTTCCCAGGGTAGTAGTGAGGGCTGAGTCCCCCTGAATACCACCATGCCTCATGGGTGGAGCCAAAACGAACAGAAAGGAAGGAACCACGGGATCAGGGCGTTGGGAGATTCGGATAGCCCCGTTTTTGTATTGGGGGGAAACGGTGGCCGCTGGACTTCAGGACCAAGGGCTTTTTTTTTTGTGGGGGGGGAGAACTCAGGGAAGGAATCACTGTTCCCCGGAGATAATGAGGAAGGAGTCGGGCGGGTCAAATTCCCAGTGGATGTCGCGCAGGTAATCCGCCGCCTCTATGGCCCTGCGCTGTTCGATCAGGTCGATCAACTCCTTGTGTTGGTGGAGGTTGAGGGTGTTCCAGCGGAGGCCGTAGTTGCGCCGGGGGAAGTCGTAGAGCTGCATCTTCAGATTTCTGACATACCTCCGCATCCTGAGGTTGTCAGAGAGGCTCAGAAAAACATCGTGAAACCGGACATTCCCCTGGTTGTGTAAAATGATATCATCCTGGGCCAGGGCTGCCTCGATCTCCAGGTTCAACCGCTTCATCTCTCTGATCTCTTCCGCACCCATCCTGTCAAACACAGAGAGCAGGACCCTGGACTCTATTCCGCCTAAGATCTCATAGATATCCTGTACATCTTCCATGGTGAGCAGGTTGATCTTCACCCCTCGCTGGGGCTGGATCGTCACAAAACCCTGCTCCTGAAGCAGCAGCAGGGCCTCACGTAAGGGGGTCCGGCTGACGCCCAGTTCTTTAATCAGGGTGTTGACACTGATGGAAGCCCCTGGCTCCAATGCGCCGACCCGCATCTGTTTTTCCAGGTAATCATATACCTGCACCCTGAGAAGGTGATTCCCGGGTCGAGATTCGTTGAGCATGTACCTTTCCTTGAAATGGTCGTGGCTGCCGGTGATGAAGGCTGCGGTGAAGGTGGCGCGGCTGTTTGCCCCCCTGGGAGAGAGGGTTGAGCGAAAGACCGGCTCCAGGGGGGCCAGGGTGGAGGCCTCCCCTGGAGTGGATTACTATTTCTGGTTCACCAGAAATTCACCGATATAGCCGACCTTGGCTCCACCCTCGATGGCGTCGAAGATAAGCTGTGCATCCGGGGCCTTGAAACCGCTGCACAGTTCGATCAGGGTCACTCCCTGTTGAACCAGCTGCCTGGCTGCCTCGCAGGCCTCTTCCACCGAACCGACGCCGATGATGTTGGACTTGAAGGCATCTGACTCCAGGGTGGCCCCTTTCTCACCGAGGGCATAACCCGGAGCCTTGATGATATATCCGTATTGAAATTGCGCCATTTTTCCTTCCTCCTGACCGGCATCCACTCCAGGGCGTATGCCGGTCGTCTGTTCATGCGCATCCCGGCTTGGCCACCGGATCTGCGCATGGATAATAGTGATGATATCGGTTGGAGTTCAACCATGGTGAAGGCCGCTGATGGAATCCACTGCCGGCCCCAGTAAGGAGCCGGCTGATCCTGTCGAACTGCTCCTTACTGGGCGACGCAGCTTCTCACGGATTTATCGCTGTCGGTGCGTTCGCCCTCTTCATTAACCCCTGCAGGGGGCGCATAACGGATGGTGGCCACCTTGTTCTGGGTGAAGAAATCGATCCCGTCCTTGCCCTGTACCTTGTCGGTACCGAGGTGGGAGTCCTTGATCCCGCCAAAGGGGAGGTAGGGATGGGGTGCACAGACACCGACATTCACGCCCACCATTCCCACATCGGCCTCGGCGATGAACTTCTCGGTATAGTACTGGTTCTGGGTAAAGATGCAGGCGCCATTGCCGAACTTCTGCTGCCTGATCAGCTGGAGCACATCATCGAGGTCCTTGATTTTCATGATCGCTGCCACTGGTCCGAAGATCTCTTCCTGGGCAATCCGGCGACAGGGGGTGACATCGGTGAATACCGTGGGCCCGACAAAGTAACCATCCTTGTTTTTCTCCGGCATTTCTGGATTACGGCCATCCAGGGCCAGGGTGGAGCCCTGCTCGATGCCGATCTCGATGTAGTTCTCGATATTTTCCTTGGCCTTGGCAGAGATCACCGGTCCCATATAGACATCCGGGTCCATGGCATCACCCACGCTGACCTTCTTGGAGGCCTCGATGACCCGCTCGACCAGTTCGTCATAGATTTCAGGAACTGCGGCAACCACGGAGCCAGCCAGGCAGCGCTGACCCGCGGAGCCGTAGCAGGAGTGGATGAAGTTGTCGATAAAGACGTCCCAGTTGACGTCTTCCATGGCCACCAGAAAATTCTTGGCACCGCCCAGGAGCATGGAACGTTTCCCGCCACGGCCGCAGGCCTCTGCCATCTTCTTGGCCGTGTTGGTGGAACCGACCAGGCAGACACCGCTGATCTTGTCGTTCTCGTACCAGGTTCCGGGGATGGAACGGTTGCCGTGAACGATGTTGACCACCCCCTTGGGCAGGCCGATCTCCTGGAAGATGGTACCCATCTCCTGCATGAAGAGCGGCGACTGGGTGGAGGGTTTGTAGATGAAGGTGTTACCGACGCCGATGGCGTAGGGGATGAACCAGCCAAAGACCAGGGCCGGGAAGTTGAAGGGGGCCACCCCGCCGAAGACACCCAGGGCCTGTTTGACCACCCGGCCATTGATATTCTTGGCAATACCGTCCAGGGTCTCTCCCTGGATCAGGGTGGGGATGGAGCAGGCCGCCTCGATGATCTCGATCACCCTTCTCACCTCTCCCCTGGCCTCGCTGATGTGTTTGGCCTGGTCAAGGGCAATGGACACCGCGAGCTGTTCTTCCTTATTTACCATGGCCTGGCGCATATCAAAGAGGAAGCCGACCCGTTTGCTCACAGACAGCTTGCGCCAGGAAGCATAGGCCCCATGGGCAGAGTCAACGGCTGCCAGGGAGGTCTTTTCCGAGGTCATGGGCACCTCGCCGATCACAGCCCCGGTGGAGGGATTGTAGAGGGGCGTATACTCGACTCCTGTCTCTTCGACCCACTCGCCGTGGATAAAGTTTTTTACCCTGATAATGTCCTGATTACTCATGATGCTCTACTCCTTGTCCATATTTATATTGATACTGCGGCCCGACCCCTGGCTCCACTTAGATTTGGCCCCAGGGATCGGGCTTCATTCATCTGCAAACATGCATCTGCCGGCCCTCCAGGCAATGCTCAGCTGCTGAGTCCCTTGCCAGGGAAGGCATGAGCCCGGGCTGACTGCTCACTGCCCGTGCTTTACTCAAGTACTAGGATACTAATATATTAGTAGAGGTGAACTGTCAAGCCTTTTTCCCCTGGCCTCTCTTTTTTCCAGGCTCATCGATGACAGATAACCACACTACTATAGCAGCTTACACCACTGAACCTTTGCTCCGAATCCACTACCGGCTGCTCAACCGGAAACTGGAAAACCTCCATGGCATGCCCTGCAAACAACAAAGGCGCGCCCTCCCCCCTGCTTCAGAGAAAAGACGCGCCTTAAGCTGCAGGTCAGGATGCCCGCCGTAGCATGGAGTTATGCTACATCTGGCCGAGATCCTTCATGAACTCTTTCCAGAGGGCAACGCCTTTGGCGCAGCCTTCGGATTTCTTGGCAACCTTGGGCCAGACCTCTTTGATGGACTTTTCCCGGATGCGCTTCACCTCGGCCTCGGGAAGGTGAATGACTTCGCCGCCCGCCTCTTTCAACACCTCCAGGGCATGGTTGACGCCCTGGGCATGGAGACGGCTGGTTTCAAAGTAGGTGGACTCAAAGACTTCGTTGATCCGATCACGCTGCCACTGGTTCAGACCATTCCACTGATCCAGGTTGATGAAGATCTCCTGATGCTGGGAGGGACACCAGCCTGGCATGATCGCATACTTAACCACCTCATGGAAGGCCATGTCATCGATTCCGCCGGTATCAAAGTAGGTGCCGTCGATGGTACCAAGTTTGATGGCGGTGTAGATGTCGCCTGCATTCAGAGATACCGGAGAGCCACCCATGGCCTCATGGAACAGGGCCTGGGGGCCGCCGGCCCGCATCTTCTTCCCCTTGAAGTCTTCCATCTTGTTGACAGGGTAGTTGGTGAAGGCGGCATTGGGGCCCTGGCTGGTCCAACCTGCCCAGTGCAGGTTGCGCTCATGGGCAGCCTTCTGGATGATATCCCCGATCCGATATTTGGGATCACCAAACATGGCGACCCAGGCATCACGGTAGTTATCGGCACCCATGGCCATCCCAAAGGCCAGCATGCCTTCCGGCATATCTCCGCCATAGACGGTGGCCCAGCCTGCATAGCCGTCAATCATGCCTGCTGCGGTTGCAGAAAAGGCTTCAGAACCGGCGGTGATGGCTCCGGCCGGCTCCAGCTTTATTTTAACCGTTCCCTTGGTGGCCTTCTCCACCGCCTTTACCCAGGGCACCAGGCCACTGCCCCAACCGGCATCGGAGGAGTCAAAACAGGGTTGAAAAACCCACTTGGTGACCTTCTTGGGAGGACCATACTCCCCTTTTGCAGTTGCTAAAGTCGGCACCAGCAGGCTGACGGCAAACAGCGCGGCAATCAATCGACTCGAATACGTTCTCATTGCGTTCTCCCTTTGTCTCTCTTTGGTTTACGGTGGATGGCGGCAACCAGGTGGCTGGTTGCACAGCCAACCGCTTTCTCCTACCATCTAGATGATGCCAGATTGCAGCATCTAAAAGTCATATATTCTATATACGTAGTTCCTCTATTTACTCTCCGACGAAAACAGGGTGATAATATCATTGACCAACTTCTTGATGACGACCAGCAGTACCACCCCACCGGCAAAGGGGATAAAGGTCTTGATCGGATAAATGGGAATGGGCACACCGGTCGGTGTCATCTGCTTGAATTTGATGGAGAGCTGGGCCGCGGCGATCCCCTTCCAGATCAAGACCCCTAAAAAGAGGAGGGTGTAGACCACGGTGAGGATGTCACAGAAGGCCTTCTTTTTCCGGGAAAAGTTGGCATAGAACAGGTCCAGTTTCACAAAGGCATTGTGGTTGAGGGCATAGGCACCGCCCACACAGGCCATCAGCACCATTGCCGCCTGAATGGTGGTCCCGATCCAGAGCGACGGGGCATTGAGGACATAGCGCAGAAAGACATCGCTCACCCCCAGCACCATACAGTAGAGGACCAGAATCCAGCCTATCTTGCCCATGATCTCGACTAAGCCGTCGATACCCTTCTCTATCATGTTCCATATCTTCATAAAATTTCTCCCTAAGGTTTTGGATGGTGTTCGTCTCTAGAGCAGCGGACCATTTGCTACTGCATCATGCTGGGAAGCCAGAGGGCGATCTGCGGGAACATGAACACCAGGATGAGACCAAGGACCTGCAGGGCGATAAAGGGTCCTACCGATTTATAGACATCGCCCATGCTGACATCCGGCGGCAGGATGGACTTGATCCAGAAGAGCACAAAACCAAAGGGCGGGGTCAGGTAGGCAATCTGGATGTTGACGATGAAGAGGACGCCGAACCAGAGTTTATCGATGCCCAACTCGTTGATGATCGGGATATAGAGTGGGGTACAGAGCATGATGATCGCCCAGTCGTCCATGACCATCCCCAGAAGGAGGATGATGAACATCATCATCAGGAGAATTCCGTTTTCTCCGCCAGGCATGCCCAGCACCATGGAGGTGACCAGCTCCTGACAGCCCAGAGAATTGAAGATGTTGAGATAGACGTTGGCACCGATCAGGATCCACAGGCCCATACCCGAGAGTTTGAGGGTGGTTTCCAGGGAGTCTTTCAAGACCTTCCAGGTAAGCTTACGGTAGACGGCGTTGATGATGCACGAACCGGTTGCCCCAAAGGCTGCAGCCTCGGCAGGGGTGGCAATGCCTCCCCAGATGGCGCCAAGCACGATCAGGATCAGGAGCAGAAAGGGCCAGATATTGATCACGGCCTGCATCTTTTCGCGGGTACTGAACTTTTCATCGGCAGGGATGGCAGGCCCCATCTCGGGTTGGAGGCGACAGCGGATGCCGATGTAGATGATATAGAAAGAGGCAAGCATCAGGCCGGGCAGGACCCCGCCGAGAAAGAGGCCGCCGATGGAGACCTTGGCCAACAGTCCATAGAAGATGAACGGGACGCTGGGGGGGATGAGCGCTCCCAGGGCTCCGCCTGCCCCGATGGAACCGATGGCGATGGTCCGCTTGTACTTGTACTTCATCATCGAGGGGTAGGCGATCTGTCCCATGGTGATGGTGGCAGGCGGAGTAATGCCGGTGATCGCCGCAAAGATGGTGCAGACCTTCACCGTTCCCATGGCCAGTCCACCCGGGATGTGACCGATCAGCTTGTAGACCGCATCATAGGCGGACTCGGCAATGCCTGAAAATCTGATCAGGCTGCCCATGAAGAGAAACAGGGGCACGGTGACGAGAACGTGATTCCAGGGGGTATAGTAGAAGGCGCTGGGTATAGCCAGCAGGGCCCTGGGTTCAAATATCAGGGCAAAGGCGACCGCCGTCCCCCCCAGGCCAAGGGCTACCGGCAGGCCTAAAAACAGGCCTAAAAACAGGCAGCCAAAATACAGCAAGGTTATAAGCTCAATACTCATCGTCTCTCCTTGTTAACTCCTTCTCTATCCGGTGCGATCTCACAACCTTGTGAGGGCATCCCCTCTTCTGTCAACGGCCTGCTCAGGCCAAAGCAACCCGGTGTGGCCTGGCTGCATTTCTTGAAGCAATGATAATCCGCAGGTACTGCTTAAACGCGGGCTGTGCGCCGAAGGACAAGTGCCTATCCACCACAGATGTAACCTACGGCACAGGGTAAAACCTCCGGGCGCACAGACCGCTGCCCTGTTCCCGCCCATGGAGACGATGCAGCCTGTGACTGTTTTCCGAACCGGGGATAGAGTTCCCCTCTCGGCTAACCCTCAAACTGTGGAGCTGTCTTGTATCTGCTGTTTCCAGCGTCGGTTCAGCCGTGCCGGCAGCTTGCCGGAGGGGCTGAACAGCCAATATTTTAATCGTGTTGTTGCTCTGTGCAGATGGTGCTTCTGCTTGCCGGGAAAGGTGCCTGTCCAAATTTCCGGGCATGGCGAAACGGCCTTCGTGAAATACTAATATATAAGATACCTGATATCTAAAACCAGCTGGGACCATGTGTCAAGTCTATTTTTAATGATACCTGGGATAATTTTAACTTATGAATAAAAATGAGGTAGTTAGCTGGAAGTGGTCACCACTCAAAGGAGCGAACTAGGGGTGCAGCGAAGGATCGAAGCTTTCCATGGACCAGGAAAAGGACGCAGTTACGGGCCCTTCCCTTGCCAAGGGAGGAGGGAGCGAAACAGGTGGTTTCATCAGGGGAGTGGTGCTTGCCGGAAAAACAGGTTGGGGTAAAGACAGGGGGAGAAGGCGGGGTAAGCGAAAAGGCTCGGCCGGCTCTCCCTGTCTAGTCTTCCTGCCTAGGGTACGCCGGAGCGTGGCCTGGGCATCCTGAGAGGAGATGAGGGGGAATGGGCTTGGCCATTGTTCACCACATGGCCAAGCCATGATTTTTTTCCGCACCATGATCATGACTCGGCGCTTGCTGTAACCTGGTCGTAATGGCCAAGGGACAGAGAAAACAGCTGGACATGGCAATCCCCCCCGTGGACTGCGGTTCGCCCCTTCAGCCCAAGGCGGTTCTTGCCATGCCCTGGCAAAGATTCCTAAAACTTGTGTTCACCGTGCTGAATCCCAGGGACCCTGCCCCCTCTGCAGATAGTCCAATAGTGGCTGCAGCTCACCAAGGAACAGCAATGGCCATGGAGCTATTGAGTGATGTTCAGGTGAGTTGGGGGGGCAATCCCGGTGGCTCCCTGGGCGACAGGCCCCAACTTGGTCAACCAGATGCCACCACTCGATTCATTGAATACTATACCGCCCTTCTGGGTTTCAAATCGTCCGAGGAGGATGACAGGAGGCAGACTATACATCTCTTCATAAAGGTTGAACCTGTTGAGATCTTCATCATAGCAGCCAAACTCGTTGCCCTCCCACTCCGACCAGTCTGGTGTACCCTCAAGCAGATACCACTGCAGGTCATCGATGCCGGAAGGTCCCCTCTCCATATAGAGACAGCCTGCAGCGCCTGCAAACCTATAGATCTTTTTGAAATCGGGAGGCAGATTTTCAAAAAAGTTGAAGATCGCCAGGGAGTAACTGGGGATGAAATAGCTGTATTTTCTATATTCGAGTTCAGGGGCGGCCGGATCTCCTGGAACATTGTTTGCTCGATAGTAGCGTAAGGTGGGATCGATGGTCACCGTGCCTGCAATGCGAAAGCGCAGCCCTTCAGGAATTTGTGCAGAGCCATAGACCGCATAGTTCAGATAATGGGTACTCATTGTTCAACGCCCTCCAATAGATGATAGTTAATGGTATTCAAACGCGTTATAACGCGTTATGGCACCTTGAAAAAAAAGCTGCTGTTCACGACATCATCCTTCCTCAACAATGTTCCCGCACAACAGCCAGCTCCTGCCTTTGTCAGTGGCTGCCCAGCAAAGGTCCCTCTACTCCTCTTTCAGGAGAGCAAAGAACCTACTCATCATGACTAAACGGTATCACTTCTGTTCTTTTTCCACAGTAAAAGAAGCCCTTTCAGCCTGTTTCATTGTTGTTTTCGCCAGATCCAAGCCCTCTGTGCTGCCCAAAGCCACCTGCGGGGCTGTCCCCCTGGCAATGACAAGCCCCTCTCCCCTGGTTCCCCAGCCGACTGGAGCTGACACCAGCGATCAGGACTGCCCTCCACCACCAGGGGTGGTGGCTCACGGAGTAGAGCTGCATCCAGATCATCCTGCATCTTACCTTCTTGAAAAGACTGCTGGAACCAGGCCCCCAAAAGAGCATTGAGCAGAACGGCATCACCGGCCAAACAGCTGTCTCGGTTGTCCAATCCGGCTGCTCCGGATCTTTCCCTTGCTTTTTTGGAGGTGAGCATATAGGATGCCGCTCCCCAAATCAATCGGCACCAAAGGCGCCGATGAGAGCAGTTATTTCTATCACGGGCATGTACCTCAGGCTGGAGGTGCATGCCCGTTTTTTTTCCAGCAGCCAACAAAGCAGAACAGATGGTAGAATTGATCAAAAAAAGAACCCAGAATGTACGTAACGAGCTCACCTCCGGGATTACGGTGGCCCTGGCCCTGGTCCCCGAGGCCGTGGCCTTCTCCTTTGTGGCCGGCGTGGACCCGCTGGTCGGTCTCTACGCCGCCTTCATGGTGGGCCTGATCACCTCCATCTTTGGGGGACGGCCCGGAATGATTTCCGGCGCCACCGGCGCCCTGGCCGTGGTGATGGTCAGCCTGGTCCAGGAGGGCAATGCCATGGGCCTGGCCATGGCCGAGCCGGTGGCCGACATGGGCCTCCAGTACCTCTTTGTCACCGTGATCTGCATGGGCATGATCCAGGCCCTGGCCGGAGTGCTCGAGTTGGGCAAATTCATCCGCCTGGTGCCCCACCCGGTGATGTTGGGTTTCGTCAACGGTCTGGCCATCGTCATATTCCTCTCCCAGTTGGGGATGTTCAAGACCATGGACCAGGGGATCAGCCACTGGCTGCAGGGACCGCAACTCCTCACCATGGGTGGCCTGGTCCTGGCCACCATGGCCATCATGGTGCTCCTGCCCAGGATTACCGGCAAGATCCCGGCAGCCCTGACTGCCATCCTGGCTGTCACTGCCCTGAGCCTATGCCTTGAACTGGACGTGGCCACGGTTGGTTCCTTTATCCGGGACGGCGGCGGCGAAGGGCTCAAGGGGGGATTGCCCCAACTGCAGAGCCAGTTGTTCACCATGATCCCCTGGAACCTGGAGACCTTCAGCTTTATTCTGCCCTATGCCTTTATCCTGGCTGGAATCGGGATCATCGAATCCCTGCTCACCCTGAACCTGCTGGATGAGATCACCGAAACCCGGGGCAACAGCAACCGGGAATGTGTCGCCCAGGGAACCGCCAACATCGTCACCGCCCTCTTTGGCGGCATGGGCGGCTGCGCCATGATCGGCCAATCCATCATCAACGTCAACTCCGGCGGTCGAGGACGACTCTCCGGGATCGTTGCCGCCCTTTCCCTGCTCTGTTTCATCCTCTTCGGCTCTGCCTATATCGAGATGGTGCCCATCGCAGCCCTGACCGGGGTGATGTTCATGGTGGTCATCTCCACCTTTGCCTGGTCCAGCTTTCGGATCATCCCCAAGATCCCCAGGGCCGACGCCCTGGTTCTGATCTCGGTCTCCGCGCTCACCGTGGTCTACGACCTGGCCATTGCGGTCTTTATCGGTATCATCATGTCGGCCCTGGTCTTCTCCTGGGAAAATGCTCTCAGGATCCGCGCCAGGAAACGGTTCAAGGATGACGGCACCAAGGTCTACGAGATCTGGGGACCGCTGTTCTTTGGTTCCACCCAGATGTTTGTCTCTAAATTTGACGTCAAGGGTGATCCCAATGCCGTTGAGATAGATTTCATCGAATCCAGGGTATCCGACTACTCCGGCATCGAGGCCATCTCCTCGGTGGTGGAAAAATATGAGAAGATCGGCAAAAAGGTGACCCTGAAACACCTGAGTACAGATTGCAAAAAACTCCTCAACAAGTCGGATAAAAAATATAGAACCATCATCGTGGAGAAAATCGATGATCCCAGGTATCATGTGGTGGCTGATCCGAATAGTTTTAATTAAGGGGCGGAACAGTCGACAGCAGGAGGAAGGTATCCTCTGGTTGCGACCTGTTCACCCTGCGCTCAGCTCAGGCAGGACTGCCCGGATCCAAGGATCCGGGCAATCGCGCTTCCCTCTCTTTAGCAGAGATCCCCGTACCTGTGCCCAAACAGTGAATAGCCATGACTGAACCACGCTTCTCCTCTCTCCCCCTGTCCCAGGCCATGCTCCACAACCTGAAAGAACTGGGCTTCACCGGCATGACCCCGATTCAGGCGGAAAGCCTTCCCCATATCCTCAACCAGCGGGATATCGTTGCCCAGGCCAAGACCGGCAGCGGCAAGACCGCAGCCTTTGGCATCGGCCTGCTCCATGCCCTTGATGTCCGACACTACCGGATACAGTCGCTGGTTCTCTGTCCCACCCGCGAGTTGGCGGATCAGGTGGCCAAGGAGCTCCGCCGCCTGGCCCGCGCCATCCATAATGTAAAGGTTCTGACCCTCACGGGCGGGGTGGCCTTCGGTCCCCAATACGGCTCCTTACTCCACGGGGCCCATATCATTGTCGGCACTCCAGGCAGGGTACTCAAGCACCTGGACAAGGGATATCTCTGCCTGGACGATCTCAACACCCTGGTCCTTGATGAGGCTGACCGAATGCTTGACATGGGCTTTATTGAGGAGCTGGAACGGATCATTGCCCATGCCCCTGAAAAGCGCCAGACCTTACTTTTTTCAGCGACCTACCCAGACGAAATCCTGGAGTTGAGTGGTTCTGTTCAGAGAGAGGGCATCCGCATCCAGACCATCTCCGCAGAACCGGCCAACAAGATAGGGGAATACTTCTACCAAGTAGCTGCCGGGGAAAAGCGGGCCGGCCTGCTAGCGGTCATCGCCCACCATGCTCCCCGCAATGCCCTGGTCTTCTGTAACACCAAGCTGGAGGTGCGGAAGGTGGCGACCGCCTTGGCAGAGGCAGGAATAGAGGCCCTGGCGCTCCATGGGGATCTGGAGCAGTATGAACGCAACGAGGTGCTGGTACGATTTAGCAACGAGAGCTGTAAGGTACTGGTTGCCACGGATGTGGCGGCACGGGGTATTGACATCAGCGAGCTTGCCCTGGTGGTCAACTACGATCTTCCCAAGAACCCGGAAACCTACACCCACCGCATCGGCAGAACCGCCCGCGCAGGAAAGGAGGGCGTGGCTGTCAGCCTCTATAACGATGATGAGGACCATCGGATCATAACCTACCGCAACGACAGCAGATTTTTTGGTGAGGTCGCCGAGCTAGACAGCGCCAAGGCCTTTACCCTGGGCGCAGCCAATGGTACCCTGGTGGTCGAGGCGGGAAAAAAAGATAAGATGCGACCTGCGGACCTGCTCGGTGCCTTGACCGGTGAGGCGGAAATCCCAGGGGAACAGGTCGGCCGGATAGATATCTTCGACCGCCACAGCTATGTGGCCATTGACAAGGCAGTGATTGAGCAGGCCTGTGATCGCCTGAACCGAGGGAGAATCAAAGGCAGGTCCCTGCCGGTCTGGATATTAGGATAACAGGGGCAACAGGCAGCAGCGGATCGGCAGCGAGCGGTTACCTTTTTTTCCCTCGACCAGCTGCTGCAAAGGTCGCGATATAGAGTCGTTCGACCTTCTCCCGGGCCCACGGGGTTTTTCTGAGCAGCTTGAGGCTGGAATTGAGGGTGGGATTCTTGCTGAAACAGTTGATGGGAACCTTGGCTGCCAGCTTCTGCCAACCGTAATGATCGACCAGTTGGCTGAGGATTTGTTTTAAGGTAATGCCGTGCAAGGGGTTCTTGGGTTGCTGTTCACTCATGGCTGGAGCCTGCCTCTTGAAGAGTCCACCCACAGGGTGGCTCAGGTTTGAGGCTACCTTGAAAACTTACCTTCCCTTCCAATCTTGGCGTTGCCCTCAAAGTTTTATCCTCGGAATATCGAAGATATACCTGGGGCAAAGTTTATCGCGCGCCTTCATCTTGATCGAAAAATCTCATTCTTCACAGTAGCCTTGATGATTCCGGGAAATTCCTGCCCCCCGGCCTATGGCTGCCCTCTCCCCTGCCCCTGGCAGCCCTGATTAGCGCAGTTGCTCGACAGCGCCGCCGCCGGAAGAGGGCACAAAGCCTCTCAGAGGAGGCGCACCTCCCGTTGCGGATAGGGGATGTTCACCCCGGCCTCGTTAAAGCGCTTATAGATCTGCTTGCTGAGTTCATGGGTCAGTTTACCGCGCTCATGGGGTTGCTTGGCCCAGACCAGCAGCTCAAAGTCGATGGCAGAATCATTGAAACGACGCAGCCTCGCCCTGGGGGCAGGAGTGGCCATGACCAGGGGGTTGTTCCGGGCGGTATTGACCAGGATCGCCTCCACCTGATCCAGATCCGAGCCATAGGCAACCCCTATCTTAATCCGCACCCGGAAATGCGAATAGGGGGCACTCTGATTGACGATCTTGACGTTGGTGATCACCGAGTTGGGGATGGTAATCAGGATATCGTCCCGGGTGAGCAGTCTGGTGGAACGCATCCCTACGGCCTTGACCTCTCCCCGTTCCCCGCTATCCAGGACGATATAGTCGCCGGCCTTGAAGGGACGATCCATGAGGATGGAAATCCCCCCGAAAAAGTTCGCCAGGGTCTCACGGGCGGCCAGGGCCACCGCCACCCCGGCGATACCGGCAGAGGCAAAGACCGCGCTCACCGGCAGCCCAAAGTAGCTGCCGGCCCGGTAAAACAGGAGAAAAACCAGACCAAAGGAGCCCATCCTGCAGAGCAGCTTGGTAAAATCGGCACTCAGGGTCTCTTCCTTGATATGACGTGAGGCAATGATCCCATGCATCACCACGTTGCCGGCCACCATGATCCCCCAGGCCAGAAAGAGGAGAAAACTCGCTCCCAGCCACATGGTCGTCACAGTCAGCACCCTACCGGTGATATTGACCTGGGTATCGATAATGTATTCCGCCGTCCAGCAGATCGCCATGGCCAGCAGCGGGAAGAATATTACGCCCAGATGCCAGCCGCCCTCCTGCCCCTTTCTCTTCCAGTGCAGGTAGGATCGTAGCAACAGGGCCAAGAGGGAAAGAGCTGCAAGGAGAATGAAGATCATGCCAAACCATTGCCAGATGGCCTGGCCCAGGTAGCCTCGCCTCATCCAGTCGGGCAACTCACCGATCATGCCGTCCGGGATCATCCAGCCGGAGGAGTAGATATACTCCTCGTAAATACCCTGAACAGCGCCATCCCTGTAGGGCAGGTGCTGCACCTTGAGAAAGTATTCATCCAGATGGGCAAGGGTTTCCGGAGTAAACAGATAGGCCCCGACCCGTGGCCCGGCCGCAACCTTGGCAATCATGATTTCGGTATGGGGGAGGCGCCAGCGTACCAAGCCCTGCTTGTTGACCATCTTCCGGTCCGGCACCTCTGCCATGGCAGGCAGGGTGAGACGATCCAGGATCTCGCGCAGACGCAAGATCGACTCCAGGCCGACATCGTTGGCAATGGAGGGAGCGACTTTGCTCAAATCAAAACAGTCGATGGCCCGCTCCCGTGCCGCAGTCAAGGCGCGGGGCCGGGTATCAGGGTCACGCATGGCCCTGGCATAACGGTCGGAGTATTCCAGGAAACTTGCCAAGGTCGCCCGGGGACTTGAGGTGTCGGCCTGCTCCAGGGGGTAATCAACAGCTGCCGTAACAGGAGCGGCCAACATAAGTGTGAGGAGAAGAACAAGCCTTCGAATCATAAGAGGAGCCTTGGTTTTGGGTAAAAGGTAATCAATCCTGCTGCCTCGTTTACAGGGGGGCTTGCCTCGGTCCGGGCCGCAGAATCTGCAAAGAGCTCCCTGGTCTCTACCGGTGTACCCCCGGAAAAGCTCTCCACCCGAATACCCGGCGCAGCTGCTCCAGGAGAGCAGAGGTATTGATCCAGGCAGTATCAAGGTGGCCTCAAGCCATTGGTTCCATCTGCGCACCTTCAGCCGGACAATAATCCGTCGGCCCCTGCCCCGGACCGGTGCTGGGAAGCGTTCGCTCTCTCCCCTTGGCAGGACCGGCCTTTGGCCAATGGAGCGAAGCCATAATGTATCTCTTCCAGGCTGCTGTCAAGCAAAGAGTGATGGCGAGGTTCCTGCTTGTTATGGCAGGACAAAACCTTCCAAGACCTTGTTTTTAAAGACGCAGGGGGTATAATTTAGCAAGTGCAGGCGCTTTTCCAGATCGATAAGGCGTATCCTGGATCTCTCTCAGAGACCATCTCCGCCAATCTCCATTAGCTGAGGGTCTGATATGTACCTTTCATTCTATACCTTATCAGAGAAGCCCTTTACAATATCCACTGACCCACGCTTTCTCTGGTGCGGAGAAAAACATCAAGAGGCCCTGGCAAACCTCGAATATGGTCTGCTGGAATCCAACGGTTATGTGGTTCTGACAGGTGATGTCGGCACAGGCAAGACCACGATGGTGAACGCACTGATTGAGACCTTGGATGATAAGGTACTGCTTGCCAATATCAATAACCCCACCAACAACGCGCTCGATTTTTTCAATGTAGTTGCCAAGACCTACGATCCCGCGGTTGCGATATCCAGCAAGAGTGAATTCTTATTTTTTATTACAGACTTCCTCAAAAAGGCCCATGCAAAAGGCAAAATCGTCCTGCTCATCATCGACGAGGCCCATCGCCTCTCCAAGGAGATCCTCGAGGAAATCCGCCTGCTCTCCAATATTGAGGACCAGGGCAGCAAACTGATCAATATCTTCTTTGTCGGCCAGAGTGAGTTTAAAGAACTCCTGCTCTGTCCCGAGTGCCGTGCGCTTCGTCAAAGGATTACCCTCTACTATGACATTGCCCCACTTTCCGCAGAAGAGACCGGCCAGTATATAGCACATCGCCTCAAGGTTGCCGGGGTCGAGGAGCAGCTCTTTACCCCAGGCGCTGTCCGCGAAATCCAGAACTTTTCCCGAGGCTATCCACGCCTCATCAATATAGTATGTGATCGCGCCCTGTTAACCGGCTATGTCAAGGAAGAGCCTACCATCGATGCTGCTCTTGTTCAGGAGTGCACGGCTGAACTCAGCTTTCTCGACCCAAAGGGAGCGTCCCCTCTCGCCCAAGGGCTGAACAGCTGCCTGAGTTGGGGACAGAGCCTGTTCAGCGGCTCAGCTGCGAAGAGGGCCAACTCAGCTGCGAACTACCTGCAAAAGGGTGAGGATCCCGGAAAAACAGGAACCAGTTCAATGCCGATTGGCCTGGTCGGTTTATTGATCCTGGTCCTGGTTGCCTGGGGACTTACCCTGCACCCGGAATCGCCGCTTCAAGGTAAGGGGACGGCAAGGGTTGAAAGCAGCGGACCTGCTCCTGAACCGAAACCAGGCAATCAGCCGGTCTCAGAGCCAGACAAGCTGCAGGCAAAGAAAAGATCCCCCCAAGCAGCAGCGCCCATAGCGATCCAGAACAAAAAGACAAAAGAGATCAGCCAGGGCTCCCCCAAGGCCTTGGAGAAGGAAGCCTCCATGGGGCACAGGGAGCCGGTTGCAGCCCCTGCTCCCTTAGGGGAACAGGCAGCGCCGGCTGAATCCCGGCCAAGGCCGGGGCAAGCCTTGAGCCCGGCCAGGTCGCCTGAAGTTCCGCCTCCTCCCCCTCCAGCGCCGGCCCGGCCGACAAAGCTGGAGCTGGCAACCACTGCGCTGGACGAAGATAATTTTCTGCTGGCGATGGAGTTGCTTGAAAGCCTGCACGGCCGCAATGGCCAACCTTCTCTACCAATAGGCAGACTCTATTCAAAAGCTCTTCTCGGCCGCGCCAGGCAACTTTTGCCCGGATCACCGGATGAGGCCAAACCCTTGCTGGCCAAGGCCGTAGAGGTGGATCCCGGTAACAGTGAGGCCCATTTTGCCCAAGGAAAACTCTACGCCCAATCCAAAGACTACGCCCTGGCAACGGCCGCCTACCAGAATACGATCCGGTTGAATCCAAACCTGGCCGACGCCTTCTTTAATCTTGGCCTTATTTACGCAGCAAACGGAAGCTACGCGCAAGCCGAGAAGCTGTTTGCGCGCGTGGTCGAGTTGAAACCCAGGTATCAGGATAAGGCACTCTTTAATCTTGCCGTCATTCAAAAAAAACAAGACAAACACCAAGAGTGTCTGAAGAATCTGCAGAAGGCGGTGATCCTCAGGCCGGATAACCAAAAGGCCCGGAGTTACCTGAAGCAACTCCTGGGAA
The DNA here is from genome assembly GCF_000429965.1 of Desulfogranum mediterraneum DSM 13871. Classification (GTDB taxonomy): domain Bacteria; phylum Desulfobacterota; class Desulfobulbia; order Desulfobulbales; family Desulfobulbaceae; genus Desulfogranum; species Desulfogranum mediterraneum. Next base: position 21,822 of record NZ_AUCW01000004.1, read on the forward strand.
GCGTGAAGGAGACCCGATAATGAATCCCACCAGAACGGCAGCTGTCCTTTGGATACTGGCTATCACCATATTCTGCTCACCCGGCTGCAGCAGGATTCAACCTGTTACAACAGAAGCCCCCCTCCCCATGCCGCCTGATACAGCGGAGCAGGCATTGCCCCTGGCAGAGCCCCTGACAGAGCCTCAGGCAGCGTATTATACCCACACCATTCGCTGGCCCGGGGAAAACCTCATCCGGATCGCTCGTTGGTACACGGGTTCCGGCAAAAACTGGATACGCATCGTGGAGGCCAACCCAACGGTTGATCACAGACGACTGGAGATCGGTGAGCCTATTCTCATCCCCATGGAGCTCATCAAAAACAGGGAACCTATGCCTGCTGCTTATCGCATGCCGGTTTCTCCCCAAAAAAAGGAACCGTCACCTGCCCCGTCTCCGCAAACGTCTCCAAAAATCGTGGAAGATGAACTCTTTGGCCCAATCGATAGCCAGAGCGAGAGCAACGCTCCCAAAAGAAAAGATATTCCCCCTGCTCTGGAGACCATCGAGTAAGGCAGCCTCTCTACCCGGCCTCCCGCTGCCAGGCTGTGGACAGCTTTGGCAGCTTTAATCGCGTATTCTTGCGTTTAAGACCCATGAATATGGAACCTTGCCCTAGATCCCCGGCAAAGAGGTGAAAGGTCTTTTTTTGGTAACGCCTTCTGCCTGATAGTTTTGCTGTTCCCCTCTGGGTGTCAATGTAAGTGAGACGCCTAAAAAGGTCGCTGCTTACAGCGGTGGAGAGCACCCCCTTCCGGATAGCCCAAATGTAGCCTCAAGGATGATTCATCCTTCCTCCGACACTGGATTCCCGCCTCCGCGGGAATGACGCCAACAAAACAGCAAGGAGTTAGCAGCAGCCTCAAATCCCGCCTGGACGGCAGTGGCAGCCAAAGAAAGAATGAGCCAGGGAGGGGACAGGTCCTCGCTCCCCGTGCCTTGGGCAGCATCTGATAAACCCCAAAATAGGCGCTCTGCTCATTTCCCTTGATGTTTTGGGTTTACCTCCTTGCCCTGCAAGAAGGTCGTTGAGCGTTGCTCACCACAGCTGCACGCCTCTCCCCCTGACCTCTGCAGAGCGGTTTCCCCTTAAGAGCTGCGTTTCTGTACTCTGCCTGTCCGCCTTTCGCTTGTCCCTCCCCTGCTGGAAAACAGCAGACCCATATTGGTAGTACCAATATCTTTTTCTTCTTTTTTGTTACTGTATCATCCAGGTCTTACCTATACCATTACGATTTATCGGCATGTTACCACCTTAAAAACGACCACTGGGCCCTTGACATACCTATTTATTAAAGATACCATTGGCCTCAAAACTAGAGTGGCAAGCAGACAAAAACGCCGACTGGACCAGTGGGGAGACCAATTTTCAGGGCCAGCGAAACCAGGCTGAGGGCTGTTTGCTAAACCAGGGAGTAAAGCTCTATCAACCCGAAGCCGAAAATCCGGCCAGAGGAGCTTGGCAGGCACCCCTGCGGTTGGTGACAGAGGCCAATGGACACCGCTTTTCAGTCACCGAAATCAACACAGATGAGGTACTCTATGTCAACGACCATCCAGGCCCTGCTTGCGGCAACTCCCATTATAATTGCCGCTATCCTTCTTCTTGGTGTGCACTGGTCCGCACGTCGCGCCATGCCCGTGGTGTATCTCACGGCTGCGGCCATTGCCCTCTTCTTCTGGGACATGAGCTTCAATCGGATCCTTGCCTCCACCCTCCAGGGGATGGTCGTCACCATCGCCGTGCTCTGGATCATCTTTGGGGCCATCATGCTGCTCAACACCCTGCAGCGGTCCGGAGCCATCACAACCATCCGGGCCGGGTTTACCAACATCAGCCCGGACCGTCGAGTACAGGCGCTGATCATTGCCTGGTTGTTTGGTTGTTTCATCGAGGGTGCCTCGGGATTCGGCACACCGGCCGCCATCGCTGCACCCCTGCTGGTCGCCATCGGCTTCCCAGCCCTGGCAGCGGTCATGGTGGGGATGATGATCCAGTCTACCCCGGTTTCCTTTGGTGCGGTCGGCACCCCGATCCTGATTGGGATCAACAACGGCCTTGATCATGCGGTCTTGAGTGAACAGCTGCTCCAAGCAGGTTCATCCTGGGAGCTCTTCATCCGTCTCATCACCTCCGAGGTTGCCATCGGACATGCCATTGTCGGCACCCTGATGCCCCTGTTGATGGTCGTCATGCTCACCCGCTTTTTCGGTCGCAACAAGAGCTGGCGTGAAGGGCTGGCAATGCTCCCCTTTGCCCTCTTCACCGGCCTGGCATTTACGATCCCCTACGCCCTGACCGGCATCTTTCTGGGACCGGAGTTTCCCTCCATCGTCGGTGCCCTGGCAGGCCTCGCCATTGTCGTTCCTGCGGCACGACAGGGCTTCCTGGTCCCCAAGGAGAGCTGGGACTTTCCCCCGAGCAAGGATTGGCCCCAGGGATGGTTGGGCAACCTCACGCTCAAGGCACCCACTGCTGACGAGCGCAAGATCCCCCTTGCCCTTGCCTGGACGCCATATGTACTGGTGGCTGTCATCCTGGTCGCCAGCCGGGTCTTCCCCTCCTTTAAAGGTCTGCTCAAAGGGGTTTCCTTCGGCTTTGCCAACATCCTCGGCGAGGCCGGAGTCAGTGCCTCGGTTCAACCCCTCTATCTGCCAGGGGGGATTCTGCTCTTTGTCTGCCTGCTGACCCTCTTTCTCCACCGAATGAAACCTGCCCAACTGCTCGCTGCCGCTACCGATGCCGGCAAGACTTTGATCGGGGCTGGGTTTGTCCTGGTGTTCACCATCCCCATGGTCCGAATCCTGATCAACTCCGGGATCAATGGTGCAGACCTGGTTTCCATGCCCGTGGCCATGGCCAGCTTTGCCGCCGAGTCCTTTGGCTCTGTCTACCCGCTCCTGGCCCCGACCGTCGGCGCCCTGGGGGCCTTTATTGCCGGTTCCAATACCGTCAGCAACATGATGCTCAGCCAGTTCCAGTTTGAGGTGGCAGGGGCGCTCAGCGTCTCCGGTGCCATCCTGGTGGCACTCCAGGCCATCGGAGCTGCTGCCGGAAACATGATTGCCATCCACAACGTGGTCGCAGCCTCTGCCACCGTAGGACTGCTTGGCCAGGAAGGCAAAACCCTGCGCATGACGATTCTCCCCACCATCTATTATGTCTCTGCCGCCGGCGTCCTTGGCCTCATCGCCATCTATATCCTCGGCATAGGCGATCCACTGCTCAACTAAGCCCCCCTCCCTGGGCAGCCACATCTGGTGGCTGCCCCTCCCCTCTCTTTTCCCAGGATTCCGGCCTCCCGCCCAAGCAGCTCCCCCCGATTCTCTCCCAGCTCTCCAACCATAGCAAGGGTCCTCTTCCAGCCACAGACAGGGCAAGATGCGCCGGAGGCGCAGGAAACCCAGAGGCAAGGGATGCATGAAACCGGTTCGTGTATATTGTCTTGAAATGAGAGTTGAGGGTACCTTGAAAAATTAGATTTTTCGATCAGGGTCAAGGCGCGAGATATATTTTATCGTAGGCATCTATTTGATATTCCTAGGCTAAAATCTTGAGTGCAACGCCGAAATTGGAAGAAAAAACCTTTTTTCAAGGTGGCCTTGAGTAGCCCGGTCAGCGGCGGCAGCCAGGGCCACCGTGGCCGGAAGATCGTTTTTTCGAGGAGGTCTCTATCATGTCCCACCGCCTTGCTGGTACTCTTCCCATGGCCCTCACCCTCGTCCTGCTGTTTATCATGAGCGGCTGTGCAGGATCAGGGGACGGCAAGAGGGATTCCCGCCGCCCCGCGGAGATGCAGCCGCTTCGGGTCCAGTCCAACGGACTGGTGGTGGTCCTGCACGACATCCTAGGACCAGAGCACAGGGAGAGCCTCATCCAGGACCCTGGTTGGCGTGAATATATCCTGGCCATCGACAATCTCCACCCTGCGGCCTGCACCATTCAAGATATCAAGATCCTGAACCGCTTTGGCCGCTATCTGGATTCCGCAACAGCCTATGAACAGATCACAACTCCTCCGGATGTGGAGAGTGAACTGGCAGGTGATCCCCTTTGGAGGGTCCCTGTTTGGCCTCCTCAGCAACGCTGCAACGGTCTCGGCCCAGAAAGAACGGCTCACGGCCCAGCGGGCCTTTAGCTTACGCATCCTCAACAAGGTCGAGCTCGCAGCAGGCGGTCGGGTGGTCGGCAGCGCCTTCTTACCAAAGATCCTCCAACCTTCGATCCTGGCAGTGGACTACTCCCGCCAGGGCAGCCTGCATCGCCTTGAGATCCCTCTTCCCCTGCCCGGGACAGGCGGCCGCCAACCAGACCCGCCCTAAACCCGGCCACCCCGATCCCCGACCACCCCGATCCCGGCCGGCCCGGATCAAGGGCCTGCCAGGGCCTAAAACAGGGGCAAGGCCTGGGGTCGGTCGTGCTGGGGACTCGATCGCAAGGGAAGAATCCGGAGAAGAGAGGAGACGGTGCTGAGCCCCGGAGAACGGCTGCCCTCGTCAACGGGGACTGTAGATCGGACAGGAGATCTTTTTAAACATTCGGTAGGACTGATCGTTCCATCTTCGCGGCACGGGCATGCTCCCTGAATTATAGAAGATAGCAACCTGGTTGCCACCCCAGGTGAGCAGCTCTTCTCTGCCATCATTAAAGAGATCTATGACCAGCACGGCAGCTTCGTATGGATTGAAATCCCCCTTCCTGCTCTCCCCAACCCACTCCTGGGGATCATCCATCCTGCCGCCGCCAAATATCGGGGTAAGCGGCACCTGCTCAAGGGGAGAAACCACCCTGAGCCGTGGCCTCACCGCCCGATGACGGACAACCTTCATATGCCGCTCAACATAGAGCACCTCTGTGCCGGCCCTATGGTCCCATTCGACGGCCTGCACATATTCACCATCTCCATCCCAGCCAGGATGGACCCTCCAGCCCCGCCGCAGCAACTCTCCTTTGCAATTTAGAAGCCAATGATTATAGCCGTCTCCGTTTCTGACAAGAATTTCTTGTCCCTCGGAACCGGGATAGAAATCTCCCACGGCATGCTGATGAGGATGGCGGTTGCGATGCGGAGAATGGCTCTCCCAGATTTCTTTGCCCCCGGCACCGTAGCCATGGGCGATGATCGAGGGCTCGCCTGGAAGCGGATTATAGAGGCTGTAGACCGCTTCAAGCCCGGGTCTGCTCGGATCGATATCCCGGACCGTGAAGGCGTGGATACCGCGATTGTCGGTTCTACTGTTGGCATCGGCCAGCCAGAGAAGTTCGCCGTTTCCCCTTAGGGCGAGAGCGCCATGGAAGATTTCATCGCCCCTGCTCCCGTCCAGATCCGCCGTTTGCGGAGGCGGATACATAAACATTCCCTGGCTATGGACCGCCCTTCTCTGCTGCCACTCTAGCCTGGGACAGCCGCCTCGCAGATCAATGGACGCCAGCGACACGGTCGGATCATAGGAGGCACTGGCAACAACGATGCGGGTCGCAGCCCCGTCTTGGTCGTCACCCCTTCGGGCCAGGAAGACATACATCCACCGTTCATCCCGGCTTAAGGCATAGCTATATTTCACCCTCCCGCTCCTGCCATCACGGACAAAGAGCGTCCTCCAGTCAGAGCCGATGTGCAAAAACTCAGTTGCACCATCTCCGTCGGCATCCCCGACGTAGCCATAGGTGGTATAGTTCCAAAAAAAGTGGCCGGGATACTCCCAGTTGGTCCCTGCCTTGATATCCCATATCTTTCTGCCGCACACATCGTAGGCTGCGATCCTCTCTTTCGAGGAGATCACGTAGTCTGGCCAGCCGTCATTGTCCAGGTCACCCACGGCCGGCCTTCCGTTGAAATCGATGGCAAAACTGTGGGCGCGAACCTCTCCTCCGGGCCCCTCAAAGGCAGCTGCCAGGCATTCCGGCAGAGGCGAGGGTTCCGGAGGGATCGCTTCAGAGCGGGCTGCAGCGCACAAGAAGGTGAAGACAAGGAAGATGAAGAAGGTAGAGCGGAGTGTTTGCCGCATAGTCCTTTCGCCGGAGTAGAGGGAAGTGGGAAGGGGCATGGGAAAGCGGCCTCCAGGCCAGGGGGAGATTAGCTGCCCTCAGCTAACTTCAGCCAGCCTGCCCCGGATGAAGGCCTCTATCAGGGTGCTGAGCTTTGGCTCACCGCTCTCTTCAAACTCATAACTGACCCGCACCACCGGTTTATTGATCGTAATCAGCGCCCCCAGATTACAGGGAGTGGCCTCAACCACCACATCGGCCTGGGCCTGGTTGATGGTCTCGGCCAGGGCGCGCAGTTGTGAGGGGTGATAGCCCAGCGCAGGCAAGACCCGACCGATATGGGGGTACTGCGCAAAAACGGCGGCAATCTCGCTGGCGGCCGAACGACGTGGATCAACAATTTTCCCAGCCTGGGCCTGGGTAGCTGCAACATAGCCTGCCCCATGGGGCATACCTCCGTGGGTAATCGTTGGCCCGTCCTCTACCACCAGGACCCGCTTCCCCAGGACCATCTCCGGATGGTCCAGTTGAACCGGCGAAGCAGCGTGAACCACCGGGGCGCTGGGGTTGAGGGCAGCAATATTCCTGCCGACAGCGAACACATCTGCAGCAGTCGCTGTATTCACCTTGGTCACCACCACGACATCCGCCATCCGCAACACGGCCTCACCCGGATGGTGGGAGGTCTCAAAACCTGGCCTGAGGGGATCCACCAGGACAATATGAAGGTCTGGTCGAACAAAGGGAAAGTCATTGTTGCCGCCGTCCCAGAGGAGAAGATCGGCTTCAGCTTCGGCCAGAGCCACAATCTTTGCGTAATCAACGCCTGCATAGACCAGATTGCCATCAGCCAGGTGCGGTTCATACTCCTCCCTCTCTTCAACGGTACAGTCAGCGGCATCGAGATCCGCGGGCCTGGCGAAACGTTGGACAGCCTGTCGCTCCAGGTCGCCATAGGGCATGGGGTGACGAAGGACCACGGGCCTGAGCCCTTTTCCCCGGAGCAACCGCGATATCCAGCGGCTGGTCTGTGATTTGCCGCAACCGGTCTTGACGGCGGAGACGGCAATGACCGGTACCCTGGCCTGCAAGCTTGTCCGCTCCGGGCCAAGCAGCAGGAAATCACACCCCGATGCCAGGGCGATGGCGGCGCGCTGCATCACCAGCTCGTAGCCAACATCACTGTAGGAAAAAACCACCTGATCTATCTGCTCGTCCTGACACAGACGAGCCAGTTGCGCCTCCTCTACGATGGGAATACCATCCGGGTAGAGAGCACCTGCAAGCGATGCCGGGTAGCGACGCCCGGAGATCTGCGGAATCTGGCTGGCGGTAAAGGCGACCACCCGGCTCTCCGGGTCATCGCGATAAACCATATTAAAGTTATGAAAATCCCGACCGGCAGCACCCATAATTACGATCCGAGTAGGTTGAGGCTTTTTTTCCATGGCCAATTTCAACACCCAACAGGAGCTCATGCATTAATGGTTACCCTTCTTGTTTGTATCTTTAGTATACCATACCCTAACCCTCCAAGTCCCGGCGAGCTGCAGATTCGGGAAAGATCTCAGCAAGCCGATGCTGGAAGATGGCGGCCAGGACTAAACAGCGGGGAGAGAAGGGAGAACCACTGATACTCTTCCAAAATAATCCTGCTCTTTTTTTTGACCTTGAAAACATCTATGCTACCCTGTTCTTAGAGTTGAAATGTAAAGAATACTTTTCAGGAAGCCAGGAGCCAGATGCTGCCCTGCGCTCCTGGGGGCACCCGCCTGTTCCCTCTCCCGGCCAGGGGACGACGGAACTCGGCAGAGTAGAGACCAGGCACCCGGGTTTCCCATGAGAGCGCAGACTGTGGAGGGTCAACCATGGCCAAATGCAGGGCGTATGCCCGACTGATACCCTGACTCGGTTACCACAACAGAAAAATCCAGAAAGCCAACCAAGATCGATGACGAACGAGAACACCCTCCCCCCAGCCGAACCATCGCGCCAGGACGTGATCCTGGTGATCGATGATGACTCCGCAGCCAGGTTACTGGTTAAATTCAGTCTCGAAAATTCGGGCTTTACGGTCCTGGAGGCGGCAAACGGGGAAGAGGCCGTAGCCAGCTGCATGAGCAGACAGCCCAATCTGATCCTGCTGGATGTGATGATGAGCGGTATGGACGGCATCGCAACCTGCCGGGCATTACGCCGGCTGCCTGGCGGGCAGCATATCCCGGTGGTCATGGTCACGGCCCTGGAAGATGAACAGACCATCACGGATGCCTTTGATGCCGGCGCCACCGACTTTATCAGCAAGCCGATCAATCTGCTGGTCCTGGGCTACCGGGTCCGCTACTGGCTCCGCGCCGGCACCACCCTCCAGGAACTGGACAGGAGCCAGGAGAGGCTGGTCAAGGCCCAGGAAATTGCCCGACTCGGCCACTGGGAACACGACCTGGATGGAGGCACCTTCACCTTCAGCTCCCCCTCACCGGAGCTCTTCGGCCTCAGCCATTGCGGTAGCTATGAGATGCTCTTTGCCTCCATCCTTGGGGAGGAGAAAGATCATATCCGAAAAACCATCGATCAGGCCTGCACCAGGAAAGAGCCGTTCAGCGTCAGCTACCGTATCTGCAGGGAAGACGGCGCAGAGAGAATCATCCTTAACCAGGGCGAGTTTGTCAACGATCCGCTCAACAGGGATCTGCTCATCGGCATTATCCAGGATATCACCGAGTTGAAGCAGGCTGAGGACAAGATCCGTTACCTTGCCTATTACGATAACCTTACCGGCCTGGCCAATCGCTCCCTCTTCAGGGAACACTGGTCAAGGGTTCTCCACCAGGCCCAACGGGAGCAGAACAGGATTGCCATCCTCTTTATTGACCTGGACCACTTCAAGGGCATCAACGATACCCTGGGCCACCCCAGCGGCGACAAGATCCTGATAACCGTTGCCAACCGCCTGAAGGCCATCTTCCGTCCTTCAGATATCATTGCCCGCCAGGGAGATGAACCCTTGACCTCCATCATTTCCCGGGTAGGCGGAGACGAGTTCACGGTGATAGCCGTCAACATATCCACCCCTGACAACGCCGCAAAGCTTGCCGAACGGATCCTGGAGACGGTCTGCAAGCCCATCGAACTGGAAGAACAACTGGTCAACCTGACCGCCAGCGTTGGGCTCAGTCTCTATCCCGAAGATGGAGAAGACATTGACGAGCTCCTCAAGCATGCCGACACCGCCATGTACGAGGCCAAACAGGGTGGCCGAAACACCTACATGTTCTATCAGCAGAGCATGAACGCTGCGGTGGAGGCACGTTTCCTCCTGAACAACCGCCTGCACAGGGCCCTTGAGCAGGGAGAGTTTGTCCTCTACTACCAACCGCAGTTTTCCAACACCAGCGCTGCCGTTAAAGGGGTGGAGGCCCTGATCCGCTGGATCGACCCGGAGAGAGGGATCATTGCCCCCAATGATTTTTTACCCTTTGCCGAGGAAAACGGATTCATCCACGACATCAACACCTGGGTTATCCGGGAGGCATGCAGCCAGGCCCAGCAGTGGGTCATGGCCGGCATCTTCGACGACTGCAGGGTCGGGGTGAACATATCCGGCAACAATATCAACTTCAGCGAGCTGTTCGCCACCATAACCGAGACCCTCCATGAGACGGGACTGCATCCCCGCCACCTCGAGGTGGAGCTGACCGAACGGGTCATGATGGAGCAGCCGGAGGAGGCGGTTCGAACCCTGTTGCAGCTCAAGGAGCTGGGGGTCGCCATCGCCATAGACGACTTTGGCACCGGCTACTCGGCCCTGAGCCACCTGCAACTCTTTCCCCTCACCACCCTGAAAATCGACAAATCCTTTGTCCACAATATCGATACCTCGGAAAACGGCCTTTCCCTGCTCCACTCGATCATCAACATTGCCAAGAGTTTCAATCTCAGCGTGGTTGCCGAAGGTGTGGAAACCGAGAGACAGCGCTCAGCCTTGCAGGAGCTGGACTGCGACGACCTCCAGGGATTTCTGTTGAGCAAGCCGGCGCCCGTGGAGGCCATAGAGCGGCTCTTGACCAGCGCAATGCTCGTCGACCCGGCCTGACTGAACGCTTCAAGCAGAAAAGAAGCCCAGAGAAAAACCATTTGCAAAACGAACGCTCTATGCTACAAAGGCGGATCATTGACTGAAACACTCTGAAAGGGACCTGTCAGGTACGCAGACGGGCAACCCAGCGGAGCAACAGGGCGGTTGGCAAAGACAGACAACCCCCCGTGCGGACGAGAGGCATCCCGCAGTACAAATTCTCCCTCACTGACCGCCCAGCCGGCTGTGGCCCTTCACATCTCCCCCTCCTGTGCAGTTCGCTGCGGATGGTGGGTAACAGGGCGCCTCCTGCTGTGCAGGCAAAGGCAAGGTACCCATGCTTTCCATCAGCAAAGAATTTCGCTTTGACGCAGCTCACCGACTCTGCCGGCCTGAGCTCTCCCCAGAGGAGAATCAGGCCCTCTACGGCAAGTGTGCCTCCCTCCACGGCCACTCCTATACCCTCCAACTGACGGTCTCAGGAGAGTTGGATGCCTCGGGGATGATCATCAACTTCACGGAACTCAAGCAGCTGGGCAAGGCGCTCATCCTCGACCGCTACGACCACGCCAACTTAAACGAACTGCCCGAGTACGCGGAGATTCCGGTCACCGCAGAAAACATGGTGCGCCACATCTTCTCGACCCTCTCCCCTGTCCTCAGCCAGAAGGGCCTGCGCCTGGTACAGGTTCGGCTCTACGAGACCCCGGACTCCTGGGCAACCATGACCGCAGAGCCGGCCGCGCAGCCATCATGAATCCCCAGCAGCTTCACATCCATGAGACCTTTAGCTCGCTCCAGGGGGAGGGGCCCCACTGCGGCCGCCCGGCCTTCTTTATCCGCCTCTCCGGCTGCGTGCCCCCACTGTGCCCCTGGTGCGACACCAAAGGGGCCTGGCAAGGGGGTGTTCGAACCAGGGTGAGCGGTCTCATGGAAGCGGTTCAGGGGGGAGGTCATTCCTTTGTGGTAATCACCGGCGGAGAGCCCATGCTCCAATGGAGCCAGGGCCTGGCAGCACTGGACCAGGCCCTCTACCAGGCAGGCATCATGGTTCAATACGAGACCTCCGGCAAGGCCGGTATCCCCAGCGGGATCCGGGGCGAGGTGGTCTGTTCTCCCAAATACCTTGCCGGCCGCTGGCAGCTGGATGATGGGGCCCTGGCCAGGGCAGACCACTGCAAGCTGGTGGCCTGTCCGGAGAGCCTCCCCCGCATCGACGAACTCATCCGCTCCCAGGGGCTTGAACCGGATCGGGTCTGGCTCATGCCCCAGGGGGCTGAGCGTGCACAACAGCTGCAGCTGCTCCCCATCCTCTGGGAGCACTGCGTCCGCAAGGGCTACCGCCTGAGCAGCCGTCTCCACATCCTGGCCTTTGACACCAAGAAAGGAATATAACCCATGTATGATACCCTTGTGGTCCTCTCCGGCGGAATGGACTCGGCTGTTCTGCTCGCCGACTGCCTCGATCAGGGCCAAAGTTGCCTGGCCATCAGTTTTGACTATGGCGCCAAACATAACGGCCGCGAACTGCCCATGGCCAAAGCCCTCTGCAACCAACTCGAGGTGGGGCACACCCTGGTGGCCCTGCCCTTTATCAACGAGCTCTTTGCCTCCAGCCTGCTCAGCTCCGGTGAAGAGGTGCCCGACGGGGCCTACGACGCCGACACCATGAAGAGCACCGTGGTCCCCTTTCGCAACGGGATCATGCTCTCCATTGCCGCCGGTTACGCCGAATCCGTGGCTGCAGCCCGGGTGGTGCTGGCCTCCCATGCAGGGGATCACCACATCTATCCGGACTGCCGTCCGGAATTCAACGCGGCCCTGGCCCGGGCCGTACGCCTGGGCACCGACGACCAGGTCAGGATAGAGTATCCCTTTGCCCAGCTGGACAAACGGGAGATCGGCGACCTGGGCCGCAGGCTGGAGATCGACTTCACCGCTACCTGGACCTGCTACAAGGGCGGCCTGGTCCACTGCGGCAGCTGCGGGGCCTGTGATGAGCGCAAGTATGCGCTCCGGCATGACCAGGGATTAGATCCAACCAGCTACCTCTCTTGAGCCGGGAGCAGGTACCAACCAACAGAGGAACAACCGCGATGAGCAGCGAAAATCCATTGGGTCGGCAGACCGACTACCCCTCAAGCTATGACCCGGGCCGACTCTACCCCGTTAAACGCAGCCTGGGCAGGGCGCAGCTGGGACTGGGAGAGGGGAAGCTGCCCTTTCTGGGGGAAGATATCTGGACCGCCTGGGAACTCTCCTGGCTGGAGCCGGACGGTCGACCGGTCTCGGCAGTGGCGGAGCTCCGCTTTCCGGCCTCCAGCCCCTGCATCGTAGAGTCCAAGTCCCTGAAGCTCTATCTCAACTCCTTCAACATGAGCCATTTTCAGAGCAGGGTCCAGGTCCAACAGATCATGACAGCGGATCTCACCCGGGTCGCCGCAGGCCCGGTCCGGGTGAGCATCTATGAGTGTGATGACATCGCCAGCCTGGAAACCCGAAAGGCTGCAGGTCACTGCATCGATCAGCTCAGTGCAGATCATTATGTCTACAGCGTGGAGCCCACCCTCCTGGATCACGATGAAGGCTGGGTGGAGGAGGAGACGCTCCACTCCCATATCCTGCGGACCAACTGCCCGGTGACCGGCCAGCCTGACTGGGCAACGGTGGAGATCTGCTACTCTGGACGGAAAATCGAACAGAGGGGCCTCCTTGCCTACCTGGTCTCCTTTCGGACCCACAGCGGCTATCATGAGAACTGTGTGGAAACGATCTTCACCGATATCCTCCATCGGCTTGGCCCCACCGCATTGACGGTGGTGGGACGTTTCACCCGCCGGGGTGGTCTGGATATCAACCCCTGTCGGAGCAGCACGGGGCAAGGCTTTGCCAACCATCGCCTGCTCCGTCAGTAGAATCTGCCTGGAAAAGGGATAAACCCCGACAGCTCCACCCAGGGCATCAGCCCAGCAGAAAATCGACGATTCTCTTTTTAAAAGCCTCTGCATGGCGGTCGATGATCTCCCTGAGGTGCTCGATATCGCGGCCTTCCAGAGAGGAGATGATCTGCTGATGCTCCTCGATCACGCTCTGGTAATGCTCGGCCAGTTCTGTCCGCTCATCGATCCGATCACCAAAGGAGAGGTAGGCCAGCCGGCGGGTCTCGCACTGGACGGCGGTCAGCCCGTGGATCAGGTACTCGTTACGGGAACATTCGGCAAAGGCCAGATGAAAGGCATAATTCTCCCGGACCATGGCCAGGGCATCAAACCGGTCTGCAGCCTGCTGCAGTTGCTGGTTGGCAGCCCGCATGGCCTCGAGCTGGGGGGCACATTCCTTCCCGACAGCCAGCGCGGCGACCCCATTCTCCAGGATGGAGAGGGTCTCGAAAACCGCCCGGGTGGACTGCAGGGTCACTGGCCTGACCGTAAAGCCCTTGCCAGACCTGGACTCCACCATCATGTTGATCTCCAGCCGCATCAGGGCCTCCCGGATGGGCGTCCGGCCGATATCCAGGGTCTCCATGAGCTGCTTCTCTTCAAGCTGCTGACCAGGCTCAAAGCGGCTGGTCATTATCTGGTGAAAAATTTTGTCGTAGGCAAGTTCTACTTTAGACACCCTAGCCATCGGCACCGCTCTCCTTTGCTCCCTTGAATAACTAAAGGCCACCTTGAAAAATTGCTTTTTCTTCCAATCTCGGCCTTGCGCTCAAAATTTTATCCTCGGAATATCAAATATATGCCTGCGGCAAAATATATCGCGCCCTTGACCTTGATCGAAAAATCTCATTTTTCAAGGTACCCTGAAGACCACAACCCGGAGAATCGTGGAGCGGCTTAATTAGCTCCAGTTAGCTCCAGTTAGCCCCCAGGAGGCTCCCAGAGAAACCGCCTCATCCCCCCTCTCCTCACCCCTGCGGGCACCTTGTATATATGTAGTTTATACTTGACATATATTCCATATCTTTTTACTCCTTAGCCATATCGTTAAATATCGAATTCCTTCCTGCATGCTCCTTTGAGCGCAGCTTCCCAGGCAGATCAGAGAGCGAACAACTTTCCCGGACATAACAAGGTTCTCGCCTTGAGCGACCAGCCAGCCGGCTGAACCCGTTTGTAAGGATCCCCGGGACTGTTATCGCAAGCAGGAAGCTGAACAGAGAGTAGGCCGAGACAAAGAGTGTCCGCAAGCTGGCAGCATTGGTCAGAGAGCCGTGCTGCCTGCCAAGACCAGTTCATCTGAGCGGAGCTCCTCCAAGAGAGACGTGGTGAGCGAGTGAAATACATTGACCTCAACTGTGACATGGGTGAGAGCTACGGTGCCTACCAGATGGGTGCCGACCAGGAGGTGATGCCCCATATCACCTCGGCCAACATTGCCTGCGGCTGGCATGCCGGCGACCCCATGGTCATGGACCAGACCATTCAGCTGGCGGTTAGTCACCAGGTCAACATCGGTGCCCATCCCGGCTACCCGGACCTGATGGGTTTCGGCCGTCGCCCCATGCACCTCAGCCCGCTGGAGATCCGTAACTATATCATCTACCAGCTTGGAGCCCTCCAGGCCTTCTGTGCAGTGCATCACACCCGGGTCAGCCACGTCAAACCCCATGGCAGCCTCTACCTCAAGGCCGTTGAAAGCGTGGAGATCGCCCGATCCATTGCCGAAGGGATTGTCCGGGTCAACCCGCAGATCGCCTTCATTGCCCTGGCCGGCGAAAAGGGACGACTGATGGCAAAGGTGGGTAAGGAATTCGGCCTCAGGGTGATCTACGAGGCTTTTCCGGACCGTGCCTATACGCCGGACGGCAACCTGGCCCCCCGTTCCATGGAGGGGGCAGTCAAGCACGACCCTGCAGAGATCGCCGAGCGGGCCCTGATGATGGCCGAGGAGGGCCGGATTGTGGATACCAAAGGCCAGGCCATCGAGATTCAGGCCGAGACCCTCTGCCTCCATGGAGACACTGCCCAGGCCGGCAGCCTGGCCAAGACCATCCGCCAGTCCCTGGAAAAGGCAGGCATCCGGGTGAAGCCAGCCATGGAACAGCAGGGATGAGCCGCCCTTCCCCACAGGGGGGCCTCTACCCTGAACCGATCTTTCGCCCTGCCGGCGACCGGGGCATGCTGATGGAGTTGGGCACAGGCATCGATCCGGAGATCAACCAAAAAATTCGCGGACTCAGCCTGGTACTGGAGCGGACAAGGCTTCAGGGAGTGGTTGAGATCATCCCCGGCTACCGCTCCCTGGCCGTGATCTACGATCCCCTCCAGACCAAACCTGAGACCCTGCGCCAGGCCCTGCTCGCCCTCTATGATGAGTTGGAACACACCGCTCTACCCGAGGCACGGGTGGTGGAACTGCCGGTCTGTTACGGCGGAGAATTTGGCGAGGATCTGGCCCGGGTGGCGGCCCATAACCGGCTCAGCCCGGCAGAGGTCGTCGCCATCCACTCTGCACCCCTTTACCCGGTTTACATGATCGGTTTCACCCCTGGTTTTCCCTACCTGGGCGGGCTCTCGGAAAAGATCCACACCCCCAGACTGGCCACGCCGCGCACCCTGGTCCCGGCCGGCTCCGTGGGCATTGCCAACAGTCAGACCGGGATCTACCCCATCGCCAGTCCAGGCGGCTGGCAGCTCATCGGCAGGTGCCCCTGTCCCCTGTTTGACCCCGGACACGACCGTCCCTTCCTGCTCAAGGCCGGTGATCTCCTCAGGTTTAGCCCCATCAGCAGGGATGAGTATCTTCGTTTGCGCGGGGAGCAGCGGAAATGAGCGGGGCACTGGAGATTCTTCAGCCCGGCGCCTTTACCACGGTGCAGGACCAGGGCCGCTACGGCTATCAGCAGTACGGCGTCCCCCCCTGCGGAGTCCTGGATGGGTATGCCGCCCAGCTGGCCAACCTCCTGGTCGGCAACCCGGCGGAAGCGGCCCTGCTGGAGATTACCTTTGCCGGTCCCAGCATAAGAATCCTGAGCCCCTGTGTGCTCGCCCTCACCGGGGCCGAGATGGAACTGCTCCATAACGGGCAGCACCTTGGCGGCTGGCGCTCCTTTGCAGTCCAGCCAGGAGACCTGATCACCATGGGCATTGCCTCCAGGGGCTGCCGGGCCTACCTGGCCCTAGGCGGAGGGATCGACGTGCCCCTGGTGATGGGCAGCAGATCCTGCTACACCGGGGCCGGTTTTGGCGGTCATGAGGGCCGCCCCCTCAGGCAGGGGGATGTCCTCCCCCAGGGGATCCTTGACCGCGGCAACGATCCCCCCTGGGTGGAGCGGGCCATCCCCGACCCCTATATCCCGGAATACCAGACGAACTGGACCATCAGGGCCATTGCCGGGCCCCAGGAAGACTACTTCAGCCAGAGCCTGGTGACATTTTTTAACAGCGAGTTCACCGTCTCTCCCCAGGTCAACCGGATGGGCTATCGATTGGAAGGGACCAAGATCCGCCTGGATCCCGGCATGCCGGCAAGCATCATCTCGGAACCGAGCCTGCCCGGAGGCATCCAGATTCCCGAGGGCGGGGACCCGATCATTTTGCTCTCCGAGCAGACCGTCGGCGGCTATGCCAAGATCGCCACCGTGATCAGCTCAGATATCGGCAAGCTGGCCCAGGCCATGCCCGGGGACCGGATCCGTTTTCAGCAGGTCAGCGTTGAGCAGGCCCATACGATATACCGCCGGCATGCCTCGATGCTGGCCCGGCTGAAAGAGCTGGACCTCTCGGTGCAATCATTTGCATCCATGGGAAGGGCATATTTTAACAGTGAGATATTCAGGTCAAAGGTCAACCACTACCTGTTTCAGCTCTAAACAGCTCAGGCACGGATCACGCCTGGGGAGAGCCGGTCACAGCTGACTCGACAATCCATAGGCTTGGCCGCATCCAGCCCGGGCCCCATGACGGTAGATCCACCCACCCATCTTAAACAAGGGAGCACAAGCTCGATGAAAAGATTACCCAGCGTATCCATCCTTACGGCCCTGATTCTTTTTGCAGCCCACTCGGTTTGGGCCACAGGTCCCAGCAAACTGGACCTCAATGCCGTCTACGGTGCCTCCAGCTTCCACACCCAGGGGGCCAGTGACTTTGCCAAACGGGTTGAAGGGTACTCCAGGGGCACGGTGCTGATCACCGTTCACCCCGGCGGCAGCCTCGGCTTCAAGGGACCGGAACTGTTGAAGGTGGTGAAAGACGGCCAGGTAGCGATGTCTGATATTCTCATGGGGGTGGTTGCCGGCAGCTCCCATGTCTTTGGAATCAGCTCCCTGCCCCGCCTGGTCAAGTCCTATGACGAGGCCCACGCCCTCTACCTGGATGCCAAGCCCCTCTATGAGAAAGCAGCCCAAAAATGGAACCAGAAACTCCTCTACGCCGCCCCCTGGCCGCCCAGTGGACTGGTGACCAAGAAGATGATCAACAGCAGTGCCGACATCCAGGGCAGCAAGACCCGTACCTACGACAAGAATGGTGCCGAATTCCTCAAGGCCATGGGCGGGATGCCCCTGTCCATGCCCTGGGGTGAGGTCTATGCCTCCCTGCGTACCGGCATGATCGACTCGGTACTGACCTCTACCGAGTCGGCCAAAAACGGCAAGTTCTGGGAAGTGCTCAACAACTTCAAACCCATCAACTACGCCTATCCCTTGAACATGGTCTGTATCAACCTGGATTACTGGCATGCCCTGAGCCCTGAGCAGCAGGAGGCCATGCTCAAGGCAGCTGCAGATACCGAGGCGGCCCAGTGGGCCAACTCCCAGACACGCAGTGAAGAGGCCCAGAAGATCATCGAGCAGAACGGCATCAAGGTGAGCCAGGAAGACGCGGCCTTCGCCGCCGAGCTGGATGCTGCGGCCCGGAAGATTCAGCTCAAGTTCCTCAAGAAGGCCAAGAAGGCTGAGGCGGCCCTACTCAACAGGTATCTTAACTGATGAAACGTCTGATCGCCGTGATTGAGGCATGTTCCCAGGCCGGAGGCTATCTCTCCGGCCTGTTCATGCTCCTGATTGTCCTCCTCATCGTCGTCGAGATCATCGCCCGCACCCTGTTCAACAGCTCGACCCTGATCGGCGATGAGTACAGTGCCTACTTTTTCGTGGTGGTGGTCATGGCCGGCCTGGCCTTTTCGATGAAGGAACAGGCCCACATCCGGATCTCCATCATCCGCGGCCGGCTCTCCAGGAAGGGACAGCGCTACCTGGACCTTGTGGTGCTGGCCATTGCCCTGGCCCTTTCCTGCTTTGCCCTCTATCATGCCATACTGATGACCTACGATGTCTGGGACCTGGGCATGACCGCCGACTCCATCTCTGAAACCCCCATCTATATTCCCCAGTTGGTAATCCCTGTGGGCCTGCTGCTCTTCATCCTGCAGCTGGCAAGCGATTTCCTGAGGAGGCTGCTATCATCTCCGACCCCTTAATCCTGACCATTGCCCTGTTCGGGATCATGTTTCTCCTGCTGCTCTCCGGTCTGTGGATCGGCTTCTCCCTGATGGCCTCAGGACTTGCCGGAATGTTGCTCTTCCAGCTCAACCTGCCGCCCACCATCTCCATCTGGGACAAGATCGGCGGCCTCCTGGCCAACTCCATCTGGAACAGCACCAACTCCTGGTCACTGACCGCCCTGCCGCTGTTCATCCTGATGGGCGAGATCCTCTACCGAACCCAGATCTCCACCCGCCTGCTCAACGGCCTCCAGCCCTGGCTCGCCAACATCCCGGGTCGGCTGCTCCACATCAACGTGGTGGCCTGTTCCCTGTTTGCAGCGGTCTCAGGTTCCAGTGCCGCAACCACGGCTACGGTGGGCAAGATCACCCTGGACGAACTCTCCAAACGGGGCTATGACCGGGGGATTGCCATCGGTTCCCTGGCCGGTGCCGGAACCCTGGGCTTCCTGATCCCGCCCAGCCTGATCATGATCATCTACGGGATCCTCTCAGACACCTCCATCGGCAAGCTGTTTATTGCCGGGATCATCCCCGGACTGCTGCTGGCCTCGGCCTATGCGATCTACATCGTGATCCGGGCCCTGCTCAACCCGGCGGTCATGCCCGAGGAGGAGGAACATTATACCTTCAGGGAAAAGCTCCGCTCCTCCAGGGAGCTCTTTCCGGTCCTGCTGCTGATCGTCATCGTCCTGGGCGGTATCTACCTGGGGATAACCACCCCCACCGAGGCGGCCGCCATCGGGGTGGTGGGCGCCTTTGGCCTGGCGCTCTGGTTCAGGAACCTGACCCTGGCCAACTTCCGGGAGGCCGTCCTCTCTGCGGTCAAGACCACCTCCATGATCTCCTTTATCATCGTGGGCGCCGCCTTCCTCTCCCAGGTTGTGGGCTTTGTCGGCATTGCCCGGGCACTGAGCCTCTATATTTCAGGGCTTGGTCTCTCGCCCTACCTGCTGATCGTGGTGGTGGCCGTGATGTACCTGATCCTGGGGATGATCCTGGACGGAATCTCCATCGTTGTGATGACCCTGCCCATTGTCCTGCCCATCATCGTGGCCGCAGGCTTCGAACCCCTCTGGTTCGGGATCTTTCTGGTCTTCATGGTGGAGCTCTCCCAGATCACCCCGCCGGTGGGATTCAGCATCTTTGTAATCGAGGGGATCTCCGGAGAAAGAGTGGGCAATATCCTCAAGGCCACCTTCCCCTTTTTCCTGATCATGATCCTGATGGTGATCCTGATCACCGCCGCACCAGAGATCGTCTCCTTTCTGCCCAACAAGATGGTTGAATAGCCCGGTCCGCCCGTGAGGGGCAGCACAGCTCACCCGGGCTGCGCTGTCCCTCTTCTTTTCCCTGGCCTGCCCCGCGCCTTTGCCGGTTCCCCGGAAAAGGGGATAAGATCCTGACAACGGCCACCGGAAGCCAGCCACTCTATCAGGGTGCTCTCCGCCTCCCCTCAGCTGAGCTGAAAGAGCAGACGCAGGCCAAGCAGCAGGAGGACAACCCCCAGGATCCTTCTCACGGTTCCAGGACGCATCCGCTGGTGCATCACCATGGTTCCCAGATAGCCGCCGCACCAGGCGCTGAGTCCGGCCACCGCCAGAATCGTCCACGACACCGATCCCATGGCCAGGTAGGTCAGAAAGGCGGAAAACGAAGAAAAGGGCACGGCAAAGGCGGTGATCGTGGTCACCTTTTTCGGATGCACCCCCTGAATGATCAAGAGCGGCGAAATCACCCCTCCCCCGCCCACACCCAGCAAACCGGAGAAAAATCCAGCCGCCACCCCCACCAGCAGGCGCCCGAACAGGGAGAGGTCCTCGCGGTAACGATCGCTGTGGCTGGCCCCCTTGAAAAAGAGAATCATCATCCCTGAGAAGAAGAGAAAGGCGATAAAGACCAGCAGCACCGCACGGGCAGATACCTGGTGCCCCACCAGGGCGCCAACCGGAGCCAGGAGCGCAGAGGCAAGAATGATGGGCAGCCCCAGGCGATAATCCAGCCGCTTCTGCCTGATGTTGGAAAAGGTGGCGCCCAGCATGCTGACCCCGTTGACAAAGAGGCCGATGGGCCTGGCCTGGATAAAGGGAATCCCCAACCAGGTGAGGACCGGAATCAGGACCAGGGCCGAGCCCACTCCCCCCAGGGCAAAGACAAAACTCAGGCCAAAGGAGAGCAGGGCGACGATAAGGGTTAGGAAATCCATAGACTCCTGCAGGAAAAAAGGGATAGGGGATGGCCACAACTTGTTCTCCAAAGAGCGAAGAAAAGGTCACCTCTTTGCAAGGGGACCCGGCTTAAAGGCCAGGACCATCTCTTCCAGGGGCACGCTCAGCCCCTTGACCTCTGCAAAGCCCTTGGCCTTAAGATAGGTGTAGGCCACGGCAGCTCGAAAGATCGAGGAGCAGAAGGCGACAATGCACCTCTCCTGAGGCAGCTCATCCAGACGGCTGGGCAGCTTCTTAAGGGGGATATGGCAGGCAAAGGGGAAGGCTACAAGGGCAGCCTCCTGGTCTGAACGGACATCGAGAAAATAATAGTGCTCATCTCCCAGGCACCGATGAAGGCCGTCAAGCCCCATTGCATGTTCGCCCCTGCCTAAAAAGTCAAAATCCATCGCCGCGACTACCCGATCCAACTGGTCCAACTGGTTCAACTGGTTCATTCTCTGCTTCTCCTTGATCAAAAATTTTCTACCCTGACGGCTACGGCCCCTCAGGAATGGGGCAGACGGGCACGACCCAGCCAACCTCTCCCAAGACCGCTGCAAACAAGGTTATTTGGCAAAACAACCAAACAAAACCCAAAAAAAAATCACTCCAGCAACTCTGCCTGTTCCTTGATACCGGCCTCAATCACCGCCTCAACACAGGGCATATACTTGAGAATACAGGGTACCTTCAGGCGATAGTAGACCATCTTGCCGCGTTTCTGGCCGGCAATGACCCCGGCCTCCTTGAGGACGGAGAGATGCTTTGAGATGGTGGAAAAATCTGCCTCAAGGGGCTCTGCCAACTCACAGACACACTTCTCACCATCAGCCAACTGTTCCGCCAGCCAGAGCCGGGTCGGATGCCCCAGGGCCTTGAGCACCTTGGCCTTGGCCTCGATGAGTGCTTTTTGTTTTCCCTTCATAGCCGCTCCATGATGGTTCAGCTGCTAATGTACAAAGCCGAGTCTGTCAAGAGAAATCGGCGCACCACGCATGCCAGAAAGGGCCCTGCATAATGCTCTCTGGCCCATTGAGCCTGCGCAGGAAAAATCGGCATAACCTGCAAGGAAATTTTGGATAAAAACGGTATTATTTATTGACCAGCTATTGCGATACCAGTAATACCTAGTTCTGCTCCGGCAGGACCGTCCTGCTGACTGCGGGCCGATTGCAGAGAAGTTGACGGCCGCAGGCCCTGTAACGTATTTGAGGGAACACTGGTATGCATTCTTTTTTAGGCAAGGTAGAACTAAGAAAGCTCTTCCCCACCGTAACCCTGGTGGTGGTGGTCCTGCTTGCGGCAGTCACCGTCCTGGGCATCCAACAGTATCACCGTTACGGTCACTGCGAAGAGATCCTCTCCCGCTCCGATCAGATCATCTTCCAGTTCACCTCCATCAAAGAACACCTCAACGAGTCCCTGGTGGCCGGCAAGACCATCAATGCCCGCAAGGCCGGTGACGAGCTCCTCGGTTTTGAGCGGGAATTGAAGAGTATCAGCGACGATATCGCCATCCCCGAAGAGTTCAAGATCTCCTTTCTCTCCCAGGTGGATCTCATGGGCCTGGTGGTTCAGCTCCGGGCCATCAGCGATTCCAGCTCGAGCCTGAGCATCGAGCAGTTGGGCAGGCTGACCACCTCCCTGAACCATATCAGCAACTACCTCCTCCAATTCCACACCCTCCTGGATGAGCACACCCGCTCTCTCCTCCTGGGACTCTATAACGTTATCATCGGCTCCCTGGCCCTGATCCTCTTCCTCACCAGTACAGTCCTCCTCCTGATCCATCGCAGCGTGGCGGTACCCATCATGCGCCTGGCAACCACCATCGTCTCTCCTGCAGAGGAGGCGGCTCACGGCCCCTTAAAGGCCGGGACCCTGCCGGCATCGGTCCAGTCGCTGACCAGCCACCTCCACCGGCAACAGGCACGGCAGCGACAACTGGACCATTTCCGGATCTGCCTCAACAATCTCCTCCAGACCCTGCCAGAGTCCTTTGACCACCAGGATGACTGGGAGACCCTCTGCTCGGTGCTGCAAACCAATCCCGACTACTTCCTGGTCTGGGTAGGCCAGTACCCCCATCAGGGACACGTTCCCACCCCTATCACCGGCTGTGGCTGTGTCTCCAGTTCTCCCAGCCAGTGTCGACAGACCATCGAACATTTCATCGAGTTCTGCCATCAGGAAGGCAGCCTCTGTGACAGCGCCCGCAAGGCCTTGGACACAGAGGCCACCGCCATTGTTCAGACCAGCTACGACGGGATCCCTCTCTCCCTGCGCAAGGCACTGGCCCTTGAGAGCCAGAGCGTGGTCAGCGCTTCCTTCCCCATCAACGGTCCCAACGGAGACGTTGATACCATTGTCACGGTCTACCGCAGTGAAGGCGGCTCGTTCAGTGATCTCGAGGTCAGCGCCCTCGAATTCCTCTGCCTCCACATCGGTCAGCTCCGCAGGCAGCACCAAGCAAGGGCCCAGACCCCGGACCGCCCTGAAACGGCGCCCGTTCCGGCTGAGCTCTACAGTCTTGCCATAGCCGGTGAACTCTCCAGCTCCATGGCCCATGAGATAACCAACCTCTCCAACGGCAGCCTCAACTACGCCCAGGCCCTGGTCGATCTCAACACCGCTTGCGGGGAGCGGGAAGACGAGTTGCTGCTCCTGGAGAAACTCCATGGCGAAGAACGAAAAATTTCCCGGCTGGCCGCAGATTTCAACCAACTGGTCAGCCCGGAACCGACTGCAGTGGCAGGCTGTTCCCCGGAGCGCCTGATCACCTCCATTCAGCACCTGGTTCAGGGACGCTTCAGGCAGAAGAGGATCGTCCTGAAGACCGCCCTTGCCCAGGATCTTCCCAGGCTGAGCGGACCTCTGATCGAGATCCAGGTGGTTCTCCTTACCCTGATCCACCAGGCAGAAGCCAACCTGAGCGCCCTTGCCAGAGGCGAGGATGAGGCAAGGATCGAGCTCAGCGCAGCTCCGGGTAGCGGAACCAAGCCGGAGCTGTGCATTAGCATCTCGCCCCTGGATATGGAGACAGCCCCGGCAGGAGATCCTCTTCCCCCCTGGCCATCCCTGTCCAGCTGTAGAGCCATGGTGGCACGCTTCAACGGCAAACTGCAGCAACAGGGGGAAACCACAGGGACCCTGCCCCGAACCAGCTTGCTGATTCCCCTGGATCCCTCGGTGCTCCCTCCCGGCTGAAGCTGCTGAAGCTGCTGAAGCTGCTGAAGCGAATGATACGGCTGAAACAGATCCCGAGGCAGCCCCTCCCCGCTCAATCCCGTCCCTGTCAAAGACACTCCTTCCCCACCGCTCCAGGCTTGCCCGCCTGAACAGCACTTCGCCGGGCAAGTTCCCTGCCAACACCCTCCCTGCTCCTCCTGTCAGCGCATCCCTTCTGATTTTATGGCACGCTTGATGCAAAGATTAAGTCCAATACCAATATACGTCGCTCACGCCTCCGACAGGAGGATCTCCGCCAAGCACCATTCAACCTCAGCATCCGACAAGCAGCGGACAAGGACAGCATAAATGAAGGCACAAACCGAACTTTCCTCCAGCGTACACGTTCCACTCAGCAGTCAGGTTGAACCTGGCGCCGAATGTTCACGCTTTGTCCTCAATGTCGGCCTGGGGCTGTCGGCACTGATCGGGATCTGGGGCCTATCTTGCCTGATTTACGGCTTAACCATCAACGGACCGCTTACCCTGATCCGACAATTCTGGTGCGCCGTTACCGGTACCTGAAAACAGCGAACTGCTCCCCCTGCTGCTTCCTGACGTAAAAGACCGGGGCCGACTGGGGGAAGCCCTGCCGAACCCTTCCGGCCCTTCTGTAGCTGCTACTGCGGCTGATGCGCTGGATGCGCCGGACGAGCAGAGATCTTGGAGAGGATCCTTTCCCGCCTCTCTCCTCCTCACTCGAGTCTGTACTCTGCTTCGTCCAGGCGCGCTTCTCAGCCTGACCTCCACCTCCCCCTATCTTTCACTGGGCCATGACCAATCACCGCCCCGCCCCAGGCGGGCTCACGGCTCCAGAGTCGTCTTCCTGCTCCCTCAACCGATGCCTCCTGAACCGGAAAAGGCATAGACCTGTTTGCCAGAAGCCCGGTTCCGGGACAGTGCAAAGCGTGCAATGCAACCATTGCAAGGTTGCAAGCCCCTCTGGCAAGAGCCTGCAGCCCACGACAATAACAATACGGAATAAAAGGACAAAAACCACAACAGACAGCTGGCACATATCATGCAACCCTCCAGGTACAATCGCCATATTTCCTCAAAACCAACAGAGGACAAAGAGAGAGCCTATCGGCTGGCTGACAGTACTGGTAGCTCTCAAACCACAACAAGGGAGAGCCCTCATGAGCCAATGGTTAATTTTTCTTGCAATAGTGCCTTTATCCTGCTTCCACCTGACCAAACATTACCATCTCAAGAACAGATGGCTCTGGAACGGTGTTTCCATGGGCGCAGTCATCGCTCCGGTAAGTTTTGGTTTACTGAAAATGACCTATATCCCCCTGATTGGCAAACTGCTGGGCCTGGTCGGCCTGATCGCCAACCTGACCCATGGTTCGGTGGGCTATCTCTGCCTGTTGGGGACTGGAGTCTTGGAGTTGAACACGACCATCACCGCCTCCCAGCTGGTCTTGATCAACCTGCTCAACGGAGCCCTTTTTGCCGCCTGTTACGGGTTGATAGGTTACTCCATTGACAAACGGATCACTGCCGAAGAGAGCGGTGAACCGGTGATGGCTGCCTGATTGCTCCAGCGCCTGCCTGTCGACCGGTAGAGCGCTCACCCCTGGCTGTCTCCCAGGCCCGCAAGGACGCAGGGAGACAGCCTCGCTCTCCCAAATCCCTTGCCGCTGCCGCCGCTCCGCCCCTCGTTCTCCTGCCCCAAGCCCCTCTCCTGATCCAGCGCCATTGCTCTGCCGTGCCCCCTGGGTCGCGGTCGCTCGCTGCCAGTACTTGAGCACAGCTGAGCAAAAGATCACGCGTCTCCCCCCTCGCCCATCCTGCTCACCCTCCACCCTTGCCTTCCCTTTCCCTTCCGCCTCCCAGCCTTTTGCCCCAACCCGAAGATTGCATTCCTGCAACACCCCCAGGAAGAAGCCTTGCAATCATGCAACGGTTCAAGCCCACCCCAACCCTCCAAGCCCCTGTTGGTGCCGATTCGCCATCCTGGCACAGCAAATGCAAAAGGTGTGCAGGACCGCGCCCCTGATTGAGTGGGGTGTTTCTATTCGTACCCAGGTGACGTCAATTATTCTGTCCGGTCAGCGGCAATTAAGATGGCCGACTCCGTATCAGCTGATCGGCAAAAGAGGTTCCCCTTGACCAGGGAGGTTATCAGTGTCTGGCAAGCCCATAAATTCAGTCCAGATCAAAGTCTACACCATGGCGCGCAGCCAGGGAAAAACCCAGAAAACCGCCGCTGCCATGGCCGGAATATCCGAGCGCTCCGGGCGCCGCATTGAAAAGGGAGAATACCGCCATGGCGGTGACCGCCGGCGCCACTGGCGAACCCATCCGGACTGTTTCGCCCAGGTCTGGCAACTTGAGATCCTACCGCTTTTAGAGGAAAACCCCGAGCTCAGGGCCATTACTCTGTTTCGGCATCTGCAGGATAAGTTTCCCGGCCAATACGGCGACAGCAAGCTGCGGACCTTTCAACGCCGGGTCAGTCGATGGAAATCACTTCATCCCGGGGCCAAACGATGAGTCAGCAGGCCGAACCACAAACGAAGACAGGGAACGAGGCCAGCCCAGCGACAGTTACAACCGAGGAAGCAGGACGGTCAATATAGTTGTCATTGACCGGACAAGATAATGTACAGCAACGAAAAGTCAGCCAAGACTGACCAGAAGAGAGCGCTTGATACCGAAAGCTGCTCAGGAGAAAAACCATGAACATTTTGACCGGATTTAACCTGCGATATGGCCTGGCCATCCTCGTCCTCTGTTCTCTCTCTCCCTCCTGGGCCTGGGGAGTTGAAAACGCAGAGTGCCTGGAGTGTCACAGTGATGAAAGCCTCACCAAGGAGAGCACCGACAACATCCTCAACACCGAGATCACCGAATCACTCTATGTCGATGAAGAGTCGTTCAACCACTCCATTCACAACGACAACGGGATCGCCTGTGTGGACTGCCATGCCGACATCGAAGAACTCAACTGGGATGAAGAACTGCCCCATGCCGCCACCCTGGAGTCGGTATGCTGCTGCTCCTGCCATGAAGAGTCGGCGGAGGAGTTCAAGGACAGCGTTCACATGGAGATTCGTAAAAAAGGGGTCACCATGACTTGTTATGCCTGTCACGGCTACCATGATGTCAAACCCATGGAAGCGGCCCTGGTCTCTGAGCGGGCCAACTCGGTCTGCCTGAAGTGCCATAATCCAGCCCATACCCATGATTGGCTGCCCGCGGCTGACTCCCACTTCGCCTTTGTCGAGTGCGTGGTCTGCCATGCCCCTGAGGTTCCCCGCACCATCAACCTCAGATTCTACGATCTGGTCACCAACCAGTTTCTTTCAGGAGACCAGCTGCTCGACACCCTGGGCATCGAATATGACGCCTTCATGACCACCGTTGATACCAATGGCAACCAGCAGATCGATACCGATGAGTTTGATGATCTGATCCTGATGCTCAAACAGAAAGACGTACATGCCGCCCTCCGGGCTGAGCTGGTTGCCGAGATCAACCCTCTGGCCCACAACATCAGGTCAGGCTCAGCCCAGAAGGACTGCGGGAACTGTCATGCCGCAGATTCACCCTACTTCAACACCGTCTCCATCCTGCTCACCAATGCCGACGGCTCCATCGAGCGCTGCACCATCGACCGCTCGGTCTTACAGAGTTACTATGTCAATCATTTCTATCTGTTAGGCGGAACAAGGGTAAAGCTCCTTGACAAGATTGGCCTCCTGATCCTGGCCGGCGGAGCCTGTGGGGCGGGCTTGCACCTGCTGGGCAGAATCCTGACCAGTCCCATCAGGCGTAAAAAATCAAAGAAATAAGCAGCCCAATACCCGCATCTACTCCCAAGGAGACCATACCATGCATCCCCAACACGCTCTCAACCAACAGATGGACTATGTTCACCCGGCACCCGTTCGGGTGTGGCACTGGATCAATGCCTCTGGATTCCTCTTCCTGATCCTCACCGGGTTCCAGATCCGATACGCTGAAAGTATCAACCTCATGACCCTCAGTCATGCCATCAACCTCCACAACTATGTCGGTTTCGTGGTGATTGCCAACTACTTCCTCTGGTTGAGCTACTACCTGGGCTCAGGCAAGATCAAGCTCTATATCCCGGACCTGCGCCGGGTGGTGGGTCTGGCGATTCGTCAGGCCCGCTATTACGGCTTTGATTTTTTCCTGGGAAGACCGAACCCCCATACCATGACTGCAGAGAATAAGTTCAATGCCCTCCAGCAACAGGCCTACCTGGTAATCATGCTGGTCCTGCTTCCGGCCCAGATGATTTCCGGCCTGTTCCTCTGGAAGGTGAAGGGATATGAGGAGTACATCAACCTCCTGGGAGGGATCAAGGTGATCGACACCATCCACGTGCTGCTCTTTTTCTTTTTTACCTCGTTTCTCTTTATCCACTGTTACCTGGCAACCCTGGGCCATACCCCCTTGGCCCACTTCAAAGCCATGTTCACGGGTTACGAGAACCACCATTGAGAGAGAAACAGCAGGAGCATATTGCGCAAACCAGGTCCTTACAGTACAGTTTCCTGTGGTTATCATGAACATTGTTTCTTTTCTGGCCAACCACCTGGGATTCGGACCTTTCTGCCACAGGCAGCGGCCCGATATTAAGACCTAAGCCCACCTTAATAGTTTCCCCAAGGCCAAGCTTGGCAAAAAAAAGCGATCATTCAAGCTAACCTTGTGATATCTATGGGCTGCATTTTTGCCCCCTGGGCAGAAACAGAGTATAGTCATATCACCTTGAATACGATCAACAGGCCGGATATCGGGGAGCCCCCCTTATCCGGTCATTGGTCGGTTCTTTTCCCAGAGGTAGTCCCCATGCAGAACAGTGAAATCCCCTCATCATCATTACAGGGCCGCAGCAACAACCGTCACCCTGCCCTTGGCAGAGAACCCTTGGGGAGCAAGAGACGCATACCTGCGGAGGCAGCGGGAAGAGCCCAGGGGACATCTTCCGCCAAGGCCCGCTTGAAAAAGAAAACCACCCCTGCCGGTAAACGCGGCACCCCCAGACCCTGTTCCGGGAGCATGAACAGCGACCAGGACTCCTTTAGCAGCAATATTCTTGACTCCATCCCGGATGGGGCCTTTACCGTGAATCATAACTTTGAGATCACCTCCTTTAACCGGGCTGCGGAGATAATTACCGGTTTCAACCGGGAGGAGGCGATCGGCATGAAGTGCTATGATCTCTTCCGGGCCAACATCTGCAGGGAAGAGTGTGCCCTGAGAAAATCCATTGAAACCGGTAGGGATGTATTCAACCGGAAATATACGATCAAGGATATCGATGGGGATGACGGAAAGATCATTGTCAGCACCTCGGTCCTCCGGGACAGCCAGCGCCGGATCATCGGAGGGGTGGAGACCTTTCGCGATATCTCCACCAGCGCCAACTTCCAGAAAAAGATCGACCATAAGTACAGCTTCCAAAATATCATCAGTAAAAACAAGAAAATACAAAAAATATTTTCCACCCTCCCCTGTATTGCCCGGAGTAATTCAACGGTCCTGATCGAGGGAGACAGCGGCTCTGGCAAGGAACTCTTTGCCCGCGCCATCCACAACCTGAGTGAGCGGCAAGGCGCCTTTGTTGCCCTGAACTGTGCCGCCCTGCCCGATGCCCTGCTCGAATCGGAGTTGTTCGGTTACAAGAAGGGGGCCTTCACCGGTGCAGCCAAGGACAAGCTGGGTCGTTTTTCCCTGGCTGCCCACGGCACCATCTTTCTCGATGAGATCGGTGATATTTCGCCGGCCCTCCAGCTCAAGCTCCTCCGGGTACTCCAGGAAAAGGAATTTGAAGCCCTGGGAGGTACCACCACCATCAGCACCGATGCCCGGGTGATTGCCGCCACCAACAAAAACCTCAAAGAGCAGGTCAAACAGGGGCTCTTCCGCAGCGATCTCTACTTTCGGCTCAATGTTATCCACATAAGCCTGCCTCCCTTCTCTGAGCGGCGGGAGGATATCCCCCTGCTGGTCCAACATTTTTTTCAAAAATTTCAAAAGAGTCAGAAAAAAAATATTGAGTCGATCTGCCCCAGTGTGCTCAACATCCTGATGCAGTATGATTATCCCGGAAATATCAGGGAGTTGGAAAATATCATCGAGCACTGTTTTGTGATGTGCGAAGACCAGGTGATCGATGTGGAGTGTCTCCCCGAGGAACTGGTTGCCTCGGTCTCCAAAACCATGACCGAGGCCAACGATCCCGCCCAGATGAACCCCCTCTCCAATGCCGAGGCCAGTACCATCTGGGCGGCATTACATCGCTTTGATGGTCACCGGGCAAAGACTGCCGCCCACCTGAATATCGATAAAACCACCCTCTGGCGCAAGATGAAAAAATATGAGATTCACTATCCGCTGAAAAAATAGCCAGCCGGCCAGGGTCTGGCTCTGCCCCTGCGGCAAGAGCGGCTCAAAACTATTATCCTGATATTGTGTTTTTTTAACCGCCCCCCCTGTACACCGCCACCACCGGCGCTGCAGCCTGACCAGGAAAGAGGGGTTGACTTCCCCCTGCTCCTTTTGTATGAGGTAACTAGAGGCTTTCAGGAATTTTTCCCAAGCAGTGGATCGTGAAATAACGGCCGACCACACCGCAACCATGATCGCTGGCCAGACTCATTTCCAAGGGTTTTTCCCGGGGGGGTCATCCTGAGCACAGTCATGTTGCACGGTTCTTTGTTTACCCATGTTCAGATGGGGGTTCAAACGGACATCAGTTCGAGAATTAGAGGCGCACTTCTGATACATTAGACACCATGTACCAGAAAAACCCAGTCAACCACGAGGAAACGCTATGGCAAACCAGGTCAAAAAAATTCTCTACACCACGGATCTTTCCCAGGCTGCACCCCAATTCTTTCAGTATGCCCTGTTCATCGCCAACCAGTTCAATGCCCATGTCACCAGTTTGCATGTCCTGGAAGAGCTGTCTCAGGAGGCGCAGTTCGCCTTTGCCACCTACTTTTCCGAAGAGGACAGCAAGGATCTCATTGCCCAACGGCAAAAGTTGGCCCTGGACGAGATGAAGGCCAGGGTTCAGCGACTCTGCGAGACACCGGCACCGGATGGCGTCTGCATTGAACCGGAACGCCTCAGCATCAAGGTCACCAGGGGATATCCTGAAGAGCAGATCCTCAAGGTTGCCAAGGAGATCGGGGCGGACATGATCATCATGGGAGCCCACGAAAAGGGGTTTATGCACACCTTTCTTGGAAGTGTGGCCAAACGGGTATTGCGGCGCTCAAGAATCCCGGTCATCATCGTTCCCACCCCGGAACAGTAAGCGGCAAGGCTCCGGACCTGGGTCCGGAGAAACGATATCCCGTGGGGAAGGGCGAAAGACCCCTTCCCCATTTTTTTCTGGAGGCCGTCCTCTCCTCTGCTTTTTCGCCTGATCTCGGCCCTGTGCTCTAAAATATCCACCCAAGAGAGCTCTCTGCCTGTGCTGGCTATCTGCCAACAGCCTTGACCCTTGCCGAACAATCTCACCCTTCCCCATTCCCCCCATTCCCTCTACCCTTTATCTACCCTTTAGCCTGCAGCAGAGCGCCATGGTCCGCCCCCTTTGCAGCAAAAGAAGGTTTGAGCACAACCCGACCAGCCCACTGCCCAGCAACTAGCCACCCCTGCTCCGGCCCTGCATACCTGGTTGGCAGCTGCGGAGGAAAGAGGCCACTCATGGTCCAGGGAAGAGAGCAAGAAGTACAGACATTCAAGCCCTTGAATCAAGGGGCCCCTGCCCCCTCCCGATGGTACATATTTTGCTAAACCTTGAGGGATACGAGCAGGCCGGTACAGAACCCTGGCCTTTCCCCCGGAGCAACCAGGCCATGAACATGGAGGAGGAAGAAGAGAGCATGATTGAAGCCATTATCGAAGGAGCAAAATTCATCCTGGACCAGGACAGGAAGGAACTGATCAGGCTCAGCCGTCCGCTGAAAGGCGGACAGGTGCTCGATCGTTATCAACGGGATATGGCCTTGGCCGTCCTGGAATCGGAGAGCTGTACCGCCATTATCCGACGGCTGATCGCCGCCCGCCGGGAACCGGATGTGGAGGACGTTATCCGCGATATCTACCGGGAAGAATCCGATCATACCCCAGCCATCTTTCTCCTGGGCCAGGCCGTCAAACTGCGCTCCAGCGCCTCTAAGCTCTAAGCCTGCAGGCAAAGCCCAACAGACCGGCTCGCCCGCCCCCCAGCAGAAACCGACACCCCATCCGACCCGAGAGCGGCTCCGGCCGGCAATCCACGGCCACCGCCTGCCCTGACTCAGGAAAGTTCTGAGGGGGCAGCAGGCAGGATGATGGTAAAGGTGGTCTCCTGGTGCGGACAGGAGGAGAGCGTCACCTCCCCCTGATAGAGGCTGGTGAGCTTTGCCACCACCCCCAGCCCCAGGCCCGTCCCAGTGGCCGGTTTGGTCGTATAAAAGGGTTGAAAGAGCATCTCCTCCTGCTCCGGCGCTATCCCGGGACCATTGTCGCTCACCCTGATCTGGTAGTGTTTTTTGTCCGTACTCGGCTCCACCCTCACCACAATCCTCCGTTCCTGCCCAACTGAAACACCTGCCAAGGATTCCCTGGCATTGTTGAGCAGATTACTGAAGATAGAGTAGATATGCCCCTGATCCGCCAGGACCGTGGCCTGCTCACATCCCTCCAAGCGAAAGGTAGTTGCCTGCTCTTTGAGTTGGCCGGCAAACTTGCGCCCATAGTGGTGAAGCACCGCCACCAGATCCACCTCGTCCTGCCCCGGGCTACGTTGGTTCAGGGCGGCATAGTCCTGGATCTCCCGGGTTATGGCCAGGCCCCGTTCTATGTCTGCTCTGACCCCCTCCATGGTATCCCCTAGCTCACTGGCCAGGCGGGCAATGGTCTCCACCCAGGGCAGGACCTCACGACCAATCTCATCGGCAGGAAGCTGATACTGCAACTGAAGCCTGTCAATGGCGGTAAAGAGCTGCACCACCGCCTGTTCCAGGACCTGGGCAGCCGATTGATCCTGATTACGGTAATTCCGGTAGGCCTTCAATTCCAACAGGGCTCCGGCCAGGGCGTTGCGCATTTCATGGGCAAAGCCCCCCCCCATACTCTGCTCCAGGAGTTGTCGCTCGGCCGCAGCCACCTCCTCCTGAAGCTGGCTGATCTTTTCGGTACGCTCCCTGATGATCTGATCACGGTTAAGGATCTGCTCCTTCTGTTCCAGTTGAATCAGGTCGGCATCTTCAATGATTTTTTTGACAAAGGGAATGTTGCCGATAAAGACCTGAAAGAGCCTGCGCAGCAGGTTCGGCGGGGTATAGCGGATATCAAAACGGCAGACCACCTGCTCCCGGTCCCCTGGGCAGTCCTCTTTTTGCAGATAGCGGTAGGCGATATCCACCTCGGTGGCTCCCAGCAGTCGGGCATAGGCCGCAAACATGCCCTGATGCCAGCGAACAACAGGGTCGGAGAAGGCGGCGCCGGGAATATGACTCATTTCGATAAGCGCATGACCTGGAATATTTTTGAGGATGGCGTAGCGCCTGGTGCGGTTAAACTTGCTGGCCTCATGGGACACCTTGGCCACCACCTTCTCACCCCCCAAGAGGGGAATGCCGATGGCGGTCTTGATCAGCTGCTGGGCCCGGTAAGAGGTCCGGCCCATCCTGTAAAAGAGACGGGGGTCGGGTACCCGCTGTTGAACGGCATCATAGAGGGCCAGGATAAAGTCATTGGAAAACCAATAATCAGGATTGGTAAGGTGGTCCTGGGTCACGGCTTCCAACCTGCCGGTATGGATATTTTCCACCAGGAGCGGCCCCTTTTGCGCCAGCTGATCAAGGATCTCGCCGACACTGACCTCGGGATGATGGCGGCTGAGATACTTGATCAGCCAGAAGGTATTGAGGGCAGAGCACTGCTTTGCCATGGGATGGGCCGGGCTCAGATTACTCATGGAGGGCATGGGGCTCAGCTGACGGCTGGCCGGGAAAAATGAAGGGTTACCATCTGCTTCAGGGGAAAAGGGGTTGCCATATCGGTCTGCTCCAGATTAGGTATGTACCAGAACTAACCTGAAAGAGGAAGCAGGAGAGCAGGACAATCGCAATGATTAACGACACCACCCTGAAAAATCTGATCAACAAGTACACTCCTGGCCCTGCTCTCCGGGAGCAGCAGCGACAAGACGATTGCCAAGAGCGAGAGCAGCCCGCCCTCTTGATCATCGACGATGATCCCTCCCTGCGGCGCGGTCTGGCAAGCTTCTTTAGTCATCAGTATCAAATCCACTGCTGTGCAGATGGTCCCTCAGGACTCACCGCCCTGGAGGCTCACCCTGTCCACTGCGTGATCCTGGATATCAAGATGCAGGGTATGGACGGCTTTTCCGTCCACAAGGCTATCCGAAAGAGGGCCCCCCATCTGCCGATCATCTTCCACACCGCCTTCCAGTCGGAACACGACCTCAAGGCCATCATCAACAGCTACGCCCCCTTCGGTTATATCGACAAGGGTGATGATGACGAGCGTCTGCCGACTCTGGTTGCCCAGGCCGTAGCACACCATGAGCGTCACCTGGCCCGGAACCACTCCTATCAACAGGCCGTCACTGAACTCGATCGGCAGCGACGGGATAACCGTGTCCTGCGCCAGCAATTCAGCCTGGACTACCGTTTTGGTGGCATCGTCGGTACCAGCGCCAAGACCCAGCAGGCCATCGAGCTCTGCAAACGGGCCAGCAGCACCGATATCACCGTCTTTATCCAGGGCGAATCCGGCACAGGCAAGGAACTGTTCAGCAGGGCCATTCACGCCAACAGCCGCCGGGCAGACAGGCCTTTTGTGGTCCAGAACTGTGCAGCGCTGGCCGATGAGCTGCTCCACAGTGAGCTCTTTGGCCATGTCAAAGGTGCCTTCACCGGGGCGATCGCAGACAAGAAAGGGCTCTTTGAAACAGCCTCAGGAGGCACGGTATTTCTCGATGAGGTGACCGATATGCCGGCGGCCATGCAGACCAGCCTCCTCCGGGTCCTGGAGGAGGGAGAGATCAAGCCCCTGGGTTCCAACCGGGTCAGGCAGGTGGATGTGCGGATCATCTCGGCCAGTAACCGCCCCCTGCAGCAGGCAGTGGAAGAACAACGCTTCAGGGAAGACCTCTACTACCGGCTCAATGTCTTTCCCGTCCTGCTGCCCCCGCTCAGGGAGCGCCGAGAGGATATCGGGCTGTTGATCAAGTACTTTCTGGAAGAAAACAATTCCATCAGACCCTCGGTGGTGACCATGGCCAAAGAGGCCAGGCAATGCTTTGATCGCTACGATTTTCCCGGAAATATCAGGGAGCTGCGTAACGCGCTCCAGCGGGCCTTGGTCATGGTGGACCAGGGGGATACCATCGAACTGGAGCACCTCGCTGAACCGATCTACTCTCCTGGGGCGACTCCAGCAGCCGAGCGGCAGTATCAGGGAACCCTGCACGAGATGGTTGCCGCCTTTGAAAAGGATATCATCACCGCCAGCTATGGCGCCCACCAGGGCAACAAGAGCAGGACGGCCAAGGCCCTGGGCCTGAGCAGGGCCGGCCTCCAGAATAAACTCGAACGCTATCAGATCAGCCCCCTGCACTCTTCCTAAGCCCTCAGCTGCAGCGCCTCCCCCCTCCATCGCCCCCCTCATCGCACCCTCTGCGCACCCTATAGGCACCTGGGAAACACGATTTCCGATCAAGGCCGAGGCGCGCGATCCACGTTACCGGGGGCATATACACTATTCCGAGGATGAAATTTTCCGATGACCGCTAGTACTCAGCCACAAGCAGCTGTCTATCTCGACTGTTCGCTGGTTCTCTTTCTCTTTTTCTTCTTTTACCTCCTGCCCTTGCCTCTACCGTCATGCCCGCGAAGGCGGGCATCCAGGATTCAGGATTGCTCGGCTGGCACTTCAATTCCTCGATGTCATGTCAACACACGGGGGCATGCAGTTCTATACAGTAAGGCCTCGGATTATTGGTTCCAGGCGGAACATTACGCCAGGGGCGGCCTGGTCCCGCAAAGAATGGATTCCCGCCTGCGCGGGAATGACGACTGCAAAGGCACCGAGTAGATTACCAGCGGCCCTGACTCTCTCCTGCGTGGCAATGACAGCAAAAAATTGGCCCCTGCTCGATGCCAAAAGATTCAACCTGGCTCCCAAGGGAGAAGAGCAAGGGCTGAGTTTCATGGGTATCAGCTGGAATTTTCCGATTACCGCTAGTACTCAGCCAAAAGCAGCTGTCTATCTCGACTGTTCGCTGGTTCTCTTTCTCTTTTTCTTCTTTTACATCCTGCCCTTGCCTCTACCGTCATGCCCGCGCAGGCGGGCATCCAGGATTCAGGATTGCTCGGCTGGCACTTCAATTCCTCGATGTCATGTCAACACACGGGGGCATGCAGTTCTATGCAGTAAGGCCTCGGATTACGGGTTCCAGGCGGAACATTACGCCAGGGGCAGCCTGGTCCCGCAAAGAATGGATTCCCGCCTGCGCGGGAATGACGACTGCAAAGGCACCGAGTAGGTTACCAGCGGCCTGGACTCTCTCCTGCGTGGCAATGGCAGCAAAAAAACTGTTCCCTACCTCAGTGCCAAAAAATGGAATCAACAGCTTCAATTTTTGGACTGGATTTTTAGCAAAGTGCCTCCTATTATTTAAGAACTGTTCTCAACTCTTCCGGAGGCCATGCCCATGTCAGCAAAACTGCCCCAACTCTACCGAGAATTTTACCGAAAGATCAGAGCAGGGATTCCGGCGGAAAATATCATCAGCGATCCCCTGCGCACCATCACCTTTGGCACCGATGCCAGCTTCTACCGCCTGATCCCCAAACTGGTGATCAACGTAGAACACGAAAAGCAGGTGCAGCTGATCCTGCGGGAAGCCGGCAGACGCGGACTTCCGGTTACCTTTCGAGCGGCTGGGACCAGTCTTTCCGGCCAGGCCATCAGCGACTCCATCCTGGTCCGGCTGGGCAAGGGCTGGAACCTCTACAAGGTCTATGACCAGGCCCGCAGGATCCAGCTCCAACCCGGGATCATCGGTGGCCAGGCCAATCGTATCCTGGCAGAATTTGGCAGAAAAATCGGGCCTGACCCGGCCTCCATCGATGCCGCCAAGATCGGAGGCATCCTGGCCAACAATGCCAGCGGGATGTGCTGCGGGGTGGCGCAGAACAGTTATCAGACCCTGGAGTCCATGCGGATCATCATGGTCGACGGCACCCTGGTCGACACCGGCGACGAGGCAAGCATGGCCAAATTCAGACGAAGTCATGGCCATATATTGAACAGACTTACAGCACTGCGTGAACAGGTGTTGAGCGATCCGATCCTCACGGAGCGGATCCGGTACAAATTCAAGATCAAAAACACCACCGGTTACAGCCTCAATGCCCTGCTGGATTTCAGCGAGCCCTTTGAGATCATGCAGCACCTGCTGATCGGCTCCGAGGGGACCCTGGGGTTCATAGCCGATGTGGTCTACAGGACCGTTGCAGAACATCCCCACAAGGCCAGCGCCCTGATCCTCTACCCGGACGTCAGGACCGCCTGTGAGGCCGTGCCCGTTCTCCGCGAGCAACCGGTGTCTGCAGCCGAGCTGATGGATCGGGCCGGCCTGGCCTCGGTGGCCGGAAAACCAGGAAAGCCCGACTACCTGGAAGAACTGGGCCCCACGGTCACGGCCCTGCTGGTGGAGACCAGGGCAGACAGCAGCAAGGAGCTCAGCAGCCAGATCGAGCGGATCCAGGCGAGTCTTACCCCCTTCCCCACCGTCCGCCCCATCGAGTTCACCGCTATCCCGGAAGAGTTCAACAGATTATGGACCATCCGCAAGGGCCTGTTCCCAGCGGTGGGGGCCGTACGGGAGACCGGCACCACGGTGATCATCGAAGATGTGGCCTTCCCCGGCGAACACCTGGCCGCTGCCGCCCTGGACCTGCAGCAGCTCTTCTTGAAATACCACTACCACGAGGCCATCATCTTTGGCCATGCCCTGGACGGGAATCTCCACTTTGTCTTTACCCAGGATTTCTCGATCCAGGAAGAGGTGGTCCGCTACCGCAGATTCATGGATGAGGTGGTGGAGTTGGTGGTGGAGCAGTATGACGGCTCACTCAAGGCCGAGCACGGCACCGGCCGCAACATGGCCCCCTTTGTGGAAAAAGAGTGGGGGGAAGCCGCCTACACCCTGATGAAAGAGATCAAGGAAATCTTTGACCCGGCCGGCCTGCTCAACCCCGGAGTCATCCTCAACAGTGACCTGGAGACCCATATCAAGAACCTCAAGCCGCTGCCTCCGACCCACGAGCTGGTGGACAAGTGCATCGAGTGCGGCTTCTGCGAACCGGTCTGCCCATCCAAGGAGCTCACCTTTAGCCCCAGACAGCGGATTGTCGGTCGCCGGGAGATCAGTCGTCGCCTGGCTCTGGGAGAGAACAGCCCTGGGGTGAAAGAACTGATCAAGGCCTACCAGTATCCTGGGATGGATACCTGCGCCGCCGACAGTCTCTGCTCCAGCCGCTGTCCGGTGGGCATAGACACAGGTAAGATGATCAAAGCACTCCGCCAGGAGGCCAACGGTCCCCTGGCCAACAGGGTGGCCGACCAGGTGGCCGATCACTTCAAGCTGGTGTCCCGGGTTGTCGGCACGACCCTCAACGGCGTTGATATCCTCCACAAGATAGCAGGCAGCCACCAGATGGAAACCATGGCCGCGGTGGCCAGGAAAGGGAGCCTGGACACCCTCCCCCTCTGGAACCGGGAGATGCCGACCGCTCCCCCGGACATCACCCGCAACAAGGCCCAGCAGGAGCTGCAGAGCGCGCTCAGCCAGGAAGATGACTCCCTGGTGGTCTACTTCCCCAGCTGCGCCAGCCGCGCCATGGGCGGCCCCTCCCGTAGCGATCGGGATCACCTCCCCCTGCCCCAGCAAACCGCCTCCCTGCTCGGGAAGGCCGGCTACAGGGTACTCTATCCAGAGAACCTGGCTGCACTCTGCTGCGGCCAGGCCTTTGAGAGTAAAGGCTTTCTGGGCCAGGCAGACCGCAAGTCGGCAGAACTCAACCAGGCCCTGCTCAAGATCAGCAACAAGGGCGCCATCCCGATCCTCTGCGACACCAGCCCCTGCCTCTACCGGATGCGCAGCACCCTGGACCAGGACCTCAAGCTCTATGAACCCATCGAGTTTGTTCTCCTCTTTCTGATGGAGCGCTTGCGCTTCACCCAAAAAGAACGGAAGATAGCCGTCCATCCCACCTGCTCCACCCGTAAGATGGGTCTTGAGGGGGCCTTAAGGCAGTTGGCGGAAAAATGTGCCACCGAGGTTGTCTGGCCAGAGGATATCTTTTGCTGCGGTTTTGCCGGAGACCGGGGCTTCACCTTTCCCCAACTCAACCGCTCGGCCCTGGATGGGCTCAAGGAAGAGGTGGCAGGATGTTCGGCAGGCTACTCCACCAGCAAGACCTGTGAGATAGGACTCTCCCTCCATGGGGAGATCCCCTATCGCTCCATCCTTGAGCTGGTGGATGAAGTCACCGAACCACGCTCAGGCACCTAGCAGAGGCAGCGCATCCTCCAGGAAACCGCACAGGACAGGGCCTCAAAGAAAAAAGGCGACTCCCAGGGGAGTCGCCTTTCTATCCTGCCAAAGGCTGGATCTTACCGCTGTCTGTTCTCCCTGGGCATCAGGCCAGCAGCTCCAGACCGGAGAAGAAATAACTCACCTCAAAGGCTGCAGTTTCAGGGGCATCAGAGCCATGGGTCGCGTTGGCCTCCAGGGAATCACCAAATTCTTTGCGCAGGGTTCCTTCCGCGGCATCGGCCGGATTGGTGGCCCCCATCAGCTCACGCCACTTCTTGATCGCCCCATCTGCCTCCAGGACCATGACAATGCAGGGGCCGCTGGACATGAAGTCGGTCAGCTCTCCGAAAAATGGCCGCTCCTGGTGGACATAATAAAACCCTTCAGCCTCTTTCTTACTGAGCCAAAGTTTTTTCATCCCGATGATGGCAAAGCCTTCGCTGTAAATCCGAGCGATGATTTTGCCGGCATTACCGGCAGCAAAGGCATTGGGTTTGATGATGGCAAACGTTCTTTCCATGGTGCAAGATCTCCCTGTATTGACCGTCTCGACAAGACGTTGTTGAACAATAGTACAGCTTGATTACCTGATACCAGCCCCGGCCAGGGTGCGCATCGGACCATACGGCGCCCCCTCGGATGGTGCAGGGCTATGGTTAATTGACCTGGGGTACGAACAAAATTTCCAGTGGTGGTGCTATACCATGATCCCCGCCAGGTGACAATGTCGGCGGCAAAAAAATGGCCCTGGCAGAGGGGCTCGCCTCTGCCAGGGCCGGAACAGCCTCCTGTTAGAAGATTAGAGGCGAGATCTCTATTTCCTCCGCCCTACTGGTTCAAGAGGACAAAGCGGCCGTCTTTGACCGTCAACATGGCAAAGGCATCCAAGCCTACACCGGCGTGATTCTCCGGGGAGAATGAGAAGACCCCGGCGGTGCCGATCAGGTCCTTGATGGACTCGATGGCCGCACGGACCTGCTCACGATCATCCCCTCCCTTTTCGATGGCAATCTTCAACAGGGTCATGGCATCGTAGGTATGGCCGCCAAAGGTCGAGGCCTTCTCCTTGAAGGTCTCTTCATAGGCGGTCTTATACTTCAGCAGGAAGGACTTCTGCGGCCCCTCGGGCAGGCTCTCGGCTACCATCAGGCGACTGGCCGGAAAGATGATCCCCTCGGCAGCGGCACCGGCCGCCTCCACATACTTGATATTGGCAAAACCGTGACTCTGGAACAGGGGGATATCCCAGCCGGCCTGACGGATATTCTTGGCCAGGATGGCCTGGGCCGGAACGATGGACCAGTTGACCACGGCCTGGATCTCCCTGTTGGCCTTGAGCTTGGCCACGATGGCACTCAGGTCGGTGGTCTTCTTGTCATAGACCTCCTGCTCAACCAGGGTGATCCCATATTCCGGGGCGATCTTTTCCAGCTGTCGCTTGCCGGCCTTGCCAAAACCGGTGTTGCCGGCCAGGAGCGCGATCTTGCTGATCCCCATCTTGTTCATGGTCATGAAGATCTGGCGGGCGGCAAAGGAATCACTGGGTGCGGTCTTGAAGACATAGGAGGCCACCGGGTTGATGATCAGCTCTGCCGAGGCACAGGAGATCAGCAGGGTCTTACCCTGCTGACAGATCTTCTTGATCTTCAGGGTCTCACCGCTGGTGGAGGGACCGATGATGGCAAAGACCTTTTCCTCCTCGATCAACTGACGGGCAAAGGAGATGGCCTTCTCCGGACTTCCGCCCGAATCCTTGATGATCAGCTCCACAGGGACCCCATTGATCCCCCCCTGCTCATTGATCTCTGTTACCAGCATCTCCAGGGAGCGCTTTTCCGGTCCACCCAGAAAAGACGCCGGTCCGGTGACCGCCAGGATCGCGCCGATCTTGTAGGAAGAGGCGGCCGCAGCAAGCGTCCCTATCATCCCCACCGCAGCCACAGCCAAGAGACAACTGACCATGAGCCGATACACTCGATTTTTCATACCCATCCTTTCATTCCCTCTGTAATGGTTCTACTCTCAATGGTTTCTGCAACCTGAAAACACCCTGATCAAGCTGCTGCTCAATCAACAGCGGCAAGACCGCACACAGCACGATCTCCCCTATCTTCCAGGCCCCCGGACAGACGGTAACGAACCGCTGGCCGGAACCCTGGTTACAAGCTGTAGGTCTGCTCCTCTCTTTAGGCCACCTTGAAAAAACGCTTTTTCTTCCAACCTCGACCTTGCGCTAACAATTTTATCCTCGGAATATCAAACATATGCCTACGGTAAAATTTATCGGCGCCTTGACCTTGATCGAAAAATCTCATCTTTCAAGGTACCCTTACTTTATGAATAATTGTTTGGAAGGTGGGGTCCTGTTGACGCCCGAGACCCCTTGTCTTGGAATTTACAACAAAAAAACTGGCTCAGCAGAGCTCATTTATGACAAAAATGGGGGCGGTCGTCAAGGGCCGGGCACAGACGCCGATGGCTCTCCCGGTGCAAACCTCGGCTGGCAGCAGCTTTAGGACCAGAATAAAATTTTAGTCCTGGATCCTTGACCCTGGAACCAAGGGACAAACCAGGGAAACCGTGCTAGAAAGGGAGCACGCCTCAAGCGTATTCGCCGATCTCCTCCCTCCTCCTTCTCCAGCAGAGGTCTCCATGCCAGGCTGCCGCACATTTATCAGGCGATTTCCCAGCAGCGCCACCCGCGCCTTTATCAGGGAGGCCCGTAGGACCCCGGGCTACTCCCTGTTCAACTGGATCCACGGCTATGTCTATGGCCGCTGGATCTATCTCTATATCGGTATCGGCACGGGCAGCCACCCCCTGGCCCGGTTGCTCCGACCACTGCTCCGCCCGCTGGCCGTTCTGAAGAAACGCTGCCAGCCCGGCTCGGCAGTATCCAGTTCCCCCACCTTCAGCGACACCTACCACGGCAAGGTTATCCCCCTGGACCAGGCCCGGAAGATCGTCACCGTCAACCGCGAGATCCGGATCCATGACCTGGAACAGGTCATCCCCTACAGCCTGGCCAGAAGTCTTATCCTCAAGAATCCGGAACATATCGTTGTCCTGGACTGTCCCTGTAGAGCGGCTCGTTCCGCACCCTGCCTGCCCCTGGATGTCTGCCTGATCATCGGGGAGCCCTTTGCCTCCTTTACCCGGGAGCATCATCCCCAGCGCTCCAGAGCCATCACCATGAAACAGGCCTTGATCATCCTGGAGGAGGAGCATCAACGCGGCCATGTGCATCACGCCTTTTTCAAACAGGCCATGCTCAACCGCTTTTATGCCATCTGCAACTGCTGCAGTTGCTGCTGCGGCGCCATTCAGGCCTGGAACCATAAGACCCCCATGCTGGCCTCATCCGGCTACCTGGCAAGGGTGGATGAAGAGCGCTGTCTCGGTTGCGGCAGCTGCGTTCCCTGCTGCCAGTTTGAGGCCCTGACCCGGACGGCAGAGAAGGTTGAGGTCGATGAACAGCGCTGCCTGGGCTGCGGGGTTTGCGTAGATCACTGCCCCACAGCTGCCATCACTCTGCTGCTCAGTCCGGAAAAGGGAGTGCCCCTGGAGGTGGAACGACTCTAGCTGACCGTGAACCTGCCTGTCCCTCCAAGCTCTGCCTCAGATGCACGACTATATCCTTGAAGTATCGATCCAATATCGATCCAATACCTACGCTACATTTTTTCTGATTACCCATGAAACTCAACCATTTTTCTTCTAGCTCGGGAGACTGGTTAAATTTCTTGGCGCTGAGGGAGGACCGTTTTTTTGCTGCC
Source organism: Desulfogranum mediterraneum DSM 13871 (assembly GCF_000429965.1). Lineage (GTDB taxonomy): Bacteria > Desulfobacterota > Desulfobulbia > Desulfobulbales > Desulfobulbaceae > Desulfogranum > Desulfogranum mediterraneum. The sequence continues at coordinate 65,207 of NZ_AUCW01000004.1, forward strand.
ATTGCCACGCAGGAGAGAATCCTGGCCGCTGATTACCTACTCGGTGCCTTTGCAGTCGTCATTCCCGCATGCGCTGGCATGATGGCAAAAGGGAAATCACTCCCCTGCCTCCATTGGAAGATTAGAAGGGTGGACGCTGAAACCTTGTCTGAATATAGCCCATCCCGCCCCCGGGCAGAGCGGACAGAGATATTTTGGTCCAACCAAATCCACAAAACCAGGGGTTCCTGCTCTGCTCCAGACATCGGCAGTTGGCCCGGGGGTTGGTGCTCTGACTGCAGGCTCAGCCCAGAACGCTCTGGCCAGGCCCTGTCAGTCTACAGGCAGGCAGCTTTCACCGTTACATCACGGTCAGACACCAGCTCGGTTTCGTATTAAATATCAGAGAGATCGGCCATCAGCAACCATTGGTTCATCTAACAATCCCTGAACGCTGCCATCGCTCCCGCCATCCCAGGCCACTCCCTAACAAGCCGCCAATGCACCGTGCGCCCTGCTCAACCGTCCTGCACTCCTCCTTTTCCCCCCTTCCAAGCCTCCTTGCTTGCCCCCAACCGGCTGCTGTTACCCCGCATCCTCCTTTGTCCGTTGGCCCCGCCCCTTCGCGCTAATCCCCAATTTCCAGGCAGCTAAGAGAGCTAAAGCCATTTTTTCACTTGACAGCAGAGAGCGCAGGCTCTAGAATTGGTACGACCAATAAACAGGAGCAATAACTATTCTCCCTGCCAGGGTGGGGCTCGCTGGCAACTGACCATGCGCTGCTCCAGAATTTGAGTTGCCCTCCTGTGAAGAGGGGAAAACAGACAAAGCAGAGCCCCCCAGCCTTTATCCCGGATCCCAGTCTACGGAGTTGACCATGAACAACAGCCAGATCAAGGAACTCGAAGCCATCTTCAGCAAAGAGAATGTCCTCACTGCCCAGGAGGATATGATCGCCTACAGCTACGATGCCTCCCATGTGGAGATTCGGCCGGAAGCGGTGGTCTTTGCCACCACCACGGAGCAGATCAGTGCCCTGATGAAATTTGCCTATCGCGAACACCTGCCGGTAACGCCTCGCGGACAGGGCAGCGGCCTCTCCGGGGGTTCGGTCCCTCTCAACAGGGGAATCGTGCTCTGCATGGATCGAATGAAGCGGGTGATCGAATTTGATCCGGCCAACCGTCTGATCACCGTGGAAGCAGGCCTGACCACGGCAGATATCGATCCGGTGGCTGGAGAGGCCAACCTCTTCTACCCGCCTGACCCGGGCAGCGTCGCTTTCTCCACCATCGGCGGGAACGTGGCCGAGAATGCCGGCGGCCTCCGCGGCCTCAAGTACGGGGTGACCAAGGATTACGTCAAGATGATGAAGGTGGTCCTGCCCCAGGGTGATATCGTCACCATGGGCAACAAGTGCGTCAAGCATGTGGCTGGTTTCAACATGGAGGGGATCTTTGTCGGCAGTGAGGGGCTGCTGGGCATCATGACCGAGGTTACCCTGGCCCTGCTGCCGATCCCCAAACACCGGGAATCAGCCCTGGCGATCTTCAACAGCCTTGACGGCGCTGCCCAGGCGGTCTCCGACATCATCGCCTCTGGAGTCACTCCCTCCACCATGGAGTTCATGGATAATGCCACCATCAACGCCATCCAGAACTTCAAGGACTGCGGCCTGCCCCGGGATGCTGCCGCCGTCCTCTTGATTGAGACCGATGGCGAGGAGCACTCTGCGGTTTTCGAGATGGCCCAGGTAGAGATCCAGGTAAAGAAGAATGATATCCGGGAATTTTCCCGGGCCAAATCAAGCGAAGAGCGGGACCGGCTCTTTGAGGGACGGAGGGTGGCCCTCAACGCCCTGGCCAGCGTCAAGCCCAACCTGATCCTGGAGGACGCCACGGTGATGCGTTCCAGATTGCCGGAGATGGTCCGCGGCATCACCGATATTGCCCAACAGTATCAGCTCCAGGTCGGCATCTTCGGCCATGCCGGAGACGGCAACCTCCACCCCACCTTTCTGGTCGACATGCGGGATAAGGAGGAGATGGCCCGCACCGAACAGGGGGTGACGGCACTGTTCCAACTGGCCATAGACCTGGAAGGCACCATCTCGGGAGAACATGGCATCGGCCTGGAAAAGAAGCCCTTTCTCCGCAACCAGATCGGTGCTGAAGGGATCCGTCTGCTCCAGGACATCAAGAAGACCTTTGACCCCCTCAACCTGCTCAACCCGGGCAAGATGTTCGACATGCCGGAACCCACAGCCTGCCAATCAGCTTAAGGAGGGAGACGATGACTACCCACGCTGCCGTCAAACAAGAGGCTGAGAACCATCTGTTGGAAGCTGCCAAGGAATTTCAAAAATGCATGCAGTGCGGCAAATGCCGCTCGGTCTGTCCGGTATTCAAGGAGCTAGGCAACGAACTCTATGTTGCCCGGGGCAAGAACAAACTGGCCGAAAAACTGGTCTCCGGCGACCTGGAGATCACCCAGCGGGTCAAGGATGCCGTCAACGAGTGCCTCAACTGCAAGACCTGCTCTGCCAACTGTCCGGCCGGGGTCAGTCCGGAGCATGTGGTCCTCCGCCTCCGCTGGTACATCACCACCCAACAGGGGCTCGGCTTTTTCAAGGCCCTGATCTTCAGGCAGATGATCTGGCGCAAGTGGCCCATCACCCTGGCCGCCCTGCTGGTGGGACTGGCCCAGCGGGCCCTGTTCGGGATCGGCCCCAACAATCCGGTGCGCCATCTCTTTCCCCTGTTTGGCTTTTCCAAGCGCAGGTTCTTTCCCCAGATGGCGCTGCGCACTGCCCAGAGCCGCTACCCGGAGGTGATCCCTGCCAAAAACGGCCAGCCTAAGGGGAGGATCGGCTACTTCACCGGCTGCGCCGGCAACCTGATCTATACCAATGTGGTCAGCTCGGTGGTGGATATCCTCAGCAGCTACGGCTACGAGGTGGTGATCCCCAAGAGGCAGAAGTGCAACGGCACCCCGGTCCTGGCCAACGGAGATTACCAGGGGGCCAAGCAGCTGATGGAACATAACTTCGAGCTCTTCAGGGACTATGATCTGGACGCCATCGTGGTGGCCTGTTCCTCCTGCGGCATGGCCCTGAAAAAAGAGAGCAAACTCTTTATCGACCCTTGTCCTGAGCTGGAGGAGTTTACGACCAAGGTCTATGACATCAACGAGTTTATCGAGCAGAATATCGAGTTCAAGCCCGGTGAACTGGGCCCACTCCCCTACCGGGTCACCTACCATGATCCCTGTCATATGGTTCGTGGCCAGGGGATCAGCGAGCAGCCGAGGAAGCTGTTGCAGCTGATTCCAGGGGTGGCGTTTAAAGAGATGAAGGACGCGGCGGTCTGCTGCGGCAGTGCCGGCAGCTACTGTATCAGCCACTATGACACCGCCATCAAGATCAACAACCACAAAATCAAGAATGTCCAGGCAGCAGAGGTCGATTACCTGGCCACGGCCTGCCCGACCTGTGTGATGCATATCCAGGATAACCTGCTCCAGCATGGGTCCGGGGAAAAGGCCCGCTTTGTGGTGGAGATGCTGGCTGACTCGCTCAGGGCTGCCAAAACGATCTGATACCTCCGGGAAGCCCACCCCAAGCGCCCTCCCTCCAGGCGACCGCCCCTGTTGGACCACCAACAGGGGCGGGTTCTCGGCTGACGACACTCCCGGCCGCACCCTGGCCAAGAACCTGGCCGCCGATCCTTCCCCCTATCTGCAGAGCCGAGATAATCTACCCTCTTGAGACAGATGGATTTGTTCGGTACAGGGGTAGATTCTTCAGGCTGAGTATTTCAGGCAGTCACAATCCGCCTAAACTCCTGTTGTTGGGCCCCCTCTTTACCATCACAGTGTTAAAGAAACTCCTTGAACAGTGAGAAATCTCGTTCCGGCTCTGCCCGACCTGAGTTCCGCGCCACGGGATAAAACTATCTTAAGGGTACCTTGAAAAAATCACCATGCCCCCCTGATCATTCCTGTTTTGCAGGCAGCTTGGACCTTATCCGCACGGCTGAGCCGCTGGAACTCAGCCCACGCCCTGCGGCCTACCACCCTGTGAAGACGGGGGTTGCCTGCTCTTGCTCGGGACAGGGAAGCTCTACAGTGGAAGCTGCGGAGCAAAACAAGCCGATCAAAGAATACCCTTGAAATATATGGAGCTCTGCACTAATCACAGTATTGGCCCTTACCCTTGCTCAAACATTCAACCACCATGAAACGACCTTGTCTGAAGATAAACTGATCAGCACACTCCACACCTTCTTTCCCAGGGATGGCTACACCAACGAGGCGATCACCGAAGGGATCGTCAACGGAGAGATCCTGGTCAATCCCTCCCAGTTTGTCACCTATCTGCAGAGTGCGCTCCATGACGAGAGCCTGCTGGAGGTCAAGCTGGGCGAGATGCCGCGGGTCTTCTTTTGCCGGATCATCGACCACCCGCCCACCCCAGCCGACAACGACGGCCTCCCCGGGGAGCAGGAGTCAAGCGATACAATACCGGAAGAGGAGAGCGCCTACAGCAAGGGAGACTATCTGGATGAGATGGAGCATCTCATCATCACCCCCCTGGAACCTGCAGAGGGGAACTATCGGATCAACAACTGCTCCCGGGTGCTGGTCCGCGCCGTGACCACCAAGAAGGCCATTGAATTCTGCTGCTACTACCAAAAAAAAACATGGATCGGAGACATGCCGGTGCTGCAACTCTCCTTTCCCCTGATTGGCCGCCAGGTCAAAGATGCCCGGGAGTATCGGGTCAAGGTCCCCGGGGATATGAACCTGAACATCTCGGTGGACTGCCGGCAGAGGGATCTCCAGTTTACCACCCAAGCATTGGATATCAGCATGAACGGCATGGGGCTGAACAATCCCCTTCGCCAGACCACTTCACTGAAGATCGATGACCGGCTGAGCCTGCAAATCTTCGAAGAGGAGGCCCTGATCATGAGCCTGGAAGCCGAAGTCCGTCACGTTACCCGACTTCGCAATGCCCAGGGCTTACAGTACGTCTTTGGGGTACAGTTTGATCTGGAAAGCCAGGCCATGGTCACCGAGGTCGAGCAACTGGTGGCCTCCATCCAGAGGGCACGACTACGCAGAATCTCTGCGATTCAAAATCAATACGGCATCAATCTCAGCGACTGGTAAGCCCCAGACCCACCCGACTGCTCTCAAGAAGAAGGGCGGCTCCCCCCTCTCCCGGATACGACCTCAGCTCGTCGGACGCCTGAACAAATGTTGAACAACGTAGACCAAGCGTTGTATCGTGCTAAAAAAGAAGGCCGAAATAAAGTTGCTCGCTGAATTCAGGCTCTTTATCGAGCCTAATCTATCAGGACAACCCTTCATTTAGCACTTACAAAAATGCATCATCCCCATCCTCTGTTTTGCTGAAGAGCCTCGCTATCTTAGCGAGCCTATCCGGTGCGCCCATCATATAGAGAATGTCGCCCGCTTCGAAAGTCATCTCAGTCTCCAGGTTTGTGATGGTTGCCTCTTCCCGACGGGTGGCGAGAATCGTGACACCGTGCTTTTTTCTCAATTCCAGCTCAGCCAGCGACTTACCCGCCAAGGGTGATCCTTCTTTGATAAGCATAGCGGTGACCTCAACCTCCTGCAGGTGCAGATCTAGTTGCGAGAATGAGCTGCTCTTTCGGTCGTGGCTGCGAAACTTTTCATAACCGTCAGCCCGGAGCTGGACTACCAACTCTTCGATCTTGTCACGGGGGACAAGATATTTGGCGAGGACGCGCGCGAAAATCTCCACTGAGGTCTCGAACTCTTCGGGGATTACATCATCGGCCCCCAGCTTGTAGAGGGTCTCCATTTCTTTGAGGAACCTCGTCCTGACTATCAGGTGCGCCTTTTTGGCCAGCTTCCTGACGTTCTCGGTGATCCTTCTGGTAGAGGTAGGGTCGTTTATGGCGATGACTACCACCGTTGAGTCCTCGATTGAGGCATGGCGCAAGATCTCCTCGTGATTGGCGTCGCCGTAAAAGATAGGCTCTCCATTTTTACGCGCGCTTTTTACCGTGTCGGGCAACATCTCAATGATCAAGTATGGGATACCGGTCATTTTGGCTGCATGAGCTACGTTCCTTCCATTGAAACCGTAGCCTATTACCACCAGATGGTGCTTTAGCTTTCTTGCCATTTCCTTCGGCGGCTCGGGCAGGAGACCGGCTTTGAGCTTTCCGGGGAGCGGCAGACAAATGGCCAGATCCGCGATGCGCGGGGCAAGCCCGATAATGAAAGGCGTAGCCGCCATGGTCACCACGGTTGCCGACAGGAAGAGCTGATAGTTGTCGCTCAGCAAGCCGTGCCCCAACCCCACCTTCGATAGGATGAAGGAGAATTCACCTACCTGGCAGATGGATAGGCCCGCCAATATCGCGCTCCGCAGCGGCAATCCCAACAATATCGATGCCCCTACGGAAACGGCCGATTTTAGCAGCAGAACTCCCACTGAAACAAGGAAGATCACGACGAGATTGGCCACGAGGAAAGAGGTGTCTAAAAGCATCCCGATCGAGACGAAGAAGAAGCTGGTGAAGACGTCCCTAAAGGGCAGGATGTTGAACAGAGCTTGGTGGTTGTACTCCGATTCAGAAATAATTATCCCGGCAATGAAGGCGCCCAGAGCTAAAGAGAGCCCTACACTTGAGGTGAGCCAGGCGATGACAAGGCAGATGGAGACCACGCAGAGGAGGAAGAGTTCCTTGCTGCCCGTGCGGGCGACCTGGTACAGGAGCCATGGGATGAACCACTTCGCTGCCATCAGGATGAGGGCGATGATCCCGAGCCCCTCCGCCAAGAAGAAAATGAATTCTCCCTCCATCCCAGCGGGATTGTTCCCTGCCAGGAGTGGAGTGACGATAATCATAGGGACAATTATAACATCCTGGAAGAGCAGTATTCCGAGTCCGGCCCTGCCGTGAGGTGCGTCCACCTCCGCCCTCTGCTGGATCAACCTGAGCACGATCGCCGTGCTGGAGAGCGAGATGAGGAATCCGATGAAGATTGCCTCTCTCGTGGGAAAGCCCAACCTGGTCGCGATGGCATAGGAGGACAGGATGGTAAAGAAGACTTGGAAGGAGCCACCGATGATAACCTGCTTCTTTATTTCAAGTAGTCTTTGAAACGAGAACTCTATTCCGATGGTGAAGAGCAGGAGGATGACGCCCACTTCGGCGAGGACCTCTACCTCGTGAACGGCGCCCACAAAACCAAACCCGTGGGGCCCGGCAATGATGCCCGTCAGGAGAAAACCCACTATCGCAGGGAGACGTAGAAAATGAAAGAGCAGCAAGACGATGACTGCGAGGCCTAGGATGATTACGATGTCGGTCAGCAGCAGAATTTCCATGCTTTCTCCCGATTTGATGTTAATCGCTAACCAAGGTAGTTATCTGAATTTCTAAACAGGTCTGGCATCTCGCATCTTGAACCACTTTTAAGCCCAATCCTCCTTAAAGATTAACATTATCCATCTGATTTTCAATAATTTCCTCGTCCTCGCAAAGACAAACCATCTAACGGTGAGGGCATTGAAGAAACGCCCGGTAATAACTTTTTACGGAACTTCTGAGGCGTGGCATAAAAACAGGCGCCATATAAAGCCAGCAGGACACTTAGCAAAATGATCGTCATCGGGGTGTTCCGTAAAAGGCAGTGTATATAGCCGGTTCGGGTTCGGGTGATAATTTGTTGAGCAGAGGTTGGAGGACTACGATAATTTTTTTTTTGGTTTGAAAGGTCTTTTTTTTAACCACTTGCAGTAAGTGTATGGGCATCGGTTTAATTACCTCGAAATATTAGCAACTCGAGCCAACCGAGAGGAGGGAACCAAGTAGCCTGACTGACAATTGCCAATGCTAATATTTGAATACTGAACAGCCGATGCCTGTTAACCTTCTTCCTGTTAAGGTTTCTGCATAAAATACGGTACAAAATCATACCCTGCCAAAGTCAAGATTGTTCCACTAAACCAGAACTTCGGTTTTACCGTGGATAAAAAAGCTGTGGTTACCCCGAAGCCATTGCAACGCCACGTCTTCCCAGCGAATAAAGCACAAGCACACCTGCCACACTGCGGTAAACAGAATTTATCATATAAGTTCGTAATGTTACACGCCAACAACATCGTACAATTTATTCAAAGACTAGATGGACTTTTGGTGGAATTTCTTTCCGAAACTAGGTTTTTTTGGACGGATGCCCAAGGGATAACCAGGAGGGAAACAGGGAAATAGTGGAGGTGGAGCCTATTTCTCAGCAACACACGCCAGGAACAGGGGGAGCAATTTCTGATGTCGCCTGGCCCATTGTCTGCCGGGTTCACTGTCACCCCTACCGCAGCCGGCAAAACCCCACCCTGACCAAACAGCAGCCTGGAGGCAGAGTAAGAATTGGCCCAGTCCCTATGAACAAGAAAAGCCCCTGGGGGTGTATCCCCAGGGGCTTTTTTTTATTTCTGAACCTTGCTATCAACGCAACCTATGCGCAATCTATGTGCGCCACGTTATGCTCGGTACCTCTAACCACATACAGTTACAGGTTTTTTTATTTGTGGTCGGGAAGAGAGGATTTGAACCTCCGACCCCGGCGTCCCGAACGCCGTGCTCTACCAGACTGAGCCACTTCCCGACATTATCTTACCTTACCAGAAAGGAAAAACTAAACAACCGACAGGGTCTACATCAGCTGCTTTTCTTAAAACACTTGGGCAGTACGAATTTCTACTCTACAGCGTCCGCAAGCTTGCTGCCAGGCTTAAACTTGGCCACTGTTTTTGCCGGAATCTCAATCATGTCGCCTGTTCTGGGATTTTTGGCCTTGCGCGCTGAACGATCTACGGTGGAAAATGTACCAAAACCGACCAGAGTGACTTTATCGCCCTTGGCAAGGGCATCGGTGATGGACATAAGCATTCCATTTAATGCCTTTTCGGCGGCAGCCTTACTGATGTCAGCTGCTCCGGCCATGGCTTCTACGAGTTCCTTTTTGTTCATTCTTCCCTCCCAATGTTTTTAACACTGCCGTAACGCTCAAGTTTATTCCCAAGCCGGCACCCGTCGACGACTCGGAAAGTTAAATAAACTTTCATTTCTTTGTCAAAGGAAAAAAGTTTTTTTTCTCGACTCGAATCCCCATTAGAACAGGCTTTCAGCCCCCTCTCCTCCAAAGCGTATTTTATCTGCCCGCCAAATCCAGATAGACTTTTTTTATGCCCTGGGAATTGAAAAAACGAAGGAGCGCTATCCGCAGATCCGGGTTGGCCAGCTTGGCCAGATCCGCCTGGGCCAGTTGCAGATAGACAACATCCTTACCGTCCCTGTCCATACCTACCCGGCACTCCTGGAAGCCAAAGTGAGCCACCCCCTGTTCCCAGGCGGCAATCTTTCCGATTCTGCCGGCAGTTAGCTCCAGGCCATGGGGGATACGCGTGGCCAGACAGGAGGCGGAAGGCAGCTCCCAGCTGCTCAGGCCGAGTTGACGACTCTGTTCCCGGATATCTGCCTTGTCCAGTCCTGCGTCCACGAACGGTGTCTTCACCCCCAACTCATGGATCGCCCGCAGACCGGGACGATGGCTCTTAAGATCATCGCTATTGGTCCCATCTATCAGGATGGAGAAATTTTTCCTCTCCATGACCTCACGGAAGGTCTTGTAGATACGGAGTTTACAGACGTAACAGCGATCCTCACGGTTGGCGACAAACTCTTTCCAGGACAGGGGCTGCAGCTCAACCACCTCCATCTCCACCCCCAGAGGGTAGCCGTTATCCCTTAACCAGTTTCCGGCCCGCTCAACCTCCTGGGCGGTGAGCAGTGCAGAGTGGCCAAAGAGGAGCAGCACATTACCGGCACCCAGGGTGTCCAGGGCACACTTTACCAGCAGCGAGCTGTCCACCCCTCCGGAAAAGGCGACGGCCACCCGGCCATAGCCGAGGAGAGCACTACGCAGTTGTTCTATTTTTTCATGGAGTTGCAACGAAGCACCTCTTCCGCTGAAATTGACGCTGTTGACAGAATCTGCTGCCGCTGCCGGGCCTGATCCTGATCAAGCCCACCGCTGGCTGACTCTTTCCAGACGCTGTCGACCGGCCTGATGGAGCCGCAACCATGCAGTACTTTTAACACCCCTGCAACCATTTTCAAATTTTTCTTTTCAATGCGCAGCAAATACTATAGATTCCTAAGGACTCGCTCTTAGCCCCTTTTTTCGGCTTCGCAGCGACCCGGGTTACCACAGCGTTTCCACGGGCAATAAGGCCACCTTGAAAAATCGCTTTTTCTTCCAATCTCTACGCTATGACCTAAATTTTATCCTCGGGATATCCGTTATTTACCTGCGGTGAATGCCTGCGCCAAAATTTTCGCCATGCCTCGATCTTGATCGAAACGTCACATATTTCAAAGTAGCCATAAAGCAGTCGTCCCTCTTTTTCCCTGCTAATACTACCTCTTACACTGAGACCTTTATGGACCAACGAGCAGATATCTCTCAGGTACGAAATCGCATCGATGCCATTGACAATACCATTCTTGAGCTGTTGAAAGAGCGTCTGGAGTGCGCCAAGAGCATCGGCAAACTGAAGAATGAAACCAAACGGGCCAAATGGGACCCGCAACGGGAACTGGAAATCTACCAACGACTCAGGGAGCACAACCAGGAAATCTTTCCCGACAAGGCCCTGCATGCCATCTTTCACGAGATCATCACCACCTGTCGGCTGTCCCAGCGTAAGGCCATCGTCGCCTACCTGGGACCTGAGGCCACCTTTACCCACCAGGCAGGGGTAAAGTACTTTGGCCAATCCGCTGCATACCGTCCCCTGGAGTCCATTGTCGAGGTCTTTCAGGAGGTGGAAAAGGAGCGCGTCCAGTACGGAATCGTGCCCGTGGAAAACTCCATAGAGGGTGCGGTCACCTCCTGCCTGGACTCCTTTCTCAACTACAATGTCCAGATCTGCGGGGAGCTCCAACTGCCCATCACCCACAATCTGGTCTGCCGCTCCGGCAACATCGAAGACATCAAGACCGTGGCCTCCCATGCCCAAGGCCTGGCCCAGTGTCGCGAGTGGCTGGCGAAAAATATGCCAGGAACCCCTACCCTGCCGGTCTTTTCCACCGGTGCTGCCGCCGAGATGGCCGCAGAAGATCCGGAGATCGGCGCCATTGCCTCCAGCCTGGCGGTTACCACCTATGACCTCCAGGTGGTGGTCAAGGGGATTGAAGATTACCAGGGCAACACCACCCGCTTCCTGGTCCTGGGCAAGAAATCGCCCCAGAAGAGTGGTGCCGACAAGACCTCGGTTCTCCTGGGGCTGATCAACCGCCCGGGTGCCCTCAACGAGATCCTCACCATCCTCTCTGCCAAGAACATTGACCTGGCCAAGATCGAGTCCAGACCCACCAAGGGTAAACAGTGGAAGTACCTCTTTTTCCTGGACATGATCGGTCACATGGATGATCCGGTCATCCATGAGGCCTGCAACATCCTCAAACAGATCTGTGCCTACTTTGAATGGCTGGGCTCCTACCCCAGGGCCGACAACATCGACTTTAACGGCAGCTGAGTCAATGGCTGCAGGCCAGGGCTCTTTCGGGCCCTGGCCTGCAGCTGCCGCTGCCACTGGCTGGAGAGTTCTCATGGGAACCCCCGAGACAAGGGCCCCCTCCTCGGCCTTCCCGGCGCACAGCCTGAACAGAACCCGCACCATCGACCGGCCCTCTTGCAGAGGCCCCCTTCTCCAACCTCATGTCATCCTTCAACCAGCTCCACCTGCAGAGAACCAACCATGCCACCACTTCTTAGCTGCCGAAACCTGAGCAAGGCCTTTGGCGCCCAGACCCTCTTTTCCGACATCAGCCTCAACCTCCACCCCGGCGACCGGGCCGGTCTGATCGGGCCCAACGGTTCGGGTAAGTCCACCCTCTTAAAGATCCTCTGCAATCTCACGGACAGCGATGCCGGTGAGATCACCCTCCAAAAACACACCCGGATCAGCTACGTGGCCCAGGAGGATCTCTTTCTAGAGGAACGCAACTGCGTGGACAACCTCTACGAGAGCGTCAAAGAGCTGGATATCGATCAGGCCGAGCAGTACAACCGGATCTATGCCGTCCTCAGCCGCGCCGAGTTCACGGATCAGGAAGCCGCGGTCAAGGATCTCTCCGGGGGCTGGCGTAAGCGGCTGGCCATCTGCCGCGCCCTGGTGGTCCATCCCGAGGTACTGGTGATGGATGAGCCGACCAACCACCTGGACATCGAGGGCATCATCTGGCTGGAGAAACTCCTCCGGGCCAACCTGCCCGAGTCACCCTCTGCCCTGTTGATGGTCAGCCATGACCGCCGATTCCTGGAAAACACCGCCAACCGGATCATCGAACTGGGTCCCATCTATCCCCAGGGTTCCCTGGAGGTCAAGGGCAGCTATGCCGACTTTCTGGAGCAGAAGGCCACCTTCCTTGAGCAGCAACACGCCATGGAGGAGCGGCTGAGCAACAAGGTCCGGCGGGAAACCGAGTGGCTCCGCAGGGGGCCGAAGGCCAGAACCACCAAGGCCAAGTTCCGGATCGACGAGGCCGGCCGACTCCAGGATGAACTCTCCGATGTCCGCAGCAGAAACCGGGCCCAGGGCAGCGTGGGGATCAAATTTGAAGCCACCAACCGCAAGACCAAGAAGCTGCTGAGCTGCAAGGCCATCTCCAAGGGGTATGGTGCCAGCCCTCTGTTCGAGGGGCTGAACCTTACCCTGACCCCCGGGGTTCGTCTGGGCCTGCTGGGACGCAACGGCACGGGCAAATCCACCCTGATGCAGCTGCTTGCAGCCGCAGCCGAAGAGGACGGCCCCAGGCCGGACAGCGGGAGCATCGCCACCGCCGATAAGGTTCGGATCGTCAGCTTTGACCAGCGCCGTGAACAGCTGGACAAGTCGGTCACCCTGCGCAGGGCCCTGGCCCCGGACGGTGACTCGGTCACCTATCAGGAGCGCAGCATCCATGTGGTCTCCTGGGCCAAGCGCTTCCTCTTTCGTCCCGACCAACTCGACACCCCGGTCCACCGCCTCTCCGGTGGTGAACAGGCCCGGATCCTGATCGCCAGGCTGATGCTCAAGCCCGCCGACATCCTCCTCCTGGATGAACCGACCAATGACCTGGACATCCCCTCCCTGGATGTCCTGGAGGAGAGCCTTGCCGAATTTCCCGGGACCCTGGTGCTGGTTTCCCATGACCGCTTCCTCCTGGACCAGGTCTGCAACACCATCCTCGGCTTTGACGGCAGGGGCGGCATCGGCTTTTTTGCCGATTTTGAGCAGTGGCTCGCGGCCCTGGAGGCCCTGGAAAAGCCTGCAGGTAAGGAGGAGAGGCCGGCCCCGGCTCCGGCCAAAAAGAACAAACCCCGGCCCGGCAAGCTCTCCTACCTGGATCAGCGGGAATATGAGCAGATGGAAGAGACCATCATGCTCCGGGAAGAGCGGCTGGAGGAGCTGGTGGGCCTGATGGCCTCCTCCGAGGCGGCCTCGGATCCTGAACAGCTCCAGGAGTACTGGCAGGAGCAACAGCAACTCCAGTCCGAGGTGGAACAACTCTACAGCCGCTGGGATGAACTGGAGCAACGGAAACTCGGTTGACACACCATGGCATTTCATATATATCAGGGCTGGAAATGCAGCGCGGCAGCGCGGTCTGCCCATGCTCCATCCTGAGCAAAGATGCTGCCATGCCCCAACAACTTAACCAAGGAACCGACCAATGATTCGTAGAACCCTGCCGTTTGTCGCCCTCGCCTGTGCCCTGGCCCTGAGCCTGGCCAATAGCTCTTTTGCCGCCAAGACAAAGATCGTCAACGGGATCGATGCCAACTTTCCGCCCTTTGCCTATATCGACAAGACCGGTGCCCCCAGTGGCTTTGATGTCGATGCCATGGAGTGGATCGCCAAGGAGATCGGCATGGAGGTCAGCCACCAGCCCATCGAGTGGGACGGGATCATCACCAGCCTGCTGACCAAGAAGATCGACATCATCGCCTCAGGGATGAGTATCACCGAAGAGCGGGCCAAAAAGGTCGACTTCACCATCCCCTACTGGGAGATCAAGCAGGTCATGGTCACCAAGAAGGACTCTGCCCTCACCATCGACCAGATCCTCACCACCAAGCAGGTGGTCGGCGTCCAGCAGGGTACCTCTGAGGCCAAGTGGCTCAAGGAAGAGGCGGCCAAGCGCGGCTGGAACCTGAAGCTCCGTTACTACAACTCCTCACCCCTGGCCGTGGAAGACGTCCTCAACGGTCGGCTCGCCGCCGCTGCCATGGATGATGCCCCGGCCCAGGATGCGGTTGCCAAGAAGGCGGTCCAGATCGTCGGCACCTTTGGCATGGCAGAGGAGCATTTCGGTTATGCCGTACGCAAGGACGAGGGCGAACTGCTGGCCAAGGTCAACGCAGCCCTGACCAAGTTGATGGCCTCTCCCCGCTGGGACGAGCTGGTCAAGAAGTACGAACTGAAGAAGTAGCGACCCTGCCGGCGGATAGACCCACCCGGGTGTGTCCGCCCCTTTCTTTCCAGCACTGCCTCCGCATCCCGCCGCCGCACCACCTGCGGCAGGGTGCAGGGCAGGAGCCCTGATTCCAGGTAGTGACCATGTCTACCAGCCTTGCCGTTATTGCCGACGCCCTCCCCTACCTCCTCCAGGGATCCCTCTTTACCGGAGCGATTGTGGTCAGTGCCATGTTGGTTGGCCTGCTCGTGGGGATTCTCGCTGCCGTAGGGATGGTCTACGGCAACCCTGTGACCCGCTTCCTGGTGGGCGCCTATGTCTGGTTCTTCCGGGGCGTGCCGGTGCTGGTCCTGCTCTTTCTCTTTTACTTTGGCCTCTTTGCCTTCCTGGGCCTCAACTTCAGCGCCTTTACCTCGGTCACCATTGTCCTGGGCTTGACCACCGGTGCCTACCAGGCCAACATCTTCAAGGGGGCCATCCTCTCCCTGCCTGCCGGACAGTTCAAAGCGGCCAGCGCCCTGGGGATGAGTAATGGCCAGGCCATCCGCTCCATTGTCCTGCCCCAGATCCTGCGGATCTCCATCCCTGCCTGGTCCAACGAGTATTCCATCATCCTCAAGGATTCGGCCCTGGCCTTTGTCATCGGCGCCCCGGAGATCATGGCCAGGACCCAGTTTGTCGCCTCCCGGACCTACCAGCACCTCGCCCTCTATATCGCTGCCGGGGTCATCTACTTCCTCCTCACCTGGGGCGGTGTGCTTATTTTAGATAAACTCCACAAGTATGTCCGCATTCCCGGCTACAGTCACCAAGGTATGAACAAATGACCACTCGCCAGCCGCTGCTCAAGGTTGCAGCACTCCGGAAGACCTTTGACAACAACCCCATCCTCAAGGGGGTCAGTTTTGAGCTGCACAAGGGTGGAATCATCGTCCTGATCGGCCCCTCGGGCGGGGGCAAGAGTACCCTGCTGCAGTGCATCAACTGCCTGACCATCCCCGATGGAGGAGAGATCGAGTTTGACCGGCAGCGACTCGACATCCACTCCCGGCCGGCGCTCTACCAGCATCGCCAGGATGTGGGGATGATCTTCCAGGAGTTCAACCTCTTCGACCACCTCTCGGCCCGGGACAACATCACCATCGCCCTGCGCAAGATCAAGAAGCTCCCCCGCAGAGAGGCCGATGAACGGGCCCGGCTTGAGTTGGAGCAGGTCGGCCTGGCCGACAAGGCCGAACTCTACCCGGCCCAACTCTCCGGCGGTCAGAAACAGCGGGTGGCCATAGCCAGGGCCCTGGCCATGGATCCCAAGGTTTTACTCCTGGATGAGCCCACCTCGGCCCTGGACCCGGAACTGATCGGCGAGGTGATCAACGTCATCAAGGAGCTGGCTGCCAAGGGCATGACCATGATCATGGCCACCCATCAGATCAGCCTGATCGCCACCCTGGCCGACCATATCCTCTTCATGGAAGACGGCAGGATCGCGGAGCAGGGCAGTCCGGCGGAACTCCTGGGGGCTGGGTGTGCCAGCAAGACCCAGGGATTCTGTGATCGCTTAAACCAACTCTCCGGGGAGTAGACAGCGTGGAACTCTCCCCCTTTTACCAGGAACTCTTTGAAAGCCTCAACCGTGGCCTCCTGATGTCCGTGGCCCTGATCATCCCCTCGGCCCTGGGCGGGATCCTGATCGGCATCTTCGCCGGTTGCCTGCGCGCCTTCGGCAATGGGCTGGTACGTACCCTGGGCAACACCTATGCCGCCATCTTTCGGGGTACCCCGCTGGTGGTCCAGCTCTTCATCCTCTACTTCGGCCTGCCCAACCTGGGCCTCTATCTCTCTCCCTATGCCGCCGCTGTCACCGGATTCATCCTCTGCAGCGGGGCCTACCAGTCCGAGTATATCCGAGGGGCCCTGCTCTCCATCAAACGGGGCCAGTATCATGGAGCCCAGGCCCTGGGCTTTACCACCCTCCAGACCATCTTCTGGATCATCATCCCCCAGGCCATCCGCCGGGCCATCCATGGTTGCGGCAACGAGATCATCTACCTGATCAAGTACTCCTCCCTGGCCTATATCGTCACCTGCCTGGAGCTCACCGGCGAGGGCAAGACCATTGCCACCGAGTATTTCCGTTTCACCGAGGTCTTTACCATCATCGGTCTCTACTACCTGGCCCTGGTCAGTTGCGCGGTCCTGATCTTGAAGAAGATCGAGCAGCGGCTCTACATTCCAGGATTCGGTCATAAATAAGGCCGTACCACAGATACCCCTTCAACCAGCCGGTGCTCCCGGCGTCCGCAGCCATGACCAACAGCTACTCCCCCATCAGCAGCCGGATCAGAGCAGAGATCCAGGCCGCCCTCAGCCCTGGTGCCGTGGTCACAGACCCGGCAGAACTCAGGAAATACTGCAACGACGCCTCCAAGCTCTGCTTCAGCCCGGAGATGGTGGTCTGCGCCCAGAGTGTGGCAGATGTCCAGGCCGTGATGAAGCTGGCCCAGCGCCACCGCTTCCCGGTGACACCCCGGGGCAGCGGCAGCGGCCTGGCCGGCGGCTGTCTGGCCGACCAGGGCGGCCTGGTCCTCTCCACCGAACGGCTCCGGGAGATCACCCTCATCGACCCGGTCAACGGCATCCTCAAGGCCCAGTCCGGGGCCATCAGTCAGGAGGTCAAGGATGCGGCCGCCTCGGTGGGCCTCTACTATCCGCCTGACCCGGCCGGCATGGATCTGAGCACCATCGGCGGCAACGCCGCCACCGATGCCGGCGGCCCGGCCTGTGTCAAGTATGGCACCACCCGCGACTATATCCTGGGACTGGAGGCGGTCCTGGCCGATGGTCAGCTGCTGGAAACCGGGGTGCAGACCAGAAAGGGGGTGGTGGGTTATGACCTGACCAACCTCCTGATCGGCAGCGAGGGCACCCTGGGCATCATCACCAGCCTCTGGCTGCGACTGATCCCCAGGCCACCGGCCATCACCGGGATGATGGCGGTCTTCAGCGACATGCAGAGCGCCATGCGCAGCGTCACCCGGATCATGGCCGGTGGCCACCTGCCCTGTGCCATCGAGTTCCTGGACCACCGCTGCCTCTCCCTGGTGGGCGAGATGCTGCCCTTTGGGCTGCCCGGTACCACCCCGTCGCTCCTGATCCTGGAGTTGGACGGACCTGGTGCTCAGATCGCCGAAGAAAAAGAGCGGATCAACGAACTGATGGAGGCAGAGGGAGTGGTGGCCCTGGTCAATGCGGCCAATGAGCAGGAGCGGGAGGAGATCTGGGCCATTCGCCGCCAGGTCAGCCTCCGGATCCACGACTATGCCAATCTCTATGACCCGGAGGATGTGGCCGTACCCTTGAGCACCATCGCCACCCTGGTGGATCAGCTGTCGGCCTACGAGGCCGAGTACGGGGTGGAGATCTTCGCCTTTGGCCATGCCGGTGACGGCAACATCCATCTCAGCGTCACTGCCCAGGATGGGGATCGCCGTAACCAGGTCACGGCCGCGGTCAAAGCCCTGTTGGCCCATAGCCTGGAACTGGGCGGCACCATCTCCGGCGAGCACGGTATCGGTCTGGCCAAACGGCAGTACCTGCCCATGGAAATCGCCCCTGCCAGCGTGGCGCTCCAGGAAGAGATCAAGGCCCTCTTTGACCCCAACAAGATCCTCAACCCTGGCAAGGTCTTCCCCCCTGCAGGCCCGACAGAGGAGGAGCTATGAACAAGCGCTCACCCCTGTCCAGACCCAGCAGACGCATCCAGGCCGTTGCCCCCTCGGCCACCAAGCTGATGGCCCAACGGGCTGCGGCCATTGACGACACCGTCTCCCTGGGCCAGGGCGTCCCCGGCTTCGCCCCGCCTGAAGAGGTCCTGGCCGCAGTCCAGGAGGTCATTGCCACCAATGGCGCCAGTTCCAACTACAGCCTCCAGAACGGCCTGCCCGAACTTCGGCGGCGACTGGCGCAGCACCTCTTTCTGGAAAAGGAAGTGGAGCTGGATCCGGACGAGGAGCTCTGTATCACCGTGGGGGGCATGGAGGGCTTACTGGCCGCCATCCTCACCGTGGTCGATGAGGGGGATGAGGTCCTGCTGCCCTCGCCGACCTATGCCTCCTACTCGGAGCAGATCCTCCTGGCCGGAGGCCGACCGGTCTATGTGCCCCTGGGGCCGAAATGGGAGCTGGATTTTACCCGGCTTGAAGCGGCCCTTACTCCGGGGACCAGGGCGATCCTGCTCTGCAACCCCGGTAATCCCACAGGCAACGTCTATACCGATCAGGAGATCCAGGCCATCTGCCGCCTGGCCGTGGAACGCGGTCTGGTGGTGATCATCGACGAGGCCTACGACTATATGATCTATGGGGGAAAACAGGCGGCCAATCCTCTGGCCATGGCCCCCTACCGGGACCACGTCATCTCCATCGGCTCGCTCTCCAAGAAATACTGCCTCACCGGCTGGCGGGTGGGTTGGGTTGCCGCCAGGCCCCACTGGATGGAGCATATCATGAAGGTCCATGATGCAGCCACCATCTGTGCCCCCACCCCGAGCCAGTATGCTGCCCTGGCTGCCCTGGAGACTGAGCCCCAGTGGGTGGAGGAGTGCTGCCGCCGGCTCGACCGGCGTCGCCAGCTCTGTTGCCGCCGCCTGGACGAACTCCACCCCTATTTCAGCTATGTCCCGCCCAGGGGGGCCTTTTACATCATGGCCCGCTACCTCTGGTCCGAGGAGGCCTCGGACCAGGTGGCCATTCAACTGCTGGAGGAAACCGGGGTGATCACCGTTCCGGGGGGCTCCTTCGGCCTGGGCGGCGAGGGCCACCTCCGCCTCTCCTTTGGCGGTACCGAGGCAACGATCAATACGGCCTTTGATCGCCTTGGGGCCTGGTTAGGCAGCAGCTACTAGCAGGGGCAGCCAATGCCGGCCTGCCGGGAAGCGGGAATCAGCCGCCGATCCTGGACATCTGGCCATGGCAGTTGGCGCCCGAATCCCTGAGCCGTTCTTCCAGCTGATGCCCCTTGGGCTTGTTACGGATGGCGTCCAGGAAGGCCTGACTGATGCCCTGGTCGTCACAGCCGCCGCGGAGGATCGCCTTGAGATCGATCTCATCATCGTGAAGCAGGCAGGAACGAAGCGCCCCGGCCGAGGTCAGGCGCAGCCGGTTGCACTCGTCACAGAAATGGTGGGAGACCGGGCTGATAAAGCCGATGGAGCCCAAGGCATCCTCACCCAGACGAAAGACCTGGGCCGGGCCATCGCTCAGGCGTCGCTCCAGGGAGAGAAGCTCGCCAAACTGTGCCAGCCTGGTCCTGATCTCGTCTGCGGAGATAAAGGTCTCATCGTTCCAGCGGGTGGAGCGGCCGATGGGCATGAACTCGATGAAGCGGATCTGGAGGGGCATGGTCCGAGAGAGGCGGACAAAGTCCTTGATCTCGTCATCATTGATATGGCGCATGGCCACCACATTGATCTTTACCGAGGCAAAGCCCACCTCAAGGGCCTTTTCGATGCCACGCCAGACCTGGCGGTGACAGTCTACCCCGGTAATCTTCGCAAAACGTCGAGGCTGAAGGGTGTCCAGGCTGACATTGACCTTGGAAACCCCTGCGGCCAGGAGATCGGCGGCATACTTTTCCAGGAGAACCCCGTTGGTGGTCAGCCGGATATCGGTGAGTTTGTCCAAGGCCCCAAGCTGACGGATAAAATCTATCACCCCACGCCTGAGCAGCGGTTCCCCTCCGGTCAGGCGCAGCTTGGTGATCCCCATCTCCACGGCCACCCCCACAACCCGGAGAAGCTCTTCGTAGCTGAGCAGATCGTGGTGTTGCAGCTTGGGAGGACACTGGTTACTCTCCTCTTCGGTGACACAGTACATGCAGCGCAGGTTGCAGCGATCGGTCAGGCTGAGACGCAGATAGGAGATGGAGCGGGAAAAGGTATCAACGAGTTGATGGGCGGCGGGATGGGAGCTGGCTATTTCTGAATTCATGGGTTAAACTATAAAGATATTATCTGAGGGTATCTTGAACGAGGTGCTCTTTAAACCAAGATACCCTTCACGGCTCGACGCACCGGGCTTCACCGGGCCTGTGGGCTATGCGCTCTTCTGCCGCGGAAGGTACCCTGCAAAGACGACGGTGCCCCGCCATGCACAACCTGGTGTAGAGCTCGGCCAAGACGCCGCTGTTGCCTGTAACGGCTTATCGATCAACTGATACCACCGAATCCCCTTGATTGCAATATCTCCAGTCTACTATGCTCATCCTTGCCATTGAAAGTTCCTGCGACGATACCGCTGCCGCTGTGTTTGACGGGAAAGAGGAAACCGTCCTGGCCAATGTGGTCAGTTCTCAAAACGAAATCCATGCCCGCTTTGGCGGGATTGTCCCGGAACTGGCCTCACGTTGCCATATCGAGATGATCTGGCCGGTGGTCCGAGAGGCCCTGGACCAGGCCGGGGTGAGCCTGGATGAGGTCCAACTGATCAGCGCCACCCAGGGCCCCGGTCTGGTGGGTTCCCTGCTGGTGGGTTTCACCTTTGCCAAGTCCCTGGCCATGGTCAGGGGCCTGCCCTGTGTCGGTGTGGATCACATGGCCGGCCATATTCTCTCCTCTATGCTGGAACAGGAGCGGCCAGAGTATCCCTACACCGCGCTGACGGTCTCCGGAGGCAACACCTCCCTCTTCTCGGTGGCCTCGGCGGTCGAATACAGCCGTATGGGCCGCACCAGGGATGATGCCGCCGGCGAAGCCTTTGACAAGGTGGCCAAACTGCTCGAGTTAGGCTATCCCGGCGGACCGGTGGTCAGCCGCCTGGCCGAGGACGGCGATCCCAAGGCCATCACCTTCCCCCGGGCCTGGCTGGGCAAGGACAGCCTGGACTTCAGCTTCAGCGGCCTCAAGACCGCAGTCATGAATTATGTCCACAAACTCCGCCAAAAGGGCGAGCCCCTGAAGATCGCAGACATCTGCGCCTCGTTCCAGGAGGCCGTGGTGGAGGTGCTGGTCACCAAGACCGTCAACGCGGCCCGGGCAAACAGTCATACCAGGATCGCTCTGGGCGGCGGCGTGGCCTCCAACCAGCGGCTGCGCACCCTGATGCAGCAAGCCTGCGACCGCGAGGGGCTCAGCCTGTTTGTGCCCCGGCCTGCGTACTGTACCGACAACGGGGCCATGATCGCCCTGGCCGGCTGGTACCACTATCAGGCGGGCCGGAGGGTGGAGTGGGATGATGATGCCTACTCGCGCTCTCCCCTCAACTGAGAAACCGTTTTTCCGAGCCCTGGCACCCTTTGAGCCCATACAGCCTGAGGCGCCGGCGGCGAAGCGACCTGAACCAAACCTTCCTGGCACTTTGAACAGTTCGATTTTTCGATCAAGATCAAGGCAGGGAAAATTTTAGCGCAGCCATCTACGGGATAGGCCGCAGATAAAATTTTCACCATAACGCAGAGATTTACAGAAAAAGCAGATGTTCCGGGTAGCCTTCTTTTTTCCTGACGCCCAGACTTAGACAACCATGACCTACCAACAGACCAAATCCACCCTGAAAAAAGAGGGGTTGGCACCGAGCAAAAAGCTTGGTCAGAATTTTCTCGTCCATGAACACACTGCCCAGCGCATTGTCAACGCAGCCGGGGTAGAGGCCGGAGATACCATCATCGAAGTGGGAGTGGGCCTGGGAGCGCTGACCTACTGTCTGGCACGTCAGGCTGCCCGGGTCATCGGAATAGAGGCGGATTCCGGCCTGATCCGGATGCACCAGGAGCAGCAGCAACTTCCGGAGACGGTGGAGCTGCGCCATGGCGATATCCTCAAGACCGACCTCACCGCCCTGGCCCGGGAGACCGGGGAAAAGTTGAAGATCGTTGCCAACCTCCCCTACTCCATCTCCTCCCCCTTCCTCTTTCAGCTCATCGCCCACCGTCAGGCCATGGCCTCGGCCGTGGTCATGCTCCAGAAGGAGGTGGCCGAGCGACTCCTGGCCCAACCCGGCACCAAGGCCTACGGGGCACCCACCGTACTGTTGGCGGCCTGTGCTGCGGTGGAGCCCCTGCTCAAGGTCAAACCGGCAGAGTTCCATCCCAAACCAAAGGTAGACTCCCTGGTCATCCGGATCACCTTTGATCCCCAGCCTGAACGGGTCCGCCAACTGGAGGAGTATAACCCGCAACTCTTTCGTCGGGTGGTCAATGCCGCCTTTGGCCAGCGCCGCAAGACCCTGCTCAACGCCCTCTCCAGCGCCATCCTGGGAGAGGATAAGGAGCGACTGGCCGGGCTGATCCAACAGGCCGGCCTGGATCCCAGGATACGGGCGGAAAAACTGGCGGTGGAAGACTTTATCCGCCTGAGCCGAATCATTGAGCCGGCACTCTCCTGAGGGCAGCCTGCACTGTCCGAGCCGGGGTAGCTCCCCACGGACAGCTCTCCGCTGTCCTGCAGGAAAAATAGCCTGCTCATGGAGAGAGCCAGGGGTAAGATGACCTTTCAGCCAAGAAAGCCGCGCGAGCAGGTTTACTTTACCTTTTTCCTCCGATGGGCTAAGGGTATAGCATACACCCTCAACTCTGTATTGTGGTTGACGAATCTGTGAATCTAAAACGAACCGCTCAATATTTTTATCTCCGTTTGAAAAGGGTCCAGGGCAGCCCCCGCGCCCTGGCCACCAGCGCGGCCATGGGTGCGGCCATCGGCATCACGCCCACCCTCCCCTTTCACACGGTGATGATCCTGGGTGGGGCCCTGCTGCTCCGGGTCAATCCCCTGGTCGCCCTGATGGCCAGTACCATCGTCTCCAACCCCCTGACCTTTGTCCCCCACTACTACGGGGCCTGGTGGCTGGGAAACAAGATCCTGCCCAACCGACTCTCCTGGGAGCAGATCAAGAACCTGCTGGAACAGCTCCAGGGTCATGGCCTCTGGCACGGTCTCCAGACCCTGGGTGAAATCGGGATGAACACCGCCCTGGTGATGCTCACCGGAGGGGTGCTGCTGGCTCTTCCCATAGCCCTGATCTTTTACCTGGCCTCCTTCCGTTTCTTTGTCCTGCTCCACCACAAGAAACGGCAGCGACACCTCCTCCACCACCGTCCTTCCAAGAAATAAGAGCTGTGCAGAATTTCGTCTTTCACAACCCCACCAAGGTCCTCTTCGGCAGGCAGACCCTGGCTGCCATCGGCTCCGAGACCCGGCTGCTGGGTAAGCGGGCCCTGCTGGTCTACGGCCAAGAGAGCCTCCGCGCATCCGGCACCCTGGCGCAGATCAAGGGCCACCTCCACCAGGCCGGTGTCAGCTGCGCCGAGTTCGGCGGCATCCAGGCCAACCCCCTGCTCTCCAAGGTACGCCAAGGCATCCTCAAGGTCCGGGCAGAGGAGATCGAGGTGATTATCGGCGCCGGCGGCGGCTCGGTGATCGACACGGCCAAGGCCATCGCAGCCGGCTCCATGGTCGCGCACGATGTCTGGAAATTTTTCACCGGCAAAAAGAGTGTCCGGGCCACCCTGCCCCTCCTGGCCGTCTCCACCCTCCCTGGTTCGGGCTCAGAGATGAACCATGGCATGGTGCTGACCCATGACCAGAGCCGGGAAAAGTTCGGCTTCGGCCATCGCCTGCTCCACCCCCAGACCGCCATCCTGGATCCGGAACTCACCTTCAGCCTGCCCGCCGAGCAGACGGCCTACGGTGCCGTGGATGCGATCTGCCATATCCTGGAGTTCTACCTCTCCACCCAGGATCCGGATACCCCGGTCCAGGACCGGCTGATGGAGGGCCTGATCAACAACGGCATGGAGGCCTGTGAGCGCTGCCTGGCCGATCCCTGCGACTACGAGGCCCGGGCCAGCCTGATGTGGACCGCCTGCCTGGCCCTCAACGGCCTGACTGCGGCCGGTCTCGGCCGAATAGAGATGGTCATGCACCTCCTGGAGCACTCCCTGAGCGGCCTCTACGACACCCCCCATGGGGCTGGACTGGCCGCCCTCCTCCCTGGCTGGCTGCACCACTTTGCCCGGAGCAGACCCGAGCGGCTGGCCCAACTGGGCGCAGGTCTCTTTCCCAGGTCCGGGACCGGGGACGACCGGGAACGCCGGCTCAACCACTGCATCGAGGCCTTCCTTGGCTGGCTGGAGGCCATCCAGGTCCCCACCTCCCTGGAGGCGTTGCAGATCCCGAGCCAGGACCACCCCAGGATCGCCGCCCACACCAGCGGCCTGGCCAAGGTCTGGCGGATGCGGCAATACTCCCCGGCCTTTTTCGAAGATATCCTCCAGGGCTGCCGCTGATCGCCCCGGCAGGAGACCCCTGGTCCAAGGCCAGCTTGCAAAATGGGCTCTTTCAAGGAGCCCCAGCCACCTGCCCGGCTGCTCCTCCCTCCACCCCGGCTGCCAAGCCGATACTTTTCATTGCAAAAGGACTTTATCTTGCATAGATTTTAAGGCATCGTAAAGGTATTCCCCTCCTCTCCAGCCTGTTGGTGGCAGCCATGAACCTCCTGCTTTACCTTTGTCGCCTGACGCTCCTCCTTGCGGCGATCTCCCTGCTGACCTGTTCTGCTGCGGCTGCCAGGGAGAAGAAGCATATCCTCTATCTCAACTCCTATCACCACGGCTATCTCTGGTCCGACGAGCTGCTCCGCGGCGTCCGCTCCGTCCTGACCAAGAGCAGCTACAAGGTGGATCTCCAGATCGAGTATATGGATGCCAAGAAGTACAACTACCCCTCCATCACCCGGCAGTTACTGGAGCTTTACCGGGAAAAATTCCAGGATGAGCGCTTTGATGCCGTCATGGTCTCGGATAACGATGCCCTCAACTTCGCCCTCGATAACCGCGCCAGCCTCTTCCCCGGAGTACCGGTGGTCTTCTGCGGGATCAACGATATCGACTCTGTCGATCTCGCCAGCGGCAACATCACCGGCATTGTCGAGTCCTTTGACCTGCTGGCCACCATTGAGGTGGCCCGTCAGCTCCATCCCGGCAAGAATCGGATGATCGTGGTCGGTGACCAGTCCACTGCAGGGCGGGCCATCGAACGCCAGATCGTGACCATAGCCGATCGTTATCTCAAGGATTTCCAGGTGGACTTCTGGTTTCAACTCACCCTGGAGGAAACCCTGAAGCGGGTGGAGGACCTGCCGGCCGACACCTTCCTGTTCTTTGCCCCCTGGTACCAGACCATCGAGGACAAATTTTATACCGCCGAGGAGGTGATGGAGTCCATCTACGCCCGCTCCTCGGTCCCCATCTATACCACCTGGGAGTTCCTCCTGGGCCATGGCACCGTGGGGGGACGGATGCTCTCCGGCTATGCCCACGGTCAAGAGGCCGCAGCCATGACCCTCCGTCTGCTCAAGGGGGAACAGATCGAGCAGATCCCCATCGTGGTCCAGCCAACCGGTAGCTATATCTTTGATTACAAGGTGATGCAGCGGCTCAAGATCAAGCAGACCCTGCTGCCCCCCTCTTCCATCATCATCAATACTCCCAGGGCCTTTTACGAACTCTCCAGAGAACTCTTCTGGACCATCATGATCGGACTGCTGCTCCTCTTCATCGCCCTGGTCTTTCTTACCGTGGCCATGATCGGCAGGCGCAAGGTGGAGCGTCAGGCCCTGGAGCAGCTCTCCTTTCAGGAGACCCTGATGGATACCATTCCCCAGCTGGTCTCCTGGAAAGACCTCTCCGGCTCGTATCTGGGCGCCAACCAGGCCTTTATCGAATTCTTCGG
Source organism: Desulfogranum mediterraneum DSM 13871 (assembly GCF_000429965.1). Lineage (GTDB taxonomy): Bacteria > Desulfobacterota > Desulfobulbia > Desulfobulbales > Desulfobulbaceae > Desulfogranum > Desulfogranum mediterraneum. The sequence continues at coordinate 91,436 of NZ_AUCW01000004.1, forward strand.
CATCACCAACCTGGAGAGCATGGTGGGCAGGAATACCCGGGATGTGGTCCGGGATACCAACTATGTGCACTGGTCGGTGAGCGCCGATTCGGCGGTGGTCAACAGGCGGGAGGCCTTTCGCAAGGTCCGGCGGAAAATCATCCGCCAGGATGGCTCCACGGGCTGGCTTGAGGTCAACAAGGTACCGCTCAAGGATCAGAACAACGGTATCGTCGGCATCCTCAGTACCGCGGAAAACATCACCAAGGAACAGAACCTGGAGAAACAACTGCTCCAGTCCCAGAAGATGGAGGCCATCGGCACCATGGCCGGCGGCATTGCCCACGATTTCAACAACATCCTGACCTCGATCATCAACTCCACCGAGTTGGCCATCGACGATATCGAACCCGACTCCCAGACCGGCAAAGACCTGCAGCGGGTCCTCAAGGCGGCCAGGCGGGGGGCCGGGGTGGTCAAGCAGATCCTCTCCTTCAGTCGGCCCTCCCAGGAAAAATTCCGTCCCTCGGACCTCACCGCCATCATCCGGGAGGTGCTCAGTCTGATGGAAGTCTCCCTGCCCTCTTCCATCAAGGTGGTCACCCGGATCGCGCGAGCCGAGATGTTCGTCCATGCCGACCCCACCCAGATCCATCAGGTGATCCTCAACCTCTGCACCAACGCCTTTCATGCCCTCCGCGACGGGGGCGGGACCCTGCGGATCACCCTGGACCAGACCATCCTTGAGCAGGAGTCTGCCCTGGGGGTCAACCTGCCACCCGGGAAATACCTGACCATCACCGTGGGCGACGATGGCCCGGGCATCCGCCACGAGATCCAGGACAAGATCTTTGACCCCTTCTTTACCAGCAAGGATATCGGCGAGGGCACGGGCCTGGGCCTGGCCGTGGTCCACGGCATCGTCAAGGCGCACCGGGGGGCCATCCAGGTGGAGAGCGAACCTGGGCAGGGGACCGAGTTCACGGTCTATCTCCCGGCGGCAGGTGAGCCCGAGGGCCACGGCCAGCAGCAGAAGATCGAATTGGCCTCCGGTTCGCTGAGCGTTCTCTTTGTAGAAGACAACGAGGACCAGCTCAACAGCGTGCCCCGCATCCTCAGGGAGATGGGTCACCGGGTCCAGGCCGTGGACAACCCGCTCAGCGCCCTGGAGATACTCCGGGATGGCGAGCTCCCATTTGATCTGCTCATCTCGGATTATGACCTGCCGGACATGAGCGGGATCGAACTGGCCGCAGAACTGGCCCCCCTGCCGGTGTTGCTGGTCTCTGGCCGGGAGGACGCCGTCCTGGCCGCTCGCAGCTGCGACAACATCATCCAGGTCCTGCTCAAGCCCTATGACCGCCATGAGCTGCAGCAGGTCCTCACCATCATATGTTCGGGAGCCAGCTAACCATGGAACAGATGCTGATCATTGACGACGACCAGGAAACCTGCGAAACCATGAAAAGCCTGATCAACCGGCTGGGCATGCCCTGTGACATGGCCCATGACCTGGCCACAGGCCTTGAGCTGGTGGAACAGCACAACTACGATGTCCTCTTCCTGGACGTCTGCCTGCCCGACGGTAACGGCCTCGACCTCCTGCCTGCAATCATGGCCCAGCCTGACCCGCCGGAGGTGATCATCCTCACCGGCAAGGGGGACGCCGATGGCGCCGAACTGGCCATCAAGGGCGGGGTCTGGGACTACCTGCTCAAACCTTCCAGTGTCCGCGAAATCCGCCTCACCCTGGATCGGGCCCTGAAGTACCACAAGGAGAAGATACACCGGCTCCACCCGGAACAGCTGAAAACCAACCAGGTGGTGGGCAACAGCCAGGGCATCCGGGCCAGCCTTCAGCAGGCGGCCAAGGGGGCCCGCTCCGATGCCAACGTCCTGATTACCGGAGAGACCGGTACGGGCAAGGAACTCTTTGCCACCACCATCCACGCCAACAGCCCCCGGGCCAGGGGCCAGTTCGTGGTGGTGGACTGCGCCTCACTCACTGAATCCCTGGTGGAATCCACCCTCTTTGGCTACCGCAAGGGGGCCTTTACCGGGGCCAATGCCGATCGACCGGGCCTGATCCAGCAGGCAGACGGCGGCACCCTCTTTCTCGATGAGATCGGTGAAATGCCGCTCTCCATGCAAAAGGTCTTTCTCCGCGTCCTCCAGGAACAGCACTATCGGCCGGTGGGAGGCGCCAGACAGCAGAGCAGTAACTTCCGACTGATTGTTGCCACCAACAGGGACCTGGGCGCCATGGTCGAACAGGGCGCCTTCCGCAGCGACCTCCTCTTCCGGATCAAGACCATGCGTATTCACCTGCCGCCCCTGCGCAGCCGGATCGACGATATTGAGGAGCTCTTGAAGATCAGGATGGAACACCTCTGCCAAAAATTCGGTCTTTCTCCCAAGAAGATCGGGGAAGACTTCCTCGACATTCTCAAGCGCTACCACTGGCCGGGCAATGTCCGGGAACTCTACAATATCCTGGAACGGGCCATGATCGATGCCGGAGATGAAGAGACCCTCTATGGGGTCCATCTCTCCCGGGAGTTGCGGATCAAGGTGGCCAAGTCCCAGATCCGCGAGATGACCGGCAGCGAGGAGTTGAGCTCCACCACGGCTGAAGCGGCGAGCAGCGGCGTCCGAAAAATAGGACAGCAGATCTTTGCAGACATCTTTGACTCGGCCCTGCCCTCGATCAAGGAGTTCAAGACCACGGCGGAGAAGGTCTACCTGAGCGAGGTGATCCGGCAAAGTGATGGAGATATAGGGAAAATCCTGGCCACCTCCAAGCTCTCCAGGTCCCACTTCTATCTGCTCCTCAAGAAAAACAACCTCTCCCTCTGAGCAGGACCGGGATGGGACCACCCTTCCCGGCCCTCGGACTCCTCCTCCGGCCGGCTGCCCCCATTCTTATTTTTAAGACAAGGCCTGTCCTTTTCTCGGCTCCAGGCAAGGGCCGCCTCCCAACCATGCCCCCTCTCCAATATCCCCTAATTTCAAGATATTAAGCAGGTCGAGGAGCTTATTATAGCCTAAGCAGGCCCTCTCCAAAGAGAGCCCGGCCCCCTTCCCTGCCGCCCTCCTTCTTTTTTCCAGGACTGTTGACGGCTGCCTGCCCACTGCCCGGAAAAGGTCCAGCGCCCGACAGACAACCCAACACACTGTTTTACCGGCATTAACGAGCGCAAACCTGTTCTGGCATGCAAGCTGCTATGAAAGAGTCACGACGGTTGCCCGCCAAGCCTATCCCTTGCCGCCCCCATCAGGTGAGACCGGGGCCGGCTCTGCGGTCACCATTACCCATCATTCTGTATCGGAGGAGATCATGAGGAAGTACTGGTTTACATCGCTGGTTGCTGTTCTGGCCATCATGCTGTGCGCCGGCCCATCCCTGGCTGCCAAGCGGGCAAAGTTCGGGATCGACGAACGCCATGAAGAAGCCAAACGGGTCAAGTTCAAGCCTTCAACCAAAAAGATCCGCTGGAAGATGACCATGCCCTGGTCCAAGGGACTCCTGTTCTACGATATGGCGGTCCACTTCTGTGATTCCGTGCGCCTGGCCTCAGCCGGCCGCCTGGATATCAAACCATTTTCCGCCGGCGAGATCGTGCCTGCCATGCAGACCTTTGACGCCGTATCCAAGGGATCGGTCCAGGCCGGACACGATTGGCCCGGCTATTGGAAGGGCAAGGATGAGGCCTTTGTCGCCCTGGGAGATGTGCCCTTTGGTCTGGACAGTGAAGGCTACAACATCTGGCTCTACGAGCAGGGTGGCCTGGAACTGGCCCAGGAACTCTACGGCAACTACAACCTGGTGCCCCTGCCTGCCGGTCAGTCCGGACAGGACATGGGAATCTTCTCCAACAAGAAGGCCACCAGGATGGAAGACTTCAAGGGGATGAAGGTGCGCACCGTTGGCTGGTATATGGATATCCTCAACCGGCTGGGCGCCTCTGCCACCCCCATGCCCGGCGGCGAGGTCTACCTGGCCCTGGAGCGCGGGGTCATCGATGGTGCCGAGTTCTCTGCACCGGCCATGAGCTATCCCATGGGCTTTGACGAGATCACCAAGTACTCCATCCAGCCCGGCGTCCATCAGCCTGGTTCCCAGTGTTTTGTCTTCTTCAACAAGGATGCCTGGGATGCCCTGCCCCGGGACCTGCAGGAGATCGTCAAACTGGCTGCCAAGGAGACCCAGCTCTGGGCCTATAACTGGATGCAGAACCTCAACGCCGAGGCCATGAACAAGCTGGCGGAAAAGGTTGAAATCGTCCAGATGGACACAGCGACCCTGATCGAGTTCCGCAAGGTTGCCAAGAAGTATGTCGACGAGATCAAGGCCAAGCACCCCAATGCCAAGAAGATCCTCGAGTCACAGGAATCCTTTATCAAGGATTTCGAGACCTGGAGAAAGGGACGCTCCAACGTGACCCCCTGGTCCTATGAAACCTATATCTCCGGAACCGTTAACTAGGGTACTGACAACCGGGTCAGACCTTACCCGCCCTATCCCCTCGGGGATAGGGCAAGAGGAGTTACTCTCATGGATACACTGATCAGAATCATCGACACCGTCAACACCACCATAGGACGCTGGAACTCCTACCTGGTTCTCCCTCTGGTCGGTGTGGTCTTCTACGAAGTACTCATGCGCTACGCCTTCAACGCCCCCACGGTCTGGGGATTTGAACTCACCGCCTTTATCTACGGCATCCATTTCATGCTTGGCCTGGCCCTCACCGAAAAAGAGGAAGGCCATGTCAAGGTTGAAATCATGACCTCGCATTTCAGCAGGAAAGGAAGAGCCATCTTCAATATCATCACCTACTCGCTGTTGTTTGCACCGGTATTTTTCTTCATGGCCTGGGGCGCCATCTCCTACGGCTGGACCTCGGCCGCCATGCTGGAGTTGAACTCCACCAGCTGGGCGCCGCCGATCTGGCCCCTGAAAGGCATCATGGGCCTGGGGTTCACCATGCTCTTTCTCCAGGGCATCTCCACCCTGCTCAAAAACATCCAGATCCTCAGGGGGGCGGCATGAAGCCCCTCCGTACTGACCTGGAACAGGACTCGACACTATTGCTCAACAGGGAGAACAACTGATGGATTTCATGAGCCCCGAATTTTTAACCATTGCCATGTTTATCGTCCTGATCGGATTGATAACCCTTGGCCTGCCCCTGGCCTTTACCCTGGCCGCCGTGGCCACCATCTTCGGCCTGATCGACAACTATGGCGACATCCACGGACTGTTTAACATCTATGCCAACAACTGCTGGGGGCTGATGAACAACTACACCCTGGTGGCCATTCCCCTGTTCATCCTGATGGCCCAGTTGCTGGACCGTTCCAAGGTGGCGGAAAAGCTCTTTGAGGCCCTCTACGTGGTCATGGGCAGGGTCAAGGGCGGCCTGGGCTTGGCCGTGGTGGTGGTCTGTACCGTCTTTGCCGCCACCACCGGCATCATCGGCGCCTCGGTGGTGGCCATGGGACTGCTGGCTGCTCCGGCCCTGTTGAACAAGGGCTACCAGAAAGAGCTGACCACCGGCATCATCTGTTCCGCCGGCACCCTGGGTATCCTGATCCCCCCTTCCATCATGCTGGTGGTCTACGGCGGCCTCACCGGGATGAAAGAGACCTCGGTGGGCCAGCTCTTTGCCGGCGCCATTATCCCGGGTCTGCTCCTGGCCTCGCTCTACTTCCTCTACATCTGGATCCGCTGTCTGCTCAATCCGGAGCTGGGCCCCACCATCAGCGATGAAGAGGCGGCAAAGTATAGCACTGCCCAGAAGTGGTCCATGACCCTGAAGAGCCTCCTGCCCCCCATCGCCCTGATCCTGACCGTGATGGGCACCATCCTGGCCGGGGTGGCCACCCCAACCGAGGCCGCAGCCCTTGGTGCGGTGGGTTCCGGTATCCTGGCCCTCTGTAACAGGGCCCTCTCCATCCAAGTGATCAAGGAGTCCTGTGTCGCCACCCTGCGGATCTCCTGTATGGTGATGATGCTCTTCATCGGCGGCAAATTTTTCAGCACCATCTTTCTCTCCATGGGCGGCGGCGACGTGGTGGCCGACCTGCTGGTGGGTGGAGGACTCTCCCCCAACATGGCCCTGGTGGTGATGATGTGCATCATCTTCTTCATGGGGATGTTCATCGACTGGGCAGCCATTCTTCTGGTCACGGTCCCCATCTTCATGCCCATTGCCATGGAACTGGACTTCAACCCGCTCTGGTTCTCCATGCTGGTCTGTGTCAACCTCCAGACCTCTTTCCTGACCCCGCCCTTTGGCTATGCCCTGTTCTATCTCCTGGGCGTGGCCCCGGAAGGCGTGCGCATGACCCATATCTACCGGGGCATCCTCCCCTTTGTGGGCTTGCAGGTCGTGGGCCTCTTTCTGATCTGGTTCTTTCCGGAAATCGTTACCTGGCTGCCGGGAATCTTCTTTGGCAGCGACTAAGCCCCGGGCTATATTGGTTGCTAAAGGCAGGTGCCTGCTCTCTAGCCAGCCGAATCGAGGGTTTTCCCTCCAGGTCTGGAGGGAACCAGCTTCCCTGCAGACCCTGTTATCTTAAGGAATATCTATTGGAGTACAACCATGAAGCAAAGAGACAGACTGTGTGAACAGTTTACCCGCAAGGCAGAGGCGGTCTCCGCAGTGGTGGCCACCGTCAACTCGCAAGACCAGGCCCTGGACTATCTGCTGACCCTCTGCGACGCCAAGGAGGCCTGCCGGATCCAGGTCTCAGGATGTGAGCTGCCGCTCTCAGAGGGGGCCGGCGCCCTCTGCGAGACCAAGCGAGAGAAGATCATCGCTGCCCCGGGACTTGAGCCTGCGCTTAAGGATACCCTGGCCAAACGCTGTGCAGAGCAACACTTTTTCTTCCTGGACCGGGAGATGAGAGAGCATGGTGCCGGAGTGGACATCGGCTTCACCTTTGCCCAGGCCGGGATCGCCGAGACCGGCACCCTGGTGATCGACAGTTCCAATGAGGATCTGCGCCTGGCCACCATGCTCAGCGAGTACCATGTCTGCGTGCTGCCCAAATCCCAGGTCGTGGCCGACAGCTATGACATCGAAGGGCAGCTGAGCCGTCAGATGCAGCAGCCGGGGAACTACACGGCCTTTATCACCGGTGCCAGCCGGACCGCCGATATTGAACGGGTTCTGGCCCTGGGTGTCCACGGACCCCTGGAGTTACACATCTTACTGTTGGAGGACTAATATCATGCAAGACGCCAAAGATCTCAAAGAATACCGCGGTCAGTGCCAGCAGGCCCTGGATAATGAGTTCCTCCGCCAGACCCTGGACAAGTTTGCCGTGGCCTACCGGGCGGGGCGGGACAAAGCCTTCGAGGGGATGGATCTGGAGAAGCTGATCCGTGAGGTGGCGGCCTCCAAAGAGTTTGACCCGAGTTCCCTGCGCAAACTCTTCTTCGAGTTCAAGGCCAAGGCCGAGGCCGACGGAGTCCATGTTCACTGGGCCAAGGATGCCGACGAGGCCAACCGGATCATCTGCCAGATCGCCGACGACAGCGGCAGCACCAAGGTGATCAAGGCCAAGTCCATGACCGCAGAGGAGACCCTCTTAAACCACGCCCTGGAAGACGCCGGCATCGAGGTCACCGAGACCGATCTGGGGGAATGGATCATCCAGCTCCGCCACGAAGGTCCCTCCCACATGGTGATGCCGGCCATCCATCTCTCCCGCTTCCAGGTGGAGGAGCTCTTCACCGACGTCACCGGCAAGCAGCAGTCCCCGGACATCGAGCAGTTGGTCAAGGTGGCCAGGCGGGAGCTGCGTCAGAAGTTCCTGGAGGCCGACATCGGTGTGACCGGTGCCAACTTTGCGGTGGCCGAAACCGGCACCATCGGTCTGGTGACCAACGAGGGCAATGCCCGCCTGGCCTCCACCCTGCCCAGGGTCCATGTGGCCCTGATCGGCCTGGATAAACTGCTGCCCACCCTCCACGATGCCCTGCGGATCCTCAAGGTCCTGCCCAGGAATGCCACCGGCCAGCTGATCACCTCCTATGTGACCTGGATCAGCGGCGCCAACACCTGCCCGGTCAACCCGGACGGCAAGAAGGAGATCCATTTTGTCTTTCTGGATAACGGCCGCACCGAGCTGGCCGCAGATCCGCTCTTCTCCAAGGTCTTAAGCTGTGTGCGCTGCGGCGCCTGTGCCAATGTCTGCCCGGTCTACCGGATGGTGGGCGGCCACAAGATGGGCCACATCTACATCGGCGCCATCGGCCTGATCCTGACCTACTTTTTCCATGGCACGGACAAGGCCAAGAACCTGGCCCATAACTGTATCAACTGTGAGGCCTGCAGGGATATCTGTGCCGCGGGCATCGATCTGCCCCGGATGATCAAGGAGGTCCAGGTCCGGATCATGGATGAACTGGGTCACCCGGCGCCTGCGGTCTTGATGTCCAAGGTCCTGAAAAACCGGAAGCTCTTCCACCGCCTGCTCAGAACCGCCAAGTGGGCCCAGAAACCGGTCACCGCCAAAGACGGCTTTCTCCGTCATCTGCCGATGATCTTTTTCAAGGAGCACGACTTCAAGGCCCTGCCCGCCATTGCCGCCAAACCCTTTCGTGATCTCTGGCCGGAGATCGCCCCGCAGGTTCCGGAGCCCCGGCTGCGGGTGGCGCTGTTCTCAGGCTGCGTCCAGGACTTTGTCTATCCCGAGCAGATGCAGGCCGCGGTCGAACTCTTTGCCGCCAACCAGGTGGCCATGAGCTTTCCCATGGGCCAGAACTGCTGCGGCCTGCCGGTACAGATGATGGGGGAAAAGGAGGCCTCGCTCTCCATTACCCGGGAGAACATCAAGGCCTTCAGCGGGGAGGAGTGCGACTACATCGTCACCCTCTGCGCCTCCTGCGCCTCCCACCTCAAACACAGCTATCCCAAGCTGCTGGCCGAATATCCGGAGATGGACGAGGAAGTGAGGCGGTTCAGCGCCAAGGTGATCGACTTCAGCTCCTTTGTCCATGACGTGCTCAAGGTGGAGCCGGAACAGTTCGAATCCCGAGGTGAGTCCGTGACCTACCATGCCCCCTGTCACCTCTGCCGCGGCCTGGATGTCCACGAAGCGCCGAGGAAGCTGATGGAGATCTCCGGCCTGGAATATCGCCCCAGTGCCGAGGAAGAGGTCTGCTGCGGTTTCGGCGGCACCTACTCGGCCAAGTTTCCGGAGCTCTCCAAGGAGCTGCTCAACAACAAGCTGGCCAATGCAGAGGCCAGCGGGGCCTCCACCCTGCTCACCGACTGCCCGGGTTGTATCATGCAGATCAGGGGCGGCTTCAAGGCCAAGGGCTCCAAGGTCCAGGTCAACCATATGGCCGAGGCCCTGGCAGGGAACCTCAAGAAAAAGCAGTAAGCCGCCAGGGCCGGGTGATTTTCTCCAACCATGGGATCAGCCCTTATCCCGGCTGCCACCGTCATAGACTGTGGCAGCCGGGTGACTCAACTCAGCAGGGCCAGGAGCCGCTCCACTCCGGTATCGATCGCCCACTGCTCAGGCAGCCCCACCACCCTGGTATCGTTGAGCTGACGGTCCCGCAGGCCGGGAAATGAGGGCAGGGCCAGGCTCACCCCTTCAGCCAGTACCCCCTCGACGCCCACGCCTCGGGGAACCTGATTGAGCACCAGGGCCTGATTCTCGAGCCCCAACTCCATGGCCATGGTACCAATGCTGGCGGCGGTATCCAGGCCCCGCCGACTGGCCTCGGTGACCACCACCAGCCCGTCCACCCCCTGGACCGTTCCCCGTCCCAGGTGCTCCACCCCGGCCTCCAGGTCCACCACCACCCATTCGTCCCGTTCCAGGACGATATGGGAAAGCAGGGCCTTGAGCAGACCATTGGCCCCGCAGGCGCAGCCTCCTCCGGCATTGGTCACCGTGCCCATGACCAGCAGCCGCTGGCGACCGGGGCCGTCTCCGGGGATGTCCACGGCCAACCGTTCCGGCAGATCCTCCACTGTGGGGTTGAGCTGGATGATGCCCGCGCCCATGCGCTCCTCGATCAGATCCTTTCGCTGGATCAGGGGCCGGGGGAGCTCTTCCTTGGCAAGGCCTGCGGCCTGGCCCAGGGAGAGGGCCGTATCGGCATCAACCAACCAGACATTCTTTCCCTGCCTGGCAAGGTAATCTGCTGTCCAGGCCGCCAGGGTGGTCTTGCCCACCCCGCCCTTGCCTGCAAATGCAATCTTCATAGACTATTTACCCTTTAATAATGAGATTTTTTGTTCAGGGTTAAGGCATCCAAAAGAATGAGCGCAGCCATAGAGTCACTATCGAAATCTTCGCCTCCCCCCGAGGGGACATTTCCGAGCATAAGGCCGGGATTGGGGGAAAGAGCAACTCTTCAAGCTGCCCTTAGGGGGTCAGCCCCAGGGCCAGGCGCTTGGCCTGAATCCGCTGATCCATGATCTCAGCCGCCTGCTCCGGATCCGGTTCCACCAAAAAGGAGGCGCCGACCAACTCCTCCAGACCGCCCAGGGCCAGGTCGGTGACCACGCTTGAGCCGGTGATATGGGGCGGAGTCCCGAGCTGGACCGGGATACCGCTGGCCACGCAGTAGAGACCGATGGCCACCGCCTTCTCCGAGTACCACTCCGGCGAGGCCCCCCAGACCGGCAGGTCCGAGATGTCCACTCCCAGGGCATCGGCAATGGCGGCGCAGAGCTGGATGATTCTGGCATTGTCCACACAGGACCCCATGTGCAGCACCGGCGGGATCCCCAGGCCGGAACAGACCTCGGCCAGGCCCGGACCGGCCATGGAGACCCCCTCGGGCATCAGCAGGCCGGCCTTGCCCGCAGCGGTCGTCACACAGCCGGTGGCCAGGACCAGAATATCCTTCTTGAGCAGAGCCTTGGCCAGACCCACATTGGCGGAATCATGGGTGATCCGCGGATTATTACAACCGACGATGGCGCAGAAGCCCCGGATCTTGCCGGCCTTGACCACCTCCAGGAGCGGCTCCAGGCTCCCGCCCAGGGCAGCCAGCAGGGATTCCACCGAAAAACCGGTGGTGATGTCCACCGGGGCAGAGGGGATCTCCACCCGACCCTGGTCCCGTTCTTCATAGGCCTGGATGGCGATCTCCACCACCCTCCTGGCCTGCTCCACGGGATGCCGGTGATCGAAGCGGATATGGGTTGCCCCGCTGAAGCGGGCCTTGTCTGCGGTGGTGATGAAACGGGTGTGATAGCAGCCGGCAACCTGGACCAGGCTGGGCATGATACACTGGTAATCCACCACCACGGCCTCCACCGCCCCGGTGACAATGGCCAGCTCGGTCATCAGGTGATTGCCGGCCATGGGGATACCCTGGCGCATCAGGAGTTCGTTGCCGGTGCAGCAGAGTCCGCCGACATTGATCCCGCTGGCACCGGCCTGGCGCGCCTTTTCCACCAGGGCAGGTTCACGGGCCGCGGCCAGGACCATCTCCGAGACCACCGGGTTATGACCGTGGACCAGGATATTGACCTGGGCCCGGTCCAGCACTCCCAGGTTGGCCTTGGAGCGGGTCGGGGTGGGGACCCCGAAGATGATATCCGAGAGTTCGGTACCGATCATGGAACCGGCCCAGCCATCGGCAAGGGCGGTTCTGGCTGCATGGAGCATGGTGTTGGGGGCGTCGTTATCACAGCCCATGTGGGTACGGTGCATCATCTCGGCGATCTCCCGGTCCACTCCCCGGGGCATGATCCCCAACTCCCGCCAGCGCTCCCTGCGGACCTCGGGCACCCGGCAGCTGAAGCCCACCTCCTTTCTGCGGCTGCCGAAATCCTGGTAACAGCTCTCCATCAGTTCTTCGGCCACCTCGATACAGCTGCGCTCCTGGGTGACGATCCCAAGCTCGGCAGCGATCCGGCGGAGCTTTTCCTCCTCGCTGATCCGGTATGCGCTGGTCCGGCCCTGGACAATGGCCTCCAGCACCTCGATCAGGTCGCGACCATGGTCCGAGTGACCGGCGGCTCCACCGGCCACGAAGCGGCCGAAGTTGCGGGCCACGATCACATCTCCATCGGCCCCGCAGACGCCCCGCTGCATCCGTCCCCCCTTCCTGGTACTGATCCGGCAGGGTCCCATGTTACAGTTCTTGCAGGTCAGGCCCTGTTCGCAGAAGCTGCAGTGCGGGCTCTGCTGCTGGTAACGGTCCCAGACCGTCTCTATCCCCTCCCGGCGTGCCTTTTCAAGCATCTGCCGGGCATCGTCCCAAATAGTCAGCTCTTCGATCGGTCGTTGTTCCCTGGACATGGTTCCTCCCTGAGGTTCGCTGGAATCACCGACAACCAGGGTGAAGAGAGCACCTTCCTTAAAAAGGATCCTGCTGCCGGATGTTCCATAAGAGATGATGGATAACAAACCAAGCCTACCTGATCTGGAGGGTATTGCCTGTCAGCCGGCTGACAGTTGCTGCTTTTTTTTTGGGGGCAAGCCCCTACCCGCACTCCCCTTCGCCATAGCGCTGCTCCAGACCCTCGATATCCGGGATCAGGTAGCTGCCCCGGCCCTGGCGGCTGAGCAGGCCGGAACGGATCAGGCTGTTGAGTTGGGTGGAGACGGTCTGCCTGCTGGCTCCCACCAACCGGGCCAACTGCTCGACGCTGAGGTCGAGTTCGATCAGCAGCCCCTCAGGGGTCGGGCGCCCGTGCCGCCTGGCCTCGCTGACCAGGAGGGCCACCAACCGACAGTTGGCATCGTGGAAGACCAGGCCGTTGATGATGCCGAACGAGGACTTGAGGATGTTGCCCAGAACCCGGATCATGGCCTTGGCCACCTCGGGATCCCCCGTCATCTCGCGGCGAAAGGTTCGGACATCGACCACCATCAACTCGCAGGCCTCCAGCGCCTCGACAAAGGTACCGGTATGGGTGGAGTAGATATCGCCCCGATCGAGGATGGCCAGGTTGAACTCCTTGTCGTCGAAGCCGAGAAAGACCCGCACCCGGCCGGACTTGACGATAAAGATCAGATTCTCCTGGTCATCGGGTTGGCAGACAAAACTCCTCTTCGGATAGGACCTGGTGGTGAAGACGGCGAGAAAGGAACTGAATTCCGGTTGTTGGAGATGATCCAAGAGGTTTTCTTCAAAAAATTTCATCGATCAACCACCTCTTTTGATAAAACTAGACAGGATGACTCAGGAATGCCCGCAGGGGCGGCAGAACGATGGGCAGGAAAAGCGGGGACACTCAGCCGGGGGAAAGTATATACAGGGCGTGGCCGAGGGACCATTCTGCCAGCGGAACTTGGCTCAGCTTTTCCTGAGCAGACGAAACTGCGTACTCCGAGCAGGGAGCGAGCCGGAGAGCGTAGGGAACGCCTGCTTCCGCCCCGCCCGGAGGCAGGGGGAAGCAGGCCAAAGAGAGAAAGGAACCTAAAAGGGAACGTCGTCTCCCATGGGAGGCGGCTCCTGCATGGAGCCATAGCCACTGCTGTCGCCGTAACCGCCACCGGCGCCTGCTCCGCCTGCTCCACCGGCTCCGCCCCCACGCGGGGTCAGCATCTTCATCTCCCGGGCGACAATCTCGGTGGTATACCGGTCATTCCCGTTCTGATCCTGCCACTTGCGGGTCTGCAGCTTACCCTCGATATAGACCCTGGAGCCCTTGGAGAGGTATTCACCACAGATCTCCGCCAAACGCTGCCAGGCCACGATGCGGTGCCACTCGGTCTGCTCCTGCATCTGGCCGTCCTGACCCTTCCAGCGCTCGGTGGTGGCGATGTTGAAGCTGGCCACTGCCGCCCCGTTCTGGGTGTAGCGGATTTCAGGATCTGCGCCCAGATTCCCGATTAAAATTACCTTATTGATCATGTATACACCTGTAGTTGATATTCAAAAAAAATCATACGCAGTACCCCCAACCTTGAATACGCTGACCGGGTATGCGTCCTGCCTCGGGCTGCGTTTCAGGCCACCCTTTGGTGATCATCAGAAAAATGATACATACAAAAATACGCAGCAAAAATCACAAAAAAGAGTTTACCCGGACCAGCCAACCGAGCGATCAAGCATGGCCGGGAGCCCGCCGACATCGCCGGGCACAAAGCCAAAGACCTCCTGCCAGATCTCTTCACTCTCCATGCAGAAATAGATACAGGTCTGCTCTGCACTGTATTTTTTGAGCTCATCCAGGATAAAGCGGTACATGGCCACCCGCTGGGGCCGAAAATAACGGTACTTGTTATCCAGGCCATTGATGAACTCCTCATAGAAGAAGCTGGAAAAGGGAAAGCGCTCGGTGGCGATCTTTTTCAGGGCAGGCAGATAACGGAGCGCGCCCATGCTGATCCAGGCAATCTTCTCGGCCGGGACCGTGGCAAAGAGCTTTGCAATGGTCTCCCGGTAGCCCTGCTGCCAGTTGTGATGATAGATAATCGGATCAAAGTGAAAGGCCAGGCGATAGCCCCACTGGGCCACCTGGGCCGCGGCCTCCAGCCGCTCCTCCAGACTGGCGGTGCGCAGTTCCTCCCTGGCCATGATCGGGGTGGAGTTGAGCGACCAGGCCACCACGGTCCGACCATTATGGTCCAGGCCCCGGAGATTATCGATCACCGCACACTTGGTCTTGAGTTCAAGTACCGCATTGGGCTTGTCGCGCATATAGTTGATCAGGTGAGGGCTGAAACCGGTCAGGGAGTCGATGGCCAGGCTGTCGGTGAATTCACCGGTACCTATCCGGAAAAACTGATCCTGCTCCTTAAGCAGCACCCGATCCAGGTCTGCAACCAGGTCATCCACATTGACAAAAAAGCTCAGCCAGGGATTGTTGAGGTAGGCCTGGAGGATGCAGTAGACACAGTCCATGGGGCAGTTCATGCCGATATTGAGGACCTGATAATCGCAGCAGGTATATTCCCTGGTTCCGGGGCAGGGTTTGAAGATCACCCCCCGGTTGCGACAGAGCAAGAGGTGACGCTTGCCCTGATCCAGATTTGCCGGATAGTCGCCCTCAATCGCCGGCAGTTGACCGGGTTTAAGATAGCTCACCGGCAGTTTGGTCCGTTGGATGATCTCCCGGGTATAGGGGTGATCACGGCAGTCTTCGGCAACATGGAGCTGACGGATAAATCGGGCCGGATCACCGTAGGAAGAGGTTCTGTTCACGTCATATATCCTATTCAATATGCCTGGGCAAGGGCCAGGTAGTCCTGCCCCTGCTGCAAACGACCATGCTTGAGACAGCCGTTCCCGTAAATACGGCACTTCCGTGCCAGTTCGGCTTTCGCCAGCTCATACTGATCAGAATCCAGCCGACCGCCCTCCAACAGCTTGCAGAGGGCATGGATACGATAGACATCCATGCCCAGTCGATGGATCGCCGAAAGCTGATCAGGGCGACCGCCATCTTTGAAAATCAAGGGCTCTCCTACCAGCAAAAAGGGAATTTGGCAAGCCATCCGCAGCCAGAGGTCATAATCTTCACAGCAGATCAGATCCCGGTCAAAGCAGCCGAAGCGCTCGAGTCCGCCCTTTCTGATCATCACCGTGGACATCCCCACCACGCACATCCGCAGACTCTGCGCAAAGATGTCGCCATGGGGCGGGTCATGCTTTTTCTTCTGGTTAACCCGTTTCCCCCGCCGATACCAGACCTCACGGGTGTGGGAAATCTGATATCCGGGCTCGGCCTCCATGGCCTGGTACTGGCGGGCCAGCTTTGCCGGGTGCCACCAGTCATCGGAGTCCAAGAAACAGAGCAGGGGAAAGCGGCTGGCCTGGATGCCGGTATTGCGGGCAGCAGCAGCCCCCTGGTTCTCCTGGTGATGATAGTGCAACGGGATGTCGCTGCTCCGGGCCAAGGCTGCCACCAGCTCTGCGGTCTGGTCGGTGGAGCCGTCATCGACGACAATGACCTCGCCCGGCGGCAACTGCTGGCAGAGGATAGACTCCAGGGCGCGCCTGAGCAGCGGGGCCCGGTTATAGGTGGGAACGATGACAGATATCAAAATAATCTCAAGGTGGGTTATCTTTTCTCTGGATAGGCCCTGCTTCAGGGAGTTCAGGGAGGGTTCAAAGGGGAGAAAAGCTGCTCACCACTTCCATGGAGCGTTTCCCCTTTAAGCCACGCGGCATTCGCTGCCGGGACGGCCAGGCTCGGCCCGAGCCTGGCCCCAAGAGGGGCTTCCAGGACAGGGCGCAGCTAAGGAGTTCTTGAAACAACACTCTTTTTAATGAACCTTGGCCAACTTTTCCGGTGTGGAGTTCCCTGCGGTGTAGTATACTATCTGGTTGACTGCTTCCTGCCGACAGGGCGAAGGGCACGGAAACGGTCGGTAGCTCCCTTCCCGACCGCTTGTACAGGCTCGGGGCCTCCTTCTGGGGCCACACGTATCTTCTGCCACAGTATATTTCCTTCCGACCCGGGTCACAACCTTTATGTACACAGACATCCTGATCAATGCCACCTCCTATGAAAACCGCATTGCCCTGGTGGAAAACGGCACCCTGCGGGAATTCCATCTTGAACGGCTCTCGGAACGAGGGCTGATCGGCAACATCTATCTGGGCCGGGTGGTCCGGGTACTCCCGGGTATTGATGCGGCCTTTGTCGATATCGGCCTGGAACGGACCGGTTTTCTCTACGTTGATGATGTCATCGATCCGAACAAGGCAACCCCGAACCTCTCTGCCAGCGGCGCATCCTCCCCTGAGATGAACCAGGCCGCTGCCGCCGCTCCTCCCGAAAAGAACATCTCAATCAGTGACCTGCTCAGGGAGAATCAACAGGTCCTGGTCCAGATCGCCAAGGAGCCCATCGGCACCAAGGGGGCCCGCCTGACCTGCAACATCACCCTGCCCTGTCGCAACCTGGTCTTCATGCCGCTGACCGACCATATCGGCATCTCCCGCAAGATCGAAGACGAGCTGGTCCGCCAACAGCTCCGCGACAAGATCAGGCAGCTGCGTCCCTCGGGCGCCGGCTTCATCATCCGCACCGTGGCGGAAAACATCTCCAGCGATGAACTGGAGGCGGATATGGAGTTTCTTCTCCTGCTCTGGGACGAGATCCTCTCCAAATCGAAGAAGGCGACCGTGCCCAACCTGATCTACAAGGATCTGGATATCATCCTCCGGGCGGTGCGTGATTTTTTCACCGAGAGCATCAACGAGCTGGTCGTCGACAACCGCGATGTCTACAACCAGCTCTTGGCCTATGCCAAGACCTTTGCCCCCCAGCTCCAGCGGAAGATCAATTTCTATGATTCCGACACCCCGCTCTTTGAGTCGTGCGGCATAGAGGTGGATATCAACTCAGCCCTGGACAAGAAGGTCTGGCTCCGTTCCGGCGGCTATATCATCATCGAGCCCACCGAGGCCCTGACCGTGATCGACGTCAATACCGGCAGGTACGTGGGCAAGAATGACCTGGCAGAGACCATCTTCAAGACCAACATGGAGGCGGTCAAGGAGATCGCCTACCAGTTGCGGTTGCGCAACATCGGCGGGATCATCATCATCGACTTCATCGACATGGAGGATGAACAGGACCGCGAGGACCTCTATACGACCTTTAAAAAGGCGATGGAGGACGACAAGAGCAGGGTCAACATCCTCAAGCTCTCGGAATTCGGCCTGGTCCAGATGACCAGGAAACGACTCTCCGAGAGCCTCACCCAGACCATGTGTACGCCCTGCCACTACTGCGGCGGAGACGGCTTTGTCAAATCCAGCCGCACGGTCTGCTATGAAATATTCCGTAAAGTCAGCCGCGATGCCCGCAAGATAGGCGGCTCGGGCGCCACCCTGAAGGTTCATCCCGATGTGGCGGAGATGCTGCTCAACGAAGAGGCCCATCAGGTGGAAGAATTGGAACAGAGCACCGGAAAACGGTTTACCATTATCTCGGTTCCTGATATGCATATCAAACGCTATAATATAATCTGGAACCAGTAGCACACAGCCTCTACTCCGCCAGACACCACACCGACCAACCCAACCGACAGAATACCATGGCCAGAAAAAACCGACGTCGCACTGTCTCCAGCTCCCAGAAAGGTGGATTTTTCCGAAAATTCTTCCTCACCATCTTCTTTTTGATGGTGGCGGCAGCAGCCGTTTCCGGCTTCATCCTCTTTGAGACCAGTCCGCCAAATTTAAGCCTGGGCAAGCAGCTCCACTTTCTAGGCGGCAATGTCGAGTTACCGATAACGGTTAGCGATCAGCAGAGCGGTATCCGCTCCATCGAAGTCACCCTGGAACAGGGGGACCAACGCAGCCAGCTCTTCAACCGCTCCTTCCAGCGTCAGGCCTGGTTCACGGATGCCGGCCCCAAGAGCGTCTCCGAGACCCTGCTGATCGACACCAACAAGGCCCGACTCAAGGACGGCGAGGCCGCCCTGGTCATCCGGGTCCGCGACTTTTCCCTCAACGGCATGCTCAAGGGCAACGAGACCAGCCAGAACATTGCGGTGATCATCGATTCCAAGCCGCCCAGGGTATCGGTCAACCATGCCCAACAGTATATCCGGCCGGGCGGCTCCGGCATTATCCTCTACACCCTGTCCGAGCCGGTGGAGCGTCACGGGGTGCAGATCGATGAACACTTTTTCCGCGGCTTTCCCCTGGGCCAGAGCGGCAAGCAGTTTATCGCCTATATCGCCCTGCCCTGGGACAGTCCCGAGCCCAACCAGAGCAAGGTGATCGCCGTGGACGAGGCCGGCAATGAGGGCAAGGCGGTTTTTACCATGCGCTACAAGCCGATCCCTGAAAAGAAGGACCGGATCAACGTCAGCAACGGCTTTTTGAAAAACAAGATGCCCCAGATCGCAGAGCACTATCCGGAGATGAGCGGCAACCTGGTGGAGAGATACCTCTATATCAACAACACCATTCGCCAAAAGAACGCCGAGACCATCAAAGCGATCTGCCAAACCAGCGAACCCGAGCGGCTGTGGAGCGGTCGTTTCGGCCGGATGGCCGGAGCCAGAAAGGCAGACTTTGCCGATCAGCGCACCTACTTTTACCAGGGACAGCCCATCGACCACCAGACCCACCTGGGGATCGATCTGGCCTCCACGGCCCGGGCCGAGGTCCGGGCCGCCAACCGCGGCAAGGTGGTTTTTGCCGACTACCTGGGGATCTACGGCTACATGATCATCCTGGACCATGGCCAGGGGGTCTTCAGCCTCTACTCCCATCTCAGTCGTCTCGAGACCAGCGTGGGCAGCCTGGTGGAGAAGGACCAGTATATGGGGAACACCGGGGCCACCGGCATGGCCGGCGGGGATCACCTCCACTTCTCCATGCTGATCCAGGGGATCTTTGTCACCCCCATCGAATGGTGGGACCGCCACTGGATTGAGGTCAACATTGATGCCTTTATCGGCAACAACCAATCCTAAACCCAGAGCCTGCTGCTCCAGCCCTTCTCTACAAAGACCCACGCATGAGACTACCGCGTCTGCCCCTGCTCCTCTACAGCTATATTGCCGCCGAGCTGCTGGCCCCGTTTTTTGCCAGTTTCATCATCCTCTACTCGGTCTTCTTTCTGGTCCGGCTGATCCCCCTATTGGAGGTGGTGCTGGAGTTGCGGATCGGCTTTGCCGATTTTGTCCGCCTCTCCAGCTATATCTTTCCCCACATGCTGCTCTACGTCATCCCCATGGCCAGCATGACCGGGGTGATCATCGGCTTTACCCGGCTGACCAATGACCGGGAGATTCTGGCCCTCAAGGCCTGCGGCATCAGCCTGCGCAAGATGCTGCCGCCGGTCATCCTCATCGCCGCAGCCATCGCCATCCTGACCGGCTTCTTCTCGGTCCGCCTGATACCTGCTGGAGAGCAGGGGGTCAAACGATTGATGTTCCAACTGGCCAAGGAGAAGATCGACAAGGGCCTCAAGGAGAAGAAATTCACCGAAGCCCTGGGCGACCTGGTGGTCTATGTCAACGACATCGATGAGCAGGACAACTGGGAGGGGGTCTATGTCTCGGACATGCGCAACCGCCAGCAGCCCATCATTACGGTGGCCAAGAGCGGCCGGATGCATGCGGCCGTGGAGAAGATGGTGGTCACCATTGTCCTCAACGACGGTACCCTCCACAGTGCGGAGGGTGCGGACAATCAGGTGGTCCGTTTTCAACGCTACCAGTTGGAGATCCCCCTGCGCCCACCCACCCGGATCGACGGGGATGACGTCACCCAGATCGGCAAGGGCGCCATGAGCCAGCAGCAGCTGCTGGAGACCGCCGCCCTCTACGGTCCGGACTCCAAGAAGGGACGGGTCTACCTTAGCGAGTATCATCATCGGCTGGTCCTGCCGGTGGGCTGTTTCATCCTCAGCCTGCTGGGCCTGCCCCTGGGACTGCAGGCGGGACCCGGCCGTCGAGCCGCCGGCATTCCCCTGGGGCTAGGCTTTTTTGTCTTCTACTATGTGGCCTTTACCACCGGCAGGGTCCTCAGCGAGGACATGGTCCTGCCCCTGGTCTTTGGGATGTGGCTGCCCAACCTGCTCTTTGCCCTGCTGACCGTCTATGTCTTCTACCGGGTTGACCGGGAAAAGCCCCTGCTCTCGGAACGGGTACAGCGCCTGATCGGCAAGGGCTACCATGGAGTGTTCCAACCGCTGCTCACCAGAGCGCTTAAAGGATTGCGTTCACTCCTGATGCAGCTGCCCC
Organism: Desulfogranum mediterraneum DSM 13871; assembly: GCF_000429965.1. GTDB lineage: Bacteria > Desulfobacterota > Desulfobulbia > Desulfobulbales > Desulfobulbaceae > Desulfogranum > Desulfogranum mediterraneum. The sequence goes on from NZ_AUCW01000004.1 coordinate 112,070, forward strand.
TTGGACGACGACGGGAACGGGATCCTGAACCGCAGGCGGCCAGGCACCTCCACGCCAATCCGGCCACCCTGCTCTATCACCTGCCCCAGTGCGAGGAGTACGACTGTTCTCTCTGCACCATTGAATTCATCTCTCCGGAAATAGCCGATCAGGCGGGCTTCAGCCCCTGCCCCTTCTGTGCACAGCTGTTGGAAAAAACCGATCAGTGAAATTTTTAAGCAAAGCAATCATTACCATCCTGCTCTTTGTCCTGATCTTCCGTGCCATCGACCTGAAGGCCACCATGGAGGCGGCCTCGACCATTACCCTGCCCACCCTGCTGGCGGCCCTCATGCTCCAGCTGGGCAGCAACGCGGTGGCCAGTCTGCGCTGGTCCATTATCATGGAAAAGCTGGGTTTCAGCCAACCCTTCTCCTTTTACCTGAAGAGTTATTTCAAGGGGGCCTTCTTCAACCAGGGGCTGCCCACCAGTATCGGTGGTGACGGCCTGCGCATCCTGGATGCAGCCCGGGTGGCGCGCTCAAAGGAAAAGGCGATCTTCGGGGTCTTTATCGATCGGATCATCGGCCTGGGCGGCCTGCTGCTGCTCAACATCCTGGCCCTGCTGCAGAACTTCAGCCTCTTGCCCGGCCAGCTCTACCAGGGACTGCTGCTGCTCATCGCCCTCTCCCTGGCAGGGCTGCTCAGCCTCTTTTTTCTCCACCGGATCCCTCAACTCGACAGGATTCCTTTCAGCAGATACCTGCTCAACCTCTCCCGTCGCTATGCCGAGGTCTACTCCTCGCCCGGCGCCATTGCCCTCCAGATCGGACTCAGCGTCCTCACCCACCTGCTGGCCATGACCGCCTTCTTTCTCCTGGGCAACGGCGTGGGCATGCACTACCCCCTGCAGGTCTATCTGGCCCTGGTACCTCCGGTGATCCTGCTCACCATCCTGCCCGTCTCCCTGGCCGGCTGGGGCATCCGCGAAGGCGCCATGGTGGGTTTCTTCCTCCTGATCGGTGCAGACAAGGCCACAGTGCTCTCCTTCTCCATCCTCTACGGCCTGCTGGCCCTGGTCTCTTCCCTGCCCGGACTTGTTATCTTTCTTTCCCAGGATCAACGGATCTAAGCATGCATCCTGTTGTCCTCTGCTCTTAGGAATTGTCCATGAACATTGATACCATGCGCACCATCGACCGCTGGGGTGGCATCCCGCTGACCTTTGTCCTCACCCTGCTGGTCAGGCTGTGCGAGCGTCTCCGTCCCCCGCGGCAAGAACGGCCCCAACGCATCCTCTTTATCGAACTCTCGGAGATGGGCTCCACCATCCTGGTCAACCCGGCCCTGGAAAAGGCCAGGGACCGCTTCAAGGCAGAGCTCTTTTTCGTGATCTTTGCCAAAAACAGGGCCAGCCTGGATCTGCTCCGCACCATCCCCGAGGCCAACATCTTCACCATCCGGGAAGAGAATCTCTTGACCCTGGCCACGGATACCCTCCGCTTCCTGCTCTGGACCCGGAGAAAGGGCATCGACACCGTGGTGGACCTGGAGCTGTTCTCCCGCTTCACCGCCCTGCTGAGCGGCGCCTGCGGAGCCGGCAACCGGGTCGGATTTTACAGCTTTCACAACGAGGGGCTCTACCGGGGCGACCTGCTCAGCCACAAGGTGGCCTACAACCCGCATATCCACATTGCTAAAAATTTCATTGCCCTGATCAATGCCCTCCTGGCAGAGCCGGGAGAGGTGCCCCACTCCAAGAGCCTGATCAGCGATGGCGAGATCCGCCTGCCCCAGGTAAACCCTGGTCCCGACGAACTGGAGGCCATCCGCGCCCTGATCAGGGCCAGGTATCCCGACTACACCCCGGAGCAGCACCGCTTGGTCCTGATCAACCCCAATGCCAGCGAGCTGCTCCCCCAGAGGCGCTGGATGCCGGAGCGCTACCAGCAGCTAGTCGAACACATTCTGGAGCAGTACCAGGATGTCCTGGTACTGCTCACCGGAGCCGGCTCCGAGGCAGCAGAGGCGGCGGCAATGTCTACCAGGGTGGGCTCCAGACGTTGCCTCAACTTTGCAGGCGCCACCTCCCTGGGCCAGCTGCCCGCCCTCTACACCCTTGCCAGCCTGATGGTCACCAATGACTCAGGTCCAGGCCACTTCTCGGCCATCACCCCTCTGGCCACACTGGTTCTTTTTGGCCCGGAGACCCCGGCACTCTACGGTTCCCTGGGCAACTCGACCCCCATCTTTGCAGGACTGGCCTGCTCCCCCTGCGTCAGTGCGGCCAACCACCGCAAGACCCCATGCAGCGATAACCGTTGCCTCCAGGCCATCACCGTGGACCAGGTCTTTCAGCTGGTCCGGGAGAGGCTGTCGCCCGCCGGCAGCCTGGCAAGGGGCTGACCTGCCCGGCAGGGCCTTAAAAAGAGCTGGCAAAGGGAGAGAAAACCGGAAAGACGGTCCACCGAACCAGCATGAAGGACTGACAGGAGGACTGGCAGGGGGAGAGGCAGAGGCAGACAGAGAAGACAGGGGCAGGAAGAGGAAAAATCGCTCCAGGGGCCAGCGTCCTGCCAGCCCTTTGCGAGGACAGGAGGGAGGACAGGACGCTGGCCGGCAACCAGGGGCAGCCGCCTATCCCAGGGGAATGATGACCATCTCCACCCTGCGATTCATGGCATGACTCGACGAGATCGGCCTGCTCTCACCATAGCCCACGGCAATGATCCGTGCCGGCGCAACCCCCTGTTGCACCAGACCATTCTTGACAGCCTCGGCCCGACGCCTGGAAAGTTGCTGATTGTACTGCTCAGAGCCGGTGCTATCGGTATGGCCGCCCACCTCAATCTGGGTCTGGGGATACTTATTGAGCACCGAGGCCACCCGGGCGACCTCATTTTGACCGCCGGGCAGGAGCCGGGCAGAGTCATGGGCAAAGAAGGTCTCACCCTTGAAGGTGGCAATCAGTACATCCTGGCTGCGACGGATACTGGCAGCCTCAGAGCGGGCCATCACACTGCGCAGCTCCTGCTCCTGCCGGTCCATATAGAGTCCCATCTGGTTACCGGCAGCTCCACCCACCAGGGCGCCGACAGAGGCACCGATCAGGGTGGAATCGGTATTTTTGCCAATGGCCTGGCCAAGGATGGCGCCCACCCCGGCACCGACCCCGGCACCGATGGCGGTGCCCTGCTTCTGGTTGGTATCAAGACCTGCACAGGCGGTGAGCATTGCAGCGAGCGCCGAACCGGCAAGAAAATGTTGCACAATGGTACGCATAGGGTGTTCCTTTTCATCTATCTGGATCAGGTTCATCTTTGCTTTTCTAAAAAGCCCTCTTACTCTCTGCCAACATAGGAAAGAAGCGCCTTTCTGTCCACTTTTAGTTGAGCTACCACGACCTCCTTCCCAGGGCCGATCTCGACTGCAACCGAGTCAGCCAGCAGACCGCCCTCCCTCCTGCCGGACCTTGGCCGGCTCTGCCCCGTTCTTCCCTCTCCCTGCCCCTCGAGTCGCTCAAGCAGCTTCCAGGGCGCACTCCCACACCCTCCTGCCCACCCTCATCTCCTGAACATCCAGGCGGTGATCATTAGGCCTGCAGCCCACAGCCGGAAAAGCTCGTGGCCCCGCCTCATCACCTTCTCCTAAACGACCTAAACCACTTAAACCACGTAAACCACGTAATCGATGTAACCGACTCAAATGAGCTGAACGTTCTCCCCCTGGCCCTTGCCTTCCCGTCCCTGCGGCCCTGACCGCGCCTGAGAAAAGCCCCTGCCCCCAGCTCGAATAAGTATAAATGATAGTTTGCATAAAAAAAATAATGTGCATGATGTGCAAAGTGTGTTATGCAATCTAACGCACCATCCAGGGGAAAGGGCTCCCCAGCCACCGCGTCGCCAGCCCCTGCCTGCTGCGCCAAGGGCAACCGGCAGGAACAATTTCATTTCAGGGTATCGTTGAATGATGAACGACAAATCAAGGAGCTTAATCCTGGCAGCCTCCCTGGCATTCTTCCTCTTGTCTGCTGGCTGCACCCCTGAAAAAGAGTGTAGTCTCCTCCTGGACACACGATGCCTGCACTGTCACAACCTGGATATAACTTGTGCAAAAATTGGTCAAACTAACAAACAGTGGCTAGGAATCTTAGATGCGATGATCAGGTTGCAGGCAGACCTGTCAGAGAAAGAGCGCACAATGCTTGCCCAATGCCTCAGTGCACCATCCCGGGACATTGCCATGCGCTGTGAGTGATTTTGCGAATAAACTTTAGGCGGCATCGGCTGCATCTCCGAAACCGGTAACCAAGAGACAAGAGAGAAGAGAGAAGGAATGAAGCAAAAAAACTTTAATCGAATCCAACCAAGATTAGGCGGTGTCTCCCGCAGGGACTTTATGAAATTCTGCTCCGGGATAGCCGCCAGCATGGCCGTGCCGGCAGCGCTGGTCCCGGATATCGCCCAGGCCGTGACCAGCCCCCAACGGCCACCGGTGATCTGGCTCCATGGCTCCGAGTGCACCGGTTGCAGCATGTCCCTGCTCCGATCCGAGCATCCCTCCCTGGAAAAACTGATCTTTGAACTGATCTCCCTGGATTTTCACGAGACCGTCTCAGCCGGTGCCGGCCACCAGGCCGAGGCCGCCCTCCACCACGCCATAGAAGAGAACTACGGCAAGTTCATCCTGGTGATCGAGGGTGCCATCCCCTTAAGGGATGGCGGCATCTACTGCCAGGTGGGGGGAAAAAACTTTGTGGACACGGTCCGGGAGATCGGGCCCAAGGCCGGAGCCATCATCGCCGTCGGCTCCTGTGCCTCCTGGGGCGGGGTGGCGGCCATGGATCCCAACCCCACCCAGTGCGTCGGGGTTCAGCAGGTCCTGGGCGACTCCCAGGTCGTCTCCATCCCCGGCTGCCCCCCCAACCCCTACAACCTCCTCTCCACCATCATCCACTTCCTCACCTTCAACAAGATGCCCGCCCTGGACGGCAAGAATCGCCCCAAGTTTGCCTACGGACGCCTGATCCATGAACACTGTGAGCGCAGGCCCCACTTTGATAACGGCCGCTTCGCCCGCCAATTCGGCGACGAGGGCCACCGTCAGGGCTACTGCCTCTACTACCTGGGCTGCAAGGGACCGGTGACCTACGCCAACTGCTCCACCAGCCAGTTCGGCGATGCAGGTTCAGGTTGCTGGCCCGTGGCCACCGGCCATCCATGTTTTGGCTGCGCCCAGGAGGGGGTGGGCTTTCATCTGCCCCAGTTCTCCACCAGTCCAGTACTCCATGCCACCCCGGCGGCCTCCCATGCCCCCATCACCGTGGAACGGGGCCAGGGCGCCTCTCCAGGGTCAGCCGCCCTGATGGCCGGACTGGGAGGGGCGGCCCTGGGAGCAGGGGCCGTGTTCACCGCAAAGCTTGGAAGCAAAGGAACGGACCATGAAGATGAAAAGGCGTGATTTTCTCAAAGGCGCGGCAGGCAGCCTGGCCCTGCTGACCCTGGACGGCAAGGTGGTGGATGCCAGGAGCGTGGAGGCCCTGCCGCCCCATGCCCTGGGAATTCTCTACGACTCCACCCTCTGCGTGGGCTGCAACGCCTGCATGGCGGCCTGCAAGGAGGCCAACCAGATGGTGCCGGAAGCCAGCAATGGTCAAAAACTCTGGGACAATCCCCGGGACCTCTCGGCCCAGACCCTCAACATCATCAAGAAGTACAGCAGCGGCAGCGGGATCCACAAGGATCAGGACCAGGACGGCTATGCCTTTATCAAGCGCCAGTGCCTCCACTGTGTCGACCCCTCCTGCGTCACCGCCTGCCCGGTATCGGCCCTGACCAAGGACAAGGAGACCGGTATCGTGGGCTACAACAGGGATGCCTGCATCGGCTGCCGCTACTGTCAGGTGGCCTGCCCCTACAATATCCCCAAGTTTGAATGGGATGACCCCTATCCGGAGATCGTCAAGTGCCAACTCTGTTCCCACCTGGTGGCAAAGGGTGGTATCTCTGCCTGCTGCTCGGTCTGCCCCACCGGGGCCTCCCTGTTCGGCCCGGTGGCCGAACTGCTGGAGGAGACCAGACGACGGCTGCAGATGAAGCCGGGCAGGCAGTACGACTTCCCGGTCTCCTCCATCGACTCGGGCAAGAGCCATCGCTTCAAGGCCCCCCGCTACATCCGCCAGGTTTACGGCAGGGAGGAGCTCGGCGGCACCCAGGTGATGTATATGTCGGCCGTGCCCTTTGAACGCTTCGGCCTGCCCAGCTTTCCCAAGGAGTCCTTTGTCTCCATGGCCAGCGGTATCCAGTACGCCATCTACAAGGGGATGGTCTACCCACTGGTGGTCCTTGCCGGCCTGGTCTTTATGGTCAAGAAAAACAAGAACAGTGAAGAGGCGGACGAGAACACCCCTCCAACCGACCAAGGAGCACACCATGAGTGATCACGCCAAACCCCTGGGCGGCAGGATATGCACCCCCACCTTTCTGATCTGCCTGCTGGTGGTGGGGATCGCCCTCTACTTTGCCGGCAAACGGTTCCTCTACGGCATCGGCTCTGTCACCAACATGAACGACGGTTTTCCCTGGGGCCTGTGGATCGCCTATGACGTGGTGGTGGGCACCGCCTTTGCCTGCGGCGGCTATGTGATGGCCCTGATGGTCTACATCCTCAACCGGGGCGAGTTCCACCCCCTGGTGCGCCCTGCGCTGCTGGCCTCCATGTTCGGCTACACCCTGGCCGGGATCTCGGTCTTTCTCGATATCGGCCGCTACCTCAACGTCTACAACCTCTATCTGCCCTGGCAGATGAACTTCCACTCGGTGATGTTTGAGGTGGCCATGTGTATCGGCACCTATATCTTTGTCCTCTGGCTGGAGTTCACCCCGGCCTTCGTGGAACGGTGGCAGCTGAAGAACTTTGAAAAGCGGCTTAATCGGGTGATCTTCGCCCTGATCGCCCTGGGGGTGCTCCTGCCCACCATGCACCAGTCCTCCCTGGGCACCATGATGCTGATGGCCGGCTACAAGCTCTCCCCGCTCTGGCACACCTCCACCCTGCCCCTGCTCTTTCTTCTGACCGCCCTGTTCATGGGCTTTGCCATGGTGGTCTTTGAGGCCACCATCTCCTCCCGGGTCTACCGCCTGGGGGACGAGACCTCCATCCTGGCTCAGATCGGCAGGATCATGTCCTGGATCCTGGCCATTTACCTCCTGATCCGTTTCCAGAACATCTTCATGCGCGGTGAGATGGGCACCGCCTTTTCCGGCAGCTTCCTGGGCAACATGTTTCTCCTGGAAAACCTGATGCTCCTGATCGGCCTGTTCCTGCTGGCCTCGGCCCGCTACCGCACCAACCCCAGGCTGCTCTTTATCGCGGCCCTGGCCGTACTCATCGGCGGTTCCCTGTTCCGGTTCAATACCTATATCATCGGCTTTGATCCCGGTACGGGCTGGAAATACTTCCCCTCGGTGGGGGAACAGATGATCACCTACGGGTTGATCGCCTTTGAGATCGCTGCCTACACCCTCTTTGTCAAAGTTTTTCCTGTGTTCAGCGCCTCCCATGCCGCTGACGCCAATCAGTAAGGAGATAGTCCCATGTCAAAACAAATCGTCATCGATCCCATCACCAGAATTGAAGGCCACCTCCGGATCGAGTGCGCAGTGGAAAACGGCCAGGTCCAGGACGCCCGCTCCATCGGCACCATGTGGCGGGGGATTGAGACCATCCTCAAGGGCAAGGACCCCAGGGAGGCCTGGCTGATTGTCCAGCGGATCTGCGGGGTCTGCACCACGGTCCATGCCATGGCCTCGGTACGGGCCGTGGAAAACGCCCTGGACCTGGAGATCCCCCTCAATGCCCAGTATATCCGTAACATGATCGTCGGCGCCCACTGTCTGGCCGATAATATCATCCACTTCTACATCCTCTCTGCCGTGGACTGGGTGGACATCGCCTCGGCCGCCCTCAAGGCCGATCCCAGGAGCGCCGCTGCCCTGGCCCAGAAACTCTCCCCCTGGAAGGATAACAGTGCCCAGGAATTTAAAGAGACCCAGGATAAGCTCAAAAAACTGATCGAATCCGGTCAACTGGGTCCCTTTGCCAGCGGCTACTGGGGTCATCCGGCCATGCAGCTGGACCCGGACGTCAACCTGATCGCCGCGGTCCACTACTTCCAGGCCCTGGAATACCAGCGCAAGATCAACAAGGTGGTGACCATTCTCGGCTCCAAGACCCCCCACATCCAGAACCTGGCCGTGGGCGGGGTGGCCAATCCCATCAACCTGGACAGCCCGGCCACCCTGACCATGGAACGGCTCTACTATATCAAGACCCTGATCGACGAGATCCAGGACTTTGTCCAACAGGTCTATTTGGTGGATGTGGCCACCATCGGGGCCATGTATCCTGAGTGGTGCTCCTACGGCAAGGGGAACGGCAACTATCTCTCGGTGCCGGAGATGCCCACAGACGGCAAGGGGATGCGCTTTGCCATGCCCGGCGGTTATATCAAGGGCGGCGACCTGAGCAGCTTCAGGCCCATCTCCACCTCCCAGGATCCCTATTTCAGCGACAACGTCAAGGAGAGCGTCAAGCACTCCTACTATGCAGGGGACTGGACCAGGCACCCCTACGTGGAGGAGACCGAGCCCCAGTTCAACGACAAGGGAGGCGACAAGTACTCCTGGGTCAAGTCCCCCTCCTTTCTCAACGAGCCGGCAGAGGTGGGGCCGGTGGCCAGCGTCCTGGCCATGAACGCGGCCAGGCATGCGCCCACCATCAGACACAGCCGCTGGATGCTGGAGAAGATGGCCGCCATCAGCGGCAACCGACAGGAACTGGATATCCTGCCCTCCACCATGGGACGCCATATCGCCCGCTCCATTCGAGCGGCCGTGGTCCAGGAGTCGCTGGCCGAACAGTGGCAGGGGCTGATCACCAACATCAGCTCCGGTGACTACACCACCTTCAACCCTCCCCATTTCCCGGAAGGAGAACAGCGGGGTGTGGGGATCCACGAGGCGCCACGGGGCACCCTCTCCCACTGGATCGTGATTGAAAACGGCAAGATCCGCAACTACCAGGCCGTGGTCCCCTCCACCTGGCTGGCCTGCCCAAGGGGGACCAACGACGAGCCTGGCTACTATGAGCGCTGCCTGGTGGGCAACCCGGTGGCTGATCCGGAAAAACCCCTGGAGATCCTGCGCACCATCCACTCCTTTGATCCCTGCATGGCCTGTGCGGTTCACCTCCTCACACCCGAGGGCGGTCCACTCTCCACCATCAAGGTGATGTGAATCCCTATACCAGTCACCCGGCCACCAGCCCTGCCAGCCCGCCCCAAGAGGCACTGGCAGGGCTGCCTGCTCCCCCAACCCATGAAGAGTCTATGAGTACCTCTATGAGTACCCAACCTGAACAGACCATCGGCATCCTCGGCATCGGCAACATCCTGCTCAACGACGAGGGCTTCGGGGTCCACTGTGTCCAGCAGCTGGAGGCAGCCTATCAGACCCCTGAACAGCTGTTGATCTTTGACGGCGGCACGGCCGGCATCCTGCTGGCCCCCTTTATCGAGGAGTGTGATCAGCTGATCGTGATCGATGTGGTCAACCTGGATGACGAGCCAGGTGCGGTCCACTGCTTCACCGACCGGGAGGTCCGGGCCGGCGAGATCCAGACCAGGATGTCGCCCCACCAGATCGGCATGCTGGAGATCCTTGATATCTGCAGGATCCGGGGCAAGGTCCCGGAAAAGGTGGAATTCATCACCGTGGTGCCCCAGGATCTGGAGACCGGCATGGAGCTCTCTCCCCTGCTCCAGGATCGACTCAGGACAGTGATCGGGATGGTCCGGGAGCGACTCAGCCGGGCCGGGCTGCAGTTGAGGCCCAAGCCGGAACACGCAGATTCCAGCCAGGGGCACGCAGCCGCTTGAGCATCTCCTCCCTGGGCTGGGACCCCTCCATACAGGTGGGGTCCCAACCCAAGCTCGAGCGCAGAGAGAGGAAAAAACCCCGCAGAGCCAGGGTCAGAAGTTCAGGGATTTCTTTGAGGATGATGCCGAGATTGGCGGAGAAGCTTCTGGGGACAGCCACTGACCGAGGGGCCGGCAACAGGACCGGGAGAGAGAGGAAAGTTGAGGCAAGCGTCTTGGGGAAATGCCGTTACCGCTCTTTTTTCATCCTCTCCTTACAGGCATACATCAGGGCGTCGGCCCTGGAGAGCAGTTCATCAAAGGTGGCAGGCGCCAGGGGATCGTAACGTGCGACCCCGATACTGATGGAGAGCTCGTAGCCTGCCTTGGAATGATTTCTTGCGCCCACCTTGTCGTAGAATCTTCTGCAGATGGTCTCCTCATTGTACTCATTGTTGTTATCCTGGAGAAGCACTGCAAATTCGTCTCCTCCCATGCGGCCGATGACATCGGATTGGCGAAAGGTATCCTGCAGGAGTCGAGCCGTCTCGACAAGGAGTTCATCCCCGGCCTGATGACCAAAGGTGTCGTTGGTCCATTTCATATTATTCAGATCTGCATAGAGCAGATAGAGGGAACAGTGCTGTCTTGCCGAGATCTGGAGATACTTTTCCGTTAACAGAAAAAAGCCCCGACGATTGTAGAGACCAGTGAGTTCATCGGTAATGGCCCTCTTCCTGAGGTGTTCTTCCAGGAGTTTTCGCTCCGAAATATCGAGTGAATACTCTATCAGCTGAATGACCTTGCCCTCTTTGGAGAGTATGGGCGAGGCATGGACCTCCACCCAGCTTTGCTGCCCCCTGCTATTCCCATGGATATGCTCGCAGATAACCGCCTGACCAGTCGCCCGGACCTCTTCAAGGGGGCAGGGATGAGCAGAGCCTTCGCAGGGTTTATCGCTTAAGTGATAGATTTCATAGCAGGTTTTCCCCTGCCACTGGCCCTCTGCCGCAGCCCTGGTATTGGCCAGTACGACCTCGTAATTTTCAGCATTGATCACATAGAAGGGATGTGGGAGTGCATCTATCACGGTGCGGAGGAAATCCCTGTGTTGACGAAGGTCTTCTTCGATCTTGAGTCGTTGCGCTACCTCCTCTTGGAGCAAACGATTTTTCTCTTCCAGGTCGTTACGCAGCCGCTTAATGGTCAGATGAGCATTGATCCGCGCCCAGACCTCATCCAGCTGGATTGGTTTGGTCAGGTAGTCGACCCCGCCCGACTCAAAGGCCTTGAGGACGTCATCGAGACCGGTGAGAGCAGTCATGAAGATGATGGGAATGTCCCCTGTCTGCCGATCATTTTTGAGCTGCCTGCAGGTGTCGAAGCCGTCCATACCCGGCATCATCACATCGAGAAGAATAAGATCAGGAGAGACATACTTGGCCCTGGCAATGCCGTTTTGCCCGTTCTCTGCCACCACCACTTCGATCTTATTCTTTTCCAGGTAGTCGACCAAGAGCGCCAGGTTGGCGGGTTGATCATCGATTATGAGGACGATACCCCTGGTATCTGCTTGGCTTGTCGTCATTGGAGCTCTTCTCGTAGATGCTGTCTGATGAGGGCGATAATGTTCTCCTCCTGATAACTCCCGGCAAGTTCTGTCAAACGATGAGCAAAGGCGCTGTATCGGGAATCCTCCTGAACAAGGCTCCGGGCCCAGTCACGGATCTTTCGCATGTTGCCGTACAGGGCAAGCCGGTAGACCTCAGCGAGTCGCTCTTCATCCGGGATGGCCATCCTCCTGTCACCCTCAGCTCCCGGAGCAGGATCTTGGAGATATTTCCATTTAAGCTCAAGGGATTCGCCGATCAGCTCTAAAAGGTCTTGAAGATGAAAGGGTTTTTCAAGAAAGAGGCTACAACCTGCCGCCAGACCGCGTTCCTTGTCCCCCTGATCGACATGGGCGGAAAGGGCAATGATGGGGAGAGCCTGACAACCGGGAAGTGTACGGATCTTTCTCGCCGCTTCCTGACCGTCCATTCCGGGCATGACCATATCAAGGAGAATGAGATCAGGTCTGTTTTGAGCTACGACCCGAATCGCGTCCTGACCGTTACTGGCCTCGACCAGCCGGAACTTCAGGGGGGCAAGCAGGTCCACCAGAAGGGCGCGGTTGGAACCACAGTCATCCACCAGGAGTATCTCCCGGGTGGGGCCGTGATAGCCGGCGATGTTACTCTGGTGGCAGACCACCTCGGGCTCTATCTCGATGGAGGTGACGGCAAGATCAAACCAGAAGGTACTGCCCTGGCCAGGATTGCTTGCAAGGTGTATCCTGCTCTCCATCTCCTGGATAAGCCGTTGACTGATCGCCAGGCCCAGGCCGGTCCCCTTGCCCTTCTCCCCTAAACCACCCACCTGCTCAAAGGCGGTAAATATTGCTTCCTGAGACTCTTCCGGGATACCGATGCCGGTATCTGCAATCTCGAAGCGAAGGGTATAGTGATGGGGTGCCTGCCTGCGGTGAGCGATGACGCATACGCTGAAGGAGACCTCTCCCTCATGGGTGAACTTGACGGCATTGCCCAACAGGTTAAAGAGTACCTGCCGAAGTCGCTGCTCATCGGCCACGATGCCCCCTGGCAGCTCACTGTCAAAGGTGCAGTTGAGCTCAATGCCTTTTGGAGTGGCACAGACACCAATCATGTTCACAATACTCCAGAGGAAGTTGTGAAGCGGGATGGTTGAGGGTACCAGCTCCAGACGGCTGGCCTCGATCTTGGCCATATCCAGAATGTCGGAGATCAGGGTGAGCAGATGCGAGCCGCTTTTGTGGATGGTAAGGATCTGCTCTCTCTGCTGGTGGCTGAGACTGCTCTCCTCTTGAAGAACTTGAGCAAAGCCAAGGATTGCATTCAGTGGTGTTCGCAACTCATGACTCATGTTGGAGAGAAAACTGCTTTTTGCCTGGTTGGCGAAGACGGCCTCGTTTCTGGCCTTGATCAGTTCCCTGGCCTGGTCTTCGAGTTCGCGGGTCCTTTCCGCCAGCTCCCGGGTCCGCCCCTCTACCCTCTCTTCAAGTTTCTCCTGAGCCCTCTTCAGCATCGACTCCCGATGCGTGATCTTGTCCTGCATGACATTGAAGACCGAGGCCAGGTCGGCAAGCTCATCCTTACCCTCCACCGGAAGCGGATCGCCAAGCTTGTTCTCGGCAAGGAGCAGGGCTGCATTGCTGAGTCCGCCAATACGACGGGACATTGATTTGGCAAGGAAAAAGGCAAAAAGGATCCCGGCGGTTATACTCACAAAGGCCATCAGCAGAAAGGTATGACGCATGGTTGTCAGGGTCAGGATAGAGCGTTGAAACTGTTCACTTCCCTCGGATTGCACCCTGACGGAAATCTGCTGGAGCTGCTGGGAGAAGATCTGAAAACGGGGACTGGATGAGTAGGTTGAGATCCTGGTTATCTCTTGCCTATTCATGGCCTGCCCGGCAAGCAGGATGATACGGTCGAGATCCAGGCGGTAGGCCTGCCAGCTGCTCAGTAATCTGGAGGCATGTTCTCTGTCGCCAAAAAATTCGTTGGTGCTGAAGCTGTTGAGCTCCGCCTCAAAGGCGTCTGAGACCTCGCCGAGTTGCTCCAGGATGCCGCTGACGGCATAGAAATCATTGAGCTGATTGAGTTCCGACTCCATGACCCGGATCTGATTGGCCTGAAAGAGGAGGAGATTGGTCTTGGCAAGGATTTCCAGCTGCGAGGAGACGGTATCTTGAAGCACACCGGTGGTTGCCTCAATGGTATGATTGGCCAAAGCAAAGATTATGATCACGATGGAGCCAATGGCTCCGAAGCCGGTGATGAGCTGAGAGAAAATTCCGTATTTCATCTTGGTGAAGGGTTGCATCGATAGAGTGAACGAGTGGCTCCCATCAGGGGCGAGGGGGTGAAGATGACGGTCGAGGTGCTAATCTGGTACCCCTAGTTGAGCCTGGACAGACCGGATTGCGAAGGCCTGTATTTCCGTTTAAAGCTCTTCCAGAAGCTGATCTGTTCGCTTCGGCCATGTCTTTGGGTAATCTGCTCCCACTCCCGGGCCGTTCTTTTCATGGCCTCTTCCGGGCTCAGCTCTTTTTTTGCGGCACGCCAGATGTTTCTGTTCAGGGAGGCGATATATTCGCTGTCGCCTGGTAGCCCTGTGCCGGCCGGCACGGTGTGCTCGGCCTGGGCAAGAACCGTGTCCAGCGCCTGTTTGGTATAGAGCTGTTGAAGTGCTGGGTTTGAGAGGTGGTTATAACGAAAGGGGTCGGCCATGCCCCCAGTCACCATGACCGAGCGAGCCGAGATCTCCGGGTCAGAGAGCCACATGGCATAGAGGAAGGCGAGTTCCGGATGTTTGCTGTTCTTGGCAATAACGAGATTGTTGCCATAGATAAAGGAGGATTTTCGGACCAGCTGACCATCGACCAGATTGCCGGGCATGGGGGAGAGCATGAACTTGTCTTTGACCAGGGAGCGGTTGGTGTTGAGCACTTTTGCCGCAGACATGGTAAGGATAAGGGAAAAGCATTGACCATTTTTAAAGAAGGGCAGGGTGTAGCTGTAGTTGTTTCCCTCCTTCAAGACCTCCGGCGGCGAGTAGGGGACAGTTGCAACATACTGTTCTGTTGCCTGAATACCGGCCGGGGAATCGATCAGGGGGTGCATCTCATCGTCAAACAGGTACTGGACCGGATTCGCCTGACTTGCATAGCGAAGCATCCAGAACATCCAGCCGGTATGGAGATCCCGTTCTTCACAGCTGCCGTAGAGCTGATCTTCAGGAGAGTGGAAGAAGCGGAGCAGTTGCAGATAATCGGCCCAGGTCTGCGGAGGTGTCAACTCCTTATGGTACTGTTTCCGAAAGCATGCCTGCTGTTCGGGGTCGGTGAGCATATCTTTGCGTAAATAGAGAACCGCAATATCCCCGTCTGCGGGGATGGCGACGATCCTGCCGTCATATTCCGTCTGGGCATCAGGGTGGAGATACCCATCGCGCCTGTTGCTCGTAAAACGCATACCGTACTTGCGAACAAAGGGGGTAAGATCGAGGATAAGATCCTGGCTGACCAGGTCTGGATATTCCCGTTGCCGGGCTATGGTAAGATCGAAATCCCTGTTGTCTTGGAGGAACTTCAGTACAGGCATCTGGGGCATGACATTGGCGTCGATCAGGATACCGCTCTTTTGCTCCCACTCATTTTTTAAGGCAAAATCAGTTCCCCAATAGTTGCGGATATTGCCCTGTTTGACCACAATTTTGAGGGTGGTATTCTCCTCTATCCTGCCCTCTGCAATAAGCTGGCGGACGCCTCGAATGGCGCTTTCAGCCTGCTCCCCTGCCCTTAACCCGGGGGAAAGGCTGATGAGCTGGAAGAGAACGAAGAAAAGAAAAAAGAGAAGGGCGGACAATCTTTTTGAAGTGTACATTGCTGACAATGTCTATAAAATTTATGAGATTGACAAGGAATATTCTATTCAAAGACCCTAAAAAAAAGCTCTTCCGGAAGATCTGTGGGCAACAGGACCATTGCTGCCAGGATTTTCATGGGGCACACCCACAACGCTACCATGGAGCGTGATTAACAGCAAGTAAGCAAGTGGTAAATACAGGCCCAACCCGCTGCACCTGCAGGTGCCAGTGGCGAAGGAAATGAATTTGACCCTCAAACAGATGTCCACCTTTTGAAGGGGAATCGTCCTCATAGAGGATAGTCACCGGCAGCTGGACAGAGAGCTACCCACAGATTCGTCGGTAGAGGCAAAAAAGCCAATACAGCCCCCGTGGAAGAGCTGTTCCGGGCCAATCTGCAGTTGATGCTGAAGAAAAAAGGCCTGGAAGACAAGGCCTCCATCACCATGAATATAATAGAGCTACCCTCCATGAACATTCTGCCCAAGCCCCCTCCTTCCCAGCAGTTCGAGCTCTCTCCCATTAAGGCCATGGAGCTGGCCGCCTCCCGTCTGCCCGACGTGGTCTCCCTGGCCCAGGGCATTCCGAGCTTTCGGACTCCGGAACGCGTCATCCGCTTTGCCCAGGAAAAGATTGCCGCCGGTCTCTGTGACAAATACTCCCTGACCACCGGACTCACCGAATTACGGGAGGAGATCGCCCTGGCTCTGCAGGCAGAGGGGCTCTCCTATGACCCGGAGGGTGAGATCCTGGTGACGGCGGGTTCCATCGAGGGTATTACTGCCACCCTCCTGGCCTTTACCTCCCCTGGCGATGAGGTGCTGCTGCCCAGCCCCTCCTATGCCTCCTATCTGGGGGCAATATCCATTGCCGGCTGCATACCTCGCTATGTGGAGCTGGATGAAGAGAACAATTTTGATTTTCATGTGGAGAAAATTAAGCAGGGGATCACCAAAAAGACAAAACTCCTACTCTACTGTAGTCCCAATAACCCGACCGGCACCCTCTTCTCCAGGCAAAAGACCGAGGAGTTGGTCCGGATCTGCCAGCAACATGACCTGACCATCCTGATCGACGAGGTCTATAAAGACTTCTATTATGTGGATGAACCGCACTTCTCTGCCGCCCAGATCCCCGAGGCCAGGGGGCGGATCATTCGCGCCTGTTCTTTTTCCAAGGCCTACGCAATGACCGGTTGGCGGGTCGGCTTTGTTCATGGCGATAAAGAGCGGATCAGCCGCATCGTCAAATTCCATGATGCCATGGTAACCTGCGCCCCTGTTCCCTCCCAATACGCCGCCATCGGGGCCCTGCGATACGGGGCCGATTTCCTGGAAGAGTTCCGACTCGAGTTCAAAAAACGGCGCGACTACTGTATCACCCGGCTGGATGGACTCTCCCAGGTCATGGATTACCAGCTTCCCAAGGCGACCTACTTTGTCTTTCCCCGGATAAAGGATATTGTCAGATATGCCGCTGACAGCCACCGCCTTGCCTACGATATCCTGGACAGGGTAAAGGTCGCCACCGTACCCGGCGTAGCCTTCGGTCCTTCCGGCGAGTCCCATCTCCGTATTAATTTCGGCAGGGAGATGGAGGATCTGAAAGAGGGTTTTGACAGGCTGGAAGATTATTTTTACCAACGCCATCCCAAGCAGCGGACGCAGACCGTCGCTCCTGCGGAGGGTGCGTCGCCGCCCCCCCGGGACCGAGGCGAGGCCTCGCTGCTGGGCCGAGGCGCACGCCTGCTGCTCTCGCATGCCTGTCGCCGCTATCTCCGGCGAAACCCGGTGCTGGTCATCGGCATTACCGGAATCAAGGGGAAAACCACGATCAAGCGGACCCTGGTCGAGTTGCTCGCTACCTGCAGACAGACCCGGGGGACCCAGCTCTCCTATAATACCGAAGTGGGCCTCCCGCTTTCCATCCTCCGCCTGAAGAATCCCAAGACCCTTGCTGAGAAACTTCGCTTTCCCCTCTCCCTGGTCGGCCAGGCCCTCCGGAACAGAGAGACAGCGGAAATACTGATCCTTGAATACGGGATTCGCTCGCTCAAGGACGCCGAGACCCTGCTGAAGATCGCTGCTCCGGACTGGCTCATCGTCAGTGGGGTGGAGGCTGATCCCCATTTGGATTACAGCGCCATCTGCGAAGGCATCAACCATATCGCCGCCTCACTGCCGCCCGAGAGGTTGCTCTGGATCGGAGACGACCCCTTTGTCAACACCATGACAGCCGTGCGCCAGTCCCCCCATATCATCCACGACCGGCAGTTATCAGGCGCTCGCCTCCACACCTCCTCCAACAGCTACTCCTGTACCAGGGAGGTCGTTGGCAGCCATGCTGCCCGGGCCCTGATCATCTCGGTGGTCATGGCTGAACTGCTCGACACGCCCCCAGAAACCATAGACCATTTCCTCCAATCCTAGAGGGGAGCGTACAAATTGGATTCTTGAATCAAACTCGTGGCGCACGATACATTTGAGGCCAGCCAGATGGTTGAGATGGGATGCTCAATCGATGAACGCGACCCCAGGAGTGGAAGAAAAGACAGTTTTGCAGTGTTGCCGTTTTGCAAGGAGCCCTAAAGCGATGACCAGGCAAATGCCTGCCCGGCTTGCTCCATGTTCATCCCGGTGGGAAATGTTACCAGGCTGGAGTTGATCCGGGGCAGAGAGGCTGAAGGGGAAAACAGCCTGCGAGCGCCCCTGGGGAGAACGCAGGCCTTGAAGATCCGGAGCCCTACAGCTCCAGGTTGAAGAAGGTGTTGATATGATCCCGCTCAGGGCGGATCGGTTCCCGAAACCTGACCTCCTCAAGGCTGCAGAGGTCTTTGAGGGTATGGGCCAGTTCCCGGCGCACCCCCAGGTCGGAACGCAGCGGCCCTGCCAGGTTGGAGATCGAAATCCGGCGATCCTCCTCCAGTTGCACCCGGGCATTGGGAGCCATGGGCGTAAGCAGGGCCTGGACATGGGCCAGCACCAGCCGCTGCTGGAGGGCCGCAACCGACTCAGGGGTTGGTGCGAACTGGTTTTTTTTGACACTCCTCAGCAGAAGCTCGACAATATCATCCACGCCCAGGGAATCCACACTCAGGACCATGTCGTACAGCCTGGAATCCCAGCTATCCTGAGCAAAGAGCTGTTGGCCCCAGCGACGCCTGGCCTCATCATCCCGGCTGATCCGCTCCCGGGCCGTGGCCTGGGAACAGCCTTCCCGTTGCATCTCCTCGCGGATGCGATCATCCTGGTTGGCAATGATCCGCACCTTGAGCACATGGGAGATATTCTGGAGAAAAAAGTGGCCGGCCAGGCCATGATAGACGACATTGTCCTTGGCCATGTGGGTGAGAAAGGCAGACTTGAAGTAACCGATGAGCTGTTCCTGGCCGTGGTTGAAACGCTCCAACAGCGAGGGCGCATCGTGGAGGGCGCGGCCCAGGGTGAGTTCAGGGATCTGAAAACGATCCGAGGCCTCGACCAGGATCTCCCGGGAGATGCATTCGTAGTCAAGCTCGCTGGCCAGGGCCTCGGCAACCTCTTTACCGCGACTGAAGGAACCTCTTGAAATGGTGATAACCGACATACCAACCTCCTTTACTGGGCCCTGGGTGCAGGGCGTTTAAAAAAAATGTAAAAGGAGAAAAGAAAACTCAGGGGATAGGCCGATGGTCTATGGAGAGTGAAGAAAAGAGCTACTCATTTTCTTTGGAAATAATGATTGTTCCCTGACTACACCTCCAGCGCCTTTATTGCAAACCTTTTTCTCGCCCCCTCAGCGGGAGGCCCCTCAAGGGAGGGGATCATCCTGCTCCGGTTTGAGCCAGATGGCGAGCAACTGAGCGGTGAGGTAGACCACCCCGCCGGCCCAGAGGGTATCGCTGAGGAAATGACCGCCCTGGAGAATACGGGCCGCGCCCACCAAAACGCCCCAGCCCAGGCCGACGACCAGAAAACGATCAGCAGGTATCCGGTTGCGTCCCCGGACCAGGAACCAGGGGCCGATCATGGCAAAGGCGATGGAGGCGTGACCCGAGGGAAAGGAGCTGTTGGCCCCGGCATCGCCCGGTTGCCAGAACTGATGGAAGCGGTGTTCGCCGCCAAACTCCACCACCTCCCTGGGCCTGGGCCGCCCCAGGTTGTCCTTGAGGAGGACGTTGGTCACCAGTCCCGGGCCGATGACCAGGAGGAGCAGCAGAAAGAGCCCCTGTCTGCGCAGCCCTCTGAGCCGCTGCCACCAGATACCGGCCACCATCACCACCAGGGCTGCAAGCCCGCAGATCCAGGCAGGCAGCGGTCCCCAGGTGTAGACCCACTGCCAGAAGGGATCTTCCAGGCCGGGCCACTCCTGCTGGGGAAAAAAGACCAGTGCAGAGAGCCGCCGATCAGCGTCGCTCAGCCAGATCACCAGGGTGAGGCTGATCAGGACCAGCAGCACCAGGAAGAGTTCGTTGAGTTTACGGCCCAGGGTCAAAGGTGCCCCCCCTGGGGTACAGCGGTGAAGCGAGAAGAAATTCTGCATATTTTTTCCCAGCATGGTCCACCCAGGGATTGCCTCTCCCCGGTAAACACTATATAGTCTTTATTTTTTGGCAAAGGGCAGCCTGAAGACAAGATTGCCGCATGCCCGCCAATGCCTTCGCCCGACGACCGGACGTGCCCTGAATCCGCCACATTTCCTCTACTCTTTCCGACCAGCGTTGCCTGACCATGATTACCACCGATACCCACCAGAAGTGGCTGACCCTGTTGGTCATCCTCTCCGGCCTCCTGGCCCGCCTGCTCCTCAGTCCCAACTTCCTGCTGGTCCCTGACGAGGCCAACTACTGGCAGTGGAGCCGATACCTGGCCCTGGGCTACCATGACCATCCCCCCATGTTGGCCTGGACCATCTGGCTCTCCACCACCCTCTTGGGCCAGAGCGAGTTTGCCGTCCGCTTGCCCACGGTCCTGGGATCGGCGATCTTTTCCCTCTACCTCAGCGGCCTGGCAGGACGGTTGTTTTCCCAGCGCTGCGCCCTGCACACCGCCCTGATCTGCCAACTGCTGCTCCTGATCAACGGCTCCGCCCTGATCGCCACCCCGGATGGCCTGCTGCTGCCCTGCTGGGCCGCGGCATGTTACCATGGCTATCGCGCTGTTTCCAGCAGAACAGCAGCCCAGTGGCTGTTAACCGGCTGCTGGTTCGGCCTGGGCATGCTCTCCAAGTATACCATGCTGCTCTTTTTACCCTGCCTGTTCTTTGCCATCCTGGCCATCCGGGAGTATCGCACCAGCCTGGCCTCCTGCTGGCCCTGGCTTGGACTGCTCATCAGCGCGTTCTTCTTTAGCCCGGTGCTCTTCTGGAATGCGGAGAACCACTGGGCCACCTTCCGCCATGTCCTCTACCAGGGCGGGCTGGAAAACAAGGCCCTCTTTACCCTGGCCTATGTCGGAGATTTTCTCGGTTCCCAGGCCCTGCTGCTCTCGCCGCTGCTCTTTCTTCTCCTGCTTGCAGCCTGGTGCCGGCCCCGCCTGCGCGCCGCCCTGCCTCCGGCAAAGGCCGGCTACCTGCTCTGGATGTCCTTGCCCGGTTTTGTCGTCTTTCTGCTCCTCTCTCTCCACGTCCGGATCTATGGCAACTGGCCGGCCCCGGTCTATGCCTGCGGCATCATCCTGGTGGCAGCGCTCTGGGCGCCTGGCGGTCCCCTGGCCCCGGCCAGGTCCCGCACCTGGAAGCTCACCCTGGCCACTGCCGCGGTCATCACCCTGCCGGTCCTGATCCAGGTGGTCTATCCCCTCCTGCCCCTGCCCCTGTCCCTGGATCGTACGGCCCGGGAGACCGCGGGCTGGGACGCCCTGGGAACAGAGGTTGCCCGGACCCTTGCTGCCATGCCCAGACCGGAGGAGACCTTTATCTTTGGCCTCCGTTATCAGTATGCCAGCGAACTGGCCTTCTACACCCCGGGCCGACCCAGGACCGTCTCCATCAACCGCTGGGCGCGCCCCAATGTCTATGACTTCTGGTTCGACGACCAGATGCTCCTGGGCCAGGACGGGGTCGGGATCTTTACCTGGAAGCCCATGGCCCCCTTGCTGGCCGAACGCTTCACCTCGGTGGAACCTCTGGAGGAGATCAGCCTCAAGCGGGTCTCCCCCTGGTTCGGCAGCCAGGAGGTCCAGAAGCTCTATCTCTTCCGAGGGCACGGCTTCAAGGGCGGCATCCGCTGGCAACCACGTGACCAGGGGGACATCCGAGCCACCGGCCTCCAGACAGAGGAAAAAAAATAACTTTTATCAACACCTTGCCTTTGCCTGCTGCGGAAAAAGCTCCTATACTATAGGGGAGATAGTAACCAGGGGCCGCCATGATCCCCGGGGTTCCGGCAGAGCCGCAACCACAACCTTCATCACCACAGGTCACCTTATGCAACTTGCCAGCTCAGCTCAGATGCGGGAACTTGACCGTCGCACCATTGAAGAGTACCAGCTTCCAGGCATGGTCCTGATGGAAAATGCCGGTCGCGGCACGGTTGAGGCCATGGCCCGCTCTTTTGGTCCCCTTATGGGACGCCAGGTGATCGTCTTTGCAGGGCCCGGCAACAACGGCGGCGATGGCTCGGTCATTGCCCGCACAGTGCTCAACCAGGGGGCATACCCCCGGCTCTTCTACCTGGTGGACCCCGCCACCCTCAAGGGTGATGCCGGCCATAACTTCAGGATCATTCAAAAGCTGCAGATCCCCTACACCCTGCTTACCACTGATGAGAAGCTGGCCGGGGCAGAGGAGCAGATCCTGGACCTGCTCCGGGATGCGCCGCTGCACAGCCTGGTGGACGCCCTCTTTGGTATCGGCCTGGATCGCCCCCTGGAGGGACGCTTCCTGGCCGCGGTCCAGCTGATCAACCGCCTCCGCCGCGAGAGGAAGATGCAGGTGGTCAGCGTCGATATTCCCTCCGGCCTCAACAGTGACACCGCCCAGGTACAGGGAGAGGCGATCCAGGCCGACCTGACCGTTACCTACGGCCTGGCCAAGCCGGGCCATTTCCATCACGGCGCTCCTGCTGTGGGCCGACTGGAACGGGTGGATATAGGTATCCCCCCGCAGCTGCACCGACAGGGGGAGCTGCCGGGAACCGCCCTCACCGCCGAATCCCTGCCCCGGCTGAAGGGCAGATCCTCCGACTCCCACAAGGGCAGCAACGGTCACCTCCTGATCCTGGCCGGCTCCAGGGGTACAACCGGGGCCGCTATCCTCGCTGCCCAGGGCGCCCTCCGCAGCGGCAGCGGTCTGGTCTCCCTGGGCGTGCCCCACGAACTGAACCCGATTTTCGAGGCCAGGCTGATCGAGGCCATGACCGTACCCCTGGCCAACTCGGCGACCGCTCTCAGCCACCGGGATCTGGAGACGATTATCGCCCTCTTGGCTGATAAAGACAGCCTGGTCCTCGGCCCGGGCATGGGTACCGAAGCAGACACCGCCAGGCTGGTACTCCACCTCTATCAGCACGATCCCCGTCCCCAGGTGGTTGATGCCGATGCGCTCAACATCCTGGGCCGACACCCGGAAATCCTCTCCAGGGCGGCCGGAGTGCGGATCCTGACCCCCCATCCCGGCGAAATGGCCCGGCTCTGTTCCTCCACCGTTCAAGCCGTGCAGCGGGACCGACTGGCTGCGGCCCAGTGGCTCAGCCGCCGGGAGGGAGAGAGAGCACAGCCCCTGATCACCATCCTCAAGGGGGCGGGAACCGTGATCGCCGACGGCCAGGGCCGCTGGAGCATCAACACCTCGGGCAATCCAGGCATGGCCACCGGCGGCATGGGCGACGTCCTGGCCGGCATCATCGGCGGATTCCTTGCCCAGGGGCTGGACCCCTGGGAGGCCGCCTGCCTGGGAGTCTACCTCCACGGCCGCAGCGGCGACGACCTGGCCGACTCCCGCCCCTTTGGCTACACCGCCTCTGAGTTGGCCGACCAGTTACCTGCCACCATGGCTGAGCTGGCTGCAGGCGGCAAGACAAGAGTGCAAACAACCGCGAATAGATAACCCAGGAGAACCTATGTTACGCGCAAAAGATATCATGAGCCAGGAGGTCATCGTCATCAACGAGACCGATTCCATCCGGGAGCTGGCTGTAACCCTGCTGACCCATAAGATCAACGGTGCGCCGGTGGTGAACAGCAGCAACCAGGTGGTGGGAGTGGTCACCGAGAGTGACCTGATCTTTCAGAACAAAAAGGTCCACATCCCCACGGCCGTAGCCATCCTGGACTCGTTTCTCTTTCTGGAACGTCCTGCCAAGATGGAACAGGAGCTGAAAAAAATTGCAGGCAGTCAGGTGAGGGATATCTGCTCCAAGGAACTGGTCAGCGTGACTCCGGAAACAGAGTTAGAAGAGTTGGCCACCCTGATGGCGGATAAACAGGTCCATACCCTGCCGGTGATGGACCAGGGGGAGTTGGTCGGGGTGATCGGCAAATCCGATATTATTCGTACCATTGCCCAGCAGGAGTGAGCGAGGGGCAGAGCAGAGCCTGTGCCAGGGCCAGGAGCAGAAAACGGTCTCAGAGCGCACTCTGCTCACAGTAAAAGTTCCAGCAGTTTCGACCGTTCTTCTTGGCCTGGTACATGGCGATATCTGCGTGGCGAAGCATGGTTTCCGCATCAGTACAGTCATCCGGGAAGACCGAGATCCCCACGCTGGCCCCGATATAGCAGATATGATTCTCCACCTCTATGGCCTGATTCAGCAGGTCGATGGCTTTCTGGGCAACATGGCTGGCCCCCTCTGCGGTCTCGGTACTCTCCAACAGGATCACAAACTCATCCCCGCCGAGCCGACACACCGAGTCCGAGGCACGCAGGGTCGTGCGCAGCCGTTGGGCCACCTGAACCAGGACCTGATCTCCAATGCCGTGGCCATAGGTATCATTGATCGGCTTGAATCGATCCAGATCAATGAAGAGCAGACAGAGCTTCCTGGCATAGCGGCGGGCCAGGGAGATGGCCTGGGGTAGACGCCTCCGAAAATAGTTCCGATTGGGCAGCTGGGTCAGGGTGTCATGGTTGGCCATGTAACGGATCAGTTCCGCTGCTTCCTGGCGCTCGGTGATATCCTGAAAGACCAGCACCCCACCACTGATTTTCTGGCGCTGGAGAATGGGAGTGGCGGAGAAATCCACCGGAAAACTGGTGCCATCCCGGTGAAGCAGACGGGCATCATCGAAATGGATAGGTTCGAGCTTGGCCTGCTCCTGGAAAAAGGGACAGCAGTCCACCTCGAAATCGTCGTGGTCCGGGGTGGAGAGCTGGAAAAATTCCAGGTAATGATGACCGGTCATCTCCTCTTCGGAGTAGCCCAGCATCTCCTGGCCGGCCGGGTTAATGTAGCTGATCTCTCCCTGGAGGTTGACGCCGCAGATACCGTTGGCAGCCGCATCCAGGATCATCTCATAGTTTTTGGAGAGCCGGCGCATCTTCTCCCGGGAACGGTGGGAGCCCAGGATATAGCGAATACGATTCTTGAGCACCGGCCAGCGGATGGGCTTACGGATGAAATCCACAGCCCCGGCTCCAAAGGATCGATCCACGGTCTTCTCATCGTCAATGGCCGTGACCATCAACACCGGCGGCGGCTCCACCAGGGAGGTGGTGATGTTTTCACAGACCGTAGGGCCATCAATCCCGGGCATGGCGATATCAAGGATGACCAGGTCATAACTCTGCTCTCCCAGACGCTCCAGGGCTGCGTAGCCATTCTCTTCCTCGTCAACCAGATAGCCCTCCCCCTCAAGAAATTGACGGAGAAGAATCCGAATGACCGGGTCATCATCGACGATCAGTATCCTGGGTGGAGATTCGGCAAAGAGTGTCGCTTTCATAATGTGGTCGTCCACCAGGGGTAATAATCGTCAACGGTTCTTCCAGGGGCAGGCTTCACCATCTCTGTTCCTCTCCATGATCCGCCGCAGCAGCCGCAACCCTGGCGGTTGCGCAACCATCCGGAAAAAAACACTCTCCCCCGGCCGGCGTCCTGTCCGTCCGTGTTCAGGGTAGTCTTATTGTAGGAGACTCGAGCCTGATTAATCAAGCTCTTCCTGAAAAAAACCAATGACCTCAGCGGCCGAGGCCCTGATCCTGGGAAGAAGCTGCCCCACCTGGTCGAGGTTCCCCTTTTTGGCCGCCTCTTCCACCAACCGAAAGAGCGCAGCAAGTCCCTGGGCGCCGACCTGGCTGCAGCTGCCCTTGAGCAGGTGGGCAAGGTCGGCGATCGTGTCCT
This sequence comes from Desulfogranum mediterraneum DSM 13871, assembly GCF_000429965.1. Lineage (GTDB taxonomy): Bacteria > Desulfobacterota > Desulfobulbia > Desulfobulbales > Desulfobulbaceae > Desulfogranum > Desulfogranum mediterraneum. The sequence goes on from NZ_AUCW01000004.1 coordinate 137,674, forward strand.
TGCGGCCGGCCTCAAGCGCACGTTCCAAGGCTGTCAGCCGCTCCTGGAGCGAGGCTACAAAGACCAGGGTGACCCGGTCCAGATCACCGACATGCTGCCTGAGTCGTGCCAGGACCGCGCGGTTGATCTCTCCGCCGCCTCCCAGGGGCTCCTGCTCGGCCGGCTGTGTTGCATCCTGGGCCGGGCTGGCCATGATTGCGGCCATATCCAAACCAGGCAGCCATCGCTTCAACACCAGCCTCAACTTCGTACAGTCAACAGGTTTCACCAGGTAATCAACCATACCCACGCTGAAACAGCGTTCCCTGGTCTCACTGGTGGCATCGGCGGTCAGGGCAACTATCGCAGGCGCCTCCTCCCTGGACGTTTCCAGGGTATTCAGGATGGCCTGGGTGGCGGCAAAGCCATCCATCACCGGCATCCGGCAATCCATGAAGACAAGATCAAAATGGTGCTGCCGACAGAGGTCCAGGGCCTCCTGACCGTTACGGGCAAAGGAAAGGGGCACCTTGGAGTTCGCCAACAACTCGCCCATAACGATCCGGTTGGTTTGATCGTCATCCACGATCAGGATCGCGCCCTGTTCATCACCCGAAACAGCGGGAGCAGGGGCAGACCGAGGCTCTCTTTGCGTCACCTCCCATTCCGGAGGTTCCGCAAGCGGCTGGAGAACCGCGACCTCGCCCTCTTTCGGGGCCGGCTCAAGGCTGATCGTAAACCAGAAGGTACTGCCCTTGCCTGGCTCGGATTCCCCGCCGATCTCCCCCCCCATCAGCTGGACCAGCTTGGCACAGATGGTAAGCCCCAGGCCGGTGCCGCCAAAACGACGGGTGGAAGAGGCATCGAGCTGGGTAAAGGGAGAAAAGAGCTTGGCCAGCATCTCCGGCGCAATGCCGATGCCGCTGTCAATAACGGAAAAACGAAGGGTGTCGCTGCCAGTTTCAGCCAGGACCCGCTCCACCTTGAGCAGGACCGCTCCCTCTTCGGTAAACTTGATACTGTTCCCCAAGAGGTTAACGATCACCTGCCGGATGCGATAGCCATCGCCAAGGTAACAGCGCGCCAGGCCCTGGTCCCTCTGCAGCTGAACAGAGACCCCCTTCTGCCTGCCGCTCACGCCATAGAGGGTGATGACCTGATCAAGGAGTTCGCAGAGGTCGAATTTTTCCACCTCAAGGACCAGCTTCTCTGCCTCGATCTTGCTGAAATCGAGGAGGCTGTTGATCAGGGTGAGGAGACTGCCGGCAGAGCCGTGGATCAGCTGGGCAAAGTTACGCTGACGCTCCTCCAGATCGGTTCGCAGCAGCAGTTCACTCAAACCGATGACCCCGTTCATGGGGGTCCTGATCTCATGACTGATCATGGCCAGGAAATCAGACTTGGCCTTACTGGCACTGTCTGCCCTTCGGGCACGTCGGGCAAGGCTCCGGTTCTCCCTCTCCAGCCGTTGAACCTCACCCTCAAGCTGGAGGATACGTTGTTCCTGGGTCTGCTCTTGCCTGCTGCTCATCTTGAGGGAAAGAGGCTGAGTTGACGGTGGGCAGACCGCTGGCGGCTCAGGGGGGCTGCCAGCGGGGTGAGCAGCTGGGCAGGAATCTCCCCGATAAAACGGGAGGGCTGTTGGCGGCCAGACGAGTGGTCATAAGCCAAGCGGGAGCGGCACCAGGAAAGATGGAGCGATTCGATGGCCCGGGTGATCCCCACATAGCAGAGACGGCGTTCCTCTTCGATCAGCTCCTCAAGGGCCTCCTGGGCAAGTGTCTCCCTGGGCTCCAAGGGGAGGATACCTTCCTCGACACCGGTGAGGAAGACCACCTTGAACTCCAAGCCCTTGGCCGCATGCAGGGTGGAGAGGGTCACACATTCGGCCCCCTGGTCATAGAGCAGGGAATCACTGTAGCGCTGGAGATAGCCGGCAAAGCCTTCAAGCGACGCACCATAGCTCCGGGCCAGCTGGAGCAGGCGCTGGTTGTCCTCATCTTCGAGTTCCAGTCCATGGAAGCAGATCAACTCCTCCAGGATCGGGATCAAGGCGGAGCCCGCCTGCCTGGCCCTGGCCTGGAGCCGACCCAGGCTGCCCTGAAAACGCGCCAGATGTTCCCTGGCTCGGGGACGGCTCAGGCTGGCCGGATCCAGGCTGAGCAGGGTGGGCGGCTCGCCCTGGGGCGGGCGGCTCTCCTGGGCTGCTGCCTGCTGCAGGGCGGCTGCAACCTGCTGGCGCATAACCGGGCCAACCCCGCTCTGCCGGGCGAAGAGCAGCAGCTCCTGCTCAGGTTCTGCCAGCCCGGCCAGCGCCAGCAGGGAGAGGTAGAGCAGCCTGGTGTCTCCTCTGGTATAAAAGGCCTCCAGATCGACCACCTGAAAGGGGATGGAGCGCCGCTCCAGGAGGGCTGCCACCGCTCTTTTCTGACTGCTGGTCCGAAAGAGAATACCTATGTCTTTTAAAGAGATGGTGCTCTCTTCGGCCAGTTCCAGCTGCTCGATACTCCGGTGGCTGGTCCCGCCCAGGAGCTGCTCCAGCCTATCGCCGATCCAGCGGGCCTCTTCCTCCGGATTCCGGCACTCCCGGAGATGGACCCTACCTGAACGACCGGCCAGGGATTGCATGGGAGCGGTCTCCCCTGGTCGCCGATTATGACGGATCAGGGCCTCTGCCGCGCCGAGGATGACGGAGCCGCTGCGATAATTCCTGACCAGCTGGTGGATCTCTGCCCGCTGGACGAGCCCAAACTCCTGAAACCAGCGGGCATTGGCACCACGAAAGCCGTAGATGGCCTGGTCCGGGTCCCCGATCACAAAGATGGAGGAGGACTTTGCCAGCTCTGTAACCAGCCGGTATTGGGCCAGATTGATATCCTGAAATTCGTCTACCAGCAGCTGATCGGTTGCCCGGCGCATCTCCTCGGCGACGGCGCCGCCGCCACTGAGCAGCTCCACCCCGGCCGGGACAATGGCCTGGATGTCCACACCGTTCTCCGCTTCCAGGTGTGCCAGATAGTCGCTCACCACCCCGGTGGGGGGGGCTGTGGAGGGGTTTTCCAGGTATTGGCAGAGCTCTCGTCCCGCCTGGAGCCGCTGCAGTGGAGCCGTGGAGGGCAGCAGTTGTCCCAGGAGCTGCTCACGCCGCTCTGCGCCGACCACCTGCAGGCCTGGCTGCTGCCGCCTCAACCAATGAAGGCAGTAGCCATGAAAGGTCCAGACCTGGATGCGTTGGTTCTTGCCCAGCTGGGCTGCGATCCGTTCCCTCACCTCATCGACTGCCTTGTTGGTAAAGGAGATCACCGTGCAGCGGGGCAAACGGCCTGCTCCGGACGCGCCCGCAACCCGGACCACCCGCTGGACCAGGGCATGGGTCTTTCCGGTCCCTGGCCCGGCCTTGACCACGATCACCGGGGCTCGACTGTCAACGGCCTGCTGCTGTTCCCGGTTCAGGACCGGCAGAGGAGCATCTCCCGCCAGGGGCTTAGCATTCAGGGCCTCTTTTATCACTGCTGCCTTGGCCTTGACCGCTTTGCCGGCACTACTCCTGCGCCGCCTGGTGGGCAGGGGGGCAAAGAGCTTCATCTGACCGGCCAGGGAGGCACGTTCGCCCGGGTCAAAGACCCGGATCACTCCGAACTCACCGTCAAATCCAGGCTGACGGATCACCTCCTGGCTGCGGATTCTCCGGATCGCCTCAGCAATCAGGGGGGTTGCCCTGGAACTGATCTCCTCCACCGGAACCTCCAGCAGCAGGGCGAACTCAGAGCCAAAGAGGGTGATCAGCTTGGCATAGGCTGCGGCCACCTTCTTGGTGGCAGGGCCCACCCCGAGCAGTTCACTGAGCACCTCGGCCAGGGGGATGCAACTGAGCACCGCCGGAGAGCCGCTGGGATAACGGGGGACATCCCGATCAGCCAGCGCCATCACCCGATTGAGCACCCCGATGGTCAAGGGCTTGCCGCACTCGGGACAGCATCCCTGGTGGCCTGCGGTCTGTCGGGGCTCAAAACAGACCCCGCACTTGCGGTGACCGTCACAGTGGTACTTTCCCTCTTCCGGATAGAACTCCACCGTGGCCCGAAAGACCTGGTTGCCGTCGGAATCACAGGGCTGCCGCAGGGCCTCCTGGAGATGGTAGTAATCAAAGGCGGTGGCCAGCAGGTTGGCCTCACGCCCCAGCTTGGCAGGGGAGTGGCAATCTGAGTTGGAGATCAGGGTATAGCGGTCCAGGGCAGAGATCCGGCGGTTCATCTCCGGATCCGAGGAAAGACCGGTCTCCAGGGCAAAGATGTGGGGAGAGAGATCCTCGAAACACTCCTCCAACCGATCAAAACCAGACTTGGAGCCAAACAGGGAGAACCAGGGGGTCCAGATATGGGCAGGGACGAGGAAACCGTCCGGGGCCTCTTCCAGGACAATCTCCAACAGATTGCGGGCATCCAGGCCCAGGATGGGCCGGCCATCGGAATGGAGGTTGCCGATGTCGGCCAGTCGTCGGTTGATCCGCTGCACCGCTGCCAGATCAGGGGCATAGAGCAGGTTATGATTTTTGCGGACCCGCTCCCCCTTCTTATAGATCGAACTGATCTCGGCGCTGAGCACAAAGCGGACCTCAGCCAGGCTCACCCTCCCGGCCAACTCGCCGGGGAGAATATCCGGGACCGCAGACCACTCGGGCCGCAGGCGAAAAAAGCCTGGTTCCGCCTCCATCAGCTGCTCACTGATCTGGGCAAACCAGCCCGGATGGGTAAAATCACCGGTACCGATTACCCGGATACCCTTGACCGCTGCCCAGGCCGCCAGCCCCTGGAGGGTGCCGGCCTTGCTGGTGGCCCTGGAAAAGGGAGAATGAATATGGAGATCAGCGATATAATCCATGGATTCAGCCGCAGCCGTAGAGGTTATTGCTCCTGATATAACGGTACACCGGCGCCGGCACCATGGAGGGCGCCTGACCGCGCTCTAACTGAGCACGCACCTCCGATGAGGAGACCGGCCACTGGGTATCTCCCAGGTAAACCAGGGAACGCCCCGGCTCAGAGCCCCATCGCCCAGGGGCTTCCTGACTCTGATAGGAGACGGGTAAGGCCTTGATGGAGGCCTCGATGATATTGTGGTCTACTTTGTCTCTGCCTGCAACGATTAAACTGACCGCCTGCAGGAGTTCTTCGGCCCGGTGCCAGCGGGGCAGGTCCTTGAGCGAATCTGCGCCAATGATCAAAAAGAGGCGATCCTGAACATAGCGCTGTCGGAGTTGACGCACCGTCCGGATGGTGTAGGAGAGGCCGCTGTATTCGGTTTCAACCAGGGAGACCGTGAGCTGCTCCTCGTCGGCAAGGGCCAGTTCGAGCATGGCCACCCGCTGCCTGAAAGAGGCGACCGGTGCACGTTTATGGGGAGGATGGGGGGCCGGGATAAAGAGGATCCGGTCCAGCTCGGTATGCGCGAGCACATAACGGGCCACCCCGAGGTGGCCGTTATGGACAGGGTCAAAGGTTCCGCCGAACAGACCTATCTGCTCACCCCTCTGCCCTGCCCCCAGGCTCTCAGCTCCGAATTTCACCCTGACCAAGGACAATAAATTTGCGGGTAGTCAACTCCTTCAGGCCCATGGGTCCATAGGCATGGAGCTTGGTGGTGGAGATACCGATCTCCGCGCCCAGGCCGAACTGGCCGCCATCGTTGAAGCGGGTGGCGGCATTGACAATCACGGCCGAGGCATCCACTTCCCGGAGGAAGCGCTGGCTGCGCTCATAGGAGTCGGTGATGATGGCCTCGGTGTGCTGGGAGCCATGTTCTGCGATATACTCCATGGCCTGATCCATGCCGGAGACCACCTTGACCACCAGGGCAAGATCGAGAAATTCCCTGCCCCAATCCTCGTCGGCTGCCGGCTCGACGCGTCGATCGAGGCTACAGCTCTTGGCACAACCCAGGAGACGTACCCCGGCAGCGCTCAGATCCGCGGCCAGGGCAGGAATCATGGTTGCGCTGCATTCCTGATGCACCAGCACCCCTTCGACGGCATTGCAGACGCCGGGTCGCTGCACCTTGCTGTTATGGACGATGGGAATGGCCATCTCCGGCTTTGCATCCTTATCGATAAAGATATGGCACACCCCCTTGTAGTGCTTGAGCACCGGGATCATCGACTTTTGGGTGACCGCCCGGATCAGCCCCTCGCCGCCCCGGGGGATGACCAGATCGATATACTCCTCCTGCTTGAGCAGGATATCCACCGCCGCCCGATCGGTGAAGGGCAGCACCTGGACCACGGCCGGATCCACACCGGCTGCGCTCAGGACGCCCTGCATGATGCCGGCCAGGACCAGGTTGGAGTGGATGGCCTCGGAACCGCCTCGGAGGATGACCACATTACCGGCCTTCAGACAGAGGGCTGCCGAGTCGATGGTCACGTTGGGACGGGATTCATAGATCATGGAGATCACCCCCAGGGGGACCCGCATCCGGCCCACGGTGATGCCGCTGGGCCGTTTGGCCATCTCATCGACCTCACCGACCGGATCCTCCAGGGCGGCTATCTCATGCAAGCCGCGGATCATGTCTGCAATCACCGCCTCGCTGATCTCCAGCCGGTTGATCATGGCCGGGGAGAGCTGTTTCTCTCTGGCTGCAGCCACATCCTTGCTGTTTTCCGCCTTGATCTGCTCCAGGTTGGCCTCCAGGGCAGTGGCCGTATCGCGGAGGATCTGATTCTTGACCGCAGTGGGCAGGGCAGCCATGGTGCGAGAGGCCTGTCTGGCCTTTTGGGCAATATCTTTCACCGCTGTTTCAAGTGTGACACTCTCCATCGTCTCTCCTCTCTGTTCAAAAGTTGCTACAGGGTATGTGTAAACGTATCTTCACCAACTCGGGGCTGTCACGAAAAATCTTGGGTCTTGCCGGCTGGACGCAGACGGACAGGCCAGACCGACGGCACCGACTGGCGGGCGGCGGGACCTCAGTCCCTGAGGACCAGATTATCGCGGTGGATCACCTCGTCGCTGTCCTTATGGCCCAGGACCTGCTCTATGTGCGCGCTCTTCAGCCCTTTAATTTTTTGGATCTCTGCAGCAGAGTAGTTGCTCAGGCCCGAGGCGATCGGGCGCCCCTGCTGATCCAGACACTCCACCGGCGCCCCAACCTCAAATTCCCCCCTGACCGCAAGGATGCCCGAGGGCAACAGGCTCTTGCCCTGCTCCATCAGGGCCCGGGCAGCACCCTGGTCCAGGATCAGCGAGCCTTCCGGACGAAGCACGTAGGCAATCCAGTGTTTGCGGCGGGTGATGCGCTCCTTGGCAGGGAGAAAGAAGGTACCGACCACCTCACCACTGAAGAGGATCTGGAGAATATCGGGATTTCTCCCCGGACCGATGAAGGAGCTGCCCCCGCAGGCGGCCACCATCTTGGCGGCCTTGATCTTGGCCAGCATCCCACCGGTACCCATGGAGCTGGTGGAGTGGCCGGCCATCTGTTCAATCCCCTGATCGATCTCAGCCACGGTGTAGATGGGCCGGGCCGCCTCATCAGCGCCTGGGTTGGCGGTGTAGAGGCTGTCCACATCGGTGAGGATGATGAACATGTCCGCACCGATCATATTGGTGATCAGGGCACCCAGGGTATCGTTGTCACTGAAGCGCAGCTCTTCCCCGGAGACCGTGTCATTCTCGTTGATGATCGGCACCACCCCGAACTCGAAGAGGGTGAGGATGGTGTTGCGGACATTGAGGTAGCGGTTACGCTGGGAGAGATCGGCATGGGTGAGGAGCACCTGGGCCACCTGCTGGTCATGCCCTGAAAAGGCCTGTTCATAGGCCTGCATCAACAAGCCCTGTCCGGTGGCGGCCAGGGCCTGCTTGACCTTCAGCTCTTCATGGTATCGTTTGGCAATTCCCAGGCGCTGCCGGCCGGCGGCAACGGCCCCGGAACTGACCAGGATCACCTCCCGGCCGGTGGACTGGAGAAAACTCACCTGACGGGCAATACTGGCCACGATGGACCCATTCAGGCCCGCCTCATCGGTGAGCACCGCACTGCCCACCTTGATCACCACGCGTCTGGCCTGATCAAAGAGGGTCTGGCGCAGAAAGAGGCCGTCTTCTTTACTCACCTGAAAGGTCATCACTCCCCCTTGAACGATGCTCGTCTATGAGTTCTCCCAGGGTGTTCTTCAGCTCCTCCAGGCCGATCCGCTCATCGGCTGAGATCGCCATGACCCCCTGCCCCAGGTGGCTGAAACAGGCCAGCCTGGCCTGAAGTTCCTCCTCGTCGAGCAGATCGATCTTGTTGAGGACCAGGACCTGCCTCCGATCCTTGAGTTCGTCGCTGTAGGCGCTCAACTCCTCCTGAATGGTGGCATAATCGGCCAGCATCTGCTCCTCGCCCACCGAGGCATCCAGCACATGGAGGAGGATGGAGGTCCGTTCGATGTGGCGCAGAAACTGGTGGCCCAGACCGACGCCCTGGTGAGCCCCTTGAATCAGGCCGGGAATATCGGCAATGATACAGGGTTCAGACCAGGGAAAGTGGAGTACCCCAAGCTGGGGATCCAGGGTGGTGAACGGGTAGGCGGCGATCTTGGGGTTGGCTGCGGACAGTCGTGACAACAGGGTGGACTTACCGGCATTGGGCAGGCCGATCAGGCCGATATCCGCCAGGAGCTTCAGCTCGATCCGAAGCCAGTGTTCCTCGCCCAGCTGACCGGGGGTGGCCTTACGCGGGGCCCGGTTGGTGGAAGAGGCGAAGCGGGCATTCCCCAGACCGCCCTTGCCGCCTTCGGCCGCCCGAAAGGCCTGATCGTGCTCGGTGAGATCCACCAGCACCTGATTGGTATCTGCATCCTTGATCACCGAGCCCAGGGGTACCCGGATCAGCTCATCCTTGCCGCCCCGGCCATGGCGATCCTGGCCCTGGCCGTTGCCGCCCCGTTCCGCCTTGAAGTGGGAGCGGTACCTGAAGTCCATCAGGGAGTGCAGCTGGCTGTCGGCCACAATATAGACACTCCCGCCCCTGCCGCCGTCACCGCCGTTGGGCCCGCCCTTGGGGACATACTTCTCCCGCCGGAAACTGACACAGCCGTTGCCGCCGTCACCGGCTTTTACATAAAACTTCGCTTCATCGACAAAACCCATAGCTCAATCAACCATACGTAAAAGATATTTTGACGACCTGAAGGTCTTACCCCCGGGAAGATGGGAACAAAGGAGCGCAGCACCATGGCCGTAACAATGAGAAAGCGCCCCTGCAGATACTGTCGGGACGATAGGTGAAAACTGCTCCAGATGGTCAAAAAAAAACTCGGCACCAATATCGATATTGATGCCGAGCCTTCTCAAGATCCAGTATGCAACGTGGTGCTGCGTTATATGCCCTCGACCAAGGAGGAGGACGGTTGATCAGTCAGGATATACAGAAACGCGCTTCTTATTCTTCCCAAAAGATTCGTACTGCACCTTGCCGTCAACTTTGGCAAAGAGGGTGTAATCACGACCACATCCCACGTTTTCACCGGGGTGAATCTTCGTACCGAGCTGACGAACCAGAATGTTACCGGCCCGGACTTCCTGGCCACCGAAACGCTTTACGCCCCGTCGCTGACCTGCGCTGTCACGTCCGTTTCTCGAACTACCGCCTGCTTTTTTATGTGCCATGGTATTCTCTCCGTTTCAGTTCAAAAATTACGCTGCGATCTCTTCGATGGTCAACGCAGTAAACGGCTGGCGAAAGCCTTTCTTCACACTGTAGCCTTTCCGTTTTTTCTTTTTGAACACGATGACTTTCTTGTGTCTTCCCTGCTCGGCAATCTTGGCAACGACTTTCGCTCCATCCACAACCGGCTGCCCTACCTGTACCGTCTCACCATCGACGACCAACAGGATATCATCCAGCTCAACGGTATCACCGACCTCACCTTCAAGTTTTTCAACGCGGAGGGTATCGCCGGCCTCTACCTGATACTGTTTCCCGCCGGTTCGAACTATTGCATACATGCGAATTCTCCTCGATAACTTCAAATAAAAAATTTTTGCAGAATTTAACAATTAACCACAAGATCCTGCAAAATGTCAACACCTATATTTACTCTTGCCTTGGAAAATTCCGAGCAGGCCCCTGGAACAAGCAAAAGCCCGCCTCCCTGCTTTTTATTGAAAAGGCCTGGCAAAAAAAGTATACTGAAGGATAAAGAGTATTCTTTTTATACGTTATTTATCATTGGATATCAAGCAACTAGAGGTGAGACTCATGGAAAAAATGGAATGCCCCTGCGGCTACGTCTATGACCCCGAAGAGGGTGACGCTGAAACCGGAATCGTTGCCGGAACCGCCTTTTCCGACCTTCCCGAGGATTGGGTCTGTCCCAAATGCGGCGCCGAAAAAGAGTATTTCTTTCCCGCCGACTGAGCCGCCCAGAGCGCATGGGAGCATGGCAAGCCGCCCCCCTGCTGGAGCTTGCCATGCTCAGCCCGCCCCCTGTCTGTTTTCAAGCTGACCAAGTCGGTCATGCAGGTCAGCTCAGCTCTGCGATACCGCTACCAGGAGACCTCAACCGGCCGGCAGAGATCGCGGTCTTTGCGAGGAGCAGCTGAGGAGCACCGACAAAACGATCAGCCCATCCTGAGCAAGGCACTCCGATTCTTCCCCCCGGGACCGAGAGCGTCCTCACCCTTAGCCCCCCAAGCCTGAACCCGATGACAGATCAGCCGGCCCAAGCGGCCATTGAAATCCATGACCTCTGCTTTTCCTATGACCAGCTCCCGGTCCTGACCGAGGTCAACCTTACGGTCCACGCCCAGGATACCCTCTGCATTGTCGGCCCCAACGGCGGCGGCAAGACCACCCTGGTGAAACTGATCATCGGCTCACTGACCCCTGATTCAGGCAGGGTCTCGATCTTCGGCCAGGCTCCCCAGGACGCCCACCATCGGTTTGGCTACGTTCCCCAACACGCCATCTATGACCCCCACTTTCCGATCTCGGTACGCGAGGTGGTCTGCATGGGGCGCCTTGGTCACCCAGGAGGCAACCGACGCTACAGCCGCAGCGACAAGGCCAAGGCCATGGCAGCCCTGAAGGAGGTGGATCTGGTCCAGATGGCCAGCCGCCCCTTTTCCGCCCTCTCAGGAGGGCAGCGTCAACGGGTCCTGATTGCCAGGGCCCTGGCCTCTGAAGGAACCATTCTCATCCTCGATGAACCCACGGCCAATATCGACCACGAGTCAGAGGAACACTTCTACGATCTGCTCCAGCGATTGAAGCACCGGATGACCATCCTGATGGTGACCCATGAGGTGGGCTTTGCCTCCACCTTTTTCCACAGGATCGCCTGTGTGAACAACCAGGTGATCATCCACCCCACCAGTGAACTCACCGGCGAACTCATCCAGAACATGTATGGAGGCGACCTGCAGATGATCCGTCATGACCATGTCTGCAGCGAGGAGGGCCACACCATTGTCTGAATTTATTCAGCTCCTCCTCAACCCGGATCTGCCCTTTCTCCGCTATGCCGTGCTCACCGGCCTGCTTGCCTCCATTCCCTTTGGAATCATCGGCACCTACGTGGTGGTTCGTCGAATCAGCTACATCGCCGGGGCCATCTCCCACTGCGTCCTCGGCGGCATAGGCATCGGCATCTACTGCCAACAGGTCTTGGGGATCCCCTGGCTCTCTCCCATCTTTGGGGCCGTCACCGTGGCCATCCTGGCCGCCGTTCTCCTGACCCTGGTCAGCCTCCACGCCAAACAGCGTGAGGACAGCGTCATTGGTGCGCTCTGGGCGGCGGGCATGGCCATCGGCCTGCTCTTCATTGCCAAGACCCCGGGATATACCGATCCCATGAGCTATCTCTTTGGCAACATCCTCCTGATCACCAGAGATGACCTCTCCTTTGTCCTCCTTCTTGACGGGGTGGTCATCGCCATAGTCTCCTTTTTCTACAACTCCTTTCTTGCCATCTGCTTTGACGAGGAGTATGCCCGCCTCAGGGGCATCCGCACCCACTGGCTCTACCTGCTGCTGCTCTGCCTGACCGCCCTGACCATCGTCCTCCTGGTCCGTATCGTGGGGATCGTCATGGTCATTGCCCTGCTTACCCTGCCCGCAGCCATTGCCGGCAACTTTGCCCGCAACATCATCCAGATGATGCTCCTGGCCATCCTCCTCTGCGCCGGCTTCACCCTTCTGGGGATCGGCCTCAGCTACAACCTGGACCTGCCCAGCGGTCCGGTGATCATCCTCTGCGCCGCCCTCAGCTACCTGCTCACCATCCTGGCAGGAAAACTGCTCTCCTTCTCACGCTCCTGAGCCCTGTTGGGGGAGGCCTGCCTGCAGCGACCTGGAAAGCATTGCACTATCCTTTTTAATAATGTACCATTTCAAGAGCTTATAGGAATAGGTCAGCCCCTGGTCCAGGGGCTGGGGTACTGCTCTCCCAGTCCCGGCTGCAGGCGTGTGAGCCGGGTGTGCTGACTGGCCCCACAGGGCCATCACCTGTCCGGCCTCTCCCGCTAACCATTGTTTTCAGGAGTCCGCTATGTACCGACCCTATCCATCATGGAAAATCCTGCTCCCTCTTCTGCTGCTCCTCCTAAGCGTGGTTACGCCTGGCCGAGCAGGCGACTTTAGCAAACCCCAGGAACTCGTTTCCCAGAGCGAAGCGGTCTTCAAGAGTTTCATGGCAGACCCCAACATGGAGTGGTTCCACCACAACATCGGCCGGGCCCGCGGCATCTTCATAGTTCCCCAGATGCTGCGCGGCGGTTTTATCATCGGCGGTTCAGGGGGAAGCGGGGTTCTGCTCTCCCAGGATCTGAAGAGCGGCGCCTGGAGCTACCCGGCCTTCTACACCATGGGCTCGGTTTCCCTGGGCCTGCAGATCGGGGCCGATGCCTCGGAGATCATCCTGATGGTCATGACCGATAAGGGCCTGGATGCCATGCTCTCCACCGAGTTCAAGCTTGGCGCCGACGTGGCCGTTGCAGCCGGACCCATCGGACGTTCCGCCAAGGCGCAGACAGCCGATATCCTGGCCTTTGGTCGCTCCAAGGGCGCCTTTGGCGGACTCAGTATCGAGGGCGCAATCATATCACCCCGCAACGACTGGAACCAGCAGTATTACGATCAGCCGATACGCGCCGTCAACATCCTCATGGACCGGAAGGTCACCAACCCCCAGGCCGATGGACTCAGGCAGGCCCTGCCCCAGGCCCGACGTCGGGGTAAACCCCTGGGAAGCTGAACCCTGCCTTTCAAGGGAGAAGAGAGGGCGACAGCTGCATCCTGGCCCAAACCTGCAAAGTCAGCAAGGTGGCGACCTATCGACCGGTACACCCAGAAACCAGCACCGACCATCAGTTCCAGCTCCAGGGGTAAGGATACCCTGATCATCCATCTCGGCGGCAGCTGGACCCTGGACCAAACAGCTCCGGACCAGAGTGAAATCAGGCGAGCCCTTGTTCCGCCTGTGACCAGGGTGGGTTTCAACTGTGACCAACTCCAGGACTGGGACAGCCTCCTGCCGGTAATGCTGCAACAACTGGAGGCCTGCTGCCGCTCCCGCTCCATAGCCTTGGACCCAGGCCAGCTCCCCCATGGGGTGCAGCAACTGCTGCGGCTGGCTCAGTCCACGCCCGTTCACCTACCGCCCCAGCCCTCGGCCATCTCGCCGGTGGGCCGGCTCGGCCGGTTTACCCTCGAAACGGTGGCCAGGGGGCGGGAACTTGCCACCTTTAGCGGCGAGATCATCCTGGAGTGTGGGGCCCTGAGCCGCGGACAGACCACCTTCAGGCTCCGTGATTTCTGGTCCTTTGTCCAGGCTGCCGGGGCCGAGGCCCTGCCCATTGTCTCCCTGATCTCCATCCTGGTTGGAGTGATTCTGGCCTTTGTCGGAGCGGTTCAACTGCAGATGTTCGGCGCCCAGGTCTATGTGGCCAACCTGGTGGGCCTGGCCATGGTCCTTGAGATGGGGGCCATGATGAGCGGGGTGATCATGGCCGGGCGAACCGGAGCCAGCTACGCCGCCCAGCTCGGCACCATGCAGGTCAACGAGGAGATCGATGCCCTGCGTACCCTGGGCATCTCGCCCATAGGTTTTCTGGTCCTGCCCCGGATGTTTGCCCTGATCTTGATGATGCCGCTGCTCTGCATCTATGCCGACCTGCTCGGCATCATCGGCGGTTCACTGGTCGGCGTCTTCATGCTGGATCTTTCGGTGAGCGAATACTTCTCTTACACCCGCAGGGCCATCCATCTGAACCAATGTCTCGAAGGGATAATCAAGAGTACGGTATACGGACTGCTGGTCGGATTTGCCGGCTGCTTCCGCGGCCTCCAATGCGGCCGCAGTTCAGCGGCCGTGGGCGAGGCCACCACCTCGGCCGTGGTCACCGCCATTGTCCTGATCATCATCTCCGACGCCCTGATGACCTTTATCTTCAACCTGCTGAAGATGGGCTAAGCGATGACAAGGGTACTGACTGTGGAGAACCTGACCATGGCTTACGGGAAGAGGCTTCTCCAGCGCGAACTCAACTTTACGGTCAACCAGGGCGACATCTTTGTGATCATGGGGGGCAGCGGCTGCGGCAAATCCACCCTGCTGCGCCACCTGATCGGCCTGAAACAGCCGGCAGCCGGCCGGGTGCTCTACGGTGGGATCGATTTCTGGCAGGCAGGGGCGGAGCAACGGAGCCGGATCCTCCGCCGGGCCGGCATCCTCTACCAGTCCGGCGCCCTCTGGAGCGGTATGACCCTGGAAGAAAACATTGCCCTGCCCCTCCAGCAGTACAGTGGTCAAAAAGGAACCAGCATCAGGGAAATCGTTGCCTTTAAGCTGGCCCTGGTCGGCCTCTCCGGCTTTGAACACTATTATCCGGCAGAGTTGTCCGGCGGGATGCGCAAGAGAGCGGCCCTGGCCAGGGCCATTGCCCTGGACCCGGAGTTTCTCTTTTTTGACGAGCCCTCCGCAGGCCTGGACCCGATCAGCGCCAAAAACCTTGATCAGCTGATCCTGGAGATCCGCGACAGCCTGGGTGCCACCGTGATCATCGTCAGTCACGAACTGGCCTCTATCTTTGCCATCGGCACCAACGCGGTCTTCCTCGACTCCGAGGCCAAGACCATGCTGGCCGCCGGCGCCCCCGAACAGCTGCTGGCAGAGAGCGCTGACCAGCGGGTTATCGACTTTCTTACCCGGGGCAAGGGAACCAGAGGAGCACCCACACTGTGAGTAAAAAAGCCAATCCCACCCTGGTCGGTAGCTTTGTCCTGGTCGCCATTGGCCTGGCCCTGGCCGCCATCATCATCCTGGGCAACATCAAACTGGAGAACAAGGTCTTTCCCTGTGTACTCTACTTCCCGGGATCACTCCATGGTCTGGATATCGGTGCCCCGGTCACCCTCAGGGGGGTCCGGATCGGTACGGTTTCCAGGATTTTGATCAACTTCAATCCCCGCCGCTCCGACTACACCATTGCCGTCTACATCGAGGTCAGCCCCAACTCCAGCATCCGGGAAGACCCTGCTGAACCCTGGGACCAGGTTGCCCTGGCCCAAACGACCAGGACCATGATCGCCAAAGGCCTCCGGGGCAAACTGAAGATGCGCAGCCTGGTCACCGGCAAGCTCTACATCGACCTGGCCTTTTACCCCGGCTCCGAGCTTTCCCTCCACCACCCGGACAGCGATCCCGAGACCGTGGAGATCCCCACCCTGCCCTCGGGCCTGGAACAGCTGACCCAGACCCTGGCCGACCTTCCCATCGGTCAACTGGCCAAACAGGCCGGGGCCGTCCTGGCCGGACTGGACCGGATCCTCAACTCAAACAAGAGCAAACAGGCCCAGGAACAGGTCTACTCGAGCCTGGCAAACCTGGACCTGCTGCTACAGGAGCTGCAAACGACCCTGCCCGCCTCTTCCAGACAACTCTCGGAGGTCCTGACCGCCTTGAAGCAACTTGCCAGGGAGGGCAGCTCCCTGCTGAAGGCGGCAGATGCAACCCTGGAGTTGGCCGGCCCCAAGATCATCCACAGCCTGGAGGGAGTGGATCAGTCGGTGGCCACCCTGCTCCAATCCCTGGAGAATATTCAATCCCTGGTTGACGATGGTCAGGAATACGCCTATGATTTTTCCAGAACCATGCGTGAACTGGAAGCCATGGCCCGCTCCATCCGCTTCCTGACCGATTACCTCCAACGCTATCCCAATGCCCTGATCTTCGGGCCCGGTGAGGAGACCCCGTGAACCGATCGCTCCCATGCCAGCCTCTCTGGACTCTCCTGCTCCTGGGCCTGCTGCTGGCCGGCTGTGCAGCTGGCAGCGCCAAGCTCAGCTTCTACTCCCTCTACCCCAGCCACCCCAGCATCCCGGCCGGAGTCCGACTGGAACAACAGGGGTACAGCTCCCAGACCCTGATCATGCCCGTCCAGCTGGCTCCCCAGCTGCAACATCTGGGCATCGTCAGCAGGCCCAGCCCGGCCACGACCCGAATCTCGCCCCTCTCCCGCTGGAGCGGTCCCCTGGACGAACAGTTTGCCGGGGTGATCGCCGCCAACCTCAAGGCCCTGCTCAGGAGCCCGCATATCTCGATCTACCCTGGTCCACGCTATGGCCGGCAACGCCTCATGGTCGAGATCCGCCTGGACAGCTTCTCCCCCCTGAGAGATCAATTTAACCTGGAGGCCAGCTGGACCATCAGTGATGTCCCCTCACGCCGGCAGCTCAAACAGACCAGCAGCAGCTATACCATCCCTCTGAGCCAGCCAGGCTATGAGGGCTATGCTGCTGCCGGCTCTGCCACTGCCGGCCTGCTCAGCCTGGAAATCGCCCAGGCGCTCCAGACCCTGGGTCAACCATAAACCATGAGATCACCTGCCATGAACAAGCGCTACCTCATCCTCCTGCTCTTCCTTGCCCTGCTCGCCCCCACCCTCCAGCCACCAGCCTTCGGCCGAGCGACCACCAGCTTCAACCACTGGCTGGCACAGACCGTCTATGTGCCACTCTACTCACACATCTATGCCGATGAACGCTATAAGGATAAACCCTTTCTCCTTACCGCCACCCTCTCCGTCCGCAACACCGATCCGGAACGCACCATTACCCTGCGCAAGGTCAACTACTATGATTCCCAGGGCAAGCTGCTCCAAAAATATCTGGAAAAGCCGCTGGAGATAGGCCCCCTGGGGTCCACCCGCTACATTGTCCGGGAATCCGAATCCAAGGGAGGTTCAGGCGCCAAGTTCCTGGTCCACTGGGACGCCCCTGCCCAGGTGACCGAGCCCATCATCGAATCCATCATGATCGGTACCAAGATGCAGCAGGGGATATCGTTTATCTCCCGCGGTCGGGTCATCAAGGGAACTACCGCCCCCTGAGAGACAACCGGGAACCAGAACCCTGGTCGTTCCATTACGACTCAGCCATGAAGCGAACTAAGCCAAAAGGAACTGTCATGAATCGCTGGTCTCCCGTCCTGCTGATCCCGCTACTCTCCCTGTTGCTCTGCAGCTGTGCAGGCCATGGGGACGGGTCCTCCGGAAAACCACCTGCCCAGACACAGCTGCTGCGGGTCGGTGTCTCTGCAAATGCCCCACCCATGGTCTATAGGGGTCCCGACGGCCTCATCGGCCTGGAGATTGCCTTTGCCCGGGGCCTGGCTGATTACTCCGGACGTCGGCTCAAGCTGGTTCGCCTCCCCTGGGAAGAGCAGATCCCGGCCCTGGTCGCCGGGAAAACCGATATCATCATGTCCGCAATGACCATCACCCCTGCCCGTTCCTACCGGCTGAGCTTTGTCCAGCCCTATATGGCCACCAGCCAGATTGCCCTGGTCCGTGGCCCGGATTACAATCGCTACTCCGATGGATTTCCGGCCCTGTTGAACCCCGGGGTCAGGGTGGGAACGGTAAGCGGTACCAGCGGAGATCTCTTTGTGGCCCAGAATAAGGCCCGGGGTGTCCGGACCACCTTTAGCCGCTCAGAGCAGGCGGTCCGAGCCCTGCTGGCCAAGGAGATCGATGCCCTGGTCTATGACCTCCCGGGCAGCCTCTACTATGCCTCCCTCTATGCCGACCAGGGTCTGGTGGCGGTGATCCAACCAATGACCCGGGAACAACTGGCCTGGGCCGTTGGCAGTGACCAGCAGCAGCTCCTGGAGCAGGCCAACCGATATCTGAGCTCCATCAAGGCAGATGGCCGGCTGCGACAGCTGATTGAACAGTGGATCCCCTTTTACAGGCAGCTCTACAACAACCAGCCCTGAAGCAGCCTTCCAGGCCCTGATGGCGCAACTAACCTCCACCCTTACTTGCTATGAAATTCTTCCGAAAAATTCTCCCCTTCTTTATCCCGGTGGCCGGTTTCCTCCTGGTCCTGACCGCGATCAATATCCTCCAATACTATCAGCTGAAGAAAGACCTGAGCACCACCCTTATCCAGGGCATCAGCGCCTCGGAATTCAAAGAGATCCAGAGTTTCTTTGACAGCACCATCTCTAAACTCAACATCGTCAGAGACTGGGGCCAGAACGGGCTTCTCGATCTCGCCAATCCCAAGGACCTGAACAAAAAGTTCATGCCCCTGCTGGAGCATCAGCCCCACATCAGCGCCCTCTTTCTGGCCACCGATCAGGGCAGGGAATACTTCCTCCAGCAGGAGCAACCCCGGCTGATCAGCCGGGCCAGCCAGCAGCTGAACAGCACCACCGTGCAGGAGTACCAGGAATGGGACGGGCCGGAGACCGCGGTCCGCAGCTGGCAGAAGCACGGCAGCTATGACCCCAGGAGCCGCCCCTGGTTCACCGCCAGCCCAGGCAAGGACCAGGTATACTTCACCGATATCTATACCTTTAACCATAGCAACAGCCAGGGATTTTCGGCCTCGGTCTCCTGGCAGCAGCAGGGGCGCCTCCAGGTCTTTGGCTTTGATATCCAACTGGCTGACATCAGGCAGCTGCTCCATGCCGTTAACCGGGACAAACCCAGCCTGCTCTTCCTGGTCAACCCGGGGAGCCATTTTCATATTGCCGAACTCCCTGAACAGTGGCCGGCTTCAATCCGCACCCCACTCTCCGGCCGGCAGCAGCTGCTGCCGAGCATCATCGGTCGCTGGGCTGAGCAGGGTTCCCCGGTTGCGACCCCTATCACCCTGAAGCTGAAGAGTGAACAGTGGATCACCTCCTTTCAGCCCCTGAACCAGGAACGTCAGGCCTTCTGGATCGGGGTGGCATCCACCGAGGGCGCCCTGATCGGGGCCCTCAACAACTCGCTGTTTCGCATCGATCTGCTGGACATGAGCGTGGCCCTCACTGCAGGGGTCGTGCTCTTTCTGCTCCTCTGGCAGATAGGGCTGCTCCATCTCAGCGAACCTCTCCCGCCCAGTGCCGGAGAACGGTTCCAGCAGGCCCTGGCCAAGGGAGAAGGGGCCTGCGTGGAGTTCAAGTCAACCATCCGGGCCAACCTGAAAACCGGCAAACCAGGCAAAGAGATAGAGCTCGCCTGGCTCAAGGCCCTGACCGCCTTTCTCAACAGTGCAGGCGGCACCCTGCTCCTTGGTGTTGACGACGCCGGCACCCCGGTGGGGCTGGCAGTCGATGGATTTGAGAGTGAGGATCGCTGCCTGCTCCACATCAAGAACCTGATCAACCAGCATATCGGCGCAGAGTTTTCTGCCTTCATCTCCCTGGCCATGGTTGACTGCGGTCAGACCAGGGCGCTGATGGTGGAAACCTCACCAGCAGGGACCCCGGTGGTGTTACGGATCGGCAAGAGTGAAGAATTTTATGTTCGCTCCGGCCCCTCCTCGGTCAAACTCTCCCCCAGTCAGATGATCCGTTTCGTCCTCCAACACCATCAGGCCAAGACCAGGTAAGCAGAGCAAGGCGAGCAGGGAGGCGAGCCAAGTCCAACTCGGCGGCTAGGGGGCCTCGGCTGGCCCCTGCGGCCGCCGAGGCCCCAGGGAGCCGTCAGCACCATTGGAACGCCGGTTATCCTCAAGGTCCAGGTTCACCAACTCACGGTAGAGGGAGGGTCTGGCCATCAGCTCCCCATGACTGCCCTGTTCGGCGACCCGGCCCTGATCCAGGACCACGATCCGATCCACCCTTCGGATGGTGGATAGCCGATGGGCAATCACCAGGGAGGTACGGCCTTCCAGCCCAACGGCCATGGCCTCTTCCAGGATGCGCTCCGACTCTGCATCAATGGAGGAGGTGGCCTCGTCGAGGATCAGGATAGCCGGATCCCGGTACAGGGCGCGGACAAAGGATAAGAGCTGCTTCTCGCCCACCGACAACTCCTTGGCCCCTTCACCGATGAGCGTTGCCAGGCCCTGGGGCAGGCTCTGGATAAAGGCCTCCAGGCCGGTTCGATGCAACAGGCCGGCCAGCTTTCCCCTGTCCAGGGGAGCATCCAGGATAATGTTGGCCTGGATGGTATCGGGAAGGATAAAGATATCCTGCATGATCACCCCGATATGAGCCCGGAGGGTGGCCAGGGGGATGGTCTTCAGGGGGTGGCTGCCGATCCGGATCCGGCCCTGATCCGGATCGTAGTAGCGGCAGAGCAGGTTGATCAGGGTGGACTTGCCTGCGCCGGTGGTCCCGATCAGGGCAAGGGTTTCCCCCTGGCGGACCCTCAGGTCGATCCCCTGAAGTACCGCTGTGTCCGGACTGTAGCCAAACCAGACCGCTTCAAAACAGAGGTCGCCCTTGAGTTCCGGAACCTGCGACGACTCCCGGGGTGCAACAATGGCAGAAGGGGTATCCAGAAGCTGAAAAATTCGCTCTGCCGAGGCCATGGCCGACTGGACGATGGAGTACTTCTGAGACACCTCGCGCAGAGGTTGAAAGAAGAGCCGCATATAGGAGAGAAAGGCGACCAGTTCTCCCAGACTCAAGCGGCTGCGGATAATCTCACCACCACCGCACCAGAGGATCAGGGCCACCGCAGTTGCGCTCATCAGGTCGGTAAGGGGCATAAAGAGGCCAAAGAGTTTGATCTGGCTGAGGTTGCGTTGGAGATACTCCTCGGTCTGGCCTCGGTAGCGGCCAACCATCCCGGCCTGGCGGTTAAAGACCTGGATCAGGTTGACGCTGGCCAGTGATTCGGCCAGAAAACCATTGAGCCTGGCCAGCTGACTGCGAATCGCCCGAAATCGGCCCCTGGCCAGCCGGGAAAACCGGATGGTCGTCAGCAGGGCCAGGGGGACGAAGAGCGACATCACCAGGGCCAGGGAGCTGTTCATAAAAAAAAGAAAGCAGAAGATCCCCAACAACTTGAGGGCATCGTTGAACAGGGTGACCATCACCGAGGTGAACATTTCATGCATATTCTGAATGTCATTGGTCAACCTGGTCACCAACCGACCGGTCTGCTGCCGGTGAAAAAAACCCATATCCAGGGTCAGGAGATGGGCAAAGAGCGCTTGCCGCAACCGATCCATGATCGACTGTCCCACCCACTCCAGGAGGATGATCTGGCTGAAGCCGGCGAGGAAGACCACCACCACCAGGCCGCCATAGGCCAGGACAATCCTGCCCAGCTCACCCAGGCGCTGCTCCAGCGAGAGCCCGGTGACCACGATGGAGCCGTCAATACCCAGCTGCATCAGTTTGGGCAGCATCAGGCCGGCTGCAGTGATCAGCAGGGAGAGCATAACCGCCCCGGCCAGGGGCAGGCGATGGGACGCGCAGTAGACAAGGATCCGTCTCCAGAGATGGAGATCACCGACCCTGCCCGGCCGGCCGTCTTCACTGTAGCCGAAGTTATGCATTGAGCCGCTGTTTCTCCATCATGATGCCGTAAAAGGGATCATTGAGCAGCTGCTCATGGCGGCCCTGGGCAACGATCTCCCCTGCCTCGATGATCACGATCCGGTCGGTCACCTGGAGCACATTGATCCGGTGGGAGACCAGGATCACGGTCTTGAAGGCCGCAGAGGCCAGAATCCCCTGGATCACCTCTTTCTCGGTTTCCACATCAATGGCATTGAGCCCGTCATCGATGATCAAGACCGGCCGCCGACAGAGCAGGGCCCGGGCCAGGGCCAGACGTTGGCGCTGGCCTCCGGAGAGTTTCACCCCCCGTTCGCCGACCACGGCCTCATAGCCCTGGGGAAAGCGGAGAATATCCTCATGGATCGCAGCCAGCCGTGCAGCCTGGTGGATTTCCTCCCGACCGGCCTCGGGCTTGCCAAAGGCGATATTGTTGGCCAGGGTATCGGCAAAGAGCACGGTCTCCTGGGCCACATAGGCGATCCGTCTCCGCAGCTCATCCACCTCCAGGGTGGTGACATCACAGTCGTTGACCCAGAGCTCACCAGGGGCAACCGGATAGATCCGTAAGAGCAGCTTACAGAGGGTGGATTTGCCGGAGCCGGTTCTGCCGGTGATGCCCAGGATACCTGCCGGGATCTCCAGGTTCAGGGAAGAGAGTGCCGGCCGGCTACTCCCGGGATAGGAAAAGGAGAGATTGCGGCACTGAAAGAAGAGTCCCTGGTCGCCACGGTTAAGAGTACCTCCCCCGGGGGCAATGGTGGGACGCTCCTGGAGCAGACGGTGAATCCGTTGCAGCGAGGTCATCCCCCGCTGGCTGATATTGGCAACCCAGCCCACCGCCATCATGGGCCAGATCAACATGTACATATAGGTGATAAAGGCGACAAACTCGCCCAGGGTGATCGCCTCCCTCATCACCAGGGCCCCTCCGTTGTAGAGGACCAGCAGCATGGCGATGTTGCCCACCAGGGTGGAGATGGGAAAGAGCGCCCCCTGGACCATGGCCACCTTGAGATTACTGCGGACATAGCGCTCCCCCAGGCGGGCCAGCCGTCTGCGCTGGAACCCCTCCAGGGTATATCCCTGAATCAGCTGGATGGAGACCAGGGTGGAGCGGACAAATTCGGTGATCAGGCCGAACTGCTCCTGGACCAGGTTGAAGCGCTGATGCAGCCTGGCTGACAAGATCCTTGTACAGAGGGCCAACAGCGGCATGGGAAGCAGGGCCAAGAGGGTCAGCTTGACGTTGATGGCCAGCATGAAACCCACGGCTGCCGTGGACATGACCATGGCGTCGGCTGCCGCCACCAGGCCCATGCCGCAGGCCATCTGCACGGCATTGAGGTCATTGGTGGCATGGGCGATCAGCTCACCGGTGGTCCAGCGCTCAAAAAAGGGCTGATCCAGGGTCAGAACATGGCTAAACATTCGATTTCTGAGCTGTCGCTCCAGGATACGGGAAAAGCCGATGATCAGGTAGCGCCAGCTGAAACGGAGGACCACCACCACCAGGGCGGCGGCCAGAATCATCAGGCTCAAGCGACCAAGTCCGGCCGGCGTAGCCCTGCCCTGCTGGAGGCTGTCCACCCCGTGCTGGAGAATCTTGGGGATGAGCAGTTGGATACAATCCACGCTCACCAGGGCGGCAAAGCCGAGCAAGAGGCGGCTGCGGTACTGCCGAAACAGGGGCAGGATCAGTTGGAGAACGGTCAGAAAAGAACGGGGCGGGGCACTTTCGGCTGCGGGCGTGTCGGGGCGGGGCAGCGGACGGGTCATGGCCGGGCGCGTAGCAACTCGTCATAGGCTGATGTCAGCTCGACAAACTGGTCGTGACTTCCCCCCTTGTCCGGATGCATGGTGTGGGCCTTTTGCCGGTAGAGGGAGGTAAGTTCTTTCCTGCCCATGGCGGCCAGTTGGCCGCGACTGAGGCCAAAGATCTCCGCCGCCTTGGCCAGCGACATCCTCGGACGAGCCGGGGGCGGGGACTGGGCAGAGGCCCTTCGGCTGCGCCGGAAACGCTGTCCCCTGGAACTCCAGAGCAGCTCAGCCTCATCGGCCTGGTCAAAGTACATCAGGAGGTAGCGCAACAGGTACCAGGGGACCTGTTGGCTCCGTTCATAGCCGGCCCAGAAGGCCTGGCTCTGATCCAGGGCACAGTACTCCTGGAGAAGGAACTCATCCACCTTGACAGGGTCCAGGGCATGGACCATATGGCGGGCAAGGGAACTCTGGAAGAAACGCTGGAGATCAAAGATGGTAAAGAGGTAGTTCTTGTACTCCCGGGGCTGCAGCTCCTTTTCCCGCTCCAGGACCAGCTGCTCGATCTCATCCCTGGATTTGGCCAGCAGCACCCGGTAGAGGGGCGCTGATCTATCCAGGGTCTCGGGTGTGCTCTGGCCAAAACGGAGGAAATGGAGCCGACGACGATCAAAGACATGGGTGGACTCCACTACCCGCAGGCGCTCTTCGTCAGCCATGGGCTGCCACCTGCGGTAGGCATGACGATGGCGAAAGGGCTCCAGCTTGTAGCGGATATAGGGGTCGACAAAGGGAAAGAAGAGTTCCTCCAACCGGGCATCGTCACCATCCACCCCCTGCTCGGCCAGACTGGCCAGCAGCTCTTTATCCAGCTGATAGCTGATATCTCCGCTATAGACAATGAAGCGACCGGGATCGTGGCCCAGGTCGAGCAGATCCCGGGAGGAGAAGACCTCCCCTTGGCGGAAAGATTCCCTGAGGATATAGCGCATTCCCCTGGGACTGTTTTTTTGAGCAAGATACATACAGGCCTCTGGTTGGCGGCAAGCCGCGGGCAGAACAGCTCAGCCTGATCAGCACCCTTCCACGGGATAGAGGAACCGTTGAACCACGGCTTCAACGGTATCGATGGAAAAGGGCTTGGTCAGGGCCGCGATAAATCCATACTGTTCGTAGTGTAAGATGACCTCGTTGCCCCCGTCCCCGCTGACGGCGATCAGGTTGGCATCTCCATGGTGCTCTAAAATTTGCCGGGAGGCCTCCAGCCCTCCCATGCCGCCATCCACGTTGAGGTCCAACAGGACCAGCGCATACCCTTGGCAACGCTCCTTTGCCTCCAGGTAGCTGGCCACGGCCTCCTCACCCCTCTCGACCAGGCTGATCTCACAGCCGCAGTGTTCAAACATCTTCTTGTTGATGATCCGCATCATCTCATCGTCATCCATGACCAGGACCCGCTTGGGGGAAGCGTCATGGGCCGAAAAGGCCTGATCTGTCACCACTGCGCTCCGCACCGGAAAATAGAGATAGACCGTGCACCCCTGGTCTGGGGGCGAGTCGATCCAGACCAGGCCGCCATGCTTCTTGACCAGGGAATGAACAATGGTCAAGCCAAGCCCCATGCCCTTTTGCACGCCCTTCTGCTTGGTGGAAAAGTAGGGATCAAAGACCTGATCAATGATATCAGCCGGAATACCGGGACCGGAATCCTGGAAGCTGAGGCGAACCAGTTTGCCTCTGGGCAGGGGTTGCCCTATCGCCTCGGCCTCTGCATCACCATCTACCAGATCGAGCCTGACCGAAATGGTTCCGCTCTCCTCCATGGCCTCAGTCGCATTGCAGATCAGGTTGGTCAGGACCTGGTGCATCAGGGAGGCATCCAAATTAATGGGCTGCTGAGCCGAGTTCTCCTCCAGGCTATAGCTGATCTGGGTGTCTGCAAGCTCCTGCTCCAGGGTTTCCCGAATAAGCTGCCCCAGATTGACCTCCTCCCTAAAGGGGAGATAATTATCTGAAAAGGTGGTGAAGGTACGGATCAGATCGATGGTCAGCCCCAGAGCCTTGCCCGCCTCCTGGAGCAACTCGGCCACCTGTTGATCTTTCTCCTTGATCAGGTAGCGTGACATTTCCATGTTGCCGCTGATGATGGTCAGCAGATTGTTGAAATCATGGGCTATGCCGCTGGCCATCACGGCCATGGCATCAATCTTCTGAATCCGGTGCAGCTCTTTCTCCAGTTGCCTCCGCTGCTGCTCTAGCTGTTTTCTCCTGGTCACATCTTTGATCATCGCGATGATGAAGACCTCATCCTCTTCAGCCACCGGAATCAGATTCATGGTCAGCAGATGTGCTGCCAGTTCGACAGGTTCGTCATAGTCAAAGACCAATGGTTGCAGGGCAGCTGCAGGTTCCAGGGCAGCCAGCCACTGACGCATCCGGCTCTGCTGGCTGCCTGCCAACAGCTCCGCCAGGCTGGTGCCAAGCAGTTCCTCCTCCAGCTTGCCGAACAGCTTCACCGCTGCAGCGTTGACCATGACGATCCGACCCTGGTGGTTGAGTTCCACCACCCCTTCGGTCATCCCTGCCAGGATAATATCACCATGTTGTTTACTGACCAGGAGTTCACGGGTCACCTCTCTGGAATACAAGCCCCCCAAGCCCTCAACCTGAGGGACATTACGGATCCCTGCCCTATACTTCTCCAGGGCAGCCAGGATGTGCGTTTTCATAGTGGCTGCAGGGCCTTTGGCAATGCAGACATCGGCGTCCACCTGGAGGGTACCCCTGTTCTCCTCCATGGCTACTCCGGAAAGAACAACCATAAATATATGTTTGAGTTCCGGGGTATTACGAACAACAAAGGTGAGTTTCTCACCATCGATCTTGGGCATGATCAGATCGGTAAAGATCACCTCCGGTGGGTGAGCGGCGATACAGTCCAGGGCCTCCAGGCCATTTTCTGCGGTCCGCACAAGCCAGCCCTCTTTTTCCAGAACACTACTGACGATCCTGCGGATGACCGGACTGTTATCAACCACCAGGATGTAACCGTTATTCTTCATTGGCGAGCAACTCCTTGATGGTGTCGGCAAGCTCTTTGACATCAAAAGGTTTGGTAAAGATCCGGTCAGCCCCCAGCTCCTTGGCTGCCGGCAGGTAGGCCTCGGGTCCGATCCGTCCCCCGCCGGAGATGGCGATGATCTTGGTGTCTGGAAATTCTTTTTTCAGTGAGGTGATGGTTTCAAGCCCCTCCTGCTCGGGCATGATCAGGTCGGTAATCACCAGGTCGGCCCGATGGAGGCGCTGCTGCTGCATCCCGGCCCGACCGTCTTCCGCTTCAACCACCTCATCACCGGCCCACTCAACGACCTGGCGAATAAGGGTTCGCATTTGCTGATCATCGTCAATGACTAATATCCTCATAGGCTGTCCTTGTGCTTAGGAAGTATTTCACGGATGGCTGTCGCCAGGAGGCGCATATCCAGGGGTTTGGCCAGAAACCGGCGCACCCCGGCTTGCTTTGCCTCCTCCGGGGTAACCACATCACTATACCCGGAACAGAGAATCACCGGCAGGGAGGGGTCATGGGTCAAGGCCTCTGCAGCCAGTTGCAGGCCGGTCATTCTGGGCATGGTATGATCGGTTATCAGGAGGTCAATGGCCTGCTCTCCTCCGGCAATAATCTCCAGGGCCTGCTCAGGGCTGGTGGCCGGCAGGATAGTGTAGCCGAGATACTCGAGCATCCTGGTCCGCATGGTGACAATCTCCTCTTCATCGTCGACGTAGAGAATAGTCTCCGAACCGCGGGGCAGGGAGACCACCAGCTCCTCCTCCAGTCCCTCCTCTTTCTTGATCCGGGGGAAAAAGAGGGTGAAGACGGTGCCCTTGCCCACCTCTGATTTTACATCGACCACCCCGTTATGGGCAAGAATAATCCCGTGGAGCACTGCCAGCCCCATGCCGGTGCCATCCCCGACCTCGCGGGTGGTAAAGAAGGGGTCAAAGATCCGCTGGAGGACCTCTGCAGAGATCCCCCGGCCGGTGTCGCGCACACCCAGGGCTACATACGGTCCTGGTCGCAGCTCTGGGTAGCGCTTCTGTTCGGCCACCCCGGCGGTGATCTCCCGCAGGCTCACCTCGATGGTACCGCTCTGCTCCTCCAGGGCCTGGGCTGCGTTGTTACAGAGGTTCATCAGTACCTGTTGAATCTGGGCCGGATCACCGGAGATGGCACCAATCCCCTCGCCGACCGAGACCTTTAACTCGATGGTGGCAGGCAGGGAGGCCCGGAGGAACTTGCAGCTCTCCTTGATCAGGGGCGAGATCTCCAGAACCCCCTGTTTACTGGCGGATTGGCGGCTAAAGGCCAGGATCTGGTTGACCAGCTCTTTGGCCCGGTGACCGGCATGTTTGATGGAGGAGACATGGTCAATGATCTCAGGGGTGGTCAGGGGCGGGCCTGGCCGAGGTATTTCCGGGTGTTTTTTCTCTGGCAGTCGATAGAGCAGCAGATCGGCATTGCCCAGGATCGCGCCCAGGATATTGTTGAAATCATGGGCTATGCCGCCGGCCAGGGTAGCCACGGCGTCCATCTTGTGGGCCTGCACCAGTTGGGTTTCCAGTTGGCGCTGGTGGGTGATATCTCTGGCAGAATAGATGTAGCCGATGACCCCGGCTGGCGACAGAATCGGAGAGGAAGAGACCTGAAAAATCTTACCCAGATAGGGGTGCCGTACCTCCTGGGTGTAGGGTTTTTGCTCCTCCTGAACAATGGGCAGGGGACAGTAGCGGCAGGGGGAATCCTCCCCTGCAAAGAGCTGATAACAGTGGCCGCCCTCCAGCGGGGTGTCCCCCTGGCTCAGCAGCTTATGGGCCGCCCTGTTGCCCTTGATGACCCGTAACTCCTTATCAAGGATAAGCACCGGTTCAATAATGGCATCAAAGGTATATTGCCAGTCGCTCAGGAGCGGGCCAAAACCTTCTTCGCCTGTTGCCTGATCAGCCAGGGGCTGCGCTGCCGAGCCCCTCTCCTCCGAGTCCCTGTCCTCCGAGTCCCTGTCCTGAAAGGCCTCAACCGCGCCCTGCCTCAACCTCGGTCGAATCTTCAGCAGGAAATAGCTGATCATCCCGATGACCATCAGGGCCAATATCAGGCTCAACCAGAGTAACACAATCATATCCCCCCTGCTCCGTTCTGGGTAACCGCGGCTGAAAACTGTTGTCCAAAGACCTGCTCGCGAAAAAAAGTAATCATGGCCCGCCGGTTTGTCATAATCCTAATCTGCTCCGGGATAAAATCAGAGAGATCATTCTTCATGATGGACATGGTATAGTCGATATTCGGGGCAAAGCGATTGTCCAGATACCAGGCATAGAAGAGACCAAAATGCAGTCCCGGAGGGGTAAATCCTTCGCCGGAGTTGATCACCCTGCTAAAGAGGCGCTCCAAACGATGGGACGGATTCATCCTGCAGAGCTGCAGGTAGGTGGTGAGCTGAACCGGAGTCAGGAAACTCTGCAGCTGTTGAGGCTCACGGAGGCTGAGCTGATACATCCTGCCGACATCCTCACCGCCATGGCGAAGGGTGACCATCTGCTTGCTGCAGGCATAGTTGCCTAAGAGCGACTGGCCCAGGGCAATCAGAAAAACCGCCTCAAAGCGGTTCAGATTTTCGCTCTGATCCTGCCTGATTTTTATTTTGCAATCAGCAGGATCATAGAAGGAAAAGACATTATCCCACTGCTGGGAGCGTTTCCAGTTCTCCGGGGCAATCAGGGTGATACCACGAAAAAATTTGAGATGTTCAAAGAGGATATCCGGATGGAGCCAGATAATCTCCACCAGTCGTTCCAGCAGCCAGCGGCGCTGGGTCTCGTCCATCTTCTTGGGCAGGGTGGAGCCACCGCTGATCAACTCGGTACTGGTGTAGTGCAACAGGTCCTGAATTCTTTGATAACGCAGGCAGGGAATCTGACGTTCCGGATAATGCACCCTGGAACTGAAATCGGCTGGCGGCAAGCTGGTCAGCGCCGGAACCTCTTCGACCAGACCGGCCGCCTGGAGGGTCCAGAGGGTCTTGATCGCCCTGGCAAGGGCCTTGGGATCATGTTGGATCACTCCCCGGCGAAGGAGCTGTTCCTCGGAAAAGATACGGGCTGCCACGGTGCGAAAGCCCAAGCCTTCCACCTTGGCCCGGTCCAGGTAGATAGGTTCCTTCTCCTCCAGGGCATAACGTTGGAGCACCGAGCCGGGAATATCCTCCATCTTCAGACAGAGAACCGTGGAAAAGAGCTCGTCAACACCTCCCGGGATATTGCGATGATAGGCGCGGATCAAGTCAGAGACATGGAATTTTCGATCCGGGGCCTCAAAGGCGGCATCGGTCTCCCCCTTCTGGACCCAGATGTTGGCCACCAGCAGCTTCAAGGCCCTGGTATTGGCGCGGATGGCATCGGCCAGTCCGGGGATCTGGAGAATGGGAATAATCGAGGTGTAGAGACTCCCCGGGGCAAGTACGATGACATCGGCTGCTGAAAGCAGCTGTCCCACCTCTGGCTGGAGAAAGGGATGGCGGCTGAACTCAACCAGGACCTTGTCCACGGCATAGCCTCGTCTGGCATGGCTGGATTTGAACTCACTGGTCACCAGCACCCCGTTTTCATAGAGCAGCTGCAGCCGGGCAAGGGTGGTGGAACAGGGAAGCACCCCGTTGCGCTGGGTGCCCATGGCCGCACTGAGTCGAGCCAGTCCCTTCAGGGTTGCGGTACGCACCACCTGATGAGCGGCCAGGAGCTGCGCCGCCTCAAGTTCCGGATCCAGCTCTGCGTACACCGCTGCTGCCAGCAAGAGGTTGCCCAGGCACTGGGGACGATGGAGGGTGACGGCAAGGCGCGGGTCTTCATAGAGCTGCCTGGTCAGGTCCAGCAGGACCGCAAACAGCCCATCGGGCAGATCATTGAGCTCGGCACCGGTATCCCGGAGCAGGTGCTCGGCTGAGGGGGGGCAGCTGATAAAGCGGTAGTTAAAGATGGCATGGAGTGCCGCGATCACCCTGCCCACCAGGTAGTCGTCCAGCTGGTAGCGCTTGATCAGGAGATCCCTACGCACGGCAGAGAGCAGGACGTGACGCAGGTCGCCAAGGGCAATCAGCGGCAGGTCCTTGAGCAGCTCGCCGGTGGAGCCGCCATCATCGGTGATACAGACGATGGAGTGGAGTTGGGGAAAGAGCTCCTTCATCCCGGTAAAGGGGTTCTCCTTCCAACCCTGCTGCCGGGAATCGCCGCCGATGATATTGGATAAACCGGTACCGCCGCCCAGGACAACGACCTTGAGGCCGCTGACATCAAAGGTGCGCACCTGCTCCTGGAAGGTGAGGTAGGCCGCCGCAAGCTCCGAATTCTGCAGCTGGTCAACCGGATCCAAAATCAGGGCAGTAACCTTTTCCGCAAAGCTTGCGCCGGGGAGGAAGTCGAGGGCTGCAAATTTTTTGGTCGCCAGTTGGCGCCACTGCCCGCTTATCTCACGTTCTTCGACCATCTCTGCCTCTTCGTTGCCGCTGCCGCTGTCCATATTGAAATGGACGCCGGGTACGGTTCGGCCCCGGTCCTTTCCTGATCAGTCAGCTGCCTGACTCAGCAGCTGCTCAACCCTGTTGATGTCCCGGGGTGTATCCACCTCAATGGAATCATGGTCCGTGAGGATCACCCTGATGGTATAACCGAATTCAAGGGCTCTCAGCTGTTCCAGTTTCTCAAACTTTTCCCACTCACCTTCGGGAAGACCGACAAAGGTGACCAGGAAGCCCTTGCGGTAGGCATAAAAACCCAGGTGTTTGTAGTAGGTCGGCTGAATCCCCTCTTCGGGGTTACGTTGAAAGGGGATGGGCGATCGGGAGAAATAGAGGGCATTCCAATGGCAGTCAAAGACGGTCTTGACATGATTGGGATCATCAATCTCCTCGGGCCGGATGATCTTGTAGATCAGGGTGGACATGGGCAAGGCAGGATCAACCAGGAGCGGGGTAGCCACCTGCTTAACGATCTCTTCGGGAAAGAGCGGTTGATCTCCCTGGATATTGACCACCACATCATGCTCTTCGATATCAAGGAGTTCAGCAGCCTCGGCCAGGCGGTCGGTCCCGGTGGCGTGATCGCCTCTGGTCAGGACATACTCGCCGCCAAAGGCCTCGACCTGGGCGGCGATTCGCTGATCATCGGTGGCAACCACCACCCGGTCGAGCATGGAGACCTTCCAGGCGCGTTCCACCACGTGCTGGATCATGGGTTTGGTGCCGATCAGGGCAAGCGGTTTTCCTGGAAATCTGTTGGAATGGTAGCGAGCAGGAATAACCGCTATGACCTTGGATACTTTTTCACTCATGGAGTAGCCTTATCTTCTCTTTCTTCTCTCAATAGTGGAGACGGGGTGGTTATATTTTTTATTATTTTCTCAAGTTATGATACAGTGGGGACCCTAAAAAGGCAATTACCAATCATTGGCAGCCATGATTACCCATCCTCTCCCTGCCCCCCGGGCCAAGCACATGCCTCTTCAGCCACCCATCGCTCTCCTTGCCGGCCCCGGCGTCTCCAGCCTTGAGGCCCGCCGACTTGCCCAGCGGCTGCAGCTCCCCCTGGTGGAAGAGAGCCGGGGATACGAGCTGATCCTCTGTTTGCAGCAGCAGCGGCTTGAGTTACTCTGGTTTCAGCCCCAGCAGAGACAACCAGCCCGTTTTTGGGTGGACTTCATCGACGGAAAAACAGGATACCGCTCACGACAACCGGGAAAAGAACTCCTGATCAGAGCCATCAAGATCAGAGGAAAGCTGCCGACCACCCTGGTGGATGGTACCGGCGGCTTGGGAAGGGACTGTTTTCTCTGTGCAGCGGCCGGGTGCCGGGTGCAGGTCTACGAGAAAAACCCGGTGATCGCCGCCCTGTTGGCAGACGGATTACGGCGGGCAGCAGAACAGCAGCCAACGGCGGCGATAGCGGCCAGGATCCGCCTCCACGAGGAAGACGCGGTGGAGCAACTGCCCCTGCAGCCCTCCCCGGAGGTGATCTACCTCGACCCGATGTTTCCCAGGCGCAGCAAGAGCGCCAAGGTCAAGCAGGAGCTACGCCTCCTCCAGCTTCTGGAACCGACCGCTGCAGAGGACGGGGCGGACAGGGCGGAGATCGCCCTCTTCAGAGCGGCCTGGCAGGCCGGACCGGCCAAGATCGTGGTCAAGCGGCCCCTCAAGGCTGAGTCGCTCGCAAGGCTCGCCCCAGCCTACACGGTCTGCGGCAAGGCAGTCCGCTTTGATGTCTACCAGCCCTGCTCAGCCGCCCATGCCCCCTGATCCGTGATCCCGATTCAGGGGGTTCCTTGCCCCTGGGTGCTAGAGTTTGGCGGCCTTGGCAAGCGCGGCAAGCAGGGCGGCCTGATCGGCAGGCGCAGGCTTCACCGGCACCTGATAACAGAGGGTGCGATCCATGATGGCTGCAGATGCGGGCAGGGCCTGGCGATCGTAGTGGAATCGACGCTTGCCGCCGGCAGTGAAGGGCCAGCCATTGGCGCAGAGGGTCTTCTCTCCCAGGAGATGTTCCCAGCTGGGATAAAAGTGCCAGCTGTTTTCACCCCAGTTGATGGCACCTGCGCCGTTATCGCGGAGCACCTGGTTGACGGCCTGGGCACGCGCCCGGTCCGGCAGCATAAAGGCAAAGAAGGTGGCCGAATCCCCCTCTTCATCCAGGATCTCCCTGAAGCTCACCCCGGGGATGGCGGCAGCGGCCTCCTTGAGCAGGGCCTTATTGGCCTTCTGGGCTGCAATCATCCCGTCCAGTTTGGCCAGCTGACCGAGACCGATGGCGCCCTGGAGTTCCATCATCCGGTAGTTGAAGCCGACAAAGGAACGTCCTTCTCCGCCCCGTCCGCCGGGATTGACCGCATGATCGTGGCCATGGTCCTGGTACTCAGACATCCTCTGCCAGAGCTGCTCATCGCTGGTGATGCACATCCCCCCCTCACCGGTGGTCATGGTCTTGACCGAATCAAAGGAGAAGGTGCCACAGGTGCCAAAGGTGCCAAGGTGTTGGCCGTCGAGGCGACCGCCCGCAGCCTGGGCCGTATCTTCAATCAAGGGCAGGTTATGGGCATCGGCAATGGCCTTGATCTCTCTGATCCGGGCCTGGGCCCCCAGCATATGCACCACGATAATGGCCTTGGTCTTGGGAGTGATCTTCTTTTCCAGATCAGCGGGATCCATATTCAGGGTGGTATCGATCTCGGTGAACACCGGTATCGCCCCCACATCGAGGATGGCCTCCCAGGTGGCCACAAAGGTAAAGCCCTGGGTGATCACCTCGTCGTCCAGGCCGATGCCCAGTGCACTCAGGGCTACCTTGAGGGCAGCGGTCCCCGAGGTAACCGCCTGGGCATGGCCGGCCCCGGTATAGCGGGCAAAGGCCTGCTCAAACTCCCGGACCTTGTAGACGTTGTTGCGCTGGCCGCCAAACTCATAGCGAAAGAGCACCCCGGTGTCCAGGACCTCCAGAACGTGTTGCTTTTCCTCTGCACCAAAGACTTCAAAACCTGGCATCTGCCTTCTCCTCTGACTTCAATATAAAAACTGTTAAGGTATCGTTACAGGCCCCATAGCGCCTGTTGTTTGCGGTCAGCCTCGCTGGTCTGGCTGGAGAACAACTCCCTGAGAGCAAAGGCTGCCTCTAAAAAAAACCCTGGTGGCTGGGTGGATCCTGAGCAGGGCATCGCCGCCCTGCAAAACGCCCTTACACCCTTACACCCTTACGCCTTTAAAAGCGCCTTTAAAAGCGCCTTTAAAAGCTTCCGCTCACCAGAAAGCCGTTGTCAATCAGCCGGGCCCGCTCGGCAATATGCACGGCCAGGGCCAGGACCGTCCGCTGATCCACCTCGTCCGCCGCCTCCAGGGTATCACCGTCCACGAAACTGACATAATCGATTCTGGTATCCGCGAAGCTGGAGATATGCTCCCGGATCAGGGTATTCAACTCCCGGGTGGAGCGGACGCCCCGGGCCACGGCCTGACGGGCCAGCTTGATGGAGGCGGACAGGCTCAAGGCAGCATCTCTGCTGCCCTCGGGCAGGTTGGCGTTACGGGAACTCATGGCCAGACCGTCGGCCTCCCGGACGATGGGGTGGCCAATGACCTTGGTGGTCATATTCAAGTCTGCCACCAGCCTCCGGATAATAGCCAGCTGCTGGTAATCCTTTTCCCCGAACACGGCAAGGGTCGGGCGGATCAGGTTAAAGAGCTTGGTGACCACCGTGGCCACCCCTGAAAAATGAACCGGCCGGTTGACCCCGCAGAGATGGGTGGCCAGGGGCTCGACCCGGATCACGGTTTGAAATCCCTGGGGATACATCTGTTCGTTGCTGGGGGCAAATACCACCGCAACCCCCTCCTTCTCCGCCAGGCTGACATCCCGTTCCATGCTTCTCGGATAGCGGTCAAGATCCTCGTTGGGACCGAACTGGGTAGGATTGACAAACAGGCTGACCACCACCAGATCGGCAGACTGGTGCGCCCTTCTCATCAGGCTGAGGTGGCCTTCATGGAAGTAGCCCATGGTGGGGACCAGGCCGATGGAACGCCCCTCCTGAAGCCGCGCCTCGGCCCAGGTTCGCATCTCCTCCGGAGTTGTTATGATCTTCATTGGAGCTGCTCCAGGCTATGGAGGCGCGACTTGATGACCATCAGGGTCGGATCACCCTGAACCGAGGCGCCGTTTTCCTCCAGCTTTTGGATATAGAGCCTATAGTTGGCCACGGCCTGATCAGTGCGGCCAAGGGTCTCGTTGACCCGGCCCATCCCCCTGTAGGCCTCGCCCTCAAAGCCCTGCATGGCAGAGAGGGCCTTAAAGGCTGCCAGGGCCTGCTCCTCCATATTTTCCCGTTCATAGAGGCCGGCCAGCTTAGAGGTCACCAGCGGCTTGAGCAGACCAGGCAGGGAGGACTCACTCTCCAGCTGCTCCAGGAGGGTGATGGCCTGGCTCATCTCCTGGTGCTGTTCATGCATCTTCATCAGCTCCACCTTTGCCCAGAGGGCGGAGGGGGTCGACCCATACTCCCGGATCACGGTCTCCAGTCGGCTGCGCTTCTGGTCCGGCTCCTGGAGGGCCTGATCCAGGGCAGAGGCAGCCTTGTTCAGGGTGTAGCTCCGGTACGAGCCATAGAGGGAAACGGCAACCACCACTGCGGTGGCACAGATCAGAGCCGACCAGATCAGCTTGCTGTGTTTGCGGACAAAGGCAATGAATCCCGGCGGCAGGTTAAACTGTTCCAGCAAACCTTCGGGTTCTGCCATGGTATTCACCTCAATGGTCTTCTTATCAAAGACATTCTGTTCTGCCATGAAAATTCTCTCGTAAAAGCTGATGGCCACCTTGAAAAAGTGTTTTTCCTTCCAACCTTGGACGTGCGCTCAAAAATTATATCCTCAGGATATCAAAGATATGCCTGCGGTAAAATTTATCTCGTGCCGTGACCTTGATCGAAAAATCTCATTTTTCAAGGTACCCTGATGATTAAGATGGAGCTTTAGCGACGGCGACAGCCCCGGAGCCCGGCCTCTCTTGAGGCGGCCCCCCTACGGGCCTGGGCCTGAACCACAGGCAGCTGATTATACTTCAGGATAAAAAAAATGCATCAACCAATCAGCCCCTTGGCGGAGAAAAACAGACCCAGGCCCGGGCCTGGCTACTCACCTTTAAAGATATCCCGAGCTACTGCCCCTGGCCGATATTCTTCCCTGGCCAGGCCCCGAGACGGTTGCCCTTCCGGCCCGGGGAGTTTACAGTGATCGAGACGATCAGATCCCCTGCGACGGCTGGCAGCCGGGACTCCCCCCAGGGGGGGGGCACCCGGATATATCTCTACCCATAGCTTCAGCCCTTGCTCACCTTAAAAAACCGTACAGGGCAGCATGAATAACGCCCCTGCCACCCACAGACGCCATGGATACCAGCCAACACGTTTACAGCGTGCGCCAACTCAACCGTGAAATCCGTTCTCTTCTGGAGGGGCGCTACCCCTTTATCAGTGTTGCCGGCGAGATCTCCTCCCTCAGACGCCCCTATTCCGGCCACCTCTACTTCACCCTCAAGGATGCCGACGCCCAGATCAAGGGCGTGCTCTTTAAGATGCAGCAACGCTACCTCTCAGAGGAGTTACGGGAGGGGATGCAGGTGGTCTGCCGGGGACGCATTTCCGTCTATGAACCCAGGGGGGATTACCAGCTGATTGTTGATCGGGTTGACTTTCGCGGGGCAGGTGAGCTCCAAGTCGCCTTTGAGCGACTGAAAAGACGGCTTGCAGAGGAGGGCCTGTTTGAGGCGGCCTCCAAGAGGCCTCTCCCCGGGATGCCCGAGCAGATCACCCTGGTCACCTCGCCCAGCGGCGCTGCGGTGCACGATTTTCTCCAGGTGGCGGCACGCCGTTTCCCCCTGACCGCGATCCAGATCTATCCGGTGACGGTGCAGGGTGAGCAGGCTGCCGGCGAAATCAGCCAGGCCATCGCTGAGCTCAACCGGCTGGGCCAGACCGAAATCATCGTCCTCTGCCGGGGCGGCGGCTCCATGGAGGATCTCTGGGCCTTCAACGACGAGCAACTGGCCAGGGTGATCCACGCCTCCACGATTCCGGTGGTCAACGCCGTGGGCCATGAAATCGACTTCACCATAGCCGACTTTGTCGCCGATCTCCGGGCCCCCACGCCCAGTGCGGCAGCGGAACTCCTCCTCCCGGACATCCGGGAGCTGGCCGACAGGGTCGCCATCCTCAGGGAGGCGCTGCTTCGCGCTCTTGGCCGCAGCATCTCCGAAGGGGAACACCGACTCCGTCTCCAGCAACACCGACTGGAGGCCATGCCCCACCCTCTGGACACCATCTCGCTCAAACTCGACCACCTGAGCACGGCCCTGGCCGCAGAGATGAGCGCCCTGATCAGCCAGAAGAACCAGCTCCTGCAGAGAGCCGCAGCGGCCCTGGATCGCAACAGCCCGCAGCTGAGACTGGACCTGCACGGCCAGCAGCTGCAGGCCTTGGGGCTGCGGCTCTCAGGGTCGATCCAGAGCCTGATCAGGCGCAGGGAAGAGCAGCTCCACAGGGCTGCCGGCGTGCTTGACGCGGTCAGCCCGCTGGCCACCCTGGCCCGCGGCTATGCCATTGCCAGAAAGCCCGCGCCGCGGGCCACGGTGATCACCTCACCGGAACAGGTGCGTACAGGGGAAAAAATCGAGGTGCTGGTCCACGGGGGCAAGATCGACTGCCTGGTGGAACCGGCAGAGGGGAGATAGAGATAGGGGAAGGGGGAGCAGAGGCCCGGGGGCCCCTGTCCGGGCCGAGAGGGCTACTTCAAGAGGGCATCCACCTTCTCATTGATGGCGACCAGGACCACCTCCAGCCGGGCCGGATCTTTTTTGGCGGTCTGTTTCAGTTGTTTACCCCATGACTGGAGCATCGAGTTGTCCACCTTCCGGATATCGTTATCCTTACACCACTCCAAGCCGATCTTGGTACCCAGGGTGACCAGGAGATCTCTCTGCCGACCTTGCTTAGCTGAAGGGATTTTGGCAAGGACCTCGGTGGCGATCTCCTGCCAACCGTCCACCAGCATATTCCCCTCCTGAAACTTGACAAACCAGTACTTTTCATCGGCACTCAAGCCGCTGGGTACGACGTATGGTGCAGGTGGAGACCCGCTGTCCCGGGATGCTGCGGGTATCTCCTGGGCCAGGGGCTGCCCCAGCCCGAAGAGCACCAGGCAGCCGGTGAGCAGCAACTGCTTTCCTTTATTCACATAAACACCTGTTCTCAGCTTTTTAACAGTAATCATTCCTGTAAAAATTAGCATCTTCACCCTGCTGTGTCAAGGAAAGAGCAACAGCAGCAGGGGCTCAGGACTTCCCGCTCACCCCAGCCTCGGCAAAAGTTTTCACCTCGGTCAGAATGGCTACCGCAGCCTCAAGGCTGTTCATGGCAAAGGCAGCGCCCGTCCCCTCTCCCAGCCTGAGCTGGAGGTCGAACAGAGGCTCCAGCTGCATTTTTTCCTGCATAAAACCATGCCCCGGCTCCACGCTCTGATGGGCGCAGATGATATAGTCCCGGACAAAGGGTTCCAGGCTATAGGCAATCAGTGCTCCGGCAGTAGCAATGAAGCCGTCCACAACCACCGGTTTTTGCAGGGCCGCTGCCCCCAGGATCAAACCGGCAATACCGCCGATCTCGTAACCGCCGACCTTGGCCAGGACATCGAGACCGTCCCTCTTGTCGGGTTTGTTGACCTCCAGTGCCTGCTGCACAACCGCTATCTTATGGTCCAACTGCTCCTGGCTGATCCCGGTACCGCTACCGGTGAGTTCGGCCGCAGCCTTACCGGTCAGGACCGCGGCAATGGCACTGCTGGAGGTGGTGTTGCCGATGCCCATCTCACCGGTGCCAAAGACATCGACCTCAGGGGCCAGCTGGTTGGCGATCTCAATACCTGCCTCCACGGTCATGACCGCATGGGTCCTGGACATGGCCGGCCCCTGGCTGATGTTAGCCGTTCCCGGGGCGATCTTCTTGGCAATGAAGCCGGGGCTATCCCTGAGGCTGGTAAAGGGGTCCTTCGCCCCCATATCCACCACCACGATCCCGGCCCCGGCCTGCCCGGCCAGGGCGTTGATCCCGGCTCCCCTGTCCATGATATTATGGACCATCTGGGTGGTCACCTCTGCCGGGTAAGCAGAAACCCCCTCGGCGGTCACCCCGTGATCACCGGCCATGACCACGATGGTTTTCCTGGCCACAGGGGGCTGCATGCTGCGGGTCATCCCGGCCAGATCAACGGCCAGATCCATCAGTCTTCCCAGAGCCCAGCGGGGCATGGTCAACTGCTGCAAACGCCCGGTCGCCTCATTGCGGAAGGACAGGTCCTGGGGATAGATCTTGCGAATGGTTGATTCCAAATAACCGAGCTGCTCCTGCTGTGCCATCTTCTTCTCCTTCATCTGAGCCCCTGTTGGCTCTTGTTCTCATTAATAATTACCCTGCAAGCCAAGACAGAGCCAGACCTCCCCTGTCTTTCCCTGGGCTGCAGATACCGGCGCACCATGGCCTCCACCAGACGCACCAGATCTCTCTAGGTACCCTCTGCCAGGATACGGTCGTAGAGCTTGCCCACACCATACTCCCGGCGTCGTTGAAACTTTTCCAAGGGCGGCCCGATCAACTGCATCTCCGGGTAGTGCCTCTGCATCTCAATGGCAATATCCATCTCCTTGGTACAGCCGGTTGAGTAGGTGGCATCCTTGCCGCTCCACTCCGGAGGGACCTTCTGCTCCATCAGGTTGAAGGTCTTCTCCACATCGGCCACGCTCTGAAACCTCCAGATATCGATGTTTCCCGAGCGTTGAAAGATTTCCCACATATACATGATGTCATCGGCATCCATCCCCTCTTCGAAATGTTCGGCAGGATTGATGATCACCACATCGTGGAGGCTGGAACGGAGATAGTCGATAAAGACATTCAAGACATCCTTGGCGGTCTGCAGTTGACCGGGGATGGAACCGACAATGGCGGAATAGAACATCACCTTCCTGCCCTGCTCCTTCTCCCGCTTGACCATGTCCACCAGTTCCTCGGCCTTGCGGCGGAGTGCCGACTGGGGAAAACGGATGGTGGCCGGATGATGGAGTTTGAGCAAAAAATCCACCTGACCGTCGTCTCCCGGGATAATAGAAATCAGGTCCCGGGTAAACTTGAAACTGTTGTTGATGGTCTCCCGACAGCCCGGACTCCGGCTCACCACCAGGTCGGCCTCT
Source organism: Desulfogranum mediterraneum DSM 13871 (assembly GCF_000429965.1). GTDB lineage: Bacteria > Desulfobacterota > Desulfobulbia > Desulfobulbales > Desulfobulbaceae > Desulfogranum > Desulfogranum mediterraneum. Next base: position 178,013 of record NZ_AUCW01000004.1, read on the forward strand.
TTAAAGGCGCGGGCAAAGGTAACCGAGCTCAACAGCGGATTAAAGGGCTCCTGGGTACCGTCGGAGACCACCACCAGCCGATCGGAGCTATCCATTCGACGGAGCAGCTCATTCTTGGAGATATGGGCATCACAGACCAGATCGGCCCCCTCCAGCAGCCGGTCCAGGGTCAGATCTTCCAGGAGATCGATAAAAGAAACCCGGTGGTAATAAAAGCCCTGCTTCACCGCCAGGATCACCTTGATGCCCAGTTTCATCAGATTCTTGATAATGGCCAGATCAAAGACGATCTCTCCCGAACGGCCGGCCAGCCAGAGGATACATGGTCTTCTTCTGCCGGAGAGGACCTCCCGCAACCAGTTGCAGAGCCAGTCCCATTCCCGATTCTTGATCCCCTGATTCATCAGGGCCCGAAGGGTCTCCTTCTCAGGAGGACGGTCGCTCTGCCAGATCGAACGCACAGAAGAGAGCAGCAGCAGGCGGCGGAGCCGGAGAAGGTGGAGTTGAAGATCGACATCAAACAGGGTGGTCTCCTGCTCGATGGCCAAACCTTCAAGGGAGTTGAAGGCCTCTTTAAAATTCGCCGAGGCCAGAAAATCGGCCACCCGCCGATTCTGCTCCCCCTTCACCCCTGCCAGGGGACGATCAATCTCGCTGATGTTGGTAAAGATCCCCAGCAGTCGCTTTTCCAGGCGGCCGGGAAGCTGGACCTTATGGAGGATCTCATGATTGTACTTGATGGAGAGCAGACTCAGGAGGTACTGCTGTTTATAGGCGTCGACCACCACCTCTCTGACCAGTCGTTCCAGTCGACCCCAGATCCGGGTATAGGAGGAGGTCAGGATGGTCTCGGCACGTTTTTCGATGATGGCGCCGAACAGGACATCGGAACAGGGGTAGTAGAGCTGATCATAGCCAAGATGAACCATGAAGTTCAACTGTTCCGGTGAGGCGACCATGTCCGGAAAGGCCTCGTAGGCCAGATGGTTTTCCGTGAAAAAGTTGGTCACCCAGGCATCCTGATCAGGATCCAGGCCACGCTGATAGGCAACGAGTTCAGCCATTGTCTTCCCCCTTAAAAATCGGCAGGGAACGGATCGCAGCCACCACCTGCTCCCTGGTCTGCCCCTCGACCTCCACCTCGTAATCGGCGGCTGCCCGGTAGCTGGACAATCGCTGGGCAAAGAGTTTTCGGGCTGCATCCAAATCCTGCAGCAGCGGCCGTTTTTTGATCTTGGCAGCCCCCTTGGGATGCTCCTTAATGGCCTGGATGATGGCCTCCACCCCGGCGTGGAGGTAGATGACCGTCCCGAGCCGCTGGATGTTGTCTACCTGAAAGAAACCACCCCCTGTGGAGACGATGGTGCCAGAGAGGCGATGCTCCAGCCAGAGGGCGACCTCCTGCTCCAGTCGACGGAAGGCCGGCTCCCCCTGCCCGGAGAAGATCTTTCGGATCTTCAGCTTGCTCTTTGATTCAATCAGGTCGTCGGTGTCCACCGCAAAACGACCCGTTGCCCGGGCCAGTGCCCTGGCGGTTCGCCCCTTGCCCACACCCATAAAACCGATCAGGATAACGTTGTTCATCTGCACCTCATTGCAGGGAATGTGCTTCACTCTTCATTATACGTCCTCCATGGCCCTTGGCAAGACCAGGCTGGATCCAGGCAGGGAACAGCGGCACGTCTATTGCCCGGGAAATAAAAGAAAAAGACGCATTGCCCTTGCCCGGAAATGGATTATTGTCTTTTTATACGCGGTTATGGTACTGTCTTTATTAGGGAACCAAGATTTACCCTCCTCAACACCAGGAACCGACGACAAGAGAAGGGCTCCGAAATAAACCAGCTTTTAATACTTAGACTCACCGGAAATAACAACTGTTTATCAACCTGAGCCGAGGTGAAGTATGACTGCATTTATTTTTGACCTGCTGGAACGTGTTGGTTTTACCCACCCCCTCCACCCTGCGGCAACCCATATCCCCATGGGCATGGTCATGGGCTGTTTTTTCTTCGCCCTTGCCGCCCTGTTCTACAGGAAGCAAGCGCTGCTCACCACAGCCCTCCACTGCTCTATCCTGGCCCTAATCTTCATCGTCCCCACCATCGTGGCCGGCATCCTGGACTGGCAATATTTTTACGGCGGCAGCTATCAAACCCTGATCGTCGTCAAGATGGTCCTGGCCGCTCTCCTGCTGGTGCTGCTGGGGATCTCGGTCAAGATGAATCTCGCCGATGCTGATCCCAAGAAACTGGTCCTGATCTATACCCTCTGTCTGGCCTGTGCCACCGGCCTTGGATTCTCCGGCGGCGAGTTGGTCTATGGAGGATGAGGGCTGGAGGAAGGCTTGAACAGTCGCTACTGTTGACTCCCCCCGGGAAGAGTCACTCCAGGGCTTGTCTGAAAACCCAGACCGCATCTTGCCTCCAAGAGGGGCTCGTCAAGGTAACCAGAAGGCCGTTCCACCGCTTTTTCACCACTTTTAAACCACAAGGAGTGTTTCATGCCATTGCGTTTCATCTCATCAAGCAGGTACCCCGCCCTTCTCCTCTCCCTGGTCATCGCCCTGGCGACCCAGGCCGCCACCGCCTCGGGAGCCGATTACCAGCACTCGCTGAGCTCAGGAAAGATGACCTTTGACTGGTCCGTTGCAGGTGAGACCTTAGCCGTCCGCCTGACGGCCCCCACCAAGGGCTGGCTTGGGATCGGTTTCAACCCCAGTAAACAGATGAAGGACGCCGACTTCGTGGTCGGCTACGTCAAAAAGGGCAAGGTTGCCATCTTTGACGAGGTCGGCACCCAGGCCACCAGGCACGGCAAGGACAAGAAAAAGGGCGGCCAGGACAACGTCACCCTGGTCGGCGGCAGCGAGCAGGGCAAGTCCACCACCCTGGAGTTCACCATCCCGCTCAACTCCGGGGACCAGCTGGACAGCAGCCTTGACCCGGCCGCTGATACCGTGGTGCTGCTGGCCTATGGCCCTGATCGCGATTCCACCCGGATGAAACATGTCTATCAGGCCCGCCTGGTGGTAAACCTCTCAAGCGGCGCGGTCAAGTAATGGCCGCCTGGGCGCGTACTGCAGCTGCCAGGGCCAGGAGTCGCAGCCCCCTTTCCCGGCCCATACCGCCTGGCAGGGGCTTCAGCCCGGCGCTTCGCCGCCGGGGCCCCGTCCCCTTGGTCCTGGCCCTGCTCCTGCTGTTAAACCTCCCTGTTGCGAACTCCCCGGCCCTGGCTGCCAACAGCCAAACGAGCCAGGCGAGCCAGACCAAGGGGACCCAGCAGCCGGATCATCACCACCATCAACAGGAGGAGAGCGATCACGCAGCCCATCTCCAGGCTGCAGCCTCTATCCCCCTGCAAACCACGGTGGATCCCGGAGAGTGGGTGACGGAAAAGAGCGGTCAACAGCTCCCCCTGGATGCCGTCTTTTTCAACGAAAAGGGTCAGCAGGTTACCCTGGGCCAGCTGATCGATCGCCCTACCCTGCTCCTGCCGGTCTACTACTACTGTCCCCGGGCCTGCTCCTTTGACCTGGCCAACCTGGCCGCGGCCGTTGCCCGCAGCAGCCGACCTGCCGGTTCCTTTCGGGTGATCTCCATGAGCTTCAATGAACTGGAGCCTCCCGAGGCGGCTGCCATTGCCAAGCCCAACTATACCGCGCTCCTGGGCGAGGACTTCAATGACGAGGACTGGGCCTTCTTAACCGGGGACCGCACCAATATCTACAAGGTGACCGAGGCCATGGGCTACAGGTTCAAGAAGCAGAGCGACCAGCTCTTCATCCACCCTTCGGCCATGGTGGCCCTGGCCAGCGACGGTCGGATTATCAAGTACATCTACGGCTCGTTTCTCTCCGGAGACGTGGACCTGGCCCTGGCTGAGGCGGCCAAGGGTACCCCGGCGACCTCTATTCGCCGCTTCCTGGCCTTCTGCTTCAACACCAGCCCCAGACAAAACCAACAGCTCTTCACCTGGCTCAAGCTGGGCACAGCCACCCTGCTCGGGGCAGGGATCTTTGTTCTGATCTTCTTTGTGCTCCGCAAAAAAAAGACACCTGATCAGTAGGCCCGCCAACAGGGCCGAGAGGAATTGTTATGTCAGCCACACCCTCATTTTTTCAGACCCCCTCCCCCCCGGGGCTCACCGGGATCAAAGCCTGGCTGCTCACCCATGACCATAAACGACTGGGCCTGATGTATCTCTGGGCCGTGCTGTTCTGGTTTGTGGTGGCCTTGACCGTGGGCTTTCTCATCCGAATCGAACTGATGTCCATGGGCAGAACCATCATGTCGGCGGAGGTCTACAACTCGGCCTTCACCCTCCACGGGGTGATCATGATCTTCCTCTTTGTGATCCCCGGTATACCGGCCATCTTCGGCAACTTCTTTCTGCCCATCCAACTGGGTACCGATGATGTCTTCTTCCCCAGGCTCAATCTCCTCTCCTGGTACCTCTACATGATCGGCGGCCTCCTGGCGCTGATCTCCCTGTTCACAGCAGGCGGCTTCCCGGATACGGGCTGGACCTTTTATGTGCCCTTCAGCGTAGGCACCAACAACAACGTCTCCCTCACGGTCTTTGCCGCCTTTATCCTGGGGATGTCCTCCATGCTCACCGGTCTCAACTTCATCACCACGGTCCACCGGATGCGGATCAAGACCATGGGCTGGATGCAGATCCCCCTGTTCACCTGGTCCCTCTATGCCACGGCCTGGGTTCAGCTCCTGGCCACCCCGGTGATCTCCATCACCCTGGTACTGGTGATCTTTGAGCGTTTCTTTCAAATCGGCCTGTTTGACCCGGACAGGGGCGGGGACCCCATCCTCTACCAGCACCTCTTCTGGATGTACTCCCACCCTGCGGTCTATGTGATGATCCTGCCGGGGATGGGGGTGATCTCTGAAATCATCCCCACCTTCTCCCGCAAGGCGATCTTCGGCTACAAGGCCATCGTCGCCTCTTCCCTGGGCATTGCCGTGGCCGGTTCGCTGGTCTGGGCCCACCACATGTACACCAGCGGCATGAGTGACGTGGCGGTGTTTGTCTTTTCGCTGTTGACCTTCCTGGTCGCCATCCCCACGGCGGTCAAGGTCTTTTCCTGGGTCTCCACCCTTTACCGGGCCTCCATCGAGATGACCCCTCCCCTGCTCTATGGACTGATCTTCATCTATCTCTTTTCCGTGGGCGGCCTGACCGGTCTGGTCCTGGGCGCCGCAGGCACCGATATCCACGTCCATGACACCCATTTTGTCGTGGCCCACTTCCACTTCACCATGTTCGGCGGTACCGGCTTTGCCTTCTTTGCCGCCCTCCACTACTGGTGGCCCAAGATGTTTGGGGTGATGTATAACTTCAAACGGGCCTACCTGGCCGCCACCCTGGCCACGGTGGGTTTCATGTTCCACTATGTGCCGATGTTTATCCTTGGGCTCAAGGGCATGCCCCGCCGCTACTACGATTACCTGCCCCAGTTTTCCCAGGGCAACAGCCTGGCGGCAGTGGGTGGCCTGCTGCTCTTCAGCGGAATCATCCTGATGCTGGTGAACCTGGTGCTCAGCCTGAGGAGCAGACAGGTGGCAGCCGCCAACCCCTGGGGCGGCTGCACCCTGGAATGGTCGGTGCCCTCACCGCCTCCGCTGCATAACTTTGTCAGCGAACCCCGGGTGATGGCCTACCCCTATGATTTTTCCGAAATCATCGCCAGAGAATCCCAGGGCAAGTAGAGCAGGCACAACAGAGATTCAAGGGCCCCTTGGGATAGAGCTTCTTCGATCAAGATCAAGGCAGGGAACAATCGTACCATAACGCTGAGGTTGGAAGAAGAGGCAAGGTTTCAAGCCAGCCCACAGTTTAGGGAGCATTTATGGACAACAGCAGTGACGCGACCGGGGTACGGATCGGCATGTGGCTGTTTCTCTACTCGGAGATCATCCTCTTTGGCGGACTTTTTGTCCTCTACGCAGTCTACTTCCACAACTATGCCGCCGACTTTGTCGAGGGCGGCAGACAGCTGGACCGGGTCATCGGTGCGCTCAACACCATCATCCTGCTGATCTCCAGCTTCACCGTGGCCGCCTCCATCACTGCAGTGCGCCGACAGCAGAAAAGATGGGCCCAGGGCCTGCTCGCCTTTTCATGCGGCTGCGGGGCCCTGTTTCTGGTCAATAAATACCTTGAATGGGGAGCCAAATTTCATCATGATCTCTATCCCAACTCCGCGACCCTGGTGGACGGACCGCCGGGCCAGAACATCTTCTTCGGCCTCTACTACGTGATCACCGGCCTCCATGCGCTGCATGTGATCATCGGAATGAGCCTGCTGGCCTGGAGCCTTATCGGGGTCAGCAACGGCAAGGTCAATCAACTCCACTTTGGCCGGCTGGAAAACTCCGGCCTCTACTGGCATCTGGTGGACCTGATCTGGATCTTTGTCTTTCCGCTCTTTTACCTGGTCCTCTAAACCTCGACCCTGCCAGCGGGCAGGTCACGCAGCTGAAAAGGAGTGCTACATGGACAAACACACCAGCCAACACCTGATGCCCTATCACACTCTGGCCCTGGTCCTGGGAACACTGCTGATCCTGACCGCAGTCACAGTTGGGGTCAGCTATGTCGACCTGGGCATCTTTAATGTGCCCATTGCCCTGACCATTGCCGCCACCAAGGTCAGCCTGGTGCTGCTCTTCTTCATGCACCTCAAGTACGAGGGCAAGGCCATAGTGGTCTCCTTTCTGGGCACCATATTTTTTCTGGCCATCATGATCAGTTTTACCTTCTGGGATGTAGCATTCCGATAACCACAGGAAAAAGGAAAGAGTATGGATCCTGTTTTAGGGGTAGACCGCGCATTCTGGTACATCTTCGTCGTCTCAGCTGTTCTCCTGACCGCTATCACCCTGGTGATGATCTACTTTGTGATCAAGTACCGTCGCAAGAACCACCCGACACCTGCAGATATCCGGGACAACTGGAAGCTGGAGCTGGCCTGGACCGTCATCCCCACCATCATAGCCCTCTCCATGTTCTGGGTGGGCTGGCAATCCTACACCGGCCTGCGCAACGTCCCTGCCGGCACCGTCCAGATCGAGGCCCTGGGCCAGATGTTTTCCTGGATCTTTATCTACGAGAACGACAAGGAGACGGAAAACGAGTTGGTGGTGCCGGCCCACTCTCCGGTTCAGCTCAACATCGAATCCCTGGATGTGATCCACAGCCTCTTTATCCCGGCCTTTCGGGTCAAAGCCGATGCGGTCAAGAACTTCCCCACCTATGTCTGGTTCAGGACCAAGGAGCCGGGTGAATATGATATCCTCTGCACCGAATACTGCGGTCTGGACCACTCCCAGATGCTGGCCAGGCTGCGGGTCATCCCCAGGGAGGAGTACCTGGAGTGGCTTGAGCAGGAAGATGAGTAAAGGCCAGCCAGCAGCTGGCCGGGACCATGGCCGCAACCAGGTCCTGCGTCATGGCACGGGTTCCGGCCTCAGCTCGCTGGCGCCCTGGTTCCGTCTGGTCAAAGGACTGCTCTGCCTACCCATTGCCCTGTCCGCAGGGTTTGGCGCCCTGCTCTTTTCCCCCTACCTGAACCTGAGATCCCTGCTCCTGGTCCTGGGGGTCTATCTCCTGGCCTGTGGCGCAGCAGCCCTCAACAGCCTCCAGGAAGTCGATACCGACCGGCTCTACCAGCGGACCTGCCAACGCCCCCTGGTCACCGGCACCATCGGGAGCGGAGCTGCATGCCTGCTGATCCTGCTGCTCTTTTCCGTTGCCCTGCTCCTGCTCCGGTTTGCTGCCGAGAGCGCGGTTCCTCTCTTCCTGGCCTGCCTGGGGGTAGGGCTCTACAACGGCCTCTACACCCCCTTAAAAAAACGGAGCAGCTTTGCCCTCCTGATCGGAGGCCTGAGCGGAGCCACTCCCCCGCTCATCGGCTGGACCGCAGCCGGAGGCCCACTGTTCGCCCCGCCAGCCCTGATCCTGGCCAGCCTCTTCTTTCTCTGGCAGATCCCCCACTTCCTGATGGTACTCCTCCATCATCACCGCGACTACGCCTCGGCCCCGGGTTTCAACCTGACCCAGGTACTGGCCCAGGAGCGACTACGCAGACTCGCCCTGCTCTGGACCCTGGCCTACACCACCGTGGCCCTGGCCCTTTCCGCCCTGCCTGGTTTTCTCCATCCCCTCTCCCGGCTGAGCAATATCCTGGCCGCCCTGACCATTCTCCTGGCCTTCTCCTACCAGCTCCTGATCCGCCCCAGCAGCAACTATTGGCTGCTCTTTCAGCTGCTCAACCTCATTTTCTTTGCTGCCATGGGTGTGATCGCGGCAACAGAGCTCCTGGCAACCTTCCTCAACCACTGAGCGTAGCCGGGACTCAGCTGCGGCCAGCTGTATGGCTCGGTCAAGGCCCTGGAACGTTCCGGTTTGAGCTTGCCCGGGCTCTCCAGCAGGGCACGCAGCTCTCTTTTAAACCCCTCCCTTTTATAGCGATACTCATCGGGAAAAAGCTCCCTGTAGGCCAGGCGATCGGGAACCAGGGGACGGCAGCCGGCGCGGACTGCCTCCAGTACCGCCATCCCAAAAAATTCATGGATGGCGGTGGAGACCACAATGGTTCCCTGCTGGAGCAGAGACCAGTAGTCCTCCTCTGCGGGCAGGTAACCGAAGTGGCGGATATGGCCAGCCAGCTCTTGCCTGGCCCGGGCAAAGACCTCGGGTTGATCCCGAAAAGATTGGCCGGCCACGATCAGCTCAAAGCCAAGCCCCTCCCTGGAGAGCTCCGCCAGGGTGGAAAAAAAGGGCTCGGGATTTTTATCATGTTCCCAACGGTGGTTCCAGACGACCACCGGCCCTCTCTTCGCCGGAGCACCGGCAGCGGTCCGGTCGATACCGCCGTAGTCCATCCCGGGATAGAGCACCACCGACTTGGCCTCAAGCTCTTCGCTCACCTGGGCCAGGGAGATATCTGCGGCCTTCTTCAGGTAACGACTAATCCCGGCCAGGAAGGAATCCCTATTATAGTGGCTGTTAAAGGCCAGGCCGTCGGCACAGAGGGCGGAGGTGAAGTTAATGGCCGTAAACTGGTGCCTGGTCTGATCCTGCCCCCTGGAGGGGTAGGCAAACTGGTTCTCGTGAAAGTAGATGGCCAGAGGGAGAGCGATGCCCGCCCTGGCCAGGAGGGCACGAAGCACTGCCAGGTCAATGAAGGTGGAGCAGAGAACCAGGTCATAGCTGTGCCCTGCGGCCACCAGGGCCATGATCCGCTCAGCCATCCAGGGAGCGGCCAACTGCATCCGCATCTTCCACTTGCGGGCAGGCAGGGTCAGGAGGGTGCACTCCGCCTCCAGATGGCGCTCCAGGCCGGTGAGGAAGCTCTTGTGCGATCCACCGTAATAGGGCTCGACGATCAGGTAGTGGGGCGATTTTTGCTGCATGGCTGATGATCCTTAAAAAATGGTATCTGGACAAACAGGGTCTGTGGTATGGTGGCAGCTGCAAACGCTGCCCCCAGGGCACCACCTTACCTAGTATAAAGAGGTCACCTATGTCAAACTGGTATATTGCCGTCAACGGACAATCCCAAGGGCCATACAGCCAGGAGCAGCTACGCCAGACCCTGGCCGCTGGTCAGCTGGAGCCTTCGCTGCTGGTCTGGCAGGAGGGGTATAGCGACTGGGTCCCGGCCAGCCAGATTCCGGAGCTGACTCTCCCTGGGAGCAACGCTCCGCCGCCGCCCTTTCCAGGACAGCAGGCCCACGAGATTGATTACCGGATCGTTGGTCAGGAGATGCAGTTTGTCGAAATCGAGCTGGACCCCAACGAATCGGTGATCTCCGAAGCCGGAGCCATGATGTACATGGACGGGCAGATCCAGATGGAGACCATCTTCGGCGACGGCTCCCAAGACTCCCAGTCCGGTGGTTTTTTCGACAAGATGATCGGCGCCGGTAAACGACTGGTCACCGGGGAGGGACTCTTTATCACCATGTTCACCTACACCGGTACAGGCAAGGGCAAGGTGGCCTTTTCCGCTCCCTACCCCGGCAAGATCATTCCCCTGGACCTCTCCTCCTACGGCAGGCGGATCATCTGCCAAAAAGATGCCTTCCTCTGTGCAGCCAAGGGGGTAGCCATCGGCATTGCCTTTCAAAAGAAGATCGGCACCGCCCTGTTCGGCGGCGAAGGCTTCATCATGCAGCAGCTGGACGGCGATGGTCTGGCCTTTGTCCATGCCGGCGGCACCATCGTTGAAAAAGAGCTGGCTGCAGGTGAGACCATCCGGGTGGACACCGGCTGCCTGGTGGCCCTGAGTCAATCGGTGCACTATGACATCGAGTTTGTCGGCAACGTCAAATCCGCCCTGTTCGGGGGAGAGGGCTTCTTCTTCGCCACCCTCCGCGGACCTGGTCATGTCTGGCTCCAGTCCCTGCCCTTTTCCCGCCTTGCCGGGCGCATCTGGGAGGCAGCCCCCCAGACCCCAGGAGCGACCAGCGGAGAGGGTTCGGTGCTGGGCAACATTAGCAACCTCTTTGAGCGTTGATTAGAGAGTTTGAGCTGCTGCCCAGCGCCCAGACTGTTCACGGTTTCACCGCCAGACTGCACCAAGGGTTTTTCAGGCTGTACAAGAGCTCCGGCTTGGCTTATACTATGATTACGTCAGTCACCACAACCTAGCCATGATCACCTAGCCATGATCAAGCCGACCCTATACACAGCAGCCGGAACCACCCAACTGCCCGCCCCCTCGGGCCGTGCAGGCGGCTACGCCCTCCGCTCGGAGCCTGCCCGGCAGGTACAACAGGGTGCCCCCATTTCCCCTGACCGTCCAGGCGGTCAGGCAGGCGCCGAAGGCACCGAGGGCGCCAGGACCAACGACAAGGACCGGGTCAGCCTCTCCAGACAGGGCTTAGACCAGTCTGCCCGACAGAGCGCGGACCAGGATGGTGGCGAGGAGCCCCGGGCTGAAAGCCGCCAAGGCGGGGCCGCACAAGCCCCTGCAGAACAGCTCAGCCAGGAAGAGCTCAAGGCGCTAGCTAAGCTCAAAGAGCGTGATCAGGAAGTCCGGGCCCACGAGCTTGCCCACCTGGCAAAGGCCGGGCAACACGCAGCCGGCGGGATGAGTTTCAGCTACCAGCAGGGGCCGGATGGCAGACGCTATGCCATTGGTGGTGAGGTACCCATTGACCTCAGTAAAGAGCCCAGCCCCGAGGAGACCCTGCTCAAGATGGAAACGGTTCGCCAGGCGGCCCTGGCCCCTGCAAATCCCTCGGCCGCTGACCGAAGGATCGCTGCCGCAGCCTCCATGAAGGCGGCCCAGGCGCGCCAGGAGTTGCAGGCCGCAGAGGCCGAGCCGGGAGAGGGGGGTCAATCCCAGGAGCTTTCCTCAACCCCGGCTGCACCTGGTTCAGCCGAGGTCCAGCCGGCCACCCCGAGTCAAGCCCAGGGTACAGGTCGACGCTTCTCGGCAGTGGCCTGAGCATGCCCTGCTCCACCTAGGTTAATGCCGTGAACGCCGCGGCTGTTGCCACCTGCCCCATCAGCCAACTCTTTAACCAACACCATTGCCGTTGAAATCACGCCTTGTCATGGAAAATACCATCCAACCCGTTCCCTTTATCCAGGGCCTCTTTGAGTACCTCCAAGCTTCCCCCACCGCCTTCCATGCCGTCCGGAGCAGTGCCGAGATCCTCTCCCTGAATGGATTTCAACGCCTGGAAGAGAGCGATGACTGGGGGGAGCTGGCTCCAGGTTCCTACTACCTCCAGCGCAACAACTCCAGCCTGATCGCCTTTCACCTCAGCGTCCCGCCCAGGGCGAGCAGGGGCTTGCGCATGGCCGGTGCCCATACCGACAGCCCCTGCCTCAAGGTCAAGCCCCAACCCGTCCAGCTCAACCATGGCGCCATCCAGATCGGGGTGGAGGTCTATGGCGGGGCCCTGCTCAACCCCTGGTTTGATCGGGACCTCTCCTTGGCAGGCAGAGTGAGCTGGCACCGTGAAGGAGGCCCGCTCCAGTGCAGCCTGCTTGATTTCCAACGACCGGTGGCCGTTATTCCCAGCCTGGCCATCCACCTGGACAGGGAAGCCAATGAAAAGAGAAGCATCAACAAACAGACCGACCTCACCCCGGTGGCGATGCTTGCCCCGGATGGGGCTGCGATTGATTTTTCAGAGTTGCTCAAAGAGCAACTGCTCCAGGAACACCCTGGGACCGAGGGGGCGATCATCCTGGACCATGACCTCTTCTTCTACGATCACCAGCCCCCCTCCAGGGTCGGACTCAACCAGGAGCTGATCAGCGGGGCGCGCCTGGATAACCTGCTCTCCTGTTATGCCCTGATCCGGGCGGCGGTCGATCCACCGGCCCAACAGGATCTGCTGATTGTCCTCAACGACCACGAAGAGACCGGCTCGGTTTCCAGTTCCGGTGCCCAGGGACCTTTTCTCCGCTCCGTGCTGGAGCGGCTCTACCCCGAGCCTGAGCAGCGGCTCCGGGTGCTGGCCCAGTCCCTCTTTATCTCCGCTGACAATGCCCACGCCGTCCACCCCAACTTTCCCCAGAAGTATGAGGCCAACCACCTGCCCCAACTCAACAGGGGGGTCGTGCTGAAGAAGAACGCCAACCAGCGCTATGCCACCGACAGCCTCAGCGGCGGCCTGTTCAAACTCCTCTGCAGCAAGGCCGAGGTGCCGGTCCAGGAGTTCGTGATGCGCAATGACATGGCCTGCGGCTCCACCATCGGGCCGCTGACTGCGGCGGCCATCGGCGTGGCCACGGTGGATGTGGGCATCCCCTCCCTGGCCATGCACTCCATCCGGGAAACTGCGGGTTCACTGGATGGCTGGTACCTCTACCGAGCCCTGGCCACCTTTTTCCAGGAAAAACCGGAGTGCCTGACCTGCCGGGAAGATCAGCCATGAACCGTTGCCCCCTCCTTCGCCCGGCAACCTCGCTGTTGCTGGTTTTCCTGCTGCTGGCTGCCCAGGCTCCCCTGAGCAGCCCGGCTGAGGCCTCACTGACAGGCTATCTCAGCAAGTACCGTAACATCCCGGTCTCTCCAGGGCAACTCAAGAGGATCGCCCGCTACAACCACCTGATTGAATACTTCAGCTCCTTTGCCTATATCCGCCCCAAGCACCGGGTCAACGCCGACTTCATCCGGGCCCTGATGCTGGCGGAATCCAATGGCCACCCCAAGGCCCTCTCCAGCAAGGGGGCCAAGGGACTCTGTCAGATCACCTTTGCCACCGGCAAACGGGCGGCAAGGGAACTGGCCCAAAAGAACCTGCCCTTCCGCTATGTCTCCAAACGGCGACTGGCCAATCTCAAGCCCCGCGACCTCTACAGTCCGGCGGTCAACATCCTCCTGACCTGCTATCTTATTGCCAAGTATAACGCCGCCTTCCAGGGCAAGCTCGACCTGGTGGTCTCTGCCTGGAATGCCGGGGAAAACTCCATCAGCAACAACCGCCCTCCCCAGTATAAGGAGACCTTGAACCTGATCGGCAAGGTCAACGGTTACTTCAGCTACTTCCTGAAGAACTGATCCTGCCGGGCAAACCGGGATGGCGGGACAGGGCTCAAGCCGATGCTATGCCGTACTTTTTCATCTTCCGGTAGATGGTGGGCCGACTGATCCCCAAGACCCGGGCCGTCTTACAGATGTTGCCTTCAAAGTAGACGATGGCAGCGGCTATGGCCTGCCGTTCCATTGCCTCCAAACTCGTTGGGGCGTTCCAGGAAGACTCAGGGGGCGAGGCGGGAGCGCTGAACTCGGCAATGTCAAAGTGTTCAGGCTGGAGCGGATTTCCCTCGGAGAGGTGCACCGCCCGTTCCACTGCGCTCTCCAGTTGGCGAATGTTGCCGGGCCAGCTGTACTCCTCCAGGGCCAGCTCCGTCTCCCTGGCCAGGGGCTGCGGAGTGCGGTTGAGTTTCAGGGCATGGCGCTGGATAAAATGACGGCTCAACTGGAGGATATCCTCGCGCCGCTCACGCAGGGAGGGAATCTCGATCCTGAGGGTACAGATCCGGTAGTAGAGATCAGCCCGAAAGGTGTAGTCCTGGATAGCCCGCCTCAGATCCCTGTTGGTGGCCGAAATCACCCGCAGGTTGACCTGAATGGTGCGCAGCCCACCCACCCGCTGGATCTCACCGGACTGGAGCACCCGGAGTAGCTTGACCTGCATATCAAAGGGCATGTCACCAATCTCATCCAAAAACAGGGTCCCGCCATCGGCCAGCTCAAACTTACCGGGTCGTCCACCCTGCTGGGCTCCGGTAAAGGCCCCCTCCTCATAACCAAAGAGCTCGCTCTCCAGGAGCTCCTTGGGAATGGCCCCGCAGTTGATGGCCACAAAGGGACGATTACGACGTTCACTCGCGTTGTGGACGGCCTGGGCAAAGAGCTCCTTACCGGTACCGGTCTCACCGGAGAGCAGTACCGGCGCCGCACTGTTGGCCGCGATATGGGCCAAATGGACGGCCGAGCGAAGTCGTTCACTACTCCCCAGGATGGAGTCAAAGGTGAAGTGGGCATAGGTGCCGGTCATCTCCGCGGCCATCCGCATCATCTCTTTCTTTTCAAAGACGGTGAGCAGTCCGCCAACCAGCTCTCCGGTCTTGATCCGAATGGGATCCAGGGAGGCAAAGTGGGTGCTGCCGCTCTTCCTGGTCAGCAGCTCCCGGGCGAGAAAGCCCTTGCCTTTGGCGAGATAGCTGGAAATATCCAGATTCGCCTCCACACACTCACTCAGTTTCTTGCCTTCGGCCTCCAAGGGAATATTTAACAGGGTGCGTGCCTTATGGTTGGTCTGAACGATCCTCCCCCCTTGATCTACGGTCACCATCCCCCTTGAGTCTGACTCCAGGAGGGCACTCATATACTGGTTCTTGATCTCCAGTTCGCGGATAGAGCCGCTTTCACGCAGATGGGCAGTAACCGTCTCTGCCGACTGCCGAACCAGGCCCAGGGTGTGGACATGCATCTTTTCCGAATAGCCGCTCAGGGAGATCACCCCCAAGACCTCCTGACCATCCGGGGCCAGCACCGGGGCACCGGCATTGCTGATCTTCTGGGCCAGGGCCGCATACATCTTGTCACCTGGCAGAAAGATAGGCACCCGTTCCTCCAGGGCCAGGCCAATGGCGCAGGTCCCCATGTCCCGCTCGGTCCAGCGATAGCCTGGGATACAGCGACGCCGTTTAAAATGTTCGATCAGATCCGGGTCGCCCACCACATAGAGGACATAGCCGTCCCTATCAGCAAGGACCATGCAGAAGCCGGTGTTTTTCAGCAATCGATAGAGGCTGTCCAACTGCTCCCGGGCCAGGGTATAGAACTCGTACTGCTCCTGGATGCGGACCTGAACCTCCTGCTCCGAGATCCGAGTGGACTCGGGAGCCCCATCCTGATGGGGGTCGACCCCATACCTGGCCGAGCGTTCCAGGGAACGCCGGATAATCGCTTCAAGATCTGGAAGTGTTTGAAGTTCTGTTTCCATGACTGTACCAAAACCTTACATTGTAATATTTAGAAACAGATCCTGCTCCGGCTCACAAACAGGGCCCTGCTGCGGGGTATTCCGGCAGGCCGATACCTGGAGAGCCCGGCAGCTGTAAACATTCGTTACAACCCCAGCTTCCCCAGCCGAGCCCAACCAACCGGACAACTCATTGTAATCATACAATTAAAAAATTATTCATCTTGGCCCGCCATCTGCAGAAGATACGACGATCACTGCATCGGGACCTGGAGAGAGAGTATACCAGCTGTAACATATTGCGACAACACTCATCCTGTTCGTCCATACCCCTGATCCCGATGTGCTACACCAACCACTGCAGTTCCACTCTGCTGAATGCCAGCCAGGGAAACAGCTGCAGCCAATAGCAGAGAGAAGAGCAGAGAGAGGTGAGATGAGCATTCAACGTTACGGCAGCCCCCAGAGAGGCGGCCTCCCCTTTTCCCGGGCTGCCGGAGCCGATGGCTGGCTCTATGTGAGCGGCCAGGTACCCCGTGACAGCGACGGAGAGATGGTCGCCGGTACCATGGGCAAACAGGCGCTGGTCACCCTGAACAACCTCCAGCAGGTGCTGGAGTCGGCAGGCTACACCCTGGACCAGGTGGTCCGGGTGGGGGTCTGGCTCGATGATCCCAGAGACTTTGCCGAGTTCAACAGGGTCTATGCCAAATTCTTTTCCACAGAACATGCCCCTGCACGGGTGACGGTGCAGGCCCGGATGATGAGTGACCTCAAGGTAGAGGTGGACTGCATTGCCTACAGGCAACCAGGCAAGCAGGCAGAGAGGCAAGCCACCAGCTGACAGGCAAGCAACTGACAACCATGCAGCTGACAGGTGCTGGATACCTGGCCCTGTTCAGCGGACCACTTTGCAGAGGCCAATGAGCACAACAGCAAGAGAACATGACATCATCATCGTCGGCGGCGGCATCTCCGGAGTAGCCCTGGCCTATGGCCTGGCTGACAGGGGGCGGCAGATCACCCTCCTGGACGGACCAACGGCAACCGACAAGGCCTCCCGGACCAACGTGGGCCTGATCTGGTGCCAATCCAAATTTGCCCACCTCCCGGACTACGCCAGCTTGGCCTTTCTCTCGGCCCGACTCTTTCCCGAACTGAGCCGCGAGTTGAGCGAGGTCTCAGGGCTGGAGATCCCGGTCAACTACCGCGGCGGCCTGATCCCCTGTCTGGGTGAGGAGGAGTACTCCAGTCGCGCCGACTATATCGATCGGCTCCGACAGGTCCTGGAGGAGTATCCGGGCGAGATGATCAGCCGCAGCCAACTGGAACGAAAGCTGCCGGCCATCACCTTTGGTCCCGAGGTGACAGGGGCGGCCTGGTGTGAGGCAGACGGCATCATCGACCCCCTGGCCCTGCTGCGTGCCTATAAGGTAGCCCTTACCCGGGTGGGGGTCACCACCTTAAAGACCCTGGTTCACCAGGTGGAGCCCCTGGCAGGCGGCGGCTACCGGCTGCATACGGCCACGGGGCCCCTGGAGTGCCAACAGCTGGTCCTGGCCGCCGGCCTGGCCAACCGCAGACTGGCCAACTTTGCCATCCCCGACCTGCCGGTCCATGCCGACAAGGGCCAGGTACTGCTGGTGGAACGACTGCCCCAGGTGATGCCCATCCCCATGCTGGGGGTCACCCAGACCTTTGGCGGCACCGTGATCATCGGTTTTCGGCATGAGTATGTCGGCCACGATACCCAGGTCGTCCCCTCTGCAGTGGCCAGCGAAGGCCAGTGGGCCATCCGGGTCTGGCCTGCACTGGGAAAACGTCGGCTGATCCGTACCTGGAGCGGCCTGAGGGTGATGCCCAAAGACAGCCAGGCCATCTACAGTCGCCTGCCCGGACACCCTGGGGTCACCCTGGTCAACACCCACAGTGCGGTAACCCTGGCCGCCTTCCACACCAGACTGCTTGCGGACTACCTCCTGGGCGGGGAGTTACCGGAGCTGGCCCGGAAAATGACGCTTAATCGTTTTGGATTCGCATCTTGAACAAGGAGTAGCCATGTCCACACCTCTCACCACCACCACCGTGCGCATCCTTTTTGAGGGGCAAGAGCTTGAAGTCCCTGCCGGGATCAGCGTCGCCGCCGCAGTTGCCGGTTACGCCCATCCCGGCCACACCTGCAAACACCCGGTGGACGGCAGCGGCCGGGCCCCATTCTGTTTCATGGGCGTCTGTTTCGAATGTCTGATGGAGATCAACGGACTCCCTGATGTCCAATCCTGCCTGGTAACGGTTGAGGAAGGGATGCAGGTCAGACGACAACCTCTGCCAGAGAGCATCAAACTATGAACAGGCGTACAGATCTCCTCGTCATCGGGGCCGGACCTGCCGGGCTGGCAGCAGCGGTGAGCGCCCGTGACTGCGGACTGGAGGTAACCCTCATCGACGAACAGGCCGCCCCCGGCGGCCAGCTCTTCCGCAACATCGAATCCCCCCTTGGACAGCAGGCGCTCCAGGCCAGGGAGCGGGCCCAGGGGATGGAGCTGGTCCGTGCCTTCCGGGCCTCCGGTGCCGCCTACTGCCCCAAGACCACCATCTGGGGACTGGAGCCTGGCAGGGTATCCTGCACGCTCGAGGGAGTCCCTGCCACCCTGGAGGCTTCTGCCATCATCGTCGCTCCGGGCGCCATGGAGCGACCGGTCCCCTTTCCCGGCTGGACCCTGCCCGGAGTCATGGGCGCCGGTGGCGCCGACATCCTGCTCCGCTCCGGCGGGACCCTGGACAAGGACCCCGCTGCTCCTGTGGTCCTGGCAGGCAACGGCCCGCTGCTGCTGCTCCTGGCCGGCCACCTGCTCCAGGCCGGGGTCAAGATCGTGGCCTGGCTGGATACCGGCTGTTGGTCACAACGGCTGCGCGCCCTGCCCCTGATGCCGGCAGCAGCCCTGGACCCGGCCTACCTGAACAAGGGCGTCAAGATGGCCCTCCAGGTCCTCAAGGGCAAGATCCCGCTCATCAGGGGAGTCAGCGACATCCGGGCCTTGGGAGAGGGACAACTGGAGCAGGTCAGCTACCGAAAAAGGGGTAAGCGGTACCTGCTGGGGGCCGCCACCCTCCTGCGTCACGAGGGCATCATCCCCCGCACCCACATCCTCAACTCTCTCAGGATCGAGCATCACTGGGACAGGGTTCAGCGCTACTGGTACCCGCTGCTGGATCAGGACGGTGCCACCAGCATAGCCGGCCTCTTCCTGGCCGGGGATGCCGGCTATGTCCATGGAGGAGATGCCAGTCAACTCAAAGGGAGCATGAGCGGCGTGGCTGCGGCCCGTTACCTGGGGGTGATCTCGAAGGAGGAGGCCGCAGACCGCAGTGCAGCTCCGCGGAAACAACTGCAGACCATGCGCATCTCCCGGGGCTACCTCCGCCATCTCTTTGCACCCCACCCTCAGCTCTTCAAGGTCCCGGACGAGACCATGGTCTGCCGCTGCGAGTGCGTGACAGCCGGCGAGATCAGAAAGGCCGTTGCAGAGGGCTGCACCGAGGTCAACGAGGTCAAACTCTTCAGCCGCTGCGGCATGGGTCCCTGCCAGGGCAGGATGTGTGGCCCGGCATTGGCTGAAATCACCGCAGCCGCATGCTCCACCGGTGTTGAGAGCGTGGGCAGCCTCCGGATCAGGCAACCCTTTCGTCCGGTCTCCCTGGAAAACTACTGTGACCTCCACCACCCGCTGCCGGACCAGCAGCCATGAACAGTGCAGGCCGCAAGGCAGAGGGCCATCCTCCCCTGCCCCACTCCGGGCAGCGAGGCCCGAAAAATCGGCTGAGCATCATGGATAGACTCCTCTGGAGTCGCCTGGTGCTGAGCTGCTGCTTATATTGATTACCATTGATTGATTACCGCTTGAATCCAACCTCAGAGGTGTGACCATGGTACGTTTCCCACCCTATACCAATAAAACGGATCTCTTCATCGGCCTGATCCTCTTCGGGATCAGCTGTCCCTTCCTGCTGAACATGCATCATTTTGTCAGCGGCGGGATGAGCTCTGCCAGCAGCCCCCTGGCCTTCCCTCGATTTATCATCTCCATCGTGGTCCTCCTCAGCCTGCTGTTGATGATCACAGGATGGTTCGGCAAGGGCGCGGTGGCCCCCTCTGCTCCAGGCGGCGAGGAAGGGACAGATCATAACCCGAAACAGACGCGCTACCTCTTTTACTATCTCGCCCTCCTCTTTCTCTACCTAATCCTGCTCCACTATCTGGGCTTCATGATCTCCACCCCCATCGTCATGCTGATGGTATCCTGGCTCCTCCATGGCCGCAACCTGCTGGTCCTCACCCCTCTGGCAGTGGGTTTCAGCGTGGCCCTCTACTATCTGGCCCTTCACCTGATGAAGATTATCCTGCCCATGGGGGTCCTTTTTGAATAACAGCCCGGGTTCAACCCAAAGTAGGGCCACACCGCAGGCCCTGCCCCATAAGGGGGGCTATCCCCTCGAAAAAGTGACCACGGCGAGCCGGCATCCCCGGGGTCTCCTGGAACAAGGAGTACAAAAGAATGATTGCTGAAATTTTATCAGGACTGATGTCCATCTTCTCCCTGGGCCCCCTCACCGGGATCGCCGTGGGCGTCCTCACCGGGCTGATCTTCGGGGCCATCCCGGGGATATCGGGCATCATGGCCATAGCGATCCTCCTGCCCATGACCTTTTACGTCAGCCCCCTGATCGGCATCCCCATGCTGCTCGGGATTTACAAGGCCGGAATCTTCGGCGGCTCCATCTCCGCCATCCTGCTCAACACCCCGGGCGCGCCCCCGGCGGTCTGTACCGCCATGGAGGGCTATCCCCTGACCAGGAAGGGCCAGGCCGGCAAGGCCCTGAACACCGCCCTCTCTGCCTCGGTCTTTGGCGATGTCTTCAGTAACCTGCTCTTGATCTTCGTGGCCGCCCCCCTGTCGATCATCACCCTCAAGGCAGGTCCGGCGGAACGGTTCAGCATCATCGTCCTGGCCCTGACCGTGGTCGGCTCCATCTCCGGTCCCTCGATCATCAAGGGAATCATCTGTGCCGGGGTGGGTATCTGGCTCTCCACCATCGGCATCTCCGAGACCACCGGCGCCACCCGGTTTGTCTTCGGCTCCTCCGAACTGATCGGGGGGATCTCCCTGATCCCCATGGTCATCGGTCTGCTCTGCCTGCCCGAGGTACTCCAGCAGGTAGGCCAGGCCTATACCGCAAAAAAGAAAAAACGGCTCACCCTCTCCCAAAACAGGGAGGATAACCGGTTCACCCTCAGAGATTTCAGATACTGCCTGCCCACCATGATCAAGTCATCGTTCATCGGCTCCTTTCTCGGCGCACTCCCTGGCCTGGGTGCCTCTCCGGCGGCCTTCATGGCCTACTCCGAGGCCCAGCGCAGCTCCAAGCGACCGGAAAAGTTCAACAGAGGCGCCATCGACGGCCTGGCTGCACCCGAGGCCGCCAACAATGCCACCACCGGTTCTGCCATGATTCCGATGTTGACCCTGGGGATTCCCGGAGACGATGTCACCGCCATCCTGATGGGTGCCTTCCTGATCCAGGGGATCACCCCCGGGCCGACCATCTTCTACGAACATACCCATCTGATCTACGGCATCTTCGGCGGCCTGCTGATGTGTGACCTCTTTCTCTACCTCATCGCCAAGATGGGCTTCAACCTCTGGATCAAACTCTCCCAGGCGCCCAAGCACCTGATTTTTTCCTGTGTCACCGTGTTCTGCTTTGTCGGTGCCTACTCCATCAACCAGAGCCTGTTTGACATCTTCACCCTGATCATCTTCGCCATCGTCGGTTTCCTGATGAAGCGCTACCACTTCAGTGCCGGGGCCTTTATCATCGGCTTTATCCTGGGACCCATCTGGGAGCGGGCCTTTGACCAGGCCATGGTGATCTCTGACGGCAGTTATTCGATCTTCTTCACCCGTCCCATTCCAGCGATCTTTCTGTTCCTGGCCCTGGTATCCATTATCTCCATTACCAGGACCAGAATGAAAACCAATAAACTTGCCATGGAGGTAGATCAACTCAAGGCCTCGGACCAGCCAAACAACTGATTGGCCGCCGCCTGTACCCTTAGGGGTACCTTGAAAACTATCAGGGCCACACCAGCCCTGACAACCTGCAACATGACCAAAAAGAGGAGAAACCATGAAAACCGTGCAACGTCTGCTGAGCTGTTCCATCTTAACCCTGATCGCCGTTGGCCTGGTGGCCCTGCAGCCGGCCATGGCGAAAAGGGGATACCCCAAAAAACCGATCAAACTGATTGTCTGCTATTCGCCGGGTGGTGACGCCGACCTCACTGCCCGGGTATGGGCCGATTTTGCTGAAAAAGAATTGGGCCAACCGGTTATTGTGGTCAACAAAACCGGTGGTGGCGGGGTGGCCGGTACCACCTTTGCCGCCCATGCCAAGGCCGATGGCTACACCCTGTTCCTTGCCCAGGCCGGCGCCGTCCTGATTGCCCCCCAGACCGCCAAGACCTCCTACGGAGTCGACAGCTTTGAATACATCTCCAGGATCATGATCGGCAACTGTGGCCTGATTGCCCACAAGGACGCCCCCTGGAAGAACCTGGCAGACTTTGTCAAGGATGCCAAGGCCGCTCCCGGCAAGTACATCTACGCCAGCCCGGGTGCCGCCACCTGGCTGACCCTGGCCATGCGCCACTGGGAGATCGACGCGGATCTCGATCTCAAACACGTTGAGCACCAGGGTTCTGCTCCGGCGGTGACCTCGCTGCTGGGTAAGCACACCGATGTCTCCTTTGTCTTCCCGCAGAGCTATATTCCCCAGGTAAAATCGGGCAACGTCAAGTTGCTGGCCCTGGGCCAGAAGTCCGATCAGTTTCCGGGAGTACCCAGTTTCGAAGAGTTGGGCTACCAGGGATCCTACATCGGCTGGGGCGGTATTGCAGCACCCAAGGGTACCTCCAAGGAGGTCATGGCCAGGATCGCTGCTGCAACCAGGACCATGGTAAAAAACCCTGCATTCATCAAGGCCATGGACAACATCCACGCCACCCCCTCCTACCTGGGACCGGAAGAGTGGAGCCCAGTGGTCCGGCAGCAGTACCAGGACCTGAGCAAGGTTATCGACAAGCTGGGAATTCGCGCCAACTGATAACCCGAGGGTGTTCAGTCCATACCAACCGGGCAGCGGACGGCTCCATCGAGTCGGCCGCTGCCCTCTTCTTCAAGGAGCAAGCAGTTGATCCTCCAAGGCGGCTATCTCTACTATGACCTACCAGTGGGAGTCCTCTGTCTGGAATCCCTTTTTCCAAAGCCCAGGGGTCACCTGCGCAACCCCAGATCCTTTGACTTCCCGGTGGTCTGCTCGGTGGTCAAGGGCGTCGATATCCCCAAACTGCTGTTTGATCCCTCCGCGGAGTTGGTCCGGCCCTTCATCGAGGCAGCCCGCCAGTTGGAGAGCGATGGGGTCCGGGCCATCACCGGCAGCTGTGGTTTTCTTGCCAGATTCCAGCCCCAGATCGCGGCAGCCGTGCAGGTTCCCGTCTTCCTCTCCAGCCTGCTCAACATCCCCCTGGTCCGTCTCATCCATGGCCAGGAGGCGCAAATCGGGGTGTTGACGGCCAGCAGAGCTGCCCTGAGCGAAGAACACTTCAGCGCCACCGGCTCGACCATGGCCGAGGTCTCTATCCAGGGGATGGAGGGACGTCCCGAGTTCTGGGAGACCATCATCGAGGGCAGGCGACATGATTTTGATATGGTGAAGCTGGAGGCAGAGATCTGTGCAGCCGCCGTCTCCCTGGCCACCAGCCGGAAGCTGGATGCCCTGGTACTGGAGTGTACCGACCTCTCCGCCTTTTCCCTGGCCATCCAGGAGGAGGTCAGGATCCCGATCTACGACATCAACTCGCTGGTCGAGTATGTCCACTACTCGGTGTGTCGTAAGCTCTACTGAGCGGGCACCTCTGCTCCAGGCCAAATCCCCTCCTGAACCCTGTTGACCGTCCCTTGATCCGTTGGTAGCTTCCAGCAGCCGCAAGGACGCGGCCATGAGCCAACTGCTCCGGGGGCCGATTTTCCACGGCTCATCGGCCCAGGAGCCTTCTCTTTGTACACCTCCTTTTAAAAAAAAAAGTACCCCAGCTGCTCTAAGCCCTCGCATCTGTCCCGGTGAACCATTAGGGTGTCTCCCAAAGTGAGACCAAGCCCAACCATCGAGGGAAGGTAGGCGCGCACCTGATAGCGGCAAGGTTCCAGCAGCGGCCGCCCCTTCCTCAGCCACAGCAGCTTTAAAGGAGATGCACAGTTAAAGGAGATGCAAAGATGACGATTACCAGCGGACCTGGCAACAACCTGCTCCGGGTCCAGGTCTACAACTACCTCCAGGAGCAGATGCGCCAGGGTACCCTGTCGCCCGGTTCCTCCATCCGGGTCAACACCCTGATAGCAGAGCTGGGTATCAGCCGCACGCCCCTGCGGGAGGCCCTGCTCCTGCTTCAGGAGCAGGGCTTTGTCACTATCCAGCCCCAACGCGGGGTCAAGATTAACCTGCTCACCATGGACGACGTCGCTGATATCTATGAAATTCTTAGCGGAATTGAGTCCAGGATTCTGCTCTCGGTCTTTCCCCAGCTCACCCAGGAGCACCTGGCCACCATGATCTCCCTCAACCAGGAGATCGAGGCCAGCATGGAGGCGGGTGACATGGTCCGTCATAACCAGGCCAACATCGCCTTTCACAACGTCTTTCTCCAACTCTCCACCAACCAACGAATGCGCAGATATGTTGAGATCCTGAAGGCACAGCTCTATGATTTTCCCAGACGGGATTACGGCAGCCGCTGGAACCAGAGGAACCTGGACCAGCACAGTCGCCTGGTGGAGCTGATCCGGGAAAATCGAGCCAGAGAGGCGGCCGATTACCTGCGGGACATCCACTGGGCCTTTGACCCGCCGGACGCCTTTACCATCATCGCCAACGATCAGTAAGAACACACCACTTCCCCGACCCCTGCGCAGCCGCCGGCCCTGTCCGGGGCTATGCCGGCAAGGGCCCGGAACTATCAGCACTCCTGCCTCTGGCCTCATCCAGTACTGCCCGGACATCATAGGCCAGGTCTTCCATCAGCACCGGTTTGTTGAGGTAGGCGTCCACCCCGACGGTGGAGGGCTTGGAACTGTCCAACTGCTCACTGAAGCCGGTACAGATAATCCCCGGAATATCGGCCTTGACCTGCTTGAGCTGGGCAACCAGCTGCAGGCCGGTCATCTGGGGCATGGTTAAATCGGTGATCACCAGATCGATCTGATCGCTGAGCTTGCGAAAGGCCTCCAGGGCCTCCAGGCTGCTCACCCGCATGGTCACCTTATAGCCCAGTTTTTCCAGCATCCCCTTGCAGACCTCGGCCACGGAATGCTCGTCATCGACCAGGAGGATGTGCTCGTCTCCCCGGGGCAGGGGGCCCTGGCGAGGCTTGAGACCGGGCCGAGGGGGTCTGAGTTCAACCACCGGCAAAAAGAGCGAAAAGGTGGTACCGACCCCGACCTCGCTCTCCACCCGAATGGTGCCGCCGTAGCTGCGCAGGATACCATGGACCACCGACAGTCCCAATCCTGTGCCCTTGTCCCTGGCCTTGGTCGTGAAGTAGGGGTTAAAGATCTTTTCCAGGGTCGCCCGGTCCATCCCATGGCCGCTGTCGGCAACCCTCAGGCAGAGATAGCGACCCGGGGAAAACTGTTCATCCAGGCACTCGGCGATGGTGAGCAGCTGTTCGTCGAGCTCAAGCGAGAGGGTGCCCGAGGTCTCTTCCATGGCATGAAAGGCATTGGTCACCAGATTCATGACCACCTGATGTATCTGGGTGGAATCTGCCATGATAAAGGGCAGGTCAGGCTTCAGCGAGGTCTGCAGGGCGATGGTGGCCGGGAGGGTGGGCCGAACCAGGGCCACCACCTCATCCACAATCGGCTGCATGGCCAAGGGTTTGATCTCCTGGTCAACCTCACGGCTGAAGGTCAGTATCTGCCTGACCAGATCCCTGGCCCTCTTAGAGGCGTCCAGGATCTTTCGACAGTGGTCCCGAACCCCGGATTCCTCTCCGGACTCCAGGATCATCAGCTCCGCCCTACCGATGATCGGGGCCAGGATATTGTTAAAGTCATGGGCTATGCCACCGGCCAGGCTGCCGATGGCCTCCAGCTTTCTCGACTGTTGCATCTGTTGTTCATACTGCTCTTTTTCCTTCTTAAGCCGAGTCTGCTCGGTGATGTCGAGCACCGAGACATAGACCCGTTCCCAGGTATCCTCGTAGCCGGCAGCCACCACCACCCGGAGCTCGATGGTGAGTTCCTGGCCGGAAAGGGTCCGGTCGGCCACGGTGACCTCAAAACTGCCGCGGGCAAGCAGGGCCAGGAGTTCCTCCTTGATGATCCACTCCGCCCCCAAGGGGAGCAGATCAGCCACGGTGGAGAGTTCCTCCTTGTCCTCGAGTTCATAGAGCTGCAGGGTTCTGGCATTGACATCGACAATTCTGATCTTCTTGGCGCAAGCCCTCAACTCGTCGGGATGGGCATCAAAGTAGGCACCCAGGTTGGAGATCCCCTCATCCCGGAGATACTCCAGGTAGCACCGGACCGCGGAAAGGTCCTCCTCCCACAGAGAGATAGGCGACTGTTCAAAGAGGAGCCGATAACGGGCCTCGACCTGGAGCAACTCCTGGGAGGTGGTGCTCAGTATCTTTCGCTGCCGCCGGTGGAAGAGAAGCAGCACCAGCAGGAGGAGAGCCACCGCCAAGAGGAGCAGTCGACTGGAGTCCTGGCCCAGCTGTTGGGGCAGGGCACAGACCAGTTCGACCAACCGCTCCGCCTGGGAGGGGGCGTGGTCGGGAATCGATGAAGCAGAGGCCCAGGATCGGGCGGCGTATGCGACCGACAACAGGGCACTGCAGCACCTCAGCAAGACTTGTCTAGGCAAAGGAACACTCCTGGAGGCGGCAAAGGGAGCCATGGATAAGAGACCGTGGGAAACAAGGGTCTAACAGCTCCAGTTTACGGTGATATTTTGGTTTTTGTCAAAATAAAACAGACCGTCTCCGCAAGAGAGGTCCCGTTATCCTGCCTGCTTGCCGACAACTCCCGGCCAGCGGCGACAGAGGGCAGGCTTACACACCATGCTCCAATCCCGGTTGGCCGGTGGGACCTGGGAACGGCTGAAGAAGCGGGCACGATATTTCCCGATCGACAGGCGGTTTACCTTTGCCTTTTTCCTGTTATACTGTAGACAAAGATCTATCGATGAGAACAATTCACCCTTCAGGATTCCAGCCAAGGCGGACCCGCGGCCAGAGAGGAGAGCGAGCAGATGGCAATATTCAGGTACCAGGCTAATGACCTTTTTCAGTGGCTGATCAGGCAAGAAAACATCGCGATACTCGATGTACGCAACAGTAAAGATTTCCAGCGCTTTCAAGTGGAAGGTCCCTATCCCTTCGAGATGCTGAACCTCTCCTACTATGATTTCATGGAGATCGAAGAGGAGATGGTTGCCCAGGTTCCCAGGGACAGGGAGATCCGAATCGTCTGTGCCCAGGAAGGCTCAGCCAGGTATGTAGCCGAAATCCTGGAAAAACACGGCTTCGACCAGGTGGGATACCTGGCCGGCGGCATCAAGTCCTGGGGCAACCTCCTGGTTCCCATGCTGATCCACGGCGACGACCGCTACGAGCTCTACCAATTTATCCGGCCCGGCAAGGCCTCCTGCAGTTACGGCCTCCTCTGCGGCCAGGAACTGATGACCTTCGATCCCTCCCGTGACCTGGACTTTTACCTGGCCTTTGCCAGGGAGAAAGGAGCCACCATCACGAGAACCTTTGAAACCCATCTTCAGGCAGATTATATTGCCGGCAGTCGCGCCATCGCCGCCGCCACCGGGGCCAGCTTCCACGCCAATGCCGAGGACTTCAAGGGATCCAGAAACCCCTACACCGAACTGGTTGACGGCGAGACCTTTGGTTGCCCTGAAGACGGTCCCGAGATCCGGGTGCTCTTCACCCCTGGACATACCCCGGGCTCCACCAGCTTCATCATTGACGAGCAGTTCATCATCTCCGGTGACACCATCTTTATCGACTCCGTGGGACGTCCGGACCTGGGTGGCAAGGCAGAGGAGTGGGCCGAGCTGCTCTATGCAACCATCCAGCAGATCAAGCAGCTGGACCCCGCCATCCAGGTTCTGCCCGGACATTACATCGATTGGCAGGAGGCCGACGAAAAGCTCTGCTTTACCCTGGCCCTGGAACAGGTGCTGCAACGCAATCGGGGCATCTACGAGATAAGCCGACTCTCTGAATTCGTTTCCTTTATCAAGGACAACATGCGTCCCCAGCCAGAGGAGTACGCCTTCATCCGGCTGGTCAATGCCAACCTGGAAGAACCGGATGAGGAGAGGCAGGAAGAACTGGATCTGGGGAAGAATGAATGCGCGGCATCAACATACGCCCAGAGCCAGAGGGAGACAGGGCCCTGATCGCCCGGGAGAGAGAGTGAGCAACAGGGTGCCGGTTGTTATCCTCTGGGCAGGGTTGCTTGGCGCAGCCATTCCAGGGAAGCAGGTCCTCTCGGCAGAGAGCATCACGCCCCCCCCCACCGCTGCAGAGGCGCTCACCAGGCCCCTGACCAGGCTTAAACAGCAGCTGGAACGTCAAGAACTGACCATGGGCAGCAAGGTCTACCTCCGGATCTTCAAGCTCCCGGAACGGTTGGAACTGTGGATCGAGTCCCGGGGACGCTTCAGGCTTTTCAAGGGCTACCCCATCTGTTGCTATGCCGGATTTCTCGGTCCAAAACTGGCCGAAGGAGACCAGCAGAGTCCTGAAGGATTCTACCAGGTCCGGCTCGATCAACTCAATCCGCACTCCCGTTATCACCTTGCCTTTGACATTGGCTATCCAAACCTTTACGATACCATCCATGGTCGTCAAGGGTCGCAGATCATGATCCATGGCCGCTGTTCTTCCCGGGGCTGCTTTGCCATGGGAGATGCGGCCATGGAAGAAATCTATTGCCTGGTGCAGGCCGCACTGCAGCAGGGGCAGCGCTCTGTAGCGGTCCACATCTTTCCCTTTGTGCCCAGCCCTGCCAACCTAAAAAAATTTAAGCGCTCTTTCTGGAGCAGCTTCTGGCAGAGCCAGCAACCCATGTATGATTTTTTTGAAAGCAACAGACAGGTTCCCCAGGTCAGCGTCATCCAGGGAAGCTACACCCTGGATCAGCCACCGCCTGCACACCTCTCTCAACTTGGCCAGCACATACCCAAGGAGCAGCAGCCATGGTTAACGAACGCAGAAGCGCCAGACGAGTCAACTTCATCAGCACCGCCCATGTCCACAGCCAAGCCGAGCGCCCGCTGAGCGCCAGCCTGGAGACAAAAAACATCAGCCTCAAGGGCGTGTTCCTGGAGACCAGCCACAAACTCCCCCTGGGAACCAGCTGTAGCGTGGATATCGACCTGAGCGGCACCACCAGCATGCTCCACTTCACCATCAACGGAACCATCTGTCGACACGAAGCCGACGGCATGGCCATCGCCTTTACCGACCTCAACCCCGACAGTTACGCCCACCTCCAGAACCTGATCGCCCTCAACCAGGCCCTGGACCAGGACGCCTAGTCAGGAAGAGACGCACCCCAAAGTGCAACCCCGCCTCCCCCTGCTGCCAGCCAATCAAGGCCCCGCAGCAGTTCCAATACCACGCCAGGATCATTCCGGCCTGAGAAGGCACGGGTTTCAACGGTGGCGAAGCCCCTCCAGGTCCAGGAGCTGGATGGTTTTTCCCTGGACCTGGATCAAACCCTCCTCTTTCATCTTGGCAAAGATCCTGGACAGGGTCTCCGGGGTGGAGCCCAGGAGATTGGCCAGCTGGCCCTTGGGCACATCCAGGATCACCTGATCTTCCCGCCCCTGCTCTTCCACCAGATAGAGCAGATAGGAGGCCAGCCGGCCGGGCACCTCCTTGAGGGTCAGATTCTCCACCTGGGTGGCAAAACGACGCAAGCGCATGGAGAGCATGGCCAACATACTCAAAGCCAGGGAGGTATTGGTGGTGACCAGCTCCACAAATTCGCTCCTGGGAAAGAAAAGGACCTCCGAGGCCTCCAGGGTCGAGGCAGAGGCGGGAAAGGGGTTACCGTGAAAGACCGGCACCTCACCAAAGGGTTCGCCGACGCCGAAGATATGAAGGATCTGTTCCCTGCCGCCCAGAGACATCTTGAAAATCTTGACCTTGCCCCGGGCCACCATATAAAAACCGTTGGCCTGCTCTCCCTCGAAAAAGATGGTCTCTCCCCGGGCAACACTCTTGACCCGGGCGATTCTGGCCAGGGCCTCCAGCTGGGGGTCGGAGAGGCCGCTGAACAACATACTGGTTTTCAGGATTGCTATTTTTTTATTCAAGGTAGTGACTGTTTATTATTATTTTTTGACCTAGATCAATGGCAGAAAGGACCTATCCTGTACTATGGACGCAAACAAGGCAATACCACAGCGCTGCTGTGACCGAGATTACCTATATCACCCACCCAGCCTAACTGATTTGAGGAGAAACCACCATGTTCTGTAACCAATGTGAGCAGACCGCCAAAGGGATTGGATGTAATATCGCCGGAGTATGCGGAAAAAACGAGGAGGTCGCCGATCTCCAGGATCTGCTGGTCTACGCCCTGGAAGGGTTAGCTCTCTTTGCCGCTGAGGCCCGCAAACACGAGATCATCGATCCTGCCACCGACCTCTTCACCTATGAGGCCATCTTCTCCACCCTGACCAACGTGGACTTTGATCCGGATCGCTTTGTCCTCCTGATCAACAAGACCATTGAACTGCGCGAGGCCATGAAGGCCAGGGTTGCCGCTGCCGGCGGGCGGACCGACTTCAGCGAACCCCAGGCCAGCTTCCAGCCTGGAGGTTCCGTGGAGGCACTGGCCAGCCAGGGCGCAGCACTCAAGTTCATCGAGAGTCTGGACAGCGACGAGAACATCCGCTCCCTCAAACAGACCCTGCTCTACGGGCTCAAGGGAATCGCCGCCTATGCCGATCACGCCGCCATCCTCGGCCAAGAGGACGACCAGGTAGCCGCCTTCTGCTACGAGGCCCTCTGCGCCCTCATGCTTGAGGGGCTGAGCGTGGAACAGTGTGTCCCCGTGGCCATGAAGGCCGGCGAGATCAACCTGCGGGCCATGGAACTCCTGGATGCCGGCAACACCGGCACCTACGGTCACCCGGTGCCCACCTCGGTTCCCCTGGGACACCGTAAGGGGAAGTGTATCCTGATCACCGGTCATGACCTCCGTGATCTGGAACTGCTGCTCAAGCAGACCGAGGGTAAGGGAATCGATATCTACACCCACGGTGAGATGCTCCCCTGCCACGGTTATCCGGAGCTGAAGAAATATGACCATCTCCACGGCCACTTCGGCACGGCCTGGCAGAACCAGCACAGGGAGTTCCCAAACTTCCCGGGACCGATCCTCTTTACCACCAACTGTATCCAAAAGCCCAGGGACGAGTACAGGGACCGGGTCTTCACCAACGGCCTGGTGGGCTGGCCCGGCGTCAAACATATAGAAGACAAGGACTACAGCGCGGTCATTGAGATGGCCCTGGCCATGGACGGCTTCAGCGAGGATCTTGAGACCAGCTCGGTGATGGTCGGCTTTGCCCGCAACACGGTCCTGGGGGTCGCCGACACGGTGATCGAGGCGGTGAAATCCAAGGCCATCCGTCACTTCTTCCTGGTGGGCGGCTGTGACGGCGCCAAGCCAGGACGGGACTACTTTACCAAGTTTGTCGAACAGGTGCCCGACGACTGTATGGTCCTGACCCTGGCCTGCGGCAAATTCCGTTTCTTTGACCAGGATCTGGGCGCCATCGGCGGTATCCCGCGGCTCCTGGATGTGGGCCAGTGTAACGATGCCTACTCCGCCATCCAGATCGCCGTGGCCCTGGCCGGTGCCTTTGACTGTGATGTCAATGACCTGCCCCTGTCAATGGTCCTCTCCTGGTACGAGCAGAAGGCCGTGGCCATCCTCCTGACCCTGCTCTACCTCGGGGTCAAGGATATCCGCCTGGGACCGACCCTGCCGGCCTTTATCACCCCGGCCGTGCTCCAGTTCCTGGTGGACACCTTCGAGATCAAGCCGGTTGCAGCTAACCCGGAAGATGACCTCAAGGCCATCCTGGGTGAGGTCGCATAGGCCACAGCATAGGCCAGCATAGGCCAACCAGAGCAAAAACCTACCCGGCCGGGAGTCAGCTCCCGGCCGGAACACAACCACGGGTTTCCATCATGACCAACCAACACCCCAAGACCTTTATCGTGCTCCCAGACATCCACGCCGGCATGCTCAGCCCAGAAGCACTCGAACAGATCAGCGCCCTGGTGAAGAAGTACCAGGTACCCATGACCAAGATCACCGGCGCCCAGCGGGTCGCCTTTCTGGGCATGGAGGAGGCGAAACTGTCCCAGCTCCAGGATGAACTCAAGATCCCGAAGACCCCTCCCCATCACCGCAACCGGGTCCACTATGTCCAGGCCTGTCCAGGGGAAACCTGGTGCAAGTACGGGATCGGTGATGCCCTGACCATGGGTAAGCGGATCGCAGGCCTGGATTTGGACGGCCCCCTGCCAGCCAAGGTCAAGGTGGGGATCTCCGGTTGCAGGATGTGTTGCTGCGAATCCTGGATGCGTGACGTGGGCCTGGCCACCGAAAAGAAGGGCTGGCGATTTACCTTTGGCGGCAACGCCGCCGGCAATCCCAGGATCGGCGATTTGATCGCCGCCGGCCTCTCCGATGACGAGGCTGTGGAGCTGATCCGAAAGACCCTCAACTATTACCTGAAGACCGCCCCGTTCAAGAGCCGCACTGCCCGCTTTATCCAGCGCATCGGTGCAGACGAGCTGCGCCGGGCGCTGCTCGGTTGACGAATCCGCCATTTTCTCCCTTTACCACTGAGCAAGAAGAGCATCATGAAAGTTACCCGAAAGATTATCAAGATAGACGAAGAGCTCTGCGACGGCTGCGGCCAATGCGTCCCCGACTGTGCCGAGGGCTCCCTCCAGATCATTGACGGCAAGGCGAAACTGGTTGCCGACAAACTCTGCGACGGCCTGGGCGCCTGCCTGGGTTCCTGCCCCACCGGCGCCCTCCAGATCATCGAACGCGAGGCAGATGAGTTTGACGAGGAGGCGGTTGAGGCCTTTCTGGCAGAGCTGGAAGAGAAAAAAGCCAGCAGCCAGGCCAAGCAGCCCCAAGCCGGCGGCTGTCCCTCTGCCAAGCTCCAGTCCCTGCAGCCGGTCTCTCCCTGCCAGGGCGCCAACAGCCCCAACATCCAGACCGACTCCACCCTCTCCCACTGGCCGGTACAGATCCGCCTGATTCCGCCCACAGCCCCCTTCCTGAAAGATGCCGATCTGCTGGTGGCCGCCGACTGTACCGCGGTCTCCTACCCCAACATCCAGCAGGATTACGTTGCCGGCCGAGTGGTGATGATGGGCTGCCCCAAGTTTGACGACCAGCAGCTCTACATCGAGCGCTTCACCGAAATCTTTCAGAGCGGCACCCTCAAATCCCTGACCATCCTGATCATGGAGGTGCCCTGCTGTGGAGCCATGACCCAGATCATCAAACGGGCCTATGATGCGGTTCAACCAGAGCTCCCGGTCAGGCAGGTGGTGATCTCCACCCGCGGCGCGGTGCTCGGGGAGAGCAGCTGGTAGCAGCCCTCCCCCTGAAGCTGGTGTCCGAAAGCAAGCCGGCCCTGCCACGGCCGGCTTGCCTCAGAGGCCGTAACCGGGTAAAGTGGATTCCTTGATTCAGGTCTGCAGCTCAGACAAATGCGGCACCAGAGTGGTGCCACAGCAAGGGTGTCCGGGCGCTGCTCCCCCAAGCCCGTTCCTCTTCCTTGATTATCCCCAGGAGTCCCATGAAAACCAACCTGACCCTGATCGGAATGCCCGGTGCCGGCAAGAGCACCATCGGTATCATCCTGGCCAAGAACCTCTCCCTGGGATTTATCGACACCGACGTACTCATCCAGATCAACCAGCAACGATCCCTGCAGGAGATCATCGATGCCAGCGATTATCTCCATCTGCGTCAGGTAGAGGCCGATGAAATCTCCAAACTCAACCTCAGCAACCATGTCATCGCAACCGGCGGCAGCGCAGCCTACAGCCCCAGGGCCATGGAACACCTTGCCCGTATTTCCTTCATCGTCTTTCTGGAGGTGAGCTTTGCAGAACTCAACCGCCGGATCACGAATTTTGAGACCCGGGGCATTGCCAAGGCCGACCACCAGAGCTTCCAGGATCTCTTTGACGAACGTCAGCTCCTCTACAGACGGTATGCCGACATCACCCTGGACTGTGACGGCCTGGACCAGGAAACTGCGGCCCGGCAGATTGCCCAGCTCTACCGGTCTCTGCCCGCAGGTTAAGGGTGCGGTTCTGCCCGCCCCTGTTGGCAGCGCTTTTCCTGAAAAAAGTGCAGCAGCCAGGCTTGATCGGCATTATATTCTGCAGCTGAAAAATCGTTGGCCGCTGGAG
Source organism: Desulfogranum mediterraneum DSM 13871 (assembly GCF_000429965.1). Classification (GTDB taxonomy): domain Bacteria; phylum Desulfobacterota; class Desulfobulbia; order Desulfobulbales; family Desulfobulbaceae; genus Desulfogranum; species Desulfogranum mediterraneum. The sequence continues at coordinate 212,099 of NZ_AUCW01000004.1, forward strand.
CGAGGCTGCCTATGTTCTCGCCCAGGCCGGTCAATGTCTTTAGCTACCCTTTACCCGTCAACAACCAAGGCTTCAGCTCAGGATTCTGCATGATCAGTGACCAGCTTTACCAGGCCCTCCAGGACCTGGTCGGTAAAAAAAATGTTTCCCTTGAACGGACCGACCGAATTACCCACAGCTACGACGCCACCCAGCACGAACACCTGCCCGAGGCCGTGGTCTATGCCGCCACTGCCCTGGAGGTACAGGAGGTGGTCCGTCTGGCAAACCGCCATAGGGTCCCCATTATTCCCAGGGGCGCTGGCAGCGGTTTTACCGGCGGCACCCTGCCGGTGCAGGGGGGAATCGTCCTGGTCCTGACCCGGATGAACCGCATCCTTGAGATCGACCAGGAAAACCTGACCGCCACCGTGGAACCCGGGGTGATCACCGCCGAACTCCAGCGGCAGGTGGAACAGCTGGACCTGTTCTATCCCCCGGATCCGGCCTCCAGGGAATTCTGTACCCTGGGCGGTAATGTGGCGGAATGCGCGGGCGGACCCCGCTGCGTCAAGTATGGGGTAACCAAGGACTATGTCCTGGGGTTGGAGGTGGTCACCCCCACCGGAGACCTGATCCATACCGGCGGCGTTACCATGAAGAATGTGGTGGGCTACGACCTGACCCGGCTGTTCATCGGTTCCGAAGGGACCCTGGGCATTGTCACCCGGATCACCCTGCGCCTGCTGCCCAAGCCGGCGGCCAAGAAGACCATGCTGATCCAGTTTGGCTCCATCGAGGGCGCCGCCCGGGCGGTCTCGGCCATCATTGCCGGCAGGATCATCCCCACCACCCTGGAATTCCTGGATGCCAACACCCTGGCCTGCATCCGCGACAACCCTGAGCTGCCCATTGTCGAGGCCTGCCAGGCCCTGTTGATCGTCGAGGTGGATGGCGATGAAGATATGCTGGAACGCCAGGCCGAGACCGTACTTAAGCTGGTGGCAGAGCTGGATGTGGTCCACACCGAAACGGCCCGGAGCGAGGCCGAGTCCGAGGCCATCTGGCAGGTACGGCGCAGCGTCAGCCCTGCGGTGCGCCGGATCAATCCCAACAAGTTCAATGAAGATATCGTGGTCCCCCGCTCCCGGGTACCGGATATGATCCGGGCCCTGGATCGCCTCTCTGAACGCTACCAGGTACCCATCGTCAACTTCGGCCATGCCGGTGACGGCAACATCCATGTCAACGTGATGGTGGATCTCAGCCAGCCGGGGATGCAGGAGACCGTGGACCAGGTCCTGGAACAGATCTTCCAAACCACCGTAGACCTGGGCGGCTCCATCAGCGGTGAGCATGGTATCGGGACAGCCAAGGCACCCTATCTCCACCTGGAGCTGGACCAGGCTACCCGGGCCTATATGCTGACCATCAAGAGGGCCCTGGACCCGGACAACATCCTCAACCCCGGTAAGATCTTTCTTGCCGATGACCAGGCGACAGAGCAGCTCAGATGAAGGAACTCCAACTCTTTGCAGAGGCCATTGACCAGTGTGTTCGTTGCGGCGCCTGCCAGGCCCACTGCCCGGTCTATGACCAGGAACGCTCAGAGGGTACGGTGGCCCGCGGCAAGCTCGCCCTGGCCAAGGCCCTGCTCAACGGCCAGGTACAGATCGAGCAACGCTTGGCAGAGGATCTCAGCCTCTGTCTGATGTGCGGTTCCTGCGTGCTCAAGTGTCCCAACAAGGTGCCCACCGATCAGATCGTCGGGGCCATGCGGCGCCTGATCACCGCTGATCAGGGGCTTACCCCCTCGGCCAGGGCCGTCTCGGCACTTACCGGTTCACCACGTTTGCTCAACCGCCTGGTCAAGACCGTGGACCTGCTCAGCCCGGCCCTCTTTCGTAAGGTACCCAGCTCCAGCGGCCTCAGGCTCAGGTTTCCGCTCCCGGGTCAACACAACCGTACCCTGCCCGCCACCGCCTCCCAGAGCCTCTTTGCCCGTTTCCCCGAGTATACCCAGGGGCAAGCGGACAGACCGGTGGTCGGTATCTTTGCCGGTTGCGCCACCAGCTACCTCTTTCCGGCCATTGGCGCGGCCATGATCACCCTGCTGACCCGGTTGGGATTTTCCCTCTTCTTCCCCCACGACCAGGGCTGCTGCGGAATTCCGGCTCGCTCCGCAGGCAACGGCCGGCTGATCGACCAACTGAGCAGCGCCAATCTCCGGGCCTTCAGCCGCAGACCGGTCGACTACATCGTCACGGCCTGCGCCTCCTGCAACGCCGGCCTGCGCCAGCTCAGCGTCCCTGATGGTCCCCCTCCCTTTGCAGACAAGGTCCTGGACATCCATCAACTCCTCTGCCAGGAGGGGATTGACCGCCAGCTCGCTGCCCTGCCCCGGGGCAGGCAGGCCGTCACCGTCAGCTACCACGATCCCTGTCATCTCCGCACCAGGGGGATCAGCGAAGAACCCCGCCGGCTGTTGCAGGCCCTGCCTGACTGTGACTTTGTTGAAATGAGTGGCGCCGACCGCTGCTGCGGCCTGGGAGGCACCTTCTCCATGCACCACTATGGATGCAGCCAGGCCATTGGCAGGCGTAAACTCCCCGGCCTTACAGCCAGCAATGCTGCGCTGCTGGCCACCGCCTGCCCGGGTTGCATGATCCAGCTCCAGGACACCATCAACCATGCCGGACTTCCCGTCCGGACCGTCCATAGCCTGGAGTTGATCATCCAGGCCCTGGATGGACAGCGTCCATGAAGGACGCAGAGGCTGCGTCCCCGGATGCACGCCGGATAGACCTGGCCTATGGCCAGGGGCAGCTGCCCTTTTCGCTGCCGCCAGGAGCCAGGGAGCTGTCCATCAGGGAGCCCCTGATCCGGGTCAGCAAACAACGATTCCTCCGCGGTCTCGACACCCTGCTGCCGCCTGCTCCACTCAGCGGCCCCATCGCGGTGGTGCTTGCCGATAAGACCAGACGCTGCGGCTACGAGTACGGTATCCCCTGGCTGCTGGAAGGGCTGGCAGCCAGGGGAGCGGATCCTGGCCAGGTCAGCTTCTATATTGCCTACGGCACCCACCAGCGCCAGAGTGAGGCGGAGTGTGTCCAGACCTATGGCCGCTGTTACCACCTCCACCGTTTTGTCCACCACGACTGCAGCGACCCGGCCAGTCTGGCCTCCCTGGGCACCACCCGGAGAGGGACAGAGCTGACCCTCCACCACGAGCTGCTGACAGCAGGCCTGATCATCTCCTTTGGTGCCGTCTCCCACCACTACTTTGCCGGCTACGGGGGTGGCCGTAAGCTGCTCTTTCCAGGATTGGGAGGACGCCGGGCCATCTATCAGAACCACAGCCTCTTTCTTGACGCCGAGCGGCGACAACTGGCCAGGGGATGCAACCCCGGCAGGCTTTCAGACAACCCCCTGGCAGCAGATCTGGCAGAGATCCACGCGCTGTTGCCCAGCTATCGCTCCATCCACGCTCTCCTCAACAGCCGGGGAGAGGTGGCCGATCACTTCTTTGGTTCCGGCTATGGTGATTTTCTCCGCGTCTGCGATCTCGTTGATCACCACTTCAAGGCCGCAGACCCGCAGCAGTATGATCTGGTCCTTGCCTCTGCCGGCGGCACTCCCAAGGACATCAACCTTATCCAGAGCCACAAGGCCATCCACAACAGCGCAGCCTTTGTCAAGGATGGCGGCAGCCTGGTGATGGTCGCCCAATGTGCTGATCAGCTGGGCTCAACCACCTTTCTGCCCTACTTTACCATGGGTGGCTGGAAGGGAGCCTTCGACCATCTCTGTCACGACTATGCCGGCAACGGCGGCACCGCCCTGGCCCTGATGGCTAAAACCAGGCGAATCAAGATCTACCTGGTCTCAGACCTGGACCAGGCACACTGCGCGGCCTGCGGGCTCAGCCCCTTATCTCCGGAGCAAAGCCAGACCCTGATCGATGGCAGCGAGCCAAATCACTCCATGGCCGTTATTCCCTGCGCCTCCCTGCTGGTCCATCCCCATGGCCACACTGCTGAATCGGTGGACACCGACTGCAGCCGGCAGGCCCGGACGGTACCACAGCGTGTGAGCTGACAGCCGCCGCCAAAACAACCAGCCTGGAGAAAATTGGTGGTAAATTTAATCCTTACCTGATAGAGATGATAGCCTTGACAAAGGCGTTTCCTCTGGCCCTGGAGCTCCTCCCCCGGCGAGCACAATCAAGGACCAACGAGCCCCGGCAATGCTCCTGGGCAACCGACAGATCGTCTCCTCTGGAGAAGTTCTCTCCAAGCTGAACCGGTCAGCAGATGATCGGGGCAGATCTGAGACCAGCTTGAAGATTTCAATGTTTCGATCAAGGTCGAGGTGAAGGCATCTGTACCATGCTCCCGCAGGCATCGAAATGATATTACGAGGATATTTATCTACAGATAAGGCCGGGGTTGGCAGAAAAAGCACCTATTCATGGTCGCCAGAGATCAGGTTTACGCTCCTCAGCTTACCCCATTGCCAAGCCGGAACAGCTGCGGACCTCTACCGGCTGCTGGTTACCTCTCCCCAGATAACAGTGAAGCACTCAAATGACAAAAACATCTAAAAATCCCCTGCTGGCCTTTTTCTCCTCAGTGCAACTGGCCCTGTTCCTGCTCTTTCTGATGGCCGGCACCTCCATCATCGGCACCATCATCCCCCAGAATGCCCCCCCGGGACGTTATCTCGAGCAGTATGGGGCCAAGATGGCCAGATTCATGGAGCTACTCAACCTGACGGACATGTATAACTCCCGCTGGTTCCTGCTGCTGCTCCTGCTCTTTGCGCTGAACCTGATCGTCTGCAGCCTCGAACGCATCCCCCAGGTCATTAAAATCATCAAGAGAGACAACCTGGACACCTCTGCCGACCGTCTTGAAAAGATGGGCCTGCGGGCAAGGGTTACCCTTCCCGGCGGAGCGCAGGAGGGTGAAGCGCACATCCGCAAGGTCTTTCAACAACAGGGCTGGAAGCCCCAACAACGACAACAGAAAGATGGGACCCTGTTCTTTGCAGAGAAGGGGGCCTGGACCCGATTCGGGGTCTATATCGTTCACCTCTCCATCCTGATCGTGCTCCTCGGTGCGCTCATCGGCTCCTCAACCGTGGCCAAAAAACTACTCAGGGATCCCTCCTTTGCATTTAAGGGCTCGGTCATGATTCCCGAATCCCGCCAATCCGAGGTGATCTATGCCTTTAAAAGCGGAACCCCCATAGAACTGGGCTTTGGGGTCCGCTGCGACTACTTCACCATCGAATACTACCCAAACGGTATGCCCAAGACCTATCTCTCCAAGGTCACGGTGGTGGAAGATGGGGCAGAGGTTCTGTCCACCGATATCAAGGTCAACTCGCCGCTGACCTACAAGGGGATAACCTTCTACCAGTCCAGTTATCAACCCTACCAGGACTATGTGGTCACCCTGCAAAAAGGTGCGGCTGAGCTGCAGACCAGCTCGATCATCCCCCACTCCCAGCAGCAGCAGTGGAGCGAAGCCGGGATTACCTATGGCATCATCAATCGGGAAAATCGCGGCGAGGTGACCCGGCGGGTCAAGGTGTGGTTGTCCGATGGCCAGGGAGAGCCCTCGATCTTCTGGGTCAATCTCGGTCAGGAGGCGCTGGTGGAACGGCCGAGCGGCAGCTACACCTTCCAGGCCAAGCAGCTCTATGCCACCGGTCTGCAGGTGACCAAGGATCCCGGGGTCTGGTTGGTCTATGGCGGCTGCATCCTGATGCTGATCGGTCTCTATGTGGCCTTTTTCATGTCCCATCGTAAACTTTTCGCCATGCTGCGCAGTGACGGCAGCTCGGCCACCATCCTTTTTGCTGGTAGTGCCAACAAGAATAAAGTAGGATTTGAGAAAAAATTTGAGGACTTAGCAGGTACGAACAGGTAGTTCGAAGCCCAGGAGCAGCTACCACCATCGGTACTGCCGGAGGCAAACCGCTCTCCCCCTCAATCACATCTAGCCGACGGAACAGATATGGATAGTTCACAACTTTTTGGGATCACCATGATAGCCTACCTGCTATCATCCGCCTTTTACCTGGCCCTCTTCATCTTCAGGAACAGCACCCCGGGCTTTATCGGCATGCTGCTGGCCGCCGCCGGCCTGCTTATCCAGACCGTGGGGATCGGCCTGCGCTGGTATGAATCCTACCAGATAGGAATCGGCCACGCCCCCCTGACCAACATGTACGAATCACTGGTCTTTTTCTCCTGGTGCACCGCCCTGTTCTACCTGGCCATGGAGTTGAAGTACAAGACCAGGGTGATCGGGGCCTTTGTGATGCCCTTTGCCTTTATTGCCCTGGCCTATGCCTCCTTCTCCGACAGGATCAATGATCAGATCAGCCCCCTTATCCCTGCCCTCCAGTCCAACTGGCTGATTGCCCATGTGGTGACCTGTTTCATCGGCTATGGCGCCTTTGCCGTGGCCGGCTCCCTGGGCATGATCTACCTGCTCAAGAAATCAGCCGGAGACAAACCGGCCCAGGAAGGGCTCTTCTCCTCGCTGCCGGAGCTGAAGATCATCGATGACCTCACCCATAAGACCATTATCTTCGGTTTTATGTGGCTCTCCGCCGGAATCATCACCGGCGCCATCTGGGCCAACGAGGCCTGGGGAACCTACTGGAGCTGGGATCCCAAGGAGACCTGGTCCATCATCACCTGGTTTGTCTACGCCTTGACCCTCCATGCCCGCTTTACCCGCGGCTGGAGCGGAACCAGGATCGCCTGGCTGGCCATCATCGGTTTTGTTGCAGTCTTCTTCACCTACTTTGGGGTCAACTTCCTGCTCTCCGGTCTGCATAGCTACGGTTCCAGTTAAGAGTTGAACCATGATTCAGTTCCGTTGGCCCAAATTTATCAGACAATCAGGCAGCTTGCTTTCCTGATCCGGAGTTGACAAGGTATAGTGAACGAGCTATACAAAGAACGTTCAACCATGGTTTATGTTCATATACCAATTATCTAAAGGAGGATTGAGATGAAAAAGCTACTGGTATGCGGAATAACTCTGGGGCTTATCTGTATGGCAGGGGTAGGATTTTCCCTGGCCACGGACAAGGGAGCGGCAGATATGACCCTCCAGGCCACCATTGACAAGGCCAAAAAGGCCAAACCGGCCATCTTTCCCCATGGCGCCCATCAGGAACGGCTGGCCTGTGCCGACTGTCACCACAGTAAAGATGCCGCCGGCAAACGGGTGGCCTATGTGGATGGCCAGAAGATCGAGAAATGTGAAACCTGCCACAACAAGCAGGAGACCATGCCCAAGAAGCTGGCCGACTACAAGGGCGCTGCCCACGCCCTGTGCAAAGACTGCCACAAGGCCACGGATAAGAAGCTGGCCAAATGTAGCGTCTGCCATCCCAAGAAGAAGTAGGGAACAACAGCTGTTCAAGCTGAAGAAGACGGTCACAAAAAAAGGCTGCTCCCGAGGGAGCAGCCTTTTTTTATGGCTGGTCAATCACTGCCAGCCTGGAAAAGATCTTCAAGCTCAGCAGACTCAGTGGTCATCCCCATGCATCCTGGAGATATCGCCCACCCGCAGGACCAGCTCGCCTAAGCCGGTCAGGAGGTTGAGCCGGTTCTGACGTACCTGCAGATCCTCTGCCATGACCATCACCTCGGTGAAGAAACGGTCCAGGGGTGCCTCCATCTCCAGCATCACGCTCAAGGCCTGGGTATAGTTGTTGGCTGCCAGTTGGGGCAGGGCCTTCTCGCGGACCTGCTCAAGGGTCGCATAGAGCTCGGCTTCGCTACCACCGGCCAACAGGCTTGCATCCACCTCGGTGGCGCTGTTCTCCTTGATGATATTGCGGATCCGCTTATAGGATCCGGCCAGGACCCCGAAGCTCTCCTGACTGCGGATGGTATTGAGGGCCTCCATCCTGGCCAAACAATCGATGATATCATCAAAGCCCACCCCGGTGGCGGCGCTCACCACCTCCTGGGGATAGCCCAGACTGCTCTGTTCATTTTCAAAGCGCAGCCGGATAAAGTCGATGATCTCCCCGGCTGTCCCCGCAGGCACATCGAGAGTGGTCCCGTAATTGGCCAGGGCCGCAGCAATACAGTCGCCCAGGGAGAGTTTGATCTCCAGGCCTCTGATGATGTTGATCAGACCGATGGCCTGTCGCCGCAGGCCAAAGGCATCCTTGGTGCCGCTGGGCCGCTCGCCGATGGCAAAACAACCGGCCAGGGTATCCAGGCGGTCGGCCAGGCCGACGATGGCCCCCAGCCGGGTCTCAGGCAGGCTACCGCCGGCACGGACCGGCAGATAGTGCTCAAGGATCGCCTGGGCGACCTCCGGCTTCTCACCGTCGTTGAGGGCATAGGCACAGCCCATCACCCCTTGGAGAGAGGGGAACTCACCGACCATTTCGGTGAGCAGATCAGCCTTGGCCAGCCTGGCGGCACAGACGGCATCTGCGGTCAGGGCGGGATCTAGCCCCTGGGCAAGCAGCTCGGCAAGCTGGGCCATGCGCTCACTCTTGGCCAGCATGGTCCCCAGCTTATGCTGGAAGATAATCCCATCCAGCTGGGGAAGCCGATCACTGAGTTTGCTCTTCCGATCCTCGGTGAGAAAGAAGAGACCATCTTCCAGGCGGGCCCTGAGGACCCGTTCATGGCCGTTGGCCGCCAGTTCCTGATCCGCAACATCGGTATTGTTGACCGCCACAAAGCGGGGCAGGAGCCTACCCTCTGCATCGGCCACAGGAAAATATTTCTGATGCTCACGCATGGAGGTGATCAGGGCCTCATCGGGAAGCTGAAGGAACTTCTCGTCAAAACTGCCGCAGATCCCATGGGGACGTTCCACCAGGTTGGTTACGGTATCGATCAAGCCCTCATGGAGTACCGGTTGGGCCCCAGGGATGCCGGCCCGCTCCCGCACGGCCTGCTCCACCTGGCTCACCACCATCTGCCTCCGTTTTTTGAGGTCAGCCACCACATAGTTTTCCTCCAGCACCTGGAGGTACTGGCTGATTCCTGTGACCGGAATTTCTTTGGGGGCCAGGAATCGATGTCCCCGGGTGGTGCTGCCGGCAAGGATATCCTCCAGCCGTACCGCCAGCTGTTGCCCTCCGTAGAGGGCCACCAGCCACTGGATCGGGCGGGCAAAGGTCATGGCGCTATCGGCCCAGTGCATGGATTTCGGGAAAACCAGTTCCTTGACCAGAGACTCGAGCAAGCCAGGCAACAGGCCTGAGGTCTCCTTCCCCTTGAGATCCTCAACCGCCAGCAGATATTCTCCCTTGGCAGTGGTCACCACCTGCAGCTCAGAGACCTCCATCCCCTTGGATCGGGCAAAGCCCATGGCAGCCTTGGTCGGGTTGCCGTCTGCATCAAAACCGGCACTCTTTGCAGGACCGACATGCTCCTCCCGCCTGTCCGGCTGACGCTCTTCGACAAAGCCAATGGCCAGGGTCAGACGCCTGGGCGTACCAAAGGTCTGAACATCCCTGAAGTTGAGGCCGAGTGCCTGTAACTTTTTTTCTGCTTCAGATGCTAAGAAGGTGAGTGCCGGTTGGATATAACCGGCTGGAATCTCCTCGGTCCCAATTTCAAATAATAGTTCACTCATGGAAGTCCGTAGCTGTTAAGTACCAAAAGGATAAACCCCACTCCTGGACGATCCAGGCAAGCTGAGCCTGGCTCAGGGCTTTGAGGTCTGTTGCACTAGCCGATGCAGCACTGTTGGGCCATCGTGCCCCATTGTGCTTCAACAGATCCCGGTTCAAAGAAGAGAGGTGATTCACAGAAGTTCCCCCTGAGCGAAACCCTGTTTTCCCCTCTGGGATGACATCATCACCGCCTGAACCTGATCGAAAAATCGATTGCCTGGAGATCGCCTCCAAGCCATAACCTCGGCTTCAAAAAAAAGGTCGTATCCATCACCATACTCCAACCGGAAAATGACAGCAATAACAGAGGCCTTCTTTTATGGGCCTTCTACACTGGCCGAGATGGAGTAGCCGCTGGTAATATTTTCCACCACCACCTTATACCAGGAGAAGGCATCGTCACTGCCCAGGGTCGCATCGATCTGGAGGCAGAGTTCCTCGACCCTGCTCGCGCTGCCGCTGCCGGCCACCGGGGCAATACCGTCCTCAATCAGGGTAATCAGCTCTTCCATCCAGAGGAAATGATTGAGCCGAACCGAGACCCGGACCGTGCCCCAGACACCTTCCGCCTGGATTACGCCCGCCTGAAGCGGATCGCTCACGCCCAGCGGCACAGGGATCTCCACCTCCACCACCAGATCCAGCTGCTGCTGCAGGGAACCGGACATCCGACAGTCATAACGTTGCGAGCAGAAGGAGTCCTTGCCGCTGTCTGAAGAAAAAAAATAGGGAAAGGCAATCTCCAGGTGGGCTGCCTCGGCATCAAGCCGTTGTTTCATCTCTTCCAGGATCAGGTGAAGGGTTTCCAGGTTAAACCGACCATGGAATCGATTGAGGATTTCGACAAAGCGACTCATGTGGGTGCCCTTGAACTGGTGGGGCAGATTGACATACATGTTGACGCTGGCCACGGTCTGCTGGGTTTTCCTGGCCCGATCAAGAACCGTAATGGGATAGGAGATGTTTTTAACGCCGACCTTCCGAATATCGATACGGCGGCTATCGTGCAGGCTTTGGATGTCTTTCATTACAGCAGGGGTATCCGGCAACCGGCTTGGTTGCGCTTAGGGGAGAAGTGTGTCGATGACCATGCCCGGGGAGCGGGAGTTCGCAGCGAAAAGGGATCTTTGCAGCTCTTGGAGCAAGGGAGCCTTAGACTTCAGGATATCGGCGGGGACAAACCAAGGCCGGCGGACAGCCAGAGCAGCGAGTGTCCTGATCCCGGGGACTCACTGGGTATACTTATGGACAGCGGCCTTAAGCTCGTCGATGTTGGCGGACTTGACGATGTACTCTTCCGAGGCCCAGGTGCCGAAATCCCGCTTAAATTCAGGATAGGCAGAGCAGAGGATAACCGGCAGCTCGGCATTGAGCTCCTTCATCTGGCGCAAGACCTCGATCCCGTTCATACCAGGCATGTTGATATCGAGGATAACCAGATCCGGCGGCTGGGCACTGAATTTTTCCAGGGCCTCTTCCCCGTTATAGGCGGAATCGACATCATAGCCCTCATCTTCCAGCTCGCCTCGGTAGAGGAGCTGAATCCCCTGTTCATCATCAACGATCAAGATCCGTTTTTTTGCCATCCTCTCCTCCTACAGGCTGACTTCTTTGAGATAGGTACAGGTCTCTTCCGGGGGCATTGGGTTGATATAGAATCCGGTGCCCCATTCAAAACCAGCGATGGAGGTCAACTTGGGAACTATTTCAAAATGCCAGTGATAATGTTCCAGCGGCCCTGAACGCAGGGGTTGGGTATGAAGCACAAAATTAAAGGGGGCATTGGGGATACAGGCATCAAGGCGCCGCAGGCTCTGGGAAAAGATATCCGTCAACAGCTCCAGGGACCCCTCATCCTGATCCGCATAGTTGGAACTGTGCCTCCTGGGCATGATCCACATCTCAAAGGGCGAGCGCGGGGCGTAGGGGGCCAGCGTGACAAAGGCGCTGTTTTCACAGACCAGACGGATATCCTGCTGCAGTTCCTGGCGGATAATATCACAGAAGACACAACGGTCCTTATAGCGGTAGTAGGAAAGACTGCCATCCAGTTCCGAGGAGACCATTCTGGGCAGAATGGGCAGGGCCACGAGCTGGGAGTGGGAATGTTCCAGGGAGGCACCGGCTGCCTTGCCGAAATTCTTAAACACCATCACGTAGCTAAAACGTTGATCTTTGGCAAGATCCCGAATACGGTCGCGAAAGGCCCTGAAGGTCAGGATCATCTCTTCAGGTTCCAGATAGGTAAAGGACTTGTGATGGGAGGGGCTCTCGATGATGACCTCGTGGGCACCGATCCCGTTCATCCGGTCATAGAGTCCCTCGCCCTGTTTATCCAGTTCACCCTCGATGACCAGGGCAGGATACTTGTTGGGGACCACCCGCAGTTCCCAACCAGGGGTGTTGGCCTGCCCCTGGTCGCGCCCGTAGACCAGAACCTCATCCGGAGTGGTTCGTTCGTGTCCTGGACAGAGTGGGCAAAAGCCCCCCTTGACCTTGGTCTCCTCAACGAGGAAGTCCGTAGGTCGCTTGCCCCGTTCCTGGGCGATGATGATCCATCTGCCGAGGATCGGGTCTTTCCTGAGTTCTGGCATGGTTTTTACCGGCCCTGTTCTTTTTCGCGCTGTTCCTGCTTGGTTTTACATTCGATACAGAAGGTCGCCACAGGTCTGGCCTGCAGCCGTTTGAGGGCAATATCTTCGCCGCAACCGGCACAGATCCCGTAGGTTCCCTCGTCGATTCGGGCTATGGCCTCATCCACCTTGTCCATCAGTTTACGTTCCCGGCCACGGATGCGAAGCTCAAAACTGCGATCAGATTCCACAGAGGCACGATCGTTGGGGTCAGGAATATTACCGGTATCCGTGGTCATGTCGGTGAGGGTCTGCTCAACGTCAGAGGTGATTTCCGCCTTTATTCCTTCAAGCTGCTTCTTCAACTGCTGCAAATTTTTTTCTTCCATATCTGTGAACTCCACGAACTGGTTTTAAGAACTCTCTATTGCAGTGTATCAACTTGCTGCCGATCTTTCAAACACTCCGCTTTTCCCGCCGCTTTTCTTGAGTAAACAGATCCCGCCAATCTCCATGGTCTTATCGATGGCCTTACACATGTCGTAGATGGTCAGGGCGCTGACCGAGACTGCGGTCAGCGCCTCCATCTCCACCCCGGTCTGACCGGTGATGGAGACCGTTGCCTCGATATGGATGGTGGTACTGCCCTCTTCCAGACGAAAGGCGATATCGATGCCGGTGATGGCCAGGGGATGACAGAGGGGGATCAGTTGATCCACCTTCTTGGCAGCCATCACCCCCGCAATCCTGGCAACCCCAAGAACATCCCCCTTTTTTACCTGACCGTCCCGGATCAGCTCAAAGGCCTGCCTGGACATGGTGATCCGGCCTGCGGCCGTTGCCACCCGCCTGCTGGCCTGTTTGGCGCCGACATCGACCATCCTGGCATTGCCGGCCTCGTCAAAGTGGGTCAGGGGATTATGCTCAACCATTGGCTACCTTATCGGCCAAATCTGCCTTTTTCTTCTGTTTACCGAGGTTGCCGCGAAACAGGCGGGAGAAGAAACCTTCCTCCTCCTGCTCCTTTGAGATCGCATCAAACTCGTTCAACAGCTCCTTCTGCCGCTTGCTCAGCCTGGTCGGCGTCTTGACCTGGACCTCCACCACCATATCGCCCTTACCACCGCCGCGCAGACTGGGCACCCCTTCATTACGGAGGGTGAAGCGATCTCCGGCCTGGGTACCGGCAGCAATCTTCAGGGTGGAGCTGCCGTGAATCGTGGGTACATCCACCTCACATCCCAGGGCCGCCTGGACCATGGGAACCGGCAACTGCAGATAGATGGTCTGGCCGTCACGTTGGAAGTACTCATGCTCTTCGACGTGAATGATCACATAGAGGTCGCCGGAGCGGCCGTTGCGGCGCCCTCCTTCGCCCTCCCCGGAGAGACGCATCCGCGAACCGGTATCCACACCGGCAGGGATCCGAATATTGACCTTCTTGCTCTTCTGGACCAAGCCCTCACCGTGACAGTCGTTGCAGGGCTCGCTGATCACCTGGCCGGCCCCGTGACACTGGGGACAGGTGGTACTTACCTGAAAGAAGCCCTGGGAACGAACCACCTGGCCGCGGCCGTTGCAACTGGGACAGGTCTCCGGGCGGTGCCCGGGCCTGGCACCCGAGCCGTCGCAGGTCCAGCAGGTTTCACGCTTGCTGATCTCGACCTCACGGTTGACCCCGTGAACGGCATCCATAAAGGAGATCTGGATATCGTAACGGAGGTCATCACCCTGGATAGGCGCATTGGGATCCCGGCGGCGACTCCGCCCACCAAAACCGAAGATATCACCAAACATATCGTTGATATGGGAGAAGATATCCTCACTGTTTCCGGGCCCGCTGTAGCCGCTGCTGCGCAGGCCTTCCTTACCATAGGTATCATAGATCTGCCGTTTCTGGGCATCGCTGAGGACCTCATAGGCCTCGGCGGCCTCCTTGAACTTGGCCTCGGCTGCAGCATCATCCGGATTTCGATCCGGGTGATACTTCATGGCCTTCTTCCGGTACGCCTTTTTGATGCCATCGGCAGATGCATCCCTGGCCACACCAAGGATGTCATAGTAGCTTTCACTCATAGGACAACACTTTTACTCTTCGTTTTCGCTGCTTTCAACTTCCAACGCTGCAGCTTCAGCCTTGCGCTGTTGGGGCAGGTCATGGATATTGGCAAAGGTCACCTCTCCGGCTGCAATCTCGCGGAGGGTCATCACCACTTCCTTGTTCTTGCCGGCCGTGAGAAAGGGTTCGCCATTACGGTGCTGACGAATCCGCTCCACTGCCAGGTGAATCAAAGAAAATCGGTTATCGTCTCCTACCTTTTCAAGACAGTCTTCCACGGTTATACGGGCCATCCTGTATGCCTCCTCAAAAATATATCCCGGAAAGTTCCTTCTCCGGGTGCTTGTCTCTACCTTTGCAGGTTGAAATAGTAATCAGGATTGGGTTCTTCTCCAACCTGTCAGTGGTCGTTTTTCAGATTCTTTTTCCAGCCCGGGCAAGTCAAGGGCTCAGCCTCGCCCGGGGGCTTCAACGCTGAAAGGGATTACGCAACAACAGGGTCTCGGCACGATCCGGTCCGACCGAGACGATTGCCGGCGCTACCCCGGTGAATTCTTCCAGGCGAGCCAGATACTCCTTGGCCTGGCGCGGCAGGTCATCGTAGCAACGGGCAGCGGTAATGTCTCCGCTCCAACCACCCATCTCTTCGTAGACGGGTTGGGCCTTTTGGGCTATCCTCAGATTCTCCGGCATATGGTCATAGTCGCGCCCCTCGAGCTGATACTTGGTGGCGATCTTCAAGGAATCCAGACCAGAGAGGACATCGAGTTTGGTAATGGCAAAACCGGTGAGGCCGTTGAGCCGAACGGCATCGTTGGCAACCACCCCGTCAAACCAGCCGCAGCGGCGCCTCCGACCGGTGGTGGCCCCATACTCATGTCCCTTCTGCTGGAGGGCGTCACCAACACCATCGCCCTCGGGCAACTCGGTGGGAAAGGGTCCCTCGCCCACCCGGGTGGTGTAGGCCTTGAGGATGCCGATGACCTCATCGATATGGGCCGGACCGAATCCCGAACCAATACAGGCATTACCGGCAATGGTGTTGGAGGAGGTGACAAAGGGGTAGGTGCCGTGGTCAATATCGAGCTGGGTCCCCTGGGCCCCTTCAAAGAGGATATTCTTGCCCGCCTTACGGGCCGCATCCAGGACCATGGAGACATTGCCGACAAAGGGGGTAAGCTCGGCAGCATAGCGGCTGAACTGCTCGATGATGAGCTCCACATCCACGGTGGGCGCATTGTACTGTTTGGCGAGGATGAAGTTCTTCTCTTCAACCACGGCCTGCAACTTGTCGGCAAACTGGCCTGGATCAAGCAGGTCACCGATCTTCAGCCCCACCCGGCCTATCTTGTCCATGTAGCAGGGGCCGATCCCCCTGCCGGTGGTGCCGATCTTCTTCCCCTTGGAGAGCGAGGCTTCACGGGCCAGGTCCAGACTCTGGTGATAGGGCATGATCAGGTGGGCATTGGTGCTGATCAAGAGGCGCTGGGGAGTCACGGTCA
Organism: Desulfogranum mediterraneum DSM 13871; assembly: GCF_000429965.1. Lineage (GTDB taxonomy): Bacteria > Desulfobacterota > Desulfobulbia > Desulfobulbales > Desulfobulbaceae > Desulfogranum > Desulfogranum mediterraneum. The sequence continues at coordinate 227,887 of NZ_AUCW01000004.1, forward strand.
AGCCCTTGTCATTGAGCTCTCCAATTTCCGCCAGCAGAACCTTGGGGTCGATGATCACGCCATTGCCGATAACACAGGTCTTGTCTTCATAGAGGATCCCGGAGGGGATGATATGAAAGACATACTTCTTGCCATCTACCACCAGGGTGTGCCCGGCATTGTTCCCGCCCTGAAAGCGAACCACATACTCAGCATATTCGGTAAGCAGATCAACGATTTTCCCCTTACCCTCATCACCCCACTGGGTGCCGACCACTACTACACTGGCCATGATATCTCCCGGAATTATAGCTTGATAACAAAAGAAAAGACGGCTCTCAGCACCGCTGGGCGCAAACCGACCTGACCTGAACCGGAGAAACATAGCAGATCAGGGGAAGATTGTCAAATAACGGCTCCCAAAAAGCCAATTAGCTGTATTCACGAGAATATACAAAGAGAAACCCACTGATAACCACCAGGAATTGCCTGAGGCCATCAAAGGCAGACCAGGGGATCGGCGATGATACCAGATCGCGCTCCCGGCGGCTCAGCCATCTTCTCCCTGCTGCTGGCCGGGCTGAGCCGGCCCAGCCTTGACACACCATTTTAAATCCCGTAATGTGGCAGCGACAACAGCAGTATCTCCCCCCTCCCCTTTAACGTGAGTCCTGTTCATGTTTGGCATAGGTCTTCCCGAAATGATTGTCATCTTTGCCGTGGCCCTGATCGTGGTAGGTCCCGACAAGTTACCGGAACTGGCTCGCTCCCTGGCCAAGGGCGTCTTTGAGATGAAGAAGGCGGTTCAACAGCTCAAGTCCAATCTCTCCGAAGAAGACGAGACCCTCAACGAGGTCCAGCAAAACCTCCGCCAGACCGCCGACGACCTGAAGGAACACCTCCTGGACGGGGAAACCAAGACCTGGTCACGGCCTGGGAGCGAGGAGCAGGGTCCTGAGAAGCAGGAGGGGCTGATTGAGCCCTCCCCGGACCCGGCCAGACCCTGGGAGGAGGATGCCAGGCAGCAGCCAGGGGAGGCCACCATCGCCCCTCACCCGGCCCCGCCTGATGCCCGGACAGGGATCAACCCTCCTGGAACGACGGAGCCCACCCAGGCAGGGGAAGACATCGACAAGAAACCATGATTTCCGCCTTTGACCATTTTCGTCCCCATCACGAGGAGCTGCGTAAACGTCTGATCCGCTGCCTGAGCGCGGTGTGCCTGGCCACGCTGCTCGCCTACCTGGGCAAGGACCAGCTTACAGCCTTCTGCATGGCTCCCCTGTTCCAGGCCGCGCCCCAGCTCCAGACCCTGGTCTACACCAAGCTGACCGAGGCCTTTGTCACCTACCTCAAGCTCTCCCTGCTTGCAGGCGTGCTGATCAGCTTTCCCTACCTCCTCTTCCAGGTCTGGATGTTCATCGCCCCCGGGCTCCTGGAACGGGAAAAGAAGACCGGGCTGCTGATCGTCTTCTGGGCAAGCCTGCTCTTTCTGGGCGGCACCGCCTTCTCCTTTTTCATTGCCCTGCCGAAAATCCTGCACTTTTTCATGGCCTATGCCGGACCAGATCTCATCCCCATGCCCAAGTTCGGCCTCTACCTCACCTTTGTCGGCCGGATGCTGCTCACCTTTGGCCTGGCCTTTGAGATTCCCTTCCTGATGGTCATGGCCAGCCGCACCGGGCTGATCGCTCCAGGCTACTTTGCCAGAAGGCGCGGCTGGTACTACCTGATCATTCTGATCCTGGCCTTTCTCCTGGCTGCCGGCGAGTTGACCGCAACCGTCCTCCTGGCCCTGCCGCTCTTCCTGCTCTACGAGGCCGGCATCCTGGTTGCCAGACTCCTGACTCCCCTGAAAAGGTAGATTTTCCGATCAAGTTCAGGGCTGGCGATCCATTTCAGCGCCGAGATCCACCTGATATACAGTTGCTACTCCGAGACTAACATCCTGAGCGCCACGCCGAAACCTGCAGGAAACCGGCAGAGAAGGCAACCCTTCAAGGTACCCTCTTCTCCAAGACGCCCCCCCTCCCAAACCAATAAGCAGCCGGCGCCTCCCCCGGAGAGCGGCAGATCGCCTGGAGGCAGCTTCCGGCCACCCATTTTCCCTTCCCATTTTCCCATAATTCAGCTTGACTTGGCCTGTGCCTTTCCAGATAATGAATGGAGGCGTAAGAAGATCTCTGCCCAGACCATGCAGGCTCCACCCCCATGGTCTGGGCAGAGCCCTGTCCCGGCCAGAGGACCCTGGGCAGGAACGTCACCCCAAGAGACAGGCTGTACTGAAAACCAAAAGGAGAGTTACCTACTATGAAAAACCTCAAACTGGGCGTGAAACTCGTTGGTGGTTTCATTCTTACCGCACTCATCGTTCTGGTCGTGGGACTGACCGCCATGTTCGAACAGGGAAAACTGCAGCAGCAGACCGAGATCCTGGCCGACGACGCCATCCCTGCGGTGGAGAACATGCTGATCATCAAGAGCCAGGCCGCCACCGTTGCCGCCCTGATGCGGACCCTGCTCACCCCCTACGCCACCATCGAGCAGCGCCAGGCCGCCCACCAGGGACTGCTGGACGCGCGCAAGATCTATGGTGCGGCCAAACAGAAATTCATGGAGCTGCCCATCTTCCGCCAGGTCGAACCGGAGTGGCAGGACTTGAGCACGGCCATCGGCAAGTGGGTCGCGGCCAACAACAAGGCCGTGGAACTCTCCAAGAACCTGATCACCCTGGACATGGTCAACCCGGACCAGATGAACCGCCACATGGTCGGCTTTGAGGTCACCCATTACCAACTGCTGTCCCGGGTGGGAGACCTCCTGATCCAGGGGACGAGCTTTGAAGGCGGGGATGACGCCACGGCCTGCTCCCTGGGCCGGTGGCTGAGCAAGATGGACACCAGCAACCCCCAGATGGTGAGCCTGGCCGCTAAACTGCGGCCCGTTCACCAGGAGCTCCACCAGACCGTGGCCCGGATCAAGCAGCTGGCCGCCGCCAACCAGGTATTCGAGGCCAGGGAGTTGCTGGAACAGCGACTCAATCCCCTCTCCAAGGAGGTCTTTGCCATCGTCGCCGAGATGAAGCTGGTCAGCGACCTGGCCTATGACAGCTTCAAACAGATGAACGTGCTCCTGCTCCAGGAGGCCGCCCGTCACCAGGTCGACACCTTCAATGCCATGGATGCCATTGTCGACAAGGCCATTGCCGGCGCCGAAGAGGTGGTAAAAGAGGGAGAGGCGATTGCCCAAACCGGCCGGCTGATCACCCTGATCGGCATCGGAGCAGGAGTTGTCCTGGCCCTGGGCCTTGGCTTCTACCTCACCATCCTCATCACCAGGCCGCTCAACAAGGGAGTCGAACTCTCCAAGGCCATGGCAGAGGGCGACATGACCAAGACCATGGATGTGGACCAGGAGGATGAGATCGGGGTGCTGGCCAAATCACTCAACCATATGGCCACCAACCTGCGGTCCATCATCACCGATGTGGACCAGGGGGTCATGAGTGTGGATGAGGCCTCCAACCAACTGGCCGCTATCTCCGATCAGATGTCTTCAGGGGCCGAGGACACGGCCACCCGCTCCAACCAGGTGGCCGCAGCGGCAGAGGAGATGAGCGCCAACCAGAACTCGGTGGCCGCGGCCATGGAACAGGCCTCGGTCAACATCAACATGGTGGCCTCGGCCGCAGAGGAGATGAATGCCACCATCACCGAGATCGCCCAGAACTCAGGTCGGGCCAAGGACATCACCACCCAGGCGGTCAACCAATCGCAGACCGCCTCTGACCGGGTCGATGAGCTGGGTAAGGCGGCCAACGAGATCAACAAGGTCACCGAAGCCATCACCGAGATCTCCGAACAGACCAACCTGCTGGCGCTGAACGCCACCATCGAGGCTGCCAGGGCCGGTGAGGCAGGTAAGGGCTTTGCAGTGGTTGCCAACGAGATCAAGGATCTGGCCAAACAGACCGCCGAGGCCACCCTGGACATCAAGCTCAAGATCCAGGGCATCCAGGAGGCCACCGGGATCACGGTCAAGGAAATCAACGAGATCAGCTCGGTCATCGCTGATGTGGATCAGATCGTGGCCACCATTGCCACGGCAGTGGAAGAGCAGACCGCAACCACCAAGGAGATCGCGGAGAATGTCCACCAGGCATCCGGCGGCATCAACGAGGTCAACGAGAATGTGGCCCAGAGCTCGGCGGTCTCTGCGGAAATCGCCGCCGACATCGCCGAGGTCAACGGCTCTGCCAACGAGATCAATGCGGCCAGCAACCAGGTCAAGGACAGTGCCGGCGAACTCTCCTCCATCGCAGAAAACCTGAAGGCAATGATGGCGAAGTTCAAGGTATAGACAACCAGGGCAGCAAGGGCTGCCCCCTCCCCTGCTCACCCCAACAGGGCGCCGCCAAAGCGGCGCCCTGTTGGCTCCCCCCTAGGCGCGACCCAGAAAAAAGAGAAAGCCGTCGATGGCCTTGCCCCGCTCCTGCCTGAGCCAGGTCTGCTCAAAGCCGCAGAGGCTGAGGCCGCTTTGCCGGGCCAGGTCCAGGATATAGTCATAGGAGTGGCCATAACGGCCGCTTGGCCTGAGCTCCCATCCCTGCCCCTTCCCCTGCCCCTTCACCTGAAACGCCTCCACCGAAAAACAGAACTGCACCTCACGGCTGCCCCGGGCTGCGATGGTCGCCATCAGGGGCGCCAGGTCGCCCAGGTAGATACAGACGTCGCCGGCGATCACCAGGTCAAAACCGGGAGTTGTCCGCTGGAGATGGCTGAGCAGTTCCCCCTCCACAAGGCTATCGTAGAGCCCCTTTTCCCTGGCGCGTGCGATCATCCGCCCGGACAGATCCACCCCCTCCAGATAGTGACAGCAGGGACGAAAGTGCACTCCGCAGAGGCCGGTCCCGCAGCCCAGGTCGAGCAGGTAGTCATAGCGTTCCCTCCTCGGCCCCTGGTTGAAGAGCTGCCAGAGCCGCTCGGGCACCTGGTAGGCCAGATCCTCCACCAGGTTGCCCTCAAAATCCTGGGAATAGCTGTCAAAGAGATCCCGCACATAGGCCTGGGGGGGTGCCGCAGGCTGCTCACCTCCCAGGGCCGCTGCCATGTAGCCGGCATTGATGTGCTCCGGAGCCGACTCCAAGATAGCCTGGTAGAGGGATTCAGCCCGGCGGAGGTCGCCCTGGAGGTGAACGATGTAGGCCAGGTTGTTGAGGGCTGGGATATAGCCGGGATCCAGTTCCAGGAGATGCTCATAGACCTCCACGGCATGGTCGAGCGCGCCGCAGTCTTTGCAGCAGCAGCCCAGATTATAGAGGGTCTCCCGGTCATCGGGCCTGAGACGCAGGGCCCGGCCATAGGCAGAGACCGCCTCGGGATAGCGCTCCTCCTGTTTGCGGCTCAGGCCCAGGTTATACCAGTAATCAGCTTCCTGGTCGTTGATGGCCGCAGCCCGGGAAAAACAGCTGCCGGCCCGGCCATACTGCTGGTGGTCATAGTATGCCAGGCCCAGATTATAGTGAATCAGATCGCCATCCGGGACCTCCCGGACAAGCTCTTCATAGAGGGCAATGGCCCGGGCGAGCTCTCCCTGTTCATGGAGGGACACGGCCCGGGCATAACGGTGTTGCAGGTCTTCAGGAGTCGTCTTTTCTTGAACCATGGCTCTTGGTAGGGGTTAGAGGAAGCACCTCCTGCTTGAGCAGGCAGCAGGAGATCTGATGGGAAGGGCTGCCATCGTCGAGATAGCTGATATTTTCCGGCTGGAGCAGTTTGTTCATCACACAGCCCTCCGGGATAGCCAGCTGAAAGAAGCGGTCTTCGTTCAGGCCGCTGCGCCTGCGCAGCTGATCCTCTTCAATCACCATGCTGTGGATGGGATGATCTTCACAGAGGGGACATTGGTAGACCCGGCCGTTGGGAAAGACAAAGTAGTTTTCCGCCACCCGGCCCGCGCACTCAAAGGTTTCGCCGGGTTCCAGATAGACCTTGGGGTAGACCACATGGATACCTTTTTCCGCGGCCGCAAGGGCAACCCGGGGCACGATCTCCAGCCACTGCTCCGGGTCGACCTGCCAGGGCACCTCAGGCGCCTCTCCGCCGGCAGACTTGCCCCGCAGACCGATCACCTGGATAAAAAACCGACGCACCCCCAAGCGGGCTACCAGCTCGGGCATTCGCTGAAGGTGATCGATATTCAGGCCGGAAACCGTATAGATCAGACTGACGGCAAAGCCGGCTGTCACAGCCTTGCGAATGTTGGCGCTGCAGCGCTCAAAGACCCCCTCTCCCCTGATGGGATCATTGACCGCTGCATCGGGCCCGTCCAGGCTGAAGCTCAGGTAATCGAGCTCCAGGGGAGTAACCTGGTCAAGCAGTTGATGACAGAGCAGACCGTTGGTATCCACGGTCACGGCATAGCCCATCGCCTTGGCCGCCTTGATGATGGCGGCCAGATCAGGATGGAGGGTGGGCTCACCGCCCAGGAGGATCAGGTTGGAGGCCTTGTCCGGATCGAGCAGCAGCTGCAGCCAGCTGAGCACCGTGGCCAGGGGCAGGATCTGAGTACCATGTTGCTCGGGGTTGATGTAGCAGTGGCGGCAGGAGAGGTTACAGGCGGTGAGCAGATGGAGGAAGACATTTCGTTCTCCGCTCTTAAAACCAACGGTACGGGCCAGGGGCTGTGAGGTCATCGGGGTCAATCCTCAAGGGGTTGTGCCAGGGTATAGCGGGAGAGCAGGCTGTCCTGCCAGTAGGAGTAGGTGGAGAAAAATTCCTGAAAGAGCTGGAGGCTTTCCCGGCGGTAGATCCGCTCAATCAGGGTGACCTCCATCTCGGCATAGAGGGGATTGAGCTCGGTCAGGGGCAGGTTGGTGCCGCCGCCCATGGCATCCTCATAAGCCCAGACAAAGGTTCGGATGCCGGAAAGCAGCATGGTGGCATAGCACATCAGGCAGGGTTCCATGGTCGAGTAGACCGTTACCCGCGACCAATCCCTGGCAGGTTGTTCACGAATCAGGGTCCGCAGGGTAACCATCTCGGCGTGATCGATTTCGTTGCAGTGGTTGCGGGCGCTGTTGGTCCGATGGCCCCGGGCGATGATCTCACCCCCGGCCACCAGTACGCACCCCACCGGGAACTCCCCCTGCTCCAAGGCAGAGCGGGCCTCTTGGAGGGCCTGGCCCATGAAATGTCGATGATTATCCACGCTGAGACACTTTAAAGAAATGAGGCTTTTCGATCAAGGTCAAGGCGCTCGATGAATCCTACCTCAGGCATATACCTGATATTACGAGGATAAATTTCTGAACGCAACGGTGAAGTTGGAAGAAAAAGCAATTTTTCATGGTGGCCTCTGGTCATAAGGATCGTGCTCTTGGTGCAGCTTGGTCTATACCATGGAAGACCCAAGCTGTCAAAGCTACATCAGCCGGCCGAAACGGAGGGCACTCTTGGCCAGAGCCACCCCGCAGTGGAGCTGCACCCAGTCCTGCCCCCTCTCCTCAAAGGGCAGGTAGCAGAGGCTGGGAACTCCGCTCTGCACCCAGAGCCGGGGAAGCTGAGGATGGATCCGGCGTGGACTGGCGGCCATGGCCGCGAGCAGAACCTTGATGGCCTGTCCGGCCTCGCCGGCCCCCAGGGTGACCGGATAGGGTTCGCTGTTTTCAGTTGCTCCAGCCGCAAGGATCGAGCGGGCTCCTCCTCTGTGGGCCGGATGCGGCTCAGCAGGATCCGGAAGACGCCACTGGCCCAGGGTAAGCCGGCGCCCGAGCTGGAGAAAAAGCTTGGGCCGCAGTTTCATCGCCGGTATCCAGAACTGCAGGGGCTGGCGGCTCCAGGCCGAGCGAGCCACCAGCGGCTGGTTGGTCCGCTGGACCAGATCGCTAAAACTGGAGAGCTCCAGGGCCGGAATCTGCACCGGAATACGCCAGAAGGGCAGATAGCGAACCGCTCCGGCGGCAGCTGCACAGAGTTGCCACTCGACCTGGCGCAACCCCTGCCCAGCCAGCTGCCAGGCACGGTGACAACCGGCGCAGTGAACCACCAGATCATCTGCCGCAGCCTCCAGATCCCAACCACAGTGGGGACAGATCGCGGCGCTGTGGCTCAGTTGCCAGGAGGGAGCAAAGGGAGCGGCCTGGCCCGGGAGGGCGGCAGGAGGGAGGATCGCGGCCAGGGGCAGGCCGCTGACCCCATCGAGCAGCCGGCCGGCCTGCCTGACCAGCGGCAGATAGATCACACTCAGGCTTTCCCCGATATAGGCCCGGTGATAGAGATCGCCCCCTGGTCGGGCGCTGAAGCCGCCGACCTGGATCGCCTTCTTCAGGACGGCCCGGGGTGACCGGCTCTGGGGGAGATATCGGCAGTCCGGGGCAGCGCTCAGCGGCCGCAGGACCATGGCCTGGGGCCGTAGGCCCAGGGAGGGCGGCAGACCGGGGAGCTCTGTAGCGACCTGGGTCGTGTCGATGAGCCGATGGCTGATCCCCTGGCTGGAGACCTGAAAGATCATCCCCTTGAAACGCAGGTAAGGAACGGCATAGTAGTCCTCCGGCTCTGCCGAATTCGTGGCCGGAGGAAGCAGGTAGCGAAAGAGTCCTCCCGCTGGGCTGAGCAAGGTCCGCACCCCGCAGTAGGCACAGCACAACCAGCGGCTGTCCTCCCCCTGTTCCGCTGGAGCCCCACACTGGGGGCAGCCCTGCTCAACCCGGATATCCATCAGCCGGAGGCCGTTCCAGGGGAGGGAGCCAGTCGCTCACCGCACTGATTACAGAACAGGGCTCCGGCCAGGTTCTCGCCGCCGCATTGACTGCAAAAAAGACTCCCGGGCGACTCCTCGGTGCTGTGGCCGCACCTGGAACAGAACCTGGCCCCAGGAGTCAGGTTTTTCCTGCAGTGACTGCACTGTTTCAGGATCAGCTGCTGGTGGCCGCAGTAGGGGCAGAACCTGGCATCCACCGGGATGGTGTTGGCGCACTCCTCGCAGCTGTTCATCGGCTCCTTTCCCGGAGCCGGGTCCTTGCCTGCGGCTCCGGCCCCCAGAAAGGCGGGCATCATCATCCCCAGCCCCAGGCCCAGGCCGGCCCCTGCCTCCCCTCCTGCCTGGGCAGCCTTTTCCATGGCCATCCCGGCCTTGAGCCGGACAAACTGATCCATGTCCTGAATCAGCTTCAGCCGGCCGGCATCATCGATGGCCTCCTGCACCTCGGGCGGCGGGGTGATCGACGAGATGTAGAGGTTGTCCAGGGCCAGGCCATAACGGCTGAAGTCTTCCTGCAGACGCTGTTGCAGGCCGGCGGCAAGCTGATCAAAACCACCCGGAAGGTCAAAGAGCGAGTCCAGCTGCTCACCCAGGTAATCATTAAACCTGGAAACAATCACCCGTCGCAGGTACTCTTCGATCTGGCCGGTGGTATACTTGCCCATGGTTCCGGCCAGGGTATTGATAAAGAGGACCGGCTGGACCACCCTGAGGTTGAAGACACCATGGGCGCGCAGGCGCACCAGCCCAAGCTGGCTGTCACGGAAGGCCACCGGGTCCCTGGTGCCCCACTTCAGGTTGGTAAAGACCTTGAGGTTGACAAAGTAGACCTCGGCCCTCAGGGGGCTCACCATTCCCCAGGGGGCAGAGAGGATCTTGGTCAGGATCGGGATATTCCCTGTCTTCAGGGTATGGCGACCAGGGCCAAAGGCGTCACAGGCCTGCCCCTTATAGAAGAGCACCCCTGCCTGACTCTGCCGCACCGTCAGCTGGGCCCCGAACTTCAGTTCGCCGGAACCCTTTTCAGGGAGGCGATGGAGCAGCTCCTCTCCGCTCTGATCAAACCATTCCAAGTTTTCCAGCAGGATACGTGTCTCGACAGCCATGGCTGCTTCTCCCTGTTGAGTTAGAGGCTACCTTGAAAAGTTACTTTTCCTTCCAACCTTGGCCTTGCGCTCGAAACTTTACCCTGTAATACCAGGCACATGCCAGGAAAACTATCTATCGCGCGCCTTAAGCTTGATCGAAAAATCTCATTTTTCAAAATAGTCCGGGTTTGTTCTCCTCTCTGATTGGATTATAGTATACCCTCAAAACCAGCCAGCACAATAGACGGAGAAAAATATGCCTACCCAATTCCAACAAGAGTGGACCCTGGAGGCGGCCATGAAGGTCCTCCAACATCCCACCGTGGACAGCGATCTCTGGGCAGAGGCCGTGGAGTGGCTCCTGCTCTACGGGCCTGCAGAGATCCGGGAAATCCTCGGCCAGGCCTCCAGCCAGGCCCTCCAGGCCGAGTTTCCGGAGATGAAGCCCCTGGCCTACGATACCGACGGGACTCCCTGCTACGCCCTGGAGCAGCTGGCCCAATCACTGGGAATAAGCACCGAGGAGGCGGCTGCGATCATCGCAGACAAGGAGGAAAAACACGGCCAGCGCCACCTGGTGGATCCCGAAGAGACCACCAGGCTGCAGTAGCCTCCAGCCGGGCGCAGCAGCAGGCTGGACAGCGGTCCTCTCGCTCCCCGATATCACCCCAGGCTGGTGCCAAAGGGAATCAACTCGAAGATCCGGCGATGGGGATTGATCTGGATATGATAGTAGCGGTTCTGGGGCATGTAAATATAGGGGATCTCCTCCTCCTGACGGGAGAGAAACATGGAAAGAATCACCCGGTTGACCGCGCGGTGGCCGACAATCATGATATTTTCATCATAGTTATTGAGGTAAAAGACCTTCTTCAGTCCCCGGTGGACCCGCTCCTCCATGCTCTTGTAGCCTTCGCCTTCGGGATAGCGGTAGCGGTACTTGTTCAAGCGCCTGGCCCGGGCCACATGGGTCATCTTTTCACTGATCTCACGGTAGGTCATGCCCTCACAGAGCCCGGCATGGATCTCGTTGAATTCAGGGAGGGCGATCACCGAGCAGTGATTCTGCCTGGCAACAATGGGCTCAGCGGTCTGGAGGGTGCGGGTATAGTTTGAGGTGAAGATGATGGGAATGCGCTGGGTGGCAAAATGTTCCGCCAGGGCCCTGGCCTGCTCCTGCCCCTTGTCGGTGAGTTCACTGTTGCCGCCGATCCGGTCCTCCAGGTTGTAGAAGGTCTCCCCATGGCGGACCAGAAAGAGATTGCGCACCACCCGGGTGGTGAGGATATCCCGGATCCGATCATAGTAGGGCACCTCGTAGCTGACCTGCTCCTGGAGGATGCAGGATTCAAAGGAATCCACCAGGATACGGTTGGGTTCCACGTCCAGGGGTTCGTAGATCGACTCGTAGTAGGCGATCCGCCTCAGGAAACTGGCCAGGGCCTCCTCCTTGGAGAGGTGGCTGAACTCATTGAGTTCCACCTTTCGCTCCAGATTAGCCTCCAGGGCCTCATCATCGGCATTCAGACACTCTATAAAGAGGTGGGGCGTTTCAGGAAAGGTGGTCCGGATCTTCTCCCGCCGGCTGCGGGTGACGTTGCTGGCGTCGAGGATGGCCACGGCCCCGCCCTGCTCCAGAAAGTCACGGGCCTTCTCCAGGTTCAGGGAGGAGACTCTTTCCCGAAAGGCCACCCCCTCGGCATTGTCCGGGGAAAAGAAGGTCGATGAAGAGGTATTCTCGCTGCTCATCTTGCGGCGCAGGTCACCGTTGTTAAAGATCGAGGTCTTGACTCCATCCAACTCCAGGGTGCGACTCAGCTTGCGGCCCATGGTCGATTTACCCCGGGCCGGCAGCCCCACCATCACGATAACCAGTTTCCCTTTCATGCCCCTAGCCCCCTACCCTTTAACAGCGGTGAACTGATTGACAGCTACTTTGGAAAATACGATATTTCGTTCAAGATCAAGGCGCACGCTCAATTTTACCGCAGGCAGATGAGGGATATCCCGAGGATAAAATTTTGAGTGCAAGGCCGAGATTGGCGAAAAAGCAATTTCTCAAGGCACCTGAGGTTCGACTCTCTCCCATTGCAGGTTAACAGCCAGGTCATGGAGTGCAATCAGAAAATAGAGAGAAATGCCCTGGACAGGGAAAGAAACGAGGGGGAGTAAGGGCGGTGGTCATGGGCTGCGGGGGCCCACCCATCTCAGTCAGCCATTTTTTGGGGTTGTCATTCCCGCACAGGCGGGAATCCAGTCTTGGAGAGGTGCATGGAGCGCCCTTGCGGCTCCATCGCATGGTGGCGGGCGGTAAAAACGCGTCCATGAAGCCAACAGCGTGAAACACCCTATCATAATGGCTGCTATCACAAGAGAGCGACCTGCTTACTGAGGGACGATCCGGAAGGGACATCCCCCAGAGTTTTGGAGCCTGAAGCTGTGGTACCCGGTATTCCAGTGAAACGGGTCTCAAAGTTTTCTGATCTTGGATCAGGCCCCTTTGGCTCCCAACCGTGCTGTATAGGAGGCTTCGCTGTGAACCCCTGTTGGGGGATTCGGACAGAACCAGTCTGTACTATGGCCAGAAAGAAAATTGATAAAAACGAAACACCACTCCAGCATGGCTGGCCGGTGGAGGATCCCGGCGCGGCTCAAGCACCCTACAACTCGTAGAGCCTGTCGTCATAGACCGGCGGCTGGGGACCTGAGCGGATCTTTTTCTTCATCCCCTCCAGGGTAAAGGCATCATCGGAATCCATCAAGGCCCCCATCTCCTGCTCCACCTGCTCCGGATCATCACCCGACTCCAGCCGGGACAGGGCCTCTTCCATCTGTTCACCCAGCCCCAGGCCGGTCTTTTCGGAGAACTTGCGCATCAGGGCGGCCATCTGACGGGGATCATCCTCATTGACGCCGTCGGCGTCCCGCATCAGCCCCTCAAAGGCTTGCTCCATCCGGGATTCATCGATTCCGGCCAGCGGATCATCACCAGACTCTTCGCTGGCCTTGCCGATGGTGGCAAAGGTGGACATCATCTTCTGGATCTTTTCCCGGCCGCAACGTGGGCAGTCGGGTTGTTTTTCCGTGTTGACGCGACTGGAGAAGAAGTTGAAGACCACATTACAGCTGTCGCAGTAGAATTCGTAGATCGGCATGATGGCGTAGTAACTCGTTGGCAGACGTTGGGGTTAAACAATCCAGTGGATCGAAATGTATCGGATATTACTCCCTGTTGAGTACAGCGTCAATAGCCTCCTCGGCTACCTGGTCGGTGACCGTGACCCTACCGATCGTGGTGGGCAGGACAAAAAAGATTCGGCCGTCCACCGTCTTCTTGTCGCTGAGCAGGTAGCGGCGAATCATGGCCCGGTCAAGGCTTGAAGGGATCTCGGTGGGTAGCCCGTAGGCCTCAAGGATCTCCCGGATTGCCACAGCCACCCGGGCGTCACCATAATCGGCCAGTCCGGCCAGTTCCGCGGCCGCCTGCATGCCGATGGCCACGGCAAAGCCGTGGATGATCTCAAAACCGGAGGCCGCCTCAACGGCATGACCGATGGTGTGGCCAAAGTTGAGAATCCGGCGCAGCCCGCCTTCCCGCTCATCCTCCTCAACCACCTGGGCCTTGATGGCACAGCAGGTCCGGATCATGGGGATCAGAGCCGACGGTTCAAGGTCCAGGATCTGCTCCCTCTGCTCCAGCAGGCGCTGGAAGAAGGCGGCATCGAGGATAACTCCATACTTGATCACCTCGGCAAGCCCGCCCCGCAGCTCCTGTTCCGGCAGGGTCGCAAGCACATCGATATCGATAAACACCGCCCTGGGCTGATAAAAGGTACCGATCAGGTTCTTGCCTTCCGGGATATCCACTCCGGTCTTGCCGCCCACCGAACTGTCCACCTGGGAAAGCAGGGTGGTGGGAATCTGGACAAAGGGGATCCCGCGCATATAGATGGAGGCCAGAAAACCGGTGATATCACCGACCACGCCCCCCCCCAGGGCGATCAGGGCGTCCCCCCGATCAAAGCCCTGTTGGGCCAGTTCACTGGCCAGGCGGGTCACTGTGCTGCTGGTCTTATGCTCCTCTCCGGCGGGAAAGGTGATCAGACTGCAGCCGATACCCGCCTTGGTGAGGGCGTCCAGCAGACGCTGGCCATAGATTCCGGCCACGGTCTCGTCGCTGATGATGGCGTAGCGTTTGCCGACAGGATGCGCCTCCAATCGAGGGGCAACGCTTGCCAACACATTGCTGCCGATGAATATGGGGTAGCTGCGTTCATCCAGCCCGACCGTGAGGGTCTGTTCGTTCATGGTGCTCTTCCTCGCCAATGATTTGAAAGGATGGGGAAACCTCGGGTCAGGACCGCTGACCGTCGAAGCCATGATAATCATGATTTTTCCGGCTGCCATAAAAAAAAAGGAGGTACCGCCAGGCGGTACCTCCTTCACACTGATGACAGGAAAGTGGTGCTGATTACATGGATTCGCCGGAGGCGGCACCCTGCATCTTCACTTCAACTTTCTCGGTCAGGCCGGCATAGTATTTCTTGAGGTGATCCAGAACTTCGTCACGACCGAAGTGGTCAACGATGGCAGCACCTTCAGACAGGGCCTTACGCAGCTTGGTACCGGAAAGGATAACACGGTCATCCTTGGTGTGGGGACAGGTACGCAGGGAAGCCATACCGTCACACTTGTGGCAGTAGAAGGTCCAGTCGATCTTCATCGGCTTACAGAGCAGATCCTTGGCAGCATCACCGGTTGCAGGGATACGATCAAAGATCTCCTGGGCTTCGAACAGACCATAGAAGTCACCAACACCGGCGTGGTCACGACCGATCAGCATGTTGTTGACCCCGTAGTTCTGACGGAAGGTGGCGTGGAGCAGGCCTTCACGGGGACCGGCATAACGCATATCCAGGGGGTAACCGGCGTTGATGACGTTCTCTTTGACAAAGTAGTTGTCAATCAGGATCTCGATGGCCTTAACACGGGTATCGGCAGGAATATCACCGGGCTTCAGGTTACCGATCAGAGAGTGGATCAGCACGCCGTCACATACCTCTACAGCGATCTTGGCCAGGAACTCATGGGAGCGATGCATGGGGTTACGCAGCTGCAGGGCAGCAACGTTGGCCCAGCCACGCTCATCAAACATGGCACGGGTCTCGGCAGGCTTCAGGTATACGCCGGGATACTCGGCCTTGTACTCGCCTTCGGAGAGGACCTTGACAGGACCGGCCAGGTTGAACTCTTTCTGGTTCATAACCATGATAACGCCGGGATGATCGTCAGGGGCGATTTCCCAGAACTTACCGTCTACAGACTCTTCACCTTCGCCCATGAATACCTTTTCGCATTCCCACTTCTTGTCGGCGTCGGTCATCTCAAACTTCTCGCTGACCTTCATGGTGGCGTAGATCTCACCGGCATTCACCAGGGCGATCTCGTCGCCTTCCTTGATCTCGCCGGCATCGGCAGCGGAAACGTCCAGGGTGATGGGTACAGGCCAGAAGGTTCCGTCTGCCATCTGGAAGTTCTCACACACGCCTTTCCAGTCAGCTTTGGTCATAAAACCTTCGAGAGGGGAGAAGCCACCGATACCCATCATAATCAGATCGCCCTTGGCACGATCTGTAACTTCAACCTGCTTCAGGCCTTTGGCCTTTGCCAATTCCGCCTCAAGCTCAGCTCCTTCAAGCAGGGCACAAACAAGACCTTTACCGCCGTGAGGCGCAACTAATTTACTCATGATTTTTCCCTCTCTGTTGAGTTATGTTAGGAAGCTAACCCTATAAATTAAACTGTCGCCCCTGTCCCACTTCCGTGAATCAGGTCAGCAACAAACTGAACCACTATTCAGTAGGATTTAATATTTAAATGGGAGTGGACCAGAAGTCAAGAAAAAAACTCATGGAAATGATCAGTGAAAATGATAAAGGCCCAAAAAAGGCGTAATAAAGGGCAATGTCATCACCTGCCCTTTATTACGCCCCCAAGGTCTTCCCCCGCAAAGGGAGGATTAACCAGGTACCATCGGCTTACCGGTCTTGCCAGGAAGTCCTGCCGGCTCGCACCTTGTTGATCGTTTCAGCCTCGGACTCGACCATGGCCCCGGTTGAAAGCTGGGTAAAGACCTTCAAGCCGCTATCTCCGGAGCCCTTCCCTGAATGGACTGCCGGTGAGGTTGCGGCACCAGACCCCAAGTCCATGAACTTTAAGGTGCGAAACTTCACCTCGTCACCTACGGTCTCAACAGCGGCACCGAACACAGGCGGAATACTTGGATAGCCGGTACCGGTCTTATAGTAGAGGCCGTAGAGCCTACTCTGCCCTTCCCCTGCACAGGGATCTTCACTTGGCTGGAAGACCGTACTGAAGAGTACCCCACCCAAGAGGGCAGAACGGGTAACGCTGCGGGTAGAGGGATCGCCGGCTGCACCGACAATCAGGGGAAGATCCATCTTCCATCCCAGGGCATTCGTATCCACCTCTTCTTCCAGATCAGTGAATTTCGTCAAGGCCGTGCCATCAAGCTTGGTCACGCTGTTTGCCTCTAATACACCATCTGAATAGACCTCGGCATTGGTCACATCGAGCAGTTTGCTGTCAAGCACCGGGTAGCTGGCCGAGGCCTCCATATCCTTGACCCCGAATAAACGTTGGCTGGCGGTACTTGTTTTGTCGGCAGCTGAAAAATAGCGGCCTGATCCGAAGAAGGTCCAGTGATTCCCCAGATCATCAAGGGCCGGAACCACCTGGGCGTAAATCGGCCGGCCGCTGTTATGGAGGGTGACCAGATCAGACCACTCGGTGGTGGCCTCTTCATTGTTGTAGGCCATCTTCATCACCCGTCCTGACTCGCTGACCGAATCACCGACCAGCCCGAAGTAGAGCGAATCCGCTCTAAAATCAAGGTCCCAGTCAACCACCGTAGGCGTACCGACAAAACTGTCATCAACCTTGGTGTCACAGCTTACGATGTTAGAACCGGTGGTGAGCGCCCCCAAGGAGCAATCAGCAGGAAAATCTGCTGCCACGCCTGTTGGCGCAGGAGTCCCGCTCACCAGCTGGCCGAGATCAAAGTAATAGAGGCGGGCATTTTGGGTGCTCTCGTAGGTTGAGAGGATGTTCGGCCCACTGCCGAAGACCAGATACCAACGGTTGCATGCCTCGGTATCATTATCACAGTTTGTATCCCCGTCAATATCCTGAAAGGCAGCCACTGCGGGATAGACCGAGGTAAAGCTCTGGTCAGGCAAGGTGATCTCGCCAAGCAGTTTCGGTTCGACCTCGGGATTGGTGACATCAAAGATCACATAGGCTGAACGGCGGGTAATATCGGGCTCAAGCGTCCCATCATTGTCGCTATCCACGGCAATGGTCATCGCACCGCCCCCAAGGTTCATCCCGACCACCAGGACCGTGCCCCAGCCATTGGGATGATCATCGTTATCTGCAAAGATCTTGGCATCAAAGACCCGCGGCTTCAGGTCGTTGTAGCTGACGTGGTTGGAGGCATAATCAGGATCCTGCAACCACTGCAGATGGGAGAGTAGGTTCAGGGGCGCATAGGCCCAGAGCTCGCTGCCCAGCGGATGCTGCAGCGCCGGGGTGTCATCATGCTTTGAGCCGACAGTGGAGTATTCGACATAGTTGCGGTCATCGACCTCTACGATATTGTAGAAGCCGCCATTAAAGGCGTGGATCAGGCCGTCATTGCCGCCGGCATAGACGACGATCCGGCGATCGATGTACTGCTGTCGAAACTCCCGATAACTGTCATCATAGTAGAGCAGGTCAAAGGCCTCCTGGGGCGAGCCGACCACCGTGGGGGTTGAGTTGACGATATCGCCCAGGCGCATGACATTTTCGCCGGCGTCATGGGCCGAGTAGGTTATGGTTCTGTTCCGACTCCCTGCCTGCTCAATGCCCCGGATATAGTCAATCAGGTTGGAAGCCGTTGCCTGGTCGGCAACATCAAAGTAGGTATAGCTGACCGGATCGGTTGGATCGGTCAGCATGGTATTGACAAAATCCCTCTGCTCATCTGCGTCCACTTCGTTATTGGCATTGGCATCTATCCAGGTAATGATGTGCCGCCCCTTCTCTGCGGTGGTCAGTTCATAGTCACGCTGGGTGGCCAGGAGTGCATCGCTGACCCCGGGCAGATAGAGTTCTTCTCTGGCATTCCAGAGGTAGCCTATTTCGTAGAGTTCCTTGGTCACCGCCTTATAGTTGGCCACCAAGACCTGATCGCCCAGGCTCAGCCAATCATCGGTGGGCAGGACGCTGAAGCCGACGACCCCGTCATTGGCCAGGGTAATCGTGGAGGTGCTTGTTCCTTTGCCCAACACCGTCTTCAGGTTCGAGACCTCCCAATCTGCATAGCTTTCACCTGCTTTACCCTTTAAGTTGTAGGTTGAAAGCCTGGCTCTGAGGCAGGTGGAGAAGTCACCACTTTGGGTGATAATGGGGGAACTGGTCTCGCCGGCGTTATTCAGCTGAATACTCGTCTGGGTGATGATCCCGCTGGCGGCGCCTCCCTCCAGACAGGCAACGGTCCAGCTGTTAAAGGACTGCCCTGAAGCGCCTACCAGATTCTTGGTCTCCAGGGTGAGGGTATGGCCCACATCGATCCAGGGACCGGCGGGTGAGATGGTCAGGGAATAGCTGCCGGCGGCAAAGGTGAGACTATCATCGCTAAAACCGACCCCGGCTGCCAGATCCGAGCTAATCTTCCACAGGCTGAATGAGGCATCATCAGGCCCCTGCCACGCCCCTGCGGCCACGCTTATCTCAACACTGCCGCTGGCAGGATCATAGGCGGTAACGACCCCGGACAACTGGTAGGGAGACAAGGTGATCGACTCAGAGGCATAGCTCAAACGGCCTTCCATCGAGTTCGGGACCATGTTCACCGTCCCGCCCGTATAGGAACTCACCACGCCCTGCATACTGTAGGAGGTATAGTGGTAGGGCTCATCACTCTCGTAGATCCGCATCCGGGTCCTTCCCTCCAGGTCATCGAAGTAGGTCTCAACCACCTGATCGACACAGTAATTGTCGAGCCGGCCGTTGGGTACGCAGACGGCTTGGGCGGCCTTGCACTTTCCATCTGCATCGATATTCAGATCAGCCGGCGGGGTGCAATCTTCACGGGTCAGACCAAAGCTGTCCAGCCATAGGGCCTGGAGGGTACCCAGCCAACGCGCCTCCTTGTCGGCATCCTTGCGCAGGGGCTCATAGTAGGCCTGGAAGAGTGCCCCTTCACCACTGACGTTACTCGAGACCACTGCCGCGGCGGTACCTGAAGAGGTTCTTTCCAGGATGGCATCAAAGACCCGGGTAAGGGAATCCTCCAGTTCCTGGGGATTGGTTGCAAAGAAGTAATTATCGGGAATCCCGTCTGAACCGGGATCGCCGCTCTCATTGATCTTACTGTCCCACTCCGACTGCAGATCCGGCAGCTTATTATCGTTGGCATCGGTAAAGCCGCCCCACTTGGCGGCATACCAGAGCGGATCCTTAAGCAGGGTGGCCGTAGCCGTGCCCAGGCCATAGGTCTTCACGGACGGACCCGAATCAGAGGTGTTACAGGGGCCATGGCCACCCCGACAGTTACAGCCGTTACTGTCGGAACAGCTGGGGCTACCGGCATCTGCCGTTTCTGCAAAGCTGAAGCCGTTGATCCCGGAATGGGCATGGAAGCCATCATCTGTGGTCCCGCCGAGGATGTAGCCAAAGCCCATTTTATATCCAGTGGATTGGGCATGCACCTGGGTGGTGATCTTTATCTCGCCACTGTCACCCGTATTCAGATCAAGCTCATAGTTAATCGTTCCCCACATATCCTGGTCATAGTCGCCGCCCTGCTCACTATCCTCCCAGTTCACGTAGAAGCTGCCGCGCGCGACCTTGTTGACCGTATCCACTGTCTGGGAAACGATCTTAAACTCGACAATTGCGCAGTTGCCGTTAGGATTCAAGGAGGTGTTTCGGCAGGCAGGTAAAATCGTCACCAGGGGCTCACTGCTCACCCCGGATGGATCCGGGATCTCAATGACCGGCAAGCCAGAGGCCAGGGCCACGGAAAAGGTGTCCACGGTCTGGGTACTCTCCAGCCCACGACCACCGGTGGCATCATCAGGACGAATATCCTCCACATGGGCGTAGTAGGCCAGGCCGGCCATCCGATAGGAGCCCAGCAGGCGTGGGGCCTCCGGACAGATGCCGCCGCTCTCACCGAGGCTGGTGATGGTCTTCTCGGTACAGAGCTGATCATCGCTTCCGGAGCCCAGATCAATCTCACCGATGAAGTAACTTTGACCATGGATCTGTTCGCCCACCCCGACGGTGTCGGTCATGGCCGCACTATCCTTATCTCCGGGCAGCACCGCCTCGTCCCAGATCGTGGGCGGCCCATAGCTGTTATGATCCAACTCGTCATAGTCGTAGGAGATCGTGCTTGCATTGAGGTTGACGATAAACAACTTCGCACAGTAGCTGTCCTTGTCCAGGGGGTCTTTAAAGGTTTGAGGGACCGGGAGGCCGGGGATGATGTTTGAGGAGTTATCCCGGTAGTCACCGATGACCCCGCCGCCGGCAAGATAGTTGATCGATTGATAGTAGATCTCGGAAAAGGGGTTGCCCCAGTTTCTACAGGTATTGGCCTTGGTGACATCGCTGAACTTTGAGAGGCCCCAGGAGCAGTTATCACCCTGATTGGAGTTATAGGTGCCGTCACTGCCGCCATAACCGATAATCCGGTACAGGCTCCAGGCATTGATCAGACCGTCCGCGGTATTGTTGGTTGAAGGCCCGCCTGCATACTGGGCCACCTTGGGAAAGGTGCCATCGGTGTCGACATTCACCTCATCGTCCAGATCGCCCACGTTGCGGATGAGGACGCCGCCAGAGGCATGCTGATTGTAGGAACCGGCCACCATCCCGAACTGCATCTGTTTTTCATCACCATAGGCCTGGAGCAGGCCGATGGGTTTATAGATATCATCTGCGGTCCCCTTGAGCTCATCCGCGCCCGGATAGAGCTTGCAGTGCTCACTGTTCCATTGATCCTGGGGCAGGATCAGTTTTTCCTTTGCCAGCCAGGAGGCCTGGCAGACCTGGACCCGCGCCACATAATTCCCCTCACCCAGCCGCTCACTCCAGGCCGGGTTATTGGTATAGGCGTAGATTTTCGATTCAGAGGGGTTGTTGGCGTTGGTGGCGCCGTGATTATCATAGGGGCTGCCGCTCCTCCAGGTACACTGCCAGCGCTCATTACTGGCCCAGAGGGAGTGGTTCCCCTTGACCGCCTTGATCAGCGGTGGTTCTGCGTAGTCCTCGGAAAACTTATTGTTATAATTGGCCATAGGGACATCGGTGGTATTGCCAAAGGTGACTCCCACCTTTTTCCAATCTATGGCCGTACCATCCTCGTCCTGATCGAGGTAGTCCAGCTTCGGGTCATAGTCAAAGCGATCCCGGGCATAGGCTTGGTCCCCCATGACCAGGCCCTTACAGGCATTGTAGCCGTTGGAACCGTCGTCAAGGGTAAAATCGGCGCAATCGTAGTTGTAGGGATCGGAAGTATCGCTGCAGGCGGCGGGGTCACCGCCACCACCGGTACACTCAAAATAGTCGGGGTCATTGGCAGGATCTGCACAGGCCGCATTAACCACGGTTTCACTGCCAACCAGGCTGGTCACGTTGCCCAGGTCACAGTCGTAGTCCACACCAGCAACAAAGGGGACCAACTGCTCCAGGTCGCTTCCTCCATAATATTTGGCCCAGCTATGGGCGTCATGGGGGATGTAGGTACGCTCCAGGACCGTGGTGGTGGCGGTGTCCACCCTCCGGTGTCCGCCAAAGAGGACCTTCCGGATCGCATCGATCCGGGCCATGGCCACCCAGTTTAAAAAATTTCCTGACCACTGCTTTTTGGGGTGATTTTCGTCGGCCGCGGTAACTCCATCGTTGCAGTACTTGTCTATAGAGATGGCATCCGCAACAAAACGTTTATCCGCAGGATCATAGTAATAGCACTTGTGGCTGTCAAAGTAGCCATAGTAGTCCACAGCGTGCTTGTAGCCGGTCTCCGGCAGGGCGTCTCCATCCAGATCTGCGTAATCACTGTAAACCTTGTAGTACAACTGGTGATCATTGGAGGCATTGATCACCACCCGGGGCGTCGCCCCCTCCTCGACGATGTTGATGGGAAAATCATTGAACTCCGCCATGGTGTAATTCTGACTGGCCGAGACAAGGGAAAGGCCGGCAAGGCACCAAAAGAGCAGAGTAAACAGAAAGGTGGTGAGAAGGTGTTTAGGAAGTCGAGATAAAGCGTGCATGACAGTCTCTCCAATCAGTATTTGCAATCTTGCGCAGCCGCACTTGAGATGAGAAAGTTATCCAACCGCCAGCGAACGGTGATCGTTGACTGACTATTTGCCAGGCCGAAATGTTGCGCTGCTATGGTATAGAGCCGGCTGGTCCCCCCGCCTGCCGAGCCAGCGCCCAGGCCTTCATAGCCTGAAACCATCTGCATACCGGAGCCGGGGTTGACCTGCACAGCTGACTGGACAAGGAAGTTGGTATGCTGGCGGGTGTTGAAGGTTGCAGCAGTGGAGGGGTCATTGATATCGGTGTAGGGGTAGTAGACAAACTCGCGATTGGTATCAGAAACCACAGACGAAGCTGGGTTGGTATCGGAAAATTGCAGGACTTCGACAACGATGGTATTGCCGAGATGGGCAGCATTGGTGCCGGTGAGGGTCTCGGTAAAGCCATTCTTGGTGGTCGTACAGATCGCGTTCTCAAAGATAAGTTGCTGGGCTAGTTCGGTGCCGCCGTCGGCCTGGTAAAAGGTCTGTTTATGGGTCTTATCGTTACCGGAAATCATCAGTTCAACCACAGAGGTCTGGATCGCCATGATACCCAGGATGGTCAGGACGAGAAGCATGATCAGGGCAGTCACCAGCACAAAACCATGTTCGCCACGCCCCTCTCTGCGGTGTAGCAGTTTATAAGCAGTCACAGTGCCTCCTAAACCCCTTCTTGTTTGATATAGTTATAGGTGACCATACTTCTCATGATGTTATTATTATCCTGCACATGGATCCGAACGGTTTTTGACCCAGCCACAGGAACGCCATCTGCCACATTCCAAAAGATGGTGTAGCGGCTGTCCGGCGAGTTAAAAGAACCATCCGCCGTGGCTGCGGTCACATTATCCAGGCCGAAATCAGCGCCGTTACCAAGGACGTCATCGATACCGTCATTCCCGGAGCTATCCTCATTGGCGCTGTTCCCGTCACCGTTGGCATCTGTTATCTCCTCGTAGGGTCGGGTGAGGATGTCTTCCACCTGGATAGCTGCCCAGTTGGATGCCGTGGTTATCACCTGAGCCTTGCTGTTGCCCTGAATCGCGGAAATCTGCATGGAATAAAGAGAAAAAATACCAGTGGTCAGCACCAACATGGCAACCAGGGCTTCAATCAGGGTAAAACCTTGCTGGCTGAAAAGAAGCTGTTTCCTGTTCATAATCCCAGATTCCTCAGTTTAACGGTCATGATGAGCAAACGACGCCTGAAGTTGCTTGCCACGTTCCACGACACCCCGGATGCGTTCCAGGAGGCGTTGTCACCACTGTTGCCGGCAGGGGATGCCGTCAGGGCCGAGGCAGGCAGGGCACTCTGGTTACTGGTAAAATTAGGATCCAGATTCCTGGCGCGGGAAAGGAGGCTGATGGTAACGGCCCGGATCGTATCCAACTCTGCCGCAGTCGGGTTCCTGGTGTAGCTGTAGGTTGTCGGGTCCTTACTGCCGTTTTCCAGGTGATAGAGAAACTCTATGGCAACGATATTATCTGCAATCGGCTGATAGCCTCCGCCGGTATTGCGCCCCAAAGAGGCCACCCCGTCATCGGCCACCCCGTCATCGGTGGCATCATCTGCATCATTGAAACCAAACTGGACATCTTCGTTGCTATCTCCGGCATCCCCATCTCCGTTGAGATCCATGGTAACCTGCATCCATCCCTGGTTGGCCCCGGTGATACCGACATTAGCCGAACCGCTGGGGTCAAACCCAGCCATCCGCAACTCGCTGACTATCAGGTTGAGGGAGGCACGCAGGTTCTGCTGCATCTCCACAACCTGATCCTGGGCCGTCTGGGTGCGCTGCTGGGTTAGGTGGGCAGAGTAGATGGCTGCAATAATGACCATAGAGAGCACCAGGGTGATCATCAACTCAACCAGGGTAAAGCCGCTCCTGTTGTGTAACATAGTCTCCATACAGATCCTCACTCCTCACTGATACCAATCCTTTGCAGCCCCCCTAGCCGACAGGGCCCAACGGAGACGCCAGCCTTTAACTTAGCAAGACGCTAAGAAATCACCTTAGGGATGAACGCGTTACTGAATGCTAATATTACCAACAAAGGACAGCACGACATCGGATTCCCTGCCTTGATCATTACAGAGCGTTACGGTCCCAATGCTAATAGGAAGACCTGTAGGGTTAAATCCGGTCCACTCGCCGGTAAAGGTTACACCATCCGTACCATCATTTTTAGTTACACAGAGAGCTACATTTTTTGGCATTGCAGCACTCCTCCAAGTCGGCTCATCGCCATCCTGAGTATTGTTCCCGGTATTAGCCCCACTGCCATCATCGATAAATATCGTATACCCCCCGCCCGGCTCAGGCACGCTATTGGGCAATCCACCACAGACAACATCATTAATTTGTATTACCACCCGCTCGTTTCTTTTAATCGCTTCCTGCTTGGCCAACTGCATATCCAGGAAGAGATCTCGGGTGGCGCTGCGCAATCGAATATCAGGCAGCCAGGACATAAAGGCAGGGATGGCAACAGCCGCCATCACTCCTATAATAGCCAAGACCACCACCACTTCTATGAGGGTAAACCCTCTCTGATCACGTTTCTCTTTCATTGCCTCTGCACCTGAGATAGATAAAACGGGAGATACACTATTTTCCTAGCAACTACTACACCAACCCCAGATCAAACACGGTATTCATCTTAAATAACAATTAAAAACTGACTGCCAGATCAAAAGGGGTGCTCCTGCCAGCTCGAAAACCTATTAAATAATATCACAACCGCCAGCTGAATTATAAAAAAAATTAACAACCATACTCCTTCAGCTTGCTCAGCAGGGCCGGATAACTGATCTCCAGCATCCTGGCCGCCTTGCTCTTGTTGCCCCCTGCCGCCTCCATGGCCCTGGAGATCATCTTCTCTTCCATGATCAGCTTGGCCTTTTTCAGGGAAAAGGTGCCAAAAAAATCGTTGATTCTTCGCTGCTGGGAGGCGGTACCAAAGTAGTCGGGCAGGTTTTCCGGGACAATCAGCTCATCCTCGGCCAGGATCACGGCCCGCTCGATCACATTCTCCAACTCCCGGACATTGCCTGGCCATTCATGCTTAAGCAGCTGCTCCATGGTCCGGGGAGAGAAGGCTCTTACCTGCCGCCCAAGTTGACGGTTCATCTTGGCGAGGAAGTGATGACAGAGCAGGCTCAGGTCATCGCGCCGTTCCCGGAGCGGCGGCACTTGAATCTGGACGATATTGAGCCGATAAAAGAGGTCTCCCCGGAACTGTTTGTTCTCGACCATCTCTCCAAGATCGCGGGCCGTTGCCGCCACGATCCGGACATCGACAGGCCGGGTGGCAGTACCACCCACCCTCCGGATCTCCTGCTCCTGCAAGACCCGCAGCAACTTCACCTGCATGGCCAGGGGCAGCTCAGCGATCTCATCAAGAAACAGGGTCCCCTGATCAGCGGCCTCAAAGAGGCCGGGCTTGTCCTGTTCAGCCCCGGTAAAGGCCCCACGGACGTAGCCAAAGAGTTCACTCTCCAGCAGATTTTCCGGAATGGAGCCACAGTTGACCGCCACAAAGGGACGACTCTTTCGAGGACTGGCCTGATGAAGCCCCCGGGCGACCAGCTCCTTGCCGGTTCCCGACTCACCGGTGACCAAGACGGTGGTGCTGTAGGGCGCAACCTTTGCCGCCAGCTCAAAGAGCTGCTGCATGGCGGCCGACTTACCGATCATCCTGCCAAAGCCGGTCCCTGCACCCTCCCCGGCAACCTGGAGGCGCAGCTGACGGTTCTCCTCCAGGAGCTGATTACGCTCCTCCACCTTTGCCAGGACCTGGAGGATCTCGTCCTCCTTAAAGGGCTTGGCGATATAATCGTAGGCACCCAGCTTCATGGCCTTGACCGCATCCTCGATGGTGCCATAGGCGGACATCATGATCACCGTGATTTCGGGACAGACTTTTTTGGCCTCGGCCAAAAAGGCAAGCCCATCCATCCGGGGCATCCGCAGATCACAGAGCACCGTAGGGCAACCGCTCGCCTCCAACGCTTTGAGCCCATCCATCCCATTTGGAGCGAGCTCGACGGTGTAGCCGTGCCGAGCCAGCATGGCGGTGAGCATATGGCGCATGTTGGCCTCATCATCTACGATGAGCAACTTTTTGGGATCAAGATTCATACTCGGCGCCTCCCTGCCGGATTTTTTCACAACCAGCTCCCCCTGCTTCACACAGGGGGAGGGTAATACAGACGGTAGCCCCCTGGTGCTCTTCACTCCTGAACTCCATACGCCCCCCCATACCCTCCACCAGGGAACGAGAGACCGTCAGTCCCAGACCGGTACCGGAACCCGGGGGCTTGGTGGTGAAGAAGGGGTCAAAGACCGAGGCCTGTTCTTCCGGGCCAAGCCCTATTCCATTATCCCTGATCGTGACCTGCCAGCGGGATGGATCAGGCTGGTTGGATGTGACCAGGGAGATCTCCCCACCCTGCTGGCCATGTTGTTCCAGAACCGCGTCGATGGCATTGAGCACCACATTGTAGAGCACCTGCCGGAGGCCATCGCTGTTGATACAAACCAGATCCTGGCCCGCCTCTATTTGGAGGTCAAAGGGTACATTCTCCGGCTTCCTCCCCTGCCGGATCGTCTCCACCACCGAGACGACCAGGGGATTGGCGTGGACATCTTCCTGGGCAGCCGGCGACGGCCTGCTGCAATCCACCAGCTGCCGCACCAGACCGTTGATCCGAGCCAATTCACCCTCAGAGCGACGGATGAACTCCAGCTTCTCCTCCCAGTCAATATTTTCCTTTTTCAATAACTCCAGGTAACCACCAACCACACCCAAGGGGTTGCCGATCTCGTGGGCCAATCCTGCCGCCAGCCTTCCGGTAACAGCCATTTTTTCAGCACGGACCATTTCGTGACGGTTTTGCTCAAGATCACGATTGGCACCTTCAAGCTGTTGAATAGTATGCTCCAGCGCACTGCGATCACGATCAATTCGTTGCAACATGGAGCGCACAGCACTGGAAAGTTGTCCAAGTTCTCCAACCGAAGCACTTCCAGTAAAATGGTAGTTATTAATCCCTTGATAGGTATCGGCAAGCCGAATCAAACGATCAACAGGACGAAAGATGGAGTGAGAAAGACGAAAAAAGGCAAGGGTT
Organism: Desulfogranum mediterraneum DSM 13871; assembly: GCF_000429965.1. Taxonomy (GTDB): domain Bacteria; phylum Desulfobacterota; class Desulfobulbia; order Desulfobulbales; family Desulfobulbaceae; genus Desulfogranum; species Desulfogranum mediterraneum. The sequence continues at coordinate 255,233 of NZ_AUCW01000004.1, forward strand.
GTCATAACAAGGGCCTGCACCAAAAGACATCCTGCAATCACCCTTTCCTGCTTGAGCAGATCAAGCCAATAGACAGACAGGGGAATAGTCAGACCAATAACACCACGTTCTTGCAGACTATCCTGAAATGGGACAGCAAGGTGGGCATATGAAGAAGGAACAAAAAGGGAAACCAGTGGATTATGTGAGAAATAACGAACGGAGGTACCGGAGGATTGGGCATCATCTAGGACCTTCCCCAAGCCGGCTAGACAGTGTTCCTCCTGACCAAATACCATTTCTTTCTCTGCGACGAGCCACACACACCTTGCATCTAACTGTACCATTGTCGCAAGCATAGCATCATGAAAACGAGCCTGATTATCGAGATCCTTTCCCTTGGCATAAATATGAGTGAGCAACGAAAGTTGTTGACGGGCATTTTCCATCCCTGTGGTAAGAACCGAAGTATGCCAGAAGAGAACAACGATAGCATTGGTCAGCACCATCCCAATACTGATAAAAAAGAAAAAAGTCCGACTCGAAGAAAATTTGAGCCCACCAATCACAGGACCTCCTATATAGTCTGAGCAATTTTTTCTTGGGCAACGCCCCGGCTTTGCCGGGTTATTGTCAAATGTGGTGTGCGAGGGTCAGGCAGCTTTCCTGTCAGGCTGATCGATAACTCGTACTCCATCTCTGAACTCCACCCCGGTTATGACCTCTGCTAACCTGCGGAATCCCTTTATCCATTTTCGACGCTTCTGAGCGTTTTCCAGTAGCTTAAAGACCATTGCCAGGGTGGTTCCCGTGGTCTGCAGTTACGGCTCTTCTTGGTCCTCAAACGCACCGTTGAAAAGGTCGACTCAATCGGATTGGTCGTCCTGATATGCACCCAGTGTTCCGTCGGGAAATCGTAGAAGGCTGTATTGGCATCCTCTTTGGTCTCTGCCGTCCAGATGTCGTGCAGCGCAACCTTTACCTTGTGCTGCATCGACTTTGGTAACTTGTTGAGCACCTTAGCTGTCTTAATGAGAGGTGGCCCGGAAATGCTCACTGAACCTGCTCAAAAGAGGTGAGGTTCAATTCTCGCCTCTTGATACCGGACACATCCCACTGGATGCCGATGTTTTCCCCATGGACAACTCTGGTACCAAAAGGAGAAAGTCAGCCGAACCTACAAGGGACACGATGGCTATGCTCCCATAGCCGCATACCTCGGCCTGGAAGGGTGGTGTCTGGATATCGAATTTCGCCCTGGTAGCCAACACAGCCAGGAAGGCTTTATCCCCTTCATGGAACAGGTGCTCCAGCGGGCCAGGGCGCTCACTAGCAAGAAATTGTTGGTTCGCCTAGATTCAGACCATGATGCTATTGAAACCAGGGGATTATCCCGCAAGGCTGAAAAAGTGTCCTATATCGTTAAATGGAACCCTCGCAGAGAGATTACTGGCGCATTATGCCGGAAAGCGTTCGCAGAAGGCGCTGTATCAGAGCCTCGAAAGCACAAAAAAGTTGCCCTGCTCACCATTAAAAGCACCAGGAATATGAAGGCGAAAAATTCGTTTTCACTAATGTGGTAGGGGTTACTGAGCGAAAGACCGACAAACGCGGGCAAGTACTGCTGGAACCCGATATCTCGGTGGAGGGCTGGGGGACCAACCTCGACCTACCAGAAGAGAACATTATCCGCCTCTATCAGAACCACGGTTTGAGCGAACAGTTCCACAGTGAGTTTAAAACCGATTTGGATTTAGAGCGCCTGCCAAGCTGGAAGTTTGCAACCAATGCTGCGGTAATGGCCATGGGTGCATTTGCGTACAATATTCTCCGACTGATTGGACAACTGGGCAAGAGCTCACCGATAGGCCGCCCAGGAAAACGACGGCGTCTGAAGACAGTTATCCAGGAGTTGATCTACCTGGCAACTCGTCTCGTTGTAAATGGACGTCGCCTACGACTACGTTTTGGAAGACACTGTCCAGCTTACGCCGCTTTTGCCGCTGTATACAGCCGACTTTTAGTCGGCGGATAAGAAGGATTGCTTGTCTCGAGAAGGACCGATCTTCAAGAGAAGTGCGCCCTGGCTTCGTAATTTTGTCAGATTGTCAAAGATCCAAGCCCGTTTCAGCAGCTTTTAAGCAGGTGGGAGGCGACCGATGAAGTAGCCTGGGTAAAAAAAAACAATTGATTCAGATATAGCGCATAAGCGTGAGCGGCTGGGTCACGGATTCAGGTAAATGGCCCGGGAATGGGTGCAGACAGAGAAGAAAGAGGAATTCAACAAAATTCTATTTGGAAAAATAAGGTCAAGTAACGTCATAGACTTACAACATTTCGTTCTCACAACACAATGACCTCTTTCCTCTTTCCTCTTTCCTACAAAATAAAGTTTGATTCAATATCGTATATCACTGCTTCCTGCAATCAGGGCGATCAAAAAATACCTGCCCCTGCTGATTAATACAGTATTCTAGCTTGTAGGGATTTTTTGGAACCGGAGAAAGAATTTCTTTTTCAACCAGTTGCCCCACTTCTTCAGGATAGACAGAAAACATTTTCTGGTATTCTTTTGCAGCTGCCTCCAGCACCATAACTCCTTGCAGAGCAAGAAGCCTTTGCTGCAGCATCTCATAACCTGGCTCTTCAACATCTGTATTACTGATAATGGATTGCAAAAAAGCAATAGCAGCTCCTGTATCTCCACCTTTTTTGCTCAATCTTGAACCAAGAATACTAAGATAATAAGGGGCATTTTTACGACTTGCAGCTTCTTGAAGAAGTATTTCTCCTGCTTTTTTGTAATCGTTTAGAAAAAAATAATTATTAAAGGCAAGATACAGAACTGGAAACAGATCCCATGGCCGGTTTTTCCTGGCAGTTTCCAGAATTTCTATATTTTTTTCGACCAGGTGACAAGGCTGCCATGGCAACCACCCCTGAGAAAGGCTGTAGGACTGCTGAAAGACTGGATCAAGATGCTGGCTCGCCTGAATCATCCTGTACAAGGTGTCACAGTTATAAGGTTGATTTACTGTAACAAATGAGCCATCAACTGTTCGTTCAACCTGGGAACCTACCCTGGAGCCGGCATCAAGGATAATATAGCTTGCCAGCATCCCTTTGAATTCGCCGGCTATTGCGGAGAGTAACATGGGGGGCAAATCCCATATTCCATGCTCTTTACCGCTTAAACCAAAATCACCCCTTCTACTTTCAATGACTGATAACAATCCAGTATAAACCAGCAGCAAACAAACAGTTACCGAAATTATCGTACGCTTACCCTTTGCAAAGCCCATCATTTCGCAAGCTCCTTCCTCTGGAACAAAAGCGCTGCTATCCAGAGTAGAAGAAAAATGTAGGCCAATCCGTAACCGCTGATCAGGAGGAAATCACCTAAAGGAAACTCAAGCCCATAGGCGGCCTCATGTTTTTTATCAAACAGAGAAAGATTGGGGAATATCCAGGAAACAATTTTTATCAAGGTCTCCTGCCCGGCCAGGATTCCGGCCTTGCTATTTCGCTCTACTACATAACGTAGTGTGTCTACATTCTGACTAACAATGTAGGAAAGTGAGGTAAAAACGAGGGCAACAAAAGACTTGCTCGCCATACTGAACCAAAAAAAACTTAATGCAAGTACCATAAGCAGAGATAACCACTGGAGAAAAAGAGCCATCATGTAAATCGTCCATGAAAATCCCGGTGGAACAAATGCTGGATATTGAATAAGAATCATTTGCATGGAAGCAGCGGCGCTAACACCTAAAACAACAGTCGTCGCCAACAGAATGAGAGCCAAACCCAAAAATTTACCAAAGAGATACTGCCTGATAGTTACCGGACGGGAAAGAAAGAGATATATCCTGCTTCTCTCCAAATCATCGGCCATGATTTTAAGACCTAGAAAGAACACAATCAGAAGACCGGAAAAGGCTACTGCCGACAGCCCGAACTCAACGGTTACCTTGCCAAGATCCCAGGAAAACATATTGGTAATGGTGTAATTTGCAAGGGTAAGCAAAACAGCAAGAGCAAGAATTGCCCACAAAGCCTTGTGCCTCATGCCCTCCCTCCAGGTAGCAAGGGCAAGCGTACTGATATTACACCACCACTGCATCGGTCGCCTCCTTTATAATTTCTATAAAACGGGATTCAAGGTTTTGCCCCTCTTTTATCTCAAAACCGCCAATATTGCCGGCATAAAGCAGTCTACCCCTGTGGACAACTGCAATCCTGTCGCATAACTCTTCTATATCACTTAAAATATGGGAGCTGAAAAAGATGGTTTTTCCCGATTCTTTCAGTTTAACGATAAGCTCTTTAATCAGGTAACGGCCCAAAGGATCAAGCCCGGACATGGGTTCGTCAAAGATCAGGATTTCAGGATCATGAAGAAGGGAATTTACCACACCAAGTCTCTGTTTCATCCCCTTGGAAAAACCACCAACCTTTTTATTGGCAGCATGGGATAAATCCAGTTCCCCCAAGAGTTGATCAGAGCGCTTACGAATATATTTCCGTCCCATACCGCTTAACCTTCCAGAAAGATAAAGGGTCTCTCTGGCAGTAAGATGGGTGTAAAAGAAGGGAAATTCCGGCAAATATCCAATAAAGTTGCGATATTCGTCCTGCCCCACTAATTTGTCTCTAACCCGCATGGCTCCATCATCAGGTTTCAGAAAACCCAACAGCAGTTTAATAGTAGTTGACTTCCCTGCACCGTTGGGACCCAGAAAACCAAAAACCTCCCCTGGAAGAATATGAAGAGAAAGATTATCCACAACCTTTTGTCTCTTTTTCCCTTTACCAAACTCCTTTGACAGAGAGTTTACTATAATCATTTGTTTCCATGAGATGTAAAAACCCCCCCTTAAAGCGTAAAGCTTCAAGAGGGGAAATAATGCTAACAATAATTTGATTTTTTATTATTGTTACTGCTTACTGTACTACAGTGTAGTTTACCGTTGGAAGACCACCACCAGCAAGGTTATCCGCTGCGGCCATAGCATTGTTATCGGCCCCTGCTAACTGAACAGTTCCGGTGACCTTAGCAGCCAAAGCAGGGTTAGGAGAAGCAGCAGCTGCAGCAAAGGCAGCTAAACCTCGCCAAGTGGGGTTAGATACGAAAAACATGGTATTAGGTAATTCAGAATCCTGAGCATAAACCGTGTCGCCGTTAACGCTACGAGCTTTCACCATATAAGAAGTCGCAAAGTTTACATTAGCGACAGCAACCGGCACGGTAGATTGCATAACGGCGTTGGCACCAAGCCCCATCGGAACGGCAAAGTCTGCACCTGTGGCACCATTGCTTCCTTCTAAACGTCCTCCGGCAGCTGCAGCTGAAGCATCAGTGGCAAGAACTGGGTCAGCTTGCGAATCAGCAATAGCTGAGACACCAGCGGCACCACCAGCACCACCAGCAGGGAGTGCAGCAAGAGTGGCACCACCAGCTTGTCCGTCTATGTTTCCATAAGAACCCAACTCAGAGTTAAGATTCGCCTGTGCACTAGAAAACAATTTAATCAAAGCCTTACCGTTGGCATTAGCAGCACGGGTACGATAGGCAGCAAACTGCGGGATGGCAATAGCAGCCAGGATACCGATAATCGCCACAACGATCATCAGCTCGACCAGGGTGAAGCCTTCTTTGTTTTGAATTTTTTGAGTTAGATTCATTTTCATGGTTACGCTCCTTGTGAAAAGGTTTTGTAGGGTTGCCTGTTTGAGTGCTTGGCACTTTGTAATCACGTATTCCCAACTGATAAAGCACTCTCCGTACCACCCCTAAAAATTAAAAAAAAAACTAACATTACCGAACAGTTAAATTGCAACATCAATATATATTTCCAGATTCCTCTCCACCGATACCCTTTCCAATGGACGCAAAACTGCCCTTAAAAGTCAACACCTGACAAATTTCGTCACCCCTGCGGTCGATATCAAGGAAAGGTGGCTCCGTTTGTTAGGACAGATCCAAAAACAAGGCACAAATATTGCTTGGCACCCATAAACAGGTTGACCAAGGTTTGTGGCTCAAGTCTGACAGAAAACAAGGGAGCAAATTCCTCCCCAGGCTCTGCCCGCTCAGGGAGAGTCACGCCTGGACAGCCAAAAAAGCAGCTGTACAGGCAGCCCTCCTCCGATGTCGCGACGCGGGGCATCGACCCTGGAAAACGCCCTTGGACGATCACTGGTTGTTGAACCAGAACCCGGTTTTCCAAGAGAGAGGGCGGGGAGACAATCCTCTGGAGGCTGGGGAGTCAGGCAGGCGACAATCAGAGAGAAATAAAAAAGAGGGTTCAACACCCTGGGAAACAGGTCCCGAACCTCTCTGCGAGGCCTTTCTGCCAAGGTTGTTCTTTTAAATTGTATGTTGTAGGGTCAATCGCCCACGAGATGCATCATGCCCAGCAGCCGGATCATTTCAGCTGAATTTTCTGTAGTCATATACGGCATTATCCCTACGGCTCGCCCAGTGATCCCTTTCAAACGCTTTGTGTGAAAACAGAAGCGTCCCTAAAAAAAAAGAAGGGGGGCAGCTTGCATCTCCCCGCAAGGGGCCTGGGGTCAAGTTGTCGGGCCACAGTCCAGCAAGGCACGGCCAGACAATGTGGTATTACCGCTGATAACGATAGTGAAATAGCTGTTGCCCTGCAGGAGCCCTAACGGTAGTGGACAGAGCCAGGCTGCAGAACAACAGCTTTAGGTACCCTTTAAATGGCTGCTGGCGCACAAGCCCGGCCAAGAGACACAGGAAAAACCATGAACGCCAGATACCCACTCCTCCTCATCCTGCTTGCCCTCGTAACAGCTCTACTCTATAACTTTCTTCCCGCAAGGGACACCCAAGCTATAAAGATAGGGGTTGTCCTGCCATTGACGGGTGATTTTGCAAGCTTTGGCCAGCTTGGTCTTCAGGGAGTCAAGTTGGCGGCCGCTGAGATCAACTCGTCCGGAGGAGTGCTTAACGGCAGGCCCATCGAGTTGGTGGTTCAAGACAACGAATCTGACCCGAATCTGGCGGTACAACAGACGCGCAAGCTTATCCAGGAAGACGGGGTCTTGGCGATCGTGGGGCCGGTGAGCAGTCCTGCCAGACAAGCCATGAGCACCGTCGCCAGACAGTTCAAGACGCCCCTTCTCTATGGGATCGATTACGAAGGAGGCCACTTTGACAGGTACCTCTTCTGTTACAGCCCCATTCCCGATCATGTCATCACCCCGCTAATACCCTATCTCGCCGAACACCACGGTTCAAAGCTATACATATTCGGCTACGACTATGTCTGGCCCCATGAGATGTCGCGCCTGATGGCAAGAGAGGTGGAGAAGGTGGGTGGAGAGGTGGTGGCAACAGAGTTCACCCCCTTTGGAGTGAGCGATTTCAGCCCTGTCCTCCAGAGGGTGGCAGCCTCAGGGGCAGATGTGATGATGCTCGTTATGTGCGGCCGGGATGGCCAGCGCTTTGCCGGACAATTCCACCATGCAGGCCTGAAAGAGCGGATACAGTTAGTGGCCATTGCATCGGAGGAAAGTTGGAGCAAGAAGCTCAGCCCGGCTGAGCTTGAAGGAATTCTCACCATCTCACCATTCCTGAGTTCGATGGACAGCTCGGAATCCCGGAACTTGACTGGAAAAATAGAAGAGCTGTTCGGTGATGATGCGGTGGTGACCTATTCGACGGAATCACACTACGGCCTGATCCGATTATTGGCGCAGGCCATCGAGAAGGCGGGCACCATCGCTGACATAGAAGCGCTCATTGACGCCATGGAGGGCCAGGAGCTCACCGTGGGAACCGGAAAGGTGACCATGCGCCGGGATCACCACATGAATCTCAACATGGTTATAGCTACCTTTAAAAACGGCAAACTGCTTGTCCAAAAAAAGCTCGGCCTGATCTCTCCTGCAGATCAACGAACAGAAACCAGATGAACCTACGTCAAAAAATCATCACCCTGCTCCTGCCCTTTCTGATCCCTGTTACGGCGGTCATCTACCTCAACTATCAGGCTCAAAAGGATGCAGAAACCGATTTCTTTCTCAAGATGGTATCCCTGGCTGTTGAGAACGGGGCAAAGGAAATAAACCACTATCTTCGCCTGAAAAACAGTTCTTTTCACCTGATCCTGGATGACATCCTGCAGACGCCTCTTGATCTGGAGGAGATCAGCCCCGATGCTGACAGTTACATAGGTGGACTGATGAAGGAACACCAGGGCTTTTCCATGCTGATCCTTGCTGACCTCCAGGGGAGGATACAATATTTCAAGACAGCCACCAACGATGTCAATAAATACCTCTTACCCAGGGAGGTGACCGGCAAGAGCGCCTTATCCGCCGAGATGCTGGATGAACTTACAACCACATTCGATACCTGGAAGAGTGGCCTGCCCTTTTTCAGACAACAGCTGCACACCCAGCAAGAGATCTTAACCAGGCTCACCGTACAGGGTGAAAAAAACTCACTCCGTTACCGGGAGATTCAGGAAAAGCTGGTCACGGCACGACTGCTCTCGCTCCACCCGCCGATACGGGTCTTCACCGGCGGCGCAGAGTTGGCGATTGCCGCCGGCCTGCCCTTTCGGAGCGAGACCTTTATTTTTGCAGTACCCCTTGTCGACAAAGACCACAAGCTGGTGCGATTTTTTGCAGGGGTTCTCGACTGGTCGGTCATCGAAGATAACTGCTATCACCTCAAGTCAGAGATAGGCTTTGGCGGCATCCCGGGTGTTGGGATCAACTTCCGAGACTCCCTCGACACGATCCAGGAAAGCCGGGACAGGAGGGAGATCTCTTTCCCAGCGAAAGACTCGGCCAGCCGGTCGGTGACCATGACCTACCAGGATGAGGAGCAAAACTATCTGATCTCTGCACCGGTGGTCACGGCTGAGGCACTCAACCTGCTCAACCACCCCTCCCCCTTGGACAATGGCTCCAGCGGATATTCCAGGGACTTGACCGAGGCTGCGGAATCGAAACTGGCCAATCGGCTCACTGCACAGATAGCAGAAGAGAACATCCTGCTCCACTCCAAGAGGCTGTTCAAGAGAGCGATCACGATCCTGCTTCTCTCTGTCATCTTCCTGCTTGCGGTCATCATCTTTCTGAGCGAACGTATCGTTCGCCCCATCAACAGTATTGCAGCCCTGGCCAAACGCATCAGTAAGGGGACCGTTGATGAACGGCTGGAGGTCGGCCAAAATGACGAGATAGGGCAGCTTGCCCATACCTTCAACCTCATGTGTGACGAAATTCAACTGGCCCAAGACACCCTGCGCGATAAAAACAGGGAGTTACTGTCCGCAAAAGAGCGCTACCGCCTCCTGTTTGACAACGCCCCCATTGCCATAAGCGTGTCTAATCGAAAAGGGGAGATCGTGGAGGCCAACAAGGCTGCCCTGGATGTATTCGGATACGGCCGGGAAGAGCTTGGAGAGCTCCAAGCGGAAACATTCTACAGCAACCCTGCAGACCGAACCCTGATCCTTGCTGACCTGGAAAAGAGCAACCTTTCCAGGGGGCGGGAATCTGAACTGGTAAAGCGTGATGGCAAGATCATGACATGCAGGTTTACCAGTATCCAGATGGAGATCGACAGAGAGGCCTTTATCTACACCATGTTTGAAGATGTGACCTACCAAAAAGAGATAGAGCAGGAAAAAGAGGCCATTGCCGATAAACTTCAACGAGCCAAGAAGATGGAGGCCATAGGCCTGATGGCAAGCGGCGTCGCCCATGACCTCAACAACATTCTCACCGGAATCATAGGATACCCCGAGCTCATCCTCCAGACCCTGCCGGCGGAGAGCAGCCTGAGGAAACCGATCACAACGATCAAGGAGACGGGAGAGAGAGCCTCCTCAATAGTTGCAGACCTGTTGACCCTTGCCCGTGCAGCCGCCAGTGTAAAGCGGCCGGCAAAACTTGATTCGCTGATCCGGGAATATCTGCAATCACCTGAAAAGGGAAAGCTGTCCTCCTCCTACCCCTCGGTGTCAGTGGATTATAGCTGTCACTGGGAAGAGGCCACCATCTGTTGCTCACCGATTCATGTCAAAAAGTCCATCATGAACCTGGTAAGCAACGGAGTTGAAGCGGTGCAGCAGGAGGGTCAGATCAGGATCACCATCAGCCGCATATGGCTGAACGAGGATGAGGCAAAGGATCTATCTCTGAGCTCAGGTGAATATGCCCTCTTGACCGTAGCTGACAATGGACCGGGAATTGAGGCGAGCCAGCTTGATCATATCTTCGAGCCCTTCTACACCAGAAAGGAGATGGGGAGAAGCGGCACCGGACTGGGCTTGACCATCGTGTGGAACACCATCCAGGACCATGATGGAGCCATTGTTGTGGAGAGCAAGGGGCAGGGAACATCCTTTAAGCTCTTCTTTCCTGCAGTTGCCGACCAGGTACCGGTGGAGCCAAAGGAGGCCGATGAGATCCCGAGGGGAAGGGGTGAACATGTCCTGGTGGTTGACGACGAAGACGTCCCCCGGGATATCGCCATGAAATTTTTAGAAAAAACTGGTTACCGTGTCATGGCTGTCTCTTCTGGTGAAGAGGCAATCGCCCATGTCAGGAAAAACCAGGTCGACCTGGTGGTGTTGGATATGATAATGGCACCCGGCATGAACGGCTACCAGACCTACAGAGAACTGATTCGCCTGAACGCCGCGCAGCGGGCCATCATCGCAAGTGGATTCTCAGAGAGCAGTGACGTTAAAGGCGCATTAAATCTGGGTGCCAGCGGGCTGGTCAAAAAACCCTATTCCATGTCAGAACTCTGTACAGGCGTCAGAGATGCGCTCCATTCCGGAAGGGATTGAGACCAGCTTGAGAAATTGCCTCTTCTTCCAGCCTCGGCCTGGATCTCAGAAATTTATCTTCGGAACATCAGACCGATACCTGAGATAAAGCTCGACTCTGCGACCCAGCTTATACCTGGGGACCAAGTACCCGATGCACTTCAGCGACCGTGGTCAGACCTGCATGGACCTTGTTTCTGGCATCTTCAATCAAAAAAGGCATCTTTTCCTGCTCCGCTGCCTTGCGGAGATTGACGATACTCTGGCCCGCAGAGAGTTGGTCGACGAACAGATCGCTCATGATGAGCAGTTCATGGATCGGCAGACGCCCCTCAAAACCGTTGCCATGGCAATGTCGGCAGCCTTTCCCCTGGTAGGTCTTCAGCTTTGGAGTTGCAAAGAGGGGACCCAGTCGACTGAGTTCCCTCGGAGAGACCTTCACCTCCTCCCGACAATGGGGACAAATTTTTCGCACCAGACGCTGGGAGACAATTCCTTTGAGCGCCGAGGCGATGATATAGGGCCGCAGCTCCAGATCGATAAGCCTGGCAACAGTTTCCACGGCAGAATTTGTGTGGAGGGTTGAAAACACCTGGTGCCCGGTCAAGGCTGCGTTAAAGGCAACGCTGGCCGTCTCTGCATCCCGTATCTCCCCAAGGAGTATTACATCCGGATCCTGCCTGAGCGCTGAACGCAAAACAGAGGCAAAGCTCAAGCCGATCTTTTCCCGGATAGGTACCTGTGAGGCGCTATCAAAGTAATATTCGATCGGGTCTTCAAGGGTTATGTAATTCTTTTCGGGGCTTACATTGTGCTGAAGCAGGGAGTAGAGGGTAGTTGTCTTGCCGCTGCCAGTTGGCCCGGTTGCCAGGATGATCCCCTGGGGGACATCGATGAGGTTGAATACCTTTTCCAGGTTGGTCTTGGAAAAACCCAGTTCATCGACCGTGTGAATGGCTGCATTGCGATCAAGCAGACGCATCACCACCTTCTCTCCGTTCATGGTGGGCAAGGTGGAAATTCTCATGTCCACTATCTTCAATGGCGTTTTTACCGTGATCCTGCCATCCTGAGGTTTACGCCGCTCGGCAATATCCAGCTCTGCCATAATCTTGATCCGGGAGACCAGCGAACTGTGAAACTCCAGGGGAATATGAATCTTGTCCGTCAAAATCCCATCTGAGCGGTAGCGCACCACAACACTTTTCGCCTTGGGTTGAATATGGATATCGCTGACCTTGTTGCGCACGGCCTCGATAAGAATGGCATTGACAAGGCGAATAGCCGGCGGTTCTTCCGTACTGCGCAACAGCTCGGTGAGAGAAACATCCTCCTCTTCTTCGATAATAATTTCAATCGCATCAAAGGGATCGACAAATGTGGCCACGGTTTCCATATCTTTAAAGGAAACAGCGGTTGATGCCTCTCCGTAGACAGCAGTAATTTTACTCTCCAGGGTTGTCAGGTCTGCGAGTACGGTCTCGATCTGCAAGCCAGTGATAAAGCGAAGATTGTTGATCATATCAAAGTCTGTCGGATCGGCGGCGGCAAGCAGGAGTTTCTTTTTACCACGCAGCTTGAGCGGAAGCACCAGATGGCGCATACAGAAAATTCGGGGAATCAGCTCGGTGACTCGCGGATCGACCTGAATTTCATGGAGGGCAACCTCTTCGAGACAGAGCTCTTCTTTCAGGATCCTGTGGATCTTTTTTTCGCTTACCCATCCTTTCTCCAGGATGACCTGTAACATCGAATTTTTTTCACGGGTCTGGAGTTGATACAGTTTCTGTACCTGATTATCGGTGATGCAGCCGTGTTGCTGGAGCATGGAGGGCAGCTGGCTCTTACTGATCATGGAGAGTTTAGACAGGGCTTCCATTTCCTTGCTCTGCCTGGTGTTGATATCGAGAAGCTCCTTGTTCTTCTTGATAATGTCAAACTGCTCCAGAGCAAGCGCCACCGTAACCCGAAGATCGTCATCCTGGGCGGGTTTCAGGATAAAACGATAGACTGCGCCATCTTTAATTGCTCCGATTATGGCTGAGGTATCTGCATGACCCGTGAGCATGATCCGGATGGTATCCGGATAGACTTCCCGTACCTTCTGAAGCAATTCGGCTCCGGTCATTCCGGGCATCATATGATCAGAAATAATGAGCTGAAACTCTTTTCTCCTCATAAGCTCAAGAGCTTCCCTGGCACTGGAAGCCGTTTCTATCCTGTAATTTTCTTTACGAAAAACTCGCCTCATAGAGTCAAGGATATGGGGTTCATCGTCCACTATCAGGATACGATAGGCCGGAGACTCCTTGCCCTGCTCCGGGCCCTGGGATGTCTCTCCGGTAAAAAAAGAAGTGTAATCAGCCATTGGCTCTATCTGCGTTTTTTTGTTTATCGACAGGTAAAAGGGGAGGGTCCAGTTGGCAGCCTTGCCCATCTTGGCAAAGGACTACAGTCCAGCTTGAGCGTGATCGAAAAATCTCATAGTTCAGAGTAGATTACAGCTGTCCACCACCCCGCTGCTTGTGCCCCCTGCTGTTATTGATCTCCGGATCCACAGGGAGGGAAATCGTAAAGACAGAACCTTTGTCCGGCTCGCTTTGCACCTCAACGGTGCCTTGGTGCGCCTGGACAATATCATGGATAACACTGAGCCCCAAACCAGTTCCCTGACCTACTTCTTTTGTGGTAAAAAAAGGTTCAAAGATCCGCGCCAGGTGCTCCTCCTTAATGCCAATACCCGTATCGCCCACGCTAATGCAGACCTCGTCTTGGCTGGCAAAGGTGGTGATCGTCACCTTGCCCTTGCCTTCAATGGCCTGAATACCATTCTGAATAAGGTTGTAGAACACCTGGCCAAGATAGGAAGGATAGCAATAGATCTCCGGAAGATCCGAAAACTTGACAACGAGCTCTACCTCTTTTCCTATCTGCGGCTTGAGCATTGCCAGGACCGTTTGCAGACGCCTGTTGACATCATCCCTGGTCAAATGCTCCCGATTAATATTGGAAAAGACCTTCAGGTCAGAGATAATGGAGGAGAGTCTTTTAACACCATCAAGACAGGAGTCAAACAGCACCGGGAAGTCGGTTCGGATAAAGTCGATATCTTCTTCTTCCCAGGCATCATGGACGGCCTCAAGATCACGGCCATGGAGCACGGCAGTGAAGAATAGATCCAGACTCTGCAGATAGTCCTTGGCAGCAGTCAAATTATGCTGAATAAAGGCTAAAGGTGAGTTGAGTTCATGGGCTACCCCTGCAGCCAACTGGCCAACCGAGGCCAACTTTTCCGATTGATAGATCTTTCTCTGCGCCTCTTCCAAAATTTTAACCTGCTGCGCCACCTTCTCTTCCAGTCTCCCTGAAAGTTCTCTGTATCTTTGCTCGGATTTTTGCAGCTCCCTGTGTTTTTCCTGCAGAACCTCATAATCAGAAGCTATGGTTTCCAGATGAAGCTCAGAGGCCATACGATACTGTACGGCTTCCTTCAGCAGAATCAGGATAAGTTCAGCACCTGCCCGAAGTTGGTCCAACTGGGCCGATGGGGATGCAAGGTAAGCGATTGGCTCAAGCTCCCAGAGTATCTCAACATGTTGCGCATCAGGATCTGGGACTGTCTCCAGGTCAAGCAGAACAACCTGACAACCCAAAAGAGCAGACAATGCCTGCTCAATCCTTTTCATTTTTTGGACGGAGAAAATTTCCTTCAGGGTAAATTGTCGGTCAAAACGGCTGGCTGACTTTTTCATTATGCATTCGCCTGTTAGCGCTCGGTTTCCCTGGAGTGGACATCCCCCATGATCGCATGAATAAATTGCTCCGCGCTCATACCATGGTTGCTGGAGAGGCCATGCTCATGATCCAGTTTCGGATAGAGTTGGATAAGGAGTTGCTCAAAGGTCGAAAGGACACCGTGGCCGGTCAGGGCAACAGAAAAGACCAGGGGCCAAGGTGCACTGCTCCAACGCGAGAGGATCTCTTCACGGGATAAGATATGGTCGAGATCTCTCTTGTTGAACTGAACAACAATGGGCAGGCTTTGAAAATCCAAACCAACCCTTGCTGCATTCTCAGAGAGATTCTGAAAGGATTCGCCGTTGTTGATGACTTGGTCCACCTGTGAATCTGCGACAAAAACAACACCGTCGGCCCTGGAGAGCACTGCTTTTCTGGTGGCATCATGCTGCACCTGTCCCGGAACCGTAAAGAGTTTCATCTTCACCAACATGCCAGAGGGAGTTCTAAAGCCAAGGGGGAAGAGATCAAAAAAAAGGGTCCTGTCGTCTTTGGTCTCCATGGTCATCAGCTCTCCGGAAAGCTCAGGCTGAAGATGGTCGTGAAGACAGATCAGATTGGTGGTTTTACCGCTCAGGGCCGGACCGTAATAGACAAGTTTTATAACGAGTCTGGATAGATCATCAGTTATACTACTCACGTTTCATTCACCCAATACGGATTCTGTTAAAGGCACCTTAGCTGCAGAGCAGAACAGTGGGCTTGGCAGATAGTATCAGCGAACAGGGCGGGAATCTTGATTATGGAGAGCCCTTGTTCGATGGCCAAGCAAGCGCGGACTCTGAGCATTCGAGAAAATTTGGCCAGTCACTCCGTTGATATTTCGAGCATAACTTTTCGTGTATAATGTCGCACCTGGGCTCAATGGCACCTATTCAAAGGCCTTTCAACAAATTGTACGCTGCTGGTTCCCTCCTGTCAAATCAGCCAGTTGCCATTTCCAGCCGGAGAGAGAAAAATCGATAGGCAAACAGCAGGCGGCAGGCTCTGGTAAGCCTGTATCGGTCCACAAAGGAAGAGAATGCACTGAAGGTACAAAAGAAACAGCATCGAACTCCCATACCTTGCGACAGGCTCAACATGAGTGGGGTGGTGGGGAGAGTTATAACGGGACAAAATTTGCCGGCAGCTGAAAACAGAAAAGCCCCTGGGTAATCCCAGGGGCTTTTCTCCTACTCTATCTCTACCTTATCGAAAATCGTATCAAAACACCTCAAGACATGTACAACCTGCCTTTACCTGATTTCCGTTAAGTGATTGTTTTCACTGGCTGGGGGACAGGGATTCGAACCCCGATAAGCGGAGTCAGAGTCCGCTGTCTTGCCTTTAGACCATCCCCCAGCAAGAAGGTGAAGGCGAAAATAGATGGTTTTGAGCTTCTTGTCAAGGAAAATGCGCAGCAAATATCACTTCACAAATATTCAACTCACAATCAAGCCGGCATAGCCAACGACCTGGTCGGTATCCCCGCTGACCTCGCCTGAATCGGTATAGTGCACCAACTCTACCTTGGAGGCACCAAGCTCCTTGGCAGCAAGTAAAACAATGGTTGTGGGTAACACCCCGCACATGGTGATGCCGCGCTCTCCAACGACCCGATAGAGGCCCTCGGGATCAAAGGCCAACATTCGCTCAATGGCCAGTCGGTCCTGTTCGCTGGCCTGCGCTCTGGGCTTATAGTGGGTCATGTCGGTCGAGGCCACCATCAGCACCGGTTCGCCATGGTCCTGAATCGCCTTGGCCAGCTCTTGGCCGACCTGCCGACAGAGCCCGTAGGAGACCTGGGAGACGGCCAGGGCCACGAGCCTGAGATCAGGCTGCTGAGCCTGAAGAAACGGTACCTGCACCTCCAGCGAGTGTTCCCGCTCATGGGCCAGATCATCGCTGACAATCGCCGATGAAGCTGCCAGCAGACGCTCTGACAAGGGGCGATCCCGTGGCACCTCGCCAAGGGGCATGGACCAGTCTGCAGCGGAGAGGGCCAGTTCAGCTCCCTGACCATAGTGATTAGGCCCCAGGATCACCACGCTCTCAGGCACGGTAACCTGAGCCACGGTCAGGCCCGCCGTTGCCCCGGAATAGACATAGCCGGCATGGGGAAGAATGATCGCCTTGGCCGGACGCCTCACCTTTTCCGGGACCTGCGGTATCAGTTGCCCCAGAGCCTGCTCTAAGCGTGCCGGGTCCCCTGGGTAGAATCGATCGGCAGCCGCTGGTTGACGTAACATATTCCCTCCGCTTGGCTGAAGGCCGGCATGAACGATGTGATTGTCCAAGCCAGCCTGAACTGATTGCGCTGCTCACCCTGGCAGCACCACGCCTTCTTCACCTGCTCCCCCGCTCTACAGTTCCCACGCTCTTTCAGGGCTGAGCCGGTACAGCGGCGCCATGACCGGTGTTGGAAGAGCAAGACCCTCCGGGCAGGCAGCCACCGTTAGCTTAAGCTAGCGCCAAGGTCTCCTGGTTTCAGCTCCTACTTCCTGATATCCCAGACCGTACCACCCGGTCCGTCCTGGAGGACGATATCGACCGCCAGCAGCTGGTCTCGGACCTGATCGCTGGTGGCCCAATCCTTTGCAGCCCTGGCAGCATTCCGTTTTTCGATCAGTTCGGCGATATCCTCCTCGGACAGATCCGTCTTCGCCAGCACCTGGGCCCTTTTCTCTGCCATCACCCCGACAGGATCACGCTGGAGGATACCTACAATATCACCTAGCTGCCGGATCTTCGCAGCAGCCTCCTCCAAGAGGATGCAGTCCTCCTGATGCATCTGGGCGCCGGAAGTACGTAAAATCTTGTTAACGAGCTTGACCGTCTCAAAGAACTGACCAAGGGCCTGGGCCGTGTTAAAATCATTATCCATGGCCCGCTGGAAGCGAGTCTCCAGAGATTCGAGCTTTTCCCGATCCTTGCCGCTCACAACCGAGCCCTTGGCTTCCGCCGCCGGAGAGAGCTGAGCCACCTGGGCCAGACACTCGTAGATGCGGTCCAAGCCCGTACGGGCATCCTCAAGGGCGGCCTGGGAGAAATCCAGGGGATTACGATACTGGGTGGAGAAGATAAAGAGCCGCAGCTCCTCGGCGCTATACTCCTGGAGCACGTCGCGGATGGTCAAAAAGTTGCCCAGTGATTTGGACATCTTCTCGTCCTTGATGGTCACAAAGCCATGGTGCATCCAGAGGTTGGCAAACTCCAGCCCCGAGGCCCCGCAGCTCTGGGCGATCTCATTCTCATGGTGGGGAAAGATCAGATCCTTGCCCCCTCCATGGATATCAAAGGTATCTCCCAAATACTTCCTGCTCATGGCGGAGCACTCGATATGCCAGCCTGGTCTCCCCTCCCCCCAAGGGCTGGTCCATTTCGGCTCCCCGGGCTTGGCCCCTTTCCAGAGAACAAAGTCCATGGGATGTTCTTTCTGCTCATTGACCTCGATCCGTGCTCCGGCCTGCATATCTTCAACGGAACGCCCGGAAAGCCTGCCATAGTCGGCATAGCGATTGACCCGAAAGTAGACGTCTCCTCCGGAGGGATAGGCCATCCCCTTGTCCACCAGGAGCTGGATCAGCTCGACCATCTCCTGGATATGTTCGGTGGCCTTGGGCTCCAGATCCGGACGGAGGGTACCCAGGGCATCCATATCCGTATAGAACTCATCGATAAAGCGCAGGGCCAGAGCCGCAGCATCCATATCCTGCTCACTGGCCCTCCGGATGATCTTATCATCGATATCGGTGAAGTTACGGACAAAGGTCACCCGGTATCCCCGGTAGCGCAGATAACGTACCACCATATCAAAGACCAGGGCTGAGCGGGCATGACCGATGTGGCAGTAATCGTAGGATGTGATGCCGCAGACATAGAGCTTGACGTGGTTGTCTTCGATGGGCTG
The DNA here is from genome assembly GCF_000429965.1 of Desulfogranum mediterraneum DSM 13871. Lineage (GTDB taxonomy): Bacteria > Desulfobacterota > Desulfobulbia > Desulfobulbales > Desulfobulbaceae > Desulfogranum > Desulfogranum mediterraneum. The sequence goes on from NZ_AUCW01000004.1 coordinate 273,719, forward strand.
GAGCAGTTCTTTGGAACGGGAGAGGGTATTATATATACGTAGGGACATGGGATATCCTGATATCTGAGAAATGATCAATAAGCTATAGGTAATGCAGACCAGCTGAATTGCAACACCCTAAAGAGGCGATCGCCGACTTAAGGCGACTGTTGCGAAAGTCCGGAGACCCAATGTAACAGAAACAGACCGGGAATGGCAACCACTGTGCAACAGCCGAAGAAGATGACCCACCCCATGGATTCTGCCATATAACCGGTGGGAGCGGAGGCCAGCACCCGGGGGATCCCCATCAGGCTGGACAACAGGGCATACTGGGTGGCGGTAAATTTTTTATTGGTCAAGGAGGCCATATAGGCAACATAGGCGGCAGTCCCCATCCCTCCGCTCAAATTCTCAAAGGCGATCACCCCGGCCAGCAGGGAGAGGCTGTTACCCAGGAGTGCCAGCAGGACAAAACCTGCAGTGGAGATGGCCTGCAAGATCCCAAAGAGCCAGAGACTGGAGATGATGCCGACCCGGAGGATGATGATCCCCCCAAAGAGCCCCCCCAGGATCGTGGCCCAAAAACCAAAGAGCTTGGCCACGGCACCGATCTGGGTCTTGGTAAAGCCCAGCTCAAGATAAAAGGGGATGGTCATGGTGGAGGCCATCTGGTCGCCCACCTTATAGAGGAGCACAAAGAGGAGGATAAGGAGGGCGCCGTTGCGGCTGAAATACTCGGCAAAGGGCTGGAGCACAGCCTCCTTGAAGGTCTTTGGGCTGCCTGCGCCAACCTCTGGCTCGCGACAGCTCAAAGTCGTGACCAGGCCGATCCCTAAACTGGCTGCCATCAACAGATAGACCTGCTGGAAGGAAAAGAGGTCAGCCAGGATCAAACCGCCGCTCCCTGCCAGGAGCATCCCCACCCGGTAGCCGTTCACATAGAGAGAACTGCCCAGACCCAGCTCATTATCAGCCAAGTCTTCCCGGCGGTAGGCATCGACGACGATATCCTGGGAAGCGGAGAAAAAGGTGACCAGGAGCGCTGCCAGGGCTACCAGCCAGGGATCTTTGCCGGGGTCTGCCATCCCCAGCCAGACCAGGGCCCCCATCAGCAAAACTTGACACAAGAGCAGCCAACCTCGCCTGCGCCCCAAGAATGGCAGGGTGAAACGATCAAGCACCGGCGCCCATAAAAACTTCAGGGTATAGGGCAAACCGACCAGCGAGAAGAGGCCGATTACAGAGAGATCCACCCCCTCCTCTTTCATCCAGGCCTGGAGCACGGAGAGGGTAAGCAGGAGCGGGACCCCGGAGGAAAACCCCATGAGAAAAGAGACCAGCATGCGAGGGGAAAAAATTTGATGATACAAGGCTATCGACATGGCATCCAGTTGATGTTTAATGGGATTTCCAAGCTAACACCTTCTGGGGATACTATGCAAAACAATAAAACATTACCACCCTCTGTTCAGCCCTTTTCAAAGGATGAGATTGGAGGCACCGGCCCTGGAAGAGGGGGGAGCAGGAGAGCTACGACGGCCTCAGGCAGGTGAGGAGGCATTCAAGGGGCGCCCCTCGTTCCCGGGAGGAGTCTGCCCGGAAGAGACCTTGCCCCGGGACAGCCGTGAGAGCAGAGAACAGCTGTTAGACAATCACTCTCCTCAGACAGGGGTTGACCTGGCGGCAGGAATCGGCATCGGTGAAGGCCACCCCATAATAAAAAAACGGCGTTTCTTTAAAGGGTTTTGCCCAGACAACCTTGCCATTGCAGACTGCAGAGTTGTGCTGATCCTTAAAAAAGATGGTGAGTTCGGAGAGGATCGGGAGTTGTACGCGGGTTTCAAGACGGATACCGCCCGGGCTCAAATCAACGCTCCAGGCAGCCTCATCCTGAACGACCCCCTTGTACTTACTTTCCGCCTTTGTGGAAAAAGAAACATAACTCCTGAACGGAGTGCGCAGGTAGCGGCGCCTATTCCGGCCCTGGCCTGTCAGGGAGTCCTCGATTCTCTGGAGTTGCAGGCTTTCCTGGTAGTAGGCACAGGAGGTAAAAAACGGGGTCTCACAGTAGGTTAGGATATGTTCTGTCGACGGCAGGAACAGGCCATCTTTCACAAAGAGGCAACTCTGGGTTGATTGAGACCAGTAGGGGCAGCGGTCGCACTGGGGCGTGGATTGCGGTTGCCCCTCAGGGGCATTGACTGTTCGACGGGGTGGTTTGCGCTTAGCCATACCACTACTATGCAAAATATGATCCAGTACAAACAGAAGGAAAGATCCTGCTTCCTCTCTCTCCTCCCACTTCCCTGTTGCAGCCTCGCAGACGCCGCACACCATAAACCGCCATGGCTGCGACCCCAGGGGAGGTCGACTCGGCAACCAGCCACCCCGGTCACCACCGGAACGCTCTCTCAGCAAGACTCCGGCAAGGGTATCAAGGAGGGGGTGCTAGATACTCTTTTTGATCTGTTTAGCGGAAATCTCATACCGTTTCATCTTGTCATAGAGGGCGGTCTTGCCAACCTTCAGACTGGCAGCCGCTGTGGCCACATTTCCGCCATACTTTTTCAGGGCCTGGGTGATCACCTCGCTCTCAAAACCAGCCAGGATACTCTTCAATGATTCGCTCCCCAGCTGCTTCTCCAGATTTATCGCCTCCTGGAGCGGCTCTTCTGCCTGCAGGTTCTGATCAAAAAACAGATCCTTTTCCGTGATCATCTTACCCTTGGCCATGAGCACGGCCCGCTGGATCAGGTTTTCCAGTTCACGAACATTACCTGGCCAGTCATGGAGCAAGAGGCGATTGATGATCGATTTGGGGACAAAATCAATATCCTTTTTAAAGGCATCACGGTAATGATTAACAAAATGAGAGACCAACTCGACAATATCTTCCTTACGTTCCCGCAGCGGGGGCATGTCGATGTTGATGATATTGAGGCGGTAGTACAGATCCAGCCTGAACTTCTTTTCTTTCACCGCAGCACCCAGGTCAACGTTGGTGGCAGCGATCACCCGGACATCAACCTTGACCGGTTCGGTGCCTCCCACTCGCAGGATCTCGCCATTTTGGAGGACCCGCAACAGGGAGGCCTGCATCCTGGGACTGATATCCCCAATTTCGTCTAGAAAAATGCTGCCATGGTTGACGATCTCAAACTTGCCTACCTTCCGACTGGTGGCACCGGTAAAGGCGCCCTTTTCATAACCAAACAGATCCGACTCCAGGATGGAATCATTGATCGCATTACAGTTGATCTTGAGAAAGGGCTTGTCGTCACGACTGCTGATCCCCTTGATCAGGTTGGCGGCCAGCTCCTTACCGGTGCCCGACTCCCCGGTGATCAGGATGGTGGCGTCAGAGCCGGCGACCTGATGGATCATCTCCCGCATCTCCCGCATCTTGGAGCTGGAACCGATCATCTTATCGGCACGGTGACGATGACCAAGCTGGCTCTTCAGACTGTTGACCTGCCTGGAGAGTCGCTGGCGCGTCTCCTCACTTTCCTGGAGTTCGGTAATTTTACTCTGGAGGATATCTTCTATGTTGGTATTAAAGAGCAAGAGCTCCTGCTCATGGGCCTTACGCTCGGTAATATCGCGCAGCACCAACATCAGGAGCTGTTCGCCGCTATAGCCCACAAAGGGTACCGCGGCAAACTCCACCGGCACGGAATCGATCATCGCTTCCATCTGGTTGTTCTGAGCCGGATCTTCCCCCCTCTCCCCCTCTTTGCCCAGATTCCGAAAACAGCTGGTACCCACCGCCCGCAGGTCAGCAATCAACTGCTCTGAGCAGCTTTCGCCAAAACGAAGTTTGGCGCTTCGATTCATGTATTCAACACAGCCGCCCTCATCCAAAAGAAAAACCAACTCAGGCATAGTGTCCAGCAGGGTCCGCCAGTTGGTGGCCAGACGATCCACCTCATCCTGGGTATTGAGATACGTCGGTTTGTCAAGTGTCAAGGATGCACCAATGAATGAGTTAACTCCAGGGTACCTTAAAAAATGAGATTTTTCGATCAAGTTCAAGGCGCGCGATAAATTTCACCGCAGGCATATATTTGATATTCCAAGGATAAAATTTTGAGTGCAACGCCGAGATTGGAAGAAAAAGCAATTTTTCAAGGTGGCCTCCATCTAATAACCTCTCCCATTTTCAGGATAGCATGGTTTATCCAAACATACAATTTTTTTCCGGCAAATCGAAAAAACAGAACAAACAGGAGCTCCAACCAACTAAAAAACCGTCACTTTACCCCAGCAGGCGCTTTTACCCATTATCCGGAATCACCTTCCTGGAGGAGTTTCTCCACCAACTGCCGATGCCCGGAGGGGAAGGGATAGTCGAGCAGTTCTGCCCTGGTCACCCAGTTATGGCCGGAGGCCGCATGGAGAACAGGCTCCGAGTCCGGATCAACCAGTGTGCACCAGAAACTGTGCAGGGTCACACGATAGCGGGTATAGTAGTGGACCACGACCTGAAAAGGAACCGGCTCAATCACCTCCCACTCGGTCTCCTCCCCTATCTCTCGAACCGCCGCCTCTGCCGGAGTCTCACCCTCCTCCAACCTGCCTCCGGGGAATTCCCACAGCCCCCCCCAGATATCATCGCTCAAACGCTGTTGAATATAGAAACGGTCTCCCCTCTGGAGCAATCCACAGGCCATGGTGATGTCAATACGCCGCTGACGTTTTCCGGATACTGGTCGCAGTTCCACGGTCCCCCTGGCATGAGCTGCGCACCACGGCTTCAGGGGACAGGGAGCACAGTCAGGACGTTTCGGGGTGCAGACCAGGGCACCGAACTCCATAAGCGCCTGATTCCAGCTGCGCGGATCGCCCTGATGGAGCAACCCGCTGGCCAGCTGCTCGAGCCGTTTCCTGGTCTTGACCAGCTTCAGGGGGGTATCGATATCGACCAGCCTGGAAAAGAGCCGCTCCACATTGGCATCCAACAGGGGTCTGGGCTGATTAAACCCTATCGAGACAATGGCCGCAGCCGTATAGGGACCGATACCGGGCAACTCCAGCAGCTGCCCATAGGAGTCGGGGATCTCGCCTCCATACTCCTCAACCAGAAGCACTGCCGTACGCTGGAGATTCCTGGCCCTGGAGTAGTAGCCCAAGCCCTCCCAGGCCTTGAGCACCTCCAGCTCCGGAGCCCGTGCCACCGCCTCCACCGTGGGGAACCGTTCAATCCAGCGACAAAAATAGTCCACCACCCGATCCATCTGGGTCTGCTGTCCCATGATCTCGGAAATCCAGACCTGATAGGGGTGATAGTGCTCCCGCCAGGGAAGAGGCCGACCGGCCTGTTGAAACCAGTGCAACAGCCTCTGCTGCAATGGTTCGAGATGATTAAATATTATTTCAACACTCATTATCGGATCACCACAGAGACAAAGGGTAAGGGGATTCTACCCTGTTCACGCTCAGATCAGCGGCCCAGCTGAAAAATTCTCCACAGAGATCTACTCTCTCCGGGACAGTTCTGCCAGTAAAACAGGAGTAAAGAGAAGAGAGTCCCCCTTCGCCCTAGCCGGTACAGAGAGAACAGGGTCCTGCGCTCACCGGGAGTCGCCGTGGGAGCAAACGCAGCAAAAAGAACCATTCGGGTCTGGCTCGAAGCACCCTCCGGGGAAAAAGATTTTGTTCTCTTCCGGATTAGTGGTATGGACAAAGAGAGAGCGCACTGCCTACCAGCACGTTTGCTGCTGCCCCGGCCCAGCCACGAGAGACGACCATGCCCATTTTCCCGACCTTACCATCAGCACCATCATCAGCTTCAGCAGCTTCAGCGAACCCAGCACCACCGATTCTGGCCCCCCTCCTGCTGGTCATGGGCCTGCTGCTCGCAGGCGAGGCGCTCGCCCTCTCCCCGGGAGAGGTGGTGGTCATCGCCAACAGCGAGGACAAGGCCGGTCTTTCCCTGGCACACTACTATCTCACCCAGCGCAAGATCCCGCCGGAGAACCTGATCACCATCCAAACCGCCAACCAGGAGAGCTGCAGCCGGATCGCCTTTAATGAGGAGATAGCGAAGCCGGTACGGCAGCAGCTCAAAGAGCTCCTCAAGCAAAAACGGATCAGATGTCTGGTGACCGTCTACGGCGTTCCCCTGAAGATCAGGGCACCCCTCCTCAGCCAGCAGGATCAGCAACAGCTGCAGCAACTGCGGGAGGAGCGCGACCGGAAGCAGCAAGCCATCGACCAGGATACCCCCCAGGATGCCCCGATCCGGCAACGCCTGGCCGCCCTCGCCCGTCGCATTACCCTCCTCGCCCGCGGAGACAGCCAGGCCGCAGTGGACTCCGAGCTGGCCCTGGTCCTCAGCCCTGAGTACCCACTGGATGGCTGGCTACCCAACCCCTACTTCCTGGGCTTTCAAAAACTCGACACCCTGTTGAAACGGGACCAGGTACTGATGGTCAGCCGCCTGGACGGCCCTGACCCTGAGACGGTGCGCCGTCTGATCGACGAGGCGATCGACACCGAGAAGAACGGCCTCAAGGGCAGCGTCTACCTGGATGCACGCTGGCCCAGGCCGGAACAGAAAGAACTCAGCGGCTATGCCCTCTACGATGCGGCCATCCACACCACGGCCAGACGCCTCCGGGAACAGAGCGATCTCCGGGTCGTGCTCAACCAGGAACCGGCCCTGTTCCAGCCGGGCAGCGCCCCGGAGGCCGCCCTCTACTGCGGCTGGTACAGCCTGGCACGCTATATTCCGGCCTTTACCTGGGCCCCGGGGAGCGTGGGCTACCATATCGCCAGCGCGGAATGCTCCACCCTCAAGCGCGCAGACTCCCAGGTCTGGTGCAAACGGATGCTAGAAGAGGGGGTCGCTGCCACCATTGGCCCGGTCTATGAGCCCTACGTCCAGGCCTTCCCCCTACCGGACATCTTCTTCCCCACCCTGGTCGAAGGCTACCTCTCCCTGGGCGAGGCCTACCTGATCAGCCTGCCCTACCTCTCCTGGCAGATGCTCCTGATCGGCGACCCGCTCTACCAACCCTTTCAGCCAAAGGATTGAACCTCATGCCGAATCCTGGGGAAAACTGAACTCCTCTCTGCCGCCCCGACGACGGATCCAATTCAGGGCCTTGCGGATCTTTTCCTGGTCCACCAACCGACGAATCAAGCGCTGTTTCCCGGGAAAATCCATCACACAGATGGCCAGCAGGATGGTCAACAGCCCCTGTCCCGGTAAAACCAGCATGATCACCCCGGCAGCGAGCAAAAACAGGCCGATACCGTTGCGCACCACCAGGATACAGCTCGCCCTGAGGGGATGACAGCGCCGCCTCTGCGCCAGATCCTGCCAGTGGCGGATAAAATAGTCGGCTGCCAGCCGGTTGATCATCCAGGGCACGGCCAGCAGACTGCCCACAAAGGTGAGCAACGAGCCTATCCCTACCAACTGCAACAGCTGAGCCGTAGACACACCGGCCCCTTAAAAGGTGGGTGCCACCAGCACCTCAGCCAGAGAACGCTTAGGCACGTGGTGGCCCTGCTCCTGGTCGCGCCAGTAGCGGATATCACCATCAACACCGACCTCTTCCAGGGTCACGCTCTCCGCAGGATAGCCCAGGGCCAGCACCAGCAGCACCGAGAGCGGCTCCTCCAACTGGACGAGCCGGTCGATCTTGGCGGGAAAGGCGCCGATCCGACAGCCAGCCACCCCCTGCTCGGCCGCAGCCAGCAAGATATTCTGGCTGGCAATACCGCAGTCAACATGGGCCTCATGCTCGGCGCCCTTGAGCAGGCTGCGGTCAAGCAGACAGAGGATATAGGCCGAAGGCCGCTCACCGGCCACCGGCCCCTGCCAATCTGGGAGGTAGCCGGCCCAGCCCAGCAGGGGAAAGAGCTGCTCACGTTGCCGGGATTCGCTCACCACCATGTACTTCAACACCTGAGCGTTGCGGGCAGAGCCACCCAGACGGGCAAGATCGACCCACTCCCGGAGCCGTGATTCTTCGATAAGTCGCTGCTCCTGAAAACGGCGAACGCTCCTGGTCGCTGCGACCAAACTGGAAATGTGCATCATCCTACTCCTCTGAAAAAAAATTGTGGGCCGCCGGCCGGAACAAGATGGCTGACGACGCGGTGCATCTTACCGGGATTTCCCGGGAAGAACAGAACAAAATCAATTTTTGGCCCTGCCTTCGATTCTCCTGTTCATTTCGGCGCTAACATGATAAATTTATTATATTCATAACTCACCTCTATCTTCTTGATTTTAATGCTCGACACCCTCGTTTCCCTACGCTGGCAGGATTTTGTTGATATCCTGATTGTCTCCTTCATCATCTATCGCATCATGCTGCTCATCCGCGGCACCAGGGCGGTGCAGATGCTTGCCGGTATTGCAGTCATCATCATCGTCTACTTCATCTCCGGCAAGCTCGATATCCTCACCCTCCACTGGCTGTTTAAAACCTTTCTCAGCTCCATCCTGCTGGTGATTATCATCGTCTTCCAGGCCGATATCCGTCGAGCCCTGACCCAGATGGGGAAGACCCCCTTCCAGAAATCCGACGACGTCGATCACCAGGACATCGAGGAGATCGTCCGGGCCGCGACCTATATGGCCAAACGAAGAATCGGCGCCTTGCTGGTGATCGAGCGGGAGACCGGCCTGCGCGACTACATCGACTCCGGCTTCCGGCTGGATGCCCGGCTCCGTTTTGAGCTGCTGGTGGCCATCTTTCTGCCCTCTTCCCCCATGCACGACGGCGGGGTCATCATCCACCAGAGTCGCATCCACAGTGCCGGCTGCCTGCTGCCCCTCTCCCAGAATACCCGCATCGACAAACGCTACGGTACCCGTCACCGGGCAGCCCTGGGGCTCTCGGAAGAGACCGATGCCATCATCATTGTGGTCTCGGAAGAGACCCAGGAAATCTCTCTGGTCAAACAGGGCCGCATCGCCTCCCTCCACGACGAGAAGGCCTTGAACTCGGCCCTTCGTTCCATCCTCCGCCGCAACAGCTCCCGCAACACCGGCTGGAAACAGTGGCTCTCTCTCCAGAAGACTCCGGGAGAGGAACGATGAGATCACCTTTTTTTGAACTCCTGGCCAAACACTGGCACCTGAAACTGCTCTCCCTGATCATCGGCGCCAGCCTCTGGTACTTTGTAGTGGGTGAGGATCAGATCGACATCACCATCAATGTTCCCATCGAGATCCACAACCTGCCTCCTGACCTGGTGATCGCCAATCAGTTCAAAAAGGATATCGAGGTCTCCATCCGGGGGCCGCGTCGGATGATCCAGGAGGTGCGCCAGCACAACATCTCCAGGCCGGTGGACCTGACCCAGGTAGAGGCAGGAGCCATCGTCATCACCAATGACGGCGACTCCATCCCCTTTCCCCAGGGGATAACGGTTCAACGGCTGCAACCCACCAACCTCACCCTGCTGGTGGATCAGCTCAGCGAGAAGGACTTTACCATCAATGCCATCACCGAGGGGGAACCAGGGGCCGGCTATACCCTGCGCTCCCTCACCCTGGACCCGAAACAGCTCACCGTGACCGGGCCCAAGTCCTTCCTGGAACAACAGAGCGCCCTCAACACGGTGGTGATCAACCTGGACGGCCTGGCCCGTTCCACCAAGCTGCAGGTCCAGCTCGATCTCAGCCCCAACATGCTCAGCCTCATGGGCGAGACCGTGGTCACGGTCAGCCTGGAGGTTGCAGAGAACATGCTCACCAAGACCGTACGCGGTATTCCGGTGAATGTCCGTGATGCCGAGCAGCCCATGAAGACCGAGCCAGGCATGGTCACGGTGGAGGCCAATATCCCGGAGAACCTGATCAGGGACACCCCTGAGTTGGCCATGCTCTTCCGGGCCATGGTCAGTTCCAAATCCTTGCCAGAGAGCAAGGGGCTGGTCCAGGTAAACGTCAACGGCATCAATGTCCCGGGGCATCCGCCGATCTCGGTGATCACTGTGAAGCCTGATCAGGTCCGCCTGCTGCCCATAGCAGAACCATAATCCCCGGCTCCCTTGAAAAGGTGCTTTTTCTTCCAATCCCTGCCTTATGGCAAAAATTTCATCCTCGGAATATCCGTTGTATGGTTGCGGTAAATTTTCTCCATGCCTTGATCTTGATCGAAAAATCTGATTTTTCAACGTACCCCCTGTCCCCGCTGTCATGACCCACCGTTTGCCTTCCGCTGCAGAGGGACAGCTTTATTCGACTATTCATACTTGAGGAGTATCCATGCGTAAACTTTTTGGCACCGATGGTGTTCGCGGGGTGGCCAACACCTATCCCATGACCACGGAAATCGCCATGCAGATCGGCCGGGCCATCGCCTTTGTCGTCAAAAACCGGACCAAGGGCAACACCATTGTCATCGGCAAGGACACCCGCCTCTCCGGCTATATGCTGGAAAATGCCCTGGCCGCCGGAATCTGCTCCATGGGGGTCAATGTCCAGGTGGTCGGACCGTTGCCTACCCCGGGGATTGCCTTTATCACCACCTCCATGCGGGCCGATGCCGGAGTGGTGATCTCGGCCTCACACAACCCCTTTCAGGATAACGGCATCAAGATTTTTTCCGGTGACGGCTTCAAACTGCCTGATGCCACGGAGGCCGATATCGAGGACCTGATCTTTTCCCAGAAGATGGCCGCCCTGCGTCCGGTGGCCGACGAGGTGGGCAAGGCCTCCAGGATAGATGACGCCAAGGGGCGCTACATTGTCTACCTCAAAAATACCTTTCCCAAGAAGTATACCCTGGATGATTTCCATATCGTGGTGGACTGCGCCCATGGGGCCACCTACAAGGTTGCCCCCCATGTGTTCAGTGAACTCGGCGCCAAGGTCACCACCCTGGGGGTTGAGCCCAACGGCAAGAACATCAACCAGGATTGCGGCGCCCTCCATCCCGAGCTGATGGCGGAAAAGGTCCGCCAGCTGGGTGCCGACATCGGCCTGGCCCTGGATGGGGACGGGGACCGTCTGATCGTCTGTGACGAGAAGGGGGAGATTGTTGACGGTGACCATATCATGGCCATCTGCGCCGCCGACCTGCTCAGCCGAAGAAAACTCAAGAAGAAGACCCTGGTGGCCACGGTGATGTCCAACATGGGCCTGGAACAGGCCATGACCGGCCTGGGCGGCTCCATGATCCGCTGCCAGGTGGGAGACCGCTATGTGGTGGAGGCCATGCGTGCCAAGGGCTACAACTTCGGTGGCGAGCAGTCCGGTCACCTGGTCTTTCTCGACCACAACACCACCGGTGACGGTATCCTGGCCGGACTGCAGTTGCTCTCCATCATGATCAAAAAGAAAAAGCCGCTCTCCGAGCTGGCCACCATCATGACCACCTATCCCCAGGTGCTGGAGAATGTACGGATGTCCTCCAAAATCGCGCCGGAGCAGATCCCAGGCTTTTCCGAGGCACTGGCTGGTGCCGAACAGCAGCTGGGCAAGCGGGGCCGAATCCTGGTCCGACCCTCGGGGACCGAGCCGGTGATCCGGGTGATGACCGAGGGCGAAGATCACCAGGAGATCGAGACCCTGGCCCTGGAACTCTGCGACGTCATCCGCAGGGCCGACCGCTGAGCCGTCCCCACCAGCTCACTCCTCCCCACCAGTCACCCCCGGAGCTCATCTGCTCCAACTTGAAAAAAAAAGCCAAGCCCTGCATTCGCAGGGCTTGGCCTCCGGTGCCTCACGCCTCTCCGAGCGGCAATCAGCCGGCCTGCTGGCGAGCCGTAGCCATGGCCCTCTTAAAGCCGTCGGCCGCCTTGTTGATCACCGCCTCATCCACGCAGAAGGCCAGGCGGATATAGCCGGGCATCCCGAATCCCCGTCCCGGAACGGCCAGGATCTTCTCCTCCTGGAGCAGGCTGCAGAATTCCACGTCATCGATGGGTACCCGAGGGAAGAGGTAAAAGGCGCCCTTGGGCCGCTCATAGGAGAAGCCGGCATCATCGAGGACCTTGCAGAAGGCATCCAGGCGCCGGGCATAGATGGTGGAGTCGATGGAGACATCCTGGAGCTGGGCCACTGCCCGCTGCATCATGGCCGGGGCATTGATAAAGCCGAGGATGCGGTTGGCCAGGGTCAGGGCATTGATCACACTCTGTTTTTCCGCCATCTTCGGGTTAAGGGCGATATAGCCGATCCGTTCCCCGGGGATGGAGAGCTCCTTGGAGTAGGAAGAGGCCACGATGGAGTTGGTGGTGGCGGTCATCAGGGCAGGGACCTCATGGCCGTCAAAGACGATGTTGCGATAGGGCTCATCGCTCACCAGGTAGATGGAGCTGCAGAAGCGTTCACCGGCCTTATCCAGCAAGGCCCCCAGGCGGCCCAGTTCCTCGGCAGAGTAGATCTGGCCGGTGGGGTTGTTGGGGCTGTTGATCAGCACCACCTTGGTTCGGTCGGTGAGGGCCGCTTCGATGGCGCCCAGGTCCAGGTTAAAGTTTTCATCGGCATCCACCACCTTGACCACCCCGCCGTGGTTATCCACATAGAAGTGATAATCAACAAAAAAGGGCCGGATGATGATGACCTCATCACCGGGATCCAGCAGGGCTTTGAAGATCACGTTCAGGGCACCGGCAGCACCGCAGGTCATCAGGATATCACCGAGCTCCAGCTGCACATCCTGGTCCTTGGAGAGTCGGGCGGCCAAGGCCTCGCGGACAAAGGGGTAACCACCGTTGGGCATATAGCCGTGGCTGCCGGCCGTCTCGTCATCGATCAGCTCCTTGAGGGTCTCGTTGAACTGCTTCGGCGGGGGGACGTCGGGGTTACCGATGCTGAAATCAAAAACGCTGGCATCACCATACTCAGCCTTCAGTTTGGCCCCCTCTTCAAACATCTTCCGAATCCAAGAGGATTGTTCGGCAAACTGACTCATCTTTTTGGCTACTGTCATCTGCTTGTCCTTTGCTAATATACGCTGTTGGCTGTGCTTAGCTCTAAGCACAGGGTTTCTTCAGGATTGGTTATTTCAAGGTACCTTATACTTCTTCTTCAGGTGATCATAGGCTGCGTTGATCTCTTTCATCTTCTCTTCAGCCACCCCCTTGAACTCATCACCGAGGTGTCCCACCTTGTCGGGGTGGTACTGCATGGAAAGCTTGCGGTAGGCCGATTTAATCGCCGCAAAATCAGCCCCTGACTCCAGGCCCAGCACCGCATAGCAGCGTTCATCCAGGGCAGCACCGCTGGTGGCCTCCTGGCGCTGACGGTAGGTATACTTGGCCTCACAGGTACGCTGGTCATAGCTGGAAATCTGGAGATACTCGGCAATGCGCCTGGCCAGCTCCAGTTCGGCAGCTACTGGTGGTTGTTTGGTATAGATGATCTGATAGATCAACTCAAGCAGAATCAGCCGCGGTTCGTAGGCAAAGGTGTTGCGAAACTCCTCCAGCAGCTGTTCCATCTCATACTCTGCATCCCTGGCCTCCTTGACCAACTGCTTCACCCAGTACATCTGGTCCTGGTTGTAGCGGAGGTTATGCTGGAAGAAGTTGAGGATGGTGTTGAGCTCGGCCCGGGTGAAATGACCGTCGTCCTTGGCGATTTTTACCAGGATATGGACCAGCAGGTAGACGAAACGGTTATGGGATTCGGTCTGGGAGGCCTCATAGGTGGAAACCCGCTGGCGCACATAGTAGGAGAATCCCCAGAAGGCCGCCACCAGGAGCAGCACCCCAAAGATACCGGAGAAAAAGAGAAAACCGAGAAAGTTCAAGAGGGCCGGAGCGCCGCCGGTCACCAGTAAAAGCAAACCGATGATCAGCAGGCAGCCGCCGCAGCCGGGTTGATTATGTTGTCTGTATTCCATGGAGATTGGTTTGTTCTGGATGAAGTCGGCGGGGGGTTGACCGGCGCCGGCAGGAGTATGGGTGGTTAGGCCTCTTCAGAGACGGCAAAGAGGGCGTCGACAAACTGGCGGGCATCAAAATCCCGGAGGTCGTCCACCTGCTCACCAATGCCGATGAAACGGACCGGGATCTGGGCCTCACGGCAGATATTGGCCACGATCCCGCCCTTGGCCGTGCCGTCAAGCTTGGTCATGGCCAGACCACTCACCTGGACCGCGTCTTGAAACATCCGCGCCTGGATGAGGCCATTCTGACCGGTGGTGGCGTCCAGCACCAGCATCACCTCATGGGGGGCACCGGCAAGTTTTTTACCGATCACCCGTTTGATCTTCTTCAGCTCTTCCATCAGGTTGACGCTGGTATGGAGGCGGCCGGCGGTATCGATCAGAATGACATCATAGTCGTGGGCGAGCCCGTATTCCATGCCGTCAAAGACCACCGAGGCAGGATCTGAGCCCGGCTTCTGGGCAACCACCTTCACCCCGACCCGGTCTCCCCAGATCTTCAGCTGATTGATGGCTGCAGCCCGAAAGGTATCCCCGGCCACCAGCAGCACCGACTGGCCGGAACGGACAAACTTGGCTGCCACCTTGCCGATGGTGGTGGTCTTCCCCACGCCGTTGACCCCGACCACCATGATCACAAAGGGGCCTTTTTCGGGCATGACCAGCTCGGCCGGCTGGTCCGATTCCTCGATATAGGAAAGGATGCGTTCTCTGAGTACGCCCTTCAGGGATTGGGGATCACTGAGCTTGTCACGCTTGACCCGCTTACGGGCATCTTCCAGCAGATCCATGGTCGTGGTCACCCCCAGGTCGGCGGTGATCAGCACCTCTTCCAACTCGTCAAAGAGCTCCTGATCGATCTCCTTGCGGCCAAGAAAGAGGCTGTCCAGTTGGTGGACAAAGGCGTCCCTGGTCTTGCCCAGTCGTTCCTGGAGACGCCGGAACAGGGAAGGGGAAGCTTGCACCTCCCGGGCCGGCTCCTCATCCACCTGCTCCTCGAACTCCACCTCGGCTACAGCTTCCTCGCGGGCAGCCAGGGCCGGCTCTGCAGCCACGGGGGGTTCCGGCAATTCTTCCTCCCCAGGCTCCACGGCTTCAACCTGCAGACGGGCTGGCTCCTCCTGGACCGGCTGCTCCTCTTCAGAGATGGCCGGAGACGGTGCTTCCTGCGCGCCCGGGAGAGTGGTCTCAAGCTCGGGCTCAACAGCGATCGGTTCAACCTGGGGAGGGGCCTCCTCCTGCTCCCCTGCATCTGGGGCAGGGCCAGGTATGTCTTCTGCATGGGGCTCCACGACAGCGTCTCTGCTCTCCAGGGCAACCGCGGCTTCGCCTCCAGGCTGCTCCTCTACCCCCTCTTCTTCCCGGAAAACGGCCGAAGCCTCGGCAGGTGGCTCCGCAACTGGCGGCTGCCCGGCCTCAAGGCCGGGCGCCACCCGGGGGGCTTTCTCCTCCACCGCAAGGAGTGGCTCCGGCTCCTGGGGCGGCTCTTCAAGCTGCTGCTCTTCAGGCGGCACGGCTTCCGCCGCAGCCGGAGGTGCTGCCGCTGCTGCCGTTGCTGCCGCTACGACCTGCTCCGATTCCTCCTCCGGGCCGGACTCTGCCGTTCCTGGCTCCTGGTCCACGCCGACCGACTCCCCCCCAGGAGCCGCAACCGCTTCCGGGGGTTCCGGAGCCGCCTCGGCCAGCGCTTCGCCGGCAATCTCCTGCGACTCTTCCTGGGCCTGTTCGGGCTCAGCCTTCTTTTTCCTGCCAAATTTCTTCTTAAACCATCCAAGCATCAGCTATCCGCCTTTCTTTCTATTGCAATTTTAAGAGCTTCACTAATAGTGAGAGGGTAGTGAAAAATCACCCCCTCACGAATATCCTCTGGGATCTCCAAGACATCCTTTTCGTTGAGGGGAGGCAGGATCAACTCCCTGATCCCGGCCCTGAGGGCTGCCAATACCTTCTCGCCGATCCCACCTACGGGCAGGACATCGCCGCGCAGGGTAATCTCGCCGGTCATGGCCACGTCCTGGCGTATCGCCGTTCCGGTGATCACCGAGACCAGGGCAGAAACCATGGCCACCCCGGCAGAGGGGCCGTCCTTGGGGATGGCCCCCTCCGGCACATGGACATGGAGATCGATGGTGGAGAACAGCTCCTCATCGATGGCCAGATCCGCGGCATGGGACTTGATGTAGGTCAGGGCCGCGGTGGCCGACTCCTTCATCACATCCCCCAGCTTCCCGGTCAGGGTCAGTCCTCCCCTGCCCTTCATGCTGGAGGTCTCGATAAAGAGAATCTGGCCCCCCACCGGGGTCCAGGCCAGGCCGGTGGCCAAACCCGGGCCCCAGGTCCTGGCCTTCATCTCGGCAAAGTAACGCAGGGGTCCCAGGAAGGTGTAGAGATCCTCTGGGTTCACCACCGTCTTTTCGGTCTTGCCCCGGGCAATGCCGGCGGCCACCCCCCGGCAGATGGAGGCGATCTCACGCTCCAGGTTACGCACCCCTGCCTCCCGGGTATAGGAGGAGATCAGGGCATCGATGGTGGCCTCAGGGATCTCCAGGTCATCTCGGCTCAGGGCATGGGCCTCCAGCTGTTTGGGCACCAGATGCCTGCAGGCAATGGCCGCCTTCTCCTGCTGGGTATAGCCGGAGAGTTCCACCACCTCCATCCGGTCACGCAGGGGACCGGGGATGGTATCCAGGACATTGGCCGTGGCAATGAACATCACCTTGGAGAGGTCAAACTCGATATCCAGATAATGATCGGTAAAGGTGGAGTTCTGTTCCGGATCAAGGACCTCGAGCAGGGCCGAGGAAGGATCACCGCGGAAATCGTTACCCAGCTTATCCACCTCATCAAAGAGGAAGACCGGATTGTTGGCCTCGGCCCGCTTCAGGCTCTGGATAATCCGTCCCGGCAGGGCACCGATATAGGTCCGCCGGTGGCCCCGGATCTCGGCCTCGTCCCGGACCCCGCCCAGGGCGATGCGAACGAATTTCCGATTCATGGTCCTGGCAATGGACTGGCCCAGGGAGGTCTTGCCCACCCCTGGAGGACCGCTGAGACAGAGAATCGGCCCATGGATGTCTTCCTTGAGTTTCCGTACCGCCAGAAACTCGAGAATCCGCTTCTTGATCTTTTTCAAGCCATAGTGATCCTGGTCCAGATCCTTTTCAGCCTGATCCAGGTCCAGGGTATCGGTGGTGGAATCCATCCAGGGCAGATCGAGGATCCAGTCCAGATAATTCCTGGAGACGGTGTATTCCGGAGAAGAGGGGGAGATTCTGTCCAGCCTGGCCAGTTCCTTTTCCGCCACCTCCTTGGCCTGCGCACTCAGCTCCTTGGCACCAATCTTCTCCCGCAGCTCCTTGATCTCGACCTTGTCCTCCTCACCCTCGCCCAGCTCCTTGCGGATGGCCTGGAGCTGCTGACGGAGAAAAAACTCGCGCTGCCGCTCATCCATGTCTTTCTTCATGGACTTCTGCAGCTCCTGGCTCATCTCCACGGTCTCCATCCGGTCGTTCAACTCCCGGGTCACCCTGGTCAGGAGCTCCTGGATATCTTCGATCTCCAGGAGCTCCTGCTCGACTTCTATCTTGAGGTTGAGCTGCGAGCTGACCAGATAGGCCACATAAAAAGGATTTTCCAGGGTGTTCACCGTGGCCACAAGTTCCTGGGGGAGCTCGCTGGCATGGACCAGTTTATGAAACTGACTGCGGATGTTTAAGAGCAGGGCCTCCACCTTCTTATCTTCCACCAGCTCCATGGGCACCTCGCTGACCCTGGCCCGCAGGTAGGGCTCAGACTCCAGGTACTCCTCAATGGCGACCTTGCGGGTGCCGCTGACCAGGACCTGGTAGTAGCCCTGCTCGGATTTACTCAGCTTATGGAGATAGCCCACCACCCCGACCCGGTAGAGATCATCCTGGCCCGGGGAGTCGCTGTCCGTCCCCTGCTCCTTCCGGCTGGGCACCATGGCGAACATCCGATCACCCAGGAGAACATCGTCGATCAGCTGTTTAGACGAGGCACTGCCAATCTGCAAGGGAAAGCCCATCCCGGGATAGAAGACAAAACCCTGAAGCGGGAGAATGGGCAGAGAGTCCGGAACCTCGAGTTGACTGGGATCAACCTTTTTCTTTTGGATGCTTTGCTCGTTTTCCATATCTATTCTCCAGGAGTTATCCGTATATTGACTTTACCCTTTTTTACCCGCTTGGGCAGGGTAACCACCAGGATACCGTTGGTATAGGTTGAGTCAACCGCCTCAACATTCACCATGGAGGGCAGCACCACCACCCGTTGAAACTCGCCCAGCTCGATCTCCAGCTGATGGATACAGGCGATGGATTGCTGGGCCGGCAACTGGCGTTTACCGCTTATCTGGAGGTGCTGCTCATCAACGGTGACCTGGAGCTGGCTGGGATCGACACCGGCAAGATCCACATAGACATACAGCTCGTTTTCCGCCTCATAGATATCCACCGGAGGCTGCCAGCAGCCGCTCTCCATGGGCATCATCCGTGAGATCGACATACTGCGCAGCATTCGACCGGTCTGCTGTTGCATCTGTTCCAGTTCCTGAAAGAGCTTCTTACTGAACGGATCCATGTATCCCTCCACACATGCCTGGAACGGTTCCCGGAGCAGACAGCCGCAAGGCTGCGCTGTCAAACCCGACGATATCCGGCATGCTTGCACGATTGAACTCGAAAAAATATCCCCCCTCTCTTCCAGCCAGTGGCGACAGTCGCTGTCTGCAGCTGACAGCAGCCATGCCACCCCAGCGAGGGCATGGCCGAGCCGATGGCTGGAAATTGATTAACTACAATTAAGCACTATAACTATTCTGACAATTATAAATCAAGGAAAAGGCTGAAGCTCCAGTGGCGAGGCTCCGGGAAAACCACCTGTTGGGGTGCCTTTAGCAGCCGCTCGCCCCAAAACTCTGCCCCGGGAGAGAGGAGTTGTTTTTTTCATTGCTTTTCAATGGACCGGAATTAAAGTATACCCCCGATTGGTTACTGGTGATCGTTAAGGGATCATTAAGGATCGTTAAGGCACCGGCAGGCCGGTGGATTCCGACTCTTGTCGGCGCCTCTCTTGCCAGCTGTGGCAATGCCTCCTGGTTCAACCGGGACTCTGTATGGGCACCTCGAAGCGGTGCCTCTTCGCCCTCTCAGCGCCTGATTGAGCGAAGACGATGCTCGAAGATGGGGCCCGCCTCATCTGTGGCGTCCATCTTCGCAGTTGCCTTTGACACCTGGGCATGGAGCAGAGCGTGTACCAGCAAGAACCCCTTAAGCCTACCGGCTCCGGTGACCTAGGCCATGATCCCGTTTAAGGCGTTGCCCTGTAAGAGGCTGGCGTAGCGTACCTATTCAGCAGGCATTTCCCAGGCAGATTCAAGCACAGAGCTTGCCGGGATGAGTATAGACCTTATTGCGGCCTCATAGATTACATCTTTCTTTTTATTTTAGCGGAGGCGAACATGAGCAGTTCATGCGGCGGATCCTGTAGTTCCGACCAAAACAGCAGTTGCAATTCAGCAGATGCACACCTGGCACAACAGGATATCGCCATCAACAAATCTCTGGGAAAAATCAAAAATAAAATCCTGGTAATGAGCGGCAAGGGCGGTGTCGGCAAATCAACGGTAGCCGTCAACCTGGCCCTGAGCCTGGCCAAGAAGGGCCATTCCGTCGGCCTGATGGATGTGGACCTGCACGGCCCTGATATCTGTCGGATGCTGAACCTCACCGGCTCCCTGGAGGCACCCAGCAACCCCGATGCCCTGATTCCACCCCTGACCTACAACGAGAATCTCAAGGTGGTCTCTCTGGAATACATGATGAAGGACCGGGACGATGCCATCATCTGGCGCGGCCCTCTGAAGATCCAGGCCATCCGTCAGTTCGTGGCTGATATGGACTGGGGTGAGTTGGACTACCTGGTGGTGGACGCCCCTCCGGGTACCGGTGACGAGCCCCTCTCCGTGGCCCAGACCATGCCCGGTGTCCATGCCGTGGTGGTTACCACCCCCCAGGCCGTGGCCCTGGCCGATGTCCGGAAATCCATCAACTTCTGCAAGACCGTCGAGATGCCCATCGTGGGTGTGGTCGAGAACATGTCCGGCTTCATCTGCCCCCACTGTGAGGAGACCGTGGATATCTTCAGCAGCGGCGGCGGTGAGCAGACGGCCCGTGACTATGAGCTGGCCTTCCTGGGCCGGGTGCCCATGGATCCCAGAGTCGTAGTGGCCGGCGACAGCGGCACCCCCTATCTCTCTTCCGAGGAAGAGACCCCGGCGACCAAGGCCTTTGACCAGGTGGTCACGGCCGTGGAAACCCGGCTGCCCCCTACCCCAACGGCCTCTCTTGACACCGTCAACAGCGGTTGCGCCTGCGGCGGCGGTGGCTGTAGTTAATCCGTACCCAACCGCAGCCTGGAACAGACCAGGCTGCGGAATACTATCCTGGGTCTGTCCATAAATGAGATATCTTGTTCAATCTCCGGGCTTGTCCACCAAGACACCCGCAAGATGGCGTTGACACCGGAGGGTGTTTTTTTTAACCATAACGCCGAGATTGGAGAAGAGAGCTGATAAGGCACAGGCACAGAGGCATTATCTTAAGGGAGTCTGTTCTATGCTTGTTCACCAACTCACCGTAGGCATGATGGGTGTCTGTGCCTATATTGTTTCCTGCGAAAAAACCAAGACAGCGGCAATCATTGACCCGGGCGGCGATGAGAACCGCATCCTTGACTACTGCAAGGAGAATGAACTGCAGGTCAAATATATCCTCAATACCCACGGACACCCTGACCACGTCTGCGGTAACGGGCCGATCAAGGAAGCCAGCGGAGCACTCATCGTCATGCATCGGGCCGACGTTGAATACTTCAATGATCCCGACCTGAAACGCTACTTCTCCTCCCTGGGACTCCCCGAGTCACCACCGGTGGATATCCTGATTGAAGACGGCGAGACCATCGTCATTGGCGAAGAGACCCTTGAAGTCATCCATACCCCGGGCCACTCTCCCGGCGGGGTCTGCTTCTACGCTGCGCCCCATCTCTTCACCGGGGACACCCTCTTTGTCGGCGCCGTCGGCCGCACCGATTTCCCCAGGTGTTCCATGACCGAACTCAGCGCCTCCATCAAGTCCAGGCTGCTCAAGCTGCCGGCAGAGACCATCGTCTGGCCGGGACATGGCTACGGAGGCTCCCAGTCCACCATTGGTCAGGAAACCCGTTCCAACCCCTACTTTTAGGCGGTCGCAGGCCGGCTGCTCTGCAGGACGGTCGCAGCCAGCCTTGCTGCATGGCCCAGGAAGTCGCGCCCCCTTTCGGGCGCGGCTGCCGTGCACAGCACCACCAACCCCATCCCCTTAAAGAGCTATGCGCGAAATCGTACTGGGTACCGCCGGTCATGTTGACCATGGAAAGACAAGTTTCATCAAGGCACTCACCGGGACCGACACCGACCGACTCAAGGAAGAAAAACAACGCGGCATCACCATTGAACTCGGTTTTGCCCACCTGGATCTGCCCTGTGGTCACCGGCTGGGGATTGTGGATGTCCCGGGTCACGAGAAATTTATCCGCAATATGGTGGCCGGAGCCGCAGGCATGGACCTGGTGGCCTTTATCATTGCCGCCGACGAGGGCATCATGCCCCAGACCAAGGAGCACTTCGATATCTGCCGCCTGCTGGGGGTCAAGAACGGCCTGATTATCCTCACCAAGAAGGATATGGTTGAACCCGACTGGCTGGAGATGGTCGAAGAGGAGATCCGCGACTTTTTCCAGGGCAGCTTCCTGGAAGAGGCCCCGCTGGTGCCGGTCTCCTCGGTTACCGGCGAAGGCCTGGACAGGGTGATCGAGCTCCTGGACCGACAGATCAGGGAGATGGAGTTCAAGGAGGAGTTCGGCCCCTTTCGAATGGCCGTGGACCGGGTCTTCAGCATGAAGGGCTTTGGCACGGTCATCACCGGCACCTCCCTCTCGGGACGAATCACCAACGGCGAGGAGCTCAGCTTTTATCCCCAGGGACTCACTGCCCGTATCCGCGGCATCCAGGTCCATGGAAAAGATGTGGAGGTGGTGGAGGCGGGTCACCGCACCGCCATCAACCTCCAGGGCATTGACAGGGAGGAGATCAATCGCGGCGACATGGCCGCCACCCCGGGAAGCCTCTCCCCCTCCACCCTGCTGGATGCCCACCTCCTCTACCTGGATTCTTCAGCAAGGGAGCTGAAGAATCGCGCCCTGGTCCGGGTCCACCTGGGGACCAGGGAGATCATCGGCAAGGTGCTGCTCCTGGAGCAGGACCGCCTCCCCCCCGGGGAGAGCGCCAACATCCAGCTGATCCTCCAGGAACCGGTGACGGTCTGGCCCGGTGATCACTATGTCCTGCGCAGCTACTCCCCCATCACCACAGTGGGCGGGGGCGTGATCCTCAATCCGGCACCCAGGAAACGAAAGCGCACCCAGGAGAAGGACCGGCTCCGCAACGCCCAGGTCTTTGCCACCCTGGAAGACGGCTCAGTGGAAGAAAAGATCCTGCTCTTTTTGGAGGAGAGCGGTCTGGCCGGGATCAGCAGCGAAAAGCTGGCCGCCCAGGTGGGCATCTTTGGCAAGAAACTCAAGAAGATGCTCCAGCAACCCATCTCCAGCGGCCAAATCCTGGTCATCGATTCCGAATCCCAGCGACTGATGGCCCAGTCGGTGTTCAGCGCCCTGGAGGAGAGGGTGATCCGCTTCCTGGACCGGTATCACCAGGACAATCCGCTCAAATCGGGACTGGATAAGGAGGAACTCCGCTCCCAACTGCTGCCGCCCGTGGATGCCAGGCTCCTCCAGTACACCCTGGCTGCCCTGACCAGAAAAGAGGAGATCGAGCAGCAGGGTGCTGAGATCAAACGCGCGGGCTTCACCGTCACCCTGCAGATCGATGAACAGGCCATGCAGGAAGAGATCGGCGCCCTCTACCAAGAGGCGCAGCTGGCGCCGCCCAACCTCAAGGATGTCCTGGCCCGCTTTGCTCAGTTTCCCGAGCGTCAGATCCTCCAGGTCTTTGACCTGCTCCTGGAGCAGGGGGTGCTGACCAAGATCAACGAGTCCCTGTTCTTCTCCAGCCAGGCCCTGGATCGACTGGCCGCAGAGTTGGAGAGCTATATCCGCAGGGAGGGTGAGATCGATGCCCCCAGGTTCAAGGAACTCACCGGCCTGACCAGAAAATTCTCCATCCCCCTGCTGGAGTACTTTGACAAGATCAAGCTGACCATCCGCGTCGGCGACAAGCGGGTCCTGCGGAAATCCTGAAGCTCCTGCTCCCTGCTGCAACCACGGCTCAGCAGGGCTCAGCTGGGACAAAAACAGCCATGCTCCAGGAAATGGGCGGTCTGGGCCCAGACCGCCCGATGGTTCATGATAAAGGGATGGCTGCAGGGCAGGACCAACAGTTCCTTCATCCCCTCCACCCTGGCCCGCGCCACCGAGACCTTGCCGTCATTCTCGCCTGGGATGAGGTGGCCGAAAAAGGGAATGATCGGCTCGTTGCCGGCAATGATCCCGGTGGAAAAGGGTACCGGTCCCAGGGCGTTGGGCAGACTATCGCTGGCCGTGCCCAGCTGACAGCCTGCCGGTCCGGCCCAGAGGCGGAACCAGCGATAACGGCTGAAATGGTCCACCAGCTCACAGCCCCGGTTGGGCGGAGCCAGCATCACCGCATGACCGAAACCGGGAATCTGCCGGTCCTGCCAGTAGCGCCGGAGGAGGATGCCGCCCATGGAATGGGTCACCGCATGGATGGTCTCCACCCCTGCCTGGCGGAGCTGGGCCAGGCCTTGGGGGATAACCCGGTGGGCCAGGGGAGCGATCTCCTCCTGGCGGGAGGGGTAGCCCGGATTGGCCACCCTATAACCGCGGGCAAGCAGGTACCGCTCCAGCAGGATCATGGAGTAGCGGCTGCGGGCAAGCCCATGGAGGAGCAGCACCCCCTGGCGGCGTCCATCCCCCTTCATCTCCGCCCTCCCCGGAAGTTCCAGCGGCTGCTGCCGATCAACGCAGACCTCATCAACCCTGGGCCTTCAGCCTGGCCTCCAGGTAGAGGGCCAGGGCCATCACCGCCCGGTCCATGCTGCGAAACACCGGAAAACCCAGCCCCTCCAGATCATCGACAAAGGGATCAAAGATCCGGCCTCCGTCCACCACCAGGACCAGGGCCTTTGTGAGCGAGCCCCGCAACTGCTCCATGTGGTGATAGATGCCCCGACGATAGCCTTCGCTGCCATCGGCAAGGGAGTGCATGGCCGGGGTGATGGGAATCAGGCCGGCCACCAGGCCGTCGATCCGGGGATCCTGGCCCAGCACCCGGATCACCTCGGCAAAGACCCGGTCATCGGCCCCGGGATTGATGTCCAGGGGATTGTGGACCGTGACCAACTTATCCAGGCGGTTGGCCTGCATCAGCTCTTCCAGGGTCTGGGTGGTTGCCGCTGAAAACTCGGCCAGCTCCAGGGCATAGTCATCGGTGTGGATATAGTCGGCCAGGCCCACGGCCTCAAAACCGGCACTGGAAAAACCGGCGATCCGCTTGCCGCTGATCTCAACCCTGTGGAGCATGGCTGCCAGCTTCAGGAGATCGGCAAACTGTTCCATGGTCTGGGCAACGATGGCCCCTGCCTGGTGGAGGCAGGCCTCACAGATGGCATAGTCGCCGGCCAGGGAGGCGGTATGACCGCTGGTGGCCTCCATACCTTCGGGAGTGCGGCCGGCCTTGTAGAAGACCACCTCCTTACCGGCTGCCACGGCCCGGCGCACGGCAGCGGCAAAGACCGCCCCATCCAGGTCATTGAAGCCCTCGGCATAGATGCCGATCACGTCCACCCTGTCCGCCCTGCTGAAGTAGTCCATGAAGTCTCCCAGGGTCAGGTCGGTCTGGTTGCCGATAGAGATCAAATACAGGGGATTAAGGTCCGGAAAACGACTCATCCTGGTACCCATGAAGGCACCGCTCTGACTGATAAAGGCGATCCGTTGCCTGGCCCCCTGGGCCTGCTTGGGCAGCTTATCTTCGGGGAGAAACCAGGTATCATACGACCCGGGGTGGGAGATGACCCCCATGGAGTTGGCCCCCAGGATGATCGGCCCCTGCCCGGGCAGCTGGCGGGAGTCCTGGATGGCCTGACGCAGTCGGCCGGCCCTGCCACGGCTCTCCTCGGTCTCGCCGAGGCCGCCTGGAATCAGGAGTACGCCCTGGGCAGCGGCCTGACCGATCACCGTATCGATCAGCGCCGGTACATGCTCCGAGCCCACGGCCACCACCAGCAGGTCCAGGGGGGCCTCGAGCTCTGTCAGGGCTGCCACACAGCGAACCCCATCGATCTCCAGGGCCTCGGGATGGAGCAGGACCAGCTGGGCAGGATCAAAACCGGCCTTGAGGATGTTGCTCAGGATCACCCGGCCGAAGTTGACCCGCCTGGGCGAGACCCCGACGATGCCGATGGTGCGGGGATGGAGTAGATTGTCGATCTTGTCGATGGGACGTCCTGGTGCCGGCTGGGCTGCCGGTGTGAAGTGGAGCAGACCATCCAGGGGGACCATCCGAAAATCGGTAAAGGCAAAGGGATTGACCTCAAACTCACTGATGTGCAGCAGGGCCTCGGGATTGTTGGCCGAGAAGTGGTTGCCCACCTGGATCAGGGCGGCAAAACATTCCACCAGCTGTTCATCGGTGACGATCCGTTGCTGACCACGGGTCAGGCCGATCAGTTTCCGGTAGGAGACGGTCTGACGAAAGAGTTCAAAAAAATCCACCCCATTGAGGCTTGCCGTAGGCGCAGAGACGATGGCCCGATTCTTACGGAAAAACTTGGCATAGAGCTCGGTGTCGGTTCCGCCCAATCCGGCACTGAGGATCATCCCGAACTCCCGGGTCTGGCGGAGGCCGACGATCAGCTCGTTGCCAAAGGCCTCTGAATCAGGCGGCATGAACTGGACCAGCAAGACCCCCTGGATGTCGACGGAGATCGCCTCCAGCAATTCCTCCCCCTGGAGCCCCCGGTAACTCTCCGGCCTGACCACCTGCCTGCTCTCGATCAGACGGCAATACTGCTCCGGAACCTCGTAGAGCATCCGCCGCCAGGCCGAACGGATGGCATCCGGATTGTTGTCGACAATCCTGACCCCCTTGAGCTCGGTCTTATGGACAATGGTGGGAGAGACGATCTTCATCACCACCGATTTCCCGGGAAAGCTGTCCAGATCCAGCCCCTCGATCCGGGCCCCCACCGGCAGGAGCAGGCTGCGCGGGACCGTCTCTGAACCCAATGCCCGGAGAAAGTCATAGGCCTCATGCTCAAACAGGGAGAAGCGTCCTGCCTCGACAGCAGCACTTAGGATCTGTTCCAGCTGGTCACAATCCACCTTGGTCTCTATCCGGAGGAGACGCTCACGTAGGTTCATATCTCTGCCACCCTTGAGTTAAGACAATCTTTGCAGCCAGGCCTGCGCTCCACCCCGGCCATCAATCCCAGCCATCGATGCCCTCTGCGGCGCAGAGGGTCTGGGCAGCCAGCCTGCCCTGAAGATAGAGCGAAAGTGCGGCCACCGCCCGGTCGCAGACCGCAAATACCGGGATGTTGGCATCGATTAGGGACTGGCGCAGGGGCTGATAGAGATCGCCGCCGTCCACCACCGCGACCACCGGTTTTTCGGCCTGTCCACAGAGCTCGATCAGCCGATTCTTGATGCTGCCCGGCGCGTTCATATCATAGTGATTACTGTCCGGATTCTCGAGGGTACGCATGGCCGGGGAGAGCGGATCCAGGCTGATCACCAGGGCATCGACCCCTGGATCGGCCAGGAGGATAGCAGCGACCTCGGCATGGGCCTCGTCATCGGCAGCCGGGTTGATATCCAGGGGATTGGTCAGGCTCACCAGTTTATCGAGTTTTTTGACCGCCAGCAGGGCCTGGATCGCCTCCCTGGAGTCGTTGCCGAACTCGGCCAGCTCCATCTGAAAATCGTCGGAGGTCAGGGAGTCGGCCATGCCCACCGCCTCGAAGCCGGCCCCGCTGACCGCGGCCAGCCGGTTGCCCTGGACCGTGCAGTCATGGAGCCGCTCGGCCAGAAAAAAGAGGTCCTGAAATTCAGAAAAATTGCGGGCAACCACGGCCCCGGCCTGACGGACACAGCTCTCGCAGACCATATAGTCACCGGCCAGGGAGGCGGTGTGGCCACTGGTGGCCTCCTTCCCCTCAGGGGTCCGACCGGCCTTGTAGAAGATCACCTCCTTACCGGCCAGTACCGCCGCATGCACGGCCTGACAAAAAGCCAGTCCATCCATATCCTTGAAGCCTTCGGCATAGACTGCAATCACATCCACCTGGTCAGCATCCTTGAAGTAGTGGACCATATCGCCCAGGGTCAGATCGGTCTGGTTGCCCATGGAGATCATGTAGGCCGGATGGAGCTCTGGACACTGGTGGCTACGATGAAGCATAAAGGCCCCGCTCTGGCTGATCAGCACCGCCCGCTGCACCTGGAGGCGACTCTGCTGGGGCAGTTTTTCCCTGGGGATAAACCAGGTATCGTAACGGCCGGGCCGGGAGATCACCCCCATGCAGTTGGCCCCCAGAAAGACGGGGCCGCCGTCGCCGCTGGCGTGGGCGGCGGTGATCTTTTCGATCACCTGCTCGGCCCGCTCACGGCTGGCTGCGGTTTCCCCCAGGCCGCCGGCGATCAGCATCACCGCCCGGGCACAGTCGAGGGCGATGATCTGCTCCACCAGGGCCACCACCTGCTCGGCACCCACGGCCACGATCAGAAGATCAAGCCGCTCGGGCAGGGCTGCCAGCTCCGCCACACTGACCACCCCCTCGATCGGGGAGCTGCTGGGGCCGATGATCCGCATCTGCTCCGGGGAAAAGCCCTGGGCCAGGACGTTTTCCAGGATGATCCGACCAAAATTTCTCCGGCTGGAGCTCACCCCGACGATGCCTATGGAGCGGGGATGGAGGAGCTGTTCGATCTTGGCCAGGGGACGCCCGGGCACCTGGGGCCGGGGCAGGGAAAAGCGACAGAGCCCGTCCAGGGGCACCATCAGGTAATCTGTAAAGGCAAAGGGATTGATCTCCAACTCTTCCAGGATAAAGGGTGCCTCAGGATTGGTGGGCGAGTAGTAGTTGGCCATCTCGATGAAGGAGGCAAAACACTCGATCAGCTGTTCATCGCTGACGATCCGCCGTTGCCCCCTGGTCAGGCCGGCCAGTTTCTTGTAGGCGATGGTGGTCCGAAAGAGTTCGAAAAAGGAATCACCGTCATGCATCACCGTGGAGGCCGCCACCACGGCCTGGCCCTTGCGGAAGCGCTGGGCATAGAGTTCGGTATCTGTCCCGCCGAGACCTGCGCTGAGGATCATCCCGAACTCCCGGGTATGGCGGAGGCCGACGATCAACTCATTGCCAAAGGCGCTGGAGTCCGGCGGCATGAACTGGACCAGGAGCACCCCGCTCAGATCCCTGCGGATGGCCGCCTCCAGGGCCTCGCCCCTGAGGTGACGATAACTGGCCGGGGCCCAGTGGGGATAGCGCTCCAGCAGCTGGCTATACTGCTCAGGCACCTCATAGAGCATCCGCCGCATCCCGGAGCGGATCCGGTCCGGCTGATTGGCCACGATCCGCACCCCCCCCACCTCGGTCTTGTGGGTGATGGTGGGTGAGACGATCTTCAGTACCACCTGCTCACCGGGCAGCACCGTCAAGCCCGGATCAGCCGGTCTGGCACCACGGGGGACAAACAGGGACCGGGGAGGCGTCTCGGCACCGGAGAGGGCCAGCAGGTCATAGACCTCATACTCATAGAGAAAGGCCCTGCCCTCCCTGGCAGCGGTTGCCAGCAACTGGGAAATTCCGGTAAAATCAAGGTCCATGGACATGGCTCACTCCGCGGTTATACAGTTAGGAATAGGATTGGACAGATCACAGGGCCTAGGCGGGACAGCCGGCCAGGGCCTGGGCCGCGATCTGGAGATGCTCCTTCTCGGCCTGGGCGATCTGGAGCAAGAGCTGTTCCAACTCCTGGCCGACAAAACGCTGTGCCAGGGCGCGGTACATCTCGTAGGCAGAGCACTCGATGCCCAGGGCCAACTCCAGGGCAAGCCGACAGGGAGACTCCGGCTGCTCCTCAAAAGAGGCCAAGAGCGAGGCCAGCTCCACCCCCCCCTCGATGATATCACCCTCCAGCTCATCATAGCAGGCGGCAAAGGAGAGGGGCGACTCCTGGAGAGAGGCCAGCTGGTGATGGAGAAGCCGGGCATGACCCTGTTCTGCCTGGGCCAGGAGTTGCAGGGGCGCTTCCAGTTCTGGGGCCATGTCCCAGGAAAGCAGTTCCAGGTAGAAGCGTTCGGCGCCCCGTTCAAGCTCCATGGCCTGGATCAGCAGCTGGGTTGCGCCGCCGCCAAGATCAAAGACCTTCAGATCAGGCATCCCGACCGGGGCGCGCCCCTCCCAGGCCAGCATCCCCCCCACCATGTTATAGATCATCGGCGCAGCCGGTTCCCGCAAAGCAGCGATCATCAGCGCTGCAGCCTGGGAACGTTTTCCGGAACGACAGCTAAAGATCAGGCTTCGGTCCCCAGGCAGTTCAGCGGCGCGCCGGCTTAACTCAGCCAGGGGAATCAGCAGGGCGCCGGGAATATGGCCCCTCCGATACTCGTCTTCCTGGCGCACATCCACCACCAGATAGTCGCGTTCGTGACCTTGCTGCTGCAGAACACGCAACTGCTCCACGGAGATGTCCTGATAGTCCTGACCCATGATACGCTCCTCCCTGTTGACTGCCTTGCCCTGTGAAGTCCCGGAAAAGAAAAAAGGAGGCCGGGACACCCTTGCGAGCAAGCTATCCTCTCATTTCCGCCACCCTACCGTAAAACAGACTAGCCCAAAACCAAAAAAAAAGGGTAGAATCGATCCTGATGCTGTAAACGCTACCTGTTCGCGCCTTTATCCAGCTTAAAGGCTAGCCTTAACTCACCTCACCCCCCAATACCGCCCGGAGGTCCCCATGAGTGTCCGCAATATCACCTCACTGACCCTGTTGCTCTCCTTTCTCCTGCTGACCCTGACCAGTATCGTTCTCTACATCGTCCCTGAGGGCCGGGTGGCCTACTGGTCGGACTGGCGGATGATGGGTCTATCCAAATCCCAATGGGGAGATATCCACATCAACCTGGGTTTTCTCTTTCTGGCGGCTCTGCTCCTCCATCTCTACTATAACTGGAAACCGCTGATGGCCTATATGAAAAACAGGGCCAGGGAGCTCAAGATCTTTACCCCGGATTTCACCATCGCCCTGCTGCTGACCGCGGCTTTTACCGTCGGTACCCTCCTCATGGTACCGCCCTTCAGCACCATCCTGGATTTCGGCAGCTCCTTTAAGGATGCGGCAGCAGATCGTTACGGCGAGCCACCCTATGGCCACGCCGAGCT
Source organism: Desulfogranum mediterraneum DSM 13871 (assembly GCF_000429965.1). Taxonomy (GTDB): domain Bacteria; phylum Desulfobacterota; class Desulfobulbia; order Desulfobulbales; family Desulfobulbaceae; genus Desulfogranum; species Desulfogranum mediterraneum. The sequence continues at coordinate 304,047 of NZ_AUCW01000004.1, forward strand.
CTCCTCCTTAAAGATGCTGGCCAAACGCACCGGTCTGGAACTGGAGACCATCAGGACCCAGTTGACCGCAGCCCAGATCCGCTTTACAGATGAGAGCCAGACCCTGCTGGCCATCGCCCAGGCCAACCAGCTCACCCCCAAGGCGCTCTTTGATATCATCAAACCAATGCCTGCCAAGGTGGAGACCGGAGCCAGCCAGCCCTTTCCAGAGCTGCCCTTCCCGGGACTGGGACGAAAGGTGCTCAAAGATCTCTGCCAGGAGTACGGCCTTGACCTGGAAAAGGTGAGCGCAGCCCTGGAAGCCAAGGGTGTGCAGGCTGATCCAGGCCAGACCCTCAAGGAGATTGGTGCTGCCAACGACACCGATCCCCACGCCCTCTTTGAGATCCTTCATGGGGTCGCAGTCACGCCCTGAGTCTCAGCTGCCCGAGCTTCTGTAACCACCCCATGCCCTGGTTACAGGAGCGAGGAGCGGCCCGCACCGCTGATCAGATCCCGGCCCTAGCGACCACTGCCTCGCCAGGCCACCCTGCCGCGAGGATATTCAAAGCTCAGCCGATCCCGACTGATCCCCACCCGCAGTCCCCTGCTGAGATGCAGTTCCGAGCCGTTTCTTCCCCCTGCCGCTGCCCGGACCAGGGCCATGATCTGCTCATACTGGGCAGCAGAACCCATTTCCCAGAGCAGGGACTCGAGAAAGCGTCGCTGCAGGGCCGGATGGTGTCCGGCCAGGCAGGACCGATCAAGCTGCACCGGAAAGATAAGCCGTCCCCAGGAGTCCCGTTGCGAGACAAGGACCTCGGCCTGGAGCTGTTCCACCACCCCGGCCAGATAATGTTCATCTTCGCTGAGGTTGGCCGCCGTCTTCAGGAGGGCCTTACGGATACCCTGGTCATACTCCTGCTCCAACAGGGGCAGGAGTTGATGACGAATACGGTTGCGCAGGTAGGCCGGATCCCGATTACTGGAGTCCTGGCAAAAGACAATCTGCCGCTCTTCAAGATAGGCGTATATTTGATGCTTAAAGACGCTGAGCAGGGGCCGAATAATCCCCCTGCTGGAGACCTGCATCCCTGAGAGGGCCTTACGACTGCTGCCGCGAAGCAGACGCAGCAAGAGCTCCTCGACCTGATCATCGGCCGTATGGGCCACGGCAAGGGCGGCTGCATCGTATTTTTCCTGGATCCGGGCCAGGGCCTGGTAGCGGAGTTCCCTGGCCGCCTGCTCCACAGACCACTTCCTGGCCACCGCCTCGGTTGCGGTGGCCACCCGGACCACCTCCCAGGGCAGGCCCAATCGGCCAGCGCACTCCCTGACCAGCTGCTCTTCCGCCGGAACCTCTGCCGGACGCAGACCATGGTCTACATAGACGGCAACCAGCTCCACGGCCAATGGGGTGGCAAGGCGGGCAAGGATATGAAGCAGGGCCGTGGAATCGGGTCCTCCGGAGACAGCGACCACCAGGCGGCTGTTCGGCTGGAGCAGGGACTCGGAGCTCAGGGTCTGATAGACGGTGCGTTCTAGGGGTTGCATGGGAAGGTACCGGGAGGGAAAGAGACGGCAGATGAAAAAAGAGCGGCGCTCTTTGCCGGCATGGAGCAGCATCTGGCCGCGGTGGTGTTCAAGCCCCCATGGGCTCATCCTCACTGCCGCAGGAGGAGAGCGCTCAGCTGAGGCGGTGGCTGGAACGCACTGAAGGGAGCAGCCTGGCTGTCAGGCTGCAGGCCATGCCGAGTCGAGGGTTGAGCTCAGTCTTCTCCGGATCCGCCCGAACGGTTGGGAAGTTTAAAAAAGCTCAGCCCAAAGAAGATCGCCCAGAGGAGCAGTACTCCACCGGCAAGGCCGTCCAAAGCGCGTTCCATGGGTGAGGCCACTCCGGCCTCCACCCGAATATTCATCACCAGCCAGATCAGCAGCAGCACGCCGGTCACTATCGGCCGCAGCCAGGAGATTCTTTTCTTTCTGTTAAGCCTTGTCATAAGGGTACCTTGAAAAATGAGATTTTGGGATCAAGGTTAAGGCGCGCGCTAAATTTTTCCGCAGGCATATATTTGATATTCCGAGGATAAAATTTTAAGCGCAACGCCAAGATTGGAAGAAAAGGCAATTTTTCAAGAAGGCCCATAACTCTTCACGTCTTCTGATCATGATTGCAGGCCGCCTTGCAGCCTTGCCCTTTCGCCCAGGCTCCGGGAGAGAGGGAGACTGGACCTGAACCCCGCTGCCGCTGGCTCCTTGCCCGAAAGGCCTGAAGAGCGGCACGAGCAGAGCCTGGCGCCAGGAACTCCCTGTTCAGGCATGCCTGGGATCTCGGCCAGGTCGGGCCGGCCGGCTGCCTTGGGCTGCCGGCCGGCTGGTGGGGGCCGATAGAGTGGGCTCTTAATCCGAGCCCTTGAACTCCGCCACCAGGGCCTGGATGGAGGCCTTGGCATCGCCAAAGTACATTCTGGAGTTTTCGCCAAAGAAGAGCGCGTTCTGAATGCCGGCAAAGCCGGGATTCATGGAGCGCTTCAGGACGATCACGGTCCTGGCCCGATGGGTCTCGATGATGGGCATCCCGTAGATCGGGCTGTTCTCATCATCCAGGGCCGCAGGGTTGACCACATCGTTGGCCCCGATGACCACACAGACGTCGATGGTATCCATCCTGGGATTGATATCATCCATCTCCACCAGCTGGTCATAGGGCACGTTGGCCTCGGCCAGGAGCACGTTCATGTGCCCCGGCATCCGGCCGGCTACCGGATGGATGGCGTAGGAGACCTCGGTATCGTTGGCCTCCAGCAGGTCGCCCAGTTCGCGGACCACGTGCTGGGCCTGGGCCACGGCCAGGCCGTAGCCGGGAACAAAGGCCACGGAATCTGCAGCCTCCAGGATATAGTAGACATCCTCGGCAGTGGCCGGCCTGATCTCACCCTGGGGTCCGTCTCCGCCGGTAGCAGCGGCGGTGGTGGTGCCGAAGCCGGAGAAGAGCACGTTGGCCAGGGAGCGGTTCATGGCCTTGCACATGATCTTGGTCAGGATGATCCCGCTGGCCCCGACCAGGGCCCCGGCAACGATCAGGATGTTGTTGGAGATCACAAAACCGGCGGCACAGGCGGCCAGTCCGGAGTAGCTGTTGAGCAGGGAGATCACCACCGGCATGTCCGCACCACCGATGGGAATGGTGGAGGTGACGCCAAAGCCCAGGGCAACCAGGACGATGACCACAAAGAAGAGGTAGCCAACCCAGGAGGCCGGGGTCAGGCTGAAAATCAGCGCAGCGGCCAGGGCAGCCACCAGGATGGCACCGTTGATCAGGTGCTGGCCCTTGAAGATCACGGCCTGCTGGGAGATCTTACCGCTCAATTTACCAAAGGCCACCATGGAACCGGTAAAGGTCATCCCACCGATAAAGGCCGAGAGAAAGGCCACGGCAGCCAGAAAGACGGACATCTCCGGATGCTGATGAAACTCACCCCAGGCCAGGAGCAGGCTGGAGATACCGCCGAAACCGTTGAACAGGGCCACCATCTCCGGCATGGAGGTCATCTCCACCTTATAGGCGGCAAACAGGCCGATCCCGCCACCGATGCACATCCCGATGATGATCCACCTGTAATCCAGGCCGTGGGAGAGCAGGGTAACCACGATGGCCAGGAGCATGCCCAGGGCCGAGAGCAGGTTCCCCTTTCTGGCCGTTGCCGGAGAGCTGAGCATCTTCAGGCCAAAGATGAACAGCGCGGCTGAGCCTACATATGCAAAGTTAATCCCAAGTACACCCAGGTTCATTTATTCTCTCCCTGATCTTTTTTCTTGAACATTTCCAGCATCCTGTTGGTGACGGCATAGCCGCCTACCACGTTGATGGTGGCAAAAACCACGGCCAGGGTACCGAGAAAGGCGGCAAAGCCCAGGCTATCGGTCTTCACAGAGGCCAGGGCACCGATCAGGGTAATCCCTGAGATGGCATTGGACCCGGACATCAGCGGGGTATGGAGGGTCGAGGGCACCTTGGAAATGAGCTCAAAGCCAAGGAAAATAGCCAGGACAAAGACAAAGGTTAAAAATACGGCTTCCATTCCAATCCTCACTTATTCATAATAGATTTGTACATCTCACTGAAGAGCGCCTCGCTGTGGGTGATCAGGGCCCCCTGGATGATCTCATCCTCCAGGTTGAGGACAAACTCGCCCTGCTCCTTGTCCCAGAAATGTTCGATAAAGTTGCCCAGGTTTGCGGAATACATCTGGCTGGCGGTCAGGGCCACCATCCCGGGGAGATTGCCCAGACCGACGATCTTGACCCCGTTTTTCTCCACCACCTGATCCAACTCCGAGCCCTCGACATTGCCGCCGGTCTCCACGGCCATATCAACAATCACCGAACCGGGCTGCATCTGCTCGATGATGGTTTGGTCAATGATCCTGGGGGCTGGGCGACCAAAGAGCTGGGCCGTGGTGATGACGATATCCGCCTGGCTGCAGGCCTTGGCCATCCCCTGTTTCTGAAGCTCCAGCTGCTCGGGAGTCAGCTGGACGGCATAGCCGTCCTTGGTCTGGCCGGTCTCGCCCAGATCCACCTTGACAAACTTGGCACCCAGGGATTTGACCTGCTCCTCGACCACCTCCCTGGTGTCAAAGGCTTCCACCCTTGCTCCCAGGCGACGGGCCGTGGCAATGGCCTGGAGGCCGGCGACCCCGACCCCGATGATAAAGACCTTGGCCGGCTTGATGGTTCCGGAAGGGGTGGTCATCATGGGCAGGATCTTATCCAACTGCCGGGCCCCCAGGATCACGGCAACATAGCCCCCCAGGTTGGCCTGGGAACTGAGCACGTCCATCTTCTGGGCAATGGTGGTTCGGGGAATCATCTCCAGGCTGACCCCGCTGACCTTGGCCGTGACCATGGCTTCAACCAGCTCTTCCTCGTTAAAGGGGTCGAGATAGCTGACATGGATGGCCCCCTCCTTCATCAGGGCGACCTCTTCAAGGGGGGGCTTGCGCAGGCGCAGGATAATGTCACCACCCTTGAGCAGCTCTTCCCGCCCGGAACCAATGCTTGCCCCAACTTCAGCGTAGGCTGCATCGCTATAGGCACAGGATTCGCCCAGGCCCTGCTCGATCACCACTTCGGCTCCGAGTTTGACCAGTTTCCCTGCAGTGGCGGGGATCAAGGGCACTCTGGTTTCGCCTGGACGGGTTTCTTTCATCACCGCTATTTTCATAAAATTGGACTCCTTGCTCTGGAACGAAGATTGTAGCGATATGGGATGAGGAGCTGAAGTCTTGATGATGAGCGCAGCTGCACGCCTCCTGTAGTCGCAGGTGACCGATGGAGATACCACCTACCAAGGCTCAGGCTGATGCGGCAACGCTCAAACAAGGCGGAACACAACCTCACCGCAGCTTACCTCAAATGGATTAAAAAACTTTTAAACCTAGCGGTTTGCAAAGGGAACTGTCAAGGGAAATCACGGAGTTCAGCCAATAATCGCTGGTGAATATTATCAAAACCTCCGTTGGAGAGAATGGCCACCACATCCCCTGGCCTGAGGGAGCTGGTGAGCTGGCAGAGGATGGCTTCGGTATCCGCCTGATAATCGGCCTTAAGCCCTCGCTCGCGCAGGGCTTGGACCAGTGCGACCGAGGAAAACTGCTCCTGGGGAGGGATATCGGCCAGGGGCAGATGTTCGCGGACAATGACCTGGTCTGCCGGGTCAAAAACCTGACTGTACAGCTCCTGGAACACTGCCCTGCGGCTGGAGTTGGTCCTGGGCTCGAAGACCACGATCAGTCGCTGCCCGGGCCAGGCCATCCGCAGGGCCTTGACCGTCTCCCGGACCGCCGTGGGATGATGGGCAAAATCATCCACCACCGTCACCCCGGCCTCGCAGCCGCGCACCTGCTGCCGCCGCTTCACCCCCTCAAAGGCGGCTACTCCCGGCGCGATCGCCTCCAGGGGAAATCCCAGATGATCCAGGAGGGCAATGACCGCAGTGGCGTTGAGCACATTGTGGGCCCCGGGCATGGGCACGGTAAAACGCCCCCTGTCACGGCCACCGCAGCTGAGCCGAAAATCGGTGGCCAGGCCGCGGACCTCGACCCGACTCACCTGCCAGGAGCATTCCCGGCCAAAGCCATAGCTGAGTACCGGGCAACTCGCGGCCTGTGCCAGCTCAGCCACCAGCGGATCATCGGTATTGGCCACCAGCAGGCCGTTGTCGGGGATCCGGTGGATAAATTCGCGAAAGGAATCCTTGATCGCCTCGAGGTCGGCAAAGATATCGGCATGGTCAAACTCGACCGAGGTCAGGATGGCGCACTGCGGCCGATAGTGTTGGAACTTGGAGACCTTGTTGAAGAAGGCGGTATCATACTCATCGCCCTCCACCACAAAGAAAGCCGGTCCTGCCCCTCCGCCCGGTCTGCCCTGTTCGCCTCCAGGGGCAAGGTGGTAGTTGGCCCCAAAGGCCTCGACAATGCCGCCGATCATGAATCCCGGAGTGGCTCCCAGACGGTGAAGGGTGGAGGCTAAGAGGGAAGAGGTGGTGGTCTTGCCGTGGGTGCCGGTCACCACCAGGGGCTGATGTTGGCTTAGGAAAAAGTGGGCCAGGGCCTGGGGCATGGAGAGGTAGGGGAGCCCACGATCGGCCAGGCCAATGGCCTCGGGATTGGAAGCCCTCACCACGTTGCCAACGATGACCAGATCAGGGGCAGGCTCCAGATGAGCGGCAGAATAGCCCTCAAGGACAGGGATCTGCTCTTCAGCCAGAAAATCGGACATGGGGGGATAGACATTCTGGTCGGAACCGGTCACCCGATAGCCCTGGGTCTTCAACATCCCGGCCAGGGCTGCCATGCCGGTACCGCAGATACCGATGAGGTGGATGTGTCGGGGCTGGGGAGGACAGCGGTTGAGGGCCGGCTCCAGGCTGGCCGTCGCTGCAGAGGAGGTCATTGAGAACGCACCGACCGTTTGACCGCCGTATAGACCTGATCAAAGGTCTCGGCAAAGTTGCCTGGAGTCAGGCGGCCCACCTCGATAAACTTGACCACGATTTCCTTGGCCCCCTTGAAGATGGCCTCATCGCTGACCGGTCGATTCAACGACCCCCCTTTGCTCTTTTCTCCGTTCACATCACGCCTCTTGGGTTAATCGAATAAAAAAACCCCCTGTCACCGGAAGAAGGCCAATTCTTAACCAGATGTAACAGGGGGTCCTGTCTCACACGGAAAAAACCTGTTCAGCACTCCCCGGGAGAACCTTGTACCGACAATTTTTCTCCTCACGCAGCAGCTAATGGTCAGCCAGTTGCTCATAGTCCACGGCCTCGGCCAGCCGGATCAGTTCTGCCCGCTCCACCTGGGAACCCTTTACCGTGACCATGAAACGACCGCCCACCACGATATAGACCTCTCCCTCCTGCTTGTTGGAGTCATACTTGACAATGGAGCGCTGGCCCTTGAGGGTCTCCAGCTTTCCGCCGCCGGCGCCGGCAAACATGGGGTTATTGATCACCATCAGCACCGACTGCAGTACCGGTGAATCAGAGACGATCTCCAGACTCAGGGAGCTCCCCCCTTTGCTATACTCGCGACTGACCGTTATCCCACCGCCGAGGATGGCCGAGCCGATGGACTGGGCCGTAGCCTCCTTGGCCTGCCAGCCGGGTGGGGCTTCAGGCAGCAGCTGCTGCAGCTTTTCACTCTTCTGCTGACGAATCAGTTGCGAGGCATAATCCAGGTTGGAGGCTGCCTCGGCATAATCACCGGCCTTATACTGTCTGACCGCCTCTTCGATGGTGGTGAGGACGGTATCCTCGGCCTGGCTCGGATGACACTGCAACACCAGGAGCATCGCTGCCAGGAGTACGTATAGTTTCTTCATATCCACAATCCGTTGGCCAATAACGTCACTGGGAAATACCTCTCTGGTGATACCAGCCACCGGCAGGGGTGTCAAGCAAAGAACCGGACACGCAGCTGAAGATCAGATTATTTATATTTTCAAAACAAGACGTTACCTTCGAGTCAGCCCCCATCTCAACCACTCATGATTGCCAGGAGTTTATCGAAGAAGAAGTAGCTTCCTGCCAGGTAAAAGACCACCGACATCAGGGCTGCCGCCGGTACCGTAAACAGCCAGGAACCAAAGATGGAGGTCACCACCCTGGAGTTGACCCCGCCCAGGCCGCGGGCCAGGCCGATTCCCAGAATAGCGCCAACCAGGGTATGGGTGGTGGAGACCGGCAGCGAGAGCCGGGTACAGACAAGCACCGTGGCCGTGGCCGCAATATCGGCAGCCACCCCGCGGGAAGGGGTGATCTCGGTAATCTTGTAGCCCACGGTCTTCATCACCTTGAAGCCATAGGTGGCCAGGCCAAGAACAATCCCGGCGCCGCCCAAGGCGAGAATCCAGACCGGCACCGGTACCTTCATGTCGATGGTCCCGGTCTTGAGGACATGGATGATGGCAGCCAGCGGGCCCACGGAGTTGGCCACATCATTGGCCCCATGGGCAAAGGCCACGGAACAGGAGCTGATGATCACCAGAGGAACAAAGGCCTTTTCCACGGCCTTGATCTGCTCCCCGAGGGGATCGTTATGACGGGCCGCCAGGCGCTTACGGGCAAAGGCCCAGGCGATGGTCGAGGTGAAGAGCGCCACTGCCAACGAGACCCAGACGGCATTTTGCCCGGCCAGCCAGGGAAAATCGCCGATCACATGCTTCAAGCCCTTGTAGATGGTGGCCAGGATCACGACCATGGTCAGGATAAAGACAATCACCGGCAAATGAACCACCGCTGCCTTTACCGGCTTCTCCTTGCCCAGGATAGCCCGGCTGATGTAGGTGAAGAGCAGAAAAGAAACCACCCCACCGGCCACCGGAGAGATAAACCAGGAGGCCACGATCTGGCCCATCTTCGCCCAGTTGACGGCACTCCAACCTGCAGCCACTACCCCGAAGCCGGCCACCGCACCGACGATGGAGTGGGTGGTGGAGACCGGCATGCCCACCAAGGTGGACATGTTAAGCCAGAAGGCGGCCGAGAGCAGGGCCCCGGACATGCCGATGATCAGAATCACCGCCACCTCCTCGGGTGCAACCCCCGGGATGTTGGCCAGCACCGCGGGATCGACAATCCCCTTGCGCACCGTATTGGTCACATGGGCACCGACCAGGACCGCACCGGCAAATTCACAGATACCCGCCGCAATGACCGCCCCACGTACCGAGAGCGCCCCGGAGCCCACGGCATCGGCCATGGAGTTGGCCACATCGTTGGCGCCGATATTCCAGGCCATGTACAGCCCCAAGAGGGCGGTAAAAATAATAACTAGATATGAAAACTCCATTCTACTCTTCCATAAGTCGATAATCCGTTCATAATTACGTACCCCCTATCCCCATACTCCTGCATACAGCTTACGGCTTTGCTATAATCATCTCCAGCAACTCACCCGCCTTCTGTGCCTGGTCGGCAATATCACCGAGAATCTTGACCATCTTCTCGTAAAAGAGGATGTTCAAGGTGGACTCCTTTCCTTCCAGGGCAAAGATTCGCCTGGAGAGACGGCGCGACATCTTGTCACACTTCCACTCCTCGTTGCTGAGCTCCTTGATATACTCCAGCACAGCCCTGGCCTCTGCCCCGCCAAAGGCGGTGCCTGCCAGGTTCTTAAACTCCACCGAGGCGGTCAGGAAGTTGCCGCTTACCTGAAACACCTGGTTGAGAAAATCAAAGAATTCCTCCTGGATATCCGGATGGATTCGGGTATCCCTGAGGGTCAGCACCACGGTGAAATCTTCGGCCAGGTCTGCTATCTGCTCCTGGCGGGAGAGAAAGGCGATCAGCTGACTGCGATCCACCGGCAGAAAGGTCCGCTGGGAGAGGAAGGTCCGGACCTCATCCTTGATGAGATCCGCCTCATGCTCCAGGCGTGACATCTTGGAATGCAAGAGGCGAATGGTGGCATAATCCTCGTTGACCAGGGCCTCCATCAGTGGCCAGAGCATCTCAACGCACTCATGAACCTTCTTGCTGTGTTCGACAATGGGTCCAAAGGGTGAGGTTCCAAACAGATCACCGATGAGACTCTTCATGATTTCCTCCGCTACAAAATTTCAGGCCCTTTGAATATGGCCTGGATAACCCAGCCGGGATAACGGCTTCAAGCCGGCAAGAAGCTAGTCAAGACCAGCTGGAATGTCAATAATTCATCGCGTTTTCCAGGACCTTGCTGTTTTTTCCTCTAAAACTCTGCGAAAACACTGGAGAAGACAGAGAGGATTTTCAGGGCTGAGCTCCCTGGCCTGAAACGATCCGACACCGTGGCAGCAGAGAGGGTGGAGGTTGCTCGCCCTTTCCTCTCTTTTAGGGTATCTTGAAAAAAGAGTATATCTGCCCTTCAAGGTACCCTTAAAAAAAACTGCGTACCGCCAAGCATAAGCCAAACAGTCTGAATAGCGCTGACAGAACCCTCTTTTCTGCCTCGCCGGCTGAAAAGAGGAGAAAAGGTAGCGTCGATCGCCTCGCATCGGCTCCGGAGCAGCGCTCTCTACGCTGGTTGAGCTTGCCGATACCCAGAACCATGAATGAGGATTCCCCCCTTTGAGCACACGATCACCCCTCAACCCCTGCCGTCCTTTTCTGTTGCCCCTGCTCTGGCTGCCGGCACTGCTGTTGCTGTCCGGCCCCGCCCATGCCGCCGCGGCCGGCAGCAAACCCTCCGTCCTGATGATGACGATCAGCCTCATCGGCGGGCTGGCCTTCTTTCTCTACGGCATGGACAAGATGAGCAACGGCCTCAAGCAGACTGCCGGCGAGCAGATGCGCTCCATCCTGGCCACCCTCACCCGCAACACCTTGATCGGTCTGATCGCCGGGGCCGTGGTCACCATGATCATCCAATCCTCCAGCGCCACCATGGTGATGGTGATCAGCTTTGTCCAGTCCCAGTTGATGACCTTTGGCCAATCCCTGGGGGTGATCCTGGGGGCCAACATCGGCACCACGGTCACCGCCCAGCTGGTGGCTTTCAAACTCACCGACATCGCCCTGGTGATGGTCAGCGTCGGCTTTGCCATGCGGATGTTCGCTAAATCCCAGAAGCTCCAATCCCTGGGCGAGGTTCTCCTGGGCTTCGGCATCCTCTTTTACGGGATGAAGGTGATGAGCGATGCCATGAAGCCCCTGCGAAGTTCCCAGGAGTTCATCAACCTGATGAAGGGCCTGGACCAACCGCTGCTGGCCCTGCTGCTGGGCATGCTCTTCACGGCCCTGGTGCAGAGCAGCAGCGCCTCCATCGGAGTGATCATCATCCTGGCCCAGCAGGGGCTGATCACCCTGGAGGCAGGCATCCCCCTGATCCTTGGGGCCAACATCGGCACCTGCGTCACCGCGGTCCTGGCCTCCATCGGCACCGCCAGGGAGGCCAAACGGGTGGCCATGGCCTACGTCTTCTTTGAGGTGGTCGGGGTGGCGGCCTTCCTCTTCTGGATCCCCCAGTTTGCCGCCCTGGTCCGGGAGATCTCCGCCACCACCGGGGCCGGAGCGGCCCGCCAGATCGCCAATGCCCACACCATCTTCAACGTGACTCTGGGAATTATCTTCCTGCCGGTGATCGGGTCGATCGCCAGGCTGATCACCTTCATCTACCCCGATAAGCCCCAGGTACATGGGGTGGTCCCGGTAACCTGGCACCTGGATGAGGCCATGCTTGCCACCCCCTCCCTGGCCATAGAACTGGCCCGGGCCGAGATCGCCCGCATGGCCAAGATCCTCTTTCGGATGCACCGGGCCGCCATCTACCCCTTTGTCTCTGCCAAGCCCCGTCAGGACGCCATCTATCCGCACCTCTCCCTGATTGAGGGTATCGAGATGCGGGAGAAGAAGATTGACTTTCTGGAGAAGCAGACCCGCAACTACCTGCTCAAGCTCAACAGTAAAGAGTTGACCCAGGCCCAGTCTCTGGAAATCTCCACCCTGATCTCTCTGTTGGACACCCTGGAAGGCATCGGCGACATCATCACCAAATTCGTTGTCCCCCTGATCACCAAGAAACAGCAGCTCAGGGAGGATTTTTCCAACGAAGGCAAGCGGGAACTGATCGTCTATCACCGCAAGGTGGGCCAACAGCTCCAGCGGCTGCAGGAGGTGATGACCACCCTCACCTACCCCCTGGCCAAGAAGGTCAAGACCAGAAAGCACCGCTATGCCGAGATGGCCTCAGGCTATCGCCAGGCCCACCTCCAGCGGATGTTTGCCGGCCGGCCGGAGAGCCTGGAAACCCACTCGGTGCACGTGGAGTTGATGGATGCCATCCGGGTAATCGGCATCCATGCCGCCGACATCGCCGATCTCTTGATGGGCTCGGGCATCCTCTCCGGCCAGGAAGCAACTCCAGCCACCGGGAACGCCTCCCCAGAGAAGGCCGACTCCAACGACCTCAACACCACGCCCCCTCCCGCACCCTAAGGCCCTGCCTCCAGGGCCAAGCTACTTACGGCAGGCGGCCGGGGGCGGAGCTGAAGGGTTTTGTTGAAGCGGAAGCCGGTCTTACTTTTTCTTGCGGCCGCTGCGCTCCTTGAAAAAGAGCCGCACCGGTACCAGATCCAGGCCAAGGCCCTCACGAAAACGGTTGGTGAGGTAGCGCTGGTAGGAGAAATGAATCCCCTTGGGTGCGCTGGCCACCACCGCAAAGGTAGGTGGGGCCGTGCCCAACTGGGCGGTATAAAAGAGCTTCAGCCGTCGCCCCCGGTACATGGGCGGCTCATGGTGGCTCACCGCTGCCTCCAGGAGCCGATTGAGGCTGCTGGTGGGAAAGCGCTGGTGAAACTGACGGTGGATCTTACCGATCTCCGGGAAGACCCGCTTGATCCCGTAGCCGGTGAGGGCCGAGACCTTGAAGACCGGGGCAAAGGGGATGAAGTTGGTGGCCATCTCCACCTCGTTCAAGAGCCACTGCTGCCGTTTCTTGTCCCCTGCCAGGAGGTCCCATTTGTTGAGGAGAATGATCAGGGCCTTGCCCTGATCCTGGGTATAGCCGATCACCTTGGTATCCTGCTCGGTGATCCCCTCCTCGGCATCGATAATCACCAGGGCGATGTCGCAACGTCCCAGTGATTTCAAGGCCTTGAGAATAGAAAATTTCTCCAGCTTATCGGTGGTCTTACCCTTACGCCGGATCCCGGCGGTATCGATCAGCAGGTAGTTATGCTGATCCCGGCTGAGCAGGGTGTCCACGGCATCCCTGGTGGTGCCCGAGATATCCGAGACCACCATCCGCTCCTGGCCGATGATGGCATTCACCATGGATGATTTTCCCACATTGGGACGGCCCACAAAGGCGATCCGGATGGTGTTCTCCGGCAGCTGGGGTTCATCGCTCACCGTCGCCTCCAGGTGTTCACAGAGTCCGGCCATCAGGGTCTTGAAGCCATAACCATGATCACCGGACAGGGCCCAGAGCTGCTCAACGCCCAGTTCCCAGAACGGTGCCAGCAGTTCATGCTCGATGTCGGGGCTGTCAATCTTGTTGACGATGAAAAAGACCTCCTTGTCCACCCGGCGGAGCATGTCGACGATCTCCACATCCACCGGGTTCAGGCCCTGGCGACCATCCATCAGGAAGAAGATGATATCCGCCTCTTCGATGGCCAGCATGGCCTGGTGGCGGATGTGATTGGTGATGGTATCATCCTCATCATCGATCCCGCCGGTGTCCACCAGGGTAAAGGGGTGCTCCTCAAAGCTGACCTGGGCATAGTGACGGTCCCGGGTCACCCCGGGGGTCGGATCGACCAGGGCGTTACGCCGCTTGCTGATCCGGTTGAAGAGGGTGGATTTCCCCACATTGGGACGGCCAATCAGGGCCACCAGGGTTTGCGAGCTCGTTGTCATAGTTGTTTCTCAAGTTCGTTGCGACATTGCAGCGCCAGGGCGCGCAGGCCAGGATAAGCGGCAGCCCAGGACCCGGCAAGCAGGGCGAGCAGGGAGCAGAGGGCTGGGTAGAGATAATGCTGAAAAAAAGGTTTTTGGCGAACCCTGCTTAAGAAGGCAAAGGCTCCCAGGATCTGAAGATTACGCTGCAGACCGAGAAGTTGGTACTCCAGTCGAAATTGCTGATGATCATAGCTGAGGTAGCGGTCCAGCTCCTCCAGGTAGATGTTCAAAAGATGCTCAGCCAAGCGCGGCTCCAGGGCGGCATAGGGATCCAACAACAGGGAGGCCAGATCGTAGCCCAGGGGTCCCAGGCGGCCACCCTGGAAATCGATGAAGTGAATCGCCCCATCCCGGACCATGATGTTTCGACTCTGCAGGTCCCGGTGGAGAAAGAAATCTGCAGGGGCTCCGGCTGCCGCCCGGGCCAACTTCCTGAACTCTTCCCAGACCAGGGCCTGATCGACATCCAGGTTAAGATAATCCAGGCAAAAGGCCTGGAGAAAGTAGCCCGACTCACGCTCGAGCATCAGCTCCTGGTCATAACAGGGGGAGTCCCAGCACCAGTCGGTGACAAAGGAGCGGGCACCGTGGACCTGCATCCGAACCAGGGCCCGCACCGTCTGCTCGTAGAGGCCTTCGATCACTGCAGCTCCGCCCCCCTGGCCCGCCCCTCGCAGGAGCAGATCATGGAGCCGGTCATCTCCCAGATCTTCACAGACCACCATCTGGCTCTCTTCGATCAGGCCATAGATCCGGGGAACCGCCACCTGCTGCCGCCGGAGGTGACGGCCGATCCGGTAAAAGGATGCAGCCTCGGCCCGCCCCCCCGCATCCTCCCCTGCAGGCAGGACACAGAGCAGGGGAGGCTCTGCCCCCTGCACCCGCAGAAAGGTCCGGGTGGAACCATCGGGCAAAAGGGAGACCAGCTCCACCTCCTGCGCCGGCCAGGCCTGGCCCAGCAGTTGGCCGAGCTGGGCCAGGATCGATGGGTGATGCTCAACAGGGGACATGGGATGCCTCCTCTGCCTGTGCCATGACAATGGTATCTTTCAACACCCTACCCGCTGCAACCACCCCGTTCTCCCAGACCACGGTCCGCTCCAGGCGGGCACCGGCACCGATCCGGGCACCGGCACCGATGGCGCCCCACTGGGAGAGAAGGACGCCCTCCCCCAGCTGAACATCTGCGGCCAGGTGCCAGGCTTGCTCTCGACCGGCACTGCCCTGCCCGCTGAGCAGGTCGGCGTGGAGGGCCAGGTAGTCGGCCGGGGTGCCGATGTCTCGCCAGAAACAGCCGTCCACCCGGTGGGCAGCCACCCGTCCCTCCTGGGCGAGCTCCTGATAGAGGTCGATGATATGAAAGAAGCCCTGCTCCGGAATCAGGCGGAGAATATGGGGGTCGACCACATGCACCCCGGTGAAGGCACGGCTGCCAGCCGGCTCCGGTCCAACGGTGAAACTGCGGATCCACCCCTGGTCCACGCTCAGCGAGTTGAACCTGGGATAGTCATGGATCGCCATGGTCACCTCCCCCGGGCCCTGACAGTGGGCCGCATAGAGCGCCGCAAGATCCAGGTCATGGTAGATATCACCGTTCATCACCAAGACCGGCTCATCGGCCAGCCAGGCCATGGCCAGACGCAGACTGCCCCCGGTGCCGAGGATCTCCGCCTCCCGCTGGAGCAGGACATCGCTGAAGGGGGCCACGGCCTCTTCCACCTGGTCGGCCAGATGGTGACAGTTGACCACGATGGAGCTGCAGCCGGCTGCGCGGAGCATGTCCAGCAGGATCAGGAGCAACGGCCGATTGAGCACCGGAAACAGCGGTTTGGGCCTAAAGGAGCTGTAGGGCGCCAGCCGGGTGCCGAACCCTGCTGCAAGAAGTATCGCCTGCATAATCCTAGGGAAGAGAAATGATCTTGACTTGTGGCGCAAACCACTCTAAGTTTTTCTCTTTGTACATTTTTCAACCATCCCTTGCAATATTTTGACATAAAAAACAATGATTACTCTACTCGATTATGGTGCCGGCAATGTCCGTTCGGTCATCAACGCCATTGAATCCCTGGGCGAAACCGTCATCTCGGTGGACAGCGGGGCAGCCATCGACCAGGCCGAGCGGTTGGTCTTCCCCGGGGTAGGCAACTTCGGCGCCATGATGCAGATCCTCCAGCAGAAAGAGCTGGTGGAGCCCCTGCTCCGCTACCTCCACTCGGGCAAGCCCTTTTTCGGGATCTGTGTCGCCCTCCAGGCCCTCTACGAATACAGTGAAGAGGCCCCGGACCAACCGGGTCTGGGCTTGCTGCCGGGAACGGTCCAGCGCTTCAAGGTCAGCGAGGCGGTCCCCCATATCGGCTGGAACGGCATCCGGGCCCATCAGCCCTCGCCGCTCTTCAACGGCCTGGACGGTAAGGAGAAGTTCTACTTTGTCCACTCCTTTCATGCGGCGCCTGCCTCCGATGCCTACACCCTGACCAGCACCGATTACGGCTACTCCTTTGTCAGCGCCATCCAGAAGGATAATGTCATTGCCACCCAGTTTCACCCGGAGAAAAGCGGCCGTGCCGGCCTGCAGGTCCTGGAAAACTTCCTGGCAGGTGACCGCCAGCCGGTCACCCTCCGCCATGGAGGCCCGACCACCAAGCTGGCCAAACGGGTCATAGCCTGTCTGGATGTGCGCTCCAATGACCAGGGAGACCTGGTGGTGACCAAGGGCGACCAGTACGACGTCCGCGAAGAGGGCAGCGTCCGCAACCTGGGCAAACCGGTGCAGCTGGCCCAGGACTACTACCAACAGGGAGCCGACGAGATCACCTTCCTCAACATCACCGGCTTTCGGGACTTTCCCCTCCAGGATATGCCCATGATCAAGGTCTTGAAAGAGACCTCCAAGAAGGTCTTTGTCCCCCTGACCATCGGCGGCGGCATCCGCGACTTTACCGACTGCAACGGCCACCACTACTCTGCCCTGGAGGTGGCGGCAGCCTACTTCCGCTCCGGCGCAGACAAGATCTCCATCGGCTCTGATGCGGTCCTGATCGCCGAGGATGTTCTGGCCCGGGGCAGCGGTTCAGGGCTCAGCTCCATCGAGCAGATCTCCAAGGTCTACGGCAACCAGGCCGTGGTCATCTCCGTTGATCCGCGCCGGGTCTACGTCCACCAGCCCGAGGAGGTCAGCCATCGGGTCATTTCCACCACCATCCCCGGCCCTGAAGGGCAGGGCTACTGCTGGTACCAGTGTACCATCAAGGGCGGCCGCGAGGGACGTGAGCTGGACGCCATTACCCTGGCCCAGGTCTGCGAGCAACTCGGTGCCGGCGAGATCCTGCTCAACTGCATCGATCGTGACGGTACCAACTCCGGCTTTGACCTGGAACTGATCAACGCGGTCCGAGGGGCGGTCTCGATCCCGGTGATCGCCTCCAGCGGGGCCGGCAACAGCGAACATTTCCTCCAGGTCTTTACCCAGACCAGGGCAGAGGCTGCCCTGGCTGCGGGCATTTTCCACCGCAAGGAGGTGCCCATCGACCAGGTGAAGCGCTATCTCAGCGACAAGGTGGAGATCCGTCCCACCTGAGAGCCCCCCCCTTTACCGTCCGGGAGGAGCAGGATCGATCTGCTCCTTCCGGACGACTCGACCACTCCCCTGGCAGGCCTGCCTCCACCACCCCCATCGCCCGCTCACCCCAATCCCCCTGCTCTCTCAAGAGGGTATCAGGCAGAGATCATCGCTTCTTTGGCCGGCAAAGATCGGAAAAAATGAGGCATTGCTATTTACTCCAAAAATAGCGCGATATATAATCATCACAAAGCCCGTTGCCCAAAGTAACGCATTGCACCTCTTTTTAGGGGTAGCAACGCCATCACCGTTCGCCCCTTGCCAGGGCTGGGGCAAACGCAGGATTCAAGAACGATCCATCACAGAAAGCAGAGAGCCGTCACCATGGGGAGAAACTAAGATGCTGTCCACCCTGATCACCCTTGGCTGTATCCTTCTGATCGTGATAGCCATCCTGCTGAGCCTGGCAGCATTCTTCTTTTCGCCGGGCTTCACCACCCGGCTGCGCCGCCTGCGAGGTTCAGACAACAGCCCGCCTTCAGGGGGTATTGCCGGCCAAGGTGACAAGCGCCGCAGCAGCCGGATAGCGGTGAGCCCCTTGAGCGTCAACGTCACCGATGGCTGTATCTTCTGTGTGGCCCTCCTGGATAACATCTCCTCAAAGGGGGTCTGCCTGAAAGAACTGCCCAACCGGCTCTACAGAGACACCGAGATCCTGACCCTCTTCTCCCATGATCAGGGCCAGATCCCCTTACTCCACGTTCAGCCTCGCTGGCAATCCCAGGGGAGCAACGGCAAAAAAATCGGCGCCTCCATCATCAACCCCGGCGCAGCCTGGGAGAGCTTCTGTGCGTCCATGCAAGAGGACTCCGGGCTTGTCAGTTAACAGGCTCGGAGAGCCCCGAGACGCACAGCCTTATAAACAAAAAGCAAGCAGGGAGGCAGAGGAGGAAGCTGAGCCGGATCGGCCACAGCTGAGCCCCGGAGGCGCCCCTTAAACCATCAGGGACGGCAGACAGCACTCCCATCACTAAGCATCATTCATCAGGAGGGTCAATACCGCCCTACGGTTCAAAATCCTTGAGGTGCCCTATGGACTGGAAACGGATCATCATCGCCATCGACAACTCGCCCGTATCCGTGAATGCGGTCAAGTATGTGGCCAGTATTGCCGGCAACCTGAGCGGGGTCAACATCTGCCTGCTCCATATCTACCCGGTTCCGCCCCCTGACTATTACCGCCAGGGCGACACCCTCCAGCACTACCGGCAACGGCAGGAGGAGGCGGCGGCCTCCTATTTGGCCGAGGCCACCGATAAGCTGCAGCAGGCAGGGGTGCCTGCCGAGGCCATTGACAGTCGCTGCCTGATGGCCGAAGATACCACCATCAGCCAGGCCATCCTCCGCCTTCAACAGGAGGAGCGTTACGGCACCATCGTGGTGGGCAAACGGGGCATCTCCAAGTCCGAGGAGTTCCTCTTCGGCTCGATCTCCAGCGCCCTGATTCACCACGCCAAGGACACGGCCGTCTGGGTGGTGGGCTGATGAAGAACTACGCCGCCCCTGACAGCCTGCCCCCGGAGATCCGGGAAAGGCTCGCAGCTCACCGGGTCAGCCGCAGCCTGCGCAGACCATCACGGGTCTTCATCGACACCACGGACTTCTCCTCCATCGACTATGGCGACATCATCCGGATTGAAGACCGCTATTTCCTGATCACCGCCTACACCAAGGAGGGCCGCTTCGGGGTCGACGAACAGATCAAGCCCTGGGTTCCCAGGGTGGAGGAACTGGCCTCGGGCAACAAATATATCATCAAGCTGGTCTTCTACGAGACCTTTGAGATCCGCCTGGGCCACTACCTGATCACCTATTACCGTACCCCGGAGAAGGAGGCCAGTATCCTGGAACAGATGAGCGGCCATCCCCACTTCATGCAGGGGGAAGCACTCCTGGACAGTGCCGACAACCTGGTCCGGGTGCTGGTCCCCATCAACGGCACCCGCCTGGATAAGTATATCCACCGCCAGCGCTGCAGCCATGAGGAGTACTTCTTCACCCTGCTGCCCTCGGTGCTGCGCCGTTACCTCAAGGCGGTTGAGGCCATTGGCCTGCTCCACGCCAAGGGCTTCCGCCACGGTGATATCCGCAGGGATCATATCTTTGTGGAGCGAAGCAGCGGGATCTTTTCCTGGATTGATTTTGACTATGATTTTTATCTGCCGGAACGACCCTTTGCCCTGGATATCTATGAACTGGGCAACATCCTGCTCTATCTCATCGGCCGCGGCAACTATCATCCCCGCGAGATCGCGGACAGTCCTGAACTGGGCAGCGCAGCCTTAAACAGCCTGGAAGAGAGCGACCTCTCCCTGCTCTCCCAAAACAGGGTGGTCAACCTCAAGAAGCTCTTTCCCTATATCCCGGAAAAGCTCAACACCATCCTGCTCCATTTTTCCACGGCAAGCAACGTCTTTTACGAAAGCGCAGAAGAGCTCCACACCGACCTGGCCGCAGCTGTGGAGGATTTTGACCAGATTCCTTAAAAGGGGCCAGGTTGGGGCAGCCCGTTTTCGTCCTCCTTCAGGCCCACCACCACAACTCCGGCCGCATCGGCGGCCCGGATCATGGCCGCCCTGTCAAAGAGCAGCGACTGGCCGGCCTCCACCGCCAGGACCGCGCCCTTGACCTCTTCCAGGGTGGTGATGGTCCGCTCACCGGTGGCCGGCAGATCAAAGCGAAAATCCTGGTTCGGTTTTTTCAGTTTGACCACCACGGCTCCGGAACCGGCCAGGGTACCGCCGCGGCGGATGGCCGCATCCGTGCCTTCGATGGCCTCCACCGCCAGCACGGTACGATCGCGGACCACCACACACTGGCCGATATCCAGCTTGCCGATCTCCCGGGCAATGGACCAGCCAAAGCGGATGTCCTCCAGCTGTTCAGGGCTGGGTTGTCTCCTGGTCAGGACCCCATGGGGGAAGAAGAGGTGCTCCAGGTAGCAGGTAGAGGCGATCACCGTGATCCCCTCCTCTTCCAGGGTCTGGGCCACGGCCCTGAGGATGGCGTCATCCAGGCGCCGGTCGATCTTGTTCCAGAGGGTCAAGCCCTTGAAGTCCGGCAAGACATCCTTGAAGATCCTGGTCTTGGTGATGGTTCCGGCAAAGACCGTCTCCGTCACCCCCTGCTTGCGGAAAAACTTGATGATCTTTCCCAGCTGTCCCAGCTTGATCCAACAGGTCACATCGGCCTGCTGTTCCAGGGTAGGTTCGGTCTCGTTGACATGGGCAACGGCAACCACCCGACGTCCCTGTTTTTTCGCTGCTTCGGCGAAGAGGAGGGGAAACTGCCCCCCCCCTGCAATAAGCCCTATGGCTGACATATATCTTGTATTCTTAAAGGAAAAGGCGATCTCGTCTCTGTCGATCAAGGTACCTTGCCGGACAGAGACGCTCTTGAAGAGTGCGTTTCTTTGCTGAGCCCCACTCTTCAAGACAGCCTAAGAGTAGCCGCGCCGAAGGCCTCAGCCATCGATGGTCCGCTTGACCACACCGCGCTTGCTGGATTGGAAGAAGTCCACCATCTGCTCCACCTCGGCGCAGTCTGCCAGCTCTTCCTGGATCTTGGCCAGGGCATCCTTGAGGAGCAGCTGGGGAGAACGAAAGAGCAGCTTAAAGGCCTGATCCAGTTTCTTGATGGTCTCCCGCTGCATTCCGGCCCGGCGCAGGCCGATCTTGTTGATCCCGGCGATCCGCATCTGATTACGGGTCCCCTCCATGATCACATAGGGCGGCACATCCAGGCTGATCCCTGACATCCCGCCGATATAGGTGTACTGGCCCACCCGACAGAACTGATGGATCGCCACCAGGCCACCCAGGTTGGCATGGCTGCCGATCTCGACATGGCCGGCCAGGGTCGCCACATTGGCCATGATCACGTGATCGCCGATGGTGCAGTCGTGGGCGATATGGCTGTAGGCCATGATCATGTTGTGGTTGCCGATAAAGGTCCGTTTCCTCCCCATGACGGTTCCCCGGTGAATGGAGACATACTCACGGATCTGGTTATCATCACCGATGATCAGCTCCGTGGCCTCACCGTTATAGTGCATGTCCTGGGGAGGGGCACCGATGGAGGTGAACGAACCGATGGTATTGCGGGCCCCGATGGTGGTCTGCCCGGAAACAACGGCATGGGCACAGACCCGGGTATCGGGTCCGATATTGACCGGGCCGTCGATAATGACATAGGGATCAATGCAAGCCGAGCTGTCCACACTGGCCTGGGGATCGACCACTGCTGTGGCATGTATACTCATAAATTATCCTATAAAAAGAACAGGGACCTCTTCCCGGCGGCATCTTGCCGGGAAGAGGCTCCGGTCAACACTCAGGCAAAGGTTGCCATCATCTCCGCCTCGGCGACCAGTTCGTCGTCCACATAGGCACGACCTGCCATCTTGGTGAGCCGAGGCTTGTATTTAATCATCTCCAGCTTGAAGATCAGCTGATCGCCGGGCCGGACAATCTTGCGGAAGCGCACCTTGTCCAGGCCGGCAAAGTAGACCAGCTTCTCACCGATCATCTTGGGGTCGGAGAGGTAGGCCAGGATCCCGCCTGTCTGGGCCATGCCCTCCAGGATAAGGACCCCGGGCATCACCGGTTCTCCGGGGAAATGACCCTGGAAATAGGGTTCTCCCATGGAGACGTTCTTCAGGCCGGTCACCCGTTCCTTCATCTCAAATTCGATGATCCGGTCCACCAGGATAAAGGGATACCTGTGGGGTAAAAGATCGAGAATGCCTTTAATGTCAATGGGGAGTTGGATCTCCTGTTCTGTACTCATTCCGCTGTTCTCCACTATTCTTCATCTCGCTTGACCAGTCCACGCAGGCGATCGATCTCCTTACGTAACCGGCGAACTTCTTTCAACATCTCCGGAAGCCGGGTCAGGGCGGCCGCCGCCCTGCCCCACTTCTTGACATCGATGGCCGGGATACCGCCGATCATGGCCCCCTTGGGCTGGCTGTTATGGACTCCGCCCATGGCCGCCACCATCACCCCGTCATCCAGATGGACATGGCCGGTGACTCCGGCCTTGGCACCGAGAACCACACTGCGTCCCAGGGTGGTGCTGCCGGCAATGCCGGTCTGGGAGACCAGTACCGAATTCTCCCCGATCACCACATTATGGGCCACCTGCACCAGGTTGTCGATCCGCACCCCGGACTTGATCCAGGTGGTGCCAAAGGCTGCCCGATCGACGCAGGAGTTGGCCCCGATCTCCACATCATCATCGATCCGGACCGTCCCCACCTGGGGCTTGGTATAGTGCGTGCCCTGCTCATCGCTGGCAAAGCCAAAACCTGCACTGCCGATCACCGCCCCCTGGTAGATGGTAACCCGCCTGCCGATCCTACTCTTTTCGGCAACGGTGACGTTAGCATGGAGCACCGAGTCATCGCCGATGGTGACATCGTCGCCGATGACCACCCCGGGATGGATGGTCACCCCTTCGCCCAGCCGGACCCGATCGCCGAGACAGACCAGGGCTCCGATGGTGACCGCCTCGGGCAGCTGACAATCGGAACCCATCACTGCCGAGCCATGGACTCCCTTTGCCTGGTAGGGCTCGGCCAGCAGCAGCTGGTGAATCCTGGCCGCAGCAATATCCGGCCGTCTGACCGCAATGGTGGGGATCGCCTGGGGAGGGGTGCCCTGGGGAACGATGCAGGCCTCGGCCCTACAGGCGCTGAGTTGGTCACATTTTCTGCTGTCCTGAAGAAAACTGATTTCACCGGGACCAGCCAGTTCAAAGCCGTTTAAGGCGCTGATTTGAACACTTGCATCCCCGTGAACCTCGCCTTCCACATAGTCAGCCAACTGGCGGATGGTGTACACCTGTGCCACAGCCTGATTCTCCTTATATCCTGATAGTAGCTGGGCTGCACACCATCTCCCTGGATGGGGCAACCCGATGAACGGTTGGTTCCACTTCCTGGCAGCACCTCCCCCCATGCCTTGCTCGCCGGTGCCTGCCCGACAGGAGCTCTCCAGCCAAGGTACCCTCAGGCCCAGGGGGACCTCCCCCGGAGCAACAGCAAAGAGCGCCACAGCCATAGGGCTAATAGTTGGTTACTATTAAAGAGTAGAGTGTTTGAGCATGACGCCGGGCTTGAGCGGAATGGCCTTTTGGGGACAGGCGCTTGACAGCGGGCTCGACCTTAGCCTATTTCTCAGCCATCGTAAAGAAAAACAGCAGCCCGTTTCCGCTCAAAGTCGTTCAATCCCTGTTGCCAGGATCGCTCCAGTTCACTCACCGCCACCCCCTCTTCCAAGGCCCGCCGGATCCCTTCGCTGCCGATGATCATATCCATGGGCAGCCGCTCATACTCATACTCATAGGGAGGTTCTTTATAGGAAAAATCCTGGGGATAGAGCCTGAGCAGGGCCTGGAGCAGGATCAGGCTGGTGCGGTAGGGTTTGAAGCGACGCTGATCGCTGACATGGAGCTGAAAGCCGACACAGCCCTGGCCGGCCCACTTGCCAGAGGTGGGCTCAAAGACCAGGGGCCGAAGCAGGCAGCCCGGCAGCTCGGCCGGATCCAACAGCTCCAGCACCTCCTGGTGGCTGAGATAGGGCGCACCAAAGATCTCAAAGGGCATGGTGGTGCCCCTGCCCTCGGAGACCATGGTCCCCTCCCAGAGGACCTGGCCGGGATAGACCAGGGCCGTGGCGGCTGTCGGCATGTTGGGCGAGGGAAAGACCCAGGGAAAACCGGTCTCTGCAAAGTACATCTCCCGGCGCCAGCCCTGCATGGGAACCACCCGCAGGCGGGCATTGATCGCCAGTTCCAGGTTGCAGAACCGGGCCAGTTCCCCCATGGTCAGGCCGTGGCGCATGGGAATGGAACAAAGACCGACAAAGGATCGACAGTCTGGCTCCAGGAGGTTGCCCTCAACCTCCTGACCGTTGATGGGATTGGGCCTATCCAGGACCGCCACCTCCACCCCGGTGGCCGCAGCCACCTCCAGACAGTGAACCAGGGTCCAGATAAAGGTATAGACCCGGGTGCCCACGTCGACAAGATCCACCAGGAGCAGGTCAATCTCGCTGAACATCTCGGGATAGGGTTTGCGGGTCTCGCCGTAGAGGGAGTAGACCCGCAGACCGGTATGGGGATCGACAGCATGGTCTGACTCGATCATATTATCCTGTTTCTCGCAGAAGAAGCCATGCTGGGGCGAGAACATGGTGGTCAGTTGCCCGGGAAAGGCCTGGATCAGCCGGTCTCGACTGTGGACAAAGTTTCGATCCGTGGACGCCTGGTTGGACAACAGGCCCAGCCGTTTCCCCTCCAGCCAGTCAGGGGAATCCTGGCAGAGGCGTTCAATACCGATGGTAATCACAGCGCACCTCAGGTGATAAAGATTGATGAATCAGGTGATCCCGGCAGGAGCCGAACCCTCTGCCGCCAGCCGGGGCTCTCCCCTGGATGCCACCAGGGGCCAGACAAATCTAGTCAACCGCTGCCATTGCGTCAAGTGCGTCAAGTGCGTCAAGTGAACCCTGATCCCTTGCCCGCCTCAATGTGCAAGCCTGGCCCGGCGCCGGGCCAGGCTCACGTTGGCACTGAAGATCAGGAGGGCACCGAACCAACCGCTGAGGGAGAGCATGGGGTCCGCTACCAGGAGCGGACCCAGAATGGCTGCCAGGAGGATACGGGTCGAGGAGATCACCGCCCCCTCCACGGCCGTGACATAGAGGAAACCGTAGGTGAGCAGGTATTGCCCTGCCACCCCGGCAACCGAACAGCTGAACAGAAAAAAGAGTTCCCTTGGATTGGGCAGAAACAGGGAGCGGTGAAAGAGCAGGGCCATGATCAGGGCGCCCAGGCCGAACATGAAGAAGAGAATGGTCTGGGAAGAGTGGTATTTCCTGCTGAGGTTGAGATAGATAATGGCAAAGGCCGCGGTAAAACCGGAGGTGAACCCCCAGATATTATGCAGGCCGGTACCCACTCCGGAGGCCGCCCCCGAAGGGGCAAGAACCATCCAGACCCCGACAAAGGCGATCAGCACGATGCCCACGGCCACGCCGTCGCGCTGCTCCCGGATCAGGACCCAGGAGAACAGGGCCACAAAGAGGGGGTAGGTCATGTTGAGGATGTTGGCCTCGGCCACCGAGGCCACCTCCACGGCCTTGTAAAAGCAGAAGACCGCGATGCAGTTGGCCACGGTCCTGCCCAGAAGATAGTGGTAGCGGCTGGGCCGAAGGGGCTCTCTTTTCCAGGCCATGGTCAGACAGACCGCCACAAAGCCCAGGAGAAAACGGCTGAAGACAAAGAAGGAGGTGTCAATGGCCACATAGGGCTGGGACCAGCGGATGATCAGGGTGGCCAGATAAAAACAGAAGGCCGAACCAAAGACCGCTGTCCAGCCAAGGAGCTGTTGCCGGGAGAGCCGGTTGACGGCCAAGACCTGGGTGTGCATAACGATATTCCTACCAAAAAGAGCTGTACGAGCCAGAGAGGCCCTGCTGTTTGTTTATCTTGTGGCTACTTGGAAAAATGAGATTTTTCGATCCAGACCAAGGCATGAAGAAAAGTGTACCCCAGGCATCTATTGGATATTCCGAGGATATAATTTTCGCCATGACACAGAGATTGGAAGAAAAAGCACCTATTCATGCCAGCCTGGTCTCAGTAAAATCGAGGGCGCCTGCAAAGGGTGCATGGTTCAAGATCCCCGCTGATTCACGCTGTTGTCCAGAAACTGAGCCACTGCTCCATCCCCGGCAACCACCAAACCGTGCTCCCATGGGGATGGCACCAGCCCAGGTCCCAGTGGTGATGGCGCCCCTGCTGCCAGAGGTCGGCCTGCCAGAGCAGCCAGCCCAGCTGCGGCGGCCGCAGCCCAGCCGGGCCGGCCGGGGCAATATCCAGCTGCAGCCAGAGAACCTCGGTTGCGTGCTTACCGGCCCAAGCCGCGATCAGCGGCCGGAGGGAGGCCCCCTTATCGGCCAGATAGCGGCTCAGGTAACTGGCATAGAGCACCACCGGGCAGGAGGGCTCTGCAGGGAGCTGTTCCTCCAGAAAAGGGGTCAGCTCTCGGGGCAGATCCGCCGGCAAGACCCTCAACCCACCCTGCCGGCCCTGGAATCGGCGAAAGGCCTGGATGCCCTCCTCCAGGCGGGCCAGCCGCTCCACCTGATCGCCCCAGATAAAGGCTGCCAGGGAGAGTTCGTCCTCGCGGCTGGAGAGCGGCCAGGGGGCGAGATCACATCCCAGGCGGGAGCTGATCTGCGGCAGCCGCTCCTGGCCGACCCAGTTGCCCGGGGCAGAAGAGCAGGCCACCTGAAACTGGGGAGCCTGCCCCCGGCCCAGGGCCGCAAAGGTCTGGCCTGAGCGGATGTCCCGCAGCTGGTAATGGCGCTGGTCTGCCAAGAGATTCAAACCGGCACTGGCCCCCAGCTCCACCAGGCGGACCTGCTCCCAGGGGAGAGAGGCCAGGGGCACCAGCCAGCAGAGGCCCCGACCGGTCTCGTTGGTCTGGACCGTGGCAGTGCTGATAAAGCGGGTCAGCTCCTCGGCTGCATCAAGGATGGTCCGGCTGAAGAGCGACTCCAGCTCAGCTCCATCGCCGCCAGCGGAAAAACGACCGCCTGCTGTGGGAAAGAAGCCGGCCAAGGCTCCTGCCTCTGGTCGTCCGGCCAGCACCAGCCGGTGCACCCCGGCCATGAGGAGCATGGGCACCTCAAAGGAACTGCGTCCCCTGCTAGCTGCAACCAGCCAGCGGCTGACAGGGTGATCAGCCTCTGTAAGCCAGCCCGCGACCATGCCGTTTAAACGGGCATAGAGTGGCGAGACCTCAAGGGAGAAGGACTGCTGTTTACGGAATCGATGGCCCAGACGCTCCTGAAAGCTATAGGTCGCAGCCATCGGCTCCTCCTGATCGTGCCATTGCCGGCGATGGCCAACAACGGGGGAGAGTCCGAGCATTCATGATCCCGCTTTCATACTCCTCCTGGAGCCACACTGCAACAGAGATCATCCCCAGGGACGCACCAGAAGAGAAGAACCAGGTCCAAAGGGGAGGGCACTATTGCCGAAAAAATGAAGGGGGCAGCCCCTGACAAGGGCTGGAGAGAGCCGGGAGGGGACAAGCAGGGAGGAGCAGAGATCCCCGGGGATCCCTGGTCTTCCCTGCTCAGGCAGGCTCCTGGGGAAAGATCACCAGGTTGTCAACCTCGGCAACGATACCGATCCACTGACCGATACCATGATTATGATGGCTGGAGACCAGGGCCTGGCACTGCTCACCGGAAGTCAACTCCAGCTGATAGAGGATGGTGGGGCCACGGAAGGATTTGTGCACGACCCTGGCCTGGATCTCGGCATCCTCCACGTGGAGCACGTCTTCGGGGCGTAGCAGCAGATCCACCCCAGATCCCGAGCTGCAAGGCAGGGAGAGGTCGCCACGGAGGACTCCCAGCCCACAGCGGACCGTGCCCGGCCCCTCAACGGTTCCTGAGATCAAGGTGCCGTCGCCGACAAAGGTGGCCACCGCAAGGCTCGCCGGCCGGTGATAGATGTCATGGGCCCGGTCCCACTGCTGGATCGCCCCTGCAAACATCACCCCAATGGAGTCGGCCACTGAAAAGGCCTCGTGCTGGTTGTGGGTAACCAGCAGGGCCGTGGTCTGGAGACTCTTTAGGATATCGCGCACCTCAACGGTCAACCGTTCCCGCAGAAGGGCGTCCAGGTTGGAGAAGGGTTCATCCAGGAGCAGCAACTCCGGCTCGGGCGCCAGGGCCCTGGCCAGGGCGACCCGCTGCTGCTGACCGCCCGAGATCTCATGGGGATACCTGCCGCTCTGCCCAGCCAAGCCCACCAACTCCAGGAGTTCGGCCACCTTGCGCCGCCGCTGTCGGCCGGGCCGGTTACGGATGCCGAAGGCGACATTATCCGCCACACTGAGGTGAGGGAAGAGGGCATAGTCCTGAAAAACCATGCCAATGGTCCGCTTCTCCGGGGCAAGATGACTCGTCGCGGTCGAGACCGTGGTCCCGTCGATGATCACCCTCCCCTGATCAATGGACTCAAAACCGGCAACCACCCGCAGCAGGGTGGTCTTGCCGCAGCCGCTTGGCCCGAGCAGGCAGCCGATCTCACCCTTTTCCAGGGAAAAGCTTACCTCTGCGGCGACCAGGTTGGGGCCAAAGGATTTACAGACCCCCTCTAGCTGCAACAGGGATTTCTGGTCTGACATGATCATTTCTCCGTCTGACGAATGAGCAGGATTACCGGCACAATGGAGGCCAGGACCAGATAGAGCCCCGGTAGGGCGGCCCGCTCCCACTCGCCTTCACTGGTCAGTTCATAGATTTTTATTGCCAGGGTATCCCAGCCAAAGGGCCGGGTCATCAGGGTGATGGGCATCTCCTTGACGATATCCACCATCACCAGGATGGCTGCAGTCAACAAACCCCTCTTCAAGAGGGGGAGATGGACCAGCCAGATGAGGCGGCTCCCCTGGACCTTGGCCAGGGCTGCTGCCTCATCCAGGCTGGGATGGATGGCCTGCATGGCGCTGTCCACGGCCCCGAAAGCTGCGGCCAGAAAGCGGACCATATAGGCCATCAACATCACCAGCAGCGTTCCCTGGAGCAGAGGCCCGCTTTTCAGGCTGAATATGCCCAGCAATATCCCCTGGATGGTCTGGTCGATCCAGGCAATGGGCAAAAAAATACCCACGGCCAAGACGGTACCGGGCAGGGCGTAACCGATGGTGGAGACCTTGCAGAGCAACAGGTTGGCGCGAGTGGGTGAGCGCCGCTTGGCATAACTGAGCAACAGAGCGGCTCCGCAGGTCAGCAGGGCCCCGCCGGCACCCAGGCAGAGGGTCTGCATCGACTGGGAGCTGTAACGAGGCAGGCTCCCTGCCCCGGCCGATTCCAACACCCAGAGGCCAAGCTGTACAAGGGGCACCACAAAGGCCAGGGCCACCACCAGGGCACAGTAGCAGCTGGCTGCCAGGGCCGGGATTCCGCTCAGACGGACCCGACCATGCACCCCGCCGCTCTTGGCTCCTTCATAGTAACGCATCCTGGAACGGTACGAGGCCTCGACCACCACCAGGAGCAGGGCAAAGACCACCAGCACCGAGGCGAGCTGCGCTGCAGCCTGGAGCGAGAAGAAGCCGAACCAGGCCTTATAGATGGCCGTGGTAAAGGTATCGTAGTTGAAAATCGACACTGCCCCAAAATCGGCCAGGGTCTCCATCAGGACCAGGGCCAGACCACTGACAATCCAGGGTCGGGCCATAGGCAGGCTCACTCGCCAGAAGGCACTCCAAGGGGAGCTCCCCAGGGTCCGGGCTGCCTCCATCAGGACTCTGCCCTGACCCAGGAAGGCGGTGCGGCTCAAGAGGTAGACATAAGGATAGAGGCTCAGGCTGAGCACCAGCACCACAAAGGGAGTGCTCCGCACCTCGATGATGGTCCGCTCCCAACCGGGAAGGGTGCGTAAGCCGGTCTGGAGCGGTCCGCTGAAATCCATCAGCCCCACAAAGATAAAGGCCATCACATAGGCGGGAATCGCCATGGGCAGGGTCAGGGCCCAGGAGAAAAAGGAGCGCCCGGGAAAGGAACAACCGCCGGTGAGCCAGCCAAGGGATACCCCCAGCAGGGCGGTCCCTGCCAGCACGCCACTGCTCAGCCAGAAGGTATTGAGCAGCAGGCTTGGCAGCATGGTCCCGGCCAGGTGCATCCAGATCTCCCGGTCCGGCCGGAAGACCGAACCGAGGATCACCGCCAGGGGCAGCAGCACCACCCCGGCCAACAGAGCGGCCGCCAGCTGCCAGCGATTCAGGCAAGAGAAGAAGGACCGCTGCATCTTCCTGGCCATCATGCCCATGACCGCCCCCCTGGCTGTTGCAGGCGTGTTGTCGTCGACCTTACCCGGGTTGAGCGCATCACTTATAGTTGACCCGATCCATCAACTTGATGGCCTCGGCCTGGAGTTCGCCGTAGCGGGCGACATTCATCGGGTTGGCAACAAAACCGCCCCACTCCTTGACCAGGGGGTCGACCTCCACCTGGGCATTCACCGGATACTCCATGTTCAGAGCGGCAAACTGCTGCTGGGCCTCGGTTCCGGAGAGCCACTCCAGGAGTTGGAGAGCCGCCTGCCTATGTTTGGCATGGGCGGTGATGCCAGCTCCGGAGACGTTGACATGGACCCCGCTGCTCCCCTGATTGGGCCAGAAAATAGCCAAGGGGAGATCAGGCTGTTTCTTGAGCAGACGCCCAAAGTAATAGGTGTTGACGATGGTCACATCGCCAATGCCTGCGGCCACGGCCTCGAGTGCCTTGGTATCGTTGGCAAAGGGATCAGCGGCCAGGTTGGCAACCCAGCCGGCGACCATGTTTTCCGCCTCCTGGGGACCATGGTCGGCAATCAGGGAGGCCACCAGGGACTGGTTGTAGACCTTTTTCGAGGTCCGCAGCACCAGCTTGCCCTTCCAGGCAGGATCTGCCAGCGCCTCGTAAGTGCTCAATCTATCGAGCACTCCGGCCCTGGTGTTGTAGACCAGGGTTCTGGCACGCACAGAGAGGCCAAACCAGTTCTGGCCCGGATCACGGAGATGGGCCGGAACATTTTCCGCCAGCACCTTGGAGGCCACCGGCTGGAGTACACCCACCCGGGCGGCACGCCAGAGGTTGCCGGCATCGACGGTGATAAAGAGATCAGCCGGAGTGTTCTCCCCCTCCGCCTTCAAACGCTCCAACAGGGCTCCTGCCTTGCCGGTGATGTACTTGATCTCGACCCCGGTCTTCTGGGTATATCGATCAAACAGAGGCTTGATCAGATGCTCCTTGCGGGCAGAATAGACCACAATCTCCTGCCCCCCTGCCGAACCAACCGCAGGGAAGATAACCCCCATCAATAACAGGACCATTAATAAACGGGATAACATATTCTTCTCCTCAAATAATGTAGAGCTACAAGGCACGGTCACAACGAGCCGCACAGTTAAACGCCCCTCTTAAAGTTCAGGCACCCTAACTTTAAACCTTGCCTTCCGTCAACAAAATACCACCATGTGGCAGACTTTTTCCCTGCTTCCTATTTTGCCGCTCAAGTATCTCGCCCGTCAAACTTCTTGACAGACGAAACAGATCCTGTATCCTTGCACCAGTCTTAAGCTGACTGAATATCTCTGGAGAGCTGAACAAACAGGATCCCTGGCAGGATCAGAACCACTACCCCTTGCCGAAAGGCGAGTCTCAGAAGAGGAGATCAAGATCATGGAACTACAAACCTTGCTGGCGGCAGCCATCCAGTCCAGCTTTCTGCTGGGCCTTCTCCATGGCGTCAACCCCTGCGGCCACTCCTGGCTGGTGCTGGCGCCCTTTGTATCCGGGGAACGCAACGGCCAGCGGGTCACCCTGCTCACCACCACCTTTGTCACCGGAACCGCCCTGGCCTGCCTGGCCCTGGGCGCTACCCTGGGCGCGGTATCCCAACTGCTGCCGGTTTCCCTTGGTCTCTGGGTGGAGTCCGTTACCTCGGTGCTCCTGATCATCATCGGCCTGCTGCTGCTCTACCGGCCCCAGATCCTCCACAATCACGACCATGGGCACGACCATGGGCACGGTTGCCATCACCACGACCACCACCATCATCACCATGATGACCATCATCTGCAGCACCACCCTGCGGGTTTACTCAGCAGAATCAAAACAGGGTTCAAGGCGCTGACCCCCAACAGAAAATCCCTGCCGCTGATACTCTTTGTCATCGGTTTTATCAACATGATCGTCCCCTGCCCCACTGCTGCGGTGATGTATGGTTATGCCCTCCGTTCGGGCAGCGTCCTCACCGCGCTCCTGGTCTTCGGGAGCTATGCCCTCTCCACCGCCCTTGCCGTGGGCGGGGTGATCTTCCTGATCTTCAAGGCCACCACCATGGCGGCATCCCTGCAAAAAGATTGGGTCGAACCACTGATCATGCGGCTGGCAGGGTTTGTCATTCTGGTCTTTTCCGGGTATGGTCTGCTCCAGACCGTAACCGTGTAATCCAGGAGAAGCGACCATCATGTCCATCGAGCACCTTTCACACCAGTTAATCGAGTTTTACGATAAGATTTCTTCATGGGAACACTCGGTGGTCAAGGAGAGCGGCCTCTCCCCTGCCCAGATGCATACCATCGAGGTCATCGGCCACCAGCAGAACCTGCGGATGAAGGAACTGGCAGAACGGTTGGGGGTGACCACCGGCACCCTCACCGTGGGGGTGGACAAGCTGGAGAAACTCCAGCTGGTGGCGCGGAAGCCACATGAAACCGACCGGAGATCGTACCTGGTGGTGCTCACCGATCAGGGCAAGGCCATGTTTGAGGAGCACCACCGCTTCCACAGATCCTTTACCCACGAGATTTGCCACAGCCTCTCGGGCGAAGAGATCGAAACCTTTTCCAGCCTCCTGGGGCGTGTCCTCCAGGGGATGTAAACACGCTTCTCCAGAGAAGGTGGCCAGGTGGAAGCCTTGAGCCAACGGCAGAGCATCATCAAGCTACCCATCCCTCCCCAGCCGAGATGAACCGCAGCAGCGAGGCACTGCCCCTCTATATACAGATCGCCGAAGGACTGAGCGAACAGATCGAATCCGGCGAACTGGCCCCCGGGACCCGCCTCCCTGCGGAGCGCCAGCTCAGTGCATCTCTGGGCGTGACCCGAATGACCCTGCGCCAGGCCCTGCAGATCCTCACCGCCGAAGGGCTGGTGGAGCGACGCCAGGGCTCGGGAAACTATATCGCCCAGGCCAAGATCGAACGGACCACCAGCCGCTTGAACCCCTTTACCGCAGGCATGGAGAAGAACGGCCTGAACCCTGGAGCAGAGGTGGTACTCAGCGAGCAACGGCCGGCCACGAGTTCCCTGGCCGCCAGGCTACGGCTGCCGGTCTCCTCGGAACTCTACTACTGCCATCGGCTTCGCCTGCTCAACCACCAGCCCAGCATGCTGGAGAAATTTTACCTGCCCACAGCCTTTTTTCCGGGATTCGAGCAGCTTGAGCTCACCGACACCTCGGTCTATGCCCAGCTGGAGGCCCACTACGATGTCCGGATTCAGCGGGCGGAACAGTCCATCGAGGCGGTTGCCGCCTCTGCATATGAGGCAGGGCTGTTGCAGATCCCGACCGGGACACCGCTGCTCCTGGAACGACGGGTATCCTTTGACCAGGACGACCGAGCGGTGGAGTATGCCAAGGACCTCTACCGTGGCGACCGCTTCAGGTTCCTCCTCAGCACCAGCAGCGACTGAGTCCCAGCCGCCCGGATTGCCCCCGACACACCGCCCCCCCCTGCTGCCCGCAATTTCCTTTGACATCAGCAACTCCAATGGGTACCCTGCCACCACCTTAAATTGGTATAGACCAATTAAACCCTGACCCCAGACAGCGAGCCCCATCAGCAGCTGAGTTATCCGGAAAAGGGAAGCGGCAGGGGCCCCGCAGCAACACAGCTGTCGGCTGCGGATCTCCCATCACTATCAACAAGCGAACAGATGCCATCAGGCTCTGCAACCATCGGAGCGACGAGATATCGAGAGAGGAGTAAAAGACCATGGACTACAACTACACCAGAAGCTATCACGGCAGGGTTCAGCTGGTGGTCTTTGACTGGGCCGGCACCACGGTGGATTTCGGCTGCCAGGCACCCATTGTCGCCTTTGCCGAGGGCTTTCGCCAAAAAGGGATCGAGATCAGCATGGCCCAGGCCCGCGAACCCATGGGCAGGGAAAAACGGGCCCATATCCGGGCCATCACCGAGATGGACGAGGTGGCCCGCGCCTGGGAGGCGCAGTATGGGCGCCCGGTGAGCGGAGAGGACATCGATGAAATGTTTGACGACTTTGTCCCCCTGCTGCTGCGCATCCTGCCTGACCACTCCCAGCTGATCCCGGGGGTCAGCGAGGCCATCGCCAGCCTGCGCGAGCAGGGAATTCGGATAGGGGCCTCCACCGGCTACTTCAGGGAGGCTGCCGATACCGTGGCAGCGGCTGCCGCCGTCCAGGGCTACAGACCCGATGTTGCCATCTCCTCAAGCGAGGTCGCGGTGGGCAGACCTGCGCCCTGGTTGATCTACCGGATCATGGAGGAGCTCAACATCCATCCGGCCGCAGCGGTGGTCAATGTGGGGGACACGGTGGTGGACGTGGAGTCCGGGCTCAATGCCGGTGTCTGGAGCATCGGGGTGGCGGCCACCGGCAACGAGACCGGGCTCTCGGCCGAGGAGTTTGCCCGTACCCCTACAGCGGAACGGCAGGCCCTGGTGGCCGCTGCCAGAGAAAAACTGCTCCGGGCCGGGGCCCACCAGGTGATCGACACCATGGAGGAGCTCCCCGGGGTGATCGAGTGTATCAACGGGCAGCTTGGCCGGGGCTGCAGCCCTTAAAACCGTCGCAGCAGAGGCCCCCCTGCATTGACTCGGAGTTCTTTGGATTCCCGGCTGATGCCGGGGGAGCGGATCAGCCTGTAGCCATCTCCCTGCTGCCAGATCCAGGATCCCCAAAATTCAACGGACCTGGCACCACTCAGGGAATGCTATCCAGGGCAGCAAAGGCCGGTTCATGGAGGGGCAGGAGGATATCGGCCATCTCCCTGATCTTGAGCATGATATCATAGGCCTCAGAGGCATTGACCAGGGTGCCGGGGGGAATCACCTCCATCTCCATGGCCCGGATCTCCCTGGGCGGCTCAAAGTTCTCCCGGATCACGCAGAAACCGGTGATCACCGCCCTCCCCCGGGCCGTGTCGATGGCCACACTCATGCCGCCGTCGGTATGCACCGGGGTATGGAGACAGCGAATCCCGGGCACCACCTGGGTATCGCCGCTCATGACCCGGAGCTGCCCCCGCTCCTCCACCTCCAGGATGTAGTCCTCCAGGTAGCGGAAATCCAGGGGATGGGGGTCGTGGATGCGGTTGAGCTCCTTTTCGTGGACATAGATCCTGGCCCTGCTGCACTTGTAGTCATTTTCACAGTGATCGTTGTGCAGATGGGTGTGGATGACGATATCGATATCCTCCGGGCTGAGACCGAACCTGGCCAGGCCCTGTTCCAGGGTGTAGATCCTACCGCCGATGGCCTGCTCCCTGGCCTCGGACTGGATCGGGCTGATCTCGCCGGTATCCACCAGGATATGCTCATCCCCGCCCTTGATGTACCAGGCATAGATGGGGATCGTATAACGCACTCCCTGACCATGCTGGTAGGTCATCATGGACTTGTCAAAGACCTTGCTCCCCACCACCATGGGATGAATGGTGTAGTTGCTCATAGCTGAGACCCTGCCTCCTCTTGGTTGGTTTGCAGAGGGACATCCCGCGGCCTACGACCAGCGCCAATCAGGGGAAATCCCACCTCTTTAACGACCCGGGTTAAGGAAGGGTCATCTCCGGCGACCGCCAAAGCCACCACCGCCCCGGCCCTTACCGCCGCCGCTACCGTCCCGGCGTCCCTGTCCGCCGCCCCGGCCCAGCCCCCTGCCGCCTCCGCCATTACAGGCGGGATTTCCCGGTTGCTGCTGCCGTCCCCCTGCCTGCTCATTTTCAGGGTTTCCCTGTTCCGGTACCCGAGCTTGTTCCTTTTCCATAGCCAAACCTCCTAGACCTTGAGTTGTTATCGTTGTCCACAAAATAGGAGGAGGCAGCCCCTATGGCAGCCGGACCATTTCAGCCCCTAAGCCACGATGCTGCAGCCCTCACCAGTTAATTTTGTGCATATACACAGCTGTACCCCCAAAGGAATCAATTGGCAAAGACTATTATCAGAAAAAAAGCAGGAGCCACCGCACAGCAGTCATGCCCCCAAGGCCCAACAACGATCACTCCCGCAGCCAAGAGAAAACCAGGGGCTTGCCCACAGCCAGCCCCACAGAGACAAGCCACTGATTCATCATTTAAAACAGAGGACAGCCGGTACCATTCCCAGCTGAACCCATCATCTGGCGCAGGCAGCAGATTATCCAAGGAGCCCAATCGCCGGAGGCCCATCGGGAAACCAGGTTGTTGAACAGCAGAGAAGAAGGGTAAAGGCTGAAACAAAGCTCGCCTTTCCCTCGCTCTTCCCTCGACTTCCCCTCGACTATCATGCCTTGCCCCCGGGATTCATGCATGAAAAGCGAAGCAGCGATGAGCCCAGGTTTCCTTTTCTCTGCTCCGGGATTAGTGCTATAAGGGTAGTATCTTCTCGGGTAGGTAAGGGAACCTTGAATATCTCCAGCTCCCCCCAATACCATCTTTCAGAAAACAGAATATCCGCCCACCAAACTCAACAAGGTTGCCCAGCGAGGGGCTGGATAACAGCGTAAACCCGGGAAGGATCCCCCATAAATGACAACCGTTCCCACTGAAACAAAAAAAGAGTTAAAAAAACAAGGGCTGAAAGGATAAAGGGCAAGGCCATCTGCACCAGGGAAGAGCACAACGATTCCCATGAAGGGCATCGACAGAGGCCCCAGCGGCCCGGCTGCCCGAGCCCGTGATGAAGAAACCCAGGCACCTTCCAAGCACCCTAGCAGACGAAACTCTCCGGAGGCAGACGACATGAAAAAGAAAATCCTTATTCTTCTCACCGCCGTAACACTGAGCCTTGGCTGGATCTTTCCAGGCCAGCAGGCGGCAGCTGCTGCACCAGCGGAAACATCGGCACCCTACCTGGTCGGCCCGTGGCTGCCCACGGATCAGGCCTTCTTTGATCAGTGGCTGAGCAAGGTGGTCCAGGGAACCGCCACCCCTGACGCCCCCCTCTTGCCTGTTATTCAGGAATTCAAGGAACTCATCGAAGAAGACCCGGAGCTCTACATGCTGTTTAACCAGATGTTTGCCCAAGTGGTAGCCCCCCCCTCCTCCAGCCATGACCCCAGCGGCAGGCCCCAGATCCGCGACTACCGGCAGATGCTCCAGGTCATGAACCGCCTGTTGACCATGGCGCCTGCCTTCAACCAGACCGGCCTGGTCGGCTTTCCCATCAATGCCATCCTGGACCGCCCCATGGCCACCCCTGCCGGAACCACCGTCTTTTTGAACGACAAGGTGAACCGCCAACTGAAAAAGATCCTGAACCAGTGGGCCGTCTTTCTGGGCTCCGCAGAGTCCCGCTATGTCTTAAACGACCATCCCGAAAACGGCTGGTTCGGGCGCGATGCCAAGGCGGCGATGCCTGGCTTTGAGGAGGACTTTATCTGCGATCCCGCTGCCCCCTTTCACGGCTTTTCCTCCTGGGACGACTTCTTCACCAGGCAGTTCCGGCCGGGTCGGCGGCCGCTGGCCGGCCCTGAAGATGATGCGGTCATCGCCAATGCCTGTGAATCCGCCCCCTACAGGATCCGGAGCGGGGTGAAGCTTAGGGACCGGTTCTGGATCAAGGCGCAGCCCTATTCATTGCAACACATGCTCGCTCAAGATCCGCTGGCCGAACAGTTTGCCGGAGGCACGGTCTACCAGGCCTTCCTCAGTGCCCTCAGTTACCACCGCTGGCACAGCCCTGTGAGCGGACGGATCGTCAAGACCCGCCTGATTGACGGCTCCTACTATGCCGAGGCCCTGTCCGAAGGCTATGACCCGGCAGGCCCCAACAACTCCCAGGGCTATATTACCCAGGTGGCCTCCAGGGGTCTGATCTTCATCCAGGCCGACAATCCGGAGATCGGCTTGATGGCGGTGATGTTTGTGGGCATGGCCGAGGTCTCCTCCAACGAGATCACCGTCTTTGCGGGGCAGCATGTGCGCAAGGGAGACCCGCTGGGCACCTTCCACTTTGGCGGCTCCACCCATACCCTGATCTTCCGACCAGGGGTGAAGCTGCAGTTCGACCTCCACGGCCAGGTCCCGGGGCTGCACTCCAAGAACATCCCGGTCCGGGCACGCATCGCCACAGTGACCAACTAAGCCGCCGCTCACCGGAGTTCTTTAAGAAGAGTTCCGGTGACCATTCTGCTGGTTGCCCCCAGACAGTGTAACCTCTTTTGCAGCTTCCTCTACGCCGCCCTGGCCCCATGACCACGGGGAGGCGAGTGTCTCTCCTTTGAGCCTGAGGAGTTGCCGCTTTTAAGTGGCAAGGATAAACAGGAAAGATCATCATGAACTTTGAGATTTGCGGATTTTGGCGGAGGATCGGAGCTTTTTCCATCGATGGCCTCATCTTAGGTGCAGGCGGCGTCTTGCTCGGGCTCTTTCTAACCGAGCAACTGGCCGCTCTCGGGGCCTGGGGCAGGGGCTTTGGCTTTATCCTGGCGGGTCTCTATTTCGGCCTGGGCAACAGCCACCTGACCAATGGCCAGACTCTTGGTAAACGATTGCTTGGGATCAAGGTCCTCGCTCGCCATGCCCACTCCCTTTCGATCCCCCAAAGCCTGCTTCGCTATCTGATCATTGGAATCCCGTATTTTCTTAACGGGGCACGGCTAAGCGGCAATGCGCTCCACAGCGGCTGGATCTACCTCCTCTCCCTGTCTGTTTTTGGCCTCGGCTTTTCCATCGTCTATCTCCTGATCTTTAACCGTCGTACCCGCCAATCCCTACATGACCTGCTTGTCGGCAGCTATGTTGTGAAAAAAGAGGGGCACAGCGATACCCCTGCCAAGACCGTCTGGCCCGTCCACTATGCTATCTGCGGAATCTTGGTCATCGCTTCGCTGGCACTCCCTTATCTCACCGCCAGATTAGCTCAACGGGATCAGTTCGCCCAACTCCTTGAAGTACAAGCCCGGGCAGAGACCCTTGCTCCGGTGACACACGCCTCTATCAGTAACGGACAAACCACCTTTACCCCCTTCAGTGGCACTCCAGCAACCACCACCTATATAAGCTGCCAGGTTTACCTGGACAAGAATACGACCGACAATGAACCACTTGCAGCAGAGATAGCAGATATTATTCTCTCAAGCCATGGGGAGGCGGAGCTCAAAGACCTGATCCGGATCACCTTGACCTATGGCTACGATATCGGCATCGCCTCCTTCTGGCAGAGCAAGCAGTACGCCTTCAGCACCGAGGAATGGCGAGTCAGAGCCAAACAGGCCACTGCCCCTCAATCGAGTTCCACCGAGCCGCCTGCCCCCCATGCTCTCCTGGGGCCGGGAAAAAGGAGAACAACACCTTGCCCCTTTAGCTGAAGAGTTTTATTTACTGCCTGGTATATTGCATCCCCACCCGCCAGTAAATCCATCCATAGCGCGGCCGAGCGATCCCCCTTGCTCCCCGGCCGCCGAGCCTGAAGGTGATAGACCTTGACAGAAAAAAAGTTTGACCCCAAAAAACTCGAAAAACTCAACAATCCCCAAAGGCTGGTCGATATTCCTCCGGCTTATGTCCTGGAACGGCTTAACCTGGTACAACCTGAGGTCCTGGTTGAGATCGGCGCAGGGACCGGTTTCTTCAGTATAGCCTTCCTTCAAGCAACCCAGGCCGCACAGCTCTATGCCTGTGAGATTTCTGAGCCGATGCTCGACTGGATGAGAGAGCAACTGGTCCCCGACCACCCCGAGATCATCCCTGTCCTGACCAAGGACGAGGCCATCCCCCTGGCAGACGAAATCGCGGACCTGGTCTTCATGATCTGCCTTCACCATGAACTGGACCATTCCGCCCTGACACTGAACGAGGCAAAGCGTTTGCTGCGTCCGGGCGGCAGGCTGTTTGTTGTGGATTGGAAAAAAGAGGAGATGGCCCAGGGACCGCCGGCCAATATCCGCTGCACTGCCCAAGAGGTGGCTCAACAGCTACAGGAGGCAGGGTTGAGCGAGGTGCACAGCTACTCCGAGCTGGCAAAACATTTTCTGGTGGTTGCCACCAAAGCGGCAGGCTGAGGGATAGCGGCCCACAGCACCGGAATGAGCCGATCCCGGTCAGGACCAAAAAACAGGGGGGGGGGCATGGAGCCGACTTCAGACCATTGCCGCATGCTTGCCCCGGTGACTGGGGACAAGGGCAAACAAAGAGCAGGATGAACCGCTCTGACACCAAACTCCAGCAGCCCCTGCTGCTCATCCGACCGGACCCCCGGATGCGCTTCGACCTGTCGGGCCGGCCTCCCAGATACGCATCGCGCGTGGCGTGGTTTCCCAGTACCTCCGGCTCTCTCCGAATCTCCCAAAGGCCTGACCAGTCGCTGTCGCCGCTGGTTTCAAGGCTTGATGTGTCCGTTCCGACGAACAAGGCCTTGGCCCATCCCCGCGACAAATGATCTCGACCTCCCTGGCTGCTCGATCCAGGAGCCTGGCCTTGGAAGATTCGGAGAGCCCTTTTCTAGGGGACGCGCCCCCTGTCTCCTGTTCCCGAGCTTCCGGATCAGAAAACAATGGTTCCACCTTCCTATATTTTAAATCGTTGCACCAGAGCCTCTAACTGAGCTGCCAGCACGGCGAGTTCCTCGGCATTCTGTTGCACATGGTGGCTTCCCTCTTTCACCTGATTTGAGTGCTCGTTGATCCCATCAATATCACGGGTGGTATGAGCAATAACGACTGTGTTCTGGGCCACATTATCGTTGACCTCAGCTATCCCCTGGGAAGTCTGGGAAATATTGGCGGCAATTTCACCGGAGGCGGCCGACTGTTCCTCCACCGCAGTAGCTATGCCGTTGATGACATTATTGATATCAACAATCACAGCAGATATTTTTTCTATATCTTCAACCGTGCTTGCGGTGGTGTCCTGCATATCACTGATCTGATCTTTGATGTCAATGGTGGCAGCCGCCGTTTGCCGAGCAAGTTCCTTGATTTCATTGGCGACCACTGCAAAGCCCTTACCCGCCTCACCGGCTCGCGCCGCCTCTATGGTGGCGTTCAAGGCCAGCAGATTGGTCTGTTCTGATATCTCGGTAATCGTCTCTGTCACCCGGCCTATCTTAGTCGCAGATTCTCCCAGATTCGCCATCTTGACCGCGGTTGACTGGGACTGCTGGACCGCACTGTCGGCGATCACCCGCGCCTGCTCGGTGCTCTCGGCAATGTCATTGACGGTCGCTGTCATCTCCTCGGTGGAGGAGGCGATCATGTTAACATTGCTGGTTGACTCCTCCATGGCCGCGGATATTGACTGAAAGCTGCTGTTCATCTCCCCTGAGGCCGCGGCAACCGTGGATGACTTACCAAAGGTATCCTGGGCCACCGAGGACAACTGGCTCGAGACCGCAGTCAAATCAGTGGAGGCGGAGCTCAGGGATTGGGTGCTCTCTACCATGCCCTTCAGCATTTCACGGATATTGTTCACCATGGTGTGATAGGAACGCGCCAAATCGCCCATTTCATCGCCCCGCTGGCGGAAATCCTCGGGAATGTCCTTGGAAAAATCCCCCTGGGTCAGGAGTTCGGTAAAGCCGATACAGTCTTTGATCGGCCGAATGAGCCCCCGGGAGAGGACCAGCCATGACAGGGTCACGCCAATCAACGACGCTCCCAGCACAGAGAGCATGATCATTCGACTGCGACTGTTGGCAAGCTGGATCACGCGGACAGGTTGAAAGATCTCATCATCCCAGGTACCGGCACAGACAATCCATTGCCAAGGCGCAAAATAGCCGACA
Source organism: Desulfogranum mediterraneum DSM 13871 (assembly GCF_000429965.1). Classification (GTDB taxonomy): domain Bacteria; phylum Desulfobacterota; class Desulfobulbia; order Desulfobulbales; family Desulfobulbaceae; genus Desulfogranum; species Desulfogranum mediterraneum. Next base: position 346,134 of record NZ_AUCW01000004.1, read on the forward strand.
GCAACCGTCTTCTGACGGAGCTGAGAGTCACCTGGATTCTGCCAAGGATACTGCACCTCGGCAAACTCGCCTGGCTCCAGAGCCATGGCTCGTTTGACGAGATCCTGGATAAAGAGGGTGCCGGCACCATCCCTGGCATCCCAGATGTCTTCGCCGTCCCGCTGCCCCTTACGGGAGATAATATACTGCCCCTTGGGATTAAGAACATAGACATACCCGGTCTGGCCCACCTTGGTATTCAGGATCTCCCGTCGGAGACTTGTAACGCTTTCCTCGGGTATACCCGCATAGAGGACACCTATGATCTTTCCAGCTGTATCATGGATCGGTTCATAGGCCGTGACATACCACCTGTTGACCACAAAGGCCCGCCCCAGGTAGCGTTCCCCGGCGAGAACCTTCTGCAGCACCCTGTTGGAGCTGCCGTCACCATTCTTGACCGGAATGTAGGTACCGATAGCCCGCTTCTTGTCCAATGTTTCCACGTTGGTGGCAACGCGGAGCATGTCGCCCTGTTCATTCATCCGTTGAAATATGGTGCAGGTGCCGCCAACCAGTTCTCGAACCTTATCCACCACAGGGGAGGGCAGCGATATCTCGGCATTCTGGCCCATCCAGATGTCACCTACCATCATTTTTGGCAAACGCTCTGTGGTCCGGGCCCGGGTGAACTGGTTGATCGCCTGCCAGGCCACCGTCTCTTCACCCAATCGTACCGTCCCGGTCTGCTCCAGCACTTCCCGCGCCACATTTAAATCAGAGCCCACCTTTTCATTCAGCACTTCCTGTTGACTGGCAAGCATGGCAATAATGCCCTTGACGATGCTTTCCTGCTGGTCTTTAGCAAGTTGCAGGGTTTCAGCCTCAGAGATTTGTACCACCTGATTGCCCTGCCATAAGGCAAGGCCAGTAAGCATCAGGGCAGCCAGCATAGTTGTAGCTACCCCTGTAAGGATCAATTGCTTGCCAATCGTCATTTTTTTTAGACTGATCATGATCTTTTACTCCATGCGGTTTAGGTGGACTGTTATCTTGCCATGTATCCTACTTTTGAATTTCCAGTTTAGTACTAAAAATGAAGTCTCTACAAAGCCAGCTCCCTGTTTTTCTTACGAATCGATTACTGATCCAGAGCTGACATCCTGGAGTTCCGCTACTCTCCATACCCCATCCGCAACAGAACAAGGACAAAGTTCACAACTCCTAAACATTTTTCAGACGAGGAAAGCGACGCTAAAAGATAGCCTCAAACGGGGCCGAAAAGACTGTTGCAACATAACAAATGGTACAGCCTTCAAAAAATAAACTCAAATTGAAATAAATAAAAAACGATACGCTCTCAGGAGGAGAGCAGACAGAGTTGTCTTTGTCGGCAGGGTCAGTCCTGGCTCGGACTAAACCAACCTTTTGGATTCATATCAGAAATAACAAAAGCTGGTTTCAATATCACTTTATCAGCTACTTAAACAACCAAGGCAGGACCAACGGGCCCCAGGGCCACACCACCACCCCAGGGCAACACCACGGCTCAGCTTTCAGAAAATTTGCCTTAAAGAGTTAGGAGAGACGCAGGCAGGCTACCTGACCGGTATGCCAAGGGGGTGGCAGAACCAAACTGTACTCTATTCCGCGCTTCAAAGATAACAATGGAACAGATGAGGCCCTCTTTACAACGTAGGCTTCTGTAACTTCGACAACTTTTCTCGAAGCAGCTGTAGCACCCGAATTGCCGCATCTGCGTCTGCGGCAGCCAGATCCGGGAATGCGTTCTGAAGAATTTCATATTCAAGCCGCTGCGCGACACCGAACCGAGAGCGGCCCAACTCTGTTACCTGTATGAGTTTGGCGCGCTTATGTCTGGGATTGTTTTCAAAACGTACATAACCGCTCTCTACCAAGGCGCTCACTGCGACTTGAACAGACTGACGCGAGACCCCCCGCTCGAAAGCCAGGTCTGAAATCGTCATGGGCCCGCCCAGGAGCAGATGCGAGATATTCTTGCTCTGCGCACTGGTCAAGCCGCTGGATCGGTGCACAGTCTCCTCGACACCCTCCAACTCCCTGTACGCTCCCTGTAAAGCCTGGAACAACCTGTGGATCATTTCGCCGTCTGCATATTTCATATCAGGAACATATCACAAGCAAACGGATTTGGCAACCGGCATGTCATATTGTCAACATGATTGACAAGTTCCAAAAACAAGGGTAGACCTCTAGCCAAGGAGAGTGCATGAACCCGTTTTCAGATAGAGTCAGGGCCGCACCAGCCCAATGCCACAAGGATAAAAACAACAGAAGGATGGGGGTAAGCGGGACAGCCAGCGAAGATCGTTGAATAGGCGGCTGGGTGGAGGGGAGTGTTCCAACCCGGACCAAAATGCCAATCTCGACCTTCACAGCGCGAGGCCATATCCATCGAAGCAGACACCTGGGAAAAACAGCGTCCTCCAGGCTTAGCCGGAGCAGAGCAGCTGGCGACATCCCTACCCGCGCTCACTCCTACTCCTGACAGACAGAGAGAGGGTGGGGACATCGTTGATCGGGATGAGGCCGAGTGAGGCTCTGACCACTGCTCAAGCTGAGCTCAAACTGAGCGTGGCATTTCAAAATCACAATGTAGATACTGCAGGGAGGCTATTCAATGAAGACCCATGAAAAACCTATCGATTCAAAGGTGGAGACAGTACGCACATACTGCGCCCAATGCTTCAGCAACTGCCCGGTTGTAGCCCATCTCGTCGATGGCGAGTTCGTTGGAATCAGTGCAGACAAAGAGCACAGATTCCACCGCCCCCTTTGCCCCAAGGGATTTGCCGGGCCGGAATTGGTGTCTAGCAAACAGAGGCTGAGATATCCCCTCAAGCGGACAACGCCCAAAGGCGCGGGTGATCCGGGCTGGGAACGGATAAGCTGGAACGAGGCCCTGGATACCGTTGCCCGGCAGATGGCACAGATCAAAGAAGAACATGGCGCTGAGGCATTTGTCTTCTCCCAGACCAACGTCTCCTCCCCTGTATGGGAGATAACCTCTTTTGTCCGTCGGCTGGCAAATATCTACGGCAGCCCCAACCACATGACCACCACCCATATCTGCAATTGGCATAGGGACAACGGCTCTGCCTTGACCTACGGAAAACCAGGCGATGACTTTACCGCAGGATGGCCCGACTTTACCCATAGCCACTGCATGCTGATATGGGGACACAACCCGGCAAACACCTTCAATGCATATAATCAACAGATCAACTCAGCGTTGAAAAGAAAGGCCAAACTCATTGTGGTTGACCCCCGCCGCACAAAAATCGCAGCCAAGGCAGACTCATGGCTCCAGGTCAGACCAGGCTCAGACGGGGCCCTGGCCCTGGGCATGATTCACCTGATGCTGGAACAGGAGTTGTATGATGCCGATTTTGTCAGCAACTGGACCAACGCACCATTATTGCTTCGAGCCGATACAGGAGACCTGCTCAGGGTGTCCGCCTTCAACCACTCAGACAATGGCGACAACACCTTTGCGGTCATCTCCCCGAGAACAGGCCGGGTCGAACACTATATTCCGGGAAAGAAGCTTGATTTTTCGCCGGAGCTTGAAGGGAGCGTCAAGGTGTCCCTGTTGGATGGAGAGACAGTATGGTGTGAAACCGTCTTCAGTGCTCTCAAGAAATCGGTGGCACAATATACGCCAGCTTATGTAGAACAAAAAACCACGATACCGGCCGAAGACCTTATCAACACGGTTCGCCTGATCGTCGAAAACAGCCCTTGCTGCTGGTATTCGTTCAATGGGGTGGAGCAAAACATCAACGCAACCCAAACCAACCGGGCCATATGCCTGTTCTACGCACTGACCGGGGACTATGACCGTCAGGGAGGCAACCATATCAACTCCTTCCTGCCACCACTGAAATACCCCTTTGGCTTTGAATTTGTAACACCAGAGATGTTCATGAAAAACATGGCCATTGCCGAACATCCGCTTGGACCTGCCGGAACGATCATGTCGGTTCCTCCGCACTTGATATGCAAGGCAATCGAAAAGGGCGACCCATACCCGGTGAAAGGGTTGATGGTCTTCGGTGCGAACACGGTATCGGCAAACCCTGACAGTAAAAGGACGTCGGCAGCTTTGAAGCAGCTCGACTTTCATGTCCATATCGACCATTTTCTGAACCCTACGGCGGAATTGGCAGACATAGTATTGCCCTCGGCCAGTTTCTGGGAGACGGGAAGAATTGGTGCTCCCTTGGCATTTCAGAAAAACAAATGGGTGATACAGTGGCGCGAACCTGTTGCTGCCCCACGCGGGGAAAGCAGAGATGAACTCTGGATTATTTTTGAAATAGCCAAACGACTCGGCTTCTCCGATACCTTCTGGCACGGAAGCCTTGAAGCGGCCTTTGAGGAGATGCTGATCGATGTGGAGATATCCCTCGATACCCTCAAAGAAAAAGAGGGCGGCGTGTTTATCCAGGGACCGGTCGCCTATCAGAAGTACCGGGAAAACGGCTTCAGCAGCAGTACCGGCCGAGTTGAGTTGTTTTCACAGCCGCTCAAAGACATTGGCCAGGCCCCTCTGCCCGAGTGGAACGATCCGATCACGGCCTTTAGCGATGCGGGCATCAGCAGCGAAGAGTTCCCCTTTCTCTTGATCACTGCAAAACTGCGCGAGTTCTGCCAATCGCAACACCGGGCCCTGCCTTTTTTAAGAAAAAAACACCCCCAGCCCTTTCTGGAGATCAATCATGACAAGGCAGAATCTCTCGGAATTGGCGTAGGAGACACGGTCTCGTTATCAACAGTACACGGAGAAATCCTCCTGCAAGCTCGGCTGAGCCGGAGTATTGCCGCGGACGTCGTCTGCACCCAACATGGCTGGTGGCAGGCCTGCCCTGAGCTTGGTCACTCCGGAGCTGATGTCTACTCTGCCAGAGGTGCAAATGTTAACCTGCTCTTTGACACCGATTTTACCGACAAGGTAAGTGGTTCTGTACACATGCGGGGCTTCCCCTGCAAGGTGCGGAAAAGTGAAGGATAGCGCAAGGACCGGAACCGGATCCTACCTTATTATCCGGCGGCGAGACACCCGGCCTCAGCTGTTTTGATACCTGCTGCCTACAGAGAGACAATACCTCTCTTCAACAGCCACAACTCCCTAAGGCCCTGCTCGGCAACTCCGACGAGAGGGCCTCAGGGGCCATGTATCAGCGAACAGGCCACGGTTCCATCGCACCCGATCCAAAAACGTGGTTTTCACCAAGGAGCTACCAACAGAGCGGTTCGCCCCTTCACCATTTTTCTAAGCAGCCCTTGACTACGTTCAAACCACGGTTGTTTGAAACAGCAGCCACATTACAGTCACCCCGCTTGAATGGTGTCCGATTGCCGTCAGAAGGGTATCCAAGGAGCCCCCCTCGATCCCCGATCAGGGGGTGGGTGGCATTACGCCGGACAAGCTGACAAAGGTTGCAGAAAAATTTGCTGTCCCTATTTACAGAAAAACGAAACAGGCTCTATGCTGCCGGAATATTACACATTACCTACAAGGACCATTGCCAGAGGTTGATTGTCGCTCGCCGGCTTAAAACAGCTTAGTTCAGACTTGAGGGGACTCTAAGAAATTCTATTTTCGATCAAGATCAAGACACGGGACAAATTCACAAGGGATATCTCCTCGATATTTCTGAACATTTGCTCATCACAAAACAGCAATTGGAAGAAAACACATTCTTTCCTCTCACCCCCAACTGTGCCTCACGCAATTTATTTCGGAAAGTTGTATTTACTTTCCGAGAATATGGAATAAGGAAACCTGGCACCATGAGCGCAGCTGCCTTTATCGAAACACCCCCTAGAGTTGAGAATGAGAACCACCAACAACTCTACTGGAACAGAGCTTGCAAAACATCTTTAACTGCTCGTTAACTCCAACAGATAAAGGTGGAACAATGAAAAAGAAACTTTTAGCGGGATTGGCAACGGGATTGTTATTTTTGGGAATCAGCGGGATGGCAAATGCTACCCTTCTCCAGATAACTGCAGATTCCTTTGCAAGCGGCGAACTAGGGTGGTTTGTTGTCGACGACACGATCTTCGGCACAGAGACGAGCCTGGTTGCCTCGCAGTACCATGATTACAGTTGGCTTGATCCGATCGGAGGGGTTTCAATCACCCCTGCAGATGTGCCGAGTGATACCGGGGTGACTCATTTTAGCTTTACTGGTGGCGAATGGACCGTAACCGGTGGTGGAGGGGATTCCCTTACAACCTCTTCTGGCGATGCCCTGTGGATTGCCGGCAGCTCGTATGTGTTGTTCATAGGCGGGAGCGACTACGACGACGTTAGCTGGAGCACCAGCGAATACATCGCCGACAGCCCGGTCCCGGAACCCAACACCATTCTTCTCCTGGGAACGGGCCTTGCCGGCCTGGCCGCTGCAGGACGAAGACGCAGAAAATAAGTATAAATGTTAATTTTAATAATCTTTTTTCACAGACCGCTCTCTTAACAGAAGGCGGTCTTTTTCTTTGAGGGGATAGAGTTTCGCTTCCGCTCCTACGCTGCCACTCTTTGAGCTCTCATCTTAGCTTCGACAACAAATTCGTGTTATTAAGGGGAGGGGCAATCCACTGTCTCTGCCCAGCGATACCCCTTATCAAAACAGAGCCCCAAAATACAGCCTGCTCACCTGATGCCGAGCAGGTGATTTGCCCCATAGAAGCTTCCCGCCGAGAGCAGAAAGAGCCGCACCCTCCTCCCCCCAATCTCCGGCAGGCAGATCCTGCCCTTCACCTTTTTCCGGATCTGGGGTCCTTGAATTTACCTTCTGCCGATGGTAAGTCTTTAGCTCGTTGATTTAAAAGTAAAAACAACAACCACATTGTAGTCATCCCGCCTGGATGGTGTCCTGATTGCAGTCAGAACAGTATCCAGGGCACAGGGGAGCTCGATCCCCCGCTCAGAAAGTGGCTGGCCGTACAGCAGACAGGGGGAACAGGCTATCAGGGCTTAACGGCGAACAATCTCGGTACGGTTTTCCCGTTTTTTTTATATCTCCGGAATATTAAGCCGCTACACCATGGGATAGGGTGAGAACACACACCCAGCAAGAAGAAAAGCAAACAGGAGCAGCCGCAATGAACAACATCCATGAAAAGGATTGGGCAGAGGAGAGCTGGTGCGGTCATACCGGCATGGACAGCTCTTCCGACTACTGTGTTGAAGACGAGCAGACCGGAGCAGCACTGACAGACCAAGCCAAAGATGTTCCGGATCACGACAAGACCAGCAGCCAGGAAGAGTCTTGCCAGGTACAGCAAAAGCTCTCGCCACCCTGACACCAGGCCCCAGGCGTCCCCGCCAAAGGCGGTGTGACAGATGGTGGCGAAGAGGTGGCGGGAAGTAGCAGGAAGTAGCGGGAAACAGCTTGTGCCGGGCGAAGGGAGATGGAGAGCTCTCCACAGAACACCCTGGGCATGCTCGCCCTCCATGGCAAAAGGAATATTTGATGTCGGCATGCTTTTCAAATGCCTGCCACACCTTCCACTTATAGGAGTTGATAATGAGTATTGGAGTTATGACGAGACATTCCGCAAAGAGCTTTGTCGTCTGGGTAGGACTCTGCCTGTTTTTCAACTCCCTCTTTTTTCCCGGTGCCATCGGGGCAAGAACCGGGGAAGCTGAGACAACGCGGTTGAAGGTCGTTTTTGACAACCCAACCTATGATTTTGAGCTCCAAAGGACACTGGGTGTCACCTTGTCCGGTGGAGCAGATATCAACGAGTGCCTGGCCACGGCTCGGAAGATACGACCTGGTGATGACGAATCCTGGTATACGCATTGGCGTGCCCTTGCAGACCGCATCTATCAACAGGCCGAGATCGCCCTAGGTTCGGGCCACAGGGTAAGCGCCAGAGAGAATTTCCAAAGGGCCTGTAACTACTACCGGACCAGCGAATTCTTTCTCCATGGAAATCGTGAAGACCCACGAATAGTGGAAACCTGGCGCTTGAGCCGCGATGCCTTTCGCAGGGCGGCACCACTCATGCCCCATCCGGTGGAAGTCGTCGCAATACCCTATGAAAACACAACACTGCCCGGTTATTTTTTACAGCCGGACGCGTCCTTAAAGCCGCGGAAGACCGTAATCATCCAGACCGGATTTGACGGCACTGCAGAAGAACTCTACTTCACCAGGGCTGTTTTTGCACTGGCACGGGGGTATAATGCCTTGCTCTTTGAAGGGCCCGGCCAGGGCGGCGCCCTACGTGAGCAGCAGCTCTACTTTCGACCGGACTGGGAACATGTCGTTACCCCGGTGGTCAACTATCTGCTCACCCGAAAGGAGGTGGACCAACAGAGAATTGCCCTCATGGGTATCAGTATGGGCGGCTATCTTGCCCCCAGGGCCGCTGCCTTTGAGCACCGGCTTGCAGCCCTGGTAGCCAATCCGGGATCCGATGACCTTTATGTCCAGGACCGATCTCTATTGTCCGAACTGGAGCACAGTCCGGAACAGAGCAACCTCTACCTCAAACAGGCCATGGCCAAAGATCTTGGTTTTCGCTGGTTTATTGAAAACGGGATGTTCTCCACCAACACCAGATCGCCTGCGGATTTCCTGCTGCACTGGTCCCAATACAGAATGAGAGAGGAGATCAGCCAGATCAGGACCAACACCCTCTGTGTGGGAAGCAGAAGGGATCATTTCATGGGGTATGAACGTTTCAGACGCTTCTACGATCGCCTCCAATCTCCAAAGACCTTTTTGCTTTTTAGCGCAAAAGAGGCTGCGGAAGCACATTGTCAGATGGGGGCCTTGGCTGTCTCGGCCAATCATATCTATGACTGGCTGGATCAGGCGCTGGAAAAGATACCCTGAAGTCCTCCAGGGACACCATGCTTTTCCAACAACCTAACAGGGCGATTGAACGGTTTTTTTTTCGGCTATATTCGAATCTCCCAACGAGGTAATTCCCGCCACAGCCGGTGGCCCCATGTTTTGACAGCACATTTATAGTGTCCGGAAACCTGGCGGAATTTGCCCAGGAATATCCAGGTCCCCGACGGTCAGGAAAATCATGTCTGAGAAGGCCTCCAGATTCCGAAATCCACTGGCCCTGTTTTTGACGATTTTGATGATTCTGTTGAGCCCCTCGGCGATGGCATTAGTGAGGCCAAGCTCTACGAATGGTGTCAGCCGCTGCTCGTGCTTTTTGACTGTTTTAACAAACTTCTTGATAGGCTCCAGGCGGCTCCTGTTTGCCGTCTTGCACCAGTTGCCGAGGAATTCCTTGGCAGCTGCTTGATCTTTGAGATCCCAGAACTGTTCGAATTCATCGCTGAGCACCCA
>NZ_KE387005.1:0-26976 GCF_000429965.1 Desulfogranum mediterraneum DSM 13871
CGCTGCAGCAGGCTGGGACAAAGGGGAAGGACGAGGAATAACGGGGAACAACGGGGATAATCCCTTGATACCTTAGTTATTACCCTGAAGGAACAGCAACCCCTGCAGACGTCATTCCCGCGCAGGCGGGAATCCAGTATCGAAGAATCGGGAACCAGCCCTGGCTTGGAGGCCTGCCGCCGGACCCCATGAGCAGCGAACCCATCTTGCCAGACCCTACCCACCGTACCTGGATGCCCGCCTACGCGGGCATGACGACCTGGGAGAGATGACCTGGGAGAGAAGTGCTCCCGGAGCAAACCAGGCTGCCTGCCTTCCGGGGGATGCTATCGAGGGAGCAAAGCACCTTCGGGGTAAACCGAGGAGGCTGCGCGGACATGACGACGCGAAAGAGGAGGACTACCGGAGAAACCCGTGGCAGGCCCGGGACTGGGCCCGCCTGCGGATTGGCTGGTGTCGCCTAGGCAGCCTTCTTTTGAGTGGTCGAGCCAGCCCCTGTGTCCTGGCCCAGCTCCTGCTGTTCCAGATACTGCTCAAAGGACATCATGGCATCGACAAAGCCGTCATGGCTGATCTCGATGATCCGGTTGGCCACGGTGGAGACAAACTGGTAGTCGTGGGAGGCAAAGAGGACCACCTCGGGATAGGCGATCAGGCCGTCGTTGAGGGCGGTGATGGACTCCAGGTCCAGGTGGTTGGTGGGTTCATCAAAGAGGAGCACATTGGCCTGGGCGAGCATCATCCGGGCCAGCAGACAGCGGACCCGCTCCCCACCGGAGAGGACCGCGGTCTTCTTGGTGGCCTCTTCCCCGGAAAAGAGCATCTTGCCCAGGAAGCCGCGGATAAAGCCCTCGTCCGCCTTGGCCGAGGCAAACTGTCGCAGCCAGCTGATCAGGTCCAGGTCCTGGTTGGCAAAGTAGCTGTTATTTTCCTTGGGAAAGTAGGCCGAGCTGATGGTGACCCCCCAGCGAAAGCTACCGCTGTCGGGCTCTATTTCGCCACTGAGGATCTGAAACAGGGTGGTCTTGGCCAGGCTGTTGGTGCCCACCAGGGCAATCTTGTCCCCCTTGTTGACGGTGAAGCTGAGATCCTTGAAGACCTCCACCCCCTCTATGGTCTTGGAGAGTCCGTTTACCTCCAGGATGATATCGCCGCAGGCACGTTCCGGCTGAAAGACGATATAGGGGTACTTCCGGGAGGAGACGGGCATCTGATCCAAGGTGAGCTTATCCAGCAACTTCTTGCGGGAGGTGGCCTGCTTGGCCTTGGAGGCATTGGAGCTGAAGCGGCGGATAAACTCCTTGAGCTCTTCGGCCTTGGCCTTGGCCTTCTTGCTCTCGGTCTCCTTCTGGTGAAACTGGAGCTTACTGGCCTCGTACCAGAAGTCGTAGTTGCCCACATAGACCTGGATCTTACCGTAATCGATATCTGCCATATGGGTGCAGACCTGATTGAGAAAGTGACGATCATGGGAGACGATGATCACGGTATTGTGGAAGCGGGAGAGGAAGTGTTCCAGCCACTTGATGGACTGGATGTCCAGCTGGTTGGTGGGCTCATCCAGGAGCAGGATGTCAGGGTTGCCGAACAGGGCCTGGGCCAGCAGCACCCGCACCTTCTCGGTGCCGTCGAGCTCCTTCATCTTCTTCTGCAAGAGTGCTTCACCGATACCCAGACCATTGAGCAGGACCGCGGCCTCGGCCTCGGCCTCGTAGCCGCCCATCTCCCCGAACTTGACCTCCAGCTCGCCGGAGCGGATACCGTCCTCCTCGCTGAAGTCGGCCTTGGCATAGAGGGCATCCCGTTCACTCATCACCTTGTAGAGCTTGAGATGGCCCATGAGCACGGTATTGAACACGGTATGCTCGTCAAAGGCGAACTGGTCCTGGTTGAGCATGGCAATCCGCTGCCCCGGACCCTTGGTCACCTCGCCGTGATCCGGATCCAGCAGACCGGAGAGGATCTTGAGAAAGGTGGATTTGCCGGCACCGTTTGCCCCGATCAGGCCATAGCAGTTACCGGGAGTAAACTTGATATTGACATCCTTGAAGATGACACGTTTGCCGTAGGAAAGCGCGATATTGGAGGCGGTAATCATGGGATGGTCCTCATACAGGAAGAGCCCTCAGAAGAGCTCTGACGGCGCAGGTGACAAAAAACTACAAAATTTCAAACAACACGTTTCAATAAAACGTTCCAATAAAAAAGACCCCGCGAAAGCGGGGCCTTTTGATGCGGTACAATCAAATGCAGCTCTTACAGCTTGACAACATTCTCCGCTGCAGGCCCTTTGGGGCCATCGACCACCTCAAAGCTGACGCGGGCGTTTTCTTCAAGAGACTTGAAGCCCTGGGCCTGAATCGCGGAGTGATGGACAAAGACATCCTGACCACCATCCTGCTCGATAAAACCAAAACCTTTTGCATCGTTAAACCACTTCACTGTTCCTTCTACCATCGGGTACTACTCCTGTGTGCATCTGACCCCATAGGGAGCCATTTTGTTATGATGTCCAGCCATCTGCTGAAGACTGGACGGGGTATCTGGGGATCCCAGAAATTCATTTGAGCCTCTTGAACAGGATCTCTCCCTGTTCAGGGAGCTCACGAACTTGGTAATCTTCTTTGCCCTGGGCCCTATTTCGCAGAGGCGCCTACGCCAAAGTCAAAAGAGGCTGCTCGGCTCGCCCTGCCCTTGCCACGGCTTGGCCGGCGGCTTGCCTGGGAGGATTTCGATCTCCCCTGGGCAGGTTTGGCAGCGGAGCGGGCTGGGTTGTTACTGTTTCTGCTGTTTCCCTGGCCGCGAGGCGCCGGGGCGATCCTGGCTGCAGGCGCCGGCAGCTCACCGGCCTGCTCCAGCTCCATCTTCTTACCCAGGTTTCGTTCAATCCGGGTAATGATCTGGCGGTCGTCGTTATCGGCAAAGGTAATGGCCTGACCGTGATTATGGGCACGACCGGTACGACCGGTACGGTGGGTATAGGTTTCTGCGGTGTCCGGCACATCATAGTTGATCACATGGGAGACCCCGGAGACATCGATGCCACGGGCAGCGATATCGGTGGCCACCAGGACCCGGAAGGTGCCGTCGCGAAAACCATCCATGGCCCGGCGACGTTGCTGCTGGGAGAGGTTGCCCTGGAGTGATACTGCGGGGAAACCGGACTTCTCCAGCTGCCGAGCCAGACTCCTGGCCTTGTGCTTGGTACGGGTAAAGACCACCGTGCTTTTCATCTCCCGCTCGGCCAAGAGCTTCCGGAGCAGCTGGGTCTTCTCTGCCTTGGCAATCCGAATCAGGGCATGGGAGATCGTCGGTGCCGGGGCGGTATGGTTAACCTGGAGGACACAGGGGTCGATCAGGATCTCATCTGCCAGGCGGCGAATCTCCCGGGGCATGGTGGCGGAGAAGACCAGGGACTGGCGATCCTTGGGCAACTGACGGACAATCCGCCGGATATCCGGCAAAAAGCCCTTGTCAAACATGTGATCCGCCTCGTCTAACACCAGGGTCTCGATTCCCTTGAGAGTGATATCCTTTTCTGTGAGGATATCCAACAGCCGCCCCGGACAGGCAACCACGATCTCTGCACCAGCGCGGATTCCCTTGATTTGAGGCTGCTTGCCCACCCCGCCATAGACCACCACGCTGCGAAGCGAGGTACCCTGGGCCAGGTTGATGACATTTTCATGGATCTGCTCGGCAAGCTCCCGGGTTGGGGCGACAATCAGGGCCCGCAGGGTACGGCGCGGACCGCTCAGCAGGCGTTGCAGCATGGGCAGGACAAAGGCAGCGGTCTTGCCGGTCCCGGTCTGGGCAAGGCCGAGGACATCCTGGCCTGCCAGCACAGGGGTGATGGCCTGCTCCTGGATGGGTGTGGGGGTGGTGTAGCCTTGGGCGGCAATATTTTTGTTGATCGTGGGGTGTAGCTGAAACTGCTTGAAACTCATTAAAACTCCGTTGAAAGTACTCTTGGCAGGCCTGGCAATTGCCGGGCCGCCGGTTGGCACAAATGGATAGCATCGGTCTGCGTTCTGCCTGGGGCAGAAAAATGAGCAGTAACTATCAGGCTGCAGCGTGCTGCTCTCCCGGCTTACGGGCTCAACAGGGCTGGCAGCAGACATTCATACTGGCTCCTGGGTAAGTAATCAGTGTGAACTTCTATGATAACGAACGACGCTGGGATGCAACGAGGTTAACGAGGACAACATAAAGGGACGCTACTACTACTTGGTAGGATTTTGCCTGGATATTATACCTTGTTTTTGCAATTAGGCAAGCAAATAAATGGGCAGCACAGAAAAAAAACACAACTGAGTGAAATATCAGCCCGGCTTGGCCACCTATCCATGATCGGCTCCGTCCTTCTCAATAGCTGAACCGCAGCCACATCCCTCCCTCTACCCCGCCCAGCCAGGTAATCTCAACGGCTCCTCCCTGTCCTCTGGAGAGATACAAGCCTGTACTGAAAAAAACTGAAACCAGACCGCCTCCAAGGACGAAGATGAGCAGCAGGACCAAGAGAGGTCGACCAGAGTTTTGGAATTGAATTTTCAATCGATTCATCTTATCATACGCTTCGATATTAATGATATAGCTGCTCAAGGATCAGAGCTATAATCCTGCCTCCCCAGAAAGACGGCCTAAAACTTACAACGTAACAGCAGGCCATACACGCCCTCTCCAACATGGGGGGTGACAACCACATCCTCCTGGTAACGGTCTGCAAAGATATAGCTGCTCAAGATCCCGAGGGCTGCACCCGCCAGCACGTCCCGAAGATGATGGTTGTCTGACTCCACGCGACTCCAGCCTACAAATGCTGCAGCCGCATAGGCGGGCAAACCGAACTCCCAGCCGTATCGTTTCTGAATAAAGGCAGCGCTGGAAAATGAGGCTGAGGTATGGCCCGAGGGAAAGGATAAGCCTCCGCCATAGGGGCGTTCTGCATTAATTGAATATTTTAAGCCATAGGTAAGCCCCATGGTGGTTAGAAACGATGTGGAAAATTGACTCACCCCTTGCCAGTCCCCCCTGTACAGACTCATGCCTCCAGCCGTGACAGGAAGTAGGATCTGGAGGATATCCCCAGAGAGTTCGACCGTGGAGCGAGTCCCGGCCGAGCAGGGAGCAGCCAAGCTAAAAACTACAACCAAAAGAAGGGCAACTCTTCCCAAGTGACGCATTGCCGATCTCACCATGTTCCCCATTGTTCCCAGCCTCCACGCTATCCATGCCATTAACATCAGTGCGCGTCCCGTAGAGGCACCCCTTGCACGCTCTGACAGACATCGCCTCCCCCCTCGCTGTCGAGGGCTTACCTGGGGGGATAAATGACACAGTTAGGGGCTAACTTCTGTTGAGGAATCGTGTGAAAATGTAAGCAGATGTAAAGAGAGGGAAGGGCAAGCCGAGTCGGCTCTGCTACAGAGGGATACGAAGAGGAGGGCAGCAAGGCCACCCTCAATTCTCACAGCAAGGGTAAAACCTGACTATGGACATGAACAACAGCATATTAATCGTTGAAGACGACCGGAGGCTTGGAGAGCTTTTGGCCGCCTACCTGGGACAGCAGGGCTTTACGGTTGCAGTCGAGACCCGCGGCGATCGAGCCGAACAACGGATCGCAGAGTCCACTCCGGACCTGATTATCCTGGATCTGATGCTGCCCGGGACAGACGGCCTGAGCGTGTGTCGCAGGGTGCGCCCTCGGTTCCGAGGTCCTATCCTCATCTTAACGGCAAAGGAGGAGGACATGGACCAGGTTGCCGGCCTGGAGATGGGGGCTGATGATTATGTGAAAAAGCCGGTTGATCCGCGGGTATTACTGGCTCGGATTCGGGCCCTGCTGAGACGGACTCTGCCTGAAGATCATGACAGCGAGTTGGTCTCTTCCCAGGCAAACAGCAGTGAGCTTCGCTTTGGCGGGCTCCGTATCAACCGTTCATCCCGACAGGTTGAACTTGAAGGAGATGAGGTGGCCCTGACCACCGCCGAGTTCGACCTCCTCTGGTACCTTGCCCGGCACCAGGGTCAGGTCCTGGAGCGGGACAGGATCTATTCGGCCCTCAGGGGGATTGGCTATGACGGTACAGACCGCTCCATAGATGTACGGATCTCTCAATTGCGCAAGAAGCTGGGGGACGACCCTGCCAAGCCCAGGCGGATCGTAACGATCTGGGGGGCCGGATACCAGTTCATTAAAGAGGCCTGGTAACCGGGAGATACCCTTCATTATCACTGCCTGACCAGCAGATTTTCAGCCGTGCCCCGCCCAGGGGAGAAGTTTCGGCAGTCACCCTGCCATTATGCCACTCAGCAATGCGGCGAACAATCGAGAGACCCAAGCCGTAACCGGTGAGCCCGCGGCTCCCCTCACCCTGCGGTTCCAGGCGGGTGAAGGGTTGAAAGATGCGCTCCCGGTCCTCTGCCGCTATGCCCGGCCCGTCGTCATCCACCAGCAGGGAGTAACGGCCATTTTTTGAGATCAGAGAGAGTCTGACCCGGTGGCGGGCATGCTTGATGGCATTGTTGATGAGGTTGGACAACGCCCGCGCCATCATCTTGGGATCAAGAAGAATGACAGCTGAATCCGTCTCCAACTCTACCTCGAGCCGAAGCCCACCCCTCTGCAGCGATAGCTCAAAGCCGGCAAGCAGCCTGTCGAGCCAAGGCCTGGCCATGACCAGCTCTGCTCCAAAGGTCCGGGCAATTTGCTCCAACTTCAAATAGGCCAAAATTTCACTGGTAAGATCATCCAGTTCATCCATGTTATCTCTGAGTTCACAGAGCAACGCACAGGCTTCCTGCTTTTCTTCCAGCTGAGGCGCTAACAGTTCGGCCAAGAGGCGCATCCGCATAATCGGGGTACGCAGCTCATGGGCCACCCCATTGATCAGGTCTTTTTGACTCCCCACCGTCAGCTGCAGACGCAGGGCCATGGAGTTAAAGACCTCTGCAACGCTCTTTAAATCTGATTTTCTTGCCAGACGCGCACGACTGCTGAAATCCCCGCTACCCAGGGCAATGGCAGCGCTGCTCAGCCTGTCCATGTCCTTCCATAGGGGACGCGCCCACAACAGCGCGGCACAGCCGCAGGTCAAGAGGAATAAGGCTAGAAGGAGGTAGAAGAGAATCTTAAGGATCCAGTGCTGATTCTGGAAGACGGGACCCAAGCAGAGGATATACCCTGAGCCCTCAATGGGCTGATAAACGATCTCTTCTCCGAGATCTATCAGCCGCCCCCCCTGTCTGAGCTCGGCTGACGATTCCTCTGAGAGGCTGATGGTACCCAGCTCCTTTATCTGCAGGGGAAAACCAAACCAGCCATTGATGCGGTCGACGCTTGCCGGCCATTGCTCTTCGGAGACACCCTTAAGCGAGCGGAGTAGAAGCGATATGGTGAGATCGGCGAGCGGGCTCTTTTTCTCTAAAAACCAGGGCGAGCCATCCAAAGGCGGTCGCAACCTCAGGACGACCTCACTCTCCACGAGACGTTGATAAAAGATATCCTCCTCATAGATACTTACCAATGCACCTGCCAGGAGATCTTTACCCGCATCCCCGGGCAGCGCTACCTGCTCAAGGGGCTCCAGGCTAAGCAATGGCCCGAATTCGGCGCGGAACTGTTGAACCCTGGCAGGCCACTGATCTGTATCGCTCGCTGCCAACTCGTTGACCAGGAGTTGCACGGTCCCCCGGACAAGACGAAGATCATCCTCTTTTTCAAAGGATTGGAGCACCGGCAGGAGCAGCAAAAAGAAGACCAGGAGTCCAGAAAAGATCGTCGCCATCATATAAAGATAGGTCCGAAAAAATATTGCGAACATGAATCCCCCTGAGATTACAGGCTGTTCCTTGGAGGCCTGCCTTTCTTCCAGGCTCCCTTATGGACACCTTGAATAATTGCTCTTATACCCAATCTCACCATTATGTTCAAAAAACATGGCGCCTCCCCTTCTGGACGGTCCCTCATTATGGAAGCCACTGCCAATGATCTCCTGGCTGATGTCGAGAGAATGCATGGGGGATATATCCGTTCATTCTTTTGTCCTCATGCACGCCCTCTTTAACTGGATTCCCGCCTGCGCGGGAATGACGACTGCAGAGGTAGTTGTGGCTTCAGGATAATAAATAAGATATCAAAGGAGTATCCTCGTTACATCCCCCCTGTCCCGGGATGCTGCAGCGCGATATTTCCATTCCTTTTTACAGTCATCCCACGGAGGCGGGCAGCCTGGTATCTACACCAAGGACTCATAAATGGAACCCACGGATAATGGATCCACGGGCAGGCAATCCAGCTCTGGGATGCGTCACCAGCATACAAGACTGGATTCCCGCCTGCGCGGGAATGACGACTGCAGAGCTAGTTGTGCCTTCAGGATAATAAATAAGATATCAAGGGAGTCTCCTCGTTACATCCCCCTTGTCCCGAGATGCTGCAGCGCGGTATTTCCATTCCTTTTTACAGTCATCCCACGGAGGCGGGCAGCCTGGTATCTACACCAAGGACTCATAAATGGAACCCACGGATAATGGATCCACGGGCAGGCAATCCAGCTCTGGGATGCGTCACCAGCATACAAGACTGGATTCCCGCCTGCGCGGGAATGACGACTGCAGAGGTAGTTGTGGCTTCAGGATAATAAATAAGATATCAAAGGAGTATCCTCGTTACATCCCCCCTGTCCCGGGATGCTGCAGCGCGATATTTCCATTCCTTTTTACAGTCATCCCACGGAGGCGGACAGCCTGGTATCTACACCAAGGACTCATAAATGGAACCCACGGATAATGGATCCACGGGCAGGCAATCCAGCTCTGGGATGCGTCACCAGCATACAAGACTGGATTCCCGCCTGCGCGGGAATGACGACTGCAGAGCTAGTTGTGCCTTCAGGATAATAAATAAGATATCAAGGGAGTCTCCTCGTTACATCCCCCTTGTCCCGAGATGCTGCAGCGCGGTATTTCCATTCCTTTTTACAGTCATCCCACGGAGGCGGGCAGCCTGGTATCTACACCAAGGACTCATAAATGGAACCCACGGATAATGGATCCACGGGCAGGCAATCCAGCTCTGGGATGCGTCACCAGCATACAAGACTGGATTCCCGCCTGCGCGGGAATGACGACTGCAGGGGTAGCCGCTCCCTTGGGATGGAGAAAAAAACAACCTTGCATGGCAGCCTACCCTGCAGGGGGTGGGATGGCGCCGCCGATGGCCTGATAGAGGGTTACGGCAACATTGAGTTGCTCGCGCTGCTGTGCCGCCACCGTCAACTCCAGGGAACGAAGCCTATCCTGCTCATCGAGCCATGCCTGGATACCGGTGGCCCCGGCTCGATAACGCAGGGCTGCCTTCTCTTCGATCTGATGCTGTCGATCGAGGGCCTGCTCCAGTTGGCGCAACTGCTCCTGCCCGTAACGGTAGGCAGCCAGGGCATCTTCCACCTCTGCAAAGGCCTGAAAGACCAGCTGACGAAAATCGACAACCCGGAGTTGATACTCCTCTGCTGCTATCTTGATGGTGAGCTGGCTGGTGTTGTACTGGACAAAGGGAAAGAGGAGGCTGACGCCCAGGGTAGCCACAGGACTTTCAAGGATCTGGGCCAGCCGGTCCGTGCCGGTACCTCCACTTCCCGTCAAGGTCAGATCAGGGTAAAAGCTCAGGCGGATGCGATCCTGTTCGGCAAGTGCGGCCCGCAGGCGATACTCGGCGGCCCGCAGGTCAGGCCTCCGGCCAAGGAGTTCGGCAGGGATACCCGCGGCAATGGCGGGCAGGCGCGCCTCCGGCAGGGCGTCTGGGATCAGGGCAAGAGGGCCCGGGGCCCGATCCAGCAACAGGGCCAGCCTGTTGGCGGCGGCCTGCTTTCGGCGGCGGAGCTCGCTCATGGATGCGCTCCGCTCTGCCAGTTGCCGACCAAGCTGGAGGAGTTCCAGGGAGGAGACGGCGCCGGCCTCATATTTGGCCTGGCTGAGGCCGAGGAGCTCCCCTAGATACTCCAGCTCCTCCTGGCCGCTGTCCAGGGACTGCTGAAGATAGGCCAGCTGCCAGTAGAGTTTTGCGCTTGTCCCCACCAGGGTCAACGCCGTTGCCTGCCTGTCCTCTTCGCTGGCCTGCACCTCCCACTCCGCCTTTTCCCTGACCGCTGCCAGTTTTCCCCAGAGGTCGACCTGGTAGCCTATGGAGAGGGACGCCCCACTGCTCTCCCGCTGGACGCCGGAGCGTAGATCCTTATTGATGTTCCAGCTGGTGGAGACCTTCACCTCCGGGGTCCGGTTGGTGGCGCTCAGCCCGGCCTGCAACCTGGCCTGCTGCAACCTGATTCCGGCAGCGATGATATCATGATTCACCCGCAGCACCTCATCGATCAACTGGTTCAAGCGCGGGTCCCCAAAACCATGCCACCAGGGGTCCTGCCTGAGCGCGCTCTGCCACTGCGGGGGCGCCTGTTGCGGGACCGGCTCCTGCCATGCTCCGGGCATTGCGATCTCCGGCCGCAGATAGTCCATGCGCTGACTGCAGCCCGAGAGGGCAAAAACCAGCAGCAGCGACCAGAGGAGAGGATAAAAATATCGTTTCATAACGCTGTCACTCCCGCTCCAGGGCGATTACCGGATCCAACCTGGCCGCATTTCGGGCAGGAAGAAAACCAAAGAGAATACCGATCAGGGATGAGCAGACAAAGGCCGCAACAATGGAACCCGGACTGAACTGCATGGTGATCGACTGGGTAAAGAGCGAGAAGATACAACCGATCAAAAGCGATAAGCCCACTCCAAAGCCGCCGCCGATGACAGTGACCATCACCGCCTCGAGGAGGAACTGTTGGAGGATATCAGATTGACGCGCCCCCACAGCCACCCGGATGCCGATCTCCTTGGTCCGCTCCACCACTGAGACCAGCATGATATTCATCACTCCAATGCCACCGACCACCAGAGAGATGACAGCGATCGATGAAACCAGCAGGGTCATGGTCCTGGTGGTCTTCTGTACGGAGTTGAGGATCTTATCAGAACTGAAGGTGAAAAAATCCTTGGTCCCATGACGCCGGGACAAGAGCTCGACAAGCCCCTCCTCCGCCAGAGACGGGGCAACCCCTTCCTTGACCCGGACAATCATCCGTTCAAAGGAGCCGGTTCTCCTCATCCTGCTCATCATGGCTGAATAGGGCAGCCAGCCCATCAGAGATTTACCGTCGCTGAAAAAACTTTTCTCATCCTGAACCACGCCGATGACCTGCAGGGGTACCTGGCGAAAGACCATCACCCTGCCCAGGGGATCTTCGTTGCCGAACAGTTTTTGGGCAGTCCGTTCATTGATGACCACCACCGAAGCACGTTGCCGGATCTCCCGGCCAGCAAAGAAACGACCACGAACCACCTTCATCCCCTTAACCCGGGAATAGCCTGCAGCGACACCGACCAGCCTTATGCGACGCTCCTTATTCCCGTAGCGTATCAAGCCGTTATCTTCGCTTACCGGGCTGACGCTGTCCAGGTAGGGTTGCTGCTCCAGCACCCGAAAGTCCTGCTCGTTCAGGGTCTTGATCAGGTGTGCCCGCTCGTCACCCCAATCCTTACCCGGGAAAATTTCAATGGTGTTGGTGCCCATGGACTTGATATCGTCGATCACCTGTTGCTGCGCCCCTTTGCCCAGGGCAACCACCGTAACCACGGCGGCAATGCCGATGATTATGCCAAGCATGGTCAGGCCGGTGCGCAGACGATGGGAGGCCATGGTATGGAGGGCCATGGTAAAGGCCTCATAGAGGCGCCACCACCAGGCTGAAAGGGTGTTATGCTCTGCTCTCTCTTGGGGGAAATCCTGGGGGGGGTCGCTTGCCTTAGATCCTGAATCACGGACAATCCGGCCGTCCTTCAACTCCACGATCCGGTCTGCATAGGCGGCTACCTCCGGGTCATGGGTCACCAGGATGACCGTGTGACCAAGCCCCTTGAGCTGTGTAAGGATCTCCATCACCTCCAGGCTGCTCTGGCTGTCCAGGGCCCCGGTGGGTTCATCGGCCAGGATGATCTCCCCTCCATTGATCAGGGCGCGGGCAATGCTCACTCTCTGCTGTTGGCCGCCGGAGAGCTGTCCGGGGGTATGGCTGAGGCGATCAGCCAGTCCCAATTGACAGAGGAGCTCCCCTGCCCGCTCCTTCCTGGCACCTGCCTTGATGCCGCGATAGATGGCAGGGATCTCCACATTGGCCCTGGCATCGAGATGGGGAAGGAGATGATAGCGCTGAAAGATGAAGCCGCAGTGGGCACGGCGCAGCCTGGCCAGGGAGGAGGCGTCCATGGCCATGATGTTGCGGCCGCGTAAGGTATACTCCCCCCGGCTCGGTTTATCCAGGGCCCCCAGGATGTTGAGGAGGGTGGATTTTCCCGAACCCGAAGAGCCGACGATGGCAACCATCTCACCCTGATGGATCTCCAGGTTGATATCAGCCAGGACCGTGAGTTCCAGCTCACTGCAGCAAAAACGGCGCTCAATATTGCGCAACTCTATGAGGGGCGTATTCATCAGTAGAACTCTACCTCCAGCCCTTCGGCTGTTGCCTGGCCGCCGTCTTTGAGGATGAGCTGCTCGCCGACCTCCAGGCCCGAGACGACCTGGACCTGAACGCCATCATCTATGCCGGTGACGATTTCCCGGGATTGGGGAAGCTCATCTGCAAGCACCCGGACCTCGAACCTGTTCCTGCCAAGGGCGGTCCCCAGCGCTGAGAGCGGAATGGCCAGCGCCGCCTTGACCCTGGCCTGGATAATGCTCACCTGGGCGGTCATACCAACCCTGAGGGTATGTTCCGGATTGGCCACCTCAAACAGGCCGTTGTAGTAGATCGCGCCCTCGGCGGAACCGGCGCTTTCGCCGCTGCTGCTGGGTGCCGGCTCTATGGCCCTGAGGCGCGCCACATAACGGGTTTCCGGATCGCCCAGGATGGTGAAGTAGACCTCCATCCCGGCCTTGACATGGACCACATCGGCTTCGGAGATCTTGGCCTTTACCGTCATGGTGTCCAGGTTGGTCAGCTTGAGGATGGTCGGCGCCTGCTGGGCAGAGACCACCGTCTGCCCCTCCTTGGTAACGATGGAGGTCACCACCCCATCCATCGGGGCAAGGATCCTGGTGTATCCCAGATTTGCCCTGCTTTTATCCACCCGGATTGTGGCCTTTTTCAGCTGCTCCCGACTGGCCAGCAACTCTGCCCTGCCGATTGTCAGCTGCGCCTCTGCAGCCTCCAACTCCGCACGGGAGGAGGCGTCCGCGCTTAGCATCTGCTCTTGTCGCTTAAAGGCCTGAAGGTACAACTTGAGCTGAGCCTCCCGCACCTTGATCTGGGCAGCGGCAACCTGCTGCTCGGCCAGGGCATCACGCAGATCGTTTTCCTGGAGCACCGGATCAATGGAGGCGAGCAATTCACCGGCCTTGACCTGCTGGCCCAGCCTGACCTTCAGGGAGGTGAGCTGGCCTGATACCTGGGCACCGACATCCACCTCGGTTGCGCCCTGGAGGGTGCCAATGGAGGATACCGTTTTTTCGATATCCTGATCCACCACGGCTGCGGTGAGGAACTGGGCAGGCTCTTCAGCGGAACGAAGCGTGTAATAGCCGCCAAGGCCTGCGACAAGCAGGAGGGTAAAGGCGATCTTTTTGAGGTGTTGTTTCAAAAATCGTTTCATGATCTCAGGCTCACTGTTTCGCTGCTCTCAAGGTTCTTCACTATCGTCTCTATCTTCTCTATCGTCAGGAAGGTACTCCAGGATATCCCCTGGCTGGCAGTCGAGATGACGACAGAGCGCCTCCAGGGTTGAGAGCCTGATCGCCTTGGCCTTTCCTGTCTTGAGAATGGATACATTCTGCACCGTGATGCCGACAAGTTTTGCCAACTCGTTTGACTTCATTTTTCTCTTGGCCAACATGACGTCAAGATTGATCTGGATAGGCATGGCTCGCTCCCAGATCCTAGACCGTCAGTTCCAGCTCTTCCTGCAACCTCCGGCCATCTTCCATCACCCTGCTGATGACCGAGAGGATACCGCCGACAATCAGGGCTGTCAGGTCCGCAGACTGAAGGCTGACCTGGACGACATGCTCTCCAGGGGGGTTGTTCATGGTCAGGATAAGCGAGAGCAGGGGTTCGCTGACTATCCCGGCAGCAACCCAGCAGATCAGGGCCCGGGACATGTTGCGAAAGCAGGCCACATTGGCCAGCTCAAAAAAGACCCCCTGCTGGTAGAGCTGAAAGAGACGGATCAGGATCCAGAGACCATACATCACCACCGCCCCCTTGAGCATGGAGACCAGAAAGGCGAGGATCCGCATGGTCAGGGTGACCCCGCCAAGGATTGCATAGGCTTGCGGCTCCATCAACTCCTCCGGATGGGCGACCACAAACCAACCCAGGCCATTGACCACCGGCACCAGGCAAAAGAGCGCCATCAGCAGCAGGCGATAGCGGTTACTCACGCGGGCAATATTCTCTCGGTCTCTCATAGCTTAGCTCCTGGTTAGTATAACTCAGTGAAGAATGTTCAAAACCCTCACCCCGAAGGTTTATTATTCATGCTTTTTAATAAAATCTTATCGTTTGTCAATAATTTTTGATCGAAAAAAGACACCTCAGTCCTTCCCAGGGGGTGTGATCGAAGAGCTCATCGTCCGGAGGGCCTGCCGCAGGAGAGGGACACCACCCCCTGGCCCCCTGCGGAGGAAGGGGGGACTGACGCGCTCAAGAGACAGAGACAGGGTTCTTTTTTAGACCCCGACCTTAAAAATTGTTTTAATTATCTATTTTTCTGATTAACTTACAAAGATTTGTTGTCCGGCAAGCTGGAACCCGGAACAAGCGACAGCTCAGTCCCCTGGGCCAGGGGGCAGCGAAGCGATCCTGATTTTTCTTTTGCACACTTCCAATCAAGGCCACCTTGAAAAATCAATTTTTCAAGGTAGCCTCAAGCCAAGACAGCCTATGAAAAAAACAATCATGCCTCTTGCATGGGGAGTGTCTGCAGCCTTAGCCGTTATCCTTATCTTTTCCGGCTTTGATCTTCTGGAGAGGAACCGCTTCAGGGAGTCCTTAAAAACCCATACCATTGATGAATTAAGCCGAGTCCGGGCAAGGCTGGAAATGGAGATCAATGCAAATCTCTACCTGACGCGCGGCTTGATCGTCTTTGTTTCCATCAATCCCGGATTGGAGCAGGAAGAGTTCCGTCGTTTCTCACAGGAACTGCTACGCCACAAAAATTACATTCGCAATATCGGCCTGGCACCCGGAAACATCCTGTCCTACCTCTACCCCTTAAAGGGAAATGAAAAGGCCATTGGCCTCGACTACGCGGCCAACAAGAAACAGTGGCCTGCGGTAAAGATGGCCATAGAGAGCCGAAAAACCGTTGTGGCCGGCCCTGTTCGACTGGTCCAGGGCGGAGAAGCCTTCATCTGTCGCACCCCGATATATGTTGCCTCCGCTTCCCCTGACGAGAACCAGGATACCTATTGGGGACTTGCCAGTATTGTCGTTGACAAGGACCGACTTTTTCAGGCTACAGGCCTAACCCATCCGGATGCAGAGATAAAGATGGCCATCAGGGGCAAGGATGGCCTCGGAGCGGAGGGGGAAATCATTGAGGGGGATCTGTCTCTTTTCCAGCAAGATCCTGTATTGCTCGATGTCAACCTCCCGGAGGGAAGCTGGCAGTTAGCCGGGATACCGCCGAATGGCTGGCAAGCAGCTTCTCCTTATTTGATCTGGCTGTGGAGCTGCGGGGGAGCCCTGTCGCTGCTGCTGGGGCTTGGTTTATTCGCCTGGCTGAAGAAACAGCTGGAATACCAGGAGCGGATAGAGGCGTCTCGAACCAGGGCCATAGAGGCACGAGAAATTTTGGCGCAAAAGGAAAGCTTTCTCAAGGCCATCTTTGCAAACATCCCGGATATAATTTTTGTCAAGGATGCCAAAGACTTGAGCTTCATCCAGTGCAACAGGGCCGCAGAGGAGCTGTTAGGTGTTCCCAACCAGGAGTTAATCGGTAAAAATGAATATCATTTCCGGTCAAAACAGGAGGCTGAGATAGCAGCCAAGCAGGACAGATTCGTCTTAGAGGGCGGAGAGACTCTCGACATCCCCCTGAAAGCGATCCGGACCAAGGACAGGGGGGGGAGAAAACTCCACACCAAAAAGATCCCGATCCTGGACAGGGAAGACGCTCCCAAATATCTCCTTGAGATATCTCACGATATCACCGAGCGGATTAAGGCAGAGGAGCAACTGGCAACCCATTTACACTATGAAAAGGCGATGCTCAACTGCACGATCAAACTGTTTGAAGATAATTTAACAGGTGCAGTTGAACAGCTTGCCAGCTCTTTGGGCGCCTCCAGGGTGTTGATCTATAAAAATATCGACACCCCGGAGGTTGGCCTATGCGCACGTCTCAGCCACAAGGTGAGTACCCTGGAATTATCACCATTTAATGACGCAGACATCCTGGATCAGTTTTGCTACGACACCTCTCTGCCCAGATGGAGAGAAGAGCTGCAACAAGAGCGGTTTATCTTTGGTCATGCTGAAGATTTTCCCGATGAGGAGAAGGAAGCGCTGGAAGCTGACATTTCCTCCCTACTGGCCGCCCCGATATTTGTGGAAAATCAATGGTGGGGATTCATCCGATTTGACGACACCTCGTTTGGAATACAATACAACAGCGACATTAGTAATTTTATCAAAATTGCCAGTTATGCAATAGGTCACTATCTCTACCAAAAAAAGATTAAGAGGAAACTCTTTGAACGGGATGAGCGCCTGAGCCTTATCATGGAGACCACTCTGGAAGGTGTCTGGGACTGGGATGTCAGCACCAATGAATTTTATGCATCCGCTCCTCTCAAGAAATTATGCAACATCGAAAAGGGAGACGCTCTTTCCATCGACGAGTGGATGTCAAGGGTGCACCCTGACCATATCAGCGAGCTCATGGAAACAATCGACCAGAACCTGAAAAAATCAGAGTTATTTACCGCAGACTACCTCTTTCAGCTCCCAGACGAATCGTATCAGTGGCAAAACATCAAGGCAAAGGCCCTGCTTGACGACGACAACACCCCCTTCAGGATGATTGCCTCCATAAAGGACATCTCCAAAGAGAAGAAGAAAGAGTTATTTCTAAGAAAGCAAAGTCTTGTCGACGAGCTCACCCAGCTCTACAACAGAAGATACTTTGACAAAAGGATCAAAAAAGAAATAGCCCGATTCCAACAAAAGGAGACGCCACTTTCCTTACTGGTCATTGACATCGATCATTTCAAAAAATTTAATGACAACTATGGGCATAAACAGGGCGATGATGTCTTGGCCGTGTTGGGAAGAATAATTAAAGAAAATATCAGAGAAGAGGATTTTGGCTGCAGGTATGGTGGTGAGGAGTTTGCAGTGATCATGGGCAATGCAGACCATGCCACTGCCTGTAGGGTAGCTGAACGATTGAGAAGCTGTGTTGAAAGAGAAACGTTTTCCCCGGATCCAGACCAGGCGCACCTCATCATCAATGCGACCATAAGTATCGGCATAAGCCAATGTAGTAGCACCGATACAGCGTCAAGCCTGTTCAAGGGAGCGGACAAGGCCCTCTACCAGGCCAAGCAGCTCGGTAGAAACAGAGTCGTATCCCTTGCGGCTACCAACTGAGCCTGAAAAGGATATCACCAAAGTTGCCTTTGCAGCTCCTTGCTCCTTGCAGCCTGCCGAGACTTTGAGTGGGTAGATCTGTTGCGCCTCTGGCAGGCCTGCCTCCTCTCTCCTGCTTGCCACTCAAGGGTAGCTCAAACTCAGCCGGAGTAGCTGAATATCATGGGCAGGCAGCCATGGGCCATGGGCCATGGAGAGGATCGAAAGCGGGAGCAGATTGATTTTCACAGAACGACCTGAAAAATAACCAGCCCCCTCAGTTCAAGCCAGAAAGATGTCCGCTGTCGGCCCTATTCCATTTTTCAAGGTACCTAAAAGGTAAAGTTATCTTCCAGGGTGTCAATCGTCTCCTTGGGGACGTTGTGTCCCTTGAGAACCTCCCGCAGGTGTTTAAAATAATGCTCCCTCTTCAGTTGCGGCATGGCCTCGTGGATGCCCTGTTCAAGGAAATCCAAGACAAGCTCCTGAAGTTTGCGGTGCTGCAGCACCGCTATCTCTCTGAGCTGTTCCTTTACCTCAGCAGGAATGGTGATGGTGAACTCGGTCTGGGGGGTGTTTGCATCTGTGCTCGCCATTGGGATCTCCTCTGTTGCTGTCTGCTCATCTTCCCCCCCGGGTCAACGGGGAGTCTATTACAAAACTATAAGCATTGTTCGTCCAAAGCCACAGCCGGTGAGCCAGGCTCCCCGCAGCCACAGTGGGGTTCAGCCGAGCACCTGCCGTACCTTTTTGCGTAAGGCCTGAACGGTAAAGGGTTTTTGCAAAAAGTTGACCTCCCCCTCCGAGACTCCGCGATGCTCGATAATATTTTCCGTGTAGCCGCTGATATAGATGATTTTCAGATCCGGATAGAGTTCTCGGATTTTTTCTCCCAGCTCCTTACCGTTCATCTCCGGCAAGACCACATCAGTGACCATCAACTCAAGCTCCCCCTCATGATGGAGTGCTCGCTCATAGGCCAGGGCAGGTGTTGCTGCAGCGAGCACAGAGTAGCCACTCTCCTCCAGGATCTCCTTGGAAAGCGCCAAGATAGCCTCTTCATCTTCCACCAGGAGGATGGACTCCCCTGCTCCGGCAAGATTGCCCTCTCTCCCCTGCTCCGGCTCTGACGAATCCTCCACCTCCCGGCAACAGGGAAAGTAGAGCTCAAAGGTCGTTCCCTGATTGGGCGCACTCCGGGTACGGACAAAGCCTCCGCTCTGTTGAACGATTCCGTAGACCGTGGCAAGGCCGAGTCCTGTTCCCAGATGCAGCTCCTTGGTGGTGAAAAAGGGTTCAAAGACACGGTCAAGGGTTGCTGCATCCATGCCCCTGCCATCATCAGAGACCGTCAGCAGGGCATAGCAATCCTGTTCCACAGCCGTGGACGGGTCAAGCTGATCCGCACCTGCCAGGACGATCCCCTCTGTCCTGATGACGATCCTGCCGGTACCGTCAATGGCATCGCGACTGTTGACGCAGAGGTTGGTCAGGACCTGATCCAGCTGGGCAGGATCAAGCTTGACTGGCAGGGGGACGACCCCGGGTTGCCAGCTGAGCTCTATCTCCTCGCCGATCAACCTCTTCAGCATCTTGAGTATGCCCTGAATAGTGGTGTTGAGCTCAACCACCCTGGGCTGGACCACCTGCTTTCTGGCAAAGGTGAGCAGCTGGCGAACCAGGCTCACAGAGCTTTCTGCAGCCCCCTGCACCTGCACCAGGTCGCCCCTGACCGCCTCCGGCAGCTGTGGATTTTCAAGGATCAGGTCGGTGTAGCCGACGATCACCCCGAGCATATTATTGAAATCATGGGCAATGCCTCCGGCAAGCCGGCCGATGGATTCCATCTTCTGGGCCTGGGACAGACGCTCCCGGAGCTGTTCCCGCTCCTGCTCCTTCAGCTTACGCTCGGTGATATCGGTGACAATATGAACAACCCCTAAAAACTCCCTGTCCTTTCCCAGGATGGGATCTGCCACCACCTCAAACCAGCTCTCGTCCGTCTCCAGCTCCACCATCTCGCGCCGCAGGCTCTTCTTTGCCTGCAGCACCGGACAGTGTTCGGTACATTCTGTGGTGCCATGGGCGACAACATGACAGCGCTGGCCGATCATCTGGCTGCAGGGATGGTCGAAGATCTCTTCAGCGGCCCTGTTGCTGCGAACAATGCGCTGCTCCTTATCCAGGATCCAGATGGCCGCATTCACCGCGTCAAAGGTCTTTTCCCAATCCGCCAGGGCATTTTCCAGTTCCTTTTTGGTCCGCTTGGCAGCCACGATCGCCCAGGTTACATCGGCCAGATAACGGACCGCCTCCAGATCAGCCTCGGTATAGTCCAAGGCCTTGTTGCCCACCCCAAGGATCGCCACCATCCTGTTGTCCCGCATCACCGGCACAACCAGCTCACGCGTCACCGGAGCATGCCCCTTGGGCAGTCCCTTTCGATGAGGCAGGGCAGCATAGTCATTATGAACGACCGGCCGGCCGTGGCGAACACAGTCTACCCAGACCCCAGCCTCCTCGATGGGGTAGTGCATCCCGCTGCCGTCAAGTTGACAGAATTCCTTCAGGGTTCTGGTAGACCACTGCTGGAGAGAGAGGGTCTTTTGATCCGGCTCCACAAAGTGATAAAACCCTATGGGGCTGTCAACAAAGTCGCCCACCAGGTCCAGGGCCCTGGTGAGCAGCTGTTCCAGGCTGTGATCCTTGGCATACTCGATCAGGGAGAGGCGCATCTCGGCGTAGCGCAGGGCAAGAGCCTGCTCGGACTGGTCCCGGAGCAGCGCCACCGCCCCCTGCTCTTTTCCAGCTTGATCCCTGAGCGGAGATACAGAAACGGCAACAGCCCCTTTACAACCATCTCCCCCTTGCCGGGAGGCCTGCTCGCCATCCGGGTCCCGGGGAAGCACCTGATCCAGAGGCTGCCCAGCGGCCTCTGCACGGCCCCAGCCGGTTAGCCGCTCCGCAGCAGAGTTCATCTCCACCACCCGGCCCTCTGGATCGGCGGAGATGACCCCGTCAGCAATGGCCCTGAGGGTCCCTTCCAAACGGCCCAGGCGATCCTGGCTGCACTGCTCCGACTCGATCCGGCGGAGGGCAAGCTCCAGGGCAGCCTTGAGCCCAAGGGGTTCAAGGGGGCTGAAAACCATGCCAAAGAGATCGATTGCCAGCAGCCGGCTGACAAGCGATTCTGCCGGAGAGTCGACCAGGGCGACAACGGCGCAGCCATAGTCTTTGGACAGGGTCTCGGCAATGGCAAAACCCGTACCCTTGTCAGACTCTATATTGACCAGCATGATCGGCCTTGATCCGCTGCCGGAATCTCCAGCCGCGGCAGCAATGGCCTCAGGGCTCAGCTGATCGGGAGCCACCGCTGTTGAGGGGTACCCCAACTCCCTCAAGAGGCTGCTCAGTTCCCCAACCAGCTTCGATTCGGCAGCGACAATGACAGTGGGTACCTCGACCATCTTCTCTCCTTGGCTGGAGTCCCACAGAGTGGGGACAACTGATAGTTTTTCTCAATTATAGCGAAAACAGTCCCTTTCTGCCAGCCAAATAACCGCCCGGCTCCTCCGGCAGGTGAGCTCATCCAGCCCGTGGAGCTGACAGGGCTGAGCAGCCGGCAAAGGATGCTATCGATCTTCAGCCCTGTGGCCGAGCCGCTGCCCTGCGCCTCCTCTGCCGCCACTTATAGGTTTCATGGCCGATAAAGAGCAGCAGGGGAAAGGGCAGCAGCAGCCAGAGTTGGGAGAGGGGCACCCGGGCGGTGTTGAAGATCTCCTGAACCGGCTCCAGATAGAGCAGCATCCAAATCCAGACCAGTTCAATGACCATGGCACCGATCAGCAGCGGGTTGGAGAGCAGGCCGACACTGAAGGCCGAGAACTCCCAGCTGCGCATGGTCCAGACATTGACCAGCTGGCAGCTGACCGCCCCCAGCAGGGTCATGGTCATGGCCTGGCGATGGAGGAGAGGATCAGCCAGCTCAACCGTCCCGTACTGCCAGCCATGGAGGAGGAGGAAGGAGACAAAGGCCACCATGGCCGCAGTGGCCTCGATCAGGCCGATAAAAAAGTAGCCGCGCTTGAACACCTCCCAGTCAAGGATGTTCTCCCGGCGGCCGGCAGGAGGTCGGTTCATGATATTCTTCTCGGGCCGTTCACTGCCCAGGGCCAGGCCCGGCAGGAGGTCGGAGCCCAGGTCGATGGAGAGGATCTGGATAACCGAGAGGGGCAAGGGGATCCGCAGGAAAAACTGGAGCACGTAGGGCACGATCTCAGGCACATTGGAGGAGAGGATGTAGGTGACGAACTTCTTGATATTGAAGTAGACGGTCCGCCCCTCCTCTATGGCGGCCACGATGGTGGAAAAATTGTCATCCAGGAGGATCATGTCTGCCGCCTCCTTGGCCACCTCGGTGCCGGTCCTGCCCATGGCAATGCCGATATCCGCCTTCTTCAGGGCCGGGGCATCGTTCACCCCGTCGCCGGTCATGGCCACCACCTCCCCCAGGCTCTGGAGGGCAGAGGCTATCCGCAACTTCTGATGGCCTGCCATCCTGGCAAAGAGGACATCCTCCTTGGCCAGGATATCCTCGAGCCGCTCATCGGCCATGCCCTCCAGCTCATCCCCGACAATGATCCGGTCATACCCCATGCCGATCTTTTCGGCGGTGGCTGCTGCGGTGAGGGCATTATCACCGGTGATCATCATGGTCCTGATCCCCGCCTTCCTGCAGAGCGCCACCGCCTCCGCCACCTCTGGCCTGGGCAGGTCCATGATGGCCACCAGGCCGAGCAGGGTCAACTGCTCCTCCCGATGCCCCTGCCCCATGGCCACGGCCAAGACCCGGTAGGCCCGCTTCTCAAAACGCTCGGCCCGGGAGAGGATCCTGCGACGGTAGCCCTGATCCAAAGGTTTGGCCTGCTGGTCGCTCTCCAGATAGGCAGCGCAGTGGTCCAGGAGGACCTCCACCGCGCCTTTGGCATAGATGAACTCGCCCTGCTCCTCTTGAAAGACCGAGGACATCATCTTCCGTTCACTGGTAAAGGCATGCTCCCGAATCTTCTCAGCAGGCACCTCCCTGAGCCCCCGCTTATGGGCGGCTGCCACCAGGGCCAACTCCGTGGGGTCGCCCCGGATGGTGCCGGCCTCAATCACGGCCGTACAGTTGGAGAGCGCAGCCTTCAGCAACTGGTCCAACCTGGCATCGCCTGCGGACGACTCCCGGTCAAAGAAAAAGCTGCCCTGCTCCTGGTAGCCCTCACCGGAGAGGGTGATCTCTTCTCCGCCGGCCAACCAGATATGGCGCAGGGTCATCTCGTTGCGGGTGATGGTGCCGGTCTTGTCGCTGCAGATCACCGAGGCGCTGCCCAGGGTCTCTACAGAGTCAAGATTCTTGAGCAGGGCGTTTCTCTTGGCCATCCTCTGGCCGGCCAGGGAGAGGGAGAGGGTGATCGTGGGCAGCAGCCCCTCCGGCACGTTGGCAACAATCAGAGAGAGGGCAAAGATAGAGGCCATCAGGGGGCCCTTGGCGGAAAAGAGTCCCAGCAGAAAAAAGACCAAGCCCATGACCAGGGCAACGATGGTGAGTATCCGGGTGATCCTGACGATCTCCCGCTGCATGGGGGTCAGCTTTTTCTCCACATGCTTGGTCAGGCTGGCGATCTTGCCGAATTCGGTGGCATTGGCGATACTGCAGACCACGGCGACCCCGCTGCCTGAGACCACGGTGGTGCCGGCAAAGACCATGTTCCTGGCATGGAGGGGATTAGACTGGCTGGAAGGCCTCTGGCTGCGGGCCGCCGGCCGTGACTCGCCGGTAAGGGAGGAGAGATTGAGATAGAGCGAGGAGCTTGCCACCAGGACCCCGTCCGCGGCCACCTTGTCCCCGGCCTCCAGGATGAGGATGTCCCCCGGAGTCAGTTCCTTGGCATCGACGGTGGTGATGGTGCCATCCCTGCGGACCGTAACCATGGTGGGCATCAGCTCCAGCAGGGCTGCCATGGCCCGGTCGGCACGATATTGCTGCCAGAAGGTGAAGGTGGCATTGATGATCACCGCCCCCAGGATGGCATATCCGAGGATATCGTTGCCCTGATCCGGGGCATAGTAATCGGCAACAAAGGAGAGCAGGGCCGCCACCTCAAGCAGGATCGCAAAAAACTGAAAATACTCCTTCAGGTAGAGGCTGAGGTAGTTCTTGGCCTCCTCTTCTTCAAGCAGGTTAGGGCCGAACTGCTCCAGCCCCCGGGCCACCTGGGCTGCGGTCAGCCCCTCTTCCCTGGTCTTCAGGCTCCGCAGCAGCTCGGTTTTCTCCTGCATGAAGGGCTTCATCGTCCCTTTTCCCTGGGGTAAAAGGCGATGGTGTTGACCGGGGTGGAGCGTTGCAGCCGGTCGATGGGTTTGGCCTTGATAAAGGAGGAGTAGGCAGAGAGCCGCTCCCCGCCCACGATCATCAGCTGGAAATCCCCATGGGAGAGATGATGGAGCAGTTGATCGACCTCGTTGACGGCAATGGCGTGCTTGAGTCGCAGCGGGATATCCATGTGCAGGGCCAACTGCCTATAGTGGGAGAGCCTATCGTCGATCTGCTGGAGCAGCTGTCTGGTCGTTCCCAGATCAAGGTTGGCCTTTTTCTTCCTGCTGGTAACGGTAACGCTGTAGATCTCGCCGCTGGCCTGGTAGGCCTTGAGCATGGAGGCAAAGAAGGTAAATTTCTCCACCGACAAGCGGCCCTCCTTTATGGGCAGGAGAATCCGTTCCGTAGTCAGGGTGGAGTGGGGCTGCACCACCCGGACCACAGCCAGGTCCACGGGGAGGTCCTGACTCAGGAGCTCCTGCCCGAAAGAGAGGGTATAGAGATTCCTGCGGGGGCGGTAGCGGGTGCTGCAGAAGAGCATCGCACCCTTGTTTCCCTGAAGATAGCGCCTGAGGGTCTCCATGGGCGGGCCCTGGAGGATGACCCGCTGGCTTGCCAGCTGATAGCCCCGGGCAAGCTCCTCGATATTGGCCATGCTCTCTTCCACGGCCCTGATGCTGTCGCCTGGATTGAGGATATGGAGCAAGCTGAGAGCAAGGCCATGGACCCTGGCAAAATGGAGGCCGTAGCGTGCGGCTACCTCTGCGCTGAGCTGACCATTAACAGCGGCAATGACATTCATATGGCCCCCGGTCCACGGTCCTCAGAAGAGAACGGTCGCAGATTTGAAACGCGGCAGGCGGCTCCCCCCCCTTGAGCCGGCCCGCCTCTCCATCCTCCTCTGGGGACAGACCCTAGCTGTGGGAAAATCCCCCGGACTCTTCTCCGCTGCTGTGGTGTTGGAGCGGATGCCCGGCAAAGTAGGCGATACAGCGTCTGAGATCGGCCAGCAGGAGGTCGGCCAGATCCCGACTCACCCCATGACGGACCAGGATCCGCATGATGACCAGATCTTCCCGTTCGGCCGGCATGGCATAGGCGGCGATCTGCCAGCCGCGGCTGCGGATGCGATCCGAGAGGTCAAAGAGGTTGAAGCCCGGGTCAGATTCAGGCTTGAGGCTGAAGCTCACCGCCGGAATCCCGCCGCGACCGTTGTAGATGATCTCAAACAGCCCTGTTTTTTCGATCTGCTCCGCCAGATAACGGGCGGTCTCGTAACAGGCCAGGTGGATCTTGCGGTAGCCCTCGAAACCCAGGCGGAGAAAGTTGTAGTACTGGGCCACGATCTGACCGCCCGGACGGGAGAAGTTGAGGGCAAAGGTGGGCATATTGCCGCCCAGGTAGTTGACCTCAAAGATCAGCTCCTGGTGCAGATCCGCCTCACTGCGCCAGACCACCCAGCCCACCCCCAGGGGCGCCAGGCCGAACTTATGGCCCGAGGCATTGATCGACTTCACCCGCTCCAGGCGAAAATCCCAGACCAACTCCGGTTCCACAAAGGGGGCGATAAAGCCGCCGCTGGCACCATCCACATGGATGGGGATATCCAGGCCGGTCTCCTGCTGCAACCGGTCCAGGGCCGCACTCACCGCGGCCACCGGTTCATACTGGCAGGTAAAGGTCACCCCCAGGGTCGCCACCACGCCGATGGTATTCTCGTCACAACGCTTCACCACCTCCTCCGGGTTCATGATCAGCCGATCCCCCTGCATGGGGATCTCCCGGAGCTCCACGTCCCAGTAACGGGCAAATTTATGCCAGCAGACCTGCACCGGTCCGCAGACCAGGTTGGGACGATCCGTGGCCTTCCCCTGTTTCCGCAGCCTCTCCCGCCAACGCCACTTCAAGGCCATCCCGCCGAGCATGGCTGCCTCACTGGAACCGGTGGTGGAGCAGCCCAAGGTGTCGCTGGCCTGGGGAGCGTTCCAAAGGTCGGCCAGCATGTGGACGCAGCGTGACTCAATCTCGGCTGACTGGGGATACTCATCCTTGTCGATCATGTTCTTATCCGTGCACTCCGCCATCAGGCTGCGCACCTCGGGCTCCAGCCAGGTCTGACAGAAGGTGGCCAGATTCTGGCGGGAGTTACCATCCAGCATCAACTCGTCATGGACCAGCTGATAGACGTGACGGGGGGCCTGCTCTTCCCTGGGTATGCGGTACCTGGGAAGGCTGTGCGAGAGATCGCTTGAGGCGTAGATATCATCGACCAGCTGGTCTTTCAGCGTGGTTTTGTAGTGCAGCGGCATGTTGCTCTCCTTGTAGATCAGGCCATCTTAAGGGTATCTTGAATCATTAGATTTTTCGATCAAGGTCAAGGCGCGAGATAAAATTTTAGCGGAGGTATACAGCTGATATTCCGAGACTAAATTTTTGATCGCAACGCTGAGATTGGAAAAAAAAGCCATTATTCAAGGTAGCCTTAAACGCTCGACTCCAGCCCGGTAACCATTGCCCCGGGTTGACGATCGCTCCAGCCACCCCTTGGCCGGTGCCGTCATCCGGGATCATTGCTCATTGTATGGGCCGCAAACAACAGAGGCAAATGATTTTCCGACTCTATCCGTATTTCTCCCAGGGCCTAGATGCTAACCCATCTCCAATGGCACCTCACGGGGGAACTGTCCATTGCCTCTCTCTTGTCATGCCCGCGCAGGCGGGCATCCAGCTCTCTATAGAAGCGGCACATACGATCTGTTCCCCTGGGGGACTGCCCTTTGCTGCCTCCTGTTTCCGGCTTCTGACTGCCCCCTTCTGACTGCAATCGCCAGGATGGAGAGACAGGCAGAGCTGCAGCGGCTCACCTCACAACTGGATTCCCGCCTCCGCGGGAATGACGACGCCAACGAGGCCTGGACCCTCACGGCACCACCC